>JBKBKR010000006.1:0-235001 GCA_046296515.1 Paracoccaceae bacterium | reverse complement strand
GCACCGAGATGGTGATGCCGGGCGACAACCTGAAGTTCAACGTCGAGTTGATCGCCCCGATCGCGATGGAAGAGAAACTGCGCTTCGCCATCCGCGAAGGCGGCCGCACGGTTGGCGCAGGAGTGGTGTCGAAAATCCTCGCCTAAGCTGCGCGAATCCCCTTGTTGTATAGGGGATGACAGTATAGTGACACGCGGCGCGCCCGGTTCTCGGGCGCGCCGCAGACCATCCATAAATGTGAACCTATGGGCCGGGCATGTTGCCCCGTCTACGTTCCGAAGGAACAAGAAATGCAAGGTCAGACCATTCGCATTCGCCTGAAGGCCTTCGATTACCGCGTGCTGGACGCCAGCACCCAGGAAATCGTGAACACGGCCAAACGCACAGGCGCTCAGGTTCGCGGGCCGATCCCGCTGCCGAACAAGATCGAGAAATTCACGGTTCTCCGTGGTCCGCACATCGACAAGAAGTCGCGCGACCAGTGGGAAATCCGCACGCACAAGCGTCTTCTTGATATCGTCGATCCGACCCCGCAGACCGTGGACGCGCTGATGAAGCTCGACCTGGCTGCCGGCGTTGACGTCGAAATCAAAGTATAAGGGGGCATCAGAACATGCGCTCTGGTATTATTGCGAAGAAACTGGGCATGACCCGGTTGTTCCTCGAAGATGGCAAGCAGGTTCCGGTGACGGTTCTGCACATGGACAATCTGCAGGTTGTGGCCCAGCGGACCGCCGACAAGGATGGCTATACGGCTGTTCAGCTTGGCGCCGGTACGGCAAAGGCCAAGCGGACCACGGCAGCGATGCGCGGTCACTTCGCCAAGGCCTCCGTTGAGCCGAAGCGGAAAGTGGCAGAGTTCCGGGTGACCGAGGATTGCATGATCGGCGTGGGTGAAGAGATCACCGCTGACCACTACTTCCCCGGTCAGTTCGTTGACATCGCCGGCACCTCGATCGGTAAGGGTTTTGCCGGTGCGATGAAGCGGCACAACTTTGGCGGTCTGCGGGCGTCGCACGGTGTGTCGGTGTCGCACCGTTCGCACGGGTCGACCGGCCAGTGCCAGGACCCCGGCAAGGTGTTCAAGGGCAAGAAAATGGCGGGCCATCTGGGTGCCGTGCGCGTGACCACGCAGAACCTGCAGGTCATCCGCACTGACGCCGACCGTGGTCTGATCATGGTCAAGGGCGCTGTCCCCGGATCGAAAGGTGGTTGGGTGACGGTCAAGGATGCGGTGAAGAAGCCGGTTCCGGATACTGTGATCATGCCGGCCGGTCTGCGTTCGGCTGCAAAAGCCGCTGCCGCTGCTGCTGAAGCCGCCGCTGCTGCTGCTGCGGCAGAAGCTGCTGCAGCTGAAGAAGCACGTCTGGCAGCACAAGCCGCCGAACAGGCGGCCCTGGAAGCCAAGGCAGCCGAGGACGCGCTGAACGCAGGCAACGAGTCTGCTGACGGCGCTGACGAGGGCACCACCAAGTCCGAAGGCGGTGAAGCATGAAACTTGATGTTCTCAAACTCGACGGTGGCAAAGCCGGTTCGGTTGATCTGAACGATGACCTGTTCGGTCTGGACCCACGCGCAGACATTCTGCACCGCGTGGTGCGCTGGCAGCGGGCGAAAGCCCAGGCCGGCACCCACTCGACGCTGACCCGCGCCGAAGTGTCCTACTCGACCAAGAAGATCTATCGCCAGAAAGGCACCGGCGGCGCTCGCCACGGGTCCCGCAAGGCGCCGATCTTCCGCAAGGGTGGTGTTGTGAAGGGCCCAACGCCCCGCAGCCACGCCCATGACTTGCCGAAAAAGGTCCGCGCTCTGGGTCTGCGTCACGCGCTGTCGGCCAAGGCCAAAGCGGGTGAGCTGATCATCCTGGACACGCTGACGATGGCGGAAGCCAAAACGGCGATCCTCGCGAAACAGGCGAAAGAGCTTGGCTGGAAGCGCGTGTTGATCATCGACGGTGCGGCTGTGGATCAGGGCTTTGCCCTGGCTGCACGCAACATCGAAGGGATCGACGTGCTGCCGACGATGGGCGCCAACGTCTATGACATCCTGAAGCGTGATCAGCTTGTGATCACCAAAGCGGGACTCGAAGCATTGGAGGCTCGTCTGAAATGAGCGCGAAACCCCAGCACTACGACCTGATCAAGAAGCCGATCATCACCGAGAAAGCCACCATGGCTTCGGAGCATGGCGCGGTTGTGTTTCAGGTTGATATGGACGCAACCAAGCCGATGATCAAAGAAGCCATCGAGGCTGTCTTTGGCGTCAAGGTGAAGGCGGTCAACACCACCATCACCAAGGGCAAGACCAAGCGTTTCAAGGGTCGTCCCGGCGTGCGATCCGACAAGAAAAAGGCCTATGTTACGCTCGAAGAGGGTAACACTATCGACGTGTCCACCGGGCTCTGATAGAAGGCGCCGAATCTCGCGGCCCCGGAATTTCCGGGGCCGCGGATTTTTTGCAGAATCGATCTGTCAGCGGGCACCTTCCGCAGCGCGGATCACACAACCGGGGACCTTCGGGGCCCTATAAACCGGGGACCTTCGGGGCCCTATAATTCGGGTCCGCAATACCGGGCCCTCTAGCTGACGGAAGACAGAAAGCATGGCACTCAAGTCGTACAAACCGACGACGCCTGGCCAACGCGGGTTGGTTCTGATCGACCGTTCGGAGCTGTGGAAAGGACGCCCGGTCAAGGGCCTTGTAGAAGGCTTGACCAAGACGGGTGGACGGAACAACACCGGACGTATCACGATGTGGCACAAGGGCGGCGGCGCAAAGCGTCTCTACCGCATTGTGGATTTCAAGCGTCGTAAATTCGATATTGCTGCGGTCGTCGAGCGGATTGAATACGATCCGAACCGCACCGCCTTCATCGCCCTCGTGAAATACGCGGACGGCGAACTTTCCTACATCCTGGCGCCGCAGCGTCTGGCTGTCGGCGATTCTGTGATCGCTGGCGCCAAGACCGACGTGAAGCCGGGCAACGCCATGCCGTTTTCCGGCATGCCGATCGGCACGATCGTCCACAACGTCGAGATGAAGCCCGGCAAGGGTGGTCAGATCGCACGTGCGGCTGGCACCTATGCCCAGTTCGTCGGTCGTGACGGTGGCTATGCCCAGATCCGTCTGTCCTCGGGCGAGCTGCGTCTGGTCCGGCAAGAATGCATGGCCACCATCGGTGCCGTGTCCAATGCTGACCACTCGAACCAGAACCTCGGCAAGGCTGGTCGTAAGCGCCACATGGGCGTGCGTCCGACCGTTCGCGGTGTGGCCATGAACCCGATCGACCACCCGCACGGTGGTGGTGAAGGCCGGACCTCCGGTGGTCGTCACCCGGTTACACCATGGGGCAAGGGCACCAAGGGCAACCGCACCCGGTCGAACAAAGAGACGGACAAGTACATCCTCCGCTCGCGTCACGCCAAGAAAAAGGGCCGCTAATCCATGTCACGTTCCATTTGGAAAGGCCCGTTCGTCGATGGCTATGTCCTGAAAAAGGCAGAAAAGTCGCGCGAGTCGGGCAAAAGCGAAGTGATCAAGATCTGGTCGCGTCGTTCCACCATCCTGCCGCAGTTTGTCGGTCTGACTTTTGGCGTGTATAACGGCCACAAGCACATTCCGGTGGCGATCACCGAAGAAATGATCGGCCAGAAGTTCGGTGAATATTCGCCGACGCGGACCTATTACGGTCACGCCGCCGATAAAAAAGCCAAGAGGAAGTAAGCCATGAGCAAGGAAAAGAATCCGCGCCGCGTGGCGGACAACGAAGCAATGGCGATCAGCCGTATGCTGCGCACCTCGCCGCAAAAGCTCAACCTGGTTGCCGGCCTGATCCGTGGCAAAAAGGTTGAAAAGGCACTGGCCGACCTGACCTTCTCGAAGCGCCGTATCTCGGCCGACGTGAAGAAGTGTCTGCAATCCGCGATTGCGAATGCCGAAAACAACCACGGCCTGGACGTCGACAGCCTGATCGTTGCCGAAGCCTGGTGTGGCAAGAACCTTGTGATGAAGCGTGGCCGTCCGCGGGCACGGGGCCGGTTCGGCAAGATCATGAAGCCGTTCTCTGAAATCACCATCAAGGTTCGTCAGTCCGGGGAGTCGGCATAATGGGACAGAAGGTTAACCCGATCGGGATGCGCCTCCAGGTCAACCGCACCTGGGACAGCCGCTGGTTTGCCGAGTCGAAAGACTATGGCAACCTGCTGCTTGAAGACCTGCGGATGCGTGAATTCATTCACGAAGAAGCCAAGCAAGCCGGCATCAGCAAGGTGATCATCGAGCGTCCGCACAAGAAGTGCCGCGTCACGATCCACGCGGCGCGTCCGGGTGTGATCATCGGCAAAAAAGGCGCCGATATCGAAACGCTGCGTAAGAAGCTGACCGCGTTCACGAAGTCGGAACTGCACCTGAATATCGTCGAAGTCCGCAAGCCGGAACTCGACGCACAGCTGGTGGCCGAGTCGATCGCTCAGCAAATGGAACGCCGGGTGTCCTTCCGTCGCGCGATGAAGCGCGGCGTGCAGAACGCCATGCGGATCGGTGCGCTGGGTATCCGGGTGAACGTCGCCGGCCGTCTGGGTGGTGCGGAAATCGCACGGACCGAATGGTATCGCGAAGGCCGCGTGCCGCTGCACACGCTGCGCGCCGACATCGACTATGCGCTGTCGGAAGCCACGACGCCTTATGGGATCATCGGGGTGAAGGTCTGGATCTTCAAAGGCGAAATCCTTGAGCATGATCCGCAAGCGCATGACCGCCGCCACGCAGAAGCACAGGAAGGCGCGGCACCGCGTCAACCTCGTCGCGACCGCGAACGCGCGTAAGGGAGTATTGAAAAATGCTGCAACCTAAACGGACCAAGTTCCGCAAACAGCACAAGGGCCGTATTCACGGCGAAGCCAAGGGCGGCTTCCTGCTGAACTTCGGCTCCTATGCGCTGAAGGCGACCGAGCCGGAGCGTGTGACCGCGCGCCAGATCGAAGCGGCCCGCCGCGCGATCACCCGCCACATGAAACGTCAGGGCCGGGTCTGGATCCGGATTTTCCCGGATGTTCCGGTCTCGTCCAAGCCCACCGAAGTTCGGATGGGTAAAGGTAAGGGCTCGGTCGATTACTGGGCAGCCAAGGTGAAACCTGGCCGCATCATGTTCGAGATAGACGGCGTGTCGGACGTTATTGCGCGTGAGGCCCTGCGCCTCGGCGCGATGAAGCTCCCGGTCCTGACCCGCGTGGTCGCCCGCGAAGACTGGTAAGGTTTGCGCTTCGGCGCAGACCGCGTGCGGCGGGGTGAATCCCGCCCTACCGAAAGATTGGCCCCTGCCGGAAACGGTGGGGGCTTTTTCGTTTTGGATGGTTCATGTCGCGCAGCCCCCCCACCCCGGCCCTCCCCCACGAGGGGGGAGGGAGGCACCTTGCGCAAAGTGTCGTGCAGATTTGTGACGGCCGGATGTTGCGGAGCCAAAAGGCGGCGCAAAAACACGCCCCTCCCCTTGTGGGAGGGGATGGGGGAGGGGGCTGGCGCGTCATTTGTCATCCTGCCACAACTTCCCGCTTGCCCCGCTCCCCCAACCCCTGTAGGGAAACTCATCTTGCGGTTCCCGGGCGACTCGGAATCGTTGGTTTTGCATTGATCCACCGGGTTAAAGGTTACCCTGCATCTGCCGGGGCCTTCTGGTGATTGAAGAAAAGGAAAACGGCATGAAAGCCGACGAACTCCGGGGCAAGTCCCCCGATCAGCTGCGCGACCAGCTTGTTGCCCTGAAAAAGGAAGCGTTCAATCTGCGCTTCCAGGCCGCCACCAACCAGCTTGAGAACACCGCGCGCATGCGCGTCGTCCGTCGGGACGCAGCACGTGTGCTGACCATTCTCAACCAAAAAGCCGCCGAAGCGGCGAAGTAAGAGGTTCACATCATGCCCAAGCGTATCCTTTCAGGCGTCGTGACCTCGGACAAGAACGAACAGACCATCACGGTTCTGGTCGAGCGTCGCTTCAAGCACCCGCTGCTGCAAAAGACTGTGCGTAAATCGAAGAAGTATCGCGCACATGATGCAGAGAACAAATTCAAGGTTGGCGACGCCGTCCGTATCGAGGAATGTGCGCCGATTTCGAAGACCAAGCGTTGGACGGTTGTTGTTTCGGCATAAGGCCGGCAGCACGCGTTTTGCGATAATCGAAACCCTGGGGCGTCATCTGCATGACCGTCCCCAAAGGTCGGGAGAAACCAAATGATCCAGATGCAGACCAATCTGGATGTTGCTGACAACTCCGGCGCTCGCCGAGTTCAGTGCATCAAGGTTCTGGGCGGTTCACACCGCCGCTACGCATCCGTGGGCGACATCATCGTGGTGTCGGTCAAGGAAGCGATTCCAAAAGGCCGCGTGAAAAAGGGCGACGTGCGCAAAGCCGTTGTCGTGCGCACCGCCAAAGAGGTTCGTCGTGAAGACGGCACCGCCATCCGTTTTGACCGCAACGCCGCTGTCATCCTGAACAACCAGGGTGAACCCGTCGGCACGCGTATCTTCGGGCCGGTCGTGCGTGAGCTGCGCGCCAAGAACTTCATGAAGATCATCTCGCTGGCTCCGGAGGTGCTCTGATGGCTGCGAAACTCAAAAAGGGTGACACCGTCATCGTTCTGACCGGCAAGGACAAGGGCAAGCAGGGCGAAATCGCCTCGGTGAACCCGACTGCCAACAAGGCCGTCGTCGAGAACATCAACGTCGCCATCCGCCACACCAAGCAATCCGCAGGATCGCAAGGTGGCCGGGTCGCCAAGTCCATGCCGATCGACCTGTCGAACCTGGCGATCGTGGACAAGAACGGCAAACCCACCCGCGTCGGCTTCCGCATGGATGGCGACAAGAAGGTGCGCTTTGCCAAGACCACGGGGGATGCAATCTGATGTTGGACCAAGCCACATACACCCCGCGCCTGAAAGGCGAGTACGGCTCCAAGATTCGCGCTGCGATGAAGGAAGAGTTTTCGTACAAGAACGACATGCAGATCCCGCGTCTGGACAAGATCGTCCTGAACATGGGCGTCGGCGAAGCGGTCAAGGACACCAAGAAGGTGAAGCAGGCGGCTGAAGAGCTGTCGCTGATCGCCGGTCAGAAAGCTGTCATCACCCATGCCAAAAAGTCGATTGCCGGCTTCCGCGTGCGGGAACTGATGCCGCTGGGGTGCAAAGTCACCCTGCGCGGCGACAAGATGTACGAATTCCTGGACCGTCTGATCAACGTCGCTCTGCCCCGCGTCCGCGACTTCCGCGGCGTCAAGGGTTCGTCGTTCGATGGCCGTGGCAACTATGCCATGGGCCTGAAAGAGCACATCGTGTTCCCGGAAATCAACTTCGACAAGGTTGATGAAGTTCTGGGTATGGACATCATCATCTGCACGAACGCGAAAACCGATGCGGAAGCCAAGGCGCTGTTGAAGCATTTCAACATGCCCTTTACGTCGTAAGCGCGAGGAACCAGAGTTATGGCAAAAAAATCCATGGTGAACCGCGAAGTGAAGCGCGCCAAGCTGGTGAAGCAATATGCTTCGCGGCGTGCAGCACTCAAGACGGTGATCGAAGACCAGACCAAGCCGATGGAAGAGCGTTTCGGCGCAACCCTGAAGCTGGCACAACTGCCCCGCAACTCTTCGGCTGTGCGTCTGCACAACCGTTGCCAGCTGACGGGCCGCCCGCATGCTTACTACCGTAAGCTGAAACTGTCGCGGATCATGCTGCGTGAACTGGCCTCGTTCGGCCAGATCCCGGGCATGGTCAAGTCCAGCTGGTAAGGGAGAGCAGATATGCCTGTGAATGATCCTATCGGCGATATGCTGACCCGTATCCGCAACTCTCAGATGCGCGGCAAATCCACCGTCTCGACCCCAGCCTCCGCGCTGCGTGGCCGTGTGCTGGATGTGCTGCTGTCGGAAGGTTACATCCGCGGTTATGAAAAGAACCCGACCGACAACGGTCAGGGTGAATTCGTGATCTCGCTCAAGTACTACGAAGGCACCCCGGTGATCCGCGAAATCAAACGCGTCTCGAAACCTGGCCGCCGTGTGTATATGGGCGTCAAGGAACTCCCCTCGGTCCGCAATGGCTTGGGTGTTTCGATTGTGTCGACGCCGAAAGGCGTCATGTCCGATGCAGCTGCACGCTCCGCCAATGTTGGTGGCGAAGTGCTCTGCACCGTATTCTGAGGAGGGTGCAATGTCTCGTATCGGCAAGAAACCCGTCTCTCTGGTCAAAGGCGTTTCGGCGTCGGTGTCCGGCCAGACTGTCGAAGTGAAGGGGCCGAAAGGCACCCGCAGCTTTACCGCAACCGACGATGTGACCATCACCATCGAAGGCGACGAAATCAAGGTGACGCCCCGCGGCACCTCGAAGCGTGCGCGCCAACAATGGGGCATGGCACGGTCGATGGTGGACAACCTGGTTCAGGGCGTCTCGACCGGCTTCAAGAAAGAGCTTGAGATTCAGGGCGTTGGTTACCGTGCTGCGGTCGCCGGCAATGTTCTGAAACTGTCGCTCGGCTATAGCCACGAAGTCAACTTCGCCGTTCCGGCTGGCGTGACCGTCACGTCGCCGAAGCAAACCGAAATCGTTGTGGAAGGGATCGACCAACAGCTTGTTGGCCAGGTCGCAGCAAACATCCGCGAATGGCGCAAGCCCGAGCCGTACAAGGGCAAGGGCATCCGCTACAAGGATGAATACATCTTCCGCAAAGAAGGTAAGAAGAAGTAAAGGTGGCAAAATGGCTTTGAACAAACGAGAGCTGTTCCTCAAGCGCCGCCTGCGCGTCCGGAACAAAATCAAGGCGATGTCGAATGGGCGCCTGCGCCTGTCCGTGCATCGGTCGTCCAAGAACATCAGCGTCCAGTTGATCGACGACGTGAAAGGCGTGACCGTTGCGTCCGCCTCCACGCTGGAGAAAGATCTGGGTCTGATCGGCAAGAACAACGTCGAGGCTGCGGCCAAAATCGGCGCTGCGATTGCAGAGCGGGCGAAGAAGGCCGGGGTTGAAGATGTGTACTTCGATCGTGGTGGTTTCCTCTTTCACGGTAAGATCAAGGCTTTGGCCGACGCTGCCCGTGAAGGCGGCCTGAAGTTCTGAGGAGTTTGGATATGGCAGAACGTGAAAATCGGGGCCGCGGCGGCGATCGTCGTCAGGACTCCCGTGAGGAAACGCCCGAATTCGCTGACCGTCTGGTCGCGATCAACCGCGTCTCGAAAACCGTCAAGGGCGGCAAGCGCTTTGGCTTTGCAGCACTTGTTGTGGTCGGTGACCAGCGTGGTCGCGTAGGCTTCGGCAAGGGCAAGGCCAAGGAAGTGCCGGAGGCGATCCGCAAGGCGACGGAACAGGCCAAGCGCCAGATGATCCGTGTGCCGCTGAAGGACAGCCGTACCCTGCACCACGACATGGAAGGCCGTCACGGCGCCGGAAAAGTCGTGATGCGGACCGCAGTGGCAGGGACCGGCATCATCGCCGGTGGCCCAATGCGGGCCGTGTTCGAGATGCTGGGCATCCAGGACGTTGTTGCGAAGTCGATCGGCTCGCAGAACCCCTACAACATGATCCGCGCCACCATCGACGGTCTGAAAGCAGAGACCTCGCCCCGCCAGGTTGCCGCACGTCGCGGCAAAAAGGTGGCCGAGATCCTGAAGAAGCCCGAAGCTGAAGTGCAGGAGGCCTGATCATGACCGAGGCAAAGAAAACCACCCCTGCGGCAGCAGGAAAAACCATCGTCGTGCAGCAGGTGGCCTCCGCCGCCCGCCGCCCGGCCATTCAGACCGCGACCCTCAAGGGTCTGGGCCTGAACAAGATGAACCGCACCCGCGAGCTGGAAGACACGCCTTCCGTCCGTGGTATGGTCAGCAAGATCTCGCATCTTGTGAAGATCATCGAAGAACGCGGATGAGGTTTGGCGGGGTGAACCCCGCCCTACCGAATGAAATGCGCCCCGGGGGAAACTCTGGGGCGTTTTCTTTTCTGTCGTGGTGGGTAAGCTTGGGCACACCGCAGCTTGCAAAGGTCCATCATGATTGTCCGTTCCCTTGCCTCTATCCTGAACACCGCCGCCCATGTGAAGGGCGACAGCTTTGAAAGCCGCCGCATCCTGCTGGCGGCCGATGGCCTTGGCTATTCCCTGCATGACACGATCTGCAAGGAAGGCTCCGAACAGGTGCTGCACTACAAGAACCACGTCGAGACCAACTACGTCATCGAAGGCGAGGGCGAGGTGCAGAATGTGGCGACCCGCGAGGTGTTCCCGCTGACCCCCGGCACCGTCTATGTGCTGGACCGGCACGAGGAACACATCCTGCGGGCACAGCGGGGGGATATGCGGATCATCTGCGTGTTTACACCCGCCCTGACCGGGCAGGAACAGCACGACGCTTCGGGCAGCTATCCAGCGGCGGGGTAGGGGGGCATCCCGCCACGTGCCAACCTGCTTGCCTAAAGCCCGCCTAGCCCTTATACGCCCCCGGTGGCCCCTTGCGGTTCACAGAATCAACAAGAAATGCCGTGTTGTCCCCTCCCGTCGCAGGCGGGGATGTTCCGGCGATGGAGAGTGCGACATGAAACTGAATGAACTTCGTGACAATGACGGCGCGAACAAGAAGCAAAAGCGCGTGGCCCGTGGCCCCGGTTCGGGCAAGGGCAAGACCGCTGGCCGTGGTATCAAGGGCCAGAAATCGCGTTCGGGCGTGGCGCTTGGCGGATACGAAGGCGGTCAGATGCCGCTGTATCGCCGCCTGCCAAAGCGCGGCTTCACCAAGCCGAACCGCAAGGAATACGCGGTCGTCAATCTGGGCCTGATCGAGAAATTCGTCGAGGCCGGCAAGCTGGACATCAAGCTTGACCTGACCGAAGACATGCTGGTGGCCGCTGGCCTGACCAACCACAAGCGCGACGGCATCCGCATCCTGAACAAGGGCGAGATCAAATCGGCTGTCAAACTGGTGGTTTCGGGCGCATCCGCAGCGGCTGTCGAGGCGATCAAGGCGGCTGGCGGGTCGATCACCCTTCCGGCGGCAGCGGCTGAATAAGCCAAATAGGAGTTGTGAGCGGCCCTCAGGTCGCTTACATCACCTTTAGTTTTCCCGCGCCGCCGACCGGAAAACGGTTTGGCGGCGCTGTCTTTGAAAGAGACCGGATATGGCATCTGCTGCAGAGCAAATGGCGGCGAACCTCAGCTGGGGCGCCCTGGGCAAGGCAACCGACTTGCGCCAACGCATCTTTTTTACCATCGGCCTGCTGATCGTCTATCGGCTTGGCACCTATATTCCGGTGCCGGGTATTGATGGCGTGCAGCTGCGCGCGTTCATGGAAGAGGCGGGTGCGGGCATCGGCGGCATCCTGAACATGTTCACCGGCGGCGCGATCAGCCGGATGGGGATCTTCGCGCTTGGCATCATGCCTTATATTTCTGCCTCGATCATCGTGCAGCTGATGACGGCCATGGTCCCGGCGCTGGAACAGCTGAAGAAAGAAGGCGAGCAGGGCCGCAAGAAGATCAACCAGTATACCCGCTACGGCACGGTGTTTCTTGCGACCTTCCAAGCCTGGGGCATTGCCGCGAGCCTTGAGGCGGGCGGTCTTGCCCATGATCCGGGCCTGTTCTTCAAGGCGGCCTGCATGATCACTTTGGTCGGCGGCACCATGTTCCTGATGTGGCTGGGTGAACAGATTACCGCGCGCGGCATCGGCAACGGTATCTCCTTGATCATCTTTGTCGGAATCGTTGCGGAACTTCCTGCCGCCATCGCTCAGTTCCTCAGCCAGGGCCGGTCAGGCGCGATTTCGCCTGCTGTGATCATCGGGGTGATCGTGATGGTGGTCGCGGTGATCGCCTTTGTGGTGTTCATGGAACGCGCGCTGCGCAAGATCCACATCCAGTATCCCCGGCGTCAGGTCGGCATGAAGGTTTATGACGGTGGCTCCAGCCACCTGCCGGTGAAAGTGAACCCGGCGGGCGTGATCCCGGCGATCTTTGCCTCGTCGCTGCTGCTGCTGCCGGTCACGATCTCGACCTTTTCGGGCCAGCAGACCGGGCCGGTGATGTCTACCATCCTGGCCTATTTCGGCCCCGGTCAGCCGCTGTATCTGCTGTTCTTCACCGGCATGATCGTGTTCTTCAGCTTTTTCTACACCTACAACGTCGCCTTCAAGATCGAGGATGTGGCCGAGAATCTGAAGAACCAGAACGGCTTTATCCCCGGCATCCGCCCCGGCAAGAAGACTGAGGAATATCTGGACTATGTAGTGACCCGTATTCTGGTGTTGGGTTCGGCCTATCTGGCCGCTGTCTGCCTGCTGCCGGAAATCCTGCGCAACCAGTTCGGCTTTACCTTCTACTTTGGTGGCACTTCCGTTCTGATCGTGGTTTCGGTCACAATGGATACGATCAATCAGGTGCAGTCGCATCTGCTTGCCCATCAGTATGAGGGCCTGATCGAGAAATCGCAGCTGCGCGGGCGGAAAAAGACCACGCCCAAAGCCCCAACACGGCGTTGACCCATGGCAAACATCATTCTTCTGGGGCCTCCGGGGGCCGGTAAAGGGACGCAGGCCAAACGGCTGGAGGATCAGCGCGGCATGGTGCAGCTCTCCACCGGCGACATGTTGCGCGAGGCCAAGACCAGCGGCACTGAAATGGGCCTGAAGGTTGCCGAAGTGATGGAGCGTGGCGCGCTGGTCACCGATGAGATCGTGATCGGTCTGATCGAGGAAAAGCTTGCCAAGGGCGCTGCTGGAGGGTTCATTTTCGATGGCTTTCCCCGCACACTGAAACAGGCAGATGCCCTTGCAACACTTCTGGCGAAAAAGGGTCTGACCCTGGATGCAGTGATCGAACTGGTGGTTGATGATGCCGCGCTGGTTGGCCGGATCGTCAAGCGGGCCGAGGACGCCCGCGCCAATGACCAGCCGGTGCGGCGCGATGATACGCCCGAGGTTTTTGAAGTGCGCCTGCGTGAGTATTACAAGAACACCGCCCCGCTGACCGGCTATTACTACGCCAAGGGCAACCTGACCACGGTGGATGGTCTGGCCGATATGGACAGCGTCAGCACGGACATCGCGAAAATTCTTGACAACCGGTAAAAATACCGCCGCTGCCCTTGACGGGCGCGGCAATAGCCCATAAAGCACAGCGTCCGGCATGGAATCGTGCCGGGGTTTCCCATTTTCGGGAAGAGCACCCCGGGGCCCCGCCCCGGTGGCGTTGTGAAAAAAGGTTCTGGCACCACGGAACCGCAACATGAAAAGGACTCACGTTTGGCACGTATTGCTGGCGTTAACATCCCAACCCAGAAACGGGTTCCGATCGCCCTCACCTACATCACCGGAATTGGCCCGACCAATGCCGAAGCTGTTTGCGCTGCATTGAACATCGACCGAGCGCGCCGCGTCAATGATCTGTCGGATGCCGAAGTTCTGGCGATCCGCGAATTCATCGACGCGAACTTCACCGTTGAAGGTGACCTGCGTCGCGAAGTCTCGATGAACATCAAGCGTCTGATGGATCTGGGCTGCTACCGTGGCCTGCGTCACCGCAAGGGCCTGCCGGTCCGTGGTCAGCGCACCCATACCAATGCTCGTACCCGTAAGGGCCCCGCCAAAGCCATCGCTGGCAAGAAGAAGTAAGGGGAGCATACCGATATGGCACGCGATACCAAAGCATCCCGCACCAAGAAAAAAGAGCGCAAGAACATCGCCGCCGGCGTGGTTCATGTGAACTCTTCGTTCAACAACACCAAGATCCTGATCTCTGATGTTCAGGGCAATGCGATTTCGTGGTCCTCCTCGGGCACCATGGGTTTCAAGGGGTCGCGCAAATCGACCCCCTATGCCGCCCAGATGGCTGCCGAGGATGCTGCGCGCAAGGCCCAGGAACATGGCATGAAGACCGTTGAGGTCGAAGTGCAGGGTCCGGGTTCGGGCCGCGAATCGGCGCTGCGCGCGCTGGCGGCTGTTGGGCTCAACATCACCTCGATCCGCGACGTGACTCCGCTGGCGCACAACGGTTGCCGCCCGCCGAAGCGCCGCCGCGTCTGATCGGCAGAGATTGTGTCGGGCCGTGCGACCTCGCACGGCCCGATTTCGGCATTTAAGGACCCTCGGGCGTCCCACCGCTTGCTGGACATGGGCATTGGGACAAGAATGGAGGCGACAGCATGATCCATAAGAACTGGCAAGAACTGATCAAACCGACCCAACTGGTTGTGAAACCGGGTGCGGATGCGGCGCGTGTGGCGACCGTGATCGCCGAACCGCTGGAGCGTGGCTTTGGTCTGACGCTGGGCAACGCCCTGCGCCGGGTGCTGATGTCGAGCCTGCAAGGCGCGGCAATCACGAGCGTTCAGATCGACAACGTGCTGCACGAGTTTTCATCCGTGGCTGGTGTGCGTGAAGACGTGACCGACATCGTGCTGAACCTCAAGGGCGTGTCGATCAAGATGGATGTGGATGGGCCCAAACGCCTGTCGATCTCGGCCAAGGGGCCGGGCGTTGTGACGGCGGCGGATATCTCGGAATCGAACGGCATCGAGATTCTGAACCGTGAACACGTGATCTGCCACCTTGACGATGGCGCCGATGTGTTCATGGAACTGACCGTGAACACCGGCAAAGGCTATGTCTCGGCCGACAAGAACCGCCCCGAAGACGCGCCGATCGGGCTGATCCCGATTGACGCGATCTATTCGCCGGTGAAAAAGGTCAGCTACGAAGTGCAGCCCACCCGTGAGGGCCAGGTGCTGGACTATGACAAGCTGACCATGAAGATCGAGACCGACGGCAGCCTGACCCCGGATGATGCCGTGGCCTATGCCGCGCGCATCCTGCAAGACCAGCTGTCGATCTTCGTCAACTTCGACGAACCGGAATCGGCGAAACTGGGCGAAGTCGATGCGGGTCTGGAATTCAACCCGCTGCTTTTGAAGAAGGTGGACGAGCTGGAACTTTCGGTGCGCTCGGCCAACTGCCTGAAGAACGACAATATCGTCTATATCGGCGATCTGATCCAGAAAACCGAAGCCGAAATGCTCCGCACCCCGAACTTTGGCCGCAAATCCCTGAACGAAATCAAGGAAGTGCTGTCGGGCATGGGTCTGCATCTGGGCATGGAAGTCGAAGACTGGCCGCCGGAAAACATCGAGGATCTGGCCAAGCGTTTCGAGGACCAGTTCTGATAATCCGGGGGGCGGTAACGCCCCCCAACCGCTAAAATGCCCGGACTGCCGGGGAACAACCGGGCCACAAGCCCCAAGGTGAGTGCAGCCGCACGTAGGCCGCACCGGACAAAGCAAAACACGCGATCAGGAGATTCCCATGCGTCACTCGAACGGCTACCGCAAACTGAACCGGACCCATGAACACCGCAAGGCGATGTTCGCCAACATGGCCGGTTCGCTGATTGAACACGAACAGATCAAGACCACCCTGCCGAAAGCCAAGGAACTGCGTCCGATCATCGAAAAGCTGATCACCCTGGCAAAGCGCGGCGATCTGCACGCCCGCCGTCAGGCCCATTCGCAGCTGAAGCAGGACATGCACACCGCGCGCCTGTTCGAAATCCTCGGCCCCCGCTACAAGGACCGCGCCGGCGGTTACGTGCGCGTGCTGAAAGCGGGTTTCCGCTATGGCGACATGGCGCCGATGGCGATCATCGAATTCGTTGACCGCGATCCGAACGCCAAAGGTGCCGCCGACCACGCCCGCACCGAAGCGTTCGAGGCGGAATAAGCCAATCGGCCATCGGCCATCGGCCAAAGGTATCGCAAAGCCCGCCCCCGGCAACGGGGGCGGGCTTTGTCTTGCGCCGCACTGGTTGAAAGCGCGCGCCGCTTTGCCATATCCCATTGCACCACCACAAAGGGATGCCCCATGCTCCGCCTTGCCGCACTGATCCTGCTTGTCGCCACCCCGCTGACCGCGCAGACCGACACCCGCCCCCCGACATCCACTGCCGAAATCAGCCTCAGCTTCGCCCCGGTCGTCAAGGCGACTGCGCCCGCCGTGGTCAACATCTATGCCAGCCGCGTGGTCGAGGAGCGCCTGTCGCCCTTTGCCGGCGATCCGTTCTTCGACCAGTTCTTCAGCGGCTACGGGCAAAGCCAGCCCCGCGTGCAGAATTCGCTGGGCTCCGGTGTGATCGTCTCGGCCGATGGTATCGTGGTGTCGAATTACCATGTGGTGGGGCAGGCGACCGAGATCCGTGTCGTCCTGAACGACCGCCGCGAATATGCCGCCGATCTGATCCTCGGCGATGAGGAAAGCGATCTGGCCATCCTGCGGTTGCAGGAGGCCCAGGGCCTCCCCGCTCTGGCGTTGCGCAATTCCGATGAGGTGGAGGTCGGCGATCTGGTGCTGGCCATCGGCAACCCGTTCGGGGTGGGGCAGACCGTTTCCTCGGGCATCGTCTCGGGACTGGCGCGCAGTTCGGTGGAACTGGGGCGCGGCTATTTCATCCAGACCGATGCGGCGATCAACCCCGGCAATTCGGGCGGTGCGCTGGTGGATATGCAAGGGCGGCTGGTGGGAATCAACACCGCGATCCTGACCCGCTCGGGCGGGTCCAACGGTATCGGCTTTGCGATCCCGGCCAATCTGGTGCAGACCGTGGTGGCGCAGGCGGTGGCGGGTGGCGCGCGGTTTGAACGGCCATGGGCCGGTGTGCAGGGGCAGGCGATGGATGCGGGCCTTGCGGGGGCGATGGGTCTGGCGCGCCCCGATGGGGTGCTTCTGGTCGACTTGCACCCCGACAGCCCGTTCGGCAAGGCAGGGCTGCGTCCCGGCGATGTGGTGCTGTCGGTCGCGGGCGAGCCGACCAATACCCCGCAGGAGATGATTTTCCGCCTCGCGGCGCTTGGCATCGGTGCCACGGTGCCGGTGACCTATCTGGATGAAAACGGCACCTCGACCGTCGATGTCACCCTGATCGCGCCGCCCGAGACGCCGCCGCGTGATCCGGTGACCATAGAGGGGCCGGTGGCGCTGCGCGGGCTGACGGTGGCGCGGGTCAACCCCGCGTTGACGGCGGAGATGGGGCTGGCGATGGATGCGTCGGGCGTGGTGGTGACGCATGTGCAGGATCTTGCCGCGCAGGTCGGGCTGCGCCCCGGCGATGTGCTGCTGGCGATCAATGGCCGCGCTGTTGCCGCGCCGCAGGATGTGGCCGCCGCCGCACAGGAACAGACCCGCCGCTGGGCCATCGACGTGAACCGGGGCGGCCAGATCGTGCGGTTGCGCTTCCGCCTCTAGCGGTTGCGGGCTCAGGGGCGTAGGTTGAGTCTATGGCAGACCTGTTTGACACCGCAGCCGCGACCCCCAAAGCCGAAGGCCCCCGGCCCCTGGCCGACCGTCTGCGCCCGCAATCGCTGGCCGAGGTGATCGGGCAGGCGCATGTGCTGGGTCCCGAGGGGCCGCTGGGGGCGATGCTGGCAGCGCGCAGCCTGTCGTCGCTTATTCTCTGGGGGCCGCCCGGGGTGGGCAAGACCACCATCGCGCGGCTGCTGGCGGATGAAACCGATCTGGCCTTTGTCCAGATCTCGGCGATCTTTACCGGCGTGCCGGAGCTGCGCAAAGTCTTTGAGCAGGCAAAGATCCGGCGGCAGAACGGGCAGGGCACGCTGTTGTTCGTCGATGAAATCCACCGTTTCAACAAGGCGCAGCAGGATGGTTTCCTGCCGCATATGGAGGATGGCACGATCCTGTTGGTGGGGGCCACCACGGAAAACCCCAGCTTCGAGCTGAACGCGGCTTTGCTGTCACGCGCGCAGGTGATCGTGCTGGAGCGCCTCAGCCTCGCCGATCTGGAGCGGATGATGCAGCGCGCCGAGATGGAGCTGGGCCGGGTGCTTCCGCTGACAGGTGAGGCGCGTGAGGCGCTCTTGGAAATGGCCGATGGCGATGGCCGGGCGCTGTTGAACCTGTCAGAGCAGGTTGCGGCCTGGCGGCTGGACAAGCCCATCGACCGCGATCAACTGGCCACCCGCCTGATGCGCCGTGCCGCGAAATACGACAAATCCGGTGAAGAGCATTACAACCTGATTTCTGCCTTGCACAAATCGGTGCGCGGATCAGACCCCGATGCAGCCCTCTACTGGTTCGCCCGCATGCTGGAGGGGGGCGAAGACCCGCGCTTCCTTGCCCGCCGGCTGACCCGGATGGCGGTGGAGGATATCGGTCTGGCCGAACCGCAGGCGCATGCGGTCTGTCTGGACGCGTGGAACACCTATGAACGCCTTGGCAGCCCCGAGGGCGAGCTGGCGCTGGCCAATGCGGTGGTCTACCTGGCGCTGGCGCCGAAATCGAACGCGGTTTATGCGGCCTACAAGGCCGCACGGGCCAGCGCCCGTGAGACCGGCAGCCAGATGCCGCCGCGCCACATCCTGAACGCGCCGACCAAGATGATGAAAGAGATCGGCTATGGCTCGGGCTATGCCTATGACCACGATGCCGAAGACGGGTTTTCCGGGCAGGATTACTTCCCCGAAGGCATGAAGCGCCCGGTGTTCTATCTGCCGCCCGAACGCGGCTTTGAACGCGAGCTGAAAAAGCGGGTGGAGTATTTTGCGAAACTGCGGGCAAAGCGGCAGGGCGCCTAGGGGCCGCTCCTCCGCCCTGACGTGCGTCCTCGCTTTGGCACGCCGCGCGGGAGTAGTCTTGCGCGGATGAAGGGCGCAGCGAAGAGCGTCGGCCTTGCCGAGCGATGAGCGCACGTTGACAATTCCGCGCAACAGACGCAAAGACCGGGGGATGATCCTGACCCTGTCTCATGTTGCCCTTGGTGGGGCCATTGGTGCATCGCTGCGCTATCTGGTGCAGATCGCCAGCCTGCGGGTGTTTGGCACCGGCTTTCCCTATGGCACGCTGGCGGTGAACATCGTCGGTTCGTTCCTGATGGGGGTTCTGGTGGTGGTGCTGGCGGAAAAGGGCGGCATGCGTCTGGCCCCGTTTCTGATGACCGGCATCCTTGGCGGTTTCACCACGTTTTCGGCCTTTTCCCTCGACACCATCAGCCTGTGGGAGCGCGGGCAAAGCTGGCTGTCGCTGGGCTATGTCGGGGCCTCGGTCATTCTTTCGCTTGCCGCATTGCTGGCCGGCCTCCAACTTGCAAGGTCCATGATATGAGCGGCGTGAAACTTTTGACGGTGTCCGAGGATGAGGGCGAGCAGCGGCTGGACAAATGGTTCAAGCGCCGCTTTCCGCAGCTGACCCAGGGCCATGTCGAAAAGATGTGCCGCACCGGGCAGATCCGGCTGGATGGCGCGCGGGTCAAGGCGGCCGACCGCGTGGCGCCGGGCCAGACCATCCGCGTGCCGCCGCTGCCCGATACCGAAGCGCCAAGCCGCTCACCCGAGAGCCGGATCTCGGCGGCGGATACCAAGCTGATCCAGAACGCGGTGCTGTGGAAGGATGAGCATATCATCATCCTGAACAAGCCTGCAGGCCTGCCGTCGCAGGGCGGCTCGGGGCAGGGCGACCGGCATGTGGACGGGTTGGCGGAGGCGCTGAAATTCGGCTACAAGGAAAAGCCCAAGCTGGTGCACCGGCTGGACAAGGATACCTCGGGCCTGTTGATGCTGGCGCGCACCGACCGGGTGGCGCGGGCGCTGTCCGAGGCGCTTCGCCACCGCAACACCCGCAAGATCTATTGGGCGCTGGTGGCAGGCGTGCCGCATCCGCGGCAGGGCAGCATCAAATACGGGCTGATGAAGGCCCCCGGCCATGGCCGCGGTGGCGAGGGCGAGAAGATGCTTTGCATCCACCCCGCCAAGATGGCCGAGTTCCCCGATGCCAAACGTGCTCATACCGACTTTTTCACCCTGTGGTTCCTTGGCACCCGGATGTCGTGGATGGCGCTGGAGCCGGTGACGGGGCGCACCCACCAGCTGCGCGCGCATCTGGCCGAACTGGGGCACCCCATCATCGGCGATGGCAAATACGGCAGCACCGCGCAGGAAAACATGGGCGATGGCTGGGGCGCGCAGGCGGGGGGCGAGATGTCCAAAAAGATGCACCTGCATGCCCGCAGCCTGTCGGTCCAGCACCCGATCACCAAGGAAATGATGACCTTTACCGCGCCTTTGCCCGAGCACATGGCACGCACATGGAAGCTGCTGGACTGGAACGAGAAAGACGTCCCCGCCGACCCGTTCGAGAGCCTGCGGTGAGCGCCTGGGCGGCAAAGCGGTTCTGGCAGGCGGCGCAGGCTCAGGCCTGTGACGGTGGTTTCACCATCCGGCTCGATGCCCGCCCGGTGAAGACCCCGGCCAAGCAGCTGCTTGTCCTGCCGACGCTTGCCATGGCGCAGCAAATCGCCGCCGAATGGGACCAGCAACACGGCCTGATCAAACCCGACACCATGCCGCTGACCCGCGCCGCCAATTCGGCGATCGACAAGGTGGCCCCGCAGTTTGATGCCGTGGTGGATGAGATTGCCAATTACGGCACCACCGACCTGCTGTGCTACCGCGCTACCGATCCGCAGCCGCTGATCGACCGGCAGGCCGCGCAGTGGGCCCCGCTGCTGGACTGGGCCCGCGACGACCTCAACGCGCCGCTCACCGTCACCCAGGGCGTGATTCCTGTGCCGCAACCTGCCGAGTGCCTAACCTGCCTCCGGGCGCATGTCGCGGGTCACAGCCCGTTCCAGCTGGCCGCCCTGCATGACCTTGTTGCCATATCCGGTTCGCTGATTCTGGGTCTTGCCGTGACCCGGCAAAGGCTCACCGGCGATCAGGCTTTTGCCATCAGCCGAATCGACGAGGCGTGGCAGGCCGAACTCTGGGGCGAAGACGAAGACGCCGCCGCGCTGGAGGTGCTGCGCCGCGATGCCTTTCTGACCGCAGAGCGATTCTTTGGATTGTGCGGGTAACAATCCTGCCCAAAACACGGGCGCGACGATGCCATCTTGCCCGTGACCGCTTTCAAACCGCCTGAATGCAAAGAATTTAGGCAAATCCCCGCGACACGCTTGACCTTTCAAACCGCTTCGGACGAAACTGACAGGACTGGGAGAGGCTCACCTCCACTAGTTTCGTCCCCGTCCGCCCATCAACCGGCCTCGGGGCATAAAAAAACGTCGGCGCAAGGCCGACTACTCAGGAAGAGGTAAGAATGAAAAAATCCGTATTCCTCGGCACCCTCGCGGCCACCACCCTGCTTGCAGGCGCGGCACTGGCGCAGGGCACCTCGACGCTTGATACCGTCAAGGCCCGTGGTGAACTGAACTGTGGCGTCAACACCGGGCTGGTCGGCTTTGCCGCCCCGGATGCAAGCGGCAACTGGCAAGGCTTTGACGTGGCCCTGTGCAAGGCCGTTGCCGGCGCGATCTTTGGCGATGCGTCGAAAGTGGTGTATATCCCCACCACCTCGTCGGACCGCTTTGAACAGCTGACCTCGGGCAAGATCGACTTTCTTACCCGCAACACCACCTGGACCTTCTCACGCGACACCGACCTGAAAATGGATTTCGTCGGCGTGAACTACTATGACGGGCAGGGCTTCATGGTCCGCAACGATCTGGGCGTGTCCTCGGCCAAAGAGCTGAACGGCGCCACGATCTGCATCCAGACCGGCACCACGACCGAACTGAACCTGGCCGACTACTTCAAGGCCAACAACATGACCTATACAGCAGTTCCGATCGAAACCAACGCCGAAGGCGAACAGCAGTATCTGGCTGGGGCTTGTGACGCCTATACTACCGATGCTTCCGGTCTCGCGGCCACCCGTGCGGCTTTTGCCGACCCGGAAAACCACGTGATCCTGCCGGAAATCATCTCCAAAGAACCGCTCGGGCCTGCCGTGCGCCATGGCGACAGCGCCTGGGGCGATATCGTCCGCTGGACGCTGAACGCGCTGATTGCTGCCGAAGAGTTCGGCATCACCTCGGCGAACATCGACGAACTGGCGGCCTCGTCGCAGAACCCGGAAATCCAGCGCCTGCTGGGGACCTCGGGCGAACTGGGCAAGATGATCGGGCTTGACGCCGAATGGGCCAAGAACGCGATCAAGGCCGGCGGCAACTATGGCGAGATCTTCGCGGCAACCATCGGCGAATCGACCCCGATCGGCCTGGCGCGCGGTCTGAACGCCCAGTGGACCCAGGGCGGTCTGCTCTACACCCCGCCGTTCCGTTGATCGGCTGAGACTACAGGGCGCGCCGTCAAGGCGCGCCCTTTCTGAAAGCAAGAACAGGGTTATCCGCAGCGTCAGGGGACATCCCCGAAAACAAGGGCAAAGCCCACAGCCGCGCGGACTTCAGGGGAAAATAAATGGCCGTAGTCACGGAAGAACCGAAAGCTGGCTTTCGGCTCGGGATGCTCATCTATGACACCCGCTATCGTTCCATAACCATACAGATCGTTGTGCTGATGCTGGTCATGCTGGGGGCCGCCTGGCTGATCGACAACCTGCTGCGCAATCTGGCGGCGCTGGGGCGGGGGATCGACTTCGGGTTCCTGTGGAACCGGGCCGGATATGACATCAACCAGACGCTGGTGGAATACACCAACGACAGCACCCACGCCCGGGCCACTCTGGTCGGTCTGCTCAACACGCTGCTGATCGCCGTTCTGGGCTGTATCGCGGCCACGGTCGTGGGCGTGATCGCCGGGGTTCTGCGCCTGTCGAAAAACTGGGTGATCGCCCGGCTGATGACTGTCTATGTGGAGATCTTCCGCAACATCCCGCTCCTGCTGTGGATCCTGATGATCTACACCGTGTTCACCGAGGCGCTTCCCGCGCCCAATGCCTTTCGCGGCGAAAACGCGGCGTCCTCGATGGTGCTGTTCGACACGGTGGCCTTTACCAACCGTTACACCGCCATTCCCTGGCTGGTGTTCGACCGCTCCATGGGCTGGCTGCCGCTGGGGCCGCTCTGGCTCAACCTTGATCTGGCGCTGATTGTCGCGGCGCTGGTCGGTGGCTTCCTGATCAACCGCACCATCCTGCGTCGCGCCACCCGCATCCAGGAGGCAACGGGTGACCGCCCCACCACCTGGTGGCAGTCGATCCTGGCACTGTTTGGTCCGATCATCCTCGTGTTTCTGGCGCTTGGCACCCATCTCGACAGCCCCTCGCTGCAAGGCTTCAACTTCACCGGCGGGTTGCAGGTTTCCAATTCGCTCGTGGCGCTCTGGCTGGCGCTGACACTGTATACGGCGGCCTTCATCGCCGAAATCGTCCGCGCCGGGATCAACGCCATTTCGCGCGGGCAGTCCGAGGCCGCTTTTGCCCTTGGCCTGCGCCCTGGCCGCACGATGAACCTGATCATCCTGCCCCAGGCGCTGCGGGTCATCATCCCGCCGCTGATCTCGCAATACCTGAACCTGACCAAGAACTCGTCGCTGGCCATCGCTGTCGGCTACATGGACCTGCGCGGCACGCTGGGCGGCATCACGCTGAACCAGACCGGGCGCGGGCTGGAGGCGATGATGCTGCTGATGTTGATCTATCTGATCGTCAGCCTGCTGATCTCGTCGGCGATGAACGTCTACAACAATTCCGTCAAGCTGAAGGAGCGCTGAGATGAACACCAGCACAAGCACCTTCGTCCGCACCGAAATGCTGCCCGAAAAGGCGCCCCCGATCACCGAGGCAGGCCCCGTCAAATGGGTGCGCGAAAACCTGTTCTCCTCGGTCCTGAACGGCATCCTCACCGTGTTGGGCATCGCCATTGTGGCCTGGCTCGTCATCGGCATCGCACCCTGGCTGTCGCGTTCGGTCTGGGTCGCGGGCAGCCTGTCCGAATGTCGCCAGATCATTGCAGAACGCTGGGGCGAAGGCGTCACCGGCGCCTGCTGGGCGGTGATCCGCGAACGCTGGCCGCAATATCTGTTCGGGTTCTACCCGTCGCACCTGTACTGGCGTCCGGTTCTGGCCTTTGTGCTGCTGTGCGTCGCCGTGGCCCCGGTCCTGTTCGACAAACTGCCGCGCAAGATGCTGTGGTTTTCGCTGATCTACCCGGCCGTCGGCTACTGGCTGCTCTGGGGTGGGTCGGTCTGGGTGCCTGTCACCGCACTGGCCGGCTTCGCCATCGGTTACGTCGCTGCCAAGGTCGTGCAACCACTCGCCGGCACCATCCTTGCCACCATCGCCGCCGTTCTGGCGCCGGTGCTGTGGTGGATGTTCCTCGCCGGTCCGGTCGCCGGGGTAATTGACCAGATCATCCCCATCGCCCTGCAATCGGTGCGCTCGCGCGAGTTTGGCGGTTTCATCCTCGCCTTCACCATCGGCTTCACCGGCATCGCCTTCTCGCTCCCCTTGGGCGTGATGCTGGCGCTTGGCCGCCAGTCCGACATGTTCATCGTCAACAAACTCTCGGTCGGCTTCATCGAGTTCATCCGTGGTGTGCCGCTGATCACCCTGCTGTTCACCGCCTCGCTGCTGCTCAACTACTTCCTGCCGCCGGGCACCGATTTCGACATCATCCTGCGCGTCATCATCATGGTGGTGCTGTTCGCCGCCGCCTATATTGCCGAAGTGGTGCGCGGCGGCCTCGCCGCCCTGCCACGCGGGCAATACGAGGCGGCCGATGCGCTGGGGCTGGACTACTGGAAAGCCCAACGCCTGATCATCATGCCGCAGGCGCTGAAAATCTCGATCCCCGGCATCGTCTCCACCTTCATCGGGCTGTTCAAGGATACCACGCTGGTGGTCTTCGTGGGCCTGCTCGATCCGCTCAAGGGCATCACCGACGCCGTGCGCGCCTCCACCGACTGGAAGGGGATTTACTGGGAACCCTACATCTTTGTCGGCGCTATCTTTTTCCTCTTCTGCTTCGGCATGTCCCGATACTCCATGTATCTGGAATCCAAGCTGAAAACCGATCACCGCTAAGGGAGCCGGAACATGTCCGAAGCCATCGCCCGCGAAGTAGACCACAGCCAGATGCAGGTCAGCGACGAAGTCGCAATCCAGATCACCGGCATGAACAAGTGGTATGGCACCTTCCACGTGCTGCGCGACATCAACATGACCGTCAACCGGGGGGAGCGGATCGTGATCTGCGGCCCTTCCGGCTCTGGCAAGTCCACCCTGATCCGCTGCATCAACCGGCTGGAGGAACACCAGCAGGGCCAGATCATCGTTGACGGGACCGAACTGACGTCCGACCTGAAAAACATCGACAAGGTCCGGTCCGAGGTCGGCATGGTGTTCCAGCACTTCAACCTGTTCCCGCATCTGACCATTCTGGAAAACCTGACCCTCGCCCCGATCTGGGTCCGCAAGACCCCGAAAAGCGAAGCGATCGAAGTGGCGATGCACTACCTGCGCAAGGTGAAAATCCCCGAACAGGCCAACAAATACCCCGGCCAATTGTCGGGCGGCCAGCAACAGCGCGTCGCCATCGCGCGGTCCCTGTGCATGAAGCCGCGCATCATGCTGTTCGACGAACCCACCTCCGCTCTTGACCCAGAGATGATCAAAGAGGTGCTCGACACCATGATCGAACTGGCGGAAGAGGGGATGACCATGCTCTGCGTCACCCATGAAATGGGCTTTGCCCAAGCCGTCGCCAACCGGGTGATCTTCATGGATCAGGGTCAGATTGTGGAGCAGAACAATCCGAAAGACTTCTTCAACAATCCCCAAAGCGACCGGACCAAACTGTTCCTCAGCCAGATCCTCGGGCACTGACAACCTGCGCCGCTCCCGGCGTCGTGATCCACCTGCCGCGGCCATGCCCCCTTGCCCAGCCCGGGCAAAGGGGCTTCGCCTCACCCCAAATACTCCTGCCGGAGGCATAACCGAGGAGACGCGCGTCTCGCGCGCGACGAGATGAAAAGCGTGCGCGCGCAGCGCGCTCAATTCTCTGATTGCAGATCAGGGCGCGGGGGCATGCCTTGCGGATCATGCCCCGGCAAGCGTGGAAAGTCTTAAAGCCCAGTTAATTCCGGATAGTCAACATGCTGTTTTTGCATCATAAAGATATCTGTCCGCTGTGTTACATCCCGTCCGGGACCGGGGCGGGCCTCAGTTCCTGAACACACCCAGCACGTCGCGCAGGATCTGGTCGGCCAGGTCGCCCTCCTGCATCACCGGCCCCTCATTGACCCAATCCTCCGGCACTGGCCCGTCATAGATGATCACCTCCTGGGCAGGCATCTCGGCCTGCCACCCGCCGCCACCCTGCTGCGGCACCGGCGTGGGCGATTGCCCGTCGGCCATCACATTGGGCGAGGGGGCATAATATCCCCCTGGCGGCAGCTTCGGCTCGGGGATCAGCATGGCCAGCGGCTGCGGCTGGAGCCCCTCATGGACCCGCACCATCACCTCGCGCCAGATCTCAGCCGGCAACCCGCCGCCCGTGACCCCGGTCAGCGGGGCGTTGTCATCGTTGCCCATCCAGACCCCGGCAACATAGTCTGCGGTGAAGCCCAGGAACCACGCATCCCGCGCCGCCTGGGTCGTGCCGGTCTTGCCCGCCGCCTGCCAGCCGGGGATCTTCGCCCGCGTGCCGGTGCCGCTCTCGATCACCCGGTTCATCATATAGGTCAGATACAGAGCAGCATCCTCGCTGATCACCCGCTGCCTGACGCCGCCCGTCGCGCCCAGCAGCACATCATCCTCGCCCTGCAGGCGCAGTTCCACCAGCCCGTAGGGCGTCACCGAAGACCCGCCGTTCAGAATACCGGCATAGGCCCCCGACATCTCCAGCAGCGACGACTCCGACGCGCCAAGCGCCAGCGCCGGGCCATCGGCCAGTGCCGAGACGATGCCGAACCCGTTCGCCACCCGCCGCACCGCATCGCGCCCCACCGCCTCGGACACCCGTACAGCCGGAATGTTGCGGCTTTCGGCAAGCGCCTGCGACAGGGTGATCATGCCCTTGAACTGGTTGTCGTAGTTCTTTGGCGTCCAGGCGCCCGATCCGGGGATGTTGATGGTCAGCGGGGTATCCTCGACATAATCTGCCGGGGTGAAGCCCAGATCCATCGCCGCCGCATAGGCAAAGGGCTTGAAGCTGGACCCTGTCTGCCGCTTGGCTTGCGTGGCGCGGTTGAAGGTGCCGCCCGCCGTCGCCTCGCGCCCGCCGACCATGGCCCGCACCGCGCCATCCGCCGACATCACCACGATCGCGGCCTCCGCCTTGGACCCTTCCTTCACCTTGGTGTCAAAGATGAATTTCAGCGCATCCTCCGACGCTTTCTGCAACCGCTGGTCCAGCGTGGTGTGGATGATCACATCCTCGGTCGTGGCCGAAGACAGGAAGCTGGGGGTCGATTCCATCACCCAATCGGCAAAGGCCCCGCCCGATCGTGTCTCGGCGGCCTTTGACAGGCGGGCCGGGTTCTGGCGGGCATCGGCGGCCTGTTCGCGCGTCAGGTAGCCCTGTTCCTCCATCAGCCCAACCACAACCGCCGCGCGTTCCTGCGAACGGCCCAGATTGTTGGTGGGGGCAAAGCGTGATGGCGCGGTAAGCAGGCCCGC
The DNA here is from genome assembly GCA_046296515.1 of Paracoccaceae bacterium. Classification (GTDB taxonomy): domain Bacteria; phylum Pseudomonadota; class Alphaproteobacteria; order Rhodobacterales; family Rhodobacteraceae; genus Pseudotabrizicola. Next base: position 207,558 of record JBKBKR010000006.1, on the reverse strand, counting down.
AAGCATTGCAGCCTCGGCAGGGCCGACCTCATTGGCGGATTTGCCGAAATAACGCTGCGACGCCGCCTCGAACCCCCGCGCGCCCGCACCCATATAGGCCCGGTTCAGATAGATGGTCAGAATTTCAGATTTGGAATACTTGACCTCCATCGCCATGGCATAGGGGATCTCCTTGACCTTGCGCCAGACGCCGCCGCTGCGGCAGTCCTGTTCATACTCGGCCTCGGATTTCCATTCACTGGGGTTGTAGGGCACGCCAAGGCACAACAGCTTTGCCACCTGCTGGGTGATGGTCGACCCGCCATTGCCCGACAAGGGGCCACGCCCCTGGCTCAGGTTGATCCGCACAGCGCCCGCGATGCCGCGCGGGCTGACGCCGAAATGGCCGTAGAACCGCTTGTCCTCAGTTGCGATCACCGCGTTGTGCAGGTGGCGCGACACATTGTCGGCGGTGATCTGGCCGCCGAATGTTTCGCCGCGCCAGGCAAATACCTGGCCTTCGCGGTCCAGCATCGTCACCGATCCGCGCGCCCGACCGTCCAGCAGTTCGGTCACGGCGGGAAGCTGACTGTAAAAATAGAACACTGTCAGCGCCAGCACCATGCCGACAACTGCGCCTACGCGCCAGGTCACCCCCCAGAGCACGCGCCAGATCAGCCGCCACAGGCCTACGATCAGCCCGACGATCAACCCGTGCTGACGCCTTGGCTTGCGCGGCGCGGGCTTGCGCGGCGGGCGCCGTCCGGATGCGGATTTGGCCGATGCGGCTTTTGCGGGCGCGGCCCCATACCGCTTGTCCGCCGTGAGTCTTCCCCGCCCGTCGCCCGATGCTGCCATTGCCTGCCCAACCGTTAGATACGTGTTCTTTTGCCCGACTCTAGCCCGAATACCCCAGCTTGTGGAGAGCACCCATTCACGATTCGGATATGTGTTTCGCATAAAAATTAATCAAGTCGCACAATAAGTATAAAAATTGTGCAATAGGGCCCAGTTTCAGGCAAGGTTCCGCCGCCGGTTTCTTGTTCTGCACGTTCAAACGGCGGCTTGTTAGCTGCAAGGGCCCAACCCCGGGCCCCACAGAAAGAAGGGGAAGGACGTGAAACTAATCATTGCAGCAATCAAGCCGTTCAAGCTGGAGGAAGTGCGCGAAGCACTCACCACCATCGGGGTGCGCGGCATGATGGTCACCGAGATCAAGGGTTTCGGCAGCCAGTCGGGTCATACCGAAATCTACCGCGGTGCCGAGTATGCCGTGAATTTCGTTCCGAAAGTCCGGTTGGAAATCGTGGTGACCGACAGCCTTGCCGATGCCGTGGTCGAGACGATCCGCAGCACCGCAAAAACCGACAAGATCGGCGATGGCAAGATCTTCGTGCTGGATGTCCAGCATGCCGTGCGCGTTCGCACCGGCGAAATCAACGACGATGCGCTCTGACGCGTTGGGGACAGGGGAAACGCAAAGATGAAAAATCCGATGAAACTTGCTGGCCTTGCGACGCTGGGTGCGTCGCTGTTTGCCAGCCTGCCCGCCTGGGCACAGGAAGCGACCGCAGAAGCGGCCGAGGTGGTTGCCGAAGCAGCCCCGGCCGTGATCGACAACGCCTTTATCTTCAACACCCTGCTGTTCCTGATCGGCGGCTTTCTGGTGTTCTGGATGGCAGCGGGCTTTGCCATGCTGGAGGCTGGTCTGGTCCGGTCCAAGAACGTCACGATGCAGCTGACCAAGAACATCGCGCTGTTTTCCATTGCGTCGATCATGTACTGGATCGTGGGCTACAACCTGATGTATCCGGGCGATGCCTGGACCATGACCGGGTATGTCGGTCAGCTTTTCGCCGCCAAATCGCTGGCCGGTGATCCGGATGTTGCGACCGGCTATTCCGTCGCATCGGACTTCTTCTTCCAGCTGATGTTCTGCGCCACCACCGCCTCGATCGTTTCGGGCACGCTGGCCGAGCGTATCAAGCTGTGGCCGTTCCTAATCTTTACCGTCGTGCTGACCGGGTTCCTGTACCCGATCGAAGCGTCCTGGCAGTGGGGCGGCGGCTGGTTGTCCGAGGCCGGGTTCTCCGACTTTGCCGGCTCCACCCTTGTTCACGCAGCAGGTGGCTTTGCAGCCCTTGCCGGTGCGCTGATCCTCGGCCCTCGTCTGGGCAAATACACCAAGGAAGGCCGCGTCAATCCGATGCCGGGTTCCAACCTTGCGCTTGCCACCTTGGGCACCTTCATCCTGTGGCTGGGCTGGTTCGGTTTCAATGGTGGGTCGCAGCTGGCGCTGGGGACCGAGGCGGATGCCAATGCTGTCTCCATCATCTTTGCAAACACTAACATGGCCGCTTCTGCCGGTGCTGTTACCGCGCTGATCCTGTCGCAGCTGATCTACAAGAAGGTTGACCTTACGATGGTGCTGAACGGCGCTCTGGCCGGCCTCGTGTCGATCACCGCCGGCCCGCTGGACCCGACCCTGTTCGGTGCGCTTTGGATCGGTGGCATCGGTGGCGTGATCGTTCTGGTGGTCGTGCCCTTGCTCGACAAGCTGAAGATCGACGATGTGGTTGGTGCGATCCCGGTTCACCTGGTGGCGGGTTTCTGGGGCACCATGGCGGTTCCATTCTACACCGAAGGCACCAGCTTTGGCACGCAGCTCATGGGTTTTGTCGCGATTGGCATCTTCATGATGGTGACCTCGGCCATCGTCTGGTTCATCCTCAAGGCAACCATGGGTCTGCGTCCGACCCAGGAAGACGAGATGATGGGTCTGGACAAGGCCGAACTGGGTCTCGAAGCCTATCCGGAGTTTACCAAGGGCTGATCACCTCCTCCCGGTCAGTCCGAAGTCTGGCCCGGACCGCAAGGTCCGGGCCTTTTTGCCGGCGGGTTCCCGCGCATGAAAAAGCCCGCGACCTGCGCGGGCTTTTCAACATGTCGATGCCGGTCACCTCAGCCAGCGACCTTCGCAATCGCCGCCGCCAAGATCGGCACCGTGCGCGCATTCAGCCCGGCAATGTTGATCCGGCTGTCGCCCACCATGTAAATCCCATGCTCCTCGCGCAGCACATTCACCTGTGCCTCGGTCAGGCCAAGGCGGCTGAACATGCCGCGATGATCCGCCACAAAGTCGAAACGGTCTGAGTTGGTGGCCTTGCGCAGCTCCTCCGCCAAGGTCTTGCGCAGGTACAGCATGTTCAGCCGAACCTCCTCCAGTTCCGCCTTCCAGTCGGCGCGCAAGGCGTCATCCTCCAGAATCATCGTCACCAGCCGCGCGCCATGGTCGGGTGGAAAGCTGTAGTTCTGCCGGTTCAGGAATGCGAGGTTCCCCTGCACAACAGCACGCCGCGCAGGGTCTGTCAGCGCGATCAGCACCCCGGTCCGCTCGCGGTAGATCCCGAAGTTCTTGGAGCACGAGGCCGCGATCAGCACTTCCGGAAACCGTGCCGCGATCATCCGGGTCGCCGCCGCATCTTCCTCCAGCCCGTCGCCAAAGCCCTGATAGGCCAGATCGATGAACGGCACCGCGCCGCGCGCCTCCAGCACATCGGCGACCTGCGCCCACTGATCGGCGGTAAAGTTCGCCCCGGTCGGGTTGTGGCAGCAGCCGTGCAGCAGCACGATGTCACCCTTGGCAACCTTGCCCAGATCCTCCAGCACACCCGCGAAATCCACGCCACGGGTCTCGGCGTCAAAATAACGGTACTCGGCCATCTTCATGCCAAGATAGCGGATGATCGACGGATGGTTCGGCCATGTCGGGTTCGACAGCCACACGGTCGCGCCCGGCGACGCCATCCGGATCAGCTCAAGTGCCTGGCGGATCGCCCCGGTGCCGCCCGGTGTGGCGATACTGGCGACGCGGTCACCATAGCCCGCGCCAAGGATCATCCCCACCATGGCCGCGTTATAGGCAGGCTCGCCCGCCAGCCCGGTATAGGTCTTGGTCGTCTCCACCTCCCACAGCTTTTTCTCCGCCGCCTTGACCGCGCGCATCACCGGGGTCAGGCCGGTGGCATCCTTGTAGACGCCGACGCCAAGGTCGATCTTGGTGTCGCGCGGGTCGTCACGGTACAGGGCGATCAGTTGCAGGATCTTGTCCTGCGGCTGCGGGTTCAGGGTTTCCAGCATTGGCTTATCCTTTGGCGACGGCAAGGTCTTCGTACATGCCCCATTCGGACCAGGAACCGTCATAGAGCGCATGGCTGCGATGGCCGATCCGTTCCAGCGCAAGGCTGAGGATCGCGGCGGTGACACCCGAGCCGCAAGAGGTGATGGCGGGCCGCGAAAGATCGACCCCGGCCGCCTCGAACACGGCCTTCAGATCATCGGCGGCCTTCATGGTGCCATCGTCGTTCAGCAGCGTGGCAAAGGGCACATTCTTCGACCCGGGAATATGGCCCGAGCGCAGGCCGGGGCGGGGCTCTGCCACCTCACCCTTGAACCGGGCGGCGGCGCGGGCGTCGATGATCTCGGCCTGTGCCAGCTTGGCGGCATGGGCCACTTGCGTCACATCCTTGACCAGTTGGTTCTGGCGGCTGACGGTCATGTGCCGGTCGCGCACGACGGGCGGCATGTCTTCAACCTCGCGCCCCTCGGCCAGCCATTTCGGCAAGCCGCCATCCAGCACAGCCACATCCATCTTGCCCATCAGCCGGAACGTCCACCAGACCCGCGCTGCCGAGAACAGGCCCGCGCCGTCATAGACCACCACCTGATGCCCGTCGCCCACGCCCATGGCGCGCATCCGGCTCATGAACTTTTCCACCGGCGGGGCCATGTGGGGCAGGTTCGAGCGCTGGTCGCTGATCTCGTCAATGTCAAAGAACCGCGCACCGGGGATATGGCTGGCCGCATATTCCGCCCGCGCATCCCGGCCGGAATCGGGCATGAACCACGATGCATCCAGCACCCGCAGATCCGGGTCTTTCAGATGCGCCGCCAGCCAGTCGGTCGAGACCAGCGTTCTGGGGTCATCAAGGGGGGATGGTGTCACGAGGGTGGTCATGCGTCATGCTCCGCGCCAGTCAGCCCCGGCATATATCGGCAAGGGGCCGCAGGGCAAGGCTTTGCCGGACATTCAACGTGCCAAAGAATGAAACGCACGGCCGCCGCGCGGCCGCAACCGCGCGACGCCAGATGAGTACCAGTCAACGGGCCAAGGTCAGCTTTTCGCCATCGCTTGACGGATCATGCCGACAACAGCCATCAGAACACCGCCGCCGACGCCACCCGAAGCCAGCGAGCCGATGATGCCGCCAAGGTCCAGCCCGGAGGCCGCATCACCACCGGCGCCGCCGAGAAGAGCACCCAGAATCTGGCCGCCGATGCCTCCGCCGCCGATCCCGGCGATCGAGTTTCCAAGTGTCCCGAGGCTGAGGTTCTTGAGCGCGGCTCCGGCGGCGTTTCCGCCGATCGCACCTGCGATAAGTTGGATAATCAGTTCCATCGCAATTTCCGTTCCTGATGATGACCTGCGTTGTCGCAGGCTTGTTCAGGGTAGCACAACTTGACTTTTACCAAACAGCTATGTTCAGTGACACACCGTCGGCCAGTCAGTCGCGGTGGTTCTGCTTCATGATCCGGGCCTTCTGCCGGTCCCAGTCGCGCTTGGCGCTGGTCTCGCGCTTGTCGGCCAGCTTCTTGCCCTTGGCGACGCCCAGCTTGATCTTCACGATGCCGCGGTCGTTGAAATACATCTTGATCGGCACGATGGTCATGCCCTCGCGCGCGGTGGAATTCCACAGCCGCGCCAGTTCCCGCTTTGATACCAACAGCTTGCGGCGGCGGCGCTCATCATGGCTGTCCCAGTGGTTCGACTGGGTATAGGGCGCGATATAGCCGTTGATCAACCACAGCTCGCCACCTTCAACGCTGGCATAGCTGTCACCGATGTTCGACCCGCCCTTGCGCAGCGACTTCACCTCGGAGCCTTGCAGCATGATCCCGGCTTCCAGATCGGATTCGATATGGTAGTCGAACCGCGCCCGGCGGTTTTCGGCGATCAGCTTGGAATTGGGGTCGGATATCTTGGCCATCCGTCTCACATAAGCGCGCTTGGCAACCAAGTCCAGATGGCGGGCTGAACGGGCCTGCGGGGTTACTGTGGCAGACTGCCCGGCGGCGGGCTTTTGCGGTTGCCCCGGACCAGCGTGTAAATCCCCGAGCCGACAATCAGCGCCGACCCGATCCAGGTCGCCAGATCCGGCCGTTCTCCGAAAAACACCATCGCCAAAACCATGGCAAACACCAGCCGCGCATAGCGGAACGGGGTGACAAAGCCGATCTCGCCGGTCCGCATCGCGGCTGTCAGCGCGTGATAGCCCAGCACCGCAAACAGCGCGGTGCCCGTCAGCAGCCCCCAGCCGCGCGCATCCGGCCAGACAGCCCCGCCGGTCCAGCCCAGAATGACCGCCCCCGCCAAAGCCAACATGGCAAACCCCGCCACCCCAAGCTGCCGGTTCGACATCACCTTCGGCGCCGCCCGCGTCGCCAGATCGCGCCCGGCAAAGCCCAGCATCCCCAGCACCGCCAGCAGTGACAGCGCCGAGAACCCGTCAAACCCCGGCCGGATGATGATCAGAACGCCGACAAAGCCGATCCCCACCGCCGACCAGCGCCGCCAGCCCACCCGCTCGCCAAAGAACAGCGCCGCCCCGCCCACCACCACAAGGGGGGAGGCCTGAAGAATGGCCGATGTGGTGGAAAGCGGTGTCAGCGCGATCGCCAGCGCATAGAACAGCCGCCCCGACACCTCGAACCCCGACCGGATCGCCAGTCCGCGCGTGCGCAGCGCCGGGTGGAACGCAGGCTCGCCCATCCGCCGCGCCATCAGCGCAAACACCAAAAGCCCCGACAGCCCGACGATCAGCACCGCCTGACCCATCGGCATCACCCGGGCGGTGGCTTTCAGAAACACATCCTCGACCGCAAACCCCGCCATCGACAGGATCATGAAAGCCGCACCGCGTAGGTTGTCGTTCTGGAACATCGCACTTCCGTCGAAAGGGTCGGGCCTGTGTCGGTCGGGGGCAAGGACGCGTCAAGGGGCAGGGGGCTTTTGCCACCGCTCCGAAATCGACAGCGCATTGCCGGACGGGTCTTTCAGATTGGCAAAGCCATAGCCGTCGCCCTGCAGCACCGGCCCCACCGCCACCCCCGCTGCCAGAAGCCGGTGCCGTGCCACCGCAACGTCTGCCACGTCAAACACCAGCTTGCACTGAACCTGCCCCTGTTTTTGCCCCTTGGCCGCCGGGTGCAGCATCAACACCGCGCCGCCCGTTGCAGGAACCAGATCAATCACCCTGTCAGAAGGATCGCACGCCGCGCGATACCCGAAATGCGCGCTGTAGAACGCCACCATCCCCGGAATATCCTTGGTGTAGAGCAGAATCCGGTTCAGAACCGCCATCTCTCCCCCGGCCGAGATCAGTTCAGCAGCCCCGCATGGCGCATCGCCGCCCGGATCCTGTCCTTGGTGCCCTCGGTCAGCGCCACCAGCGGCAGCCGCACCTCTTCCGCACAACGCCCCAGCAACGACAGCCCGTATTTGGCCCCGGCCAGACCCGGCTCGATGAAAATCGCCTCGTGCAGCGGCATCAGCCGGTCCTGGATCTGCAAGGCGGTGCGGTAATCCCCGGCCAGCGTGGCATTCTGGAACTCGGCACACAGGCGCGGGGCCACGTTGGCGGTGACCGAAATGCACCCGGTGCCACCATGCGCGTTGAACCCCAAAGCGGTGGCATCCTCGCCGGAAAGTTGAATGAACGCCTTGCCGCAGGTCTCGCGCTGCATCGACACCCGCTCGATCTTGCCGGTGGCGTCCTTCACCCCGATGATCCGGGGCAGGTCCGCCAGCTTGCCCATGGTCTCGGGCGACATGTCCACCACCGAGCGGCCCGGAATGTTGTAGATGATGATCGGCAGATTGCAGCAATCATGCAGGGCGGTGAAATGCGCGATCAGCCCGGCCTGCGTCGGCTTGTTGTAATAGGGCGTCACCACCAGCGCCACATCGGCACCCACACGTTCGGCATGCCGGATCAGGCGGATGCCCTCCACCGTATTGTTCGACCCGGCCCCGGCGATCACCGGCACACGTCCAGCGGAGAACTTCACCACCGCCTCGATCACTGCCTCATGCTCTTCATGGCTCAGCGTCGGGCTCTCGCCGGTGGTCCCCACCGGCACCAGCCCGTGCGAGCCTTCGGCGATCTGCCAGTCGACCAGCTTCTTGAGCGTATCCAGATCCAGTTCGCCGTTCTTGAACGGCGTCACCAGGGCGGGGATGGACCCTTTGATCATGGCACGCAGACTCCTGTTTGCAGCGACGGTTGGGGTTCGAGTCGCTTGGGCTGAAAATCCCGCCTTGATTATCCGGGGTGCAGGCAATTGCCAAGCGCAGCGTTTTTCGCCCTGTCGGGCTGTCGGTTGACAGGATCGTGGGTTGTCGGCTCCGGCCCGTTCAGGCAGAATCCGCGCCATGAGCAGAACACCAAAAAACACTGTCACCGGCCTGCTGGCCCCCTTGGCGCTTGTGCTGGCGCTGGTGGCCCCGGCCTATGCCGATGACACGCAGGCGATGCGACAGGTGCTGGACCGGATCGCCGCCAAGGACTGGGCCGGCGCCACCGCCGTCGCCCCGCATGAGGTCGCCCGCGATCTGGTGATGTGGAGCAAGCTGCGCGCCGGTGACGGCCTGCTTGGTGACTATGAAACCTTCCTGCAACGCCGCCCCGACTGGCCGGGTCTGGCCTTTTTGCAGCAAAAGGGCGAAACCGCCGTCGCGCGTTCGACATCGCCCGAACGGATTGTCGCCTATTTCGCGGGCACCGCGCCGAAGACCGGCGAGGGGGCAATCGCCCTGATCCGGGCGTTGCAGGCGCTTGGCCGGACCGATCAGGCCGAAGACCGCGCGATGGAGGCCTGGTCGGCCCTCGCGCTCTCGCCCGAGGAAGAGGCGGCGCTGCTGTCGCTGGCCCCGGCCTCGGTGGCCCTGGTGCATGAATTGCGGATGGACCGTCTGCTCTGGCAGGAACGCCGGACCGAGGCACAGCGCCTGTTGCCGCGCCTGCCGGCCGACTGGCAGGCCTTGGCAAAGGCCCGCATGGGGGTGCAGACCGGCGCCGATGGCGTGACCGCGCTGATCAACGCCGTGCCGAAATCACGCGCCGCCGATCCGGGTCTGGCCTTTGACCGCTTCATCTGGCGCATGAAACGGGACATGTATGACGAGGCACTGCCGCTGATCCTGGAACGCAGCGCCTCTGCCGCCACGCTTGGCGATCCACAGGCCTGGGCCGCGCGCCGTGCGGTGCTCACCCGCTGGCTCATGCGCCAGAACCGTCCGGCCGAAGCCTACCGCGTCTCGTCCTCGCACCACCTCACCTCCGGCGGCGGCTATGCCGATCTGGAATTCCTGTCGGGCTTCATCGCCCTGCGCCGCCTGAACGACCCCACCCGCGCGCTGGAGCATTTCCGCCATCTGGAGGCAGGGGTGGCCACGCCGATCTCGCTGTCGCGCGCGCTCTACTGGCAGGGCCGCGCGCAGGAGGCGGCAGGCGCGCGTGATGCGGCGCAAAAGGCCTATCGGGCTGCCGCGCGCCACCAGACCGCCTATTACGGCCTTCTGGCCGCGGAAAGGTTGGGCCTGACCCTCGATGCAACGCTCATCAATCCTGCCCGCCCCGCCGATTGGCGGCAGGCGCAATGGACCCGTTCTTCCGTGCATCAGGCCGCCCTGCTTGCCCTGCGCGCGGGTGATCGCAATCTGGCAAAACGCTTCTGGCTGCATCTGGCCGAAAGCCTCGATGCCACGGGCCTTGACCAGCTGGGCGACATGGCCCTTGCCATGAACGAGCCGCATATCGCGGTGCTGATCGGCAAACACGCGGCCGAGCGCAGCGTGATCCTGCCGCGCGCCTATTACCCGGTCACCGATCTGGTGCCCGACGGTCTTGCCGTCAGCCGCGCCTTTGCCCTGTCGATCGCGCGGCGCGAAAGCGAATTCGAACCCGCCGCCCGCTCCGGGGCCGATGCACGCGGCCTGATGCAACTGCTGCCCGGCACCGCGAAGATGATGGCTTCCAAGGTTGCTCTGCCCTTCGACGCAGGCCGACTGACCCGCGATCCCGGTTACAACGCCATCCTCGGCAGCGCCTATCTCAAGCACCTTGTCGATGAATTCGGCCCCTCCATCGCACTGGTCGCCTCGGGTTACAACGCCGGCCCCGGTCGCCCACGCCGCTGGATCACCGAATACGGTGATCCGCGCACGCCCGATGTCGATGTCATCGACTGGGTGGAATCGATCCCCTTCACCGAAACCCGCACCTACGTCATGCGCGTGGTCGAAGGCGTCATCCTCTACCGCGCCAAGCTGCGTGGCACCCCCGGCCCGGTCAGGGTCACCTCCGAACTCAAGGGCTGACCCTGCCCGGATTGCTGCTTTCCAGATACTCCCGCCGGAGGCTCCCGCACCAGCCGCCCGCGCTACGCCTCAGACCCGGCGCCGGCTCTTCACATGCTGCCGCCACAGGGTGAACAGCCCGGCCGCCACCACGATCCCTGCGCCCATTGCCACATTCAGCCGCAGTGCCTCGCCAAACACAAACAAGCCGATCAGCGCGGCAAAGGGCAGTTGCAGATAGGCCAGCGGCTGGATCGCCGAGGCTTCGGCCACCTCATAGGCGCGGATCAGGCACCAGTGCGACAGGGCGGCGGTCATGCACAACAACGCCATCCAGCCCATATCCACCGGGGCCATCGGTTCCCAATGCCAGATGCCGATCGCGGTCATCACCACCGCGCCGGTGGTTCCGGTCCAGAAGAACGACACCATTGCCGCATCCTCGCGCGCGACATAGCGGGTCAGCAGTCCATACAGCGCGAACATCAAGGCTGCCGCGAGCGGAATCAGCGCCTCCACCCGGAACACGCCGTAGCCCGGTTGCAGGATCACCACCACGCCGACAAAACCGACTCCGATCGCCAGCCAGCGCCGCCAGCCCACGGTTTCGCCCAGAATCGGCCCCGACAAGGCGGCGATCAGCAGCGGATAGGTCGCGAACACCGCATGGCTTTCCACCAGCCCTAGGGCGACAAATCCCAGCACCATCACGCAGATCTCCAGCGCCAGCAGCACCCCGCGCAGGATCTGCACCTTGGGCATGCGCGAGCGAACCGCTGCCCGGATGCCGCCCGGCGACCGCGAGACCAGAGCAATGACAAAGGCCGCAAAGAACCAGTAGCGCAGCATCACCACCATCCAGACGTTGTATGTCCCGCCCAGATGGCGCGACAACCCGTCCTGCACCGCAAAGATTACCGTGGTGGCGATCATCAGCCAGATGCCCAGCCTCGTATTCTGTACAACGCTCATCTCTGTCGTCCCTGCTGCCGCGACCGGGCGGAATGCCCCACCGCCCTGCGGATGGCCGTCTGTCCCCGCTTCCGGCTCATCGCACACCCGTTGTCATATGCCGCTTGCGGCCATGGCCGGGCTGGCGGGTGACGGTGAACCCGGCCTCAAAGAGCGCGCGCCGCACATGGCCTGCGGCGGTATAGGTGGCGATGGTGCCGCCCTTTGCCGTGTGCCGCCCCACCTCGGCCATGATCCCGGGCGACCACAACTCGGGGTTCTTGGCGGGCGAGAACCCGTCCAGAAACCACGCGTCCGCCATGCCCTGCCAGCGGGGCAGCGTGTCGCGGGCATCGCCCACGATCACCTCCACCTCCACCCCCGGCAGGCTGAACCGCCGCGCGCCCTTGGCCCAATGGGCCAGAAAATCGCCGGCCACCGCCTGCGCCTGCGGGAAATGCGCCAGCGCGCGGGCGATATCGGCGGCCGCCAGCGGATAGGCCTCGAAACTGGTGAAGCGGAGCGTGCCGGGCCGCCCCATCCCGGCCCAGCCGATCAGCAGCGCCAGCAGGTTCAGCCCGGTGCCAAAGCCCAGTTCGGCGACGTGAAACCCGTCGCACAGCCGGTCGGGCAGGCCATTGCCCTCCAGAAACACATGCCGGGTCTCGGCCAGCCCGTCATGCAGCGAGAAATACGGGTCATCGAACCGGCGCGACACCGGGATCACCCCGTCACGCCAGTCCAGCCCTTGCAGATCCGGTTCTGCACCCTGTTCGAGGTCCGACATTTGCCCTATGCCTCACGCGCGGGGGGAGTCCAAATCGGAGCCATCCATGGTCAGAAGGCGCAGCAAATGACAAGACCCGATCTGACGGTGAGGGGCGGCGGCATCTTTGGTCTGTCGATCGCGTGGGAAGCGGCGCGGCGCGGCGCACGGGTGCGGCTGATCGAGCGTGACCGCATCGGCGCGGGGTCATCGGGCGGGCTGGTCGGTGCGCTGGCCCCGCATGTGCCAGAAAACTGGAATGAAAAGAAGGCGTTCCAGCTGGAAAGCTTGCTGATGGCCGAACCCTTCTGGGCCGGGGTCACGGCGGCCTCCGGCCTTGCCACCGGCTATGCCCGTCTGGGCCGGTTGCAACCGCTGGAGACCGCCGAAGCCGCTGCCCGCGCGCGGGAACGCGGTCTGGAGGCCGAGACGCTGTGGCAGGGCCGTGCCCGTTGGCAGGTGGTGCCCGCCACGGCGGCAGCATGGGCCCCCGCCACGCCCACCGGCCTGCTGATCCACGACAGCCTGTCGGCCCGGCTGCACCCGCGCCTCGCCGCCACGGCGCTGGTGGCCGCGATCCGGGCCAGGGGCGGCGAGGTGGTGATCGGCGGGTCGGAGGCCACCTCCGGCCCGGTGATCTGGGCCACCGGGCACGCGGGCCTGCTGGCCCTGAACGAGGATCTGGCGCGCCCGGTCGGGGCCGGGGTCAAGGGGCAGGCGCTGCTGCTGGCGTATGACGCCAGCGATCTGCCGCAGCTGCAGGTCGACGGGTTGCACATCGTGCCGCATGCCGATGGCACGGTGGCGATCGGCTCCACCTCGGAAAACCAGTGGGAAGACCCGGTGTCGGTCGATGCGCAATGCGATGCGCTGCTGGCCCGCGCCATCGCGGCAGTGCCCGCCCTGCACGCTGCGCCCGTGCTGGACCGCTGGGCCGGCATCCGCCCCCGCGCCCGCAGCCGCGCGCCCATGCTGGGGCCCTGGCCCGGGCGGGCGGCGGAGTATGTGGCCAATGGCGGCTTCAAGATCGGCTTTGGCATGGCGCCAAAGGTGGCACAGGTCATGGTCGATCTGGTGCTGGGCGGGGTGGACCATGTGCCGGAGGGGTTCCGGGTCGGCGCTTCACTTTAGGGCGATTCACTTTAGGGCGCTGCGGCTTTGACCTGCGGGGGAGGGGGGCGCTGCCCCCCGCCTGCGGCCCCCCCCGGAGTATTTTTGCCAAGATGAAATCAGCGGCGGGTGTCAGCCGCGCTGCGCAGGAGCTGCATCAGCTCGGTCAGGCCGTTTTGCGCGCGCTCATCCCTGAGCTGGCCGTGATCATCAAAGGCGGCGCCGGAACTGGCGATGAACACCTCCGGCCCCGGCAGCAGGCGCGGGCGGAACGGGGTTAGGCAATGGCGCAGCGAAAACTGCGACCGCTCGCCCCCGGCGCGGCCTGCGGCGGCGGACAGGATCGCAACCGGCTTGTCGCGCCAGGGCGCGCCCTTGGTGCGGCTGACCCAGTCGAGCGCATTTTTCAGCACGCCGGACAGGTTCTTGTTGTATTCCGGCGTGGCGATCACGATGGCGTCGGCCCCGGCGATCTGATCGGCAAGGCTCTGCACCTCGGCCGGCATCCCCGCCGCCTCCAGATCGCCGTCATAAAGCGGCAGGCGCAGATTGCCCTCGACAAAGGTGCAGGTGCCAAAGGCGCGCACCGCCTCCAGCATCAACAGGCGGTTGGTGGAGGCGGCGCGGAGCGAGCCGCACAGGCCAAGAAGGGTGAGGGTCATGAAAGTCCTTCCGCAAGCAGGAACCGGGCAGACGGCGCAACACAGGCCGCTGCGGACCATTTATTGCCACGCCGTGCGCCGGAAAGGCCAGAGCCGCTGAAAGCGCCGGGTCTCTCTCTCTGGCCCCCCTCCCCCCCCCGCCGCGCCGGTTCAAATGGCCAAGATGTTGGGGACAGGCTGCGGCGCAGTGCCAGATACGGGGGGCTGCCGCTGCCCGCCCGGTTGACTCTGCGCGCCGCAATGCAGACCATCAGCCCTTGGCGACTCAATGAGGCACAGGTGCGTTTTTCCCGACTCCGGCTCAATGGCTTCAAAAGCTTTGTCGATCCCACGGATCTGGTGATCCATGAGGGGCTGACCGGCGTGGTGGGCCCCAACGGCTGCGGCAAATCCAACCTGCTGGAGGCCTTACGCTGGGTGATGGGCGAAAACCGTCCCACCGCGATGCGCGGCGGCGGGATGGAGGATGTGATCTTTGCCGGGGCCGCCACCCGGGGTGCGCGGCATTTTGCCGAAGTCTCGATCGTGATCGACAATCAGGACCGGCTGGCGCCCTCCGGCTTCAACGATGCCGACACCATTGAAATCGTGCGCCGCATCACTCGCGATGCGGGCTCCGCCTACAAGGCCAATGCCAAGGATGTGCGCGCCCGCGATGTGCAGATGCTGTTTGCCGATGCCTCCACCGGATCACATTCCCCGGCGCTGGTGCGGCAGGGCCAGATCTCGGAACTGATCAACGCCAAACCCAAATCCCGCCGCCGCATTCTGGAAGAGGCCGCCGGGATCTCGGGCCTTTATGCCCGCCGCCATGAGGCGGAGCTGAAGCTGTCGGGGGCCGAACAGAACCTGCTGCGCGTCGATGATGTGCTGGAAGGGCTGGCGCAACAGGTCAGCACGCTGACCCGTCAGGCCCGGCAGGCCGCCCGCTACCGCGAGATCGGCGAAGACCTGCGCCGGTCCGAAGGCATGCTCTTGTTCCGCCGCTGGCGCGAGGCCGACACCGCCCGCGCCGAGGCAGGAGCCCAGTTGCGCGACCGGCTGATCGCCGCGGGCAGGGCCGATGCCGCCTCCCGTGCCGCCGGCAAAGCGCGCGAGTCCCGCGAGGATGCCCTGCCGCCCCGGCGCGAGGAAGAGGCGGTTGCGGCGGCCATCCTGCAACGCCTTGTCCTGCAACGCGATGCGCTGGGGGACCAGGAGGCGCGCGCCATGCAGCTGATCGAAACCCTGCGCGGCCGCATCGCCCAGCTTGACCGCGACATGGAGCGCGAGGCCGGGCTGAACCGTGACGCAGGCGAAACCATCAGCCGCCTCGACTGGGAGGTGGACCAGCTTCTGCGCGCCCACGAGGGGCATGACGTGCGGCTGCAAGAGGCCGCCGATGCCGCACGTGAGGCCGGGGCCATCCTGTCCGACCGCGAAACCATGCTGTCGCAGGCCACCGAGGACTCCGCCCGCCTCGCCGCCCGCCACCAGTCGGTGCAGCGCCTGCTGTCCGACACCCGCGCCACGGTGGACCGGGCCGAAGCCGAAGCGGCGCGCGCGCGCGAAATGGTCGAGACCGCTGCCGAGGCCCGCGAGACTGCTGCCGAGGCCTATGCCGCTGCCACCGAAGGGCAGGAGGATGCCGCCGCTTTGGCAGAGGCTGCCGAAGAAGCCTTGGAGATGGCTGAAACCGCCCGCGCCGAGGTGCAGGGCCGTGAGGCCGAGGCCCGCGCCGCCCGTGGCGAGGCGGAAGGCGAGGCCAACGCCCTGCGCGCTGAAGTTGCCGCCTTGGCGCGGCTGGTCGACCGCGAGGCGCAGGCCGGCCACCAGTTGTTAGACCGCCTGACGGTGGAACCCGGATACGAAAAGGCACTCGGTGCCGCGCTTTCCGACGATCTGCGCGCGCCCGAGGTCGGCACCGACGCGCCCTCCGGCTGGGCCGTGCTTCCCGGCTATGACGATACCGCCCCGCTGCCCCCCGGCGCGCAGCCACTCGCCAGCCATGTCGGCGCGCCCGAAGTGCTGGACCGCAGGCTCAGCCAGATCGGTCTGGTCTCCCGCGCGCAAGGGACCGCGCTGCAAGCCGCCCTGCGCCCCGGCCAGCGCCTTGTCAGCCTTGAGGGCGACCTGTGGCGCTGGGACGGGTTCCGCGCCTCTGCCGAGGATGCTCCTTCTGCCGCCGCCGCCCGTCTGCAACAGCTCAACCGCCTGGTGCAGCTGAAACTCGATCTGGAACAGGTCTCCGCCCGCGCCGAAGGCGCCAAACGCGCGCACGAAGCGCTGCAATCCCGCCTTGCCGACCTCGCCCGCGCCGACCAGATGGCCCGCGACGCCCGCCGCGCCGCCGATGCCCGCGTGACCGAAGCCAACCGCGCCGCCTCCCGCGCCGAGGCCGAGGCCTCGATCGCCGGGGGCAAGCTGGAATCGGCCCGCCTCGCCGTCGCCCGCTATGAGGATGAGGCGATGTCGGCCCGCGCCCGCCTGCGCGAGGCCGATGCCTCCGCCACCGACCTCCCCGACCTCGACGCCGCCCGCGACCGGGTGGAGGCCGCCAAGGTCGCGGTCGAAGCCGCCCGGCTTGCCATGCTCACCCGCCGCTCCGCCCATGACGAGCTGCGCCGTGAGGGCGAAGCCCGCGTGAAGCGCCGTCAGGAAGCGATGAAGGAGCTTTCGGGCTGGCGGCACCGTCTGGAAACAGCGGAAAAGCGCAGCGCCGAACTGGCTGGACGCCGCGCCGAATCCGAAGAAGAACTGGAAGAGGCCAGCGCCGCCCCCGAAGAACTCGCCGCCAAGCGCGAGGAGCTCTCCGACGCGATCGACACGGCCGAGTCCCGCCGCCGCAAGGCCGCCGAGGCCCTGACCGTGGCTGAAACCGCCCTGCGCGAAGCGCAACTGGCCGAGCGAGACGCCGAACGCCTCAACGGCGAGGCGCGCGAGGCCCGCGCCCGCGCCGAGGCCCGCAACGACGCCGCCCGCGAAACCGTCGCCTATGCCGCCGAGCGCATCGCCGAAGACGCGGAATGTACCCCGGCGGAACTGCTCACCTCGCTCAATGTCGATCCCGACAGGATGCCCGACGCCGAAACCCTTGATGTCGAGGTGCAGCGCCTGAAACGCCAGCGCGAAGCGCTGGGCGCGGTCAACCTGCGCGCCGAGGAGGATATGGCAGCAGTTGCAGGCGAACACGCCACCCTGCTCAAGGAAAAGACCGATCTGGAAGAGGCGATCAAGAAGCTCCGCGCCGGTATTTCCGGCCTGAACAAAGAGGGCCGCGAGCGTCTGCTCACCGCCTTTGAACAGGTCAACCAGAATTTCGCCACGCTGTTCACCCACCTGTTCGGCGGCGGCGAAGCGCGCCTCGTGCTGGTCGAATCCGATGACCCGCTTGAGGCGGGGCTTGAGATCATGTGCCAGCCGCCCGGCAAGAAACTCGCCACCCTGTCACTGCTCTCGGGCGGGGAGCAAACCCTCACCGCATTGGCGTTGATCTTTGGCGTCTTCCTCGCCAACCCCGCCCCGATCTGTGTGCTCGACGAAGTCGATGCACCCCTCGACGATGCCAACGTCACCCGCTTCTGCGACCTCTTGGATGAAATGGCCCGCCGCACCGAAACCCGCTTCCTGATCATCACTCACCACGCCGTCACCATGGCGCGGATGGACCGGCTGTTCGGCGTCACCATGGCCGAACAGGGCGTCAGCCAGCTGGTCAGCGTCGACCTGAAAAAAGCCGAGGCGCTGGTCGCATGATCACCGCCCTGCGGCAGGCTGGCTTTCTGGCGGTGGAAGCCGAAGGCGACCTGGTCCACGCCCGGCTTTGGGCAAGCTCGGTCGATTTCACCGCAACGCCGGATGGCGACCAGTGGCTGTTTGCCCTGAACTGGCCGGTCCGCGCTTCCGATGCGCAACGCGCGCAGTGGAACGCCAGCCACCCCGATGCCCCGATGGACATCCACAACGGCGAAACCCGCCTGTCGATGCGGGTGACTCCCGACAACCCGCGAGCTCTCCGCCTCTGGGCCGCCCTCGCAGAACAGGCGTTGGCCCAACTGATCCGCTGGCGCCGCGCCCAACGCCAGCCGGGCGAGGGCTACTGATCCCAAAATCCCGCATTGCTGCTTTCCAAATACCCCGAAGGACGGGGGCAGCGCCCCCCGCTGCCCTCACCCCCCGCGCTACCACCAACAGGGCAGGCGCTACGGCCCGGGCTCCGCCCCCGGGGCCCTGATCCGCGCCACAGTGTCGCGCAACAACGCCACCCGCCGGGGCCGGTCACTTTCGGCCAGCGGCACCACGCCCGAGATCCGCGCCGGATCAAAGCGCCGGAAACCCTGCCGCCGAACGCATCAGGCCAGACAGACGGGCGCGCCGTCGACATCGACGATCCCCAACGGCCGGATCATGCGGAACACACCCGGCGAGCGGTCCGCCTTCAGCATAGCTCAGCAATCCGCGCCCCCGCCAGATAGTTGCGCGCGGCATCTTCGGGCAAGGCCCATCGCCATCGCCACCGCCTTTGCGAGCATTGCAGCGGTAACATCAGACAAGGCGCCCCCGCAGGGCGCAGAAAAGGCGGGGCCGCTCATCAGAGCCTTGGCAGGGGCGCTACGCATCGGCGGAACCCTAGATCAGCGTGCCGCAGCCGACAAGCAGCAGCATCAGCGCCCAGGCCCGCCACAACGCACGGCAGGCGGCGTCGATATCGTCAGGCCCGGCATCGCGCCGCCCCTCGGGCCAGACCCAGGGAAACTCCGACATCACCCCGTGATAGGCGCGCGGCCCCGACAGCGCGACATTTAGCACCACTGCCATCGCCGCTTCGGGCCAGCCCGCATTGGGGCTACGGTGCAAGGGCGCATCGCGCAGGATCGGCCGCGCCCGCCAGCAGCCATGCGAGACTGCGATCAGAACCGCCGTCAGTCGTGCCGGGATCAGGTTCAACAGATCGTCGAACCGGGCGGCGGCCCAGCCGAACTGCTCGAGCCGTTCGGTGCGATGGCCGATCATGCTGTCGGCGGTATTGGTGATCTTGTAGACCAGCATCAACGGCAGCCCGCCGACCAGAAACCAGAACGCGGGCGCGATCACCCCGTCCGAAAGGTTTTCCGCCGCGCTCTCGATCGCCGCCCGCGCCACTGCCGGCTCCGCCATCGCCGCGGTGTCGCGCCCGACGATCATTGCCACCGCCTGCCGCCCCGCTGGCAGCGATTGCCGCAAGCCATCCGCCACCGCGCGCACATGATCGACCAGCGATTTCTGCGCCAGCAGGATCGCCGCTGCCACGCCTTCCAGCACACCGTAATCCGGCACCAGTGCAATCAGATGCCCCAGCCCGTAGGCTCCCAGCGCCATGATCACCAGCGCAATCACGCCTTTGACCCGGCGCCGCGCGCCCTTGTTGAACCGCCGGTCCAGCCAGCCGACGACCCGCCCCATCAGCACTGCCGGGTGCGGGACACGGTCCCAGATCCCGCGTGGCTCCCCAAGGGTTGCATCCAGCAGCATGGCCAGGAACAGGATCATTCCGGCATATCCCCCTCTGTCCGCAGGACAGGCCCTGCGTTGCCAATGCAGTACACCGCCGATTCGCGTGACGACAGAGGGCAAGGTGCGGCGGCTGTTGCGGAATGTGCAAAAATCCTGCCGCTCCGGCGTGATTTGCGGTCTCTCATCAAACTGTCACCCGATTGACTTGATTTTAACCGAATGTGGGCCAGACTGATATTTGTGATCATCAGGGGAGGGTGAGGTGCTGGAGTTTTTGCCACAAGAGATTCGCGATGGGCTGGACGCTGCACGCAAACGCGAAGCGCGCCGCAAATCCCGTCTGCGCGTCCAGGTGGGCGAAGCGGTGTTTCCGGTGCTGCGCTTCTGGCATGACGGTTTCGTGCTGGATGGCGACCTTACCCCGCATCTGCGCGGGTTGGTTGATGTCTACGATGGGGCCAACCACATCTTCCAATGCCTGATCGTCGCCTCTACCATGGAAAACGGCGATCTGGTCTGCGAATTCAAACGATCGACTGCTGTGACAGACAAGGCCCCGCTGGATTTCTGGCGCGATGAAAACCTGCCGGTCGCCTACCTTCCCAGCGCCTGAGCCAAAGGTTGGGTAGGGCGGGGGGCCGTACCAGCCCCCGCGCCCTTGTGCCTATTGCAGATCGCCAAACGCGCTTTGCAACCGCGCTACCGCCTCTTCCACCCGCGCGCGCGGTGTAGCGATGTTGAACCGCAGATAGCTTTCACCACCAGCCCCAAAAGTCTCGCCATGGTTGGCACAGATATGCGCCGCCTTTTCCACCCGCGCCTTGAACTCGGCAGGGGCCATGCCGGTGCCGGTGAAATCCACCCATGACAGATAGGTTGCCTCCAGCGGCATCGACCGCAGAGCCGGAATGGCGTTCACGCCCGTATCGAACAGTCGCCGGTTGCCGTCCAGATAAGCGACGAGTGCATCGACCCAGACCGCACCTTCGGGCGAATAGGCGGCTTCGGCCATGTTCATCCCAAAGGAATTTCCGGAAATCCCCATCGCCATGATCTTGGCCGCAAACTTCGCCCGCAAGCCATCATCGGCAATGATCACGTTGCCGATATGCGCGCCAGCGATGTTGAAAGTCTTGGTCGTCGCCGTCAGCATCACCAGCCGGTCGGCACATTCCGGGGCGGCCAGCGGCATCGCAATGTGGCGATGCCCCGGCATCACCAGATCATGGTGGATCTCATCCGACACCAGCACCAAATCATGCCGCTTGCAGAAATCCGCCACCGCGCGCAGCTCATTGCGGGTCCAGACCCGCCCGCCCGGATTGTGCGGCGAGCACAGGATCAGCATCCGCTCCCCCCCGGTGATCTGCGCGTCCCAGGCTTCGAAATCCATCTCGTAGCGGCCACTCACCAGCGCCAGCTGACATTCCACCACCGCGCGCCCTGCGGCTTTGATGGTGCGGGCGAATGCGTGATAGACTGGCGTCATCAGCACCACGCCATCCCCAGGCTGCGTATAGGCATCCACCACCAGCCCCGTCGCATTGACCAGACCATGCGTGGTGAAGATATGCGCGGGGTCCAGCGACCAGCCGTGCCGGGTCTGCATCCACCAGCGGATCGCCTCACGATACCCGGTATCGTCGCCGTAATAGCCATAGACCCCATGCGCCGCCATCTTCTCGACCGCTGCCTGTACGCAGGCCGGCGGGCGGAAATCCATATCCGCCACCCACATCGACAACCCCTTGTCCGCCGGCACGCCATACAGGCGCTCCATCATGTCCCATTTCACCGAATGGGTGCCAAAGCGGTTGATCTGGTCGTCGAAATCCATGGGGCAGCCTTTTCTTTCGGGGTATTGGGTCCGGTCGCAACGCTTGCGGCAGAAAGTCAGCCCGGTCCGGTCATGTCAACAGCGGTATTGATCTGAAAGGCGGAACGCACTTCCCTTGCCCCCAGCCTCTTGCGTGAACCCCCCTTGGGCCGTAAATCATCCCCATGATCCGCACCATCCTGATCCACCCCGATCCGCGCCTCAAGAAGCCCTGTGAGACAGTGGCGGTCTTTGACGGTGAATTGCGCAAACTCGCCGAAGACATGTTCGAGACGATGTATGACGCCCCCGGCATTGGCCTTGCCGCCCCCCAGATCGGGGTGATGCAACGGGTTCTGGTGATGGATTGCATCAAGGACGGTCCGCCGCGCCCGATGGCGCTGGTCAACCCGCGCGTGGTCTGGTCGTCGGAAGACCTGTCGAGCTATGAGGAAGGGTGCCTGTCGATCCCCGACCAATACGCCGAGGTGCGCCGCCCGGCCGAGGTGCGGGTGGCATGGCAGGCGCTTGACGGCAGCGAACAGGAGGAACAGTTCGCGGGCCTGTGGTCCACCTGCGTGCAGCATGAAATCGACCATCTGGATGGCAAGTTGTTCATCGACTATCTGGGCCCGCTCAAACGCCAGATGATCACCCGCAAGATGGAAAAGCTGAAGCGTGAACGCGCGCGGCAGGGCTGAGGATGGCGGTCCTGCCCATCCTGACATGGCCCGATCCGCGCCTTGCCACGCCTTGCACCCCGGTGGGGGAGGATTTGTCACAACTCGCCACCGACATGCTGGAAACCATGTATGCCGCCCCCGGCCGCGGTCTGGCGGCCCCGCAAATCGGCGTGCTCAAACGCCTGTTCGTGATGGATGTCGCGTGGAAAGAGGGCACCCCAGCCCCCCGCGTGGTGATCAACCCGCAGATCCTCTGGCGCTCCGATGACACCGCAACGGGACCAGAGGGCTGCCTGTCGATCCCCGGTATCTCCACCGATATCACCCGCGCCACGCAGATCCGCATGAGTTGGACCGACCAGAATGGCAAAGCGCATGAGGAAACCCTGACCGGCTTTGCCGCGATCTGCGCCCAGCATGAATACGACCATCTTGATGGCATCCTCACCCTTGACCGCCTGCCACCTGATCTGCGCGTGGCAGTGGAAGCGGCCTATCTGGACACAATCCCCACATGACCCGCCCCACATGACCCGCGCCTGCATCCCATGGCCGCACCCGGTGCTGCGCACCCCCGCCGCCGATGTGCCCGCCATCACCGACGAGATCCGCGCGATCTGGGCCGAGATGGTGCAGGTGATGGATGCCATGCCCGGCTATGGCCTCGCCGCTGTGCAGATTGGCCTGCCGCTGCGCCTCGCCGTCGTGGATTGCTCCGACGCACGCGGGCAGGCCATCCGCATGGCCAACCCCGAAATCCTGCACGCCAGCGGGCAACTGCGCGAGCATGAGGAGGCCAGCCCGAACCTGCCGGGTGTTTCCGCTGTGATCAAACGCCCGCGCGCGGTGACGGTGCGCTATCTGAACGATCAGGGCGTGATGGAGGACCGCGATTTCGTGAACCTCTGGGCAACTTCGGTTCAACATCAGATCGACCATCTGGCGGGCAGGATGTATTTCGACCACCTGTCGCCCGTCAGGCGCAAGATGCTGATCACAAAGGCGGAAAAGGTGCGAAAACGGCTATGAAAATCGTCTTCATGGGCACGCCCGAATTTTCCGTCCCGGTGCTGGAAACGCTCGCCGCACAGCATGACGTGCTGGCCGTCTACACCCAGCCCCCGCGCCCCGCAGGGCGCGGCAAGGCCGACCGCCCCAGCCCGGTGCACCAAAAGGCCCTCGCTCTGGGCCTGCCGGTCCGCCACCCCACGCGGCTGAAAGACCTCGCCGATCAGGCTGCGTTTGCCGCGCTCAACGCCGATATCGCTGTGGTCGTCGCCTATGGCCTGATCCTGCCGCAAGCCGTGCTCGACGCCCCCCGCCTTGGCTGCCTGAACATCCATGCCAGCCTGCTGCCGCGCTGGCGCGGGGCCGCCCCGATCCACCGCGCGATCATGGCGGGTGACGCACAAACCGGCATCTGCATCATGCAGATGGAGGCGGGGCTGGACACCGGCCCGGTCCTGATGCGTGCCGAAACCCCGATCGGCGCAGAGGAAACCACCGCCGACCTGCACGATCGGCTGTCTGCCATGGGCGCCACGCTGATCCTGCAAGCGCTGGACCAACTGCCGCTGACCCCGCAACCGCAGCCCGATCAGGGCATCACCTATGCCAGTAAAATCGACAAGGCCGAGGCGCTGGTCGATTTCACCCAGTCTGCCGAGGTGGTGGACCGCCAGATCCGTGGCCTGTCGCCATTCCCCGGCGCATGGGTGCAGGTCGGCAACGAGCGGGTCAAACTCCTCCGCTCCCGCCTCGCCGAAGGCGACGGCACTCCGGGGCAGGTGCTGCACGGCTTCACCATCGCCTGCGGCTCCGGCGCGGTGGAGGTGACAGAGGCGCAGCGCGAGGGCAAACGCCCGATGCCCGCCGCCGAAGTGCTCAAGGGCCTGCGCTTGCCTGCGCATCTGGTCTAGCCAAGCACAGGCAGGCCCCCCATATTGGCCACAGCAACGAAAGGCCAACCATGCCCATCATCGCCCTGATCATCATCGGTGCCGCCGCCGGGTTCATCGCCACGCGGATGATGAAGCTTGAAACCGATTTGCTGACCACCATTGCGATCGGCATCTTCGGCGCGCTGATCGGTGGCTTCGCGCTGCGTTTCCTGATCACCATCACCGGCTGGATGGCGGGGTTTGTCGGCGCGGTGCTGGGGGCTATGCTGCTGATCTGGCTGTGGAAAACCTACGTTTCTAAGTAAGCCGCTTCACCGCGTCTTTCAGCTTGAAACCCTTGTC
Organism: Paracoccaceae bacterium; assembly: GCA_046296515.1. Taxonomy (GTDB): domain Bacteria; phylum Pseudomonadota; class Alphaproteobacteria; order Rhodobacterales; family Rhodobacteraceae; genus Pseudotabrizicola. Next base: position 183,459 of record JBKBKR010000006.1, on the reverse strand, counting down.
GCCCGCTACCTGCCACAGCATCTGCCCCTGCCAGGCCGCAAACAGCAGCGCCGCTGCCTCGCGCCCCTTGGCCCCGCCGCCCAACCGCACCGCCAGCGCCTGTTCCACCCGCACCCGCCAGGCAATCGCCCGGTGGCGCAGGGTCGGGTCTTCCAGATGCCGCACCAGCAGCGGCAGATCCGCTGTATCGCCGCTGTCGTCGCCCAACGCCTTGACCAGCATCTGCGCGCCCTTGACCGACAAGTCGGACAGCCCCTCGGCCGCATCCGCTGCCCGGTCCAGCGCGTCCCAGCCATCCAGCAGCGCGGCGCGCACCATCCCTTCCTGTGACCCGTAGCGCTGCACAAGCGTGGGCGCGGCCAGCCCGGTCGCCCGCGACACCGCGCCGAAACTGGCCGCCCGCTCACCCGATCGGGTCATCAGCGCGCGGATACTGGCGAAAATCAGACTGTCGGGGATGAGTTTTGTGCGTGACATGCCCCGAATATAAACGCCTGTTCACCCAGCGCGCAAGCCCTAGCGCTTTGGCGGCAGGGTCCGGGGCGGGCGGGGCCGATAAACCGGCAGGCGCCAGCCAAACTGCAGGCTGCCCGCCCGCAGCACCAGCGTCACCACCGCGCAGGCCAGCAGCTCCAGCCCGCCCGTTGCCCCGGCACGCTCTGCCACAAGCGCGGCCAGGCCCCCGGCAAAGGCGCAGGTGACATAAAGCTCCCCCTGTTTCAGGACCAATGGCACCTCGTTGCACACCACATCGCGCAACAGCCCGCCCATGCAGCCGGTCACCATCCCCATGATCAGCACCACCGGCCAGCCCATCGCTTCACCCGCAGCCGCCGCCACGCCCGCAGGCACCGCCACGGCCAAAGCGCAGGCATCCAGCCACAATATCGCGCGATAGCGGTTTTCCAGCAGATGCGCCGCAAAGAACACGATCACCGCCGCAAGAGTCGCCACCCCCAGCATCCACGGGTCCACGATCCAGAACACGTCGCGGTCCAGCATCACATCGCGCAGGGTGCCGCCGCCGGTGGCGGTCAGGCTGGCGATAAAGATGAAGCCCACAACATCAAGCTGCGCCCGGCTGGCAACCAAAGCTCCGGTCAGCGCGAACACCGCGACGGAGGCATAATCCAGAAACGGCAACAGCCAGAGCAGGCCCTGCGCGGTCGTCATGGTTTGCCCGGCTTGAACGGCGCCATGCCCGCACGGGCCAGCGCATCGGCGCGCTCATTCTCGGCGTGACCGGCATGGCCCTTGATCCAGCGCCATTCCACGCTGTGCCGTGCCTGCGCCGTTTCCAGCCGCTGCCACAGCTCGATATTCTTCACCGGCTTGTTGTCGGCGGTCTTCCAGCCCCGGCGCTTCCAGCTGTGGATCCAGGTGGTCACACCGTTCTTTACATAGGCGCTGTCGGTCACGATGATCAGATCCGACGGGCGCGACAGCGCCTCCAGCGCCGAAATCGCGGCCATCAGCTCCATCCGGTTGTTGGTGGTGTCCGGCTCGCCACCCTGCAACTCGCGCTCCTTGACCACCGCATCGCCGTCACGTGCGATCATCAGAACGCCCCAGCCACCGGGGCCGGGATTGCCGGAACAGGCACCATCGGTATAGGCGTAAAGTTGGGCCATGGCTCATCCTTGTCGTTCGCGCCCCGGATAGGCCGCGCCGCCCTGCGGGTCAACCGGCGCTAGCGGACGATCGGCACGATCAGGCAGGCCAGCACCACCAGTGTCAGCCCGGCACGGAAACGCAGCCACCAGTCCGGTGCAGTGCCCATCTTCCAGAAATGCCAGTCCAGCAGAAAAAGCCCAATGATACCGGCAAACAGGTTCACCGCCGCGTCGCCGGTGCTGCCATTCACCATGATGAAGGCCCAAAGCGCGGGGGCCACCGACAGGATATAGCCGGTTGCCGCCTCCGGCCCGCTGGCCTTGGTGGCAAAACCCCAGAGCACCCCGGACATGAACGACAGGATCACCGTGCCATAGGTCAGGCTGACATAGTGACCGATGAACAGCGGCCCGACGAATCGCCCGCCCCACAGCGCCAGCCCCGGAATCAGCCCGGTCGCCGCGCCCCAGACAAAGGGCAGCAACCCGGCCACCCCAAGGATCAGGGCCGTTCTTGGAATAGGCTCCACCGCACTACCTGCAACAATTGCTCAGGTCGCAAGTGATAGCCCGCTGCGTAGCCGGGTCCACCCGTGTCGGGCAAAATGACGGCGCTGTTGCCGCCCTGCCATGCCGTCTGTCCCCGCCGGTTTTCATCGCGAACGGGTCCGGCCATGTGCCGCGACGCCCCGAAAATGCAAATGGCGGGCCACTGCCCGCCACCTGTTCGACAAGTCTTTGTCGCCGGTGATCTGTGCCCTGCCCGGCCTGGAACTGCCAAGCATTCGCCAGACCGGCGCCGGCACTCAGGCCTGACGCTTGCGACGACGCAGCGCGGCCAGTCCGCCCAGAGCCCCGATCAGCAGAAAGCCACCGGCGGGCAGCGGAACCGCAGCCACTTCAGGCGTGCCGAAAACGGCAAGGCTGGCCGATTTCAGCTTGAACGAGTTGGCAAACCACGTTTCTTCCGAGAACCAGAACTCGAACTTCCCGCCTGCCAGCGAGGCCGCGAAAGCGTTGACCGAACCGGTATCGGTTGCCGCCGAAATCGTGAAGGTCTGCGGCGAATGGGAATCGATCAGAAGGTCGAAATAATCGTCATTTGACGCAGCCTTGTCCGACCCCTGGATCCGGACGAACCACGCCTCTTTCCAGCCGAAGATGCCATGCGGACCGGCACCGTTGAAATCCAGCGTCAGCGCCAGGCTTTGAATGGTATTGCCGATCGTCAGGGCGGCAAAATCGAAGCTGTCGAAAAAGCGCGACTTGCTCTGATCGGAAACGGTCACATGGTTCGGCGACAAAACATCATTGCCCCCGGGATCGACGTTGCCGTGTTTCGACCCGTATGTATGGGTGTAGGTATCCAGCAGGACGGGGGCCGCAACAGCTGGGGTTATCATTGCAGCACAAAGTGCAATGGCAACGCCGAGGGACGAAAGAACGCGCATACTAGTTTCCTTTAGTGCGTAACAAAAAACGAAGGAATCAACACAATCCTGTGTTCGAGGCGTTCATAGCCGCAAACTGTGCCACAGCGAAATTTTCACGCTTATTGTCCCGTGGGCCGCGCCACTCATGTTAGAGGCCGACCTCCGTTGCGCCCAGGTCGACAAAGCCACATTTTGTCCACAATTCGGCGATGGATTCCGGCTCGGATGACCCGCTAGACCGAATCACGCAGGAGGCGCGGCACCTTGAATTCCACGTTTTCCTGCGCCGTTTCCACCAGTTCCACCGTGGTGACAAAGCGCGCGCGGAAGGCGTCGATCACCTCATCCACCAGCACCTCCGGCGCCGAGGCCCCTGCCGTAATGCCAACCGAAGCGATCCCTGCCAGCGCCCGCCAGTCGATATCCGTCGCCCGCTGGATCAGCTGGGCATAGCCACAGCCCGCCGCCGAACCGACCTCGACCAGCCGCTTCGAGTTCGACGAATTCGGCGCGCCGATCACCAGCAGCGCATCAATGCGCGGCGCGATCGCCTTGACAGCCATCTGCCGGTTGGTGGTGGCGTAGCATATATCCTCATGCGCGGGCGCATGAATCGCGGGAAACCGCGCCTTCAACGCCGCCGCGATATCCGCCGTATCATCCACCGACAGCGTGGTCTGCGTGATGAAGGCCAGCTTGGCCGGATCACGCACGCGCAGCCCCGCCACATCAGCCACCGTTTCCACCAGCAGCACCTCACCCTCGGGCAACTGCCCCATGGTGCCCACGGTTTCGGGATGCCCGGCATGCCCGATCATGATCATCTGCAACCCGGCCTCATAGTGCCGCGCCGCCTCGTTATGCACCTTGGTCACCAGAGGGCAGGTGGCATCCACCGCGATCATCTCGCGCCGCGCGGCTTCTGCCGGCACCGCTTTCGGCACGCCATGGGCAGAGAAAACCACCGGCCGGTCGGGCGGGCAATCGTCCAACTCCTCGACAAACACAGCGCCCTGCGCGCGCAGGGCATCGACCACAAACTTGTTGTGCACGATCTCATGGCGCACATAGACCGGCGCGCCCCATTTGACCAAGGCCAGCTCCACAATCTTGATCGCCCGGTCCACCCCGGCGCAAAACCCGCGCGGCGCGGCGAGATACAGGTGCAGGGGCGGCAGATCGGTCATGGGCAGGCCTATTGGTCAGGGGCTGGACCAGAGGTAAGGCGATGCAAGCCCAAGGTCCAGCCCCTGATGCCTTGCCAAACCCCCTCCGCCTGTCGCGATGCTTCAAGACTCTCTGTCCGATCTGCGCCAGAACAGGGTGGTTCTGACCCAAAGGTGACCCCATGATCCTGCGCTATACCATCCTCTATGTCGAAAACGTTGCCGCCTCGCTCGGTTTTTACGAACAGGCCTTTGGTCTGCAACGGGCCTTCCTGCACGACTCGGGCGATTACGGAGAGCTTGCCACCGGCGAGACCAAGCTTGCCTTTTCCTCGCGCGCGCTGATGCGCCAGCTCGGCAAAGCGCCGGGCAACCCCGATGCTGCCGCCCCGGTGTTCGAAGTGGCGTTTGAGTCCCCGGACGTTCAGGCCGCATATGACCGCGCGATTGCGGCGGGCGCTGCCCCGATGCAACGGCCAAGGAATGAACCCTGGGGCCAGACCACCTCATACGTCGCAGATCCCGACGGCTATCTGGTGGAGATCTGCTCCGCCGTCCAGTTGCCCAAGGCAGGCTGAGCCAGAACCGCCAGAGCACCCGCATCCCGGCGCAACCGCGCCGGGGTCGCCCCGAACCAGCGCATCAGATCGCGGGTCATATGCGCCTGATCGCTGAACCCGGCGTCACAGGCAACTTCCGCCAGCGGCCCGCCTTGGGCCAGCCGCATCACCGCCCGGCGAGCCCGTCCCAGCAGCCGCCAGACCTCGGGCGGGGGCAGGGCCCGGCCCGCGAAATGCCGCTGCAAGCTGCGCAGCGAAACCCCCTGATCGCGCGCCACCCGCGCCGCCGTGGCACCGGGCAGGGTCAGCGCCAGAATGGTGTCATCAACCTCGCCCCAGGCCCCCAGCGCATTGCCAAGGATCTCCGCCGCCTGCCATGGCTCCCCCGCTACCCGGGCCAGCAGGTCCGGCGTGACCCCCGCCCCGGGGCGCAGCCTGAACCCCGAAATCGCGGTTCCACCATCGGTCACCACCTGGCGCGGGCAAAGATCAAACCCGGTCAGGCGGACCGAAACCGGCCCATCCGCCGCCCGGATCACCAGCACATCCCGGCAGCCATCCGGAAACACCCTGTGCCGCACCGGCTGCGCGGCGCTGTGCTGCCAAAAATGGAATCCGTCTCGACCGCTCATGCCAAGAGCAATATCACGGCAGCCGCTCCGGCCCAACCGGGCCGGGCACAATGCCTGCATTGCCAACCAGTGATAAATTTGATCAAATTATCAGGCCGCCCCAGCTTCCTCCGCCGCCCGAACCCAAGGAGTTCTCATGCCCCCCGTTTCCATCTGCCGCGCCGGTCCTGCAGATGCCGCGACCGTAGCCCGCTTTGTCCACGCACTGCTTGACGAACTGAGCGGCGGCTCCCCGCCCCTGTTGCAAGAGGTCATGGGGCGGGCTGAAACTGTGCTGGCGGGAACCGGTGTCGTTGCCGCAATTGCATGGGTGAATGAAGAGCCGGTCGGCGTGATGACCCTGAACGAATGTGCCGCGATCTATGCAGGCGGGACATTCGGCGAAATTTCCGAACTCTACATCCGCCCTGACATGCGGTCGAAAGGCATCGCCGGGCACCTTCTGGACCATGCGCAGGCCGAAGCGCTTGCGCGGGGGTGGCATCGCATCGAGGTCGGCGCACCCCGTCAGCCCGAATGGCACCGCACCCTTGCGTTTTATCTGAGAAACGGTTTTGCCGAAGTCGGGCCGCGCCTGCGCCGACTGGTGCAAGCGGAATGATCGCCAAACCAGAACGGGGCGCCTCAGCGCCCCGGTGTCTTTACTTCACCATTTCTGCCACGTAATCACGCTCGCCCGCGGGGCGTGGTTCGCGGGGCGGGCGGCCGATCACATCACGCAACTCTTCCAGCTCGATGAAGTTGTCGCACTGCCGACGCAGCTCGTCCGCAATCATCGGCGGCTGGCTGCGGATGGTCGACACGACCGAAACGCGCACCCCTTGGCGTTGCAGACTCTCCACCAGCGGCCGGAAATCCCCATCTCCGGAAAACAGCACGATATGATCGACACGCGGCGCAAGCTCCATGGCATCGACGGCCAGTTCGATATCCATGTTCCCCTTGACCTTGCGGCGGCCCTGGCTGTCGGTGTATTCCTTGGCCGGTTTTGTCACCATGGTGTAACCATTGTAATGCAGCCAATCCACCAGCGGGCGGATCGGCGAATACTCGTCATTCTCCAGCAAGGCGGTGTAGTAGAAAGCCCGCAGCAGCTTGCCGCGACGCATGAACTCCTGCCGCAAAAGCTTGTAGTCGATGTCAAACCCCAACGCCCTTGCCGCCGCGTAAAGGTTTGATCCGTCAATAAACAAGGCAAGTCGTTCGTCTTTGTAAAACATCTGTAATTCCCCTCGAAATTCCTGTCCCCATCGTGCCAAAGTGTGAGTGTTAATTCTGACGAAGGAAATTGGCGCGGCACGAGAACAGGGGCTAGTATCAGGTCAAAATCAGACGCCGCAAGCTGCTCTATACGAAAGTGTAACACTCATATGCAGAACAGAACGCAGGTGCTGGTAGCGCTTGGTGCCAACCTTCCCCTTGGCCGGTCTACGCCGGATCGGACCATTTCTGATGCAATGACCCTACTCAGCAACGCTGAACATGAAGTTAAGTTCCATAGTCGGTTGTTCAAGACGCCCTGCTTTCCAAAAGGGGCTGGTCCCGACTATGTGAACGCCGCCGCAGTGCTGGCAGTTTCGCCCTCGCTTGGCCCGCAGGCCCTGATGCAGCACCTGCACGCGATCGAGGCCCGCTTTGGCCGCAGCCGCGAAACCCGCTGGGGCATGCGCTCGCTGGATATCGACCTGCTGGCTTACGGCGATCTGGTGTTGCCCGACGCGGCCACCCAGACCCGCTGGCGCGATCTGCCCGCTGCCGACCAGTCCCGCCTGACCCCGCCGGAACTGATCCTGCCCCACCCCAGGATGCAGGACCGCGCCTTTGTTCTGGTGCCACTGGCTGAAATCGCGCCGGATTGGGTCCACCCGCTGTTGCACCGCAGCGTCGCGCAGATGCTGGAGGCGCTTTCACCCGCCGATCGCGCCGACATGCAGGCCATCGGTTGATTCCGGGCCCCGTCTGATTCCGGGGTTGTCAAGTCCCGGCATCGCGCGTAAATACACCCTTTCCATGCCCCCAAGACCTACTGGAGTCGTCCATGGCCCGCGTGACGGTTGAAGACTGCGTTGACAAGGTTCCGAACCGGTTCGAACTGGTGATGCTCGCCGCCCACCGGGCGCGCGAAATCCAGTCCGGATCGCCGATCACCATTGATCGCGACAATGACAAAAACCCGGTCGTCGCCCTGCGCGAGATCGCCGATGAAACCCAATCCGCAGCAGCGCTGCGCGAGCGGATGATCGAAAGCCACCAGACCCAGATCGAGGTGGACGAGCCCGAGGATGATCAGATGGCTTTGCTGATGTCGGGCGAGATCGACCGCCCGATGCAGGACGACATGTCCGAAGAAAAGCTGTTGCGCGCCCTGATGGAAGCCCAAGGCGAACTCTAAACCGGGGGGAACCCCGCTTCAGGGGCGATGATGATCGACGTAGAAGACCTCATCGCCCTTGTCCGGAACTACAATCCGCGCACCAACGCCGATCTGATCCGCCGCGCCTATGCCTATGGCATGCAGATGCACGACGGTCAGATGCGCAAATCGGGCGAGCCCTATTTCACCCATCCCGTAGCCGTTGCCGCCATCCTGACCGAACAGCGGCTGGATGATGCGACCATCGTGACAGCCCTGCTGCACGACACAATCGAAGACACCAAATCCACTTATACCGAGATCGACCGCCAGTTCGGGGCAGAGGTGGCGGAACTGGTCGATGGCGTCACCAAGTTGACCAACCTGCAACTCTCCTCCACCGAAACCCAGCAGGCGGAAAACTTCCGCAAGCTGTTCATGGCGATGTCGAAAGATCTGCGGGTGATTCTGGTCAAACTGGCCGACCGCCTGCACAACATGCGCACCATCAAGAGCATGCATCTGGACAAGCAGGCGCAAAAGGCCCGCGAGACCATGGAAATCTATGCCCCCCTCGCCGGGCGTATGGGCATGCAATGGATGCGCGAAGAGTTGGAGGATCTTTCCTTCAAGGTGCTCAATCCCGATGCCCGCAATTCCATCATCCGCCGCTTTCTGACCCTGCAACGCGAAGCGGGCGATGTGGTCCACAAGATCACCGCCGATATCCGCTATGAACTGGAAAAGGTGGAGCTGGAGGCCACGGTTTATGGCCGCGCCAAAAAGCCCTATTCGATCTGGCGCAAGATGCAGGAAAAGGACCTGGCCTTTTCGCGCCTGTCCGACATCTACGGCTTCCGCATCATCTGCGCCTCCGTGGCCGATTGCTACCGCATCCTCGGCGTGATCCATCAGCGCTGGCGCTCGGTGCCGGGCCGGTTCAAGGATTACATCAGCCAGCCCAAGACCAACGGCTACCGCTCGATCCACACCACGGTTTCGGGCCGCGACGGCAAGCGGGTGGAGGTGCAGATCCGCACGCGTGAGATGCACGAGGTGGCCGAGGCCGGGGTGGCCGCCCACTGGTCCTACCGCGAAGGCGTGCGCGCCCAGAACCCGTTTGCCGTAGATCCGGGCAAATGGATCGCCAGCATGACCGAACGGTTCGACGAAGGCGATCACGACGAATTTCTCGAACACGTGAAGATGGAAATGTATTCCGATCAGGTGTTCTGCTTCACGCCAAAGGGCGATGTGGTGCAGCTGCCGCGCGGGGCCACGCCGCTGGATTACGCCTATTCCATCCACACCCGCATCGGCAATTCCTGCGTCTCGGCCAAGGTCGACGGCATCCGCGTGCCGCTCTGGACCCGGCTGAAGAACGGCCAGTCGGTAGAGATCATCACCGCAGAAGGCCAGCGCCCGCAATCAAGCTGGATCGACATCGTGACCACAGGCCGCGCCAAGGCCGCGATTCGCAAATCCCTGCGCGAGGAAGACCGGGGGCGCTTCATCAAGCTGGGCCAGGAACTGGCCCGCGCGGCCTTTGACCATGTCGGGAAGAAGGCATCTGAAAAGGCGCTGCGCACCGCCGCCAAGATGCTGGGCCTGAATGATCAGGAAGACCTGCTCGCCCGCCTCGGCTCGGCCGAGCTGACCGCACGCCGCGTGGTCGAAACGCTTTATCCTGAACTCGCCCGCGCCGATCTGGAAGTGGTCGACGCCGCGCGCCCGGTGCTGGGCCTGTCCGATGATCAGGTCTTCCGCCGCGCGCCCTGCTGCCAGCCGGTGCCGGGGGAGCGGATCGTCGGCATCACCTATCGCGGCAAAGGCGTGGTCGCCCATTCCATCGACTGCCCCGCGCTGGAGGAATTCGAGGAACAGACCGACCGCTGGGTCGATCTGGCGTGGCACTCCGGCCGCCACGCCGCCGTGCATACCGTCACGATGGAAATGACGATTGCCAATGATGCGGGCGTACTTGGCCGCATCTGCACCTTGATCGGCGAGCAGCGCGCCAATATCTCTGATCTGCGCTTTACGGATCGCAAACCGGATTTTTATCGTCTGATTGTGGATGTTGATCTTCGTGACGTAGAACATCTGCATATGGTGATGACGGCGCTTGAAGCCGAAACCGATGTGGCGCAAGTGTCCCGGTATCGGGACAAGACCCGCAAGCCATAGCGCAACCGCGCTGCGGCGCGGAAAACGGGATGGGAAGGGATCAGAACGGTGGTGTTTCGTCGCCGCGACAGAAGGCCATGGCCGGACCGGCTCAAGGCGCTGGTCTATCCGCAAGGCGGATGGCTGCGCGCGGGCACCTATGTCTGGCACCGTCTGACGCGGCTTCCCGATCCGCCGCACCGCATCGCGCGTGGCATCTTCGCCGGGGTGTTCATTTCCTTCACCCCGCTGTTCGGCCTGCATTTCTTTGCCTCGGCCCTGCTGGCCTTCCTGATGCGCGGCAACATGATCGCCGCGATCTTCGCTACGTTTTTCGGTAATCCGATCACCTTTCCGCTGATCGCCGTCAGCTCGGTGCAACTGGGTCACTGGATTCTGGGCACCGGCGTTGATGCGGTGCCGGCCCGGTTGATCCTCTCGGCCTTTGCCAATGCGGGGGGCGAGGTCTGGGCGAATATCGTCGCCATCTTCACCGATACCCCGACGCAATGGGGCAAGCTGCGCCATTTTTACTTTGGTCTGTTCAAACCCTATCTGGTCGGCGGCATCGCTCCGGGTCTGGTCTGCGGGACCGTGTGTTACTACCTCAGCCTCCCCATGATCCTCGGCTATCAGAAGCTGCGGCAGAAAAAGCGGCGTGATCGGGCTGAAACGCTGCGCGCAAAGGCCGCCGCCCGGCTGAGGGCGCGCAATGCCGCCGATGACAGCGCTCCCGGAGGGCCCTAGGCCTGCGACCGATCGTCCCCCACTTTGCCGCCTGCATCACGAAACCCTGTGCAGATCGGGCATTTTCTGGCGTGTCAGTCACAGTGAAGTCATGTATTGCGGCTCATGTCGGGCCAAGGCTGCCACCGCTCTGCGGGGCGGCACCAGCCTAAGCGGGGAAGAACGTGGTTTTCAAAAGGCGCGACCGTCGTGGCTGGCTGGCTTGGGTGCGGGAGATGTTCTACCCGACCGGGGGTTTCCGCCGTGCGACCCAGTATGTCATCCACCGCATGCGCCGTCTGCCCGACCGCCCGCACCGCATCGCGCGCGGGGTGTTCGCGGGCAGCCTGATCGGCTTTCTGCCGCTGCCGGGCCTGCAGTTCCTGGGGGCCTGGGGGCTGGCTCTGGTGATGCGTGGCAATGTGCTTGCGGCCCTGCTGGCCACCTTCAACTCCAACCCGATCACCACGCCGTTCTTTGCGGTGGGGGCGATCACCCTCGGCCACTGGATGCTGGGCATCGACACGCCCCTGAACGCCGAAGCCATCGGCGACGGTTTTGGCCGGGCGGGGTCAGAGTTGTGGCACAATTTCCTTGCGATCTTTGGCCCCGAGCGCATGCACTGGGACGGACTGGCGCAATTCTGGTCGGATATCTACCTGCCCTATTTCATCGGCGCACTGGGGCCGGGCATCCTGCTCAGCCTGATCGCCTATTACATCACCATCCCGCTGGTCGAAGCCTATCAGAAGGCCCGCGCCGCCAAGTTCAAGGAACGCAGCGACAAGCGGAGCTTGCTGCGCGAAAAGCTGGCGGCCCTGACCCTGCGCGGGGATGCGGCCAAAGACCCTGTGACGGGTACAAAACTGGGGGATGACGAGACCCCGCCCGCATCCTAACCTTACGATGCGACGACAGGAGGCTAGGGCCATGACACAAAGCGGCAAATTGCGACTCGGGATCAACATCGACCACGTAGCCACCCTGCGCAACGCGCGTGGCTGCGTCTGGCCCGACCCCCTGCGCGCGGCCCTGCTGGCCGAGGCGGCGGGGGCCGACGGCATCACCGCCCATCTGCGCGAAGACCGCCGCCACATCCGCGATGCCGATATGGCCGCGTTGAAGGCAGGGATCGGTATTCCGCTGAACTTCGAATGTGGTGCCACGGATGCGATGCAGGCGATCTGCCTTGCGACAAAACCCCATGCCGTCTGCCTGGTCCCCGAACGGCGCGAGGAACGCACGACCGAAGGCGGGCTGGATGTGGCTGGCGACGACAACCGCCTTGCCGCCTTCATCGCGCCGCTACGCGACGCAGGCGCGCGGGTCAGCATGTTCATCAGCCATGATCCGCGCCAGATCGAGGCGTCGGCCCGGATCGGGGCCGCCGTGGTGGAACTGCACACCGGCCTCTATTCCGACCTGCATGCCGAAGGCCGCTTCGACGAGGCCGAAGCCGAGCTTGACGCGCTGCGGCAGGGGGCGGCACTGGCGCATGCGCTGGGGCTGGAGGTGCATGCCGGCCACGGTCTGACATATGACAACGTCGCCCCTGTCGCCGCCATCCCGCAGGTGATGGAACTGAACATCGGCCATTTCCTGATCGGCGAGGCGGTGTTCATCGGGCTTGGCCCGGCCATCGAGGAGATGCGCCGACGGATGGATGCAGCGCGCGGGCTTGCGGCATAGCGCGCGGGGCAGGGCGCGCAAGGATGAGTGTTTGGAAAGCAGCAATTCCAGGCGGCGTGCCATGCGTCTGAGCGCGGCCTGCGTCTTTCGCGATGCCGGTCCTGATCTGCGGCCAGGCCGCAGCTTCGGGTGGGCGGCGCCATGATCCTGGGCATTGGCAGCGATCTGGCCAATATCGAACGGATCGAGGCGACACTCGCGCGGTTTGGCGACCGCTTCCGCGACCGGGTGTTCACCGAAGCAGAGCAGCGCAAGGCCGCCAGCCGTCCGCATAATGTGGCCGCCACCTACGCCAAGCGCTGGGCCGCGAAAGAGGCCTGTTCCAAGGCGCTGGGCACCGGCCTTCGCATGGGAATTTCGTGGAAGGACATGGCAGTGACCAACCTGCCCAGCGGCCAGCCGGTGATGCACGTGACCGGCTGGGCGGCCGCGCGCTTGCAGGCCATGACGCCTGCGGGGCATGAGGCGGTGATCCATGTGACGCTGACCGATGATCACCCCTGGGCGCAGGCCTTGGTGGTGATCGAGGCGCGCGCCAGCACCGTGGCGGCAAGTCCAGCGGCGGGGTGAACTTGACTCGGCCCGGCTGGGGGCGCATGTAGCGGCGCGGAACAAAGCAAGGTGGAACAGGCATGGCCAGCACGGCAAAAAACGACGGCGGCATCGTCGAGACGATCAAGACGGTGGTTTATGCGCTGTTGATTGCAGGCGTGTTCCGCACCTTGTTTTTCCAGCCGTTCTGGATTCCCTCGGGCAGCATGAAAGACACGTTGCTGATCGGCGACTTTCTGTTCGTCAACAAGATGGCCTATGGCTACAGCCGCTATTCCTGCCCGTTTTCCGCCTGCCCGTTTTCGGGGCGGTTGCTGTTCAGCGAACCCGAGCGCGGCGATGTGGTGGTGTTCCGCCATCCGGTCAACGGCAGCGATTTCATCAAGCGGCTGATCGGCATGCCCGGTGACACCGTGCAGATGCGCGGTGGCATGGTCTATCTGAACGGCGAGGAAGTTCCGCAGGAAGCCGCAGGCGTGTTCAGCGAGCTTTATGAGCAACAAGGCCCGATGGGCCAGTTGCCGCGCTGTGAAAACGGTCCGGTGGGGCAGGGTGACACCTGCACCAAGTCGAAATCGCGCGAAACCCTGCCGGGCGGGCGCACGCATGATGTGCTCAACATCGACACCAATGGCGCGGGCGACAACACCGATGTGTTCACCGTGCCCGCCGGGCATTACTTCTTCATGGGCGACAACCGCGACAATTCGCAGGACAGCCGCTTTGTGCAGGCGGTGGGCGGCGTGGGCTTCGTGCCCGCCGATCACCTGATCGGCCGCGCCGACCGGATCATGTTCTCCTCTGCCGGGCGCTCGATGCTGTATTTCTGGACCTGGCGTTCCGATCGCTTCTTCAAGGCGGTGGAATGAGGCTGGCAGCGGACCTCAAGGCCTTTGAAGGCCGGATCGGGCACACATTCGCCACGCCCGAACTGCTGGTCCGCGCGGTCACCCATGCCTCGCTCTCCTCACAGACCCGCCCCGACAACCAGCGGCTGGAGTTTCTGGGCGACCGGGTGCTGGGGCTGGTGATGGCCGAGGCGCTTCTGGGCGCCGATGTGGGCGCAAGCGAAGGCCAGCTGGCCCCGCGCTTCAACGCCATGGTGCGCAAGGAAACCTGCGCCGACGTGGCCCGCGCGATTGGTCTGGGCGAGGTGATGAAGCTGGGCCGGTCCGAGATGCTGTCCGGGGGCCGCCGCAAAGAGGCGCTCTTGGGTGACGCGATGGAGGCGCTGATTGCCGCGGTTTATCTGGACGGCGGCTTTGACGCGGCGCGCGGTCTGGTGCTGCGCCTCTGGGGTGACCGCATCGGCACCGTTGACCACGATGCCCGCGACCCCAAAACGGCACTTCAGGAATGGGCGCAGGCGCGCGGCATGACCCCGCCAAGCTATACCGAGGCCGGGCGCACCGGCCCCGACCATCAACCGATTTTCACCGTCGAAGTGAACCTGGACAATGGCGCGCGCGAAACCGCGCGTGCAGGCTCCAAACGCATCGCCGAACAACAGGCCGCCCGCACCTTGCTGGCAAGGCTGGAGCAAGAAATCGGTCCCGCTTAGCACGCGCCCCAAGGCTTTGGCGGCAGCTTTCCCCGTTGCCGGGCATCACAGCGCCAAAGCTTCTTTCTGACGCCATCGGGTTCAAAAGGGCGGTAGCGCCCGCCCGAAAACTTTGGCCAGTCGATCGCCAGCCCCGCCTTGACCATTTCTTCCGATAAATCGCGTCCGTCTGGCAAAAAGCATGTGGCAACTGTCCGGTCATGGCTTTTGCTGCCATCAAAAACAGCCCGGATCTCCAGCCCCTTGCACATCCTGACCAGTGCCCATTTCGCGGAGTTGCCGAAAGGGTGGTCCAGTTCCGGAGCGTCAATCCCCGCCAGACGGATGCGCAGCCCGCTGATGTCAATCGTGTCGCCGTCGATCACATAACACCGCCCCACCAGCGCCGCTTCTGGCTCCGGCTCGACGACGGGGTTGAGCGGTCTTGGCTGGGCAGGAACAACAGCCGCGGCGGGGATCGTCCAGACCGACGCTACCGGGGCCTTGGGGGCAGAGGGTTGTTGCGGTCTGTCGCGGCGCTGGCTGTGGCGTCTGGGGGGGGTCGTGAACAGCCGCGCAATCACCCGAAGCAGACGCATCCATAAATCCCTTCACCGCATTAATCGCCACAACAGCCCGTTTGGTGATACAAAGCAAGGGGGAAGCGGATGATCTGGCCTTTCCGGCTGCGATCTACTAAACGAAAGTCAACATCGCAAAGAGGTCTTGATGGATAACCCCACCCGCGCCGGCTTCGTCGCCCTGATCGGCGAACCCAATGCCGGCAAATCCACCCTGCTGAACCGCATGGTCGGCGCCAAGGTCTCGATCGTGACCCACAAGGTGCAGACCACCCGCACCCGCATCCGCGGCGTGGCGATCGAGGGCCCGGCCCAGATCGTCTTTGTCGACACCCCCGGCCTGTTCCGCCCCCGCCGCCGTCTTGACCGCGCCATGGTCAAGGCCGCCTGGGGCGGGGCATCCGATGCCGATGTGATCGTGCTGATGATCGAGGCGCATCGCGGCATGACCGAAGGCGTTTCCGCCATCATCGACCGCATGCGCGATGAGATGCCGCAGGGCCAGCCGGTGGCGCTCGCCATCAACAAGATCGACCGGGTTCAGGCCGAAGTGCTGCTGGCACTGGCCGAAAAGCTGAACGAAGCCTTCCCCTTTGCAAAAACCTTCATGATCTCTGCCGAAAAAGGCTATGGCGTCAAGGATCTGCGCGAATGGCTGGCGCTTCAGATCCCGCAAGGTCCGTGGTTCTATCCCGAAGATCAGATCGCCGATCTGCCGATGCGGATGATCGCGGCAGAGATGACGCGCGAGAAACTCACCCTGCGCCTGCATGAGGAGCTGCCCTACCAGCTCACGGTGGAAACCGAGAAATGGGAGGACAAAACCGACGGCTCCACCCGGATCGACCAGATCATCTATGTGATGCGCGATGGTCATAAAGGCATCGTGCTGGGCAACAAGGGTGAGACGATCAAGGCCATCGGCTCCGCCGCCCGCGCGGATATCTCGGAATTCCTCGGCCGCACCGTGCATCTGTTCCTGCAGGTCAAGGTCCGCCCGAACTGGCTCGACGAACCCGAGCGCTATTCCGAAATGGGCCTCGATTTCAAGGATGGCGACTGACGCATGCCCGCCGACATCAGGCTTAAGGCCGACCTCTGGGTCTCGGCCTATCTCAACCGCCTGCGGCTTGCCGATATCCCCGCCTACGTCACCCGCAAGGGTGACCCGACGGCGGGCACCGTTCTGGTCAAGGTGGCGCTGCTGGATGGCACCGCCCGCGCCTATGAGCGCGGCTATGACCTGACCACCGGCACGCGGCTCTGGCGGCTGATGACCGAAGGCGCGGAGCGCGAGGTCGATGCGCTGCTCACCCGCGCAGGGGCGCGCGACCCCGACCTCTGGGTGATCGAGCTGGAGCACAAGGCAGGCCGCACCCTGCTGGACGAAGACGGCCTGACCTGACCCCCACAACCGCTTGCGGCCCCCGCCATGCCCTGCAAGGATCAGCGGCATGGAATGGCGCGAAGACGGCATCCTTCTTTCCATGCGCCCGCATGGCGAAGGCTCCGCGATCATCGAGGTGTTTACCCGCGGCCATGGCCGCCATTTCGGCGTGGTCCGGGGCGGGGCCTCACGCAAACGCGCGCCGCTTCTGCAACCCGGCGCGCAACTGGATCTGAGCTGGCGCGCAAGGCTGGATGACCAGATCGGGGTGTTTCTGGCTGAACCCGTGAAATCGCGCGCCGCCGTGCTGGAAAGCCCGCTGGCGCTTGCTGGCCTCACCTCTGCCTGCGCCATGCTGCACATCTCGCTCGCCGAACGTGACCCGCACCCGCAGCTCTATACCCGCACCCTGTCGCTGATGGATGCGATGGCAGGCGGGGCCGACTGGGTGGGCGACTATTTGCGCTGGGAAATGCTGCTGCTCGATGAAATCGGCTTCGGCCTTGATCTCTCGCGTTGCGCCGTCACCGGCCAGCGCGACGACCTGGCTTTCGTCAGCCCGCGCACCGGCCGCGCCGTTTCCCGCGCGGCGGCGGGCGACTGGGCCCCGAAACTGCTGCCGCTGCCACAGGCGCTGCTGGGGCAGGGGCCTGCCAGCCCCGCCGAGGTGGCGCAAGCCCTCGCCATCACCGGCCATTTCCTCGCCCGCGAACTTGCCTCCGACGCGCGACCCATGCCTTTGCCCGAGTCCCGCACCCGTCTGCTCGCCCGGCTGGCCCGCGCCAACGGCTAACGCAACCCGACGCTGGCAAACGACGCGCCATGTCGCGTCCAGATCAGACCTGCCGCACATTCCCTGGGCAGATGGCCCAGAGACATGACATGGCCAACAGATATATCCCCCTCCATCTGAAACACGCGCCGACCCCAAGGGTCGAAAGCTTTGCCCTGCTGTCGGGGCTGGAATCGGCGGTGCGCGGCATGCTGGTCTCGGCCATGCCGCTTGCTGTCTATGACGCGCTTGGCAGCGCCGAGGCCACCTCATCGGCCTATTTCATCGCCGGAATCGTGTCGATGATCTGGGGGCTGATGGTGCCATGGGCCACCCGCCACATCCCCCGGCGCTGGATGTATACGCTGGGCTGTGGTCTCTATTTCATCGGCATGGCGCTGGCGATCGCGGGCACAGTCCAACTGATGCCGGTCGCGCTCACCTGCCTTGCGATGGCAACAGCGACCACCTTTGTCTGCCTGAACGCTTACATCCTTGATTATATCGACCGTCAGAATCTTGGCCGCAGCCAGTCGATGCAGATGGTGTTCTCTGCCGGGCCATGGGCGGTGGGGCCGCTGCTCGGGGTCTGGCTGCGCAGCCTCTGGGCACCGCTGCCGTTCCTTGTGGCGGGCGGATTTGCCATGCTGCTGCTTACGGTGTTCTGGGTGCTGCGCCTTGGCAACGGCAAACAGATCACCCGCGCGCGTGGCCCCGCCGCCAACCCGCTCGCCTATCTGGGCCGGTTCTTCGCACAGCCGCGCCTGATTGCCGGATGGCTGTTTGCGGTGATGCGCTCCTGCGGCTGGTGGGTCTATGTGGTCTACCTGCCGATCTTCTGCATCGAGGCGGGCCTGGGCGACAAGGTCGGCGGTGTCGCCCTGTCGCTGTCCAACGCGCTCTTGTTCGCGTCGCCCCTGATGCTGCGCTATGCCCGCGCAGCATCGGTGCGCCGCTCGGTGCGCTTCGCCTTCGGCGCCTGCGGCCTGCTGTTCGTTGCGGCCGCCCTTGTCTCGCCACTGCCTTGGGCCACCGTCTTGTGCTGCATGGCAGCGGCGGTGTTTCTGGTGTTGCTCGACATTGTCGGCGGCCTGCCGTTCCTGATGGCGGTCAAACCGTCGGAGCGGACCGAGATGTCCGCCGTCTACTCCAGCTTCCGCGATGTCTCCGGCATCCTGACCCCCGGTGCCGCCTGGCTGGTGCTGCTGATCGCGCCCCTGCCAGGCATCTTCGCCGCTGCGGGGGCCGGCCTGCTTACCGCCTGGGCGATCTCCGGCCGCCTCCACCCCCGCCTTGGCGTCGCGCGGGTGGCACCGGCGGCAAGATGAGTATTTTCACCAAGATGAAATCAAAAGCGCGGCACTTGCCCGGTCATCTTGGCTAGAATACTCAAAGGGCACCCTTTGCGCCGGGAGCAACGGTTAAATTTCAGTAAAGACGCGTGGGTCAAGTGTCTGATATCAAATGATATCACACCTGATCCCGCTGTGTTACACGCGGCTTCAGTCCAGCAGCCGCCGCGCAATCACCTGCGCCTGTATCTCTGCCGCGCCCTCGAAAATGTTAAGGATGCGGGCATCACACAGGATGCGGCTGATCTGATACTCCAGCGCAAAGCCGTTGCCGCCGTGGATCTGCAGGGCATTGTCTGCCGCCGCCCAGGCCACCCGCGCGCCCAGAAGCTTGGCCATCCCCGCCTCCAGATCGCAGCGCTTGTCATGGTCCTTTTGCCAAGCGCTGAAATAGGTCAGCTGCCGCGCCACCATGATCTCGACCGCCATCATGGCAAGCTTCCCGGCCACGCGCGGGAACTCGATCAAGGCCTTGCCGAATTGCTTGCGATCCTCGGCATAGCCCATCCCCACATCCAGCGCGTTCTGCGCCACCCCGATCGCGCGGGCGGCGGTCTGGATGCGGGCGGATTCAAACGTCTGCATCAGCTGCTTGAAGCCCTGCCCCTCCACTCCGCCGAGCAGATTGTCGCCCTTCACCTTGAAGTCGTCAAAATTGACGGTGTATTCCTTCATCCCGCGATAGCCCAGCACCTCGATCTCGCCGCCCGACAGGCCGGGGTCGACAAAGGGGGTCTCATCCGTGCCGGGGGTCTTTTCGGCCAGGAACATCGACAGCCCGCGATAATCGCTGGTCGCATCAACGCTGCGGGCCAGCACCGTCATCACATGGGTCCGCGCGGCATGGGTGATCCAGGTCTTGTTGCCGGTGATGGTCCAGTCTTCCCCGTCCCGCCGCGCGCGGGTGCGCAAGGAGCCGAGGTCCGACCCGGTGTTCGGCTCGGTGAATACCGCCGTCGGCAGGATCTCCCCGCTGGCCAGTTTCGGCAGCCAGTGGGCCTTTTGTTCAGGCGTGCCGCCGCACAGGATCAGCTCCGCCGCGATCTCGGAGCGGGTGCCGAGCGAGCCGACACCGATATAGCCGCGCGACAATTCTTCCGACACCACCACCATACTGGCCTTGGACAGGCCAAAGCCGCCGAATTCTTCGGGGATCGTCAGCCCGAACACGCCCATTTCTGCGAGCTGGTCGATCACCGACATCGGGATAAACTCGTCCTTCAGGTGCCATTCATGCGCAAAGGGCGTCACCTGTTCAGCGGCAAAGCGGCGGAACTGGTCGCGGATCATCTCCAGCTCGTCATCAAGGCCCGTCGCGCCGAAGGTGGCATTGGCCTTTGTGTCGCGCATCAGCGCCACCAGTCGAGCGCGGACGGCAGGGGTGTTGCCCCGCGCCATCAGGGTCTGCGCCGCCGTGCCCCACGAGGCCGGGGCAAGGTCCAGATCCTGCAGCCGGGCGATCTCGCCCTGGCTCATGGGGATGCCGCCCTGAATCTGGTTCAGATACTCGCCAAAGGCGATCTGCAGGATCAATCCCTCCATCTCGCCGAACTTGCCGTCCCCATCAAGCCGGGTTGCCCAGGCCTGCATCTGGCGCAGGGCTTCGGTATAGGTGGCGAGCCAGGACAGCGCATGGGCGGCGTATTGGTGCTCCTCCATCGCGGGGGCCGAGACCTTGCCCGCAACGCTCACCATTGCCCGCAAAGTCTCGCGCCCTTGCGTGAACAGGGCCTCGACCTCGGGCAGCGCCTGCGCGGTCAGGTCAAGAAGCCCCGCAAGCAGGGGCGAGGGGGGGAGGGTTTGTCCGTCATGGGCCATGGCGCGATTCCTGTCCTTGGATTCTGCGAGTGCATTGGAGCTAATCACTTTGCAGGTGCAGCGCAACTTAATTTCAACATAAACCGGGTCAAGTGATTGAAAGTGTCGCAGGCAAGTTGCGCAGGCGCAGGGTCAGAGACTTATTTCTGCCTGGGTATCCGCCGGCCTTTTCATTTTCTGCGCTGCGCGCGATGCAGGGCGGATGAGTGAAACCATTATCTTCCATCTGTCGGCCGGCCAAGGCTTCTGGCCGCTGATCGCCGCCGCAGCCGTCACCCTTTTTGCCGGCTTCGTCAAAGGGGCTGTCGGCTTTGCGATGCCGCTGATCATGATTGCCGCCTTTTCCAGCTTTCTGCCGCCCGAAGTGGCGCTGGCGGGGCTGATCCTGCCGACGCTGGTCACCAATATCAGCCAGGCCTTCCGGCAAGGGTTTGCTCCGGCAAAGGCCACCGCCTGGCAGTATCGCCGGTTTCTGATCGGCACCGTGGTGTTCATCACCGTCGCGGCGCAGTTTTTCGACGTCATCCCGCGCGTGGCCTATCTGCTGCTGCTGGGTGTGCCGGTCACCGCATTTGCTGCGTTGCAACTGGCCGGGGTGCCGCTGGCCTTGCGGCTGGCCCATCGCAGCCGCGCAGAATGGGGGCTGGGGGTGATCGGCGGGCTTTATGGCGGGGTGTCGGGCATCTGGGGGCCGCCGTTGCTGGTCTATCTTCTGTCGATCAACGCCCCGAAGCTGGAGGCCATCCGGGCGCAAGGCGTGGTGTTCATGATCGGTGCGGTGGCCTTGCTGGCCGCGCATCTGGGCACCGGGCTGGCCAATGCGCAGACGCTGGCGTTCTCAGCCGCGCTGGTGGTGCCTGCGCAGATCGGCATGGTCCTGGGTTACCGGCAGCAGGACCGCCTGCCGCAGGCGCGCTTCCGGCGCTGGACGCAAGCGCTGCTGGTGGTGACGGGGCTCAATCTGGTGGCGCAGGCGCTGCTGGCATAGGACGGGAGCGCTCCGCGCGGGAGGATGCAGGAAAGCAGCAATGGCAAAGTGCCCGCGCCGATCAGGCGCGGGCGCTTTGGTGTCTGGGTCAGCCGATGGCGGCGGCT
Source organism: Paracoccaceae bacterium (assembly GCA_046296515.1). Lineage (GTDB taxonomy): Bacteria > Pseudomonadota > Alphaproteobacteria > Rhodobacterales > Rhodobacteraceae > Pseudotabrizicola. The sequence goes on along the minus strand of JBKBKR010000006.1, from coordinate 162,024 downwards.
TTGATGTCATCGTCGATGTAGGGCACATACTGGCCGAAGTTCTTCGAGAACATGTCGACCAGTTTCCTGGCCTGCGCATCATAGGCCGCGGCATCGGCCCAGGTGGCGCGCGGGTTGAGCAGGGTGGCATCGACACCTTCGACCGCAACCGGCACGTCAAAGCCGAAGTTCGGATCGCGGCGGAAAGTGACCCCGGCGAGCGAGCCATCGAGCGCTGCCGACAGCAGGGCGCGGGTGGCCTTGATCGGCATGCGTTTGCCGGTGCCGTAGGCGCCGCCGGTCCAGCCGGTGTTGACCAGCCAGCAGGTGGCGCCCTGCTTCAGGATCTTTTCCTGCAACAGCTTGCCGTAAACCTCGGGGCGGCGCGGCATGAAGGGGGCGCCGAAGCAGGTGGAGAAGGTGGGGGTTGGTTCGGTGATGCCACGCTCGGTGCCCGCGACTTTCGAGGTGAAGCCGGACAGGAAGTGATACATCGCCTGTGCGGGCGACAGCCGTGCAATGGGGGGCAGCACGCCGAAAGCGTCGCAGGTCAGCATCACCACGTGTTTCGGATGGCCACCAAGCCCGGTGTCGGAGGCGTTCGAAATTGCGTCCAGCGGATAAGCGCAACGGGTGTTGTCGGTCAGCGAATTGTCGGAAAAGTCCAGTTCCAGCGTTTCGGGATCATAGACCATGTTCTCGACCACGGTGCCGAAGCGCGAGGTGGTGGCGTAAATTTCCGGCTCGGCCTTCGGGTCCAGGTTGATGGTCTTGGCGTAGCAGCCGCCCTCGAAGTTGAAGATGCCGCGATCGGACCAGCCGTGTTCGTCATCGCCGATCAGCGTGCGGTCGGGTGCGGCGGAAAGCGTGGTCTTGCCGGTGCCGGACAGGCCGAAGAACACCGCCGCATCGACCGGGTTGCCGATGGCATGGTTGGCCGAGCAATGCATCGCCATCACGCCCTTGCCGGGCAGGATGTAGTTGAGGATGGTGAAGACCGATTTCTTGTTCTCGCCCGCATAGGCGGTGTTGGCGATCAGCACGGTCTTTTCGTCAAAGTTCAGCGCGATCACGGTTTCCGACCGGCAGCCGTGGCGGGCCGGATCGGCCTTGAAGCTGGGGACGTTGATGACGGTCCATTCCGGGGTGAAGCTGTCAAGCTCATCGCTTGCCGGGCGGCGCAGCAGATGGCGGATGAACAGCCCGTGCCAGGCCAGTTCGGCAATCACCCGCACATCCAGCCGGTGCAGCGGATCGGCCCCGGCAAAGAGATCCTGCACAAACAGATCGCGGCCCTTCAGGTGGGCGATCATGTCGGCTTTCAGCACGGCGAACGCCTCTGGCGTCATCGGCGCATTGTTGTCCCACCAGATGGTGTTTTCCACCGAAGGCGTGCGGACCACGAACTTGTCCTTGGGCGAGCGGCCGGTGAACTGGCCGGTGGAGCACAGGAACGCGCCGCCTTTCCCCAACCGCCCTTCGACCCGCGCGACAGCGGCTTCGACAAGGGCAGGCTCGATCTGGTTGTAGTAGACGTTGCCCAAACCTGTGATGCCTTGTGCGTCGAGGGTCTGTTCGGGGTTCACGCGTCCGTGGTTCATTCTGCAAGCTCCCGTTGCCCACGCTTTGGCGCGGGCCAAATTTTGGTCAGAATTCGGTATGCCGGCCAATAGCATACCGGGGGCAGCCCAGGGCCGTGGGGGTGCCTCGCGCCGCGTATAACATAGAGATGACATATCGGAACAGGACGCATTGGCACAGTTAGCGCAACCATCGTCAGGTTAGCGCAACCAATTCCGGTCCTTACGGGGAAGTGAGGCATATTAGCCATTCCTTGGCGATTTTCTTGCCAGATGGGAACCGAAAGCGAGGTGATTCGCACTTCGCTGTTGATTCCGTGACCTGTTCCACGGATCATGATAGAAAAAGACGGGTTCGGGCAGTCACAAGGAAACTCACATCATGGCAAGGATCGCCCTTGTTGACGACGACAGGAATATCCTGACGTCTGTATCTATGACACTCGAAGCCGAGGGGTTTGAGGTCGAGACCTATAACGATGGCCAGTCAGCCTATGATGCGTTCACCCGCAGAATGCCCGATATGGCCGTGCTCGACATCAAGATGCCCCGGATGGATGGCATGGATCTGCTGCAGCGCATCCGCCAGAAAACCAGCATGCCGGTGATCTTCCTGACCTCCAAGGATGATGAGATCGACGAAGTGCTCGGCCTGCGGATGGGGGCTGACGACTATGTGAAAAAGCCGTTCAGCCAACGCCTTCTGGTGGAGCGGATCCGCGCCCTGCTGCGGCGGCAGGATGCCATCGCCACGGGCGAGGTGGCGGTGACCGAAGAGACCAAGATCATGGAACGCGGCCATCTGCGCATGGACCCGCTGCGCCATTCGGTATCGTGGAAGGGGCTGGATGTCTCGCTGACGGTCACCGAATTCATGCTGCTGCAGGCCCTCGCGCAGCGTCCCGGCTTTGTCAAATCGCGCGATCAGCTGATGGATGTGGCCTATGATGATCAGGTCTATGTCGATGACCGCACGATCGACAGCCATATCAAGCGGTTGCGCAAGAAGATGCGCTCGGTCGATGATGAGTTTTCGGCGATCGAGACGCTGTATGGCATTGGCTACCGTTACAACGAAGCATGACCACGATGCCGCAGATCGGCCTTGGGGATCCGCGCAGCACCAAAGGCGCTGACGTCCTTTTGGGCGAGGATTGGGTATCGCCCGATGCGGCCGACCCGGCGTTGCGCGAAACCCGCAGCAAACGCGGGATCCTGTCGCTCAAACGCTCGCCTCTGGCGCGCAAGATCATCATCTTCAACCTGATGGCGCTGGTGGTGCTTGTTGCAGGGGTGCTGTTTCTCAACCCGTTCCGCGACAGTCTTGTGGTGCAGCGCGAACAGGGCTTCGTGACCGAGGCGCAGCTGATTGCCGATGTGTTCGAGGCGCGTCTCCCGCCAGCGGGTGTGGTCGACATGGGCCCGGACAGCGCTTTTGCGCAGTCGGTCGGTGATATCAGCCTGAGCGCGGGCACATCGGTCTTTGTGCTTGACAGGGATGGACGCATCGTCGGCACGGCGACAGGTGCGGCGCCGGCACCGGCTGCGGCGAAAGATCAGTCAACCCTGATCACCGGGTTTCTGAACGCGATCTGGGACGGTGCGGCGCGGCTCTTTTCATCGGGTGGCGGGCGCGGGGCGGTCGTGAATTCCGAAAGTCTGGCACGGGCGCTGTTCCAAAAGGCGATTGCGGGGGAAACGGCGGTCAATCTGGGCAAGGGCGTTGAAGGCGGCGCTCTGTTTTCCGTGGCCAGCCCGATCGAGCGGGCGGGCGAGGTTCTGGGCGTGGTCGCACTGATCAGCGCCGAAGGCGAGATTGATGCGCTGGTCCGCAACGAGCGTGAGCAGATCCTGCAGATGTTCGTGCTTGCCCTCATGGTGTCGATCGGGCTCAGCCTTGTGCTCGCCTCCACCATCGCCAACCCGCTGTCGGATCTGGCGGCGGCGGCGGAACTGGGTCACGACCGCGATGCGCGCAAGATGCAGCCGGGCCGTATCCGCATCCCCGATCTGGCGGGCCGCCCGGATGAGATCGGCCGCCTTTCGGTGGCGGTGCGCGGCATGGTGGCCGCGCTCTATGACCGCATCGACGCCAACGAACAATTCGCTGCCGACGTCGCCCATGAAATCAAGAACCCGCTGGCCAGCCTGCGCTCTGCCGTGGCCTCGATGCATCTGGCCAAACGGGATGACCAGCGCACCCGGCTGCTGGATGTGATCGACCATGACGTGCGCCGCCTTGACCGGCTCGTCAGCGACATCTCCAACGCCTCGCGGCTCGACAGCGAGTTGGTCAAGGAACAGGAAGAAGATTTCAACCTGACCAGAACCCTGACCAACCTGTGCGAATATCTCGGCCAGCAGGCGGGCGAAAAGGGCGTCGAGCTGATCACCGATTTCCCGGCCGAGCCGATCATGATCTCCGGGCTGGAGGCGCGTCTGGCGCAGGTTTTTGTCAACCTGATTACCAACGCGGTGTCCTTCTGCGAAGAGGGCGATGCGGTGCGGGTCTGGACCCGCAAGCGCGACAACCGGGTGCTGGTTGTGGTGGAAGATACCGGCCCCGGCATCCCCGAACAGGCGCTGACCAAGGTGTTCAAGCGGTTCTATTCCGAACGCCCGCAGGGCCAGTTCGGCAACAACTCCGGCCTTGGTCTGTCGATCTCCAAACAGATTGTCGAGGCGCATGGCGGCGTGATCTGGGCCGAGAACATCCGTCCGACCCATGCCGACGCCACATCCGACCCGCTGGGCGCGCGGTTCATCGTCGGCCTGCCGGTCTGACCCTTCGCCATGACGGCGTCGCTGATCCTGCACGCCACCACGGTCGCATTTGAGGGTCGCGCAGTGCTGATCACCGGGGCCTCGGGCAGCGGCAAGTCATCGCTGGCGCTGCAACTGATGGCGATCGGCGCCGCGCTGGTGGCCGATGACCAAACCGCGCTGACGCTGCACGGCGCGGAAGTCATCGCCACCTGTCCCCCGGCCATCGCCGGGATGATCGAGGCCCGCGGCGTCGGCCTGCTCAACGCGCCGCATCTGGCGCAGGCCACCGTAGCGCTTGTGGTCGATCTGGACCGCACAGAAACCGCCCGCCTGCCCGATCACCGGCAGATCACCATATTGCGACAGCGGCTTTCCCTTGTGCTCGGCAGCAATTCGGCCCATTTTCCTTCTTCGCTCAGGCACTATGTCTTGTATGGGCGTTGTGGGTAGCAGGCTGGACAACGTGGCTGACAATGACACTCTTCAACGACAGGGCCATCGGCTGGTTCTGGTCACCGGGCCTTCGGGTGCCGGTCGTTCCACTGCCGTCAACGCGCTGGAGGATCTGGGCTATGAGGTCATCGACAACCTGCCGCTGACCCTGGTGCCCCGCCTGATCGAAGGCACGTCGACGGCGCAGCCGATCGCGCTGGGGCTGGATGTGCGCAACCGCGACTTTGCCGCCTCCAACCTGATCGAACTGATCGACCGGCTGACCCGTGACCCCCGGGTGCAGCTCACCGTGCTTTACGTCGACTGCCAGCCCGCCGTTCTAGTGCAGCGCTACAGCGAAACCCGCCGCCGCCACCCGCTTGCCCCCAGCGACAGCCCCGAGGAGGGGGTGGACCGCGAGATCGACCTGCTTGCCCCGATCAAGGTGCGCGCGGATCATCTGATCGACACCACGGATCTGACCGTACACGGGCTCAAGGCCGAGGTGACGCGCTGGTTCGGTCAGGGGCAGGGGCCAAGCCTTGCGGTCTCCGTGCAAAGCTTCAGCTACAAGCGCGGCGTGCCGCGTGGTGTCGATATGGTGTTCGACTGCCGCTTCTTGCGCAACCCGCATTGGGAACCCGTCCTGAAGGCCTTGAACGGCCGCGACTCACAGGTGGCTGATTACATCCGTCAGGACGAAAGGTTTGCCGAATTCTACCAAAGGCTGATTGACCTGATCGCCTTTCTGCTTCCGGCACATCTGGCCGAGGGGCGGTCCCATGTCAGCATCGCCTTCGGGTGTACCGGAGGGCAACACAGGTCGGTTGCCGTAGCGGAAATCATGGCTGATGCCCTTGCGGAGGGTGGCTGGGCGGTGTCAAAACGACATCGGGAACTTGAACGGCGGGCGGCTGCTGGGCCATCAGGCACAGGCGCGCAAGCAACAGGGCCAGCGTGCACAGGCGCGCAAGCAACAGGGATGGACGGCGTGTGATCGGAATCGTGATCGTGGCACATGGAGGCCTTGCGCGCGAATACCTCGCCGCTGTCGAGCATGTTGTCGGCCCGCAAGCGGCCATGCGCGCGATCTCGATCGAGGATGATCACGACCGCGCCGCCAAACAGGCCGAAATCTGTGGCGCGGCGGATGCGGTTGACCGGGGCGCCGGTGTGGTGGTGGTGACCGACATGTTCGGCGGATCGCCGTCAAACCTGTCGCTCATGGCCTGCTGCGGCCCCGATCGCCGGATCATCTACGGCGCGAATCTGCCGATGCTGATCAAGCTTACAAAATCGCGCGAGGTGCCGGTGGCCGACGCGGTGGCCGCTGCCCTGGACGCTGGCCGCAAATACATCAACAGCCTTGACTTGGGCGGAGGTGCCTGAACTTGGCCGATAAAACCCTGTCGATCATCAACGAAAAGGGCCTGCACGCCCGCGCCAGCGCCAGATTTGTCGAAGTGGTCGAGGCATTTGACGCCCAGGCCCAGGTCACCAAGGACGGGATGACGGTGTCGGGTGACTCGATCATGGGGCTTTTGATGTTGGCAGCCTCTCGCGGAACCTCTATTGAAGTGCGGACCACGGGGGCCGAGGCGGACCCTTTGGCAGAGGCGCTTTGCGCGCTTGTGGCCAACCGCTTCGGGGAAGATTACTGAGCCACATGGTGGTGCAGAAAGGCCGACGGATCGTGACTGAGCATCCGCAGATCGACACGAGCATCAGCGACGGGGCAAACCTCGTGCCGCGGGATCGTCCCTATGACATGCGCCGGCTGTCCTATGCCGGCAGCTTTTCCAACCCGGTCAAGGCCGGGGCCATCCGCGCGATCGAGTGGCTGACCGCCAAGATCACGCTGCTGCGGCTGATCCGCGAATTCGAACGCGCGGGCGCACCCTTTGGCTCGCCGTTCTGGCCCAAGGCCCTGCGTCACATGGGCATCCGCATCGACACCCCGCCCGAGGAGGTCGCGCATATCCCGGCCACCGGGCCGGTCGTGGTGGTGTCGAACCACCCGCACGGGCTGGTGGATGGCATGATCCTGGCGGAACTGGTCAACCGGGTGCGGTCGGATTTCCGGATCCTGACCCGGTCCTTGCTGACCGGCATCCCGGAGGTCGAGGAATTCATGATCCCGGTGCCCTTCCCGCATGAGGACAACGCGCGCGAAGACGGGCTGGCGATGCGCAACCTGACGATGGACCATCTCAAGCGCGGCGGGGTCATCATCCTGTTTCCCGCCGGAAAGGTCGCAATGTCCGAGGGCTTCTTTGGTCCGGCCGTGGAGGCGGAGTGGAACCTGTTCACCCACAAGATGATCCAGCGCTCGGGGGCGACGATCGTGCCGGTGCATTTCACCGGGCAGAACAGCCGGCTGTTCCTGATCGCCAACAAGCTGTCGGATACGCTGCGGCAGGGTCTGCTGCTCTATGAGATCAAGCGTGCACTGTTCAAGCCGCAGCGCCCGTTCATCGGCGCGCCGATCCCGGCCAGCGAGCTTGCCAAATGGGAAGGCAATCCGCGTGGCTTTCTGGCCTGGCTGCGGCAGCATACCCTGGATCTGGGGCATTAGGGCGGGCGGCCCGCACCCTGTCCCGACAATTTTTCTGCGAAAAATCAGGAACCGCTCGCGGGATTTTTCGCAGAAAAATCGTGGCAGATCAGCGCGTCGGCACCGGCACCCCACCGCGATAATCATAAAACCCGCGCTGGGTCTTGCGGCCCAGCCATCCGGCCTCGACATATTTCGTCAGTAGCGGGCAGGGGCGGTACTTGGTATCCGCCAGCCCGTCATGCAGCACATTCATGATGGCAAGGCATGTATCCAGCCCGATGAAATCCGCCAGCTCCAGCGGCCCCATCGGGTGATTGGCCCCCAGTTTCAGCGATTCGTCGATCGACTTGACCGAGCCGACGCCTTCATAAAGCGTATAAACCGCCTCGTTGATCATCGGCATCAGGATACGATTGACGATGAAGCCGGGAAAGTCCTCGGCCGAGGCGGCGGTCTTGCCCAGTTTCTCCACCACTTCGTGCATCGCATCCCAGGTTTCCTGATCGGTGGCGATGCCCCGGATCAGCTCCACCAGCTGCATCACCGGCACCGGGTTCATGAAATGGAACCCCATGAACTTTTCCGGCCGGTCGGTGCGGCTGGCCAGCCGGGTGATGGAGATCGACGAGGTGTTCGAGGTCAGGATGGTATGCGGCTTCAGATGCGGCAGCAGGTCTTCAAAAATCGCCTGTTTCACCGTTTCGCGCTCGGTCGCGGCCTCGATGATCAGATCGCAGGGGCCGACATCGGCCAGTATCAGGGTGGTCTTGATCCGCGCCATGGCTGCGGCCTTGATTTCGGCGCTGACCTTCCCGCGCGTGACCTGACGCTCGATATTGCGGTCAATGGTGGCGATGGCATTGGTCAGCGCGGTCTCGTTCACGTCGGTCAGGATGACGTCATAGCCTGCAAGGGCAAAGACATGCGCAATGCCATTGCCCATCTGCCCGGCCCCGACCACGCCCACGCTGCGAATATCCATCTGCACTTTCCTTTTCTGCCGTCGGCGCAACCTTATGCGCGGTGCCGCGACGGAGCAAGGGCGCTGCATTGCAGCACGGGGGCTTGCGGCGGGAAGCAGGGCATTTTTCGAAAGTTCGCAGTTTAGCGTTTTCGTAACGGGAATCGGCAAGCCTGATGACGGGTGTCTGAACTGTGGTGGGTGTGATGGCTTATGAATATCCGGGCGACGGGTCGCTCGACTATTATCCATGCCGGTATGGCATGTCGCGTGTGCTGTTTCGCGGCCCACGCCGTGATCTGGACTGTCCCTATGTCGTGACTCTGGGTGGCACCGAAACATATGGAAAGTTCGTGCCGGAGCCTTATCCGGCCCTGATCGAGGCGGCGACGGGGCTGCGGATGGTCAATCTGGGCTTTGTGAATGCCGGGCTGGACCTTTACCTGAAGGATCCCGACGTGCTCGACACCGCGTCGCGCGCGCGGCTGGCCGTGGTGCAGATCGTGGGCGCGCAGAATCTGTCAAACCGCTTCTACTCGGTTCACGCCCGGCGCAATGACCGGTTTCTGCGGGCGTCCCCCTATCTGCGCAACATCTACCGTGAGGTGGATTTTACCGAATTCAACTTTACCCGCCACATGCTAGGCGCCCTGCGAGCCGTTTCGGAAGACAGGTTCGAGGTTCTGGCCGAAGAGCTGCGCGCCGCCTGGGTCAACCGGATGAAGACGCTGATCACTTCGCTGCCGTGCAAGACGGTGCTTCTCTGGGTGGCAAATGCCCCGCCGCCGATGCCGGGATCGCGTTCGAATCTGACGCATGATCCGCTGCTGGTGGATGCCGAGATGATCGGGGCCCTGCGCGCGCAGGTAAGCTGCTATGTCGAGGTGGTGGCTTCGCCTGCCGCGCAATCACGCGGCACCGATGGCATGGCCTTTGCCGCGTTCGATGCCCCTGCGGCGCAGTCGCTGCCCGGTCCGGCGGTCCATCGCCAGATCGCCGATCAGCTGGGCCCAGAGCTGTTGCGGCTGTTCTGAACGCAAACGGGCGCCCGATAGGGGCGCCCGCTGCGATGAAACCTGTGCCCGGCCTTTACAGCTTTTCGGTCAGCTCCGGCACGATGGTGAACAGATCGCCGACAAGCCCGTAATCGGCCACCTGAAAGATCGGGGCTTCCTCATCCTTGTTGATCGCCACGATGACCTTGGAATCCTTCATCCCCGCAAGGTGCTGGATCGCCCCGGAAATCCCGACAGCCACATAAAGCTTCGGTGCCACAACCTTGCCGGTCTGCCCGACCTGCCAATCGTTCGGCGCATAGCCCGAATCGACCGCCGCGCGTGAGGCACCAACAGCAGCGCCCAGCTTGTCGGCCAGCCCTTCGATCAGCTTGAAGTCTTCTTCCGACCCGACGCCGCGCCCGCCCGACACCACAATCCCGGCGCTGGTCAGGTCAGGCCGGTCGGACGAGGCCACCTTGTCCTCAACCCAGGATGACAGCACCTCAACCGGGCCGGTCACCGGCTCCACCGCGACCGAGCCACCCGACCCCACGCCGGTATAGCTGGCGGTGCGGATGGTCATCACCTTGGTCGCATCCGCAGATTTCACGGTCTGGATTGCGTTGCCGGCATAGATCGGGCGCTCGAAGGTGTCGGCGTCAATCACCGCCGTCACATCTGACAGCACCATCACATCCAGCAACGCCGCCACGCGCGGCATCACATTCTTGCAAAACGCGGTCGAAGCCCCGGCGATATGGGAATAATCCCCCGCCAAGGACACGATCAGCGCAGCGGTCGATTCCGCCAGCCCATGGCAATAGGCATGATCATCCGCGAACAACACCCGCGCCACGCCGTCCAGCTTGGCAGCTTCGGCCGCAGCGGATTCACCGCCCTGACCCGCGACCAGAATATGCACATCACCCAGCGATTTCACCGCCGTCACGGTCTTGGCAACCGCATCGGTGGCAAGCTGCCCGTCATTCACATCGGCCAGAAGGAGAACAGCCATCAGATCACCCCTGCTTCGTCTTTGAGTTTTGCAATCAGCTCGTCGACCGAGGCAACCTTGATCCCGGCCTTGCGGCCTGCGGGTTCCACGGTCTTCACCACTGTCAGGCGGGGGCTGACATCCACGCCGTAATCGGCGGGGGTCTTGGCAGCCAAAGGCTTGGCCTTGGCCTTCATGATATTTGGCAGGCTCGCATAACGCGGCTCGTTCAGGCGCAGGTCAACCGTCACAATCGTCGGCATTTTCACCGAAATCGTCTGCAAACCGCCATCGACTTCGCGCGTGACCTTTGCCGTGTCACCGTCAATCACCAACTCGCTGGCGAAGGTCGCCTGCGACCAGCCCAGCAGCGCCGACAGCATCTGCCCGGTAGCGTTCATGTCATTGTCGATCGCCTGCTTGCCACACAGCACCAGCCCCGGCGCTTCTTCCTTCACCACGGCCGCCAGCAGCTTGGCGACGGCCAGCGGTTCAATGTCGGTCTGCACGTTGTCGGTCGCCTCGATCAGAATGGCGCGGTCCGCGCCCATCGCCAAAGCGGTGCGCAGCGTTTCCTGAGACTGCTTGACGCCGATCGACACCACCACGATCTCTGTCGCGATGCCCTTTTCCTTCAACCGGATCGCCTCTTCCACGGCAATCTCGTCGAACGGGTTCATCGACATTTTCACATTGGCCAGATCGACACCGCTTCCGTCCGCCTTGACGCGCACTTTCACGTTGTAGTCGATCACACGTTTGACAGGCACAAGCACCTTCATCGACGCACATCTCCCATAGGTTCAAGCTCTCTGCTTGGGTAAGTAACGGGTCTTTATCGCCCATAACAGTGCAAAATCGACGCGAGGATGCGCCGGAACGCCACGTTGCACCCGGATCAGCGGGTCAACCCCGGCACCCAGAGCACATCGGCCTTGCCATCGTCATTGGCAATGCGTCCGGCAACAAAGAACCAGTCCGACAGACGGTTCAGGTATTTCACCGCTTCGGCGTTCACCTCCTCCAGCGTGCCCAGTTCCACCACCAGCCGCTCGGCCCGGCGACAAACCGTGCGGCACAGGTGCAGTTGCGCAGCCAAAGCACTGCCACCGGGCAGGATGAAGCTGCGCAGCGGCGTCAGCCGCGTGTTCCAGGCGTCAATCTCCGCCTCCAGCCGCGTGACCTGACTCTCCACCATGCGCAGCGGGGTATAGGACAAGTCCTTGTCCTTGTGCATGTCGGGGGTGCACAGATCAGCCCCCAGATCGAACAGATCGTTCGAAACCCGGGCCAAAGCCGCATCCATCTGCGCATCTGCGTGCAGGCGGGCCAGACCCACCGTTGCATTGGTTTCATCCACCGTGCCATAGGCCGAGACCCGCAGGGAATGTTTGGCCACTCGCGCGCCATTGCCCAGAGCGGTTTCCCCGGCATCGCCGGTCCTGGTGTAGATTTTCGACAGAACAACCATGGCTCAGCCCCCTTTGCTGCGCAGATAGGCAAAGCCCACGATCAGGATCACCGCCAAAGCCTGCGCCGCGATGCGATAGCGCATCAGCCGGTTGGCGTGTTTGCGGTTGAAGTCACCGCCTTTGGCAAAACCGCCGATCCCGATCATCAGAATGACCAGAACCCCAAGGCTGGCGATGGCAGCAAGAATGAACAGCGGATCGTTGAGCATGGGTATCCCCTTCCTATCTGCATCACTTAGGCGGCAATCGCGCAAAAGCGAAGGCGAATTTTGCCGCGAGGTTCAACGGCAGAGGCGCTCCGCGGGGAGTATTTGGAAAGCAGCAAATGCCAAAGACCGGTTCTCTGCATTTGCTGCTTGAAAAAATACTCCCCGCGGAGCGTCCGCCGTCGCAGCCGCGCCACGCCGGAGGGCTTCCGGCAAGGACACGGCATCCCGTGGCAACGCCACCGAGCGGGGGCTCGATGCCCCCCGAGGTGGCCCCCTGTGGCAGGTGCCTGTCAGCCCTTGGCAATCAGCCAGTCCAACGGGCGGGTCGGCAGGATGCGGCGCAAAACTCCCATCAGCCACGTCGGTGTCGTCACATAATAGCGCGCCTTCGGGTAGCGGCTTTCCAGCGCATGGATCAGCTTTGCCGTCACGGCGCTGGCCGGCAGCTCAAAGCGGTCCGGCCCGCGATCCTCATACAAGCGCCCGCGCAGGCTGGCATATTCCTGTGCGCGGGCCGAGTTTTCCCAGTCGATCCACTTCTCGAAATGCGGGATCGCATTGGCGCGGATGCGGCTGGTCACCGGGCCCGGCTCGATCAGGCAAACCGCAATCCCGGTGCCGCGCATCTCGATCCGCAGCACATCGGTAAGCCCTTCAAGGGCGAATTTGGTCGCCACATAGGCCCCGCGCCATTTCATGCCCACCAGCCCCAGCACGGAAGAACAATTCACGATCCGCCCATGGCCCTGCGCCCGCATCACCGGAATCACCCGGCGGGCAAGGTCGTGCGCGCCGAAAAGGTTGGTCTCGAAAATCTCGCGCAGCGCCCCGCGTGGCAGGTCCTCGACCGCACCCGGGCAGGCAAAGGCCCCGTTGTTGTATAGCGCATCCAACGTCCCGCCGGTCTGTTCCAGCACCCACGCCAAACCCGCTTCGATGCTGGCCTCATCGGTGTAATCCAGTCGCGGGCTGTCAAAGCCCTCGGCGATCAGCCGGTCACAATCAGCCTGCTGGCGGCAGCTGGCAAATACCCGCCAGCCCCGCGCCCGCAACCCGCGCGCCGCGTCCAGCCCGATGCCCGATGAGCACCCGGTAATGAGAATCGATCTTGCCATGCTCTGCCCGTTTGTTTTTTCCCTGCTTAGGGCCAAACGGGGGTTGCGCAAAGCGTTTTCGGGCAGGTTCAGGGGGCGGCGTCGGCCAGAAAACTCAAGGACATGAAGCCGTCGATGCCATCGCCTTCGATCCGCACCCGCGCCCAGCCGCTGTCCTCCACCGAAACCACACGCACCGCCTCGCCCCGGCTCAGGCGCCCCACGACCGCGTCCTGTGTCGACGGGCCAGAGCGGACATTGACCGAGCGCCCGGTCACATAGCGCACGTCGTCGTTGGCCGAAAACGTCACCCCCTCCACCCGCACAACTGTCTGAGTCTGCGCGACCGGCGTGATCAGGGGTTGGGCAGGCGCAAACACCACCGGCACGATGCCACCCGCAGCCTGAACGCCACCCGCAGCCTGAAGCGGCGCGCTTTCGGCCAGCGGCGGCGCAGGGGACTCCACCGTCGTCGGGGCAATACGGACCGGCGCAGGCTCCGCCCCGATCAGGCCAAAGCGCATCTGGCCGCGATCCTGCCCCCCGATCTGGAGGGTGACAAAAATCCCTGCACAAAGCAGAAGCAGCAGACGGATCATGTGGGCACCCGATTCACCTATACTGATATGGGTTTAGCATAAGGCCAAACGCCAGCATGGGGAAAGAAGTTCCCGCTTCTCGCACCTTGTGCCAAAGAATTTTCGGTCTGGACCGATCCGGCCCGCCGCATTAGACCACGCCCATGTCAGATGATGCCGATCCCCCCAAGTCCCAGCCGATGGAAGTGGCCGAACCACTCAGCCGCGCCATTGGCGAGCGCTATCTGACCTATGCGCTCTCGACCATCATGCACCGCGCGCTGCCCGATGCCCGTGACGGGCTGAAACCTGTGCACCGCCGCATCCTCTATGCCATGCGCGAACTGCGGCTCTCGGCCACCTCTGCCTTCCGCAAATCAGCCAAGATCGCCGGCGATGTGATGGGCAACTACCACCCGCATGGCGACGCCGCGATCTATGATGCAATGGCGCGTCTGGCGCAGGATTTCAACGTGCGCTACCCGCTGGTCGACGGGCAGGGCAATTTCGGCAACATCGACGGCGATAACCCCGCCGCCTCCCGCTACACCGAAGCGCGGCTGACCGCGATCGCCGAAACCCTGATGGAAGGGCTGACCGAAAACGCGGTCGACTATCGCCCCAACTATGACGGCACTCTCGAAGAGCCGGTGGTCATGCCCGCCGCCTTCCCGAACCTGCTGGCCAACGGCTCCAGCGGCATCGCGGTCGGCATGGCCACCAACATCCCGCCGCACAACCTGGATGAGCTGATCCAGGGCTGCCACGCCATGCTGCGCAACCCGGATATCACCACCGCCGAACTGGTTGACCTGATCCCCGGCCCCGATTTCCCCACCGGCGGCGTGATGGTGGAACCGCGTTCCGTGATGCTCGACGCCTACGAGTCGGGCCGCGGATCGTTCCGCACCCGTGCGAAATGGGAGATCGAAGACCTCGGCCGCGGCACCTGGCAGATCGTTGTCACCGAAATCCCCTATCAGGTCGCCAAATCCAAGCTGATCGAAAAGCTGGCCGAACTGATCCAGACCAAGAAAATCCCGCTGCTCGCCGATGTGCGCGACGAATCCACCGAAGATGTCCGAATCGTGCTGGAACCCCGCGCCAAAACGGTGGAGCCAGAGGTGCTGATGGGCACCCTGTTCAAGCATTCCGATCTGGAAACCCGGTTCAGCCTGAACATGAACGTGCTGATCGACGGCAAGGTGCCAAAGGTCTGCAGTCTGAAGGAAGTGCTCAAGGCCTTCCTCGACCACCGCCGCAACGTGCTGCGCCGCCGGTCGGAGCACCGGATGGAAAAGATCGACCACCGGCTGGAAATTCTCGAAGGCTTTATCATCACCTTCCTGAACCTCGACCGGGTGATCGACATCATCCGCTATGACGCAGACCCGAAATCCGCGCTGATGCGCGAGGACTGGGGCAAAGCCCATGCCCGCGCCTTGTCGGAAAAAGACTACACCCCGCCCGCGCCGGGTGAGGGCGAGCTGACCGAGGTGCAGGCCGAAGCCATCCTCAACATGCGCCTGCGCAGCTTGCGCAAGCTCGAAGAGATGGAACTGATCGCCGAGCGCGATGCGCTGATGCGCGAACGCGCCGGGCTGGCCGACCTGCTGGAAAGCGACCGCCTGCAATGGAAGCAGATCGGCGTGGAGCTGGAGGCCATCCGCAAACAGTTTGGCAAGGGCACGAAACTGGGTGACCGCCGCACGGCTTTTGCCGAAGCGGGCGTGATCGAGGATGTGCCGTTCGAGGCGATGATCGAACGCGAACCGATCACCGTGATCTGCTCGAAAATGGGCTGGATCAGGGCTTTGAGAGGCCATGTCGATCTGAGCGCCGAGCAGAAATACAAGGATGGCGACGGCCCGCGCTTTGCTTTCCACGCCGAGACCACCGACAAGATCCTGCTGATCGCGGCCAATGGCCGGTTCTACACGCTGATCGGTGCCAACCTGCCCGGCGGGCGGGGCATGGGCGAGCCGGTGCGGCTGATGGTCGATCTGCCCAATGATGCCGAAATCGTCTACCTGACCGTGTTCCAGCCGGGCGAGAAACTGCTGGTCGCCTCCTCGGCGGGTGATGGCTTCATCGTGCAGTCCGACGAGGTTCTGGCCCAGACCCGCGCGGGCAAACAGGTGCTGACGGTGCGTGATGGTGTCACCACCTCTGTGGTGACGGTGGCGAACGGCGATCATGTCGCCGTGGTCGGCGAAAATCGCAAAGTTCTGGTTTTCCCCTTGGCCGAACTGCCGGAAATGGCGCGCGGCAAGGGGGTGCGGTTGCAAAGATACAAGGATGGCGGATTGTCCGATGCCATCACCTTCACGCTGGCCGAAGGGCTGACCTGGAAAGACCCCGCAGGCCGCACGCGGACGGAACCCGATCTGGCGGAATGGCTCGGCCCCCGTGCGGGCGCAGGCAAGATGGCCCCGCGCGGCTTCCCGCGCGACAACAAGTTCACCTGACGCCAGCCGCTCATCGCTCCCTCCGGGCGCTCATCGCAGCGAAAAGCGCCCGGAGGGAGCGATGAGCGGCGGATCAGGGCTGTTGCCCGCCTGTCGCCGCCGTCACCTGATCCGCCGCCGCCCGCACCAGTGCACCGATGCGCTCCGCATCGGAAAGCGCGATGCGGAAGGCGGGCCCGGACACCGACAGCCCGGCAACCGGCTCACCATGGCTGTTGAAGATCGGGGCCGCCACACAGCGCATGCCGGTTGCCCGTTCCTGATCGTCGATCGCATAGCCGCGCGCCCGCGTCGCGGCCAGATCCGCCAGCAGGGCACTTTCAGAGCCATGGGTCAGATCGGTGAATCGCTCCAGCCCCTTGCGGGCGATGATCCGCTTGACCCGTTGCTCGCCATACCACCCCAACAGCGCCTTTCCGATCCCGGACACATGCATCGGGGCCTTGGTGCCGGGCGGAAAGAATGCGCGGATCGCCTCATGTGTTTCGACCTGAGACAGGAACAGCACTTCATCGCCGGCCTCGATGCCCAGATTGGCCGTCTCGCCGGTATCACGCATCAGCGCATCCATCGGCTGCCGCGCCCGTTCCACCACTTTGGTCCGCCGCAAAAAGCTGTTGCCGACCCGAAAGGCCCCGGGTCCGACGTGCCAAAGCTGCCCGCTGTCTTCGGCCTCCACCATGTCATGCCCGTGCAGGGTGACCAGCGCGCGGAACACCGTCGCCACCGCCTCGCCACTCTCGGCGGCGAGTTCCGAAAGCGACAGGCCGGGTCGCGCCGCCACCAGTTCCAGCAGCGAAAGTCCACGATGCAGCGCCTGCACGGTGTTCTGGTCAGTCTTGTCAAGAAACGCCTTGGGCCTGCCGCGCGGGCGGGGGGAATGTGCCATGTCTCACGCCTCCGGTCTGTTGTGAAAAACGCTTATTCGTTGTTCTGACTGTATAATAGCATCCCCTTCGCACAATGAAAAACCTTTTCGAAAAAATTGTCCCACTGTGTTACTTCGCCTATGCTGCCTCTATAATCACCCGGAGGAGCCGCCATGCACGCCCAGAACCCCGTCTTCATCCCCGGCCCGACCAATATCCCCGAGGGTATCCGCAAGGCCTGTGACATGCCGACCCTCGACCACCGCTCCCCCGCCTTTGCCCGGCTGTTCCGGCCTGCGGTCGCGGGCGTGCGCCGGGTGCTGAAGATGGACGCGGGCGAGGTCATCATCCTGCCCTCCACCGGCACCGGCGGTTGGGAGGCCGCGATCGCCAACACCCTGTCGCCCGGCGATACCGTGCTGGCCGCCCGCTTCGGCATGTTCAGCCACCGCTGGATCGACCTGTGCCAACGCCACGGCCTGACGGTGCAGATCATCGAAACCCCCTGGGGCGAGGGCGCACCGCTGGGACAGATCGAGGCTGCGCTGAAGGCCGACATCGCCGGCACCATCAAGGCCGTTCTCGCCACCCATAACGAAACCGCCACCGGCGTCCGCTCCGATATCGCAGGCATCCGCCACGCGATGGACGCGGCAGGGCACAGCGCGATGTTGTTTGTCGACGGCGTCTCCTCCATCGCCTCGATGCCGTTCGAAATGTCCGGCTGGGGCGTCGATATCGCGGTGGCGGGCAGCCAGAAGGGCTTCATGCTGCCCGCCGGTCTCGCCATCCTTGGCGTCAGCCCGAAAGCGCTGGCCGCGATCGACAGCGCCACCCTGCCGCGCACTTTCTTCGACTTCCGGGACATGCTGAAAAGCTACGCTGCCGGCGGCTTTCCCTACACACCGCCGGTCGGCCTGATCGCCGGCCTCGCTCGCGCTATCGAGACGCTGGAGGATGAGGGGTTGGAGGCGGTCTACGCCCGCCACCATCGTCTCGCGACCGGCGTGCGCCGCGCAGTCGCGGCATGGGGGATGACTCCATGTGCCATCTCGCCTGACCTGTACTCCGACACGGTCACGGCTGTTGTCGTGCCCGAAGGCTGCAACGGCACCGAACTGGTGAAGCTGGCCGCCGGGAAATACGGTGTGGCCTTTGGGGTGGGTCTGGGCGAGGTCGCCGGAAAGGTGTTCCGCATCGGCCATCTGGGGATGCTGACGGATGTGATGATGCTGTCCGGTCTGGCAACGGCCGAGATGTGCATGGCCGATCTGGGCTGGCCGGTCACGCTTGGGTCCGGCGTGGCGGCGGCGCAGCAGTATTATCGCGGCTCCGCCGGAGAGATGGTTTTGGCAGCGGAGTGAAGCGGATCTGTCGGACCGGGGGCCAGCCCCCGGACCCCCGGGATATTTAGGAACAGGTGATGGACAAGAAGATGAAGGATGTAGTGTCGATGTATGTTCCGACTTTTGACGATGTGATCGCCGCGCATGACCGTATCCGGCCCCATATCCACCGCACGCCGGTCTTGACGTCGAGCTATTTCAACGAGCTGACCGGGGCCGAGCTGTTCTTCAAATGCGAGAATTTCCAGAAGGCCGGGGCGTTCAAGGTGCGCGGCGCCTGCAATGCGGTGTTTGGGCTGAGCGAAGAGCAGGCGCGGCGGGGGGTCTGCACCCATTCCAGCGGCAATCATGCGCTGTCGCTGTCCTATGCGGCGGGGCGGCGGGGGATACCGTGCAATGTGGTGATGCCGCGCACCGCCCCGCAGGCGAAGAAGGATGCGGTGCGGGGCTATGGCGGGGTGATCACGGAATGTGAGCCCTCGACCAGCAGCCGCGAGGCGGTGTTCGCATCGGTGCAGGCACAGACCGGAGGCGAATTCGTGCACCCCTACAACGACCCGCGCGTGATCGCCGGGCAGGCGACCTGTTCGCGCGAATTGCTGGAGCAGGTGGAGGGGCTCGACTCCGTGATCGCGCCGATCGGGGGGGGCGGCATGATCTCGGGCACTTGTCTCACCATGAGCGCGGTGGCGCCGGGGGTGGATGTCTATGCTGCCGAGCCGAAGAATGCCGATGACGCGTATCGCAGCTTCAAGGCCGGGCGGATCATCGCGGATGACGCACCGGAAACGGTGGCCGACGGTTTGAAGGTGCCGTTGAAGGACCTGACCTGGCATTTTGTGTCGAACCATGTCGCCGATATCTTCACCGCGTCTGAGCAGGAGATCATCGACGCCATGAAGCTGACCTGGCAGCGGATGAAGATCGTGATGGAGCCAAGCTGCGCAGTGCCGCTGGCCACCATCCTGAAGAACAGGCAGGTTTTCCGGGGGCGGCGCGTCGGCGTCATCATCACCGGGGGGAACGTCGATCTGGACTCATTGCCTTGGATGAAAGGGTAACACCATGAACACGCATGCGGATTTCAAGGGGCTGGAAGTGGGCTATGACATCCCCGCCCTGCCGGGGATGGATGAGGCGGATATCCAGACGCCTTGCCTTGTGCTGGATCTGGACGCTTTGGAGCGCAACATCAAAAAGATGGGCGACTACGCCCGCGCCCATGGCATGCGCCACCGGGTGCATGGCAAGATGCACAAATCGGTGGATGTGGCCAAGCTGCAGGAGAAGCTTGGCGGCTCGGTCGGGGTGTGTTGCCAGAAGGTCAGCGAGGCCGAGGTCTTTGCCCGGGGCGGCATCCGGGATGTGCTGGTCAGCAATCAGGTGCGCGATCCGGCCAAGATCGACCGGCTGGCGCGGCTGCCGAAGCTGGGCGCGCGCACGATTGTTTGCGTCGATATGCTCGACAATGTGGCCGACCTGTCGGCAGCGGCGGTGCGGCATGGCACGGTGATCGAATGTCTGGTGGAGATCGACTGCGGGGCGGGGCGCTGTGGGGTGGGGACCACGGCGGAGGTGGTGGCGATCGCACGCGCGATCGACGCCGCACCAGGGCTGAAATTCGCGGGGCTTCAGGCCTATCAGGGCGCGATGCAGCATATGGACAGCTATGATGACCGCAGGGCCAAGATTGATCTGGCGGTGGCGCAGGTCAGGGATGCGGTCGATACACTCAAGGCCGAAGGGATTGACTGCGATATCGTCGGCGGTGGTGGCACCGGCAGCTATTACTTCGAGAGCACCTCGGGCGTGTACAATGAGCTGCAGTGTGGCTCCTACGCCTTCATGGATGCCGATTATGGCCGAATTCTGGACAAGGACGGCAAGCGGATCGACCAAGGCGAATGGGAAAACGCGCTGTTCATCCTGACCAGCGTGATGAGCCATGCCAAGGCCGACAAGGCGATTGTCGATGCCGGGCTGAAGGCGCAGTCGGTCGACTCCGGCCTGCCGGTGATCTTTGGCCGGACCGATGTGAAATACGTCAAATGCAGCGACGAGCATGGGGTGGTGGACGACCCCGCAGGTGTGCTGAAGGTCAACGACAAGCTGCGGCTGGTGCCGGGCCACTGCGACCCGACCTGCAATGTGCACGATTGGTATGTGGGCGTGCGGGGCGGCAAGGTGGAAGTGGTCTGGCCGGTTTCTGCGCGCGGCAAGGCCTATTGATCCTGAACCGGGGCTCCGGCGGATGTGTCGGAGCCTCCGGCGGGGATATTTTAGAACAGATGAAGGGGCTTGCCCATGTTGATCCTACCCGAAAGCCTGATTGCCGGGCTGGTCTCGCCCGAGGATGCCTTTGCGGCGGTCGAAGCGGTTTTTGCTGCCATGTCGCGCGGCGAGGCGTATAATTTCACGGTGGTGCGCGAGGCTCTGGGCGAGGGTCGGCAATACGGGTTCAAGTCGGGTCTTGACCGGGCGGGCGGCCAATTGGGGGTGAAGGCCGGGGGGTATTTTCCGGGCAATGCCGCCAAGGGGATCATCAACCACCAATCCACGGTGTTCCTGTTCGATCCGGAGACCGGGCAGCCGACCGCCATGGTTGGCGGCGGGTTGCTGACCGCGCTGCGCACGGCGGCGGCGGCGGCGATCTCGATCGACCGGCTGGCGCGGCGGGATGCAAAGGTGTTGGGCATGGTGGGGGCAGGGCATCAGGCCGGGTTCCAGCTTCGGGCGGCGGCCCGGGTGCGGGCGTTCGAGCGGGTGATCGGCTGGAACCTGCACCCGGAAATGCTGGACCGGCTGGGCGCGATTGCGGCGGAGCTGGGTCTGCCGTTCGAGGCCGTGCCGCTGGAGCGGATGGCGGAGGCCGATGTGATCGTGACCATCACCTCTTCGCCCGCCGCCTGCCTGCTGGATCGGTATGTGGCACCCGGCACCCATCTGGCCTGCATGGGCACCGACACCAGGGGCAAGCAGGAGGTGGAGCCTGCACTGCTGGGCCGCGCCTCGGTCTTCACCGACGAGATTGGGCAGTCGGTCACGATCGGCGAGGCGCAGCACGCGGTGGCTGCGGGGCTGCTGGATGCGACGGCGATCACCCCTTTGGGCGATGTGCTGACCGGCACCCATCCGGGGCGGCGGATAGCGGAAGAGGTGACGCTGTTCGACGGCACCGGAGTCGGCTTGCAGGATCTGGCAGTGGCGGCCATGGCGGTTCGCCGGGCGCTGGAGCGTGGTCAGGGAACAATGGTGGAGGTCTGAACCTTGTCCGGGTGACAATGCGGCGCTTGCACACGCGTTAGCGGCGTGGTGATCCTGCGGCACGTCAAGGGGGGCATCCATGCAGGTTTTCATCAACGGATTTGGCCGGATCGGGCGGTCGGTTCTGCGGGCCTGGGCTGGGGGGCTTTCGCAGTGGCCGGGGCTGGAGGTGGTAGGGATTAACGATATCGCTACGGCAGAGATGTGCGCGCATCTGTTCGAGTATGACAGTGTGTTCGGCCCTTGGCGCGGCACTGTTGCGCTGGAAGGTGGGGCGCTGGTTGTAAACGGTCAAGCGATCGCCTTGCACCGGGCGGCAGACCTGTCGGCGCTGGATCTGCGCGGGGTGGATGTGGTGATGGAATGTACCGGGAGGGCCGACAGCCATGAGGTTGCGGCACGGGGCCTGCGCGCGGGCGCGCGCCGGGTTCTGATCTCCGGCCCGTCGCAGGCTGCAGAGGTAACCGTGGTGCTGGGCGCGAATGATGAGGCGCTGACCGATCAGGCAATCGTGTCGAACGCGTCCTGCACCACCAATGCCCTTGCGCCTCTGGCGCGGCTGATCCATCGCGAATGGGGCGTGGTGACCGGCTCGATGACCACGATCCATTGCTACACCGGCAGCCAGCCCACCGTGGACGCCCCGGCGGCGGATTATGCGCGCTCGCGCGCAGCGGCGCTGTCGATGGTTCCGACCACCACCAGCGCCTCGCGCTTGCTGGATCAGGTGCTGCCCGGCATTGCCGGGCGGATCGAAGGCTCGGCGGTGCGGGTGCCGGTGGCAAGCGTGTCCTGCGTTGATCTGGCGGTGATGATCTCGCGACCGGTGACGGTTGCGGCGGTCAATGCGGCCTTTCACGCGGCGGGTGGTGTCATCGGTGTGACCGACCGCGCGCTGGTCTCCACCGACCTGCGCGCCCGGCCGGAGAGCATCGTGATGGCCACGCCTGAAACCCGCCTGACCGGAGGCGGGCTGCTGCGGGTGTTTGGCTGGTATGACAATGAATGGGGCTTTTCCAACCGGATGCTGGATGTCGCCTTGCGGATGGCGTGACCCTGCCCGGCGTGATCTGATTGAGTGCCTTCGGGACACGCTATTGTGTCGCCCGCGGGCCATCAGACCCTTGGCTCCGCTGATGGGGGCGCTGCCCCAAAACCCCCGGAGTATTTGGCAAGCAGCGATCCTTTCTGTGGTTTTGCTGCTTGCCAAATACTCCCGCCGGAGGCTCCCGCCATCAGGGACGGGGTGGGCGTTGCTCAGCTTGGGCGGCGGTCAGGCCATAGCGGGCGGCGAGACTCCAGACATGCGCCGGGACCATGTTCTTCATCCGCGCCGGGTGGCTGCTGCGCAGATGGAGGATGGTTTCCACTGCCTTCATCTCGACCCGCGCGCGGGCGAATTCCAGCCCCCTGGGGCCGAAGCGGCGTTGCAGGATGCTGACAAAGGGGCGCAGCCAGTCGGGCATCCGGCGCAGCGGCATGCCCCCGGCGGCGCGGGCGGTGTTTTCCATGAAGCCTTTGACAGCAGCCTTGCGCTTGCCGGAGGAGGTGAGCGGGCTGGTGGTGAGGGTTGGCGCGATGAGCGACAGCAGGTCTGCCCCGCGCGCGTTCCGGGCGATGACCCATTGATCGCCGTCGCCGCCCATGTAGCCCACGGTGATATCGGCCAGCCGGTTGGTGTAATCAACACAGGTCTTGCAGGTCATCGGGAAGAAATCCGGCGGCAGCTGGCTGATCGGCAGTTGCAAAAACGGGATCAGACGCGGCTTTCGGCCATTCTCAAAGCGCAGTTCCACACGGAAGTCGGTTCGGAATTCCAGGTAGCTGATGGTTTCGGGTGCCTTGTCGAGCAGGTTGAGGAAGGTGTGGAAGTTCTGGGTCGTGGTGTTGTCAGAGCACGGCGTGCCGATCACATAGAGCGCCTCAAGGCCCAGTTCCGCCTCCAGCGCGCGCAGGGCGTAGGTCTGGCAGGGGATGCCGATCATGGCCAGGCGCTTGTAACCTGCCGCGCGGGCTGGTTCGAGCAGGGCGAGGGTGGGGGCCCAGCCCATGCGCATGCCGCGGGCTTGCGCCATATCGGCGGGGTTGGTGATGATGGCGGGAAGGGGTTTCCAGCGGTCATCAGGGTCGGGCAGCACGGTCAGGACAGCGTCGACCAGCCCCTGTTCCAGCAGCCTTGCGGCCAGTCCGGTGGTGATGCCGGTCCATTGCGCACCGGGGGCGGGGGGCGACAGGCGGGCGCGCAGCATGCTGTGGGTGACGCCAAAGAACGCCTCATCCGTTGCGGGGTCGGCGGTACGGCCATGCACGCGCGTCTCCAGCGCCGGGTAGTCAGGCGCGATGAACTGGCAGGCCCGTCCGCAGGCGCGGCCATCACCAAGGCGCGACACACCGCAATCGGTGCACAGCCCGTCACGGGGGGCGCCGGGAAGAGCGGGGGTTTGCGGCCCGGGGTGGATATTGCGGCGGGTCTGGTCGAACATGTGGCCTCCTGCGATGGGCAAAGGATAGGGCTGTCAGAAAAAAATGACAGTGCCTTGTGTGCAGGGACGGTGATAAGCTGGCGCAAAGGGAGAAAAGCATGCAGATCCGCAGACCGGAACCCGCAGACTTTGATGCGTGGTCAGAGCTTTACGCTGGTTACGCCGCATTTTACGGGGTGGAGCAAAGCGATGAGATGCGGGCGCGGGTCTGGGACTGGCTGAACGACCCCGGTCATGAGGTCGAGGCGCTTCTCGCAGACCAGGACGGGCAGCTACTGGGCCTGGCGCACTTTCGCGCTTTTGCGCGGCCCCTTGCAGCCAGCACCGGCGGCTATCTGGATGATCTGTTTGTCATCCCGCAAGCACGTGGCAGCGGTGCGGCGGCGGGGCTGATCGCAGGGGTGGAGGCAGAGGGCCGTCGCCGGGGCTGGACGGTGATCCGCTGGATCACCGCCGAGAACAACTATCGTGCGCGTGGCCTGTATGATCAGGTTGCAACCCGCACGCCTTGGGTGACCTATGATCTGAAGCTGTAGCGCGGGCGCGTTGGTGGGTCACAAGCCGCCGCCTGTCGGCGGCTTGCGACCATGCTTTATCCTACTCGCCCGCGTCTTCGGGCAGCACGAGGTTCAGCACAATCGCGATCGCCGCTGCAGGCAGCAGGCCGGAGGTCAGCAGGATCTGCGCCGTGCGGCCCATGTGTTGCAGCGCCTCGGGCACCAGTTGCAGGCCAAGGCTGACCGACAGGGCGGTGGCAAAGATAACCATGTTGCGGCGGTTCCACCTCACCTCTGACAGCATGTTGACGCCTGCGGCACAGACCATGCCGAACATCACCACTACGCCGCCGCCCAGCACATTGATCGGCACCGTGTTGATCGCCGCCCCGATCTTGGGCACCAGCCCGCAGATGATCAGGAAGATCGCGCCGATGGTCACCACATGGCGGCTCATCAGCCCGGTCATCGCGATCAGCCCGACATTCTGGCTGAACGAGGTATTGGGCAATCCGCCGAACATGCCTGCAATCGCCGAACCCGCACCATCGGCAAAGGTCGCGCCTTCGATCTCCTTGTCGGTAGCCTCACGCCCGGCACCGCCCTTGGTGATTCCGGAGACATCGCCCACCGTTTCGATCGCCGAAATCAGCGCCATGAAACACATGCCGATGATGATGGCGGCGTTGAACTCGAAGCCCCAGCGGAACGGGTTGGGCAGGGAAAACAGCCCGGCACGCTCTACGGCGGTAAAGCTTACCTGACCCATGAACAGGGCAAGGATATAGCCCGCAATGATGCCGATCAGCACCGCCGCCACCGCCATGAAGCCACGGGTAAAGAACTTGATGGCAAGGGTGACCGCAATCACCAGCAGCGCCGGGGCCCATTGCGCAAGGCTGCCAAAGCTGATCGTGTCCCAGTCCACCGGCACGCCTGCGGCCTTCGCCTCGGCGA
Source organism: Paracoccaceae bacterium (assembly GCA_046296515.1). Classification (GTDB taxonomy): domain Bacteria; phylum Pseudomonadota; class Alphaproteobacteria; order Rhodobacterales; family Rhodobacteraceae; genus Pseudotabrizicola. Next base: position 136,520 of record JBKBKR010000006.1, on the reverse strand, counting down.
CTGCCCGCATCCCGGCCTCCATCGCGGGCACGCCCCCTGCCGCGTATTGGATGCCGACCTTGACCAGTGCCAGCCCGATCATCAGAACGATCAGCCCGGTGACCAGCGGCGGCAGCGCATAGCGGATGCGCCCGATCAGGAAGCCGAGGAAAAAGTGGAAGATGCCGCCCAGCACCACCCCGGTCATCAACCCGGCCAGCCCGGCCGAGCCAAGCCCCGCCACCGCCGGGATCATCACCGGCACAAAGGCGAATGAGGTGCCCTGCACGATCGGCAGCCGCGCGCCCACCGGGCCGATGCCGATGGTCTGCAGCAGCGTGGCCACGCCTGCAAACAGCATCGACATCTGGATCATATAGGTCATGTCGGGAAAACCGAGCGCGCCCTGATCCGAGCCGAAACCGATTCCCGCCGCCCCGCAGACGATGATGGCGGGGGTGACGTTGGAGACGAACATCGCCAGCACATGCTGGATGCCCAGCGGCACGGCGCGGCCCAATGCGGGCATGTAATCCGGGTCGCGGAGTTGCTCCGGCGTTCCCATTGTGGAACTTGTCATCTGTTCGTGTCCCTTTCCCTCGGGGCCATTGATTATGGGTGCCGTCCGGGCTGCCCCAGGGGCCCGGTCCGGTCAGGACCGCCTGTGTTCAGGCGGGCAGAACCGTCCACGCCTGCGCGTAGCGGTGTTCTTGAAGGTTCGGCGTGGGACCGATCCGGTCTACCACAGCAAACAATCCGGGGGCGTGGAGCGGCGTCAGCACGCCATGCCAGACCCCGCGATGCAGGTTGATCCCTTGCGCGCCATCGGTCAGGAAGGCCAGCGGAGCATCGTCGGGGCTGTGCGCAACGATCACCAGAAACGGGTGCCCGGTCATCGGCACAAAGGCCTGCGAGCCATCGGGGTGGCGCTCGATCAGGTCGAAGCTATAGGGCAGGGCGCGGGGGGCGGCGTTGAACACCGAGATCCCGGCACGGCCTTCCGGGCCGAAATCGAGCAATGCGCGGTCATGGTGGCGTTTGCAAAGGCCTGCGTTGATCAGGCGGAAATCGCCGGTGGCGTCGAGCACTTCGCCAAATGGGGCGAAGGCTTCGGCGGTCAGGGGCTGCGGTTGGATCACCGGCATGGGCTCTTCCCTCCCTTGCGGTCGCTCATCGCTGGGCGCCCGGACAGCGATGACGCCCGGAAGGGCGGAAGAGCGGCCCTCACCGCCCCGCCCCGAAGGCACCGGGGCCGCGCAGCTTCGCGTGGCGGTTGACATCCTTGTAGAGCAGATAACGGAAAGGCCCCGGCCCTGCGGCATAGCAGGCCTGCGGGCAATAGGCGCGCAGCCACATGAAATCTCCGGCCTCGACCTCCACCCAATCCTGATTGAGTTTGTAGACCGCCTTGCCCTGCAGCACATAGAGCCCGTGTTCCATCACATGGGTTTCTTCAAACGGGATGGTGCCGCCGGGCTGGAATGTCACGATATTCACATGCGCGTCATGACGCAGATCGGCGGGGTCGGCAAAGCGTGTGGTGCCCCATGCGCCATTGGTGTCAGGCATCAGGGAAAGCGGCACATCGCGTTCGTTGATCAGGATCGGATCGGGCCGGGAAAGGCCCGGAGCAGGCTCATAGAGCTTGCGCAGCCAGTGGAAGCGGGCCGGGATGCCCCCCTCGGCCAGAAGGGTCCAGCGGCGACCGGGGGGGATATAAGCATAGCCGCCCGCATCCATCTCATGGCCGTGACCGTCGATCGTCAGGGTGGCGAGGCCTTCGGTGAAGAACAGCCAGTGCTCCGCTCCCTCCTCCGGATCGGGTGTATCCGAGCCACCGCCGGGGGCGACTTCCATCACATATTGGCTGAAGGTCTCGGAAAACCCCGACATCGGGCGGGCGATCAGCCAGAGCCTGGTGCGGGTCCAGCCGGGCAGGAAGCTGGTGACGATGTCGGAAAAGCAGCCGCGCGGGATAAAGGCATAGGCCGGGGTGAACACGGCGCGCCCGGTCATCAGCTGGGTTTGTGGCGGCAGGCCACCGGGAGGGGCGTAATACTCGGTCATGGCAGGATGTCTTTCAGACGCAGGGCCGCGATACGTTCCACCTGCGCGCAGGCAGTGGTGAATTCGGTGGCGGTGTCATTGGCGATGCGCGCGGTGAAGGCCGCGAGGATGCTGTCTTTGGCGTTGTCACGCACGGCGATGATGAAGGGAAAGCCGTGCTTTGCCACATAGTCGGCGTTCAGCCGCTGGAACGCGCTGCGTTCGGCATCGGTCAGCGCGTCCAGCGCCGCACTGGCCTGTTCGGCGGTGGACTCTGGCGTCAGACGTTTGGCGGCGGCAAGCTTTCCGGCCAGATCGGGGTGGGCGGTCAGCACTCCCATCCGCTCGGCCTGTGACGCGCTGCGGAACATCCGGGCCAGCGCGTTGTGCAACCCGGTGGCGCAGTCATGCGCCGGGCCGAGTTCCAGATCAAAGGCCCGCTCCGCGATCCACGGCGAATGTTCGAAGATCCCGCCGAACCGTTCGACAAACCGCGCGCGGTCCATCTGGCTGGGCCGCTCAAAGCGCTGGTGGGGATGCACTTCGGCCCAGTGGCGCGCAATGTCGATGCGACGCGGGAACCAGACGCCCGCATGGCCCTGCGCATAGTCAAGAAAACGCTGCAAGCCTGCGATCTTTCCGGGCCGTCCGATCAGGCGGTTGTGCAAGCCGATCGAGAACATCCTGGCGCGCCCCTCCACCCCTTCGGCATAGAGCGTGTCGAAGCTGTCTTTCAGATACTGAAAGAACTGCTCGCCCGTGATGTAACCCGGCGCTGTGGCAAAACGCATGTCATTGGCTTCCAGCGTATAGGGGATCACCAGCTGGTCATGGTCTCCGACCTCCAGCCAATAGGGCAGGTCATCGTCATAGGTGTCGGAAATCCACGCCAGCCGCCGGGTTTCCGCCGTCAGCCGCACCGTGTTCATCGAACAGCGCCCGGTGTACCAGCCGTGCGGCGATGCGCCGGTAACTTCTTCATGCAGGCGGAACGACTCCGTGATCTGCGCGCGCTCCTCCGCCTCCGGCATGTCGCGGTGATCGACCCATTTCAGCCCGTGGCTGGCAATTTCCCAGCCTGCCGCCTGCATCGCCGCCACCTGCTCGGGGTTGCGCGCCAAAGCTGTGGTCACCCCGTAAACCGTCACCGGCAGCCCCTGCGCCGTGAACAGCCGGTGCAGCCGCCAGAACCCGGCCCGCGCGCCATAGTCATAGATCGATTCCATGTTCCAGTGCCGCATCCCGGGCCAGGGCGCGGCGCCTGCGATATCGGACAGGAACGCCTCGGACTGCGCATCGCCGTGCAGCACGTTGTTCTCGCCGCCCTCTTCGTAGTTCAGCACCAGAGAGATGGCGATTTTTGCGCCACCCGGCCATTGCGCATCGGGGGCGTCGGGGCCATGGCCGCGAAAATCTCGGGGGTAGCGGTTCACCGGGGAAACCTCACTTTCAGGTATTGCGACAGGATAGGCAGGAAATCCGCCGTGTTTTATCAAGAAATTGCTGAAAGACATATCTCGCGAAGACATGGTCGTATCGGCGGGCGTTTCGTGCTGTCATGACACGCAAACAGATCAAGGAGTGGGCGATGGGGCGGCTTTCAACGCATGTGCTGGATACGGCATTGGGCAAACCGGCGGCAGGGGTGAAAATCTGGCTCTACCGGGTCAGCGGGAATTCGCACAAGAAGATTGCCGAGGTTGTGACCAACAGTGACGGGCGCACCGATGCCCCGCTGCTGACCGGCGATGCGCTGAAGGCGGGCACCTATGAGCTGGTGTTCTTTGCGGGTGATTATCTGCGGGTAAGCGGGCAGGCGACGGGTGAGGTGTTGTTTCTGAATGAAATTCCCATCCGCTTTGGCGTGCCCGATGCCGATCAGCACTATCACGTGCCGCTGCTGATATCGCCCTTCGCCTATTCGACCTATCGCGGCAGCTGATCAAGCTGTCTGAAACCTGACCTTGATTTCGGCGCCGAAAGCGGCTTTGTCTTGCGACAACGAAAGCGCTTTTCCAGGAGAGTGGAATGTTCAGGACCAATGTATTGATGACCGCGCCAGTCATGGCGTTGTTGATGTGTGGCACCGCGCAGGCGGCCTTGACCGTTGATCAGGTCTGGGCCGATCTGCAGGCTGCGGCTGTCAGCGGCGGGTTGAAGATCACTGCGGCGACCGAAGTTCCCGGCAACCGCGAGCTGACGCTGAACGGCGTCAGCATCGCACCTGATGGCAAGCCCGCCATCGCCACGATCTCCGAAGTGTCGATCGTCGAGCAGGAAGATGGCAGCGTCGCCTTTTTCCCCGGCGATATCAAACTGCTCAACACCGGCCCCGCGAATGTGATGATCAGCCATGAGGAACTTTCGGTCAGCGCGTTCGAGGATGCGGGGGGGCTGGGTTACGGCATTGATGCCGACAGCCTGAAAGCCGTGGTCAATGTCGTTGACGGGGCGAATACCTTTGACGGCACCTTTGATCTGATGTCGCTCGCCGGCCGCTACACCCGCGGGGTCGAGGCGATTGGCGTCGAGATGTCGGTTGACCGGCTGGTCTATGATATCAAGCAGAAAGACCCCGGCCTTGGCATCGACAGCGCCCAGATCAGCGACTCCGCCGATCTGGTGCTGACCGGCGAAATCACCTTGCCCGAAGGCATCGACCTGATGTCGCTGCAAAGCAGCGCCGCCTTTTCCGAAGCGGTGCGCGCCGGTCTTGGCCTGAACCTTGAGGCGACGCAGGGCGTCTCCACGGGCGAGATGACCGATGCCAACCCGATGCTGCCGATGAGTCTGGTCTTTACCGCTGCGCCGGGCGTTACCTCGGTGACGGTGAACGTCGATGAATTCGACGTCGCCACCCGCGTTGATGGCATGCAGGTGACCCTGCGCCCGCCAATGATGCCGGTGCCGGTGAACGCGACCACCGGGGCCTTTGTGCTGGGGCTGGGCATGCCGATGGTCAGTGTTGAAGAGGCCGGGGATTATCGCTTTGAACTCCGGATGGAAAATCTGGTGCTTGATGACGCGGCCTGGGGCATGATCGACCCGGGCACCGTTCTGGAACACGGACCGCTGGATGTGGCGCTGGACCTGGGTGGCAAGGCCAAGATCGACATGCTCGACCTGATGGCAGCGGGCGAGACCGGCGAACCGCCGACCACTATGCCGGAACTGCAGACGCTGGATATCCGCACGCTGGCGATCAAGGCGCTGGGGGCGGTGGCCACCGGCACCGGAGCCTTTACTTTCGACAACGCGATGGTGGCGCTGGGTGGCCCGCCGCTGCCCATCGGCACCGCCGATGTGCGGCTGGAGGGCGGCAACAAGGTGGTGGATGCGCTGATCAAACTGGGCGTCATCACCGAAGAGGATGCCATGGGCGCGCGGATGATGATGGCGATGTTCGGCCAGCCTGCGGGCGACGATGTGCTGACCTCGAAGATCGAGGCGCGTGAGGGCGGGTCGATCTTTGTGAACGGCCAGCAGATCCAGTAACCGGCCCTGACATCATAAACGCCCGCGCCCCCGGCGCGGGCGTCTTGTATTGTGTCAGCCGTCAATTGCGCGGCGCAGCTCTTCCTTGATCTTCGCCGCCATGTAATCGGTGAACAACCGCACCTTGGGGTCTTTCAGCCGCCGGTGCTGGCTCAGGCTGGACAGTTGCACCGCAATCGGCGGTGTGGCTGTTGCCACTGGCACCAAAGCCCCGGATCGCAGGTGATCGGCCACTTCGAACTGCGGCTTCATCACGATCCCCCGCCCGGCCAGCGCCCATTGCGTCAGCACATCGCCGTCATCCGACTCGTAGGGGCCGGAAATCTCGAACCGGCGCGGGCCCTCGGGGGTGGTCAGGGTCCACTGGAATTCCTTCGCGCCCGGATAGCGCAGGTTCAGGCAATCGTGCCGGTCCGCGACCAGCGCCGCGCCGTCCTGCGGCATCCCCCGCCGCGCAATGTAGTCCGGTGCCGCGCACAGCACCCGGTGGCAATCGGCGATCAGCCGCACCTTCAGCGTGCTGTCCTCCAATATCCCCAGATGAAACGCCACGTCGATGCCTTCGCTGACCACATCCACGCCCCGGTCTGACAGGCGCAAGCGCACCTCGATCTGCGGATACAGATCCTTGAACGTCGGCACGTGCGGCGCGATAAACCGCCGCCCGATGCCCAAAGGGGCCGCGACAAAGATCGTGCCGCGCGGGTTCTGCGTGACATCCATCACCGCAGATTCGGCATCCTCGATCGCCTCCAGAATCCGCACCGCACCCTCATAGAAGATCCGCCCATTCTCGGTCGGTTGCAGGCTGCGGGTGGTGCGGTTGAACAGACGCACGCCCAGATGCTTTTCCAGCTCCGAGATTCGCGCCGAAGCCACAGCGGGCGAGGTGCGCTGATCGCGGGCCGCCCCACTCATGCTGCCCAATTCATAGACACGGACAAACATGCGGATGGTGTTGACGTAGGACATCTGGGCACATCCCATTATATTGCAGGATTTGAAAGTGATCCGGCATTTCTCAGGATTAACAGAAGATACTCCGGCGGTATAGCGTTTGTGCCAAAGGCAAGCAGGGGGCTGATGATGTATGATCTGGCGGTGATGTGGGAATGGGTCGAAATCGGCGTGCGCTGGCTGCATGTGATCACGGCCATCGCCTGGATCGGGTCGTCGTTCTATTTCGTGGCGCTCGATCTTGGCCTTCGCAAGACGCCCAGCCTGCCGCTGCTGGCGCATGGCGAGGAATGGCAGGTGCATGGCGGCGGCTTCTACCACATCCAGAAATATCTGGTCGCCCCGGAAATGATGCCCGAGCATCTGACCTGGTTCAAATGGGAAAGTTATGCCACCTGGTTGTCGGGCTTTGCCATGCTTGTTCTGGTCTATTACCTCGGGGCCGAGATGTTCCTGATCGACCGCCAAGTGATGGACCTTGCGGTTTGGCAGGCGGTTGCGATTTCGCTGGCCTCGCTCGCCTTTGGCTGGCTGGCCTACAACACCCTGTGCCGGGTGTTCGTCAATGCCGATCAGACCGTGCTGATGATGGCACTGTTTGTGGTGCTGGTCGGCATGTCGTGGTTCTACACGCAAGTGTTCAGTGGCCGCGCCGCCCTGCTGCACCTTGGCGCCTTCACCGCCACGATCATGAGCGCGAATGTGTTCATGATCATCATGCCGAACCAGCGCATTGTGGTGGCGGACCTCAAGGCCGGGCGCACTCCGGATGCCAAATACGGCAAGATCGCCAAGCAGCGCAGCACGCATAACAACTATCTGACGCTTCCGGTGATTTTCCTGATGCTGTCGAACCACTACCCGCTGATCTTTGCCACGGAGTACAACTGGATCATCGCAAGCCTCGTGTTCCTGATGGGCGTCACCATCCGGCACTGGTTCAACTCGCAACACGCACGCAAGGGCAACCCGCACTGGACATGGGGCGTCACCGCCATCCTGTTCCTGCTGATCGCATGGCTGTCCACCGCTCCGATGCGCACCGTGCCACCGATCGACGCGGCCCTGTCGGGCAAGGTGTTGCAACACGCCTCTGCGGCAGGCTTTGACGATGTGGTCGGTATTGTGCAGGGTCGCTGCAGCATGTGCCACGCGGCGGAACCGTCATGGGAGGGCATGCTCTGGCCGCCCAAGGGCGTGGTGCTGGAAACCGAAGCGCAGATCGCGCATGAGGCGCGGCGCATCTACATGCAATCGGGCCTGAGCCACGCCATGCCCCCCGGCAACCTCAGCTATATGGAGCCGGAGGAGCGCCTCGCCATCATCCGCTGGTTCCTCGCCGCTGGAATGGGCGGGGTTGAGGGGTAGCCCATGCAAAAGGGGCCGGGTGCAGACCCGGCCCCTTTTGGCATCGCGTGGTTCAGCCGTTCAGGCAGGCCACAAGGTTGGTGGCGAGCGCCCGCATCAGCGCGTCATAGGCATCCGGACCCGGCTCCACCGTGCTGCCAGACGGGTCCAGCGCCGCGCCGATCCGGGCGGTGCCGCCATCGGCCATTTGTGTGACCAGTGCCGCATCGTGTTGCGCTTCGGGGAACAGGCACAGCGCGCCACCACCTGAAACGGTGGCCGACAGCTCCCGCAGCCGGGCCGCGCCGGGCGAGCTGGCATCGCCCAGCGACACCGACCCGGCCACGCTCAGCCCGTAATGGCTGGCGAAGTAGCCATAGGCATCGTGATAGACCACAAAGGGCTTGTCCTTGACCGGGGCGAGCATTGCCGACAGTTCACTGTCCAGCGCCGCCAACCGCGCCTGCGCCGCGGAGGCGTTGGCCGCATAGGTCGCCGCGTTCTCGGGGTCCAGCCGCGAAAGTTCCGCTGCGATCACCCCGGCCCAGACGCTGGCATTGGCCGGGTCAAGCCAGGCATGCGGGTCCACCCCGCTGTGGGCATGGTCATCATGGTCGTGGTCATGATCCCCGGCCTTGGCCTCTTCGGCATGGTCGTGATCGTGATCGTGCTCGTCATGTCCGTGGTCATGCCCGGCATGATCTTCGTGGGCGTGATCCCCTGCCTTTGCCTCATCTGCATGATCGTGCTCGTCATGCGCGTGGTCATGACCCTCATCGTGATCATGTGCGCTGTCATCGCCATATTCCTGACGGTGCGTTCCCTCAACCGCCAGCAACCCAAGACGCGGCACATCGGGCGACAGCCCGTCCAGTGCGCGCTCCATCCAGGGTGTCATCTCCGGCCCGATCCAGATCACCAAACCGGCATCGGCAAGGTTTGCGGCCTGGCTGGGGCGCAGTTGATAGTTGTGGGCATTGGCGCCGCGGTCCAGCAAAAGCACTGGCTGGCCCAGATCGCCCATCACTTGCGCCGTTATGGCATGGACCGGCGGGATATCGGTGACCACGCGCGGCACCTCGGCATGGGCAGTCATGACGGCAGCGGGCAGGGCGGTGCTGGCCAAAAGAAGGGATATGATATAACGCATCGGGCAGGCCTTTCTGAACGTCTTTGCGCGCCTTATGTATGTTATATCATAACCAGTCAACCCTGCCGGAGCCAGCCATGCCGCACGACCATCCTGACAGCGACTGCCCCGGCTGCACCACCCCCGATCTGGCCTTTGCCAGCCATGACCACGCTCATTGCGCGGCGGATGTGTTGGCGCGGGCCGATGCACTGGCCGCCGCATCAGGCGCACGCATGACCCCGGTGCGTCGCCGGGTGCTGGAGATCCTGCTGGAAAACCACAAGGCAATGGGGGCCTATGACGTGCTGCAACGGCTGGCGGCAGATGGCTTCGGCAACCAGCCACCTGTAGCCTATCGAGCACTGGAATTCCTTGTGGATCAGGGCTTTGCACACCGCATCCGCCGCCTGAACGCGTTTGCCGCCTGCATGCACCCGGGCGAGAGCCACGCGCCCGCCTTCCTGATCTGCAAATCCTGCGACACGGTGGCCGAAGCCCCCGCCGCCCCGGTGCGCGCTGCGCTTGATGCCGCCGCCGCCCGGATCGGCTTTGTCATCGAGAGGTCCAACATCGAAGCGCTGGGCCTGTGCCCTGCCTGCCGCGAGAGCGCGTGATGGCCCTCATCGCCGCTGGTCATATCTGCGTGCGCTTTGGCGGGGACGAGGTGCTGCATGACGTGTCAATCGCCGTGCATCCCGGCGAGATCGTCACCATCGTCGGCCCCAACGGCTCGGGCAAATCCACGTTGCTGCGCGCCCTGCTGGGCATTGTGCCGGTGGCACAGGGCCGGGTGCAGCGCGCGCCCGGACTGCGTATCGGCTATGTGCCGCAAAGGCTTGCGCTGGATCGCAGCCTGCCGATGACCGTGCGCCGCTTCCTGTCGTTGCCGGTGCGGGTCAGCGATGCGGCGGCCACCCAATCCCTCGCGCGTGTCGGGGTGCCCGGTGTCGAAGCCGCCCAGATGGCAAGTCTGTCCGGCGGCCAGTTGCAGCGCGTGCTGCTGGCCCGCGCCTTGCTGTCGGACCCGCAGCTTCTGGTGCTGGACGAACCGACCCAAGGCCTTGACCAACCCGGAGAGGCCGGGTTCTACCAGCTGATCGAGGATGTGCGCGCCAGCTCTGCCGTGGCGGTGCTGATGGTCAGCCATGACCTGCATGTGGTGATGGCCGCCAGCGACCGGGTGATCTGCCTCAACGGCCATGTCTGCTGCGAAGGCACGCCGCATGTGGTGTCCTCCGCGCCGGAATACCGTGCCCTGTTCGGTCTGGGGACCAAGGGCGCACTCGCGCTGTATCAGCATGTCCACGACCATGACCACGCCCACCCTCATACGCACGATCACAAACATGCTTGACGATTTCCTGACCCGCGCCGCCCTTGCAGGCGTCGGCCTTTCGCTTGCCACCGGACCGCTCGGCTCCTTCGTCGTGTGGCGCAGGATGGCCTATTTCGGTGATGCCACCGCCCATGCCGCCATTCTGGGCGTCGCAATGGCACTGGCCACCGATCTGCCGGTCGGCTTCGGCATCATGGTGGTGTCGCTGGCCATGGCCGTCACCGTCGCCACCTTGGCGGCAAAGGGCTGGGCGATGGATACCACGCTGGGCGTGCTGGCCCATTCGGCGCTGGCCTTCGGTCTGGTCGCGGTTTCGTTCGTGCCGGGGGTGCGCACCGACCTGACGGCCTGGCTGTTCGGCGATATTCTGGCGGTCAGCCGGGGTGATCTGGCCTTTGTCTGGGGTGGGGCCGTGGTGGTGCTGGCGCTGCTGGCCTGGCGCTGGCAGGCACTGCTGACTGCCACCCTGAATGAGGATCTGGCCCATGCCAGCGGGCTGAACCCCGACCGCGAACGTCTGGTGCTGACGATCGCGCTGGCGATCGTGGTGGCCGTCGCGATCAAGGTCGTCGGCGCGCTGCTGATCGCCGCCATGCTGATCGTCCCTGCCGCGGCTGCCCGTGGACTGTCGCGCACGCCCGAGGCAATGGCGGCGCTTGCCATCCTGATCGGGGCGGTGTCCGCCCTCGGCGGTCTTCAGCTTTCGCTTTGGCAAGATACCCCCGCCGGTCCGTCGATCATCGTCGTCGCCGCCCTGGTCTTTGCCGCAACCACCGCACTCGGACGCAGGCTCACGGGCTGACATGAAAAAAGGGCGGGTCGGCTTTCGCCAACCCGCCCGTCACTCGTATAACAAAACCGGATCAGCCTTCAAAGGTCGGCAAGGTTTCCAGCTGGTCTTGCGTCATCGTCACGCGGAAGTGGTCTACGGTTCCACCGGCATTGCGCACGATGCTGAGCGCTTCGGATCCAAGGGACACACGCTTTTCGCCAATTCCCAGAAATCCGCCGACATCAACGATCGCACCTTCGATCGCTCCGTTGGCACCAACCGAAACCGCGCTGATTTCGCCAACGTCTTCATTGTTGATCCCGACAACACGCTTGCCGATCAGATCGGCCTCGGTCATCACGGTAAGATCAACCATGCCATCATCGGTCATCGCGCCATCGGCAGCCATCGTGCCATCGGCCATGGTGCCACCAGCGGGAGCCATGGTGCCGTCAGCCGGTGCTGTCATCGCAGGGTCGGTCGCAGCTACGCCACCGGCTGGTGACATGGGCGCGGTTCCGTCAGCGGGTGCCATCGAAGTGTTAGCCGGCGGCGCTTCGAAAACCATGTCCGGGTTGAACTCCGGCGCGCCTTCCAGCGCGGCTTTGGTGCCGTGGAACACGATGAAATAGTCATCCGGGCTGCTCGAATCCGGCACCATCACAAGATCGTCCATCGACAGCGCCACGGTCTTCTGCCCGATTCCAAGGAAACCGCCAAAATCAACCAGCACGGCCTGTGCATCGCCGTCCAGGGTGATGATCAGATCTGAAATCGAACCGGCGTTTTCCCAGTTGGTATCTGCCACGGCAATGGCTTCGACCGGGATGGACGACGTATCCTGTTCGGTGACATAGATCCGCTTGCCGATGAAGTCAGAGGCACGGACACCGCCGTCAATACCCGCCAGATAGGGCGAGGTCATGTTCGTTGCGTCGGTTGCCGGCATGGTGGTTGTGGCTTGCTGAGCGAAAGCAGGCAAGGCCATCGCCATCACGAGCGCGGATGTTCCAAAGAGCTTTTTCATGGTCGTCTCCTGTTCATGCGAAGACAGCAGGGCGAGGATGTAGCGGCTATCCTCTCTGCCGTCGGTATGAACCACAAACACCTGGGAACGTGATGTGTTCCAACAAAACCGCCGGATTTGTTTTGCGATTTTTGAGGAACCCAAAGCCGGAAAATGCGTTGCAGAGCCCATTCCCAGGGGCAGATGCGCCGGGCCTGACCCGGCGCATCCATGGGTCAGGACAGCGCCTGACGCAGCGCCGGGACATGGCGCACAACCAGCCAGTCCAGCACGACAATGGCCAGCATCACGATTCCTGCCAGCGGAAACAGCACGCCCAGCACCACCACGACAGCCGCCGCCGCTTTCCAGAACGGCAGGTCTCGCGGCCGCGGCGGGGCCGCGATCCGGCGCGCGCCTTCGGGGCGGCGTTTCCACCACATGACCAGACCAGACAGCGGCAGAAAGATCATCGACAGGCAGAACAGCGTGTTCAGCGCAATGTTCCAAGTGCCCATGTCGCCTTCGTGAAAGGCAATGCCCCAGGCCATGGCCTTGGCATAGGCCGAGTAATCGGCGTAGCTGACATCGGCCAGAACATTGCCGGTATATTGGTCGATGTGCAGCGTCCGGTCGCGCCACGGATCATTGCCATCATTCGACATAGAGTCGTGGCTGATGGTCCAGACCCCGGTATCGCCCTTTGGCAGGTTCAGCTGAAACCGTCCGGCAAAGCCCAGATCCCGCGCAAATGCCGCCACGCCGTCAATCTCTACCGGCGCAGACACCGCCTGCACACCCACCAGCGATCCCGAAACGGGCAGCGGCGTCTGCTCCAGTGCCCATGGCACCTCTTTGGCGGCGCCGTGGTTCATGTCGGCATGGGTCTTGTCCGACAGGGGTGCCCCCCATTTCTCGGCGGGAAAGGTGTTCCAGGCCTGGATCATCTTGCCACCCCAGACCCCGGCCCAGCTGAGCCCCGAGATCAGGAACACCAGCATCACCACCGACATCCAGACCCCGACAACCCCGTGCAGCGACTTCCAAAGCCCGCGCCCGCGCGCGGCAAGGTCCGGTACCAGCATCCGCCGCACCCCGGCCTTGCGCGGCCAATGCAGATACAGGCCACTGACCACCAGAATGATGCCCAGACTGGCGGCGGCTTCGATCAGATAGTCGCCCAGATCGCCGATCAGCAGCGTGCCGTGGATGTCATTGGCAAAATCATACCACCCGGCGCGCCACGGAAAGGTATCCACGACCGCCCCGCTGTAGGGGTCGATCACAACGGCAAGGGTCGTTTTGCCGTCACCCACCTTGAACACCGCCACGCGGTCGGCGGCCAAGGGTTCCAGATATTGCTGGGCAACGCCACCCGGCAGCGCCGCTTCGGCCAGCGGTTGCAGTGCCGACACGGCCATCGGCGCACCCGCGATCTGCACAATGCTGCGCTCGCCGTGAATGTCGCTGAGCGCGCTGATCCACAGCATGATCAACCCGGTGACGGCCAGCATGACCAGAAACGGAATGACATACAGCCCGGCATAAAAGTGCCAGCGCCAGGCGATGAAATAGAAACGGTTCGTGTCGGGTTGCGACACGTCTTGCATGGGGACAGAAGTCATTCTGCCAGCTCCTTGAACTGATTTCGACAAGTGGTTTGGCGGGAAATCAGCTCAGGATCGGCGGCCCACGGGCATACAGCCCGCGCGGGTCATGGGCCGGTTGCCACAGGTCATCCGGTGATGCGGGGGCCGACAGCACCAGCAATTCCAGCGGAGGCCGGGGCAGGGGAACGGCGACAGACAGCTCCGCCAAAGCCATCTGCGCCCAGTCACAACGGTTGTCTTCGGGCGCGGATTGCACGGGTTCCCCGGTGCCGAGGTCCATCACCATCTCGACGAGGCCGCCATCGGCACAGATCACCATGCGCAACGTGCCATCCGCGTCCCGCACCGGCATATAGCCGGGTGCAATCAGCGACAGCAGCAGAAACGGCAGCACAAGCGCAAAGCCAATGCCGCGGATCAGTTCAGAACGGAACAGGGCGCGCCGGATCATGCCGCCTTCTGTGGTCATCGCCTGCCATGCTGTCAAGCGGGCCTGCGCAATCGCCAATGTCGTTTTCGTCTGCCAAAGGTCGGGGGATCTTGTCCGCTGCCGCCATGATCGGGCATTGATGGCACAAATGCCATGCCCGGAGAGCGCCAATGAAAACCCATGTCAAAGCCCTTGTTGTCGGTGGCGGTGCCGTTGGAAACGGGATCGCCTATCATCTGGCCAAGGCTGGCTGGGATACCATGCTGGTCGAACGTGACGAACTGACGGCTGGCTCCACATGGCACGCGGCAGGGCTGCTGCCCCTGTTCAACATGAGCTATGCCACCACCCATATCCACAAATACTCGGTCGATTTCTACAAGGGGCTGGAGGCGGAAACCGGCCTCAACCCGGGGTTCTATGTGGTGGGCAACCTGCGCATGGCACAACATCAGGCGCGTATGGATGAATACATGCTCTATTCCTCGGTGGCCGAAACCGCCGGGGTCTACCACGAATTCCTGACGCCCGCGCAGATGAAGGACCGCTGGCCGCTGCTGCGCACCGAAGACCTGATCGGCGCGCTGTATCATCCGCAGGACGGCTACATCAACCCGGCCGATGTGACCCAGGCCATGGCAAAGGGCGCGCGCCAGTTCGGTGCCACCATCGAGCGCCGGGTGCAGGTCAATGGCTACCGCTGGACCGGCTGCGAATGGGTCGTCACCTGCGCCCGCATGGTGGAACAGGGCGGCAATCTGGTCGCCTCGGAGGAGACCTTCGAGATCACCGCCGAACATGTCGTCACCGCCACCGGCAACCACGCCCAACGCACCGCCCGGCTTCTGGGCGTGAAACTCCCCGCGATCCCGGTGGAACACCAGTATATCGTCACCGAACCCGATCCGGCGCTGGTGGCCTGGCGCAAGTCTGGCAACCCGGAACACCCCGTCCTGCGCGACGCCGATGCCAAATGGTATGTCCGCGAAGAACGCGGCGGCTGGATTCTGGGCCCCTATGAGCGCAACGCGCCGGCCCGGTTCCTGTATGACGTGCCCGAAAGCTTCCGCGCCGACCTGTTCCCGCTGGATCTGGAACGGATCGAGGCGGAATACATGTCGATGATCCACCGCCTGCCGTCTTCGGAAACCGTAGGTCTCAAGGATGATTTCAACGGCCCGATCTGCTACACCCCCGATGGCAACCCGCTGGTCGGCCCGGTGCCGGGCCTGCGCAACATGTGGATCGCCGAGGGCTTTTCCTTTGGCATCACCGCCGCAGGTGGCACCGGCCACTACCTCGCGCAGTTGATGACCCAAGGCGAGGCCGAGATCGACATGGCCTCCCTCGACCCGCGCCGCTATGGCCAGTGGATCACCACCGAATACACCGCCCGCAAGAATGAGGAATGCTATGAGCACGTCTTCATCCTGCACCACCCGGATGAGGAACGCGAAGCCGCCCGCCCGCTGCGCACCGCCCCGGTCTATGACCGGCAAAAAGCGCTTGGCGCACAGTTCGGACAGGTGAACGGCTGGGAACGCCCGATCTACTACGGCCCCAAGGACGCGCCCGAGGATTTCGACCACAACGCGCGGTCATTTCGCCGTGGCGCATGGTGGCACCATGCGGTGGAGGAGGCACAAGCCATCCGGGAAACCGCCGGTCTGATCGACGCCACAGCCTTCTCCAAACATCTGGTGCGCGGGCCGGGGGCGACGCAGTTCCTCGACTGGTTCACCTGCAACAAGCTGCCCGCTGTCGGCCGCATCAACCTGACCTACGCCCTGACCCCAACCGGCACCACCCGCACCGAATACACCATCGTCCGGCTGGCGCAGGACGAATACTATCTGGTGTCCGCAGGCGCATGGACCGATTACGACGCCGACTACCTGCGCAAATGCGCCGAAGACAAAGAGCCCGAACTCGGCCATATCGACATCCACGATGTCACCACGCAATGGGGCGTCTTCGCCCTCGCCGGGCCAAACGCCCGCAAGATCTTGCAGGACATCGTCCGCGACGCCAGCCCCGAAACCGTCCTGTCGAACAAGCGCTTCCCCTGGCTCACAATGCGCAACCTCGAACTCGGCATGGTCCCGGTCCGCGCCATCCGCGTGGCCTATACCGGCGAGCTGGGCTGGGAGCTGCACCACCCCATCGAAATGCAGCGCCACCTGTGGGACCTCCTGCTCAAAGCCGGCGAAAAACACGGCATGAAACTGGTCGGCGCCCGCGCGCAGAACTGGCTGCGCCAGGAGAAATCCTACCGCGCCTTCGGCAACGAGCTGGGCCGTGACGCGACACCCCTGGAGGCGGCGCTGGACCGCTTCGTCGACCTGTCCAAAGACTTCCAGGGCAAAGCCGCAATGCTCGCCACCGGCATCCGCTCGAAATGCTGCACCCTGCTGATCGACGGCCCCGATGACACCGACCCCTGGGGCAAGGAAGCCCTGCTCCTGAACGGCGAGAAAATCGGCCGCCTGACCTCGGGCGGCTGGTCGGTCGCCTTTGGCAAGCAGATCGGCATGGGCTACGTCCGCCCCGATCTGGCCGAGGTGGGAACGAAGCTCAAGGTCAGGATGCTGCGGCAGGAATGGGATGCGGTGGTGGTCGAAGACAGCCCGTTCGACCCGTCAAATGCCCGCATCCGGCTCGATGGCTGAAATCGCGACTGGGGCGCTGCCCCAGACCCCGGAGTATTTGGAAAGCAGCAATGCAAAATGAGCTGAGCCTTTTGTATTGCTGCTTTCCAAATACTCCGGGGGTCCGGGGGCTGGCCCCCGGCGGTCTGCCCTCAGCGCGCCCGGCTGGCAAGCCAGGCCCGCCACTCCTGCGGTGATCCGCCAAAGACGTTGATATCGGTCTTGCCCCGCGCGCCCGGCACCAGCCCGGTGCCGGTGTATTGCCAGAACGTCCAGTGCCGCCCGGCATAGATATCGCGCGGATGGCCCGCGACCGAGCGCAGCCAGAATTCGTAATTCCCCAGTTTCCACATCTCGTTGATCTCATAGAAATCCGGCGCGGAATAGATGATCGGCCGCTGGCCGTAATGCGCCTCCAGCATTTCGAGGAAGATCTTCGCCTCGCTGCGGATCTGTGCGGGGGCTGGGCGGATGGTGCAGGTTGGCGAAAACGGGGTCCATTCCATATCCAGCACCGGGGGCAGGGCGCCGGGCGACTTGGGCACATGGCGGATGAACCAGCGCGCCTGTTCCGCCGCCGGGCGGCAATGATACCAGAAGTGATAGGCCCCCACAGGAACACCTGCCGCGCGCGCGGCACGCCAGTTTTCGGTGAAAGCGGGGTCAAAGATATCTCCACCCTCGGTTGCCTTCAGAAAGCCGAAATTCACCCCATTGGCCCGCGCCATCGCCCAGTCCACCGTGCCGTTCCAGCGTGAGGTGTCGATGCCATGCACGGCATAGGCCGAGGGCGCACGGCCATTCCAGCTGTGGGGATTGGCATCGCCGAAATTCGGCGCGGTCACGGCGCCGACAGGCGGCGGCGGGCCGTCATCGCGCGGGGCAGAGCGGGGACCGCCACAGGCGGCGAGCGTCAGGGCGAGGAGCAGTGCCAAGATGGGTTTCATCGGGCAAGGGTGCCGGAAATCGCGGGCGGTGTCACCTCGGGAAATGGTCAGGCACCGCGCGAGACGGGCCGACATCCGCCCAGCCCTTCTGTGGTGCGACATCCACGAAGCCAGTCAGACCCCGAACCGCCCCGGCGACAGCGCCCGCACCAGATCCGCCGAGACTTCCGGGGGCCGCCCAAGGATCAGATCGGCGGCCAGCTGGCTGGCTGCCGGGCAGGACTGGAACCCCTGTCCGCCCTGACCCGCCAGCCAGAAGAACGCAGGCTCAGCCCCATCCGCCCCGATCACCAGCGAGCGGTCGGGCGAGAATGTCCGCAACCCCGCCCAGCTGGACAACAGCCGGGTGACCGGCGCTGTCACCATCGCCTCATAGCGCGCCAGCCCTTCGGCCAGCACCATGTCATCGGCCCAGGCGTCATGCGGATCGGTCGCATCTTCCTCGGCGGGCGAGACGATCAGCGCGCCCGCATCGGGCTTGGCATACCACGCCTCGCCCGCGCCAAAGACCATCGGCCAGCGCGCCACATTCATGCCCGCGGGTGCGGGGATCCGCGCCATTGACCTGCGATAAGGCGTAAAGCCCAAAGGCCGCAGCCCGGCCATCTGCGCCACCGCGTCCACCCAGGCCCCTGCCGCATTGACCAGAACGCGACCGCTGACGGGGCCGTCTGACGTTGTGAGTTGCCACCGCCCGCCGCGACGCTCGATTGCCGTCACCGCCGCCCCGGTGCGCAGGACAGCCCCCGCCGCACGGGCAGAGCGGGCAAAGCTCTGGATCAGCAGATCGGTGTCGATATCCCATGCCTCGGATGAATACGCCGCCATCGCCACCGCCTGCGTGTTCAGCACCGGCACCATGGCACAGGCCTCGGCGATGCTGACAGGCTCCAGCGCCATTGCCGCCGATTCCGTGGCAAAGCTGGTCTCGTCCCCCGCGCGTCCGACCATCAGCAATCCGCGGGGCGACAAAATACCGGCTGTTTCGTGGAAAAACGCCCCCGAGGCCAGTGACAGTTCCACCACCGCCGGGCTGCCGTAACGCGGCTCATACAGCGCGGCCGACCGGCTGGAGGCGTGATGCGCGAGGCTGGCCTCGGCTTCCAGAACCATGACCGATGCAAAGGGGGCCAGCCGCGCCGCCAGAGATACCCCGGCTATGCCGCCGCCAATGATGACCACATCCGCATCCATCGTCCTGCATCCCCTTTCAAACCGTCAGACCGCACAGATACCGGCTGCGACGGCCAAAAGGCAGCCCCGCAGCGACGCTTTGCACGAAAAAAAAACCCGCGCATTGCGCGGGCCTTTTCAGACGCCAGATCAGGCCATCACTTCGGAATATCGCCGGTGATGCCCTCGACAAAGAAGTTCATGCCCAACAGGTCGCCATCCGGCGCAACAGCGCCTTCGGCCAGCCATTCAGACCCGTCCTGCTTGTTGATCGGCCCGGTGAACGGGTGATAGGTGCCCGCGATAATCCCATCGCGGATTGCCTCTGCGGCGGCTTTCGCCTCTGCCGGAACGGCGTCTGAAATCTCACCGATGATCACCTCACCCGAAGCCAGTCCCTCCCAACTGTCAACCTGCTCCCAAGTGCCATCCAACATGGCTTGCACTCGGGCAATGTAATACGGGGCCCAATCGTCGATGATCGCCGAGACACGCGGATATGGCGCGAAATCGGGCATGTCACTGGCTTGGCCAAAGCCGGTTACATTGCCGGCTTTCTGCATTTCAATCAGTGGTGCCGTGGAGTCTGTATGCGAGAAGATCACGTCGACACCCTGATCAATCAATGCTTTCGCGGCGTCGGCCTCTTTTGCCGGGTCAAACCATGTAAAGGCCCAAACAATCGACAACTGAACATCGGGGTTTATTTTGCGCGCATGCAGAAAGCTGGAGTTGATGCCTTGAATCACCTCGGGGATCGGAAACGAGGCAATATAGCCAAGCTTGTTGGACTTCGTCATGTGGCCTGCTATGGTTCCCATCACAGCCCGTCCTTCATAGAACCGGGCGTTATAGGTCGAAACATTCGGGTGTTCACGCTTGTAACCCGTTGCGTGTTCAAACTTTACATGCAGAAACTTGCCCGCGACATTGTTGGTCGGGTCCATATAGCCGAACGATGTTGTAAAGATGATGTTGCAGCCGGAAAGGGCCATCTGCGTCATGACCCGTTCTGAGTCAGCGCCTTCGGGAACGGACTCCTGATAGACGAATTCAACCTTTTCGCCAAATTGCGCAGCCATTTTTTCGGCAGCTTCATGGTGATACTGGGTCCAGCCGCCGTCGTTTTTCGGACCCACATAAACAAAGCAGGCCTTGACCTTGTCCATGCCCTGCGCGCTGGCCGCGCCGCCAAAGGCAAGCCCAAGACCAAGTGCCGCCGTGGCGAGAAGTGTTCTGCGATTCATTGTCGTCTCCCTGATGGGTGCCGTTGACCGGCCCCGGTTAGCATTATGCCTCAGCGTGAGGCGTGGAAATTCTGGCCCAGACTTGCCGGTGCGCTCAACGCCGCCTTGCCACGGCCCGAAGACATGATAACCAACACAAGGATGGTTATCACATAAGGGGACATCGACAAGTATTCGACCGGAATACGCGCGCCCGCCGCCTGCAGATTAAGCTGAAGCACCGAGATGCCGCCGAAAAGATAGGCGCCGATCAGCGCTCGCCACGGACGCCATGCGGCAAAGACCACAATTGCCAGGGCGATCCAGCCCGCGCCAGAGGTGATGCCGTCGGTCCACTGCGGCACCCGCACCATGCTGATATAGGCGCCGCCCAGACCCGCCATAGCGCCCCCGAACAGGATCGCCAGCATCCGGATCTTGCGCACCTTGTAGCCAAGCGCATGCGCCGCATCATGGCTTTCCCCCACCGCGCGCAGGATCAGGCCGGTCCGCGTAGCCTTGAGCACCCACCACGCCGCAGCCACCGATGCGATCGACAGGTAAACCACCCAGTCATGGCTGAACAGCACCCGGCCAAAGAAGGGGATGTCCGCCAGCGGCCCGAAGGGCACCGCCCCTGTGCCGGGCGGGCGGATGCCGACAAACTTCTGCCCCATCAACGACGAAAGCCCCAGCCCGAACAGCGTCAGCGCCAGCCCCGAAGCCACCTGATTGGCCAGCAGGAACTGCGTCAGCACCCCGAAGATGAATGCCATGCACGCCCCGCCGATGGCCCCGCCGACAAATCCCATCACCGCGCTTCCGGTCTGGACCGAGACAATAAAGCCGCAGACCGCGCCCATGATCATCATCCCCTCCACCCCAAGGTTCAGCACCCCGGCGCGTTCCACCACCAGCTCGCCGATGGCGGCCAGAATGATCGGCACCGAAGCCACCATAAGCGCCGAAATCAGCAGCGCTGGATCAATCCCTCCGAACATCAGATGGCCTCCTTCTTCACAGCAAGTCGGATGCGGTAATTGCTGAGCAGGTCCACCGCCAGCAGGAAGAACAACAGCATCCCCTGAAAGGCCTGGATGGCCGCCGCAGGCAGGCCCAGCATGAACTGCGCCAGCTCGCCGCCGATATAGGTCAGCGCCATCAGCAGCCCCGCCAGCAGGATGCCGACGGGGTTCAACCGGCCCAGAAAGGCCACGATGATCGCGGTGAATCCATAGCCCACATTGAAATCAATGCTGATCTGCCCCGCAGGCCCAGACACCTCGAACAGGCCCGCAAGCCCGGCCAAAGCGCCGGAAATCCCCATGCACAGCAGCACCAGCCCGGTCGGGTTCACCCCGGCATAGCGCGCCGCACGCGGGGCCTGCCCGGCCAGCTTGATGTGAAAGCCCAGGATATGGCGCTGCAGCAGGATATAGGCCGCAATCACCGCCATGAAGGCGGCAATCACCCCCCAATGCATGCCGGTGCCCGCAAACAGCTCCGGGTTCGACGCCGCCGGATACTGGCTCAGGTTCCGGCTGCCCGGAAACCCGCCGCCTTCTGGGTTGCGGAGCAGCCCCAGCGACATCGACGACAGGAAGTTCTGCGCGATATAGACCATCAGCAGCGAAACAAGGATCTCGTTGGTGTTGAACTTCGTCTTCAGGATCGCCGGGATCATCGCCCAGACCCAGCCGCCGAACGCACCCGCCACCACCATGAGCGGAAAGATGAACCACAGATCGGCGGGGTAAAAAGCCAGCCCGACACCCGCGCCGAACAGCGCACCCATGATGTATTGCCCCTCGGCCCCGATGTTCCAAATGCCGGCCCTGAACCCCAGAGACAGGCCGATCGCAATCAGGATCAGCGGCCCCGCCTTCACCAGCAGCTGCGGCCGAGAATAGGCTGCGAACTGCGGATGGAACAGCGGGTCCCAGAAGATCGTGCGGATCGCCTCGAACGGGTTCTTGCCAAGTGCGGCAAACATCAGCCCGCCCGCGATCATGGTCAGCACCACCGCCAGCACCGGCGTGGCCCCTTGCCAGAACCGGCTGGGCGAGGGCCGCTTTTCAAGCCTCAGCATGACCGCGCCCCTTTCATCTTGGCAAAAATACTCATCTTTCCCCCGCCTGTCGCCGCACTGTCAGTGACCATGATGCGCCACCTCCATCCCATGTGCCCCGCCCATCATCAGCCCGATCTCGTCAATCGTCAGCCCCGCCACCGGGCGCGGGGCGGTCAGCCGCCCCTCGTTCAGCGCGGCAAATGTGTCGGCGATCTCCAGCAGCTCATCCAGATCCTGGCTGATCACCACCACCGCCGCCCCTCCGGCGGCCCGGTCAAGGATCGCCTGCCGGATGCTTGCCGCCGCCGCCGCATCCACGCCCCATGTCGGCTGGTTGATCACGATCACCGACGGCGTCTGGCTCAGCTCGCGCCCGACCACGAATTTCTGCAAATTCCCCCCCGAAAGCGCCCGCGCCGCCACATGCGTCCCCGGCGTGCGCACATCGAACTCCTTGACGATCCCGGCGGCAAACGCCTCGGTCGCGCCCCAGTCGATGAACCCGTTCTTCGTCAGCCCCTTGCGCAGTGCCCCCGACAGCAGCGCATTTTCCACCAATGTCATGTCGGGTGCCGCCGCATGGCCCAGCCGCTCCTCCGGTGCTGCCACCAGTCCCAAAGCCCGGCGCTCGTTCGGCCCGCTTTGGCCCACGCCCGCGCCGTCGATCTTCACCGCATCCCGCCCCGCCCGCACCTCACCCGACAGCGCCAGCAGCAATTCGTCCTGCCCGTTGCCCGCCACCCCGGCAATGCCCAGAATCTCGCCTTTTGCCACCCGAAACGACACATTCTTCAGCGACGTTCCGAAAGGAATGGGTGAGGCCACCGACAGATCCGCCACCTCCAGCGCCACCGCGCCCTTGGTGCCGCCCGCCCGTTCCGGCGGTGTGAGCGTGGCCCCGATCATCAGCTCCGCCATCTCCCGCGCCGATCGTTCGCGCGGGGTGCAGGTCGCCACCACCTTGCCGCGCCGCAGAATCGTCGCCTCGTCGCACAGCGTGCGGATCTCCTCCAGCTTGTGGCTGATATACAGGATCGCGGTGCCCTCCGCCGACAACTGCCGCAAGGTGCGGAACAGAATATCCACCTCCTGCGGCGTCAGCACAGAAGTCGGCTCGTCCATGATCAGCAGCTTCGGGTCCTGCAGCAGACAGCGCACGATTTCCACCCGCTGCCGCTCCCCGGCCGACAGGTCACCGACCATCCGGCCCGGGTCCAGCGGCAGCCCGTATTCCTCGCTCACCGACCTGATCTTGCTGGCAAGCTCTTTCATCGGCGGTGGTTTCTCCATCCCCAGCGCCACGTTTTCCGCCACATTCAGCGCCTCGAACAGGCTGAAATGCTGGAACACCATCGCCACACCGCTCGCCCGCGCCGCGCGCGGCTCCGCTGGTGTATACGCCGTCCCGCGCAGGGTCATCCGGCCGGAATCCGGCTTCACCAGCCCGTAAATCATCTTGACCAGCGTGGATTTCCCCGCCCCGTTCTCCCCCAGAAGGGCGTGGATCTCGCCTTCGGAAATCGCAAAGGACACATCAGAGTTGGCCACCACGCCCGGATAGGCCTTGGTCACCCCCTCGACGCGCAGCAGTTCGGGCCGAGTCATAGGGCTTTCTCCTTCATCAAGGGGATGGCTTTGTGCCGTAGAACGGCCTGCGCCACGCCGATGGCGATGGCCTGAGGATGCTTGCCCAAACCGGGATCGCCGATCGGGCACTCGATGCGGGCAATCTCCCCCGCCGCGTGGCCAAGCGCCGCCAGCCGCGACTGGAACCGCGCCCATTTCGTGGCCGAGCCGATCACCCCGGCGCGGGCAAATCCATGACCCAGCAGCCGGTGGCACAGGTCCAGATCCAGCGCGTGGCTATAGGTCAGCACCAGATGCTCGGCGTCGCGGGGCGCATGTGCCACCAGCCGCGCCGCATCGGCGCAGGGCAGGGCGGTCACGCACTGGGGAATGGTTTCCGGAAACCGATCCGCAGCAACATCCACCCAGGTGATCCGCAGCCCCGGCAAGGGGGACAGAACCCCCACCAGCGCCCGCCCCACATGCCCCGCTCCCCAGATCCACAGATCCCGCGCGGGGGCGGCCACCGGCTCCACGAACCAGCCCTGCACCAGCTGCGGCTTCGGCATCAGGCCCTGCCCCCGCGCCCGGTCCAGCACCCGCTTCACCGACAGCGGCATACCGCGCCCGTCCACTGCGCGCGCCACCACCCCGGCCTCTGCCACCGGCAAAGCCCCGACGTCATACACCTCCGTCAGCAAGGTAACAGCCCCGCCACAGCACTGCCCCAGCGCTGGCCCCAAAGGCACCCGCCGCAAACGCCGCCCGCCCGCCACCAGCATCGCCCGCGCCTCCGCCGCCGCCTCCCATTCCAGCGCGCCGCCGCCAATCGTCCCCGACTGGCCCTCGCGCCAGACCAGCATCGCCGCCCCCGTCTCGCGCGGGGAGGATCCGTCATGCGCCGCAATCACCACTCGGGCCACAGGCCCCTGCGCCGCCACCGCTGCCGCCAACCCCTCCAGATCAAACATCGCCGCGCACCCGCCGCACCGCCGCCAGCACCCGCTCTGCCGTGGCAGGCGCGTCCAGCGCCGGATAGCCCGGACCGCAGGCCGCCACCGCATCCGACAGCGCATAAAGCGCCGATATCCCCAGCATGAACGGCGGCTCGCCCACCGCCTTGGACCGGCCCACCGTGTCTTCGCGGTTGGGCCGCCCCCACAAGGCCACATTGAACACATCAGGACGGTCCGAACAGGCCGGGATCTTGTAGGTGCTGGGCGCATGGGTGGTCAGCCGCCCCTTGCCGTCCCAGACCAGTTCTTCTGTGGTCAGCCAGCCCGCACCCTGCACATAAGCCCCCTCGACCTGCCCGACATCCAGCGCGGAGTTCAGACTGCTGCCGGTATCATGCAGCAGATCGGCCCGCAAAATCCGGTTCTCGCCGGTCAGGGTGTCGATCACCACCTCGGTCACCGCCGCGCCATAGGCAAAGTACAAAAACGGCCGCCCCCGCCCGGCCTTGCGGTCCCATTGCAGCTTTGGCGTCGCATAGAACCCGGTGGAGGAAAGACTGACCCGCGCCTGATAGGCCCATGCCGCCACCTGAGCAAAGCTGTAAACCTCGCCCGCCACCCGCACCCTGCCATCCTCGAACCGCACCGAGTCAGCCTCCGCTTGATGCGTCCCGGCGATAAATTCCGCCATCCGCGCGCGGATGGTCACACAAGCCGCCTGCGCCGCCATCCCGTTCAGGTCAGACCCCGAACTCGCCGCCGTGGCAGAGGTGTTGGGCACCTTGGCCGTATCTGTCGCAGTGATCTTCACCAGTGACGGATCCACCCCGAACACCCCCGCCGCCACCTGCGCCACCTTCTGGAAAAGGCCTTGCCCCATCTCGGTGCCGCCATGGTTCAGATGGATCGACCCATCCTGATACACATGCACCAAGGCCCCGGCCTGATTGAGATGTGTCAGCGTGAAGGAAATCCCGAACTTCACCGGCGTCAAAGCAATCCCGCGCTTCAACACCGGGCTGCCAGCGTTCCACTCCGCAATCGCCGCCCGCCGCGCTGCATAGTCCGAGGACGCAACAAGCGCCGCCACCAGTTCATGCCCGATGAAATCCTCCACCGGCATGAAATAGGGGGTGCTCTGAGCACCTGCAGGAACAGCAGCAACCGCCCCTGTCGCACTGGCCCCCGTCGCATTGGCCCCTGTCGCCCCGCGAGAGGTCAGATCAACCGTCTCCTCCAGGGTTGGAGGCGCGTCGGCGGCCCCTTTCATCTGTTCACAAATATCCTCTGGGGGTCCGGGGGGCGAAGCGCCCCCGGGGCTTGTCGCAGGCGCCGCCGCAGCATAGAAATTCGCCCGCCGCACCTCCAGCGGGTCGCGGCCCAGAGCATGGGCTACATGGTCCATCACCCGCTCGATCCCCACCATGCCCTGCGGCCCGCCAAAACCGCGGAATGCGGTGGCGCTTTGGGTATGGGTTTTCAGGCGATGGCTTTCGATGCGGATGTCGGGCAGGTGGTAGCAGTTGTCGGCATGCAGCATCGCCCGGTCAGCCACCGGCAAGGACAGATCCTGCGCCCAGCCGCAGCGGAACAGATGGGTGAACTCCACCCCGGTCAGCTTGCCCTGATCGTCGAACCCGGCGCGGTAGAGGATGCGCAGGTCATGGCGCTTGCCGGTGATCATCATGTCATCATCACGGTCATATCGCATTTTCGCGGGGCGACCCGTGCGGGCGGCCACCACGGCGCAGGCGATGGCCAAAGCGTTGCCTTGGCTTTCCTTGCCGCCAAAGCCCCCGCCCATCCGCCGGACCTCTACCCGCACCGCGCTCATCGGCAGATGCAGGGCATGGGCGACCTTGTGCTGGATCTCGCTTGGGTGCTGGGTGGAGGAATGGACCAGCAGATCGCCGCCTTCGAGCGGCAGACAGGCCGCGACCTGACCCTCCAGATAAAAGTGCTCCTGCCCGCCAACCTCGAACCGGCCCTCGACCAGATGCGGGGCCGAGCCGATCGCCTGCGCGGCATCGCCCTTGACCCAGATCACCGGCCCGTCCTCGAACCGGCTGTTGGCGGCCAATGCATCATCCACCGTCAACAGCGCAGGCTTTGCGTCATAAGTGACGTTGGCCAGCCGCGCCGCCTTGCGGGCGGCAAGGTGGCTTTCCGCCGCCACCAGAAACAGCGGCATGCCGAGGTAGAGCACCTCGCCGGTGGAAATCAGCGGCTCGTCATGCGCCGAGGGGCTGCAGTCGGGCACCGCGTCGAAATCGTCCGGCCCGTAGACCGCCACCACACCCGGTGCCGCGCGCACGGCGGACAGATCGAGTGCAGTGACCGCGCCATGCGCGATGCTCGACAGGCCAAAGGCCAGATGCAGCGCATTGGCGGGCAGCGGGATGTCATCGACATAGCGCGCCTGTCCGGTCACGTGCAGCGGGGCCGCGTCATGCGGCAGCGGTTTGCCCATGTTCATGCCCGCACCTCCAGCACCGAGACGCTCAGTACCGAAACCGGCACACCAGCCAGATCCAGCGCATAGCGCCGCAGCATGTTCTGCGCGGTCTGCAGCCGGTAAACGCTCGACGCGCGCATATCCGACAGCGGCGTGAAATCCTGCGCCATCAGCGCCGCCGCCTCTTCCGCCGTTTCCGGCGTCATCGGTTTGCCGATCAAAGAGGCTTCCACCGCTGATGCCCGCTTCGGCGTCCCCGCCATGCCGCCAAAGGCTATGCGGGCCGAGGTGACGATGCCCGCGTCCGTTTCGACATTGAAACAGCCGCAGACGGCAGAGATATCCTGATCGAACCGCTTCGACAGTTTGTAGCAGCGCAGGTTTGGCGCTTGGGCCGGGATTGACACCGCCTCGACAAACTCCCCCGGCCGCCGGTCCTGCTTGCGATACTCCAGAAAGAAATCCTCCAACAGCATCTCGCGCCGCACATCACCCCGCCGCAGGTGCAGCACAGCCCCCAGCGCGATCAGCGCCGGTGGCCCGTCGCCGATCGGCGAGCCATTGGCGATATTGCCGCCGATGGTGGCGGCATTGCGCACCTGTTCGCTGGAATAGCGCCGCAGGAGTTCGCCAAACGACGGGAAACGCGGGGCAAGTGCCATACGCAGCGCGGCGATGGTGACGCCCGCGCCGATGCGCAGCGTCTTACCCTGATCCTCGAACTGTTGCAGATCCGCGATCCCCGACAGGAAGGCTACCTGCCCGAGGTCGCGCAACTGCTTGGTGACCCAGAGCCCCACATCTGTGGCCCCGGCAATCAGCGTGGCATCGGGGTTGGCCTGATACCATGCCGCCAGTTCGTCACTGGTGCGCGGGCGGAAACCGGGCAGGGGGGCTGCCTGCCCCCCTCGGGCTTCGCCCTCACCCCCCGGGGATATTTGGGAACAGATGAAATCGCGATCGGCCGTCATCCACTCCGGCACCGACGCAGCCTCTGCCGCCTGTGCGGCGCGGATGATCGGCGCATAGCCGGTGCAGCGGCACAGGTTGCCCGCCAGCTGGTCATCGTGGTCCGTCGCCCCGTTCAGATGCGCGGTCGCCATCGAGACCACGAAGCCCGGCGTGCAGAAGCCGCATTGCGAGCCGTGATGGTCGATCATCGCCTGCTGCACCGGGTGGGGCTCGCCCTTTGGCCCTGCGATCCCCTCCACCGTGCGCACCGCCTTGCCGTGCAATTGCGGCAGGAACAGGATGCAGGCGTTCAGCGCCCGGCTGCCGTCCGCATCGGTGACCATCACCGTGCAGGCCCCGCAGTCGCCCTCGTTGCAGCCCTCTTTCGTGCCGGTCAGGCCGCGGTTTTCGCGCAGCCAGTCCAGAAGCGTCCGCGTGGGGGCTTCATCGGACACGCGGACAGGCGTTCCGTTCAGGTGAAACGCAATCTGCGACATATGTTTCGTCCGCCGCCTTCTCCCCGTTCGAGGTTTTTTGCATGCCCGCCCGATGCGGCGTAAAACGGGCATGCACCCCTTATGTCCCTGTCAGATCATCAAGCAATCCGGGGCGGCACAAGGCAAGATAAATATCTTGCCCCGCATTTGAAGCACTGTCGGGATTTGCCGAAGAATGAGGCACCCTTTCCCCGGCCCGGATGCTTCGCTAGGCTAAGCCCATGTCACAAGCACCGCGATTCATCCATCTGAGAGTCCACACCGAACATTCCTTGCTGGAAGGGGCAGTGCCGGTCAAAGCCCTGGTCAAGCTGGCGTCGGCGGCGCAGATGCCCGCCATTGCGGTGACCGACACCAACAACATGTTCGCAGCGCTGGAGTTTTCGGTGACCGCACAAGGCGCGGGTGTGCAGCCCATCGTGGGCTGTCAGGTCAGCCTCGCGCATGATCCGGCCCAGCCGGGCGAGCGTCCGCGTCCGCCTGCGCCCATTGTGCTGCTGGCGCAGAACGATGCTGGCTACATGAACCTGATGAAGCTGAACTCCTGCCTCTATCTGCGCGGTGACGGTCAGTTGCCGCATGTGACGGTGGAGGATCTGGAGCAGCACGCGGCTGGGTTGATCTGTCTGAGCGGCGGCCCCGATGGCCCCCTGGGCCGGTTCCTGCAAGCGGGGCAGATGCCAAAGGCGCGTGTGCTGCTGGAGCGGCTGGCGGCGGCGTTTCCGGACCGGCTTTACGTCGAATTGCAACGCCATCCCGGCGAGGGCGGAAAGCTGCCCCCCGCCGAGGCCGGGTCGGAACGCGGCCATATCGAGCTGGCCTATGATCTGGGCCTGCCCTTGGTCGCCACCAACGATGTGTATTTCCCGAAAGCCGAAATGTATGAGGCGCATGACGCGCTGATCTGCATTGCCGAAGGCGCCTATGTCGATCAGCAGCAGCCGCGCCGCCGCCTGACCCCGCAGCACTATTTCAAATCCGAATCCGAGATGTGCGCGCTGTTCGCCGATCTGCCCGAGGCGCTGGAGAATACGGTGGAAATCGCCCGCCGCTGCGCCTTTGCCGCCTATAAGCGCAAGCCGATCCTGCCGAAATTCGCCGATGACGAGGTGAACGAGCTGCGCCGTCAGGCCAATGAAGGGTTGCAGGCGCGTCTTGCCATCATCCCGCATGCGGTGACGCCGGAGGAGTATCAGGCGCGACTGGATTTCGAGCTGGATATCATCGAAAAGATGGGCTTCCCCGGCTATTTCCTGATCGTGGCCGATTTCATCAAATGGGCAAAAGACAATGGCATCCCCGTCGGTCCGGGCCGGGGGTCCGGTGCGGGCTCGCTGGTCGCCTATGCGCTGACCATCACCGACCTTGACCCGTTGCGCTATGCGCTGCTGTTCGAACGGTTCCTGAACCCGGAACGGGTCAGTATGCCCGACTTCGACATCGACTTCTGCATGGACCGCCGCGAGGAGGTGATCACCTATGTGCAGAACCGCTATGGCCGCGACAAGGTGGGGCAGATCATAACCTTCGGCGCGCTGTTGTCCAAGGCGGCAGTGCGCGATGTGGGGCGGGTCTTGCAATTGTCTTATGGTCAGGTTGACCGGCTGTCGAAGATGATCCCGGTCGAAGGGGTGAAGCCGGTCAGCATCACCAAGGCTCTCGCGGACGAGCCGCGCCTGCGCGAAGCCGCGAAGGAGGAGGTGGTGGGCCGCCTGCTGGGCTTTGCCCAGCAGATCGAGGGGCTCTACCGCAACGCCTCCACCCATGCCGCCGGGGTGGTGATCGGCGACCGCCCGCTGGACGAGCTGGTGCCGCTGTATCAGGACCCGCGCTCCGACATGCCCGCCACCCAGTTCAACATGAAATGGGTCGAGGCGGCGGGGCTGGTTAAGTTCGACTTCCTCGGGTTGAAAACCCTGACTGTGATCCAGAACGCGATGGACCTGCTGGCCCTGCGCGGTGTGGCCTTTGACATCAACCTGATCCCGCTGGACGACACGCTGACCTATGAGCTTTATGCAGCAGCAAAAACCGTGGCGGTGTTCCAGGTGGAATCCAGCGGCATGATGGACGCGCTGCGCCGCATGAAGCCGACCTGTATCGAGGATATCGTGGCGCTGGTGGCATTGTACCGCCCTGGCCCGATGGAGAATATTCCGGTCTATTGCGAAGTGAAGAACGGGCTGCGCGAGATTTCCTCACTGCACCCGACCATTGACCCGATCCTGAAGGAAACCCAAGGCATCATCGTTTATCAGGAACAGGTGATGCAGATCGCGCAGGTCATGGGCGGCTATTCCCTTGGCGGCGCTGACCTGCTGCGCCGGGCGATGGGGAAAAAGATCGCCGAGGAAATGGCCAAGGAACGGCCGAAATTCATCGACGGGGCGAAGAAAACCCACGGCATCGACGCCAAAAAGGCGGGCGAGGTCTTTGACCTGCTGGAGAAATTCGCCAACTACGGCTTCAACAAATCCCACGCGGCCGCCTATGCCGTGGTCAGCTACCAGACCGCCTATCTGAAAGCGAATTATCCGGTCGAATTCATGGCCGGGGTGATGAACTGCGATATCCACCTGACCGACAAGCTGGCGGTCTACAAGCGAGAGGTGGACAAGCTGGGCATCACCATGGTTGCGCCATGTGTGAACAGGTCACTTGCCACATTCACCGTGCGCGATGGCCATCTGATCTATGCCCTGGGGGCGCTGAAGAACGTTGGTGTCGAGGCGATGAAACTGATCGTGGAGGCGCGGGTCGTTCATGAACGGGGGCCCGCTCTTCCGCCGTTGCCGGCGTCCTCGGCCGCGCCGCCAGCGATGATGCCGGTAACGGCGCAAGAGCGCCCATTTGCCAGCCTGTTCGATTTCGCCCGCCGCGTCGATCTGAAACGCGTCGGCAAGCGCCCGATGGAAATGCTGGCCCGCGCCGGCGCGTTCGACCAGCTCGATCCCAACCGCGCCCGCGTGTTCGAGGCGCTGGATGCCCTGGTCGCCTATTCCGCCGCGATCCATGAGGCGAAGGCCAGCAATCAGGTCTCTTTGTTCGGCGAGGCCGGGGCCGACATTCCCGAACCCCGCCTGCCGTTCCGCGACGACTGGCAGCCGGTCGAGCGCTTGGGCCACGAGCATCAGGCGGTCGGCTTCTACCTCTCCGGCCACCCGCTGGATGATTACATGGGGCCTTTGCGCCGCAAGGATGTGAAGACCCTGACCGAGATCACCGTTCTTGCCCAACGCGGCCCGCTGATCGCCAAGATCGCCGGGTCTGTCGCCTCGAAACAGGAACGGAAATCGGCCAAAGGCAACCGCTTTGCCTTTGTGCAGCTGTCAGACCCCACCGGGCTCTATGAGGTCACCGTGTTCTCCGACGTGCTGGAAGCCGCCCGCGATTTTCTGGAACCGGGCCGCAATGTGGTGCTGACGGTCAAGGTTGACCCCGATGGCGATGGTGTCAAGCTGCTGGCCAATGCAGTGCAGCCGATCGACGCGGTGGCCGATCAGGCCGGGGCCGCCGACATGCGCATCCACCTGAACCGCCCCGAGGCGGTGCCGTCGCTGGCCGCCCTGCTGGCAAAGGTCGAAGGCCGCCACCGCGCCCAGATCACGCTTTGCGTCCCCGACGATCAGGGCCGCGAGATCGACCTGATCCTGCCGCAAGCCTATCCGGTGACGCCACAGATCAAGGGGGCGATCAAGGCGATGCAGGGCGTGGTGATGATTGAGGAGGTTTGAGGGGGGGATTAAACGACACCGTAACCATAACCACACCTCCGGAAAGGGTCACTTGGTATGATTGGCTACGTCACCGTTGGTGCTGATGATCTCTCGCTTGCCAAACGATTTTACTCAGCGTTCCTGCCTGCGCTCGGCTATGAGCTGACGGTAGGTTCGGAGGGCCTGAGTTACGTGCTGCCCGGCCAGCCGGGTCAGTCTGCCTACCTGCCAGACTTCTACGTCAAACCAACCTTCGATGGGCGTCCGGCCTCGGCAGGGAATGGAACCATGATCGCCTTCGATGTGCGCAGTCAAAAGCAGGTGCGGGTGCTTCACGCCGCCGCTCTTTCTGCTGGCGGCTCCGACGAGGGCGCACCCGGCTTCCGTGACGTATATGGACCATACTTTTACGTTGGCTATCTCCGCGACCCTCAGGGCAACAAGATCGCGCTATTTTCCAACGATCATAGCGAACCGGGGCGTGACAGGTAGCGCGCAGATTGCCTGCAAAACAGCCATTCACGCCGTAGGGCAGAAGAACGGCACCTGTTGCCCACACCCTCACCGCAACCCGAACTCCGCCATCGCCTCCGCCAACCCCGGCGGCAGCGCCTCTTCCTTCTCCCGCCCCGGCAGTAGATCCGGCGGGGCGTCCTTGGCCTCCAGATAGCGCCAGCCCTGAAACGGGCGGCGGGGCACCGCTTGGGTGCGGGTCACTTCGGCGTCCAGCACAATGGCGCAGCGGGAAATGCCGTCCTCGCCCGTCACCGGTTCCAGCCCGACAATCCGCTGCCGCGCCAGCACCACGCCCTTGATCACCCAATACAGCGAGCCGCCCGCCAGCACCTCATCAGCGCGCTTGGGCCACATGCGGGTGACATGCACCGCACAGCCCTTCGGCCAGCGCGCCCGCTGGCTGGCCTGCCAGTCCAGCAGATCCTCCACCGAGTCGGCCCCGACACAGAGTTTCAGGATGTGAATATGGTCTGCCACCGACTCGCTTCCATGCTGCTGAAAGGTCAGCATAGGGCGCGATGCAGCGACGACAAGAGCGAGACCTTTGGTTGACGCTCGGAACATAGGGGCGTATTTTGTGTATTCCTCTTCCTCCCCCACAAATACAAGGCTGACCCATGTCCCGATTCGCTGCGCCGATTGCCGAACAGATCTGGGACATGAAGTACCGGTTCAAGGCACAAGACGGCACGCCGATCGACGGCTCGGTCGAAGACAGCTGGCGGCGGATCGCCCGCGCCATCGCTTCGGTGGAAAAAGACCCGGCCCAATGGGAAGACAAATTCTACCACGCGCTGGAGGATTTCAAATACCTGCCCGCAGGCCGCATCACCGCAGGCGCGGGCACCGGGCGGGCAGTCACCCTGTTCAACTGCTTTGTCATGGGCACCATCCCCGACAATATGGGCGGCATCTTTGACGGGCTGAAAGAGGCCGCGCTGACTATGCAGCAGGGGGGCGGCATCGGCTATGATTTCAGCACCATCCGCCCGCGCGGGGCCGAGGTGAAGGGGGTGGCTGCCGATGCCTCTGGTCCCTTGTCCTTCATGGATGTCTGGGATGCGATGTGCCGCACCATCATGTCGGCGGGCAGCCGAAGGGGCGCGATGATGGCCACCATGCGCTGCGACCACCCCGACATCGAGGCCTTCATCGAGGCCAAGAAAGACCCCGCCCGCCTGCGCATGTTTAACCTTTCCGTGCTGGTGACCGATCCCTTCATGGCGGCGGTCAAGGCCGATGGTCCGTGGGAACTGGTGTTCGAGGGCCGCGTCTACAAAACCATGCAAGCGCGCGATCTGTGGAACAAGATCATGCGCAATACCTTTGATTTTGCCGAACCGGGCGTGATTTTCATCGACCGGATCAACACCATGAACAACCTGTCCTATTGCGAAACCATCGCCGCCACCAACCCGTGCGGCGAACAGCCGTTGCCGCCCTATGGCGCCTGCCTGCTGGGCTCGATCAACATGGCCGCGCTGGTGAAGAACGCCTTTGCCGCCGATGCCGCGCTTGACCTTGAGGCGCTCGACGACCTCGTCCGCACCGCCGTGCGCATGATGGACAATGTCGTCGATGCCAGCCGCTTCCCGCTGCCGCAGCAAGAGGCCGAGGCGCAGGCCAAGCGCCGGATCGGCCTTGGCGTTACCGGGCTTGCCGATGCGCTGCTGATGATCGGCGCACGCTATGGCAGCGTGGAGGCCGCAACGATCACCGAGCGTTGGATGCACGCCATCGCCCGCGCCTCCTATCTCGCTTCGGTGGATCTGGCCCGCGAAAAGGGCGCCTTCCCGCTGTTCGATGCTGACAAGTTTCTCGCCTCCGGCGCGCTCGCCCATATGGACGCCGATGTGAAGGACGCGATCCGCACCC
This sequence comes from Paracoccaceae bacterium, assembly GCA_046296515.1. Taxonomy (GTDB): domain Bacteria; phylum Pseudomonadota; class Alphaproteobacteria; order Rhodobacterales; family Rhodobacteraceae; genus Pseudotabrizicola. The sequence goes on along the minus strand of JBKBKR010000006.1, from coordinate 101,813 downwards.
ACGGTATCCGCAACGCGCTCCTGACCTCCATCGCCCCCACCGGCACCATCAGCCTCTATGCCGGCAACGTGTCCTCCGGCATCGAGCCGGTGTTTGCCTATGCCTACACCCGCAAGGTGCTGCAAAAAGACGGCTCGCGCACCGAGGAAGAGGTGGTCGATTACGCCGTCCGCCTCTGGCGCGAGAAAATGGGCGATGCGCCCTTGCCGGATCACTTTGTAAACGCCCAGACCCTGCCGCCGCTGGACCATGTGCGGATGCAGGCCGCGGCCCAGAAATGGGTCGACTCCAGCATTTCCAAAACCATCAACTGCCCGGAAGACATCAGCTTTGACGATTTCCAGCAGGTCTATATGGCGGCCTGGGATCAGGGCTGCAAAGGCTGCACCACCTATCGCCCGAATGACGTGACCGGCTCGGTGCTGACCGTGTCTGAATCGTCGGACAAGACCCCGTCCGAGGCCCCGGCCGCGCAACAGGATGGCGAGGTGATCTACCTGTCCGAACCGCTCGACCGCCCCGCCGCATTGGAGGGCGCAACCTACAAGCTGAAATGGCCCGGCTCCGAACACGCGCTCTATATCACCGTGAATGACATCATCATCTCCGGCCACCGCCGCCCGTTCGAGGTGTTCATCAACTCCAAGAACATGGAGCATTTCGCCTGGACTGTCGCGCTCACCCGGATGATCTCCGCCGTCTTCCGGCGCGGCGGTGACATCTCCTTTGTGGTTGAAGAGCTGAAAGCCGTGTTCGACCCGCGCGGCGGGGCCTGGATGGAAGGCAAATACATCCCCTCCATCCTCGCCGCCATCGGTGGTGTGATCGAACGCCACCTGATCGAGATCGGCTTCATCGAAGGCGAAGGCATGGGCCTGAAATCCGACCCGCAGGCCGAAGTGGTCGCCATCGGCGCCCCGCGTGGCAAAAGCTGCTCCAGCTGCGGCAGCTATGACATGCGCATGATCGAGGGCTGCATGACCTGCGCGTCATGCGGCTATTCCAAATGTGGGTGAACTGAAAAAGGCGGCACATTTGAAATGCACCGGAAAGTTTGTCCATTCCGGTGCGTTTTTGTCCATCGTGTCAGGCATAATTTGTCCATCGGCCTCTAACCGGGCCGGTGGACACGAAAATCCTCCGAAATCGAGGTTGGCCCGGGCGGCCCTATAAAAGCCCGATTTCCCCGGCTTGACGTCTGCGAAAATCGGATGCATCCAGAAGGTATGAACAGGATCATGCCCTCACGGCTCATATGAGCGATCACCATCTGACCCCGCTCGCCGGGGCCGGAGACGTTCGCGCATCCTGAACACAGCCCACCCCCGCAGCGCCGCTATCCGGTCCCGTCCATCTCCCATGGACTGAGGACTTCCCATGCCCACCATCAAATTCATCGACGCCCGCTTCTTCGAGGGCGAACCCTCGACGATCGAAGATCGTCTGACCGACTTCCTGAAAGTGTATCGAAACCGGAAAATCGGGCTCGTCCTCACCGGTTCGGCAAATGGCAGACCTGCGATTGCTGGCTTGGAGCTCGACACCTTCGGGGACGGGGTCATGATGGGCGTCAGCCTGACGACGGCGGATTCGAAAAAGAACCGGCGCTGGGCCGCCCTGCTGATCCAGCGTCGCAATGCGGTGTCCGGCCTCTCCCATCTGAAGCCCGAGGAGATCAAGCGACTCTCCGTCCTGAAGAACGGCGCCCGGCTGACCCCGCCCGGCAACGAGGACTGGGCCGACGCGCTGGCCGCCGCCCTGCACGCGGAGATGCCCTGGATGGGTCCGGCCACGGAGGCCGTCTGGAATGCCCTGCCGCGGTCGGCCCATCGGGGAGACGCGGGCCTCTGCCTGCCACCCGTGATCCTGAACGGCTCTGCCGGCATCGGAAAAAGCGTGTGGGCGCGTCGGCTGGCTGAGCTGTGTGCGGTGCCGTCATGCGTGGTCGAGGTGGGATCCGGTTCCGCAGGGTTCCGGATCGCCGGGCTGGAGCGTGGCTGGTCCTCGGCCGGGCCGGGGAGGCCGTTGGATACGATCCTTCAGACCGGGATCGCCAACCCGATGATGATCGTCGACGAGATCTGCAAGATGCAGACGCACACCTCGGCTATGCCCTGTCAACGAAGCACCGAAAGAAGATCGAAGAGGCATTCGGCTGGGCGAAAACCGTCGGGGGCATGGCTCACACCATGTATCGCGGCATCGAGCGTGTCCGTTCGCGGTTCATCCTGACAATGGCCGCAAACAACCTGGCCCGACTGCCGCGGTTGCTGACCGCGTGAAGCAGGGAAATGGCCCCAAGCGCATATACCCCACCCGCCAACCAGCAGCGCGAGCGCGCCATGTAGCGCCGATCATGGGAAAACGTTCTGCCTTGGGGACTATTTCAGCGACCTGCTAAACATGAGTATCTTCGCCATGCTGCTTGGCCGCTCGAAAGCTCTTCGCAACCATAGTGTTGAAGATCTACTAGCCTCAGAAGCCGTTACCTCGAAAACCGCTTGTACTTCACCCGCTTCGGCTCCAGCGCATCTGGGCCCAAGCGGCGGATCTTATCCTCCTCATAGGCCTGGAAGTTGCCCTCGAACCATTCCACATGGGCATCGCCTTCAAACGCCAGCATATGGGTGCAGAGGCGGTCGAGGAAGAAGCGGTCGTGGCTGATGATCACGGCGCAGCCGGCGAAATCCTCGATGGCGGATTCGAGGGCCTGCAGCGTCTCCACGTCCAGATCGTTGGTCGGTTCGTCCAGCAGCAGCACGTTGCCGCCCGAGCGCAGCAGTTTGGCCATGTGGACACGGTTGCGTTCACCACCCGACAGGAGCCCAACCTTTTTCTGCTGGTCGGTGCCCTTGAAGTTGAAGGCCCCGGTGTAGACTCGGCTGTTCATCTGCATGTCGCCCAGCTGGATGACCTCTGATCCGCCCGAGATTTCCTCCCAGACGTTCTTGTCGGGGTCCAAAGCGTCGCGCGACTGGTCGACGTAGGACAGCTTCACGGTGTCGCCCAGCGTGATCGTGCCTTCATCGGGCTGTTCCTGCCCGGTGAGCATGCGGAACAGGGTGGATTTGCCCGCCCCATTGGGGCCGATGACGCCGACGATGGCACCCGGCGGGATGGTGAAGGTCAGATCCTCGATCAACAGCTTGTCGCCCATGGCTTTTTTCAGGCCAGTAACCTCGATCACCTTGTTGCCCAGGCGTTCGCCGTTGGGGATGATGATATGGGCGTTTGAGGCGCGTTCGGTGACGGTCTGGCTGGCCATCTCGTTGTAGCGCGACAGGCGCGCCTTGCCCTTGGCCTGACGGGCCTTGGCGCCGGAGCGGATCCACTCCAGTTCCTTTTCCAGCGCTTTTTGCTTGGATTTGTCCTCGCGGGCCTCTTGCTGCATGCGCTTGGCCTTCTGGTCGAGCCAGGCGGAATAGTTGCCCTCGTACGGGATGCCGCGGCCGCGATCCAACTCAAGGATCCACGACGTGATGTCGTCGAGGAAATAGCGGTCGTGGGTGACGATCAGGATGGTGCCCTTGTAGGCGATCAGGTGCTTTTGCAGCCAGGCGATGGATTCGGCGTCAAGGTGGTTGGTCGGCTCATCAAGGAGCAGCATGTCGGGCGCTTCGAGAAGCAGCTTGCACAGCGCCACGCGGCGACGCTCGCCCCCGGACAGGTCTTCGACATTCGCCTCATCGGGCGGGCAGCGCAGGGCGTCCATCGCCACGCCGACGGTGGCCTCCAGCTCCCACAGGTTGCCCGCGTCGATCTGGTCTTGCAGGGCGGCCATCTCGTCTGCCGTCTCGTCCGAGTAGTTCATCGCCAGTTCGTTGTAGCGTTCCAGAATGGCGGTCTGCTTGGCCACACCCAGCATGACGTTTTCTTTCACGTTGAGCGCAGGGTCGAGGTAGGGTTCCTGTGCCAGATAGCCGACCTTGGCGCCTTTTGCGGCCCAGGCCTCGCCTTTGAAATCGGTGTCCATGCCGGCCATGATCTTGAGCAGGGTGGATTTACCGGCGCCGTTGACGCCGACCACGCCGATCTTTACGCCGGGCAGGAAGTTCAGGTGGATGTTTTCAAAGCATTTCTTGCCACCGGGATAGGTCTTTGAGACGCCTTCCATGTGGTAAACGTATTGATAGCTGGCCATTGGGAATCTCCATCTCGGGTTGCGCACGGTCTAGCGAATCCGGGGGCAAAGGGCAATTGCGCAAGCTTTGGCGGTGCGGGCCTGCGAATGATGCGACAAAATGATCCATGACAAGGTGCCTTCTTGCCAAGGGCGTAGGGTTTGGTCGCAGGGCCATGGGCCCTGCCGTTCCGAGCCGGAACGCAACCAGCAGAGGATTTGGCGAAAATGTCGAATGTCTTGCGAAGAATGGCGGCACTTGCAGCCGGAACGGCGGTGTTTGCCGCCGGGATGGCCTGCGCCGAGGTCGATGAGGGATCGGTCGCGCGTGGCGGGAAGCTGTATGACAAGTGGTACAAGGTGACAAAATCGGCAGAGCCGACGACACCGCATCCGCTTTATCCTGCGGCCGAGAATGAAAAGTATGCGGCGGATGCGGCAAGCAACTGGCGCTGCAAGGAATGTCATGGCTGGGACGGGCTTGGGGTGGACGGGGCTTATGGCTCTGGCAGCCACAAATCCGGGATCAAGGGCATCAACGGGGCGGCTGGGGGCGACCCTGCCACTGTGGTGGCGCTGCTGAAAGACCCGGCCGGGCATGGCTATGGCGACAAGCTGGGGGAGCAGGATCTGACCGATCTGGCCAATTTCGTGGTCTTCGGGCAGGTCGATTGGCCGAAGTATGTGGTGGACAAGGCCAGCACCGGCGATGCCGCAGCCGGAGGGCAGGTTTACAATACTGCCTGCGTTGGCTGTCACGGGGTCGATGGCAAGCTGCCGCAGGGAATGCCGCCCCTTGGGTCGCTGTCGTCGAACCCGTGGGAGGTGATGCACAAGATCCTGAACGGCCAGCCGGGTGAGGCGATGCCTGCGCTGCGGGCTATTGACCATCAGGTGTCGGCCAATCTTGTGGCCTATCTGGCGACGCTGCCGGCGCAATAAGCCAACCGTCGATTGAAAAGGATGCGTGCGGGGCAGGGCCTCGCGCGCATGCGTCCGTGGTGGTTGGTTCAGGAGGCCTGAGGGCAATGAATATTTTCAAAAAGATGTGGCACTGGTTTACGCGGCCTGCTGCCCTTGTCGGGCAAGGCGTTTTGCTGTCAGTGGGGGTGGTGGCCGGGATCGTGTTCTGGGGCGGGTTCAACACCGTGATGGAGGCGACCAACACGATGGAGTTCTGCGTCTCGTGCCATGAGATGCGCGATACGGTTTATGTCGAATACCAGCAGTCGGTGCATTTCAGCAATGCCTCTGGCGTGCGGGCGATCTGTTCGGATTGCCATGTGCCGCATGCTTGGGGGCCCAAGATGTTGCGTAAAATCCAAGCGTCGAACGAGATTTTGCACAAGATAAAGGGCAGCATCAACACGCCCGAAAAGTTCGAGGCCAAGCGGGCCGAACTGGCAGGCCACGTCTGGGCCAGCATGAAGGCCACCGATTCGCGCGAGTGCCGCAATTGCCATTCCTTTGACGCGATGAATTTTGACGAGCAGCGCGCGCGATCGCGGGAAAAGATGGCGCCGGTGGCGCATGGCACCGATCTGTCGGGCGGATCGACCTGCATCGATTGCCACAAGGGGATTGCCCATAAACTGCCCGTGGTGGAGCGTGACGACTGATCCGTACCGGCCGCCAATCATTTTTTGGCTGTTTTCAGACCTATGGCTCCGATATGAGCCGGATATGAGATGCGGGTATCCCATTGCGCGGCGTGGCATGGTCATTGGCCTTTTGGGCGGATCGTTTGATCCGGCCCATGAGGGGCATGCCCATATCACGCGAGAGGCGATCAAGCGACTGGGGTTGGATCAGGTCTGGTGGCTGGTGAGTCCCGGCAACCCGCTGAAGGTGCGCCAGCCTGCGCCGATGGCCGACCGGATCGCGCGGGGGCGGGCGGTGATGCGGCACCCGAGGGTGAATATCACCGATCTGGAGGCGCGGCTGGGCACGCGGTTTACCTATGAGACGGTGGTGCGGTTGCAGGCGATTTATCCGGGGGTGCGGTTTGTCTGGCTGATGGGGGCGGACAATCTGGTGCAGTTCCACCGCTGGGACCGTTGGCGCGATATTCTGCGGGCCGTTCCGGTGGCGGTGCTGGCGCGGCCGGGGCTGGGGGTGAAGGCGCGGCTTTCCCGCGCGGCGCAGGCGTTTCGTGGCAAGCAGCTGGACCGGGGGGAGTGGCTGGGCGGCAGGCGGCGGCCGCCGGTCTGGGCCTTCATCAACCTGCCGATGAACGGGGCCAGCAGCTCTGCCATTCGCGCGCGGGGCGACTGGCGCGGTGGCGCGGGAACGTGATGGCCCTGCGGTTGATTGCGGCAGCGCGGATCGCCTAAGGTAGGCCCGCAGGAATGGGGCGGACGATGATTTCACGGCGGCGGATTCTGGGCGGGTTGCTGGCAGGGGCGGCTTTTGTTTCGGCGGTGCCTGCGCTTGCCGAGGCCCCGGCGCGGTCGCCACGCCCGATGGCTCGCGGCGGGCAGAAGCCCGGGTTGCGCGCCACCTCTGCCGAGGCGCTGATCGCGGCGGCCAAGCTGGGGCATGCGGCGGTTGCCAGTTATGTGGTGATGGACGCCGCCAGCGGCACGGTGCTGGAGCAGCGTGAGGCGCAGACGGCGATGCCGCCCGCCAGTGTGGCAAAAGCCGTTACCGCCTTGTATGTGCTGGCCCGTCTGGGGCCGGATTTCCGCTTTGCCACGCGGGTTCTGGCGAGCGGTCCGGTGGAGGCAGGCGTGGTGCAGGGCGACATTCTGCTGGTCGGCGCAGGTGATCCGACCTTGCAGACCGATCAGCTGGGCGATCTGGTGGCGGCGCTTGCCGCGCGCGGGATCAAGGCGACCACGGGCCGGTTCCTGACCTGGGACCGCGCGCTTCCGCCGGTTCCCCGGATTAGCGATGAACAGCCGGTGCAGGTCGGCTACAACCCGGCGATCAGCGGGCTGAACCTGAATTTCAACCGTGTGCATTTCGAATGGAAGCGGGCCAATGATGGCTGGTCCACCGCGATGGATGCGCGGGGCGCTCGCTTTGTGCCTGCGGTGCGCATGGCGCGAATGCAGGTGGTGGCGCGCGATACGCCGGTGTTCACCTATCAGACCGCTGATGCCGGGGATGAGTGGACGGTCGCGGCGGGCGCGCTGGGCAAGGGTGGCAGCCGCTGGTTGCCGGTGCGCCACCCGGCGATCTATGTTGGCGAGGTATTCCAGACCTTGGCGCGCGCTCAGGGCATCACCCTGCCTGACCCGCAGCCCCTGCAGGCCGAGCCATCGGGGCAGGAACTGGCGGCAGTGGAAAGCGCGCCGCTGACCGAAATCCTGCGCGACATGCTGCGCTTTTCCACCAATATCACCGCCGAGGCTTTGGGCCTGCGCGCCTCGGGGGCTGCCGATCTTGCGGCTTCGGGGGCAGCGATGTCGGACTGGGCGCGGGCCACCTATGGCGTGGACTGCCGCTTTGTCGATCATTCCGGGCTTGGCTCTGCCTCGCGCGTGACGGCGCAGGATATGGCGCAGATCATCCGGCAGGCCCATCTGGCCGGGGCCGGGGTGCAGCCTTTGTTGCGCAATCTGGGCCTGCGCGACGCCAAGGGCAAGGAGATTGCCAACCACCCGGTGCGGGTCACCGCCAAAAGCGGCACGCTGAATTTCGTCTCCGGTCTGGCGGGCCATGTCCGGCCGCCGCAGGGCCGCGAGCTGATCTTTGCGGTCTTCCTTGGCGATGTGGCGCGGCGCGAGGCGCTGGCAGAGGCCGACCGCGAAGCGCCGCCGGGCGGTCAGGCATGGAGCGGACGCGCCCGCACCCTGCAATGGCAGCTGCTGGCGCGCTGGTCAGAGGTTTACACCTGAGTCATGCCTTCAGGTGCCGCACCCGCGCTCCCCATTCGATGGCAGCAGCGTGCAGCCGGTCGATCGCCAGTTCCTCGCGCACCTCTTCCAGCATCCGCAGTTCCATATCACGCAGCTTGCCATCGGCAGAGACCACATCGCAGGCCAGCGCATAGGCGGTTTCGCGCAGGCGTTCGGGCAGCGCATCGCGGATCAGCCCGAACAATGCGTCCAGCCCGTCTTCCTCCTCGAACAGGTCAAACACAGTCTGGCTGACAGTGCGGATGCGGTCGGAATCGTAAGCCACAAACACCGGCATGTGGTTGACCATGCGCTGGATCGCCACCAGCTCTGACGTGCGCATCTGCTCGTCCGAGGCTGAGACGGCCACCATCACGGCAACCAGCGCATCCTGTGGCGACATTGACGGGGGCGTATCGGGCATGGCGCAATCCTTATGTATTCGCGGCCCGACATTATTGACGCGCCGGGGTTACGGCAATAGAGGACACAGGCTTTCCCGTGCATGGGGCAGGGGGGCGTTTGAAGGATGAAAGCAATGTCTGCTTTGCGTGATGCGGCGATGAAATCGAAGGCCTGGCCCTTTGAAGAGGCCCGCGCCATCCTGAAACGCTATGAAAAGAAGGCCCCCGAAAAGGGCTATGTGCTGTTCGAGACCGGCTATGGCCCGTCCGGCCTGCCGCATATCGGCACTTTCGGCGAAGTCGCAAGGACAACGATGATCCGCCGCGCCTTCGAGGTGATCAGCGACATTCCGACGCGGCTGATCTGTTTCTCCGACGATGTGGACGGCATGCGCAAGGTGCCCGAAAACGTGCCGCAGCAGGACATGCTGCGCCAGCACATGCAAAAGCCGCTCACCAGTGTTCCCGATCCTTATGGCGAATACGACAGCTTCGGCGCGCATAACAATGCGATGCTGCGCCGGTTTCTGGATACCTTCGGGTTCGAGTATGAGTTCATTTCGGCGACCGAGTTCTACAAGTCGGGCCGGTTCGACGATACGCTGCGCCTGTGCGCGGAGCGCTATGACGCGATCATGGCGATCATGCTGAAGTCGCTTCGTGAGGAACGGCAGCAGACCTATTCGGCCTTTCTGCCGATCCACCCGGAGACGGGTCGGGTGCTGTATGTGCCGATGAAGAATGTGGATGCGGTGCGCGGCGAGATCACCTTTGATGATGAGACGGGCCGCGAATGGACGCTGCCGGTGACGGGTGGCAATGTGAAACTGCAGTGGAAACCCGATTTCGGCGCGCGCTGGGCGGCGCTGGGGGTGGATTTCGAGATGTATGGCAAGGACCATTCCACCAACACCCCGATCTATGACGGCATCTGTGAGGTGCTGGGGGGGCGGAAACCCAACCACATGAGCTATGAGCTGTTTCTGGACGAGACCGGGCAGAAGATTTCCAAATCCAAAGGCAATGGCCTGACGATTGATGAATGGCTGAGCTATGCGGCGACGGAATCGCTGTCGTATTTCATGTATCAGAAGCCGAAAACCGCGAAACGGATGCATTTCGACGTGATCCCGCGTGCGGTGGATGAATACCACCAGCAACTGCGCGCCTATCCCGATCAGGAGGTGGATGCACAGGTCAACAACCCGGTCTGGCACATCCACGGCGGCCAGCCGCCGGAGTCGAAAATGGTGGTGCCGTTCTCGATGTTGCTGAACCTTGCGAGCGTGGCGGGGGCGAAAGAGGCCAAGGGGCTGTGGGGCTATATCCGCGCCTATGCACCGGAAGCCTCGCCGGAAACCCACCCCGATCTGGACGCGGCGGCGGGCTTCGCCGTGCGCTATTTCGCCGACCGGATCGCGCCCCATCGCGTGTTCCGCCTGCCCACCGATACCGAACGCGCCGCGATGCAAGACCTGCGCGCCCGGCTGGCGGCTTGGGACGGCGGGCTGGATGCCGATGCGCTGCAGTCGATGGTGTTTGCCGTGGGCAAGGACCACGGCTTTGAGCCGCTGCGCGACTGGTTCAAGGCGCTTTATGAGGTGCTGCTCGGCGCCTCTGACGGCCCGCGCTTCGGCGGATTCGTGGCGCTCTACGGCGTGCCCGAAACGCTGGCGTTGATTGACAAGGGGCTGGCGGGCGATTTCGTGACCGGCTGATAAAGGCCCGGCCAAGGCAGCCATTGACCGGGCCCGCGCCCGGTCTATCCTTTTCGCAGGGACGTTTTTGCGAAAGGACCACGGCCATGCGCCTGCTTGCCGCCATGCTGACCGCCGCCTTGCTTGCCCTGCCCGCCGCTGCGCAGGAAGATCCGATCCAGAACACCATCCGCAACCAGTTGACTGCCCTTGGGCAGGACGATTTCGCCACCGCTTTCAGCTTTGCCAGCCCGAATATAAAGGGCATCTTTGGCACAGCGGACAATTTCGGCACCATGGTCCGCCAGGGTTATCCGATGGTCCACCGCCCCGGAGAGGTCAGGATGCTGGAGTTGCGCGAGGTGGCGGGCAGGCTGTGGCAAAGGGTGATGATCACCGACCAGCAGGGCCGCACCCATCTGCTCGATTACCAAATGGTCGAGACGCCCGAGGGCTGGCAGATCAACGGCGTGCAATTGCTGCCGTCGCCTGGCGTGGGGGCGTAGCCATGGGGGCTCTGCCCCCAAACCCCCGGAGTATTGGTCAAGCAGCAAATCCGGGGGCTTTCATCCTGGCAAATATACTCCCGCGCGGCGCGCTCCCGTCCCGACCGCCCGTTCGCGGCTTCAGAACGTTGCCATGGCAATGCCATCCGCGGGGGCTCGATGCCCCCGCGGATGGCCCCCTTGCTCAGGTCAGGCCGCGCAGCACGCGGTTGATGTGGCCCATCTTGCGACCCGGCTTGACCTCGGCCTTGCCGTAGAGGTGGATCTGGGTATTCCGTTCGCGCGCCACATCCGCCACACGCTCCACATCTGCGCCGATCAGGTTCTCCATCACCACATCGGCATAGCGGGTGCCGTCGCCCAGCGGCCAACCTGCTATCGCGCGGATGTGTTGTTCGAACTGGTCGACTGCACAGCCGGCTTGGGTCCAGTGGCCGGAGTTATGGACGCGAGGGGCGATTTCGTTGACGATCAGGCCTTGCGGTGTCACGAACAGCTCCACCCCCAGCACGCCGACGTAGTCGAGCGTGTTCAGGATGCGGGCGGCGATCAGCACGGCGTCGGTGCGCTGGCCCGGCGACAGGCGGGCGGGCAGGGTGGTTGTGTGCAGGATGCCATTGCGGTGGACGTTCTCGCCCGGGTCATAGCAGGCGACGGAGCCGTCGAGGCCGCGCGCGGCGATCACCGAGACCTCGTGCGAGAAGTCGATGAAGCCTTCGAGCACCGACTCCGATCCGTTCATCGCCGCCCAGGCAGCGGGGGCGTCAGCGGGCGTCGTGATGCGGGCCTGGCCTTTGCCGTCATAGCCCAGGCGGGTGGTTTTCAGGATCGCGGGGGTGCCGGTCCGTGCCAGAGCCGCTTCCAGCGAGGCCAGATCCGTCACCCGGGCATAGGGCGCGGTGGTGAGGCCGAGACCGGTCAGGAAGTCCTTTTCGGCAATCCGGTCCTGCGACACCGCCAGCGCACGGCGGTTGGGGCGGACCGCACGGATCGCCTCCAATGCGTCGAGCGAGGCGGCGGGGACGTTTTCGAATTCATAGGTGATGACATCGACGCTTTCAGCGAAAGCGCGCAGCGCGGCGATATCCTCATAGGGCGCCGTTGTCACGCGGGCCGCGACCTGGCCTGCCGGGGGGGCGGCGCCCGGCTCGTAGATGTGGCACTGAAAGCCGAGGCGGCTGGCGGCGACCGAGAGCATGCGGCCGAGTTGGCCGCCGCCCAGAATCCCGATCGTGGCGCCCGCAGACAGGGGGAGGTGCTGCGGGTCAGTCATCCTTTGGCTCCTCGGGGATGCTGGCCGAGAGGGCGGCGCGCCAGGCGTCCAGCCGTTCGGCGAGGGCAGAGTCGGAAATCGCGAGGATGCCCGCCGCCATCAGCCCGGCATTGGCGGCCCCGGCCGCGCCGATGGCCATGGTGGCGACAGGATAGCCTTTGGGCATTTGCACGATGGAATAAAGGCTGTCGACCCCTGACAGCGCTTTGGTCTGTACCGGAACGCCGATCACCGGCACCCGTGTCTTGCTGGCCATCATGCCGGGCAGATGGGCGGCCCCGCCTGCGCCCGCGATGATCACCTTGAGCCCCCGGCCTGCCGCATCGCGCCCGTAGGACCACAGCCGGTCGGGGGTGCGGTGGGCGCTGACGATTCTGGCTTCATAGGGGATGCCAAGCGCATCGAGGATCAGGGCGGCTTCCTTCATCGTCGGCCAGTCGCTTTGCGACCCCATGATGATTCCGACGTCAACGGCCATGCGCGCCTCCCCATTGCTATGGGCGCGATTACGACAGGACGGGATTGTGCGCAAGGGTTTGGCGGGTTTGGCAGGTACGGAGGGGTCAGGCGATGATGTCGGGGATCAACTGATCCTCGATCCTCACGATCTGGTCTTTCAGCGACAGTTTCTGTTTTTTCAACCGGCGCAGGGTCAGCTGATCGGGGCGGCCCGTTTCCTCCAGCGCGTGGATGGCGGCGTCCAGATCGCGATGCTCACGGCGCAGCACCTCCAGCCGGATCTGGAGCATGTCTTCGAAGTTGAGTTCGCTGGGCGCGTTCATGGCGTTCGCTTGTGCTTTGGGTGGGTCCGGGGCTGAGTCGTGCGGGATACCTGTCAGAGAATATAGTGATTCTCTGATCGTACGGCAAAGATTCTGGTGTGACCCGGCAATCAACGGGTTGTGTTCCGCGCCGGGCGGGTTCGGGTCGGGTGCTCTTGCAGCCCGGCGCAGCGCGCCCCATATTTCAAAAGACGCGGGTGCCTGCTGCAGGGCCTGCGCAAGTGAGTGTCGCTTTTGCAAAGGGCATGGGACAGATGACGAAACTGAGTTTTGGGGCGCACCCGTTTCTGCTGGGCTTTGAGCAGTTGGAACGGCTGGTCGAGCGGACCGCGAAAACCTCGGGTGAGGGGTATCCGCCGTTCAACATCGAGGCGACGGCGGACAATGCCTATCGGATCACACTGGCAGTGGCCGGGTTCCGCGAGGAAGATCTGGCGATCACGATCGAGGATCGACAGCTGGTGGTGCGTGGCCGACAGCCGGAGGAGACACAAGAGCGTGTCTTCCTGCACCGGGGCATTGCCGCGCGCGCGTTCCAGCGCAGTTTCGTACTGGCGGACGGAGTGGAGGTGGCCGGGGCCAGCATGGACCATGGGCTGCTGCATATTGATCTGAAACGATCGGTGCCGGACGCGGTGGTGCAGACCATCCGGATCGGCCGTGGATAAGGAGTCTTTGACGATGAACATCCCCTTCAAGGCCTTTGCCGAGAGCGAGAGCCCGATCGTTTACGTGCGGCCCGTCACCGTGGCGGACCTGCCCGAAGAGTTGCGCGAACAGATCGGCGATATCGAGACCGTCTATTCCGTTCACCGCCCCGACGGCGAGCGGCTGGCGCTGGTGCGTGACCGCAGCATGGCGTTTTCGCTGGCGCGCCAGCACGATCTGGCGCCGGTCAGCGCGCACTGATCCGGGCGTTCCGGAGGGGTGGTGGTTGGCATCCGTTCCGGGACTATCGCCAGCAGGTCATCCGGTGTGGCGCGCGGTCTTGGCGAGCGGCGGGCGGCGTGAGAGCTTTCTGTCAGGATACCTTCGGCAAAAATCAGCTCGGGCTGGTGGAAGACCAGTTGAACATAGTCCACCCGGGCGCAGGGGATCAGGCGGACCGAGCGACCGTTGACCAGATGCGCGGCATCGGCCAGTACCTCGGCGGTGCCGAACAGCACATGCGCGCGCCAGTCAGACAGCAGGAGTCTTTGGCGCGGTGAGAGGTACAGGTTGCGGCTGTTGCCCAAACTGCCTGCGGTGATCAGCACAGGGGCGGCGGGGCCATGGCCGACGCTGACGCGTGTTATGGCTTTGCGCAAGGGGCGGAAGCCATGGTCGGCTGTGAGGATCAAGACGCCGGGCAGCAGCCCCTCTGCCGGGAGGAGGCCCTGGGCGGTGTGGATCAGGGTGCCTGCGACGAAGCACGGCAACGGGTCGTGCTGTGCCTGCGGTGTCCTGCGGCCGGTCGTTCCCGCGTGGTCGTGACAGACGGCGGGCGTGACCGGGGTGGGACGGGTAGACAGCCCATTACCGCCCATGCCCGGACCGTGCCCCAACAGAGGGTGCGGCCAGAGCGCGCCATGGTGCCGCGCGGGGCGATCTGTGCCGGACATGTGATGATTCCCAGCCGTGCAGGTTGCTTTCACCATGCGTCGGGTCGGGTTTCGGTCGGGTTAATGGCAAAAGGCGGCACCGGGGTGCCGCCTTTGCTGTCGCAGCTTACGGGCGGATCAGCCCCGGATCAGGCCCATCGATTCCAGTTTCAGGATCACCTGATGCGCGCAATGGTCAACGTCGACATCTTGCGTATCAACCACGAGTTCGGCTTTGGTCGGGGCCTCATAAGGGTCTGAAATACCGGTGAATTCCTTGATCTTGCCTTCGCGCGCGAGTTTATACAGGCCCTTGCGGTCGCGCTTTTCACACTCCTCGATGGAGGTCGCTACATGCACCTCGATGAAGGCACCAAAGGCCTCGATCATCTCGCGCACGGCGCGGCGGGTGGCGGTGTAGGGCGCGATCGGGGCACAGATGGCGATGCCGCCGTTCTTGGTGATTTCCGACGCCACATAGCCGATGCGCTTGATGTTGATATCGCGGTGCTCTTTCGAGAAGCCCAACTCGCTGGAAAGGTGTTTACGCACCACATCGCCATCCAGCAGCGTGACCGGGCGGCCACCCATTTCCATCAGCTTGACCATCAGTGCATTGGCGATGGTGGATTTGCCAGACCCCGACAGGCCGGTGAAGAACACCGTAAAGCCCTGCTGTGCGCGCGGCGGCGAGGTGCGGCGCAACTCGGCCACCACTTCGGGGAAGCTGAACCATTCGGGAATGTCGATGCCTTCGCGCAGGCGGCGGCGAAGTTCTGTGCCCGAGATATCCAGCACGGTGGAGTTTTCGGGCACTTCGTTGGCGGGGTAATATTGTGCCTTTTCCTGCACATAGACCATGTGCTTGAAGTCCACCATCTCGATCCCGATTTCCGCCGCATGGGCGGCGAACAGCTCTTGTGCCGCGTAGGGGTCATAGAAATCCTGCCCGGCAGAGTTCTTGCCCGGCCCGGCATGATCGCGGCCCACGATCATATGGGTGCAGCCGTGGTTCTTGCGGATGATGCCGTGCCACACAGCCTCTCGCGGGCCGGCCATGCGCATGGCGAGGTTCAGCAGCGACATGGTGGTGGTCGATTGCGGGTACTTGTCCAGCACCGCCTCGTAGCAGCGGACGCGGGTGAAATGGTCCACATCGCCCGGTTTGGTCATGCCGACAACAGGGTGGATCAGCAGGTTGGCCTGTGCTTCGCGCGCGGCGCGGAAGGTCAGTTCCTGATGCGCGCGGTGCAGCGGGTTGCGTGTCTGGAAGGCCACAACCTTGCGCCAGCCCATCTTGCGGAAGAAGGCGCGCAGCTCGTTTGGCGTGTCGCGGCGACCTTTGAAATCATAGTGCACGGGTTGCTGGATGCCGGTGACCGGGCCGCCCAGATAGACCTTGCCCGCCTGATTGTGCAGGTAGTTCACTGCAGGGTGGGCCAGATCGTCGGCACCGAACACCTTTTCGGCCTCGTTCGCCTTGTTGGGCACCCATTTGTCGGTGACCGACAGGATGGCAAGGATCACACCTTCCTGGTCGCGCAGGGCGATGTCCTGCCCCGGCTCGACAGTTTCGGCAAATTTCTCGTTCACATCCAGTGTGATCGGAATAGGGAACAGAGCGCCGCTTGCCGTGCGCATGTTTTCCACCACGCCATCGTAATCGGCCTGTGACATGAACCCTTTGAGCGGGTTGAAGCCGCCGTTCATCAACAGTTCCAGATCACAGATCTGGCGCGGGGTCATATCCCACGACGGCAGATTGCCCGCCTCGGCCTTCAGTTTCTGGGCGGAATCGTATGAGACATAAAGCTCCGGAACCGGAGCAAGCAGAGGAAGCGACATCGGATACTGGCCTTTCAAATGCACTGCCGGGCGAGGGTTCACCCTCGTCATTCGCGCGGGGCTGTAGCGTGGCATTGCGGCGAAATTCAAGCGAAACAGGCCGTGGCGGTGCAAACAAGGGCGGAAATGCTGAATCCGTGCCGCAAACCGGGAGTGTTTTCGCGCAAGGCCGCCGCTGGAAAGATTTCGTTCATGCGCGGGCGGAAACCGCGCGTCATGCACCCGGGGGCGGAACCCTTGGGGCGGCTGTGCGTTGTGTTTCATATCCCGTTGTCAAACAAGGAGACGCGCCATGTCCGCACAAGATACCCCCACATTCACGGCGGATGATCTGCGTCTTCTGGATCAGGATGAGGCAAAGCTGGTCGAGGCGGCGCGGCGCGGCGATCTGGATCAGATGGACCAGTCGGAACTGAACGACACGGTGCAGCGCTTGCGGGATCGACGCGACCGGGCGCGCGACCTGGCGAACCGGCAGCGCCGCGAGGAGCGGGGCAAGGCAGACCCGTCGGGTGCTGCGCCTGCCACGCAGAATGCCGGGACCGAGGGCAAGGCCCGGGTTCTGGGTCTTGCGCTGGACCTCGTGACGCAGGAGCGGGAGCGCCGTTCCGGTGGCGATGATGACGCGGCGCAAGCGGCCCCGGACCAGCGTGAGCTTGCCGAAAATGCGCTGGCGCTGAAGCAGGCGGGCGCCGCGCCAAGCGCGATGCTGGAAGACGGCAGCCCACTGCATCCGCAAGACCCCGAGGCTGACCCCGGCAAAGGCGCAATGGCGGATCAGGCCCGCAACATCGCGCCCTCGGGCGCGCTGGATCACGGGGGCGAGCTGCCCTCGCGTGAGCGGTCGCGGACGCGCTATTGAGCGGTGGCGGGGGCTAGTTTGCTGCCCCTGTCTCTGACGCGGCGGGGGGTGGATGCTGCAGCGCGTGCAGATTGGCCTGCCGGATCCTTGCCGCCGCATCATCATAGAGAAAGGGCAGAAAGGCATAGCGCCGCCCTTTGGTCACGGTCGAGACCCGGTGCAGCAAGGAACAGGAAAACACCACCGCCCCGCCCGGCGGGGCCTTGAACGAGCGCGGGCCGTATTCGGGAAAGCTGACCTCGCCGCCTTCGAAATCATCGTTCAGGTTGATTGACACGGCAAAGCGCCGGTGCGCGGTTCCGGTGGTGGTATTGTCGCGGTGCGGCGCGAAATGCCCGCCCTCGGCGGCGTCGTAGCAGGACACGATGTAGCGCTCCATCCGGGTCACGTGGAACTGATGCGCCTTGGCGATCTGTGGCACGACCCGGCGGATGAACCGGCCCTGCAGCGCGGCCATCAGGCCGGGGTCATCGAGCGTGATGTCGCGGCGGCTTTTGTGGCTGCGGTCCTGCAGCCCGATGGTCTTGCCATCCACCTCACGCATGAAGCCGGATTCCTCGCCGCCCTGCGCGTCATAGAGGCCGATCAGATGGCGGCAGAGGTCGGGTTCGAACACGTTGGGCAACATCAGGATCGGGGCCTGCAACTCCGTCCCGGCAAAACGGGCGGGCGGCGGAAGGGAGGCGACATAATCCGCCACCTGCGCCGCGCGACTGCCGTCATTGGCAAAGGGAATGACCCGCAACACCCGCATGGTGGGGTCGGTAATGACCCAGAGCGGTGCGCGGGTGGTGCCGCTGGCCGCACCGTAAAGACGGCTGGCCGTCAGGTCGCTGTCCCAGATGAAGCGGCGGCCGGGGATGCGGTTGACAAGGCGGGATTCGTCGGCCGCGTCCGATGAGATGCCGAAAAAGCTGGCATGGTCATCGTTGAACACATCCTCTCGGCTCAGGGCCGTGGCCACCGCCTCTTGCGCGCGTGGGTCGGAGAGGGCGTGGAAAAAGCACAGCACCAGATAGCGGCCAGCGGCGGTATCAATGGCATAGCGCGGGTTCGCGGCAGAGCGCTGCGTGAACGGGGGGGCGGGATCACCGGGGGTGAGCAGTGTTGGATGGGTCATTGCACCTTTGGGTCTTGGACGCGGGGGCGCAATGCTGGGCGGAAGGGCGCGGGCCGGTCAACCCGTCAGTGGAGCGGTCACGGAAACGTTATGGACGATAGGGCCGACGCAGGGTTGCGCCGGCCCGCTGCGCTATTCGGCAGCCTTCAGTTCGGCCTCTTGTGCGGCGATGAACCGTTCGGCATCCAATGCCGCCATACAGCCCATTCCGGCGCTGGTGACGGCTTGCCGGTAGACATGGTCGGTCAGGTCGCCGGCTGCAAAGACACCGGGGATGGTGGTGCGGGTGGTGCCGGGTTCCACTGTGACATAGCCGCCGGAGTGTAATTCCAGCTGATCCTTGACCAGTTCCGACGCCGGGGCATGGCCGATGGCGACGAAAAAGCCGTGGCAGGGAATGTCCTTGACCTCACCCGTCAGCAGATTGCGGGTGCGGACGGCGGTCACCGACAGCGGTGCCTCGTCGCCGAGGATCTCGGTGACTTCGGAATTCCACAGCATCTCGATCTTGGGGTGTTTGAACAGCCTGTCCTGCATGATCTTTTCGGCGCGAAGGGTGTCGCGGCGGTGGATCAGTGTGACCTTGGTGGCAAAATTGGTCAGGAACAGGGCTTCCTCAACCGCCGTATTGCCGCCACCGATCACCACCACTTCTTTGCCGCGATAGAAGAACCCGTCGCAGGTGGCGCAGGCGGAAACGCCGAAGCCCTTGAACTTTTCCTCCGACGGCAGGCCCAGCCATTTGGCCTGCGCGCCGGTGGCAAGGATCACCGCATCGGCGGTATAGGTGGTGCCGGAATCGGCGCTGGCGACAAAGGGGCGCTGCGACAGGTCCAGCGTGGTGATGTAGTCGCTGATGATCTCTGCCCCCATCGCCTGGGCATGATCCTGCATCCGCACCATCAGATCGGGGCCCTGCACATGGGTGTCACCGGGCCAGTTCTCCACCTCAGTCGTGATGGTCAGCTGGCCGCCGGGCTGCAGGCCCTGCACCAGAATGGGGTTGAGCATGGCACGGGCGGAATAGACCGCCGCCGTATATCCTGCCGGGCCGGAGCCGATGATCAGAACGCGTGTATGCCGAGTGTTGCCCATGGTGTCCTCATCATTTTCCGTGCGGGTTTGATATAGGCGGTTGCGGGCGGGGCGGAAAGCCCCTGCGACAAGCGGGCGGCCTTGCAGAAATGTGCTGCCAAGGGGTGGATTGACGAAATATTCCTGCGCGTTGTTGAAACATTGTTGCGCGACGGCGAGGCCGGGCCTAGATAAGCGCAAAAGGAGTTCCCCATGGCCGTGTCAAAGCTTGATCCGATCGACCGTCAGATTTTGGCGGAATTGCAGGCTGACGGGCGGATGACCAATGTGGAGCTGGCCAAACGGGTCGGCATTTCCGCGCCGCCCTGCCTACGTCGGGTGCGGACGCTGGAGGAAGCGGGCTATATCAAGGGCTATCACGCCGATATCGACGCGCGCGAGTTGGGGTTCGAGGTGCAGGTGTTTGCCATGGTGCGGCTGCAAAGCCAGGCCGAGGCCGATCTGGCGACATTCGAGGCGCGTTGCCGCGCCTGGCCGCTGGTGCGCGAGTGTCATATGCTGAACGGCGAGATTGATTTCATCCTGAAATGCGTGGCCCCCGATCTGTCGTCTTTCCAGAGCTTTCTGACCGGCGATCTTCTGAAGGCCGAGAATGTGGCGAATGTGAAGACCTCGCTGGTGATCCGCTGCGCCAAGGACGAGCCCGGGGTGCCGTTCGAGGTGCTGGAGGCGCGGCTGGCGAAAACCGCCTGAGCTGCACTGAGGGGCACCCGGAAACGCAAAAAGCGGCCCCGTTATCGTGCCAGAGGAGCACCGGGACCGCTTTTGCCAAAGCAACGACCGTTCTGGTTCTCGCTGCCAACGCCAGATGGCGAAGGTCTTATACCGGGAGCCAGACCACCATGCGGGCGGTAAGTCGTGATGGACAGAAGATGGCGAGAATCTGGCGCTTCGTCAAAGGTTTTCCGCAATCAAACGGCGTTTTTTTCGCTAATTCGGCACTCCTGACGCTATTGTTGCAATTCAGGCAACATCAGCAGGGCAAATTGGGCGGGACCGTGTTGCACAGGGGGCCAAACGCAAAAGGGCTGCGCGATGCGCAGCCCTTTTGCCGTTCCGGTTGATTCGGTCAGCGCGCGGCGAGGGCACGCGGCTTGGCCGGGGCGGATCTGAGCGCCTGGGGTTTGCGGCGGGCAGAGCGGGCCCATGGCAGGGCGATCTGCGGCTCAAGGCTTGCGGCGATTGCGGATTTCAACCAGCGGCGTTCTTTCTTCATGGTCCCGTTCCCCTTGTTCTTTGCATCATTCGAACATGAGACAAATTTGACCGGTCTTTGGGGCAGGTTCGGGGCGTGAAATGTGAAAGATTGTGGTGGGGCTAAACTGGAAAAGGGTGAATGTGGCGGGTTGGCGGGGCTTGCAGGCCGTTGAAATCAGGGGATTTGGCAACAATCATCAGGAAATCCGGCGCATTGTTTCCGCCTTGAGCGGTGCCCGCTTGCCGCAATCCTGCCGCAGATTACAGACGGATCACCGAGATCAGGCGACCATAATCGGCCTCGCCCGCATGGGTGGTGCGGCGGAAAGAAAAGAAGCGGTCGGGGTCGTGATAGGTGCAGTGCCGGGTCCATTCGGCATGGCCCACGCCAGCCGCGCGCAGCCGGTGCAGGCCAAATCCGGGCAAGTCGAACAGCATCCGGTCGCCGGCGCCGTTGATGAAAAAGCGGCTGTTGGCAGGATCTTCCGCCATGAAGGTTTCAAAGAACTCGGGGCCGACCTCATAGGCACGCTGACTGATGCAGGGGCCGATCACTGCGGAGATATCAGTGCGGTCTGCGCCGAGCGATTCCATTGCGTCCAGAGTCGCCTCCAGCACGCCATCGACCGCACCGCGCCATCCGGCATGGGCGGCCCCGATTACCCCGGCGCGCGAATCGGCAAACAGCACGGGTTGGCAATCGGCGGTCAGCACGGACAGCGCAACGCCGGGGGTGGATGTCACCAGCGCATCGGCATGCGGGCGCACCGGCAGCGGGCCGTTGGCGGCGATTGCGGTTGCCGAATGTACCTGATGCACGCCGATCAGGTGATCGAGCGGAACCTCCATCGCCGCCGCGACGCGGGCGCGGTTGATCGCCACCGCATCCGACAGGTCGGTGGAGCCTGCGCCACAGTTCAGCCCGGCGAAAATCCCCGACGAGGCCCCGCCCTTGCGGGTAAAGAACCCGTGGCGAACCGGCAGCGCATCCGAGGTGATGGGGTCCAGTGTCATGGTGTCAGGCGAATCCCGGTGGTGGGGGCGTGCCGGGGCGGTGAAGCCCCAGCACTTTGAACAACGAACCCATTTCCTGGGGGTGGGTCAAGCGTCGATGCGCCGCAAGGTGCGATTGCAGCCGGTCGCCGGTCAGGGATTGGGCGAGACGCGCGGCGCGGGCGTCGATCCCAAGCCGCGACAGGAACAGACCCTGTTTGGTATAGGCATGCGGCAGGGCGCACATCAGGGCAAGGGCCTCGAAATCGACATGGGCGGTGAGGTCGGCCAGCCCTGGTTCGGCCAGCGGGTCGGCAAAGCCATGGGCGCGCATCGCCTGAAACGTATCGCCCGTCGAGCGCCAGCCCCCGTAGTCGACGATCAGCGCCGCGCCACCATGGGCCCGGATGCGATCGCGGATGGTTTCGGCATAGGGGCGGGCCGCCGGGCAGGCCTCGACCACGCGACCCGGCACCGGGTCTTGAAAGGCGGGCGCATCAAGGCTGCGGTGGATCGGGTCGGACAGGCCAAAGCCAAGCTGACCGTCCTGCAGGCCGACCAGACGCTCGCGCCACTGCGCGCCGTCAAACTGGAACTGGTGGATCGGCAGGGCGTCGAAAAATTCGTTCGCCAGCAGGAACAGCGGCTGTTCGGGCAGCGCGTCGATCTGATCGGCATGGCTGATCGCGTGGGGGGCAAGCCGCGCCTGCTGCTGCGCGCGCAGGGCGGGGGATGCCTCCAGCAGCACCACCTGAGCACCCGCATGAAAGCCCGGCACCGCACGGGTGGCGCGCAGCACATCGGCCATCAGCGTGCCGCGACCGGGGCCAAGTTCCCCCAGCGTAAAGGGGCTGGGTGCGCCCTGATCCAGCCAGCTTTGGGCCAGCGACAGGCCCATAAGCTCGCCGAACATCTGGCTGATTTCGGGTGCTGTGGTGAAATCGCCCGCCGCGCCGAACGGGGGGCGGGTGGTATAATAGCCGTGATCGGGGTGCAAGAGACACTCGGCCATATACTCGGCCAGCGTGATGGGGCCCGTGGCCGCGATCCGCGCGGCGATGATCCGGCCCATCTCTGTCATGCGGCGCGCGCGCGCATCAGGAGCCAAAGCCCGACCAATATCATCGGCAAGGACAGGATCTGCCCCATGGTCAACCCATAGCCGCCAATGTGCAGGGCAAGACCCAGCGGGTTGCCTTCGGTGATGAATTGCGCGTCGGGCTGGCGCACGAATTCCACCACAAAGCGTGCCGCGCCATAGCCCGCCAGAAACACCCCGGTCAGCGCGCCGGGCCATTTCAGCCAGCCGCGCCGGTAGGCCAGCCACAACAGCACAAGTCCCAGCAGCAGCCCCTCCAGCACCGCCTCGTAAAGCTGGCTCGGGTGGCGGGCGCAGATGCCGAACACGTCCGGGCAGGTCTGGGCGGCATCACCCGGAAAGGCCACGCCCCATGGCATCGTCGTGGGGCGGCCCCACAGCTCGGCGTTGATGAAATTCGCGATCCGGCCAAGGAACAGGCCCAGAGGGGCGGCCAGAGCCATGATATCGGCGGCCTTGAGCATCGCGATGCCCTCGCGCCGGCAAAACACGATGCCCGCCACCACCACACCAAGGAAACCGCCGTGGAAAGACATCCCACCCTCCCACACCTTCAGGATCGCGCCGGGGTTCTGTAGATAGAACCACGGCTGGTAGAACAGCACGAAGCCCAGCCGCCCGCCAAGGATCACCCCGATGATCACCCAGGTCAGCAACCGCTCCACCTGCTCCGCCGTCATCGGGGGGGCGCCGTGCCACAATGCGGGCCTGCGCAGCGTATCCAGCACCAGCCGCCAGCCGCCGATCAGCCCGACGATATAGGCAAGCGCATACCAGCGCAGGGCAAGGGTGATGCCAAAGATCTCGATGGCAAAGATCTCGGGCGAGATCTGCGGGAAGGGAAGGTAGGACATGGCACCTCGGCTGTCGGTTGTCCGCATGGTCGGCAGGTGGGGTCGGCAGGGGGGTTGTCGGCAGGTGGAGCCCGGTTGTCAATGTGCCGCACTGACTTGCGGCGCGCAGGCGCGGGGCCATATAAGGAGGGCAGAGCAACAAGGACCAGCCCCATGCAAAGCCGCAACAAGATCCTCGACGACCTCAGCCAGCTGATGACCAACGCCATGGGCGTGGCGCAGGGGGCCAAGACCGAGGCCGAAACGGCAATGAAGGGTCTGATGGACCGTTGGCTGGCCGACCGCGATTTTGTCACGCGCGAGGAATTCGACGCGGTGCGCACGATGGCGGTCAAGGCGCGCGAGGAAAACGCGGCACTGGAGGCACGGATCGCCGCGCTGGAAGCGGGCAGCACCGGCAAGAAAGCCAAGCCGGCGGTCTGATCCGCCTGCTGACGCAAACTTGACATCAAACGCCGGTGTCGACGCCAGCTATTGCTTGATCCGCGTCGGCGCGTCTTTACAGTGGCACAAATTATCTTGTCCGGAGTGCGTTTATGTCTGCCCTGAAGTCATTTTCCCTTGCCATTGGTCTTGCTTTCACCGCCACCGGCTCGCAGGCGGCCTTCTGTTCCGATACCGGCGGCCGGTATGAGGCGTGGAAGCCCGAGATGGCGGCCGAAGCCCGCGCGGCGGGTGTGGGGCAACGGGGGATCGCGGCGCTGATGGCGTCAAGCTATTCGCAGGCCACCATCGGGGCGGACCGCAACCAGAAAAGTTTCCGCTACACGCTGGACAAGTTCATGCAGGTGCGCGGGGCAGAGACAATCATCCGGCAGGGCAAGCAGCGCAAGGCCAAGAATGCCAACCTCTATGCCGCGCTGGAGCAGCGCTATGGCGTGCCCGCCGGGGTGCTGATCGCGATCCACGGCATGGAAACCGCCTTTGGCGGGTTCATGGGTGATACCAATATCGTCTCGGCCATTGCCACCCTGACCTATGACTGCCGCCGCAGCGACTTTTTCCGACCGCATCTGCTCGGCGCGCTGAAACTGGTGGATCAGGGGTCGATTTCGCCCAATTCGGTCGGGGCCAAGCATGGCGAATGGGGCCACACCCAGTTTCTGCCCGGCAACGCGCTGGTTTACGGTGTCGATGGCAATGGTGATGGCAAGGTCGACCTGAACAACCTGACCGATGCCATGGCCTCCACCGCGAATTTCCTGCGGCAAAAGGGTTGGCAACCCGGCGCGGGCTATCAGGAGGGCCAGCCGAATTTTGCCGTGATCAAGCAGTGGAATGCCGCCACGGTCTATCAGCAGGCCATCGCGATCATGGCCAAACGGATCGACGGCTGAACCGCCACCAAAGTGACGGCTGACGCGTCACTTTTCCCCTTGCACGCCGCGACCCGCTGCCCTATTGACCCCGCCAGTGGCCCGTTCGTCTATCGGTTAGGACACCAGGTTTTCAACCTGGGAAGAGGGGTTCGACTCCCCTACGGGCTGCCACTTCTCCTTGATTGATCGGACATTCTGCGCGGCGGTGCAACGTTCGCAGCGGCTGTTTTCTGCGCAGCGCTGCATGGGTTTGTGTTTGGGCCGGGGGCGTTCGCCCCATCTCACGATCATTTGTCCCTCACCCGCTTTTGCCATTTGTGCCTTTCGCCATAGTTCGGTCTAATGGGACCCGAGCAACCCCAAGGAGGCACTCTCATGGCCATATCCCCCCCCGAAGCCGATCTTGTGGAGGCGATTGAGCGGCTGGGAGACCGGCTGGGGCAGGCCAAGGCCTCGGTCAACCAGCGCTTTATCGGGCAAGAAAAGGTCGTCGATCTGGTTCTGGCCTCGATGCTCTGCGGCGGTCATGCGCTGCTGGTCGGGCTGCCCGGGCTGGGCAAGACACGGCTGGTGGATACGCTGGGCACGGTGATGGGGCTTTCGGCCAACCGCATCCAGTTCACCCCCGATCTGATGCCTGCCGATATCCTTGGGTCCGAGGTGCTGGAAACGGCGGATGGCGGCGCGCGGGCGTTCCGCTTCATCGAAGGGCCGGTGTTTTGCCAGCTGTTGATGGCCGACGAGATCAACCGTGCCAGCCCGCGCACGCAATCGGCGCTGTTGCAAGCGATGCAGGAAAAGGAAGTCACCATCGCGGGCCAGCACCGCAAGCTGGGCCAGCCGTTTCATGTGCTGGCGACGCAGAACCCGATCGAGCAGGAGGGCACCTATCCGCTGCCCGAGGCGCAGCTGGACCGTTTCCTTGTGCAGGTCGATGTGGACTACCCGACCCGCGCGACCGAGCGCGATATCCTGATCGCCACCACTGGCGCGGAAGAGGCGCAATCGACACAGGTTTTTACCGCTGACGAACTGATCGCAGCGCAATCCGTCATCCGCCGGATGCCGGTGGGCGAGCAGGTGGTGGAGGCGATCCTGGATCTGGTGCGCGCCTGCCGCCCCGGCGAGGCCGAGGGGCGCGAGCTGGAGGGCAGCCTGAGCTGGGGCCCCGGCCCGCGTGCGGCGCAGGCGCTGATGCTGACGGTACGGGCGCGGGCGCTGCTGGATGGGCGGCTGGCGCCTTCGGTCGCGGATGTGGCGGCGATGAGCCGCCCGGTTCTGACGCACCGGATGGCGCTGTCCTTTGCGGCGCGCGCGCGCGGCGAGACGCTGGCTGGCATCATCGACCGGGTGACCACGCGCACCCTACGGCTTGAGGCGGCTGCGTGAGCATAGACCTCCAGTCCCGCGCCGAGACGCTTGGCCAGTCGCTGCCGCCCCTGATGGCGGAGGCGGAGCTGTTGGCCGCCACCGTCATGATGGGCGAGCACGGGCGCAGGCGCGCGGGGCAGGGGGATGAATTCTGGCAATACCGGCCAGTGAATGTGGGCGATTCCGCGCGGCAGATCGACTGGCGCCGATCAGCGCGGGGCGATGCGCATTTCGTGCGGGAGCGCGAATGGCAGGCGGCGCAATCGGTGACGCTCTGGGTTGATCCGGCGAAGTCGATGGCGTTTTCCGGCGATGCCAGGCGTGCGCCGAAATCGGACCGGGCGCGGTTGCTGGCTTTGGCCACGGCGGTCTTGTTGTTGCGCGCGGGCGAACGCGTGGGGCTGGCTGGCGACAGCACGCCCCCGCGCCCCGGTCGGGCGCAGATCGTGCGGCTGGCGGCGGTATTGTCAGGGGTGGAGGAAGCGGGCGAATACGGCACGCCGACCACCACCGGCATGGTGAGCCATGGCCGCGCGCTTTTCCTGTCGGATTTCTTCGGCGACATGGGCGCTCTGGAGGCGGCCCTGACCGCTGCCGCCGATCGCGGCGTGCGCGGCGCGCTGGTACAGGTTCTGGACCCGGCGGAGGAGGAGTTTCCGTTTTCCGGCCGCACGATTTTCGAGTCGATGGGCGGGGCGATGCGGCATGAGACGCAGCAGGCGGGCGATCTGCGCGCGCGCTATCTGGCGCGGCTGGCGGAACGCAAGGACCGGCTGGCAGAGTTGGCCCGCGCGGTCGGCTGGCATGTGACCACGCATCATACCGGACAACCGGCGCAAACCGGCTTGCTGTGGATTTACAATGCCTTGCAGGGGGGGCGCTGATGTTCATGCTCGGCCCTGTCGGCTTTGCCTCGCCCATGCTTCTGCTGGGCCTGATCGCGCTGCCGTTGTTGTGGCTTTTGCTGCGCGCCGTGCCGCCTGCACCGATCCGCCGTCGCTTTCCCGGTGTGGCGTTGCTGCTGGGCCTGCGCGATGAAGAGGCAGAAGCCGACAAGACGCCGTGGTGGCTGTTGCTGCTGCGGATGGCGGCGATTGCCGCTGCCATCATCGCCTTTGCCGGGCCGGTGCTGAACCCGGTCGAGCGGCAGGCGGGCCGTGGCCCTTTGCTGATCGCGATGGATGCGACATGGGCCGACGCGCGTGACTGGCCCCGGCGCATCGACCGCGCGGCGGCGCTGGTGGATGAGGCCGCGCGTGATGGCCGCCCGGTGGCGGTGATCCGGCTGACCGATGCGCCGGGGCAGGTGGCGTTTCAGGCCGCCGATGCCGTGGCCAGCCGTCTGGCCGGGGTGACGCCGCAGGCATGGGGGCCGCGTGATCTGGCGGGATGGGCCGCCAGCTTGCCCGAGGGTGGGTTTGACACGTTCTGGCTGTCGGATGGTCTGGAACATCCGGGCCGCGCGGCACTGATGGCGGCGTTTGCGGCAAAGGGCGGGGTCACCGTGTTTGAAAGCCCGCGCCCGGTGTTTGCCCTTTTCCCTGCCCGTTATGACGAGGGCGCGATCCAGCTCGTCGCCACCCGCCTGCCCGCTGACGGCACGGTTTCGGTGGAGGTGTCGGCGCGTGGACCTGATCCCTCGGGGGTGGAGCGCGAACTGGCGCGGATCGGGCTGGACTTTGGCGCAGGTGATGCCCGTGCCGAAGCGGCGCTGTCGCTGCCCCCCGAGCTGCGCAACCGGATCACAAGGTTTGAAATCGCGGGCCTGCGCTCGGCCGGGGCGGTCAGCCTGACCGATGACAGCCTGAAACGGCGCAAGGTGGCGCTGATCGGCGGCGGTGCCGATCGTGAGGGGCTGCAACTGCTGTCCCCCCTGCACTATCTGCGGCAGGCTCTGGAGCCGGTGGCCGATCTGATGGAGGGCAATTTGACCGACCTGCTGCTCGCTTCGCCCGATGTGGTGATCATGGCCGATGTGGCGCGGCTGTCGCAGACTGATACCGATGCCTTGCTGGATTGGCTGGATACCGGCGGGCTGCTCTTGCGCTTTGCCGGGCCGCAACTGGCCGCATCCGATGTCAGCCGGATGAGTGAAGACCCGCTGATGCCGGTGCGCTTGCGTGAAGGCGGGCGATCGGTGGGGGGGGCCATGAGTTGGGGCGAGCCGAAAACCCTCGCACCCTTCCCCGAGGACTCGCCGTTTCACGGCTTGCCGCTGCCCGACGATGTGACCGTCACCGCGCAGGTGCTGGCGCAGCCCGATCCCGATCTTGCCGCGCGCACCATTGCCGCGCTGGCCGATGGCACGCCCTTGGTGACGCGCAAGCCGGTGGGGCAGGGGCAGGTGGTGCTGGTGCATGTCACCGCCAATGCCGAATGGTCCACGCTGCCGCTGTCGGGCCTGTTCATGTCGATGCTGGAGCGGCTGGCGGTCTCCACCCGCCCCGCAGCCCCCGAAGCCGCCGATCTGGCGGGCCAGATCTGGGTGCCGGAGGTGGTGCTGGATGCTTACGGCCAGTTGCAGGATGCGGGCGACCTGCCGGGGCAGCCGGGCGAGGCTCTGGCCGCAGCCCTGACCGCAGGCCCCGGCCCGGATCAGCCACCTGGCCTTTATGCGGGGTCCGATCGCCGGGTGGCGCTGAATGTGATCAGTGCGGAAACCACACTGACCGCTGCGGCTTGGCCGCAGGGCACGGTGATCGAAGGGCTGGAAGCGCCGCCCGAACAGGCGCTCAAGGGTGCGTTCCTGTCGGGGGCGCTGGTTCTCTTGATGCTGGATATTCTGGCAGCGCTTTGGGTCTCGGGGCGCTTGGGCGGGTTTGCGCGTGGCGCGGCGGTTCTGGTCGCCCTTGCGCTGATCGTGCCGCAGGCGCGGGCGCAGGACGCCCCCGATGATGCGCTCGCGCTTCAGGCGACTACGGGGCTGGTGCTGGCGCATGTGCTGACCGGCGATGCGCGGCTGGACGATACCACGGCTGCCGGGCTGCTGGGTCTTGGCGAGATCCTCTGGGCCCGCACCTCGATCGAGCCGGACCGGCCCATCGGCGTGAACATTGAAGCCGACGAGCTGGCGTTTTTCCCCTTTCTTTACTGGCCGGTATCCACCGCGCAGCCGTTGCCCTCGGCGGCTGCCTATTCTAAACTAAATGACTATCTGCGCACCGGTGGCATGATCCTGTTTGACACCCGCGATGCAGATATCTCGGGCGGGTCTTCGCCCGAAGGTCAGCATTTGCAACGGCTTGCCGCCGGGCTGAACATCCCGCCGCTGGAGCAGATCCCGGCAGACCATGTGCTGACCCGCACCTTCTATCTGTTGCAGGACTTCCCCG
This sequence comes from Paracoccaceae bacterium, assembly GCA_046296515.1. GTDB lineage: Bacteria > Pseudomonadota > Alphaproteobacteria > Rhodobacterales > Rhodobacteraceae > Pseudotabrizicola. The sequence continues at coordinate 72,522 of JBKBKR010000006.1, read as the reverse complement.
GCCGCCACCAGCGCAGCCCGCTGTGGGTGGAGGCAGCGCCGCCGGATGCCGAACAGGCCGCCGGGATGCCGTTCCGCAACCTCAACGATGGCGTTACCCCGGTGGTGATCGGCGGCAATGACTGGGCCTCGGCCTGGGCGGTCAATGCCTCTGGCGCACCGCTGTTGCCGGTGGGGCGCGGGTTTGCTGGCGAGCGACAGCGTGAGCTGGCTTACCGCTTCGGCGTCAACCTGATCATGCATGTGCTGACCGGGAACTATAAGTCGGATCAGGTCCATGTGCCTGCGCTGCTTGACAGGTTGGGACAATGACACAAAGCTTGATCTTTGCCCCGCTGATCCCTTGGCCGCTGCTGTGGGGCGCGCTGGCCTTTGCAGTAGTGCTGCTGGCGCTGGCCGTCCTGCGCGGGCTGTCGGGCTGGTGGCTGCGGGCCGTGACGGCGGGTGTGGTGCTGCTGGCGCTTGCCAACCCGGCGCTGCAGGAGGAGGACCGCGCACCGCAATCCGATATCGTGATCGCGGTGGTGGATGACAGCGCCAGCCAGCAACTGCCGGGCCGGCCGGCCCAGACCGCCCGCGCGCTGGCCGCGCTTCAGGCGGAAATCGCGGCGCTGGAGAATACCGAGCTGCGCGTCACCCGCGTCGGTGACGGGCCGGAGGATGCGGGCACGCTGGCGATGACAGCACTGGCCGAAGCGCTGGCCGAAGAGCCGCGCGCAAGGGTAGCGGGGGCGGTGATCATCAGCGACGGACAGGTGCATGATCTTGATCTTGCGCCGAATATGCCCGCGCCGTTGCATCTGCTGCTGACCGGCGAGCCGCAGGATTGGGACCGCAGGCTGATCGTGAAAAACGCCCCGGCCTTTGCGATTCTGGGGGAAGAGGTGATGCTGACCCTGCGGATCGAGGATCAGGGCGCGGTGCCCGCCAGTATCAGCCCGATGGCAGAGCTGACCATCGCGGTAGATGCCGATCCGCCGCAGACCTATACCGTGCCGGTGGGTGAGGATCTGGATCTGCCGGTCAAGCTGCCGCATGGCGGGATGAACGTGCTGCAGTTCACCGTCGCCACCGCTGAAGGCGAGCTGACCGACCGCAACAATGCCGCCGTGGTGCAGATCAATGGCGTGCGCGACCGGCTGCGGGTGCTGCTGGTCTCGGGTGAGCCGCATGCCGGGGAACGGGTCTGGCGCAACCTGCTGAAATCGGATGCGAGCGTGGATCTGGTGCATTTCACCATCCTGCGCCCGCCGGAAAAGCAGGACGGGATTCCGGTCAGTGAATTGTCGCTGATCGCCTTTCCCACACGCGAACTGTTTGTGGAAAAGATCGAGGAATTCGATCTGATCGTGTTCGACCGCTATTCGATGCGGGGCATCCTGCCGATGTCCTACATGGACAATATCGTGCAATATGTGCGCGGTGGCGGCACGGTTCTGGTTGCCGCTGGCCCGGAATATGGCGCGGTGGACAGCCTGTGGCGCTCGCCCCTGGCGCAGATCCTGCCCGCCGACCCGACCGCCCGCGTGATCGAGGGCGGCTTTCAGCCCCGGCTTACCGACCTTGGCCGCCGCCACCCGGTGACCGAAGGGCTGGAGGCGCTGGCGCCCGAGGGCGGCTGGGGCCGCTGGTTCCGCATGGTCGATGTGATCCCGCGCGCGGGGCAGGTGGTGATGGAAGGGCCGGACAACCGGCCACTCCTGATCCTGAACCGGGTGGAGGAGGGGCGGGTGGCGATCCTCGCCTCCGATCATGCCTGGCTTTGGGGCCGGGGGTATGAGGGCGGTGGGCCACAGCTGGAACTGCTGCGCCGTCTGGCGCACTGGATGCTGAAGGAACCGGAGCTGGAGGAGGAGACCCTGTCGGCCACCGTCTCGGGCCAGACCCTGACCGTGACGCGCCGCAGCATCGAGGAAACGCCGCCCGGCGATGTCACGATCACCGGGCCGGATGGGGCGGAAACCGCGTTGCCGCTGGTGCCGATTTCGCCCGGTCGCCATGAGGGCGTGTTTGATGCCCCGTCCGTCGGGCTTTACCGGCTGGATCAAGGTGATCTGAGCCGGGTTGTGGCGATCGGCCCCTCATCCCCGCGCGAGTTTGTCGAGACCATCGCCTCGGGCGAGCCTTTGGCGGCCACGGTGGCGGCCACCAACGGTGGCGTGCTGCGCCTGTCGGATGGTGCGCCCGATGTGCGCATGGTGCGCGATGGCCGCCCCGCCGCCGGGCGTGGCTGGATCGGGATCACCCCGCGCGGGGCCTATGTCACGCAGGATGTTCGGGTGGCGGCACTGTTGCCGGGCTGGGTCTGGCTGTTGCTGGTGGCTGTCTTTGCCATCGCCGCCTGGCTGATCGAGGGCCGCAAAGGGGCCCGCAAACTTACCTGAGCCTTCCCCGAATCACCCGATAGGGTCAGACTTTCCCGCATTTCAGGATGAATTGGGGAGGGGAAGTCATGTCAGAGGTCGATGTTGTTGTCATCGGGGCCGGGGCCGCCGGTCTTGCCGCCGCCAAGACCCTGCGCGCGACAGGGCTGACATTCACGGTGCTGGAGGCGATGGACCGTATCGGCGGGCGCGCCCTGACCACCAGCACCGATTTCGGCGTGCCCTTTGATATCGGCTGCGCCTGGCTGCATGCCGCCGACCGCAACCCGTTCTTTGCCGATGCGCGGGAGGCAGGGTGGACCCTGCATCATCACGACATGACGCTGGATCACCTTTGGTTCGGCACCCGCCGCGCCACCGATGAGGAAATGGCGCAGATGCGTGAGGCCGAGGCGGCCCTTGCCGCCTGCATCGCCGCGCATGACAGCCCCGATGACCGCCTGTCCAGCCTGATCGCCGATTGTCATTACCTGCGCGCCAGCTCCACCTTTGCCGGGCCGATGGATTTTGGCGCGGATGATGACGAGATTTCGGTCGCCGATTTCAAACTCGCCGCCGATCTGGACCCGAATTACTTCACCAAAGAGGGGTTCGGCGCGCTGATCCACCGTTGGGGGGTCGATGTGCCGGTGACGCTGAACGCCCCTGTGCGGCAGATCAACTATGATGGGCCGGGGGTCACGGTTTCTGGCCCCTTTGGTCAGATCCGCGCACGGGCCGTGATCGTCACCGTATCGACCGGGGTGCTGCAATTCGACGGCATCCGCTTTGCCCCCGCCTTGCCAGAGAACGTGCAGGCGGCGATCTTTGATCTGCCGATGGGCCTGTTGACCAAGATCCCGCTGGCGGTGTCGGGCACGCGGCTTGGGTTGGATGCCTTTGACGACCTGCTGATCGAGCGCCACGCGCGGCATGACCTGTATTTTCTGGCCTTTCCATTTGATCTGGACCTGATGGTCGGCTTTGTTGGGGGCGATTTTGCCTGGGAGATAGAGGCGGCGGGGCCGGAGGCCGCCGTCGATTTCGCCACCGACCGGCTGGCCGATCTGTTCGGCAGCGACATCCGCCGCCATGTCACCCATGGCAGCATGACACGGTGGAGCGGTGACCGGCATGTGCGCGGAGCTTACGCCGTCGCCCGCCCCGGCAGATCCGCCGCCCGCTCCATTCTGGCCGACCCGGTCGCCGACCGCATCTGGTTTGCCGGAGAGGCGCTGGCCGGCCCCCTGGTGCAGACCGCCGCCGGGGCGCGGCTGTCGGGCGAGGCAGTGGCGGCGCGAGTCGCTGCCCGCTGTCAGGTCAGCGCGCCAGCATGACCACGCGCGACAGCGAGGCGAATTCGCGGCGCAAAAGCACGACGCAGGTGACCACCGTTGCCGCCAGCAGCGCCCATGGCCCCAGCAGCCAGGTGATCGCGGCAAGGGCGAAGTAGATCGCCTGCAGCCCGCGGTTGAAGCTTTTCGCCGCCGTGATGTTGATTTCCGCCGCCTGCGCCGCGCGCGGATAGGCCAGCGGGTCGGACACATCATTCGGCACCGCCGCCATCAGGATGGCGCAATAGCCGAACAGCCGGTGCGACCAGACGAATTTCAGCAGCGCGTTGGCCAGAAACAGCAGCACGAGGATGATCTTCAGCTCCACCCGCACCCCGTCCGCCTCCAGCGTCAGATCCTGCGCCAGCCCTTCCAGTTTGGTGACGTTGCCGATCAGCGCCACGCCGCCGCCGATGGCGATCATCGAGGCCGAGGCGAAAAAGGCCGTGCTTTGCCGCAGCGAGTCGATGATATTGGCATCAAAGATGCGTGGTGAACGCGTCACGAACTGCCGCAGCCAGTCGCGGCGATACCCGGCCATCAGAACCGTGACCGAAGGTCGCGATTTCGGCGGGTGTTCCACCAGCCAGCCGGTCAACACCCATGTCGCGATCAGCACCGCAAGCGCGATGCCGTCGGCCAGGTCGAGGGAAAGGGTGGAAAACATCGGTATCATCGCCCGAGAATAGCCGGAGCCTTTGGCCTTTCCCATGCTAAAAATTGGTTATTTCATTTTACCAATTTCTGCGATATGTTGAGCCATTCTTTTGCAGGCAGGTCTTTTACAGGACAGGGGACGCCGATGGAAATGCCAGTGCCAGACATGATGGTTCTCGCAGCGAAAGCCCATATCGTGGCGCGGCTGCGCACTGTGCTGCCCGCCGATGCGGTGATCGAGGATCAGGCCGAAACCCGCGCCTATGAATGTGATGCACTGACCGCCTATCGGTGCCCGCCGCTGGCCGTCGTGCTGCCGCGCAGCACCGGCGAGGTGTCCGATGTGTTGCGCATCTGCTTTGAAGAGGGCGTGCCCGTGGTCCCGCGCGGCTCGGGCACCTCGCTGGCAGGCGGCGCGCTGCCGACGGCGGATTGCGTGGTGCTGGGCGTGGCGCGGATGAACGGTGTGATCGAGACCGATTATGACAACCGCTTCATCCGGGTGCAGTCAGGCCGGACCAATCTGAGCGTCACGGGAGCGGTGGAGGCGGACGGGTTTTTCTATGCCCCCGACCCGTCCAGCCAGCTTGCCTGTGCGATCGCGGGCAATATCGCGATGAATTCGGGCGGGGCGCATTGTCTGAAATACGGGGTGACGACCAACAACCTGCTGGGGGTGACACTGGTGCAGATGGATGGCACCGTGCTGGAAATAGGCGGCCCCTATATGGACCCGTGCGGGCTGGACCTGCTGGGAGTGATTTGCGGAAGTGAGGGGCAGCTGGGTGTGGTGACCGAGGCGACGCTGCGCATCCTGCCAAAGCCCGAAGGGGCACGGCCGGTGCTGGTCGGGTTCGACAGCAACGAAGTTGCCGGGCAATGCGTGTCCGACGTCATCAAGGCTGGCGTGCTGCCGGTGGCGATCGAATTCATGGATCGCCCCTGTATCGAGGCCACGGAAGCCTTTGCAAAAGCGGGCTATCCGATGTGCGAGGCACTGCTGATCATCGAGGTCGAGGGCTCCCTGGCCGAGATCGACGAACAACTGGCGCTGATCCGGGAAATCGCGCTGCGCCACAACCCGGTGGAGTTCCGCGAGGCGGCGGATGAGGACCAGGCCAAACGCATCTGGCTGGGCCGTAAATCGGCCTTTGGCGCGATGGGGCAGATCAATGATTATATGTGCCTTGATGGCACGATTCCGGTGTCGTCGCTGCCTTACGTGCTGCGCCGGATCGCCGAGATGTCGAAAGCCGTGGGGCTTGATGTGGCCAACGTGTTCCACGCGGGCGATGGCAACATGCACCCGCTGATCCTGTTCGACGCCAACAAGCCCGGCGATCTGGAATTGTGCGAGGCTTTGGGTGCCGATATCCTGCGGCTGTGTGTGGAGGTCGGCGGCTGCCTGACCGGAGAGCATGGCGTGGGGATCGAGAAACGCGATCTGATGGGGGTGCAGTTCGCGCCCGAGGATATGGAGGCACAGCTGTGGGTCAAGGATGTGTTTGACCCGGCATGGCTGCTGAACCCGGCCAAGGTGTTTCCCTTGAGCGTGACCGCCGGGCGGCGCGCTGCCTGACCCCCCCGGGGGGGGCTGTCTGCCCCCCCGGCCCCCCCCCGAGAGTATTTTGAAAGCAGCAATCCATGCAGCCGACTTCCGAGGCCGAACTGGCCGGGTTTATCCGCGACGTGACCGGGCCGATTGTGGTTCGGGGTGGGGGCACGCGGTGTGTCGGGGCCTGTGACGGTTCGGTGCTGGACACCGGCGGGCTTTCGGGTGTGGCGCTTTACGAGCCGGGCGCGCTGACGCTGGTGGCCGGGGCGGGGACGCCTCTGGCAGAAGTGGAGGCGCTGCTGGCGGGCGAAGGGCAGCGGTTGCCGTTCGAGGTGCCGGACATGCGCGGGCTGTTTGGGCGGGCGGGTGAGAGCACGCTGGGCGGGGTGGTGGCCGCCAATGCCAGCGGGCCGCGCCGGGTGCAGGCCGGGGCCTGCCGCGATTTTCTGATCGGGGTGCGGTTTGTGGATGGTATGGGCAGGGTGATCAAGAACGGTGGACGGGTGATGAAGAATGTCACCGGCTATGATCTGGTCAAGCTGATGGCCGGATCATGGGGCACTTTGGGGGTGCTGAGCGAGGTCAGCTTCAAGCTCTTGCCGGTGCCGGAGGCGGGGGCGACGCTGATCCTGCGGGGGTTGACAGATGCACAGGCGGTGCAGGCGATGGCGGCGGCGCTGGGATCACCCTTTGAGGTGACGGGGGCGGCGCATTGGCCGGGGCAGGGCACGTTCCTGCGGATCGAGGGGTTTGCCGCCTCGGTCGCCTATCGCGCCGGGCGGTTGCAGCGCCATCTGGCGGGGTTTGGTGCAGTGGAGGTCGAGGAGGGCACGGCGCGCTGGGCGGGTATCCGCGATGTGGTGCCGTTTCAGGACCGCGCCGGGGATGTCTGGCGCGTGTCGGTCAGGCCAACGGATGCGCCGGGGCTGGTGGCGCGTCTGGGGGCGGAGGCGGTGCTTTATGACTGGGGCGGCGGGCTGATCTGGGCGCTGGTCGCGCCGGGTGCCGATCTGCGGGCGCGGCTGGGCGCGTTTGCCGGCCATGCCACGCGGCTGCGGGGCGCCGGGCCGGGGGCGTTTCACCCCGAGCCGCCGGGTGTGGCGGCGCTGACCCGGGGCCTACGGGCGAAGTTCGATCCGCGCGGCATCCTGAACTCTGGCCTGATGGGGACATGACATGCAGACCACATTCACCCCCGATCAGCTGAAGGACCCGGGCATTGCCCGCGCCAATGAGGTGCTGCGGTCCTGTGTGCATTGCGGCTTTTGCACCGCGACCTGCCCGACCTATCAGGTGCTGGGCGACGAGTTGGACAGCCCGCGCGGGCGGATCTACCTGATCAAGGATATGTTGGAACAGGGTCGCCCTGCCGATGCGCAGACCGTGAAGCATATCGACCGTTGCCTGTCCTGTCTGGCTTGCATGACCACCTGTCCCAGTGGCGTGCATTACATGCATCTGGTGGACCAAGCGCGCGCGTATATCGAGGCGACCTACAGGCGGCCGCTGATGGACCGGGTGTTGCGCGCTGTGCTGGCGTGGATCATCCCCTATCCGATGCGGTTCCGGCTGGCGATGTCCGGGGCCAAACTGGTGCGGCCGTTCCGGCGCATGGTGCCGGATGCGCGCCTGCGCGCGATGCTGGAGATGGCGGCGGTGCCGATTCCTCCGGTCAGCCGCAATGATGATCCGCAGGTTTTTGCCGCTGCCGCGCAGAGGCGGATGCGGGTGGCTCTGATGACCGGCTGCGCGCAAAAGGCTTTGAACACCGATATCAACGATGCCACCATCCGCATCCTGCGCCGGCTGGGGGCCGAGGTGGTGGTGGCGCAAGGTGCGGGCTGTTGCGGGGCGCTGACCCATCACATGGGCAAGGCGGACCTGTCGCATGCCTCGGCTGCCGCCAATATCCGGGCATGGATGGCCGAGAAGAACGGTGCGGGGCTGGATGCCATCGTGATCAACACCTCCGGCTGCGGCACCACCATCAAGGATTACAGCCACATGTTCCGCTCGGGTCCGCTGGCCGCCGAAGCTGCGACGATTGCCGGGCTGGCGATGGATGTGTCGGAGGTGTTGACAAAGCTGGGTATTCCCGAAGGCGCGCCAAAGGGCATCAGGGTGGCCTATCATGCCGCCTGCAGCCTGCAGCATGGCCAGCAGATCAAGACGCTGCCGAAAGACTTGCTGAAACGTGCGGGGTTTACCGTGGTGGAGCCTTCCGACAGCCATTTGTGTTGTGGTTCGGCGGGCACCTACAACCTGCTGCAACCGGAGATCAGCCAGCAACTGAAAGCGCGCAAGGTGCAGACGCTTGAGGCTAAAGCGCCCGATATCATCGCAGCGGGCAATATCGGCTGCATGATGCAGATCGGGTCGGGCACGAAGGTGCCCATCGTGCATACCGTGGAGCTGCTGGACTGGGCGACCGGCGGGCCGGAGCCCCGCGCGCTGGGCGCAGGGTCGGCCTGAGCGCCGGGTCAGGCTGACCCGGCCGGAGTGTTGCGGGCAAATCCGATCAGGTCGGCGGTGGGGTGACAATAACGACCACAGGGGCAGGTGCTGCCTTCTTGCGGGTGTTGGCGAAGCCAAGCCCGACGCCGACATCCACCCCTTCGCCACCGAAGCCAAAGCCGACGTCCATGCCGACATAGCTTTTCGCCGCCAGATAAGCGACGCCGATGTTCGGACGGATACGCTGCGAGCGCAGCATGTAATCCACGCCCAGCGAGCCAGCGAATTTGCTGCGCTCATCATTGGAAAACACCCGCAAACCGATGCCGGTGTCACCTTTGGAGCCGCCGCCCCAGGTAAAGGTCACACCAAGGCCCACGGCAGGATCTGCGGCGACCGGGGCTGCCAGACAAAGGATCAGGGGAAGTGTCGTCAATACAGATTTACGCATGGGTCACCTGAATGTTGATTTGTTGCACTTGGAATTCTTTGCCTTTGTCGGGTGAGTGTACCCTCAAGCGGGTTTTGGGACAAGCTTGGGCGCTGCTGTGCAGGACTGTTCTGGTCAGGCTGGTGACGGACGGCCACAAATCCGCCAAACTCGGCAGGCACTGCGCTGCATACGGGTTACGGAGGTTTCATGCGTTCCATTCGCGCCTTTATCATCGGTCTTGCGGCCCTTTGGATGCCACCCGGCCTGTCCGCCCCGGCGCTGGCGCAGGAAATCGGCCTGCGCAGCCTGCAGACCGGCGATGACTCGCGCGGGTGGGAGGCGGTCGGGCGGCTCAATCTGGGTGAGCGGGGGTTCTGTACCGGGGCGCTGATTGCCGAAGATCTGGTGCTGACCGCCGCGCATTGTCTGTTCGACAAGATCACCGGGGCCAGTATCGACACGCGCGATATCCAGTTTCTGGCCGGCTGGCGCAACGGGCGGGCGGCGGCCTATCGCGGCGTGAGCAAGGTTCTGGCGCATCCGGAATATGTCTATGGTGGCCGCGACAGTGCCGACCGGGTGCCGTTTGACGTGGCGCTGCTGCAACTGGATCAGCCGATCCGCCTGCCCTCGGTCCGGCCCTATGCCACCGATGCGCGCCCGCAGACCGGCGATGAGGTGGGCGTGGTATCCTATGCGCAGGACAGGGCCGATGCGCCGTCGCTGCAACAGGTCTGCCATGTGCTGGGGCGGCAATCCATCCTGCGGGCCGGGGTGGTGATGAAGCCCGGTGGCAGTAATTTCGACACGCTTGTCCTGTCCTGCGATGTCGATTTCGGCTCATCCGGCGCGCCGGTGTTTTCGTTGCGTGACGGCACCTTGCGCATTGTTTCGGTGATTTCGGCCAAGGCCGAGGTGGATGGGGAGAAAGTGGCGCTCAGCACACCGCTTGCCGATCATGTCGAGTTTCTGCGGGCCGGACTGGCCGAGGGCGGGTCGCGCCTGCGGCCCGACAATGTGCGGGTGCTGTCCGGCGGATCGGGTGGCAAGTTCGTGCAGCCATGAGGGGCGCCTGGGTCCTGTGCCTGGCCGTTCTGGTCCCGGGCCTCGGGCTGGCGCAGAACTCCGGTCTGGAGCGGCTGAGCCGGCCTGATCAGATCAGCAGTTGGAAGGCCGTGGGCCGCGTGGATGTGGGCGATGTGCACAGCTGCACCGGCACGCTGATCGCGGCCGATCTGGTGCTGACCGCCGCGCATTGCCTGTTCGGGCCGACCGGCGCGCCGGTTGCGGTCGAAAGCATCACCTTTCGCGCCGGTCATGCCGATGGCACCTCGGTTGCCGAGGCGCAGGTGGCCCGCGTCACCGCGCACAGCCGCTATCAGGCGTCTCCGACCGGCCTGCAGGAGGCGGAGCAGATCCGCCATGACGTGGCGCTGCTGGAGCTTGCGACGCCGATCTCTACCGCATTGGCCCCGCCTTTTGCGGTCGACAGTCCCGGCACGGGGGATGAGGTGAGCGTCGTCTCCTATGCGCGGGGGCGTGACACAGCGCTGTCGTGGCAGCGCGCCTGCAAGGTGCTGGGGCGGCATCAGGGGTTGATCGCGGTGGATTGCGACGTGTCCTTCGGGTCGTCCGGCGCGCCGGTGTTTGACCGCAGCCGGGGGCGGGCGCGGATCGTGTCGATCATTTCGGGAGGGCACAGCATGAAGGGCAAGACAGTGGCCTTCGGTATGGAGCTGCCGCTACTGGTGTCGGACCTGAAGGCGCAATTGCGCGCGGGTCGCGCCGTCATCACAGCCGACCGGCCCGCCCCAGCGGCAAAGCGCATCGGTGCAGGGTCCGCCACGCGCAGCGCGGGCGGCGCGCGTTTTGTCCGCCCGCCGGGCAACTGAGGCGCCGCCTGAAGCGGGCCGCTTGCGCCCTCTTGAAACGCCGTTTTGGTCTTCCTACCTTTGGCCTATCCGGGTGCCACAATGGGCCCGGAGCAACGATTGACCCGCCCCTGACCGGGGGGTTTCACTTCGCATCGCTTTTGAAAAGGATGACCCATGCGCAACTTTGATCTTGCCCCGCTCTATCGTGCCACCGTCGGCTTTGACCGCATTGCCGACCTGATGGACCGCGCGCTGTCGGCCGATGTGGCGCAGCCGACCTATCCGCCCTACAACATCGAGAAAACCGCCGATGACGCCTATCGCATCTCGGTTGCCGTAGCCGGTTTCACCCCCGACGAATTGTCGGTCGAGGTGAAGGAAGGCGCGCTGCATGTCACCGCCCGCAAGGCCCCCGAGGCCGAGGGCAAGACCTATCTGCACCGTGGCATTGCCACCCGCGCGTTCGAGCGGCGCTTTGCGCTGGCCGATCATGTCCGCGTGACCGGCGCTGTGCATGAGCATGGCATGCTGCATATCGACCTGATCCGTGAGACGCCCGAGGCGCTGAAACCCCGCCGGATCGAGATTGGCCGCCCGGCGGATGTCGAGGCCAGGGTGATCGCAAACTCCGAAGCCTGATCCGCCAAAGCGCTGATCGAGAGGCCCGCCGAACAGGGTACGGCGGGCCTTTTCCGTGGCTGGCCGCTCATCGAGCCTGACGGCGCTCATCGCGGGCAATGACGCCCATCAGGGCGCAAGAGCCCCCGCAGCCGCCTATCGCGCCAGTGATTGCGCCAGACGCATCAGATTGACTGCCTCGATCCGGTAGCCAAAACGATCGTCACCCCGGTTCGCCTCGGCCAGCGTGATCGCATCCTCCCAGCCCCAGCCGCCCAGATAGGGTGATCCGCGCAACAACTGCCCGAACCCGGCGATCGCGGCAGCAAAGCGCGCATCCGCGCCAGCTTCACCCACCGCCACGATCGGTGCCTCGATCAGCGCGCTGACCGTTTCACGCGGGGCCTTGTAGCGGAGGCGCACAAAGCCCAGCTCGGGCGCGTCTTCCACGATCTCCCCCGTCGCGGCACCTTCGGCCATCGCATCGGCGACCGCCGGGCCGTAGCGCAAGGGATCGTGCAGCAGGGCCGGGCTGCCCGGTGCCGTGACCTCATAGATCGCCGTCACTGCATGGCCCGCACCGATTTCGCCCGCGTCCACAGCATCATTGTTGAAGTCTTGACGCCGCAGGGCGCGGGTCTCGTAGCCGATCAGCCGGTATTCCGCGACCTGCGCCGGGTTCCATTCGACCTGGATCTTCACATCATCGGCAATCGGGAACAGCGCCCCGGTCAGCTGGTCGACCAGCACCTTGCGCGCCTCTTGCAGCGTGTCGATATAGGCGGCCATCCCGTTGCCGTTCTGTGCCAGCGACTGCATCACCGCATCGTCCAGATTGCCCCGGCCAAAGCCCAGCACCGACAGGTAAACCCCGGTGTTGCGCTTGCGGGCGACATAGGCCTCCAACCCCTCCGGGTCATCCACCCCCACATTGAAATCGCCATCGGTGGCCAAAAGAATCCGGCTGACTTCGCCCGCCGCGGTCATGCCCTGCGCCAGACGATAAGCCAGCGTCAGCCCCTCTGCCCCCGCCGTGGCCCCGCCCGCCTCCAGCCGGTTCAGCGCGTCGAGAATGGTGGCACGGTCCGAGGCCGGGGTCGGGGGCAGCACCTCGCCCGCCGATCCGGCATAGGCAACGATGGCCACCTGATCCTCGGGCCGCAACTCGCCCAGCAACAGCCCCAGCGATTGCTTGAGAAGGGGCAGCTTGTCGGGCTCATTCATCGAACCGGAGGTGTCGATCAGGAACACAAGGTTCAGCGCGGGTCGGGCGGCGATCTCGGGCATGCGCCCCTGCAGCGCGATATGCACCAGCCGGGTCTGCGCGTTCCACGGCGTCGGCATCACGGTGACGGTCGGGCGGAACGGCGGCTCGCCGGCTTCGGGGGCGGGGTAGGTGTAGGGGAAGTAGTTCACCATTTCCTCCACCCGCACCATATCGGGGTCGGGCAGGGAACCCGCCATCAGGCTGCTGCGGATGACCGCGTAAGACGCTGTATCCACGTCGATCGAAAAGGTGGAAACCGGGGCTTCCGCCGTAACCTGCACCGGGTTGTCGCCAGCGTTGGCAAAGGCTTCGTCAGTTGCGGGCTGCTTCGCCGGATGGTCCTGTGCGGTCATCACTGCAACCGAAGGCGACATCTCCGGGGCCTCCATCGCCAGATCGGCGATCCCGCCCGCCGGCTCGGACATTGCATCGGCGGGCGCGGCCTTGCGGGTCATCACAGACCCCTGCGCGGGGGTGGCCTCTGCCACCGGGGCGGTTGCCGTGACCGTCACCTGTTCGCTACGCTGTTCCGGGGTGGCTGGCGCCGGGGCTTCGGACGGGCGTGGCGCGGTCATGCGGCCGGGCGGTGCCTCGGTCTGCGGAAGAAACACCACCAGGCCCAACGCCAGGGCCGCGGCAGAGGTGGTCGCCGCCAGCACGGGTTTCTGTTTCAGTGTATTCAGCATCTTGCGCACTCCACTCCCGAACCCCGCCCTCTGCGGGGGGTCGGCAGTGGGACGCAGCGGGGCCGCAAATCCTTGGCGGGCCAGAGCAGAGTCCTCAAACGCCTCCATCGCGCGCGCCAGAGCCGCGGCTTTTGCGGCCGGGTCGCTGGCAGGTGCGGCTTTGAGTGCGGCTTTGAGTTTGTCGAGTTCCGGGTCGCGGGTCATGCCTTTGCCTCCTCGGCGGCCATGGCGCGCAGCCGTTTTTTTACCTCCGACATCCGCCAGGCAATCGTGCCTTCGGACAGGCCCAGCACCGTTCCGGCTTCGGCCTGGGTCATTTCTTCGCCCAGCACCAACGCCACGGTGTCGCGCAGTTCCACCGGCAGCCGCGCCATTGCAGTCGCCAGCCAGTCCTGCGCCGCGCGGTCCTCGGCCATCGCTGCCTGCCGGGAGATTTCCCAATCCCCCCAGCCATCGGCGGCGCGATTGCGCACGGCGGTACGGCGACGGGCGTCGTGGGCCGCATTCACCACCACGCGGTAAAGCCATGTGGTGAACCGCGCCTCGGCCCGCCAGCCGCGCAGGCGGTGGGGCAGGGCGGCGCAGATTTCCTGCGCCAGATCCTCGGCTTCGGCCCGGCTGCCGGTCAGCCGCCAGCCCAGTCCGAAGATCCGGTCGTAATGCCGGGTGACCAGCGCCGCGAAGGCGGCGCGGTCGCCGCTGGCGGCGGCATGTGCAAGGGTTTCGTCAGGCGTTTCCATCAGCATCACGATAGGTCAGACGCAGGCCGGGGGGCAATCCTTGGTGAAAATTCAGGCGCAAGGAAAACAATCATTCCGCCGAAAAAAAAACGCCCCGGCCGGGGAAGCCGGGGCGCTGGACACGCCTTGCCGTTGGGGACATCGACAAGACGGTTTGGGAAAAGGGTGGGGGAAAATCGCCCCGGCCTGAATATGGCCGGGGCGCAGGAACCGTTCTGCCGAAGAATGAGAGATGGCAAGACGGTGGGCAAAATAACTTCAAGGGCAATATGCGCGCCCCGACCGGGGAGGGCCGGGGCGCTGGGTACGCTTTGCCCTGGGGGACAGATTGGCAAAGCGTTGCTCGAAACTCTGGTGCCTCGATCAGTAGATCAGGCTGTCATAGACCCCGAAGCTGCCGGCGCGGGTCTGCAACTGGTGCTCGCCGCCGGTGTCGCGGGCATAGGCCACCACGGCTCGATAGGTGCCGGGGCCAAAGGCCGCGTCGATCCCGCCGTTATAGTAGCCAAAGGCGCGCAGGCGGCTCTGGATCGCGCGGCGCTGCGCTGCTGAATAGCTGTTGAACGATTGTGCTGCGATCGTGGCATGAACCGAGTTGTTCGCCCCGATCACTCGGCCACTGGTGCTTTGGTGATGGTCCTGACGCGGGCGGGCGTGGTGCTGTGGCTGCTCGTAAGGATAGGGTCGGTATTGCGGTTGCGGCTGTGGTTGCGGGCGGTAGACGGGTTGCGGTTGCGGCTGCGGGCGGTAGACCGGCTGCGGCTGAGGCGCACGGGCCTGCGCATCATTGATCAGCGCACCGACGATGACAGCGGCGGCAACGCCCTTGAGGAAGTTGCGCTCGTTCTTGCCAAGCGCCTCCGCCGGGGCAGCGGCAGTGACGGCGATCGACAAGGCGGTGACAGTGGTGATCGCCGCGGTCTTGAAAGATGTGAACATCGGGTTTCCTTTCCCATGTATCGCGGGGCTGAGCAGAGCGCCGCTGTGATGGGAAAAGATATGCGCCGATGCGCCGCGCTAGGCAAAGACGCGGCTCTGCTATGGGATAGCATGTTTGAAATCAGTGACTTACCGGGAGGGCCTTTTTATGGCGCGCGCAACTCGATCAGGCGTGGCCCGCTGTGCGGCTGCTGCAGGGCCGCGCGCAGGGCGCCCGGCTCGGGCGAAAGGCTGACAAAGGGCAGCCCGCAGGCCTCGGCAAAGGGCGCGAGACTCAGCGGGGACGGATCACAGCCGATCACCTGCGCGCCTGCGCCCGCCATCGCCTCGGCAATCTCGCGGAAGCCGGCATTGTTCCATACGATGAAGGATATGGGCAGGTGCTCATCAAGGGCGGTGCGTAATTCAGCGGCGCTGAATTGTAATCCTCCGTCGCCGATCAGACAGGCGATCGCGGTTCCGGGCGCACCCAAAGCCGCGCCGATGGCGGCACCGGGGCCAAAGCCAAGCGCACCATAGCCGGTAGCGGCGTTGAACCAGCCGCCCGGGCGGTCGTGGTCATAGCAGAGGTTTGCGGCATAGACCGGCTGGGTGCTGTCGCCGATGATGATTCCGCCGGGCAGCGCATCGCGAATCGCCTCGACGATCCCCAATTGCAGGGTCATCGCCGGATGCAGCCCCGCCAGTTCGGCCCGCGCCGCGATCCGGCAGGCCTCGGCCCGTTCCGGACCATCGGCCTGCCGGGGCTTTGCCACCTGCGCCAGAGCGTCCAGCGTCAGACCGGCATCGGCCTGAATTCGCAGCGCCGCTGGATGGCGGGCCAGTTGTTCAGCGCAGACGTCGATGCGGATCATCCCCGACAGATCGGGAAAGCCGCCGCGCACATACATGTCGTAATCGGTCGGTCCCAGTTCGGTGCCCACCGCCAGCACCAGATCGGCCCCGGCAATCAGCGCCCGCACCGCCTCAAGGCTGGGCGAGGCAGGCACGCCAAGCGGATGCCCGAACATCACGCCGCGCGCATTCACCGTCTGCACCACCGGCGCATCCAGCGCTTGGGCCAGTGCGCGCAAACCACCCGCCGCCGCTTTCGCGCCGCCGCCCGCCAATATCACCATCCGCCGCGCGGCATCCATGCGCTGCGCGGCCTCGGCCAGCGTCCGTGCATCCGGCGCGCGCAAGGCCAGTGGCAGCGCGGACGGCAACGCCGCTGACTCCAGCGCCATCACATCGGTGGGCACCTCGATATGCACTGGGCCGGGCCGCGCGCCGAGCATCAGCGCAAAGGCCCGGTCCAGCACCGGGCCCAGCATTTCGGGCGCGGTTACCTGCAGCGTCGGGCACAATGCCCGCACCATCCCGGCCTGATCGGGCAATTCATGCAGCAGGCCATAGCCTTGCCCCAGCGAGGCGCGCCGGTTCACCCCCGACACGACCAGGATCGGCACCGAATCGGCGAGGGCCTGCGCCATCGCGGTCAAAGCATTGGTCAGCCCCGGCCCGGTGATCACAAAAGCGACACCCGGCCTGCCGGTCACCCGGGCATAGCCATCGGCCATGAAACCCGCCCCCTGCTCATGCCGCGCCGTCACATGTCGCACGGCGGAGCCTGCCAGCCCCCGGTAGAGTTCCACCGTATGCACACCGGGGATACCGAACACCACCTCAACCCCGCGCGCCGCCAGCCCTTCGACCAGACGCATCCCCACTGTTGCCATCGCCTAGCCCCCCTTGCGCGCAAATCGCGCGATCCGCGCCGCCGCTTCCTCCATCACCGCATCGGGTTGCGTCAGGCTGATCCGCAGCCAGCCCGCCAGCCCGTCGCCAAAGCTTTCCCCCGGCATGCAGGCCACGCCCTCGGCCTCCAGCAGGGCCAGCGCAAAAGCCTCACCCGAAAGCCCGCTCGCCCGCACATCCAGCAGCGCGAACATACCTGCATCGGGGCGATGCACACGCAGCCCCGCCACCCCGTCGAGCACATCAGCCAGCCCCTGCGCCCGTGCCGCATAGCGCGCGGCCATCCCCCTTGCCACAGGCGAGGGGGCGGCAATCGCATCCGCCGTCGCATCGGCCAGAAACGGCTGGTTGCCGAACAGCATGGTTTCGGCCAGGGGCAAGGCCCGGCTGATGAAATCTGCCGGGCCCGCGCACCAGCCCGAGCGGAACCCGGGTGCGGCATGGGATTTGGAGATCGACGAGGCCGCAATCACCCGGTTCTCCAGATCGGGCGACGACAAGGGCGAGATAAAATCGGTGCCCTCAAACACCAGTTCCTCATAGACTTCATCCGACAGGATCCACAGATCATGCGCCTTCGCCACCGCGCCCAAGGCCGCGATATCCTCGGCGCGCAGCACAGCGCCGGTCGGGTTGTGCGGCGTGTTCAGGAACAGGACCCGGCTGCGGGGGGTGATCCGCGCCGCCACATCCGCCGCCTGCATCCGGAACCCATGTTCGGCGCGCAACGGCACCGGCACCATGGCTGCACCACTGGAACGGATCACGCCTTCATAGGTGGCATACATCGGGTCGCCCACCAGCACTTCATCCCCGCCTTCGACCAGCGCGCGCAGCACCGTGTAAAGAACGGTCTGCGTGCCCGGCAGGCACAGGAACTGGTCCGTCCCGAACCGCCGCCCGCGGCGCGCCGTATAGCGGTCGGCCAGCGCCCGCAACAGCCCGGCCTCGCCCCGCCCGTTGGAATAGCCCGTGCGCCCGGACATCATCGCCGCCGCTGCAACCTCGAGCAGCCGGGCGGGCGGTGGCGTGTCCGGCTCGCCGATCGTCAGCTCCAGCACCTGCCGCCCCTCGGCCTTCAGCGCGCGGGCCCGCATGTGAACCCCCCATTTAGCGCCCCCCAACCCGGCCAGATCATCAAGAACGGAAGCGTATTTCATGGAACCTCGGCAGAGTTGGGGGCAGGGGGGGGCAGCGGCAGCGGCGTTTTCAGAATCGCGGCAATGGCAGACAGGCCGATCCGCTCGACCTCTCCGGCGGCAAAGCTCTCGGGCAGGGTCCCGCCCTCCAGCCACAGCCCGTCAATCACCGCATTGCAGGCGATGGACAGCGTCCGCGCCTCGGTCGGGTCACCCTTGCCCGGAAGCGCCAGAATCAACGCCTGCAGCCGGTCGCGATAGCCCAGATAGGTTGTCTCATGCACGTCGCGCATCATCGGGTCGCGCTGCACCAGATGCAGGAACCCGGCCCAGAGCCGCACCCGGCCCGCATCCATCACCGGAGGCCGCAGGCTGACCGAAACAAAGGCCGCCAGCCTTGCTGCCGGATCATCGTAGGCGTTTTCGGTCGCGGCCACACTTTCCACCACCATCCGCTCCATCAGCGCGGCATAGGCGGCGCGGGTCAGATCATCCTTGGACTGGAAGTAATGCCGGATCAGCCCGGCGGTGATCCCCGCCCGATCGGCGATCGCGCGCACGGTGGCGGCCTGCGCGCCGCCTTCGGCCAGCAGTTCCAGCGCGGCAGTGATCAATGCCTCGCGGCGCTGCTCCTGCGACTCGCGGCGATAGGGACGGCGGTCCTCGGTCATGACGGCTCCCTGTTATACGCGCGTATAATTGGAGCGAATCGTAGAATAATTCAAGCCGCTCTGGAATGATGTTTCAGACAGGGGCCAGTCACAGAGTCCCGGAAACCGGGCCATCCTGTTTCGCCACATCCTTGTGCACGATCACATCCGCCTGCGGATAGGCCTGCAGAATGGCGCGCCGCAATCCTGCACCGACCGCATGCGCTTCGCGCAAGGGCTGGCTGCCATCCAGCTCGATATGGATCTGCACGAAAATCCGGCTTCCCGCCGTCCGGGTCTTGATGTCATGGTAGCCCTGCACCCCCGGCCAATCACGGGCGATCGCCTCGATCCCGGCAATCACCACCGGATCGGCCCGGCGGTCCATCAGCGCGTTGAACGCATCGCGCCCGATCCGCACGGCCCCCAGCGCCAGCATCCCCGCCGCCGCCAGCGCCACCACCGAATCCACCGAGGTCAGTCCAAAGGCGCGTGACGCCCAGAGCGAGGCAATCGCGCCGATGTTGGGCAGCAGATCGCCCAGATAATGCAGCCGGTCCGCTGCCACGACCTTGTTGCCGGTGCGCCGGGCGACCCGGCCCTGCCACAGCACCAGCCCCAGCGTCAGCAGGATCGACACCGCCATCACCCCCATGCCGACGCCTTCGCGGCTGATGGTATCGGGCACCGGGGCCAGCAAGCGCTGCACCGCCGCCACACCGATCACCCCCGCAGACACCAGAATGAACACCGCCTGCCCGAGCGAGGCCAGATCCTCGGCCGAGGTATGGCCAAAGGCATGATCCTCATCGGCAGGCTTGGCCGCATAGAAGATCGCCGCCATCGCCATCAGGCTGACCATCAGATCCATCGCACTGTCGGCCAAGGACGCCGCCACCGACAAAGACCCGGTCTGCCCCAGCGCCCAAAGCTTCAATACCACCAGCATCGAGGCCACAGAGACTGAGGCAATGCCCGCCGACAGGTTCAGCCGTGTCTGTTCGGATGCCATCGCAGCCCCCATAGTTGCGCTAAACGGGCATGCGCTACCCTTTGCCGCCGGTCAAGCGCAAGTGCCGTTCGGGCGGGCGAACAATGGGCCGTCAGTCGATGACTTCATCCTCGGTCACACCCCAAAGGCTGCTGACCGGGGCCCAGCCCCTTTGCTTGTTCACCGTGACCCGGCACCAGCCATCCTTGCAGCTGATCACCCGCGCCACCACGCCACGCTCGGCCTGGAACGCCGCCAGCGAGGCGGTATCGGCGCGGCTGTAGAACGTGGCCATTTCATCGGCCACCATTACCGAACGCACCCCCGACAACAGCGCATAATGCACCCAGCCGCCCAGACCCTCGGCATCCTCGACCCGCCGCCAATGGCCATGCTCGGCGGTGATCTTCAGCGGCATGCCGACCCGGGTGAACACCCAGTCAATGCGGTGCGACAACCCGGGCCCGCGCCGGGCATTGCCCTCGCCGGTCTTGAGCGAGACATAGCGCGGCAGCGGCAGATTGGTCACCGCGCCCTTGTTCGGATCGCGCGGTTCGGCAACCGGGGCGGCCGCGCGCGGCGCGGGCGGGCCCAGGGGCCTCATCTCTGGCGGCGCGCCCGTGGCCTCGGTCGCCGTCAGCGGCACATCGGGCGCAAGGGGCGCCGATATCAGCGTGGGCCGCTGTTTGGGCCTGACAACCTCTGCCAGCGCCGGACCCGCCAGTCCGATCAGGACAAAGCCCGCAACCAGTGCCTTCAGCATCTTGTTCACCATCCGCCTGTGGCCGGGTGTGCCCCCGGTCTGTTGGTTCTGCTTGTCGGACAGCCCGGCAAAGGGCTGCATACGCTCAACTTTCCGGTCATGGTCGCATAGGGTCTTGTGCCCCGCCCCGGTTCCCGTCACTTTGCCCTCAGGCGCGCGCCAAGATCAAGTCCAGGGAGGCCCCGATGCCCGCACAACGGCTGAGTGTTGTAGTCACGCGACGGTTGCCCGAACCCGTCGAGACACGGATGAAGGAACTGTTCGATGTCGATCTGCGCGACCCCGACACCAGAATGTCACGCGACGAGTTGACCGATGCCATGCGCCGCGCCGATGTGCTGGTGCCCTGCGTCACCGATCAGATTGATGCGGCGCTGATCGGTCAGGCCGGGGACAAGCTGAAACTGATCGCCAATTACGGCGCGGGTGTGGATCACATCGACGTCTCCACCGCCCGCCAGCGCGGGATTCTGGTGTCGAACACCCCCGGCGTGGTCACCGAAGACACCGCCGACATGACCCTTGCGCTGATCATGGCCGTGACCCGCCGCATCCCCGAAGGCCTTGCCGTGATGCAGGCTGGGGAATGGCAGGGCTGGGCGCCGACGGCCTATCTTGGCGGGCGTCTGGGCGGCAAACGACTGGGCATCCTTGGCATGGGCCGGATCGGTCAGGCGGTGGCACGGCGCGCCCGCGCCTTTGGCATGCAGGTGCATTACAACAACCGCAAGCGTCTGCGCCCCGAGATCGAGGCCGACCTGGATGCCACCTTCTGGGAAAGCCTCGACCAGATGGTCAGCCGGATGGACATCCTGTCGGTCAACTGCCCGCACACGCCATCGACCTATCACCTGATGAACGCGCGGCGGCTGAAACTGATGAAACCGACCGCCGTCATCGTCAACACCTCGCGTGGCGAGGTGATAGACGAAAACGCGCTGACCCGCGGCCTGCGCGCGGGTGAGCTCGGCGGTGCCGGCCTTGACGTGTTCGAACACGGCCATGAGGTGAACCCCCGGTTGCGCGAACTGCCCAATGTCGTGCTGCTGCCGCATATGGGCAGCGCCACGCTGGAAGGCCGGATCGAGATGGGTGAAAAGGTGATCATCAACATCAAGACCTTTGCCGACGGCCACCGCCCCCCGGATCAGGTGGTGCCGGGCCAGCTGTAGCGGCAAGGAAATAGAGCGCCGCAAGCGCGCTCCGCTTATCTGGCGTTCCAGCCTCGATACCAGTCGACGAAGCGCGCCACGCCGTCGCGGATATCGGTGCGGGGCAGGGGGCCGACCAGGGCTTCGATCAGTGACGCGTCGGCCCAGGTTGCGGGCACGTCGCCGGGCTGCATCGGCAGGAGGTTCTGGCGGGCATCGCGGCCTGTGGCTGCTTCGATCGCCTTGATGAAATCGGTCAGCTGTTCGGGGGCGCCATTGCCGATATTGACCACGCGGAACGGGGCGACCGGGGACAGGCTGTCCATCGGGCCGACCGGGGTGAGGCCGGGCGGGGCAGAGATCAGGCGGGTGATGCCTTCGACCAGATCGTCGACGAAAGTGAAATCGCGGCGCATGTCGCCGTGGTTGTAGACGTCGATGGGTTCGCCGTTCAGGATCGCTTTGGTGAATTTGAACAGCGCCATGTCCGGGCGGCCCCAGGGGCCATAGACGGTGAAGAAGCGGAACATCGTGACCGGCAGTCCGAAGAGATGGGCATAGCTGTGCGCCATCGCCTCATTTGCGATCTTGGTGGCGGCGTAAAAGCTCATCGGATGGGTTGCCTGATCGGTTTCGGCATAGGGCATCTTGGTATTGGCGCCGTACGCCGAGGAGGTGGAGGCCAGCATCAGATGCCTTGGCGGGTGGGCGCGGGCGGCTTCGAGCAGCTCATGCGTGCCGATGAGGTTTGACTGGACATAGGATCGCGGCGCCTCGATCGAATAGCGCACCCCGGCCTGTGCGGCGAGGTGGATGATGACATCGGGGCGCAGGTCGGCGGCCAGTGCGGTCAGGCGGCCCTCTTCCTCCAGCATCCCCCGTTCAAAGGTGAATCCCGGTTGGGCCTGCAGGATATCCAGCCGGGCCTGTTTCAGCGCCGGGTCGTAGTAGGTGGTCATGCCGTCAAAGCCGGTCACCTGCCAGCCATCGGCCAGAAGCCTGCGGGCCAGATGAAAGCCGATGAACCCGGCAGCCCCCGTGATCAGAACCTTGCCTGTCATATCCATCCCCAAATCCGCTGCGCTTTGCTTAGCGGTTGCGGGGGGCCTGGGTAAAGGGGCGGCACGTGGCGCTCAGTAGCCCAAGGTGCGATTCACCTGATGTAGGAATGGCTCCCCCGCCTCACCCCGGCGGATGTTTTCCGCGATCACGCCGCTGGCGCTTTCAGCGCGGGTGTCGGCGGCGATATGCGGGGTGACCGTCACGCGCGGATGCGCCCAGAAGGGATGGTCCACCGGCAGCGGCTCGACCCGGAACACATCCAGCGTGGCATGGCCGATCCGGCCCGCGTCCAGTGCGGCCAGCAAAGCGGTATCGTCAATCAGCAGCCCGCGACCGGGGTTCAGGATCACCGCGCCGCGCGCGGGCAGCGCCAGTGTGTCGGCGTTCAGCGTATTCTCTGTCCCCGGCGTGCGCGGCAGCAGGGTCACCACGATCTGCGCCCCGGTCAGTGCCGCGCACAAGCCATCCGCGCCCGACAGGCAGCGCACCCCCGGCATCGTTTTGGCCGTCCTGCTCCACCCGGTGACCGGGAAGTTCAGCCCGGCCAGCGCCTGTGCGCAGGCGGTTCCCAAAGCCCCGAGCCCCAGCACGGTGACGGGTCGGCTGCGCGCCAGCGGCGGCACGACCGGGTTCCAGTGGTGATGCGGGTTCACGATATGCGCATCCATCCCCAGATGGTGGCGCAGGGCATGGCCTACCACCCATTCGACCATGCTTTCGGTCAGCGAAGGGTCTACCATCCGGCACAGGGCTTGGGTCAGCGTGGCATTGCCGACGATCCGCTCCACCCCGGCCCAGAGCGACAGGACCGCCCTGGTGCGCACAAACGGCGTGAAATCCTGCAAAGGCGCGCTGGGGGCGTAGATGATGTAATCTACCACCTCCGGGGGCGCGTCCTGCACGACCTGCGCCTTGATGCCCGCGTAGGAAAGCGCCTGTGGCAGCACTTCGCGGTATTCGCCCCAAAGATCAGGGGCGGCGAACAGGATGGTGAGCATCATCTACCTCGGTCTGTGGACATGGGCGCTCTGGATCAGGCCAAAGGCCACCAGCAGCACCAGCATCGCCGATCCGCCATAGGACAGGAAGGGCAGCGGGATGCCGACCACCGGGGCCAGCCCCATCACCATTGCCAGATTGATCGCCAGATAAAAGAAGAAGTTCGCCGCGATCCCCAGGATCAGCAGCAGCGAAAAGCGGTCCTTGTTCTGCATCGCCGAGACATAGCAGAACAACAGGATCAGACCATACAGCACCAGCAGGCTGAATACGCCGACAAAGCCGAATTCCTCTCCCAGCGTGGTGAAGATGAAATCGGTGTGCTTTTCGGGCAGGAAGTTCAGCCGGCTTTGGGTGCCCTGCATGAAGCCCTTGCCGCTCCAGCCGCCGGAGCCAAGGGCGATCTGCGCCTGTATGATGTTGTAGCCCGCGCCCAACGGGTCGGACGTCGGGTCCAGAAACGTGTCGATCCGGCGGAACTGATAATCGTGCAGCAATTGCCAGTCGGTGCCCCGGCTGGCCAGCACCGTCCAGACGGTGCCCAGCACGCCAGAGATAACAATCGCAAAATACCACCAGCTCACCCCAGCCAGCAGCATCATGGTGCCGCCGATCATCAGTAGGATCAGCGCTGTGCCCAGGTTGGGCTGCATCAGCACCAGCACGGTTGGCACCGCCGTCAGCACCACCGGGATAAGCACCCACAACAGGCGCGAGGTCTTTTTCACATCCAGCCAGTCGTAATAGGCGGCCAGCATCATCACCAGCGTGACCTTCATCAGCTCTGACGGTTGCAGGCGGATGCCGCCGACCTCGATCCAGCGTTGCGCGCCCATGCCCATGGCCCCGAAAAACTCGACCACCAGCAACAGCAGGACCGAAACGACATAGCCCAGCAGCGACATGTTGCGCCAGAACCAGATCGGCACAAATGCGACAAAGAACATCAGCACCGCGCCAAGTGCAAACACCTGCATCTGTCGCCCGGCCCAGGGATCGAACCGCCCGCCCGCGATGGAATAGAGCGCGAGCCAGCCGACGGCAGAGACAGCGGTCACCAGCACGATCAGCGGCCAGTTCAGGTGCAGCACCTTGCGCAACCCGGTGGGGACGAATTTGACGCGGTATTCAAGGAAGCTCATGCTGGCCCCTTACGCGCGGCTGGAGTCGGGCGCGCGGCCATCGGTATCACGCAACGGCAGCTTTTCCAGCATCGATTCGATGCGGTTGCGCTGGCTGGCGGGATAGGCGCTCAGCGGCGGCACCCCGTCGCTCAGCGCGCGCAGGATGGCATCGCGGGCGATCGGGGCGGCAGCGGTGGAACCGCCGCCGCCGTGTTCCACGACCACCGACACCGCATAGCGCGGGTTGGTATAGGGCGCATAGCCGACAAACAATGCATGGTCGCGCCGGTTCCACGGCAGCTGATCGTTGGAGATCACCCCGCGCGCCCGTTCGGCAGCGGTGATGTTGCGCACCTGACTGGTGCCGGTCTTGCCCGCCCAGACCATTGCCTCATCGGCGATGCGCGAGGATTTGGCCGTGCCGCGTTCGCCATTCATCACCGCGAACATCCCCGACCGGATCTTGCGCATGATCTCTTCAGATATGCCGATGCTAGGGGCCTCGGGCACCGGCACATCCTTGCCGTCGATCGACCGCACCAGACGCGGGCTCACCGCGCGGCCCGTGGCGATGCGCGCCGTCATCACCGCAAGCTGCAGGGGCGAGGTCAGCACATAGCCCTGACCGATGCTGGCGTTGATGGTGTCACCGATCCGCCAGTCCTGCTTGTGGCGTTCCTGCTTCCAGGCCCGGTTCGGCATGATGCCATCGGCAATCGCCGACATCGGAATGTCGTGCCGGATGCCAAGGCCAAAGCGCTTGCCCATCTCGGCGATCTTTTTGATCCCGACCCGTTGGGCGATGTCGTAGTAGTAAACGTCACAGCTTTCCGCGAGCGATTTTTCCAGATTGACCGGCCCGTGCCCCCCGCGTTTCCAGCAGTGGAACCGCCGCCCGCCGAATTCCAGATAGCCGGGGCAGCGCACGGTGGTGTTGACGTTGATCACCCCCGCATCCAGTGCCGCCAGCGCGGTGATCATCTTGAAGGTGGACCCCGGCGGATATAGCCCCTGCACCGTCTTGTTGGCCAGCGGGCGGTGGTCGTTTTCCATCAGCCCGTTGTAATCGGTATGACTGATCCCGCGCACGAAGAGGTTTGGGTCGAACGAGGGCGACGAGACAATCGCGATCAGATCGCCATTGTTCACATCCATCACCACAGCGGCGGCAGATTCTTCGCCCAGCCGCGCCTGAATGAAATTCTGCACATCAGCATCAATCGTCAGCCGCACGTCCGACCCGGGATCACCCTCTTCCCGCTCCAACTCGCGCATGACGCGGCCCACGGCGTTGACCTCGATCCGGCGCGTCCCCGCCCGACCGCGCAGGTGGTCTTCCAGCCAGCGTTCCACCCCGATCTTGCCGATCTGGAACTTGGGGATGCGCAGCAGCGGGTCCGGGCTGTCCAGCGCCTCCAGATCACGCTCCGACACCGGGCCGACATAGCCCAGCACATGCGCGAAATCGGTGTCGCGCGGGTATTGACGGCTGAGCCCCACTTCGGGCGAGACGCCGGGCAGCGACGGCGCGTTCAGCGCGATCTTTGACAGGTCTTCCCAGGTCAGCCGGTCCGCCACCGTGATCGGCGCAAACGGGCTGGTGCGGCGCATCTCCTTGGTGGTGCGGTCCAGATCATCGGCGGTCAGCGGGATGATATGCGCCAGCTTTGCCAGCACCTCATCGACATTGCCCGCATCTTCGCGCGTGATCACCACACGGTAATTCTGCTCGTTCCCGGCCAGCACCTTGCCGTTGCGGTCATGGATCAGCCCGCGCGCGGGCGGGATCAGCCGGATCGAGATCCGGTTTTCCTCGGCCAGCAGCTTGAACTGATCGGCCTGATCCACCGACAGATAGCGCATCCGCGCGCCCAGCACGGCGAACATCGCCGTCATCGCGCCACCCATCAGCAGCGCACGGCGATGTGTGCCACGGGCAGCGTCTTCGGTTTCCTTCGGGCTGCGTCTCACTGTTCGCCCCTCACAATCGGCGTCCGTAATTGTCGACTTCGCCCGTGGCGGGCTTGCGCAGGTCAAAGGCCAGCCGGCTTGCCCCCACCACCACAGGATAGCACAGGATCGACCACAAAACCTGCATCAGGGCAAAGCCGAAAGCCGGTTGCGGCAGGAACGATAGCGTGAACACCAGCCGGTAGGCCAGCAGGCAGGCGATCATCAGCCCCGCCACCATCGCCCATTCTGCCAGCAGCGTCAGCTCGCGCGTCAGTGCCACCCGGTTGCGCACGAATTCCACCGCCATCACCACCAGCGCGGTCCACAAGCCCGGCGGACGCAGCAGGATCATGTCTTCCAGCAACAGAACACCGGCAAGCAGCCAGACCGGCAGATAGTCCGGCCGTCGCGTGGCCCAAGCAAAGATCAGGCACAGCAAAAGATCCGGCCCCGGCCAGTCCCCGGCCTCTGACCCAAGGGGCAGGAGCCGGACATACAGCATGAACAGCGCGATGCCGACAAACAGCCCGCGATAGAACCAGACACTGGACCGCCACGCCTCAGCCACCGCTGCCATCCGTCTCGGTGCTGGCATCGGCTGCCGGCAGGGCCTCGGGCTGGTTGCCGCGTGCGGGCAGCGCATCGGTGTTCAACGCGCCGCTGGTATCGGGCCCGTCCGGCAGCAGCGGCGGGGCGACCAGCGCCCCCGCATCGGTGATCGGCGCCAGCTGATGGCTGCGCAGCACGCGCAGGAATTCCAGCCGCTGATAATCCGCGCTCAGGCTGACGCGCAGCCGCCGGTCATTTCCCAGCACCACCTGACCCACCAGCAGCCCCGCCGGAAACATCCCGCCATCGCCGGAACTTACCACCCGGTCACCGGGGCGGACCTCATCGGCCTTTTCCAGAAATTCCAGCGGCGGCAGGGCGGTGTTGTCACCCGAGAGCAGCCCCTTTTGCCCCGAAGGCTGCACCGTCACCGGAATCCGGCTGTTGGTGTCGGTCAGCAGGATCACCCGCGCGGTCCGTTCCCCCACGCCCGAGATGCGCCCGACCACGCCGATGCCATCCATCGTGGCCCAGCCATCCAGAATCCCGTCGCGCGCACCCACATTGATCAGCACCGATTGCCGGAACGGGCTGCCGCTGTCGGCCAGCACCTGCCCGGTCACATGGGTCAGCTTCGGGTCCAGCCGCACCTGATTGAGGTCCAGAAGCCGCGCATTCTGCTGTTCAAGCTGCAATGCCGCCTCTTTCCACGCCTTCATCTGCTGCAACTCGCGGCGCAGATCCTGATTCTGCGCGTGCAGGCTGGTATAGCTCTGGAACTGCTCGATCATCCCGGCGCCGGTGGTGACAGGTGCCATTGCCCAGTCAAAGGATGGCACCACCCGGTCGATCAGCGCGGCGCGGAACCGCTCCACCCGCGGGCTGTCGATCCGCCACAACAGGAACAGCCCCAGCAGCGCCAGCACCAGAATCCCCACCAGCACCCGGCGCAGCGGGCGCGAGAAGTCTTCGGGGTCTGTCCGCGTCTTTGCCATGCCGGTCTGCTACATCCAATTCCTGCGCCCGGCCCGCAGGGGCCGTTTACCACATCCCGGCCATCAGACCCGGATCAGCTGTCGTAATCAATCACATGCCGCAGCTGCTTTTCGTATTCCAGCGCCTTGCCGGTGCCCAGTGCCACACAATTGAGTGACTCATTGGCCACGCTGATCGAAAGCCCGGTCTGCTCGCGCAAGGACAGGTCCAGATCCCCAAGCAGCGCGCCGCCGCCGGTCAGCATCACGCCCCGGTCAACGATATCGGCGGCAAGGTCGGGCGGCGTCGCCTCCAGCGCCTGCATCACCGCATCGCAGATCTGCTGCACGGGTTCGGCCAGCGCCTCGGCCACCTGCGCCTGATTGATCTCGGTTTCCTTGGGCACGCCGTTCAGCAGGTCGCGCCCGCGAATGGTCATGCTGGCACCCCGGCCATCATCGGGCATCCGTGCCGTGCCGATGCTGGTCTTGATCCGCTCGGCGGTGGATTCCCCGATCAGCAGGTTCTGGTGACGGCGCAGATAATTGATGATCGCCTCATCCATCCGGTCGCCGCCCACCCGCACCGAACGGGCATAGACGATATCGCCCAAAGACAGCACCGCCACTTCCGTGGTGCCGCCGCCGATATCCACCACCATGTTGCCGGTGGGATCGGTGATCGGCATCCCCGCACCGATCGCCGCCGCAATCGGTTCGGCAATCAGCCCGGCGCGCCGCGCCCCCGCCGACAGCACCGACTGCCGGATCGCGCGCTTCTCCACCGGGGTCGCGCCGTGCGGCACACAGACAATGATCTTGGGTTTGGAAAACGTGGTGCGCTTGTGCACCTTGCGGATGAAATGCTTGATCATCTCTTCCGCTGCCTCGAAATCGGCGATCACCCCGTCGCGCATCGGGCGGATCGCCTCGATGCTGCCCGGCGTGCGGCCCAGCATCAGCTTGGCATCCTCACCAACCGCCAGAACCTGCTTCTTGCCGTCCTTGCTGTGATAGGCCACCACAGACGGCTCGTTCAGCACGATCCCCTTGCCACGGATATAGACCAGCGTATTCGCCGTGCCGAGGTCGATCGCCATATCCGAGGAAAACAGACCCGAGAGTATCGACATGCCTTTGGTGTCCTTTTTGAACGTCGCCGGCCCCTCGACTCGCAAAACCGATAGGGGCGGGTTCATATAAGGCTCAGGGTAAATGGGCGAAAGGGCAAAGGATGATGCGGGCATCATTCCGCTGTGAGCCATCGCTACTTGTGATATTACAACTATCACAGGCGATCTGCGCCTCAATGCACCCGATACCTTGCACCTTTGCAACTTGGTTCCGAACGCCCACTCCGACCGCTTGCTACAAGGTGCTGCCGACAACCCGGCCACCCTGCTTTTCAAAGCCGAATCACCGGCGGCGTGGCGGCGGCAAACCCTGCTTCGGGGCCGCTTTGATCACACCGGCAATTCGTTGCCCGATCCCCTGGCTGCCCTTGAACGACGGGTGGATCCGGTCCAGACCGTGATAGCTCGTGTCACGATAAGGCACCAGATCTGCCATCGGCACAAAGGTTACCCCGGCATCAAACCCGGCCATCAGCGCCAGCCGGCGGTCCAGTTCATTGCCCGCCGGGCCACAATGCTTGATCGGCGTTCCCATGCCCGGATTGCGCAGATAGCCGGCATAGACCACCCGCGCCCCGCTTTCCCGGATGCGCGCCACATAGGCCGGAATCGCCCCGCCGCGCCCGTCCGCCGTCACCAGCCGGTTCAGCACGCCCTGACACAGAGTGCAGCCACACCCCAGAAGCAGGTCATTGCCGCCGCCATTCATCACCACCCAGTCCCAACCGCCCTCGCGGTATTGCGAGGTCAGCCGCAACCCCGCCGCCCCCGAAATCGGCAGCGGATGGAAATAGCGCGCACCAAATACCGAACGGTCCAGCACTTCCGTTGCAAGCTCCGTCTCCAGCACATCCGCCACCGCCTTGTCGTTGGCGCGGTTGGTGGCAAACATCGAATCCCCCAGCACCAGCACACGCGCGCCAGCCGCCTGTGACACAGGTTCGCCGCAGCCAGACAGCAGCGCCAGCGCCAGCAGCGCCATAGTGATCCGAATCATGATAAGCCTGTTCCCGGTCAGTTGAGCGCCAGAAAGACAACTCAACCTTGGCGACACGGTGACAATCCTCGGTCAACCCTGTGGCCACAGCGGACGCCGCGCCCGGTCTCCGGCTTTCATCTTGACAAAAAAACTCAAAAGACCAACCGCAGTCACAGCCCCGGCCCTGTCAATTCCAGAGTCGGGGCAGCAGATCACTTGCCGTGATAGCTCACCGTCTTGGTGTCGTTGCCCGGCGCGGTCTTTTGCCGCCGCACGATCAGCTTGTTCAGCGCGTTGATATAGGCGCGCGTCGAGGCCACGATCGTATCGGTATCGGCCGAGGCCCCGGTCACGATCCGCCCGTCTTCCTGCAGGCGAACCGACACCGTGGCCTGCGCATCGGTGCCTTCGGTCACGGCATGCACCTGATAGACCTCCAGCCGGGCCGCATGCGGGAACAGCATCTTCACACAGTTGAACGCCGCATCCACCGGGCCGTCGCCGGTGGCGTCGATGTGGTGATCCACGCCGTCGATGCTCATCACCATATCGGCCTCCTGCGGCCCGTCGGTGCCACAGATCACTCGCAGCTTTTTCAGCTGCAGGAATTCATGCGCATCATTGGTCTGCTCATCGGCGACCAGCGCCACCAGATCCTCGTCATAGACCTCTTTCTTGCGGTCGGCCAAAGCCTTGAACCGCACGAAGACATCATTCAGCTGGTTGTCGGCCAGTTCCACCCCCAGATCCTTGAGCTTGGCGCGCAGCGCCGCTCGGCCGGAATGTTTGCCCATGGCGATGTTCTTCTGAACCAACCCGATATCCTCGGGCCGCATGATCTCGAATGTCTCCACATTCTTCAGCACGCCATCCTGATGGATGCCCGACTCATGCAAGAACGCATTCTTGCCGACAATCGCCTTGTTGAACTGCACCTGAAAGCCAGAGACAGAGGCAACCCGGCGCGACAGGTTCATGATCTTGGTCGTATCAATCCCGGTGCGATACGGCATGATGTCATTCCTGACCCTCAAAGCCATGACCACCTCTTCCAGGGCAGTATTCCCCGCCCGCTCGCCCAACCCGTTGATCGTGCACTCGATCTGCCGCGCCCCGGCCTCCACCGCCGCCAGAGAGTTCGCCGTCGCCATGCCCAGATCATTGTGGCAATGGGTGGCAAAGATGATGGTATCCGCCCCGGGCACCCGCTCCAGCAGCATCCGGATCAGCGCCGCGCTCTCGCGCGGGGCGGTATAGCCCACGGTGTCGGGAATGTTGATCGTGGTGGCACCGGCCTTGATCGCGATCTCCACCACGCGGCACAGATAGTCATGCTCGGTCCGGGTCGCATCCATCGGCGACCATTGCACATTGTCACACAGGTTGCGCGCATGCGTCACCGTCTCGTGGATGCGCTCGGCCATCTGGTCCATGTCTAGATTGGGGATCGCCCGGTGCAGCGGCGAGGTGCCGATGAAGGTGTGGATGCGGGGCGAGGGGGCATGTTTCACCGCCTCCCAGCAGCGGTCGATATCCTTGAAATTCGCCCGCGCCAGCCCGCAGATCGTGCTGTTCTTCGACCGTTTCGAGATCTCGCTCACCGCAGCAAAATCGCCCTCAGAGGCGATCGGGAACCCGGCCTCGATGATATCCACCCCCATCTCGTCGAGCAGGCTGGCGATCTCCAGCTTCTCCTCATGGGTCATGGTGGCGCCGGGGCTTTGCTCGCCATCGCGCAAGGTGGTGTCAAAAATGAATACGCGGTCCTGCGGTGCAGATGCAGATGTCATCGGTCTGTTCCTTGAGTTGTCCTGTGCTTGTCCGTCCGGGCGCTGTTCACCTCCGAGCGGTCGCGCCCAAGGGCACGCTCAGAGGCAGCTCAGGAGAAGCAGACCACGGGGGCGCGACAGGGCAACGGCCCCGGTCCAGCTAGCGATATGTGTGCCCTGTGTCATGCTGGCGACGATAGCCACAGCGCCCGGAATGTAAAGGGGGAATTCACCGGGCTGCGGTCGCGCCCCCCACCCCTCTCCCCTCCCCACAAGGGGGAGGGGAAGCGCCCCGATCCTTGCCGCCTGCGCCTGCGACAAGGCTTGAGGCGCCTCCCTCCCCCCCTCGTGGGGGAGGGATGGGGTGGGGGGGCGCTGCCGCAGCCAGCCTAGGCGCCACTGCTGTCGCGCCACCTGCTGGCAATCGGATAACGCCGGTCCAGCCAGAAGGCCTTTTGCGTCAGCCTTGTGCCGGGGGCGGACTGAAAGCGTTTGTATTCAGCGATATAGAGCAGATGTTCGATTTTTTTCACCGTGGCGCGGTCAAACCCTTCGGCCACCAGTTCGGCCACCGAGGCCTCGCGCTCCACCAGCCCCTCAAGGATCGCGTCCAGCACCTCATAGGGCGGCAGGCTGTCCTGATCGGTCTGGTTGGCACGCAGCTCGGCCGAGGGCGGCTTGGTGATGATCCGCTCGGGGATCACTTCGCCCGCAGGGCCCTTCATCCAGTCCCGGTGGTTTTCATTGCGCCAGCGCGCGGTCAGGAACATGCGGGTCTTGTACATGTCCTTGACCGGGTTGTAGCCGCCGTTCATGTCGCCATAAATCGTGCAATACCCCACCGCCATTTCGGATTTGTTGCCGGTGGTCAGCAGCATCTCGCCATATTTGTTCGAGATCGCCATCAGCATCACCCCGCGCAGACGGCTCTGGATATTCTCCTCGGTGATCCCTTCCTCCGTGCCCGCAAACAGCGGCGCCAGCGTCTCACCCACCGCCTTTTGCGCGGCAGCGATCGGCACGGTATCCAGACGGCAGCCCAGAGCACGGGCGCATTGCGCGGCATCCTCCAGCGAATGGGCAGAGGTGAATTCCGACGGCAGCATCACGCAGCGCACATTCTGTGGCCCCAGCGCATCGGCGGCGATGGCGGCAACGATGGCCGAATCAATGCCGCCCGACAGGCCCAGCACCGCCTTTTTGAACCCGGTCTTGGCAAAGTAATCGGCGACCGACAGCACACAGGCGCGGTAATCCGCCTCGCCGATCGGCGGGATCTGCGCGATCTCCCCGGCATCGGCGCGCCAGCCCGCATCGGTGCGGCGAAAGGTGACCTGCGTCACATGCTCGTCAAACTGCGGCAGCTGCGCCGCCAGATGGCCACCGGGATTGAGCACCATGGAGGAGCCGTCAAACACCTGATCATCCTGCCCGCCCACCATGTTCAGGTAGACCAGCGGCAACCCCGTCTCCACCACGCGGGAGATCATCAGGTTCAGCCGCAGGTTCGGCTTGCCCCGATGATAGGGGCTGCCATTGGGCACCAGCAGGATCTCGGCCCCGGTTTCGGCGAGGGTCTCCGCCACATCCGGATGCCAGGCATCCTCACAGATCGGCGAGCCGATCCGCACGCCGTTGATGGTAAAGGGGCCGTGCACATCGGCCGGGGTGAACAGGCGCTTTTCGTCAAACAGCGAGTCGTTGGGCAGATGGTGCTTCAGCACTGTTGCCGTGACGCGACCCGCTTGCAGGATATAATAGGCGTTGAACAGCCGGCCCCCCTGCAGCGCCGGGCCGCCGATCGCCAGCGCCGGGCCATTGGCACAATCAGCGGCAAGTTGGTGGATCGCGGCAATCGCCGCCTGCTGGAACGCCGGTTTCAGGATCAGATCCTGGGTCTGATAGCCGGTGATGAACATCTCGGTCAGCGCCACAAGATCGGACCCGGCATCGCGCCCCTGCGCCCAGGTCGCCCGCGCCTTGGCGGCATTGCCCGACAGATCCCCCACGCAAGGGTTCAGCTGGGCAAGGGTCAGGCGGAACTCATCGGCCATGGCGGCACCTTCTCGGACAGGGGACGCCGTTGTTCTAGCAGGTTGTCCGCCAAGGGAAAGTGATTGCGGCAATCGGGCCGGAAAGCTTGTATGCGGCGGGCGGCGCGGCTAGGCTTTGCGCCAAACGTCAGCAGGGGGTCTGGATGCGGCACGGGGTCAAATCATTGCTGGGGGCTGCGGTTCTGGGCCTGGCGCTGCCATGGGGCGTGCTGGCGCAGGAGGGCGAGGTCGTCACCAAACAATATGACGACGGCTCGTTCTACGAAGGCACCTTTCTGAATGGCCGCCAGCATGGCACCGGCACCTATACCTTGCCCAATGGCTACAGTTATACCGGCGAATGGGTGGCGGGCGAGATTCTGGGGCAAGGGGTGGCGCGCTACCCCAATGGCTCGGTCTATGAGGGTCAGTTCGCGGCGGGCAAGCCCGAAGGGAGGGGCAAGATCGCCTATGCCAATGGCGGCAGCTATGAGGGCGACTGGTCCGGCGGCAAGATGACCGGCGCAGGTGTCGCGCGCTATCCCGACGGCTCGGTCTATAACGGCGCTTTTGTCGACGGAAAGCACCACGGACAAGGCGTACAGGAGGGCCCCGGCGGCTATCGCTATGAGGGCGGCTGGGCCGACGGGCTGAAAGACGGCACCGGCCGGATCACCTATGCCGATGGCGCGGTCTATGACGGTACGCTTGTCGCGGGCGAGCGGCAGGGCAAGGGCACGCTGACCATGCCGGACGGGCTCTCCTATGTCGGCGACTGGGTGGCGGGCCAGATCAATGGCACTGGCAAACTGACCCAGCCGAATGGCGACACCTACGAGGGCGGCTTTGTGGAGGGCCAGCGTCAGGGTCAGGGCAAGACCACCTATGCCGATGGCGATGTGTTCGAAGGGGCCTTCCAGGCCGACCGGCGCAATGGTCAGGGCGTGTTCCGCGCGCAGGACGGCACCCAACTGGAAGGCGACTGGGTCGATGGCCGCCTGACCGGCACCGGCACCATCCGTTTCCCCGATGGCTCGGTCTACGAAGGCGAGGTCAGGGATGATCAGGCCGAAGGCACCGGCAGGATCGCCTATGCCGACGGATCAACCTATGACGGCGCATGGGTCGGGGGCGTGATCGAGGGGACCGGCACCGCCACCTATGCCAACGGCGCGAGCTACACCGGCGGCTTCAAGGCGGCGCGGCCCCATGGTGAAGGCAAACTGACACTCGCCGATGGCTACAGCTACGAGGGCAGCTTTGCCGATGGCCAGCGGCAGGGCAAGGGCGTGGCCACCTATCCTGACGGCTCCGTCTACACCGGCGATTTCGTCGCAGGCCTGCGGCAGGGCACGGGTGAGATCGCCGGCCCGGACGGCTTCCGCTACAGCGGCGACTGGGCCGCGGGCGAGATCGAGGGCACCGGCACCGCCACCTATCCCAACGGCGATGTCTATGAGGGAAGCTTTGTCAAAGGCCGCCGTGCCGGCCCCGGCAAGCTCACATATGTCAGCGGGCAGGTGGCCGAAGGATTGTGGGAAAACGGCATCCTGAGGGCCCCTGTTCCCGCGTCCGGGCCCGAGGCCGGGGCTTCACCAACCGAACCTGCGCCCTCTCCATAGGCCGGATCCGATCGAGCGCGCTGCGCGCGCAAACTTTTCAGGTCGGTTGCGCGTGCGTTCCGCCCGCTTTCCTCCGCCGGGGGCTGCGCGCCCCCGGACCCCGCGGAGTATTTTTGCCAAGATGAATAGCATGGCTGCTTCGCAAATACTCTCGCGCGGAGCGCTTTCAACGGCGCAGCCGCATATCGACCCAGGAACCCGTGACTGGGTCGCACCAGCCGTGGCAACGCCATCTCGGGGGGCTCGATGCCCCCCGAGATGGCCCCTCTCACCCGGTCAGACAGTCTCTCCGGCGTCGAGACGCTGTAGAAATGCCTTCGCTTCCGACAGGGTTGCGTCCTTGCGGGCCGCGTCCATCCTGTCCCAGGTGCGATACATCTGCGCCATGCGCGGGTTGGTCTCGAACCGTGCGCGATGGCGCAGCAGGAAGTGCCAGTACAGCAGGTTGAACGGGCAAGCGTCATCCCCCGTCTTCTGCGCCACCTTGTATCGGCAGTGCCCGCAGTAATCCGACATCCGGTCGATATAGGCCCCCGAAGCGGCATAGGGTTTTGACCCCAGAACCCCGCCATCGGCAAACTGGCTCATCCCGATAGTATTGGGGGCCTCCACCCACTCGAAGGCGTCGATATAGACTGACAGATACCATTCGTGCAGTTCCTGCGGGCTGATCCCGGCCAGCAGCGCGAAATTGCCTGTCACCATCAGGCGTTGGATGTGATGGGCATAGGCCAGATCCCGGGTCTGCGCCACGGCATGCGACAGGCAGGCCATTTCGGTTCTGGCGCCCCAATACAACGGCGGCAATGCGCGCTCGGCCTTCAGCGCGTTCTGCCCGGCGTAGCCGGGGCCGTGCAACATGTAGATGCCGCGCACGAATTCGCGCCAGCCGACGATCTGGCGGATGAAGCCTTCGACCGCGTTCAGCGGGGCTTTGCCTGCGGTATGGGCGGCTTCAGCCGCTGCGCAGACCTCCATCGGCAAGAGCAATCCGATGTTGAGATAGGGCGAGAGCAGCGAATGGCTCAGGGTCGGGTCGTCGGACAGCATCGCATCCTGTTCGTCGCCAAATTGCGGTAGGGCGTGCTCGATGAACCATGTCAGCGCGGCAAGGGCATCGGTGCGGGTGACGCCCCAGCCAAAGGGGTGCAAGCGGCCGAAATGGTTGGGGAAATGCCGCACAACCAGGTCCATCACCTCCACAGTGACCGCGTCCGGATCAAAGCGTGGCGGGCGGGGGCGGAACAGGTCGGGCCTGGCCGCCTTCCGGTTGTCGTGGTCGAAATTCCACTGCCCGCCGACGGGCTGGCCGGCCTGCATCAACAGCCCGGTCCTGCGTCGCATCTCTCTGTAGAACCATTCCATGCGGAACTGCTTGCGCCCCTCGGCCCAGGCGGCAAACCCGGCATCGGAGCACAGGAAGCGGTCGTCGGCGAGTTGGGTGACCGGCAGCGGCATCTCGTCCAGCGCGGTGATCAACCGCCATTCGCCGGGGCGGGTGGCGAGGATTTCCCCGGCGCCATGTTCAGCGGCGCGGCGCAGAAGTTCGCCGGCGATGGAATGGGTGTTTTCCGGATCGTCGAGCCTTGTATAGGCAACCTGCCATCCGGCATCGCGCAGCTCCGCTGCGAAGTGGCGCATGGCCGACAGGATCAGCGCGATCTTTTGCGGGTGGTGCAGCACGTAGCTGCCTTCGGCTTTCACCTCGGCCATCACCACCACATCCTTTGCGGAGTCTGCGGCGCGCAAGGCGCTGATGCCCGGCGTCAACTGATCGCCGAGGATGAGGATGAGTCGCTTCACCATGGGATCTGCTTGCCCTGCCAGTCAAAGAATCTGCCACTGTCGGCGGCGGTCAGGCTTGCCAGCACCGAAAGCAGGTGCCCTGCGGCCTGATCCGGCGTGATCGTCGGATGGCTGCCCGCGTATTTCGCCGTCAGTGGCGTGGCGACGGTACCGGGGTGCAGGCAGACCACCACCGCCTGCGGGTGGCTGCGGGCGATTTCGATTGCGGCGGTGTGGATCAGCTGGTTGAGCGCGGCCTTCGCTGCGCGGTAGCTGTACCAGCCCCCCATGGCGTTGTCGCCGATGCTGCCCACCCGGGCAGACAGGGCCGCGAAGCGGGCGGGCCGGTCCTTCGGCAGCAGGCGGAGGCAATGCTTCAGCACCAGCGTCGGGCCAGTCGCGTTGAGCGCGAACTGGGCGGCAAGGCCCTCGGGGTCAAGTGCGCGCAGCGACTTCTCGGGTGCCACGCCGTTCAGTTCCAGTGCGCCGGTTGCAACAAGAATGTGGTCATACAGCCCCTTCAGCCCTCCCAAAAGGCTGGCGAGGCCCGCCTCGTCGGTCAGGTCAAGGCCATGCTCGCTGCGCGACAGGCGGGTAACCTCGGCCCCTTGCGCCGCCAGGCGCTCGGCCAGTGCCCGCCCGATCCCTCCCGATGCCCCGACGATCAATGCCCGCATGACCCACTCCCCTTGTCGTCCCGTGGGCAGGTAGGGCAGATGGTTGGGCAATCAATGGGGCGGATTTCCGCCTGTGGTGCAGCGGGCGAAACCCAATAAAGTCAAACCGTTGAACCGGAACCGTCAAAGGGGTGTCCGCAAATGCAGCGTCGCGGACGGGCCGGGCGGAATTGTCTGGCGATTGCTGCTTGAAAAATACTCCCGCCGGAGGCCCTGCGATCGCAAAAAGCGCCAGACCTGCCGAAAGAGAACCGTCACGACCGATGTCCGTGGCAACGCCGTCGCGGGTGGCACGATGCCACCCGCGACGGCCCCTGTCCCCGGGGGCTGTCAGTTTTGCCCCCTTGTCCTTTCCGCCAGCGCCAGCATCGCATCGGCAAAGGCCGCCGGGGCTTCCTGCGGCAGGTTGTGGCCTGCGCCGTCGATGATCCTGCGCTCATAAAAGCCGGTAAAATGCGGGCGGTGGGTGTCTGCGATTGCCGGGGGATCGACGCCGTCATCGCGACCTTGAAGCACGATGCAGGGCACGGTGATATCGGGCTGTGCGGCAAGTCGTGCCTCGATCCCGTCATAGGCCGGGTCACCGGGAACACCGCCAAAGCGGTGGCGGTATGAATGGAGCACGATCCCGACAAAGTCGGGGTTGTCGAACGAAGGCGCGGTGGCGGCCCAGGTGGCCTCGTCAAACCGCCAGCTCGGTGACCAGATCGACCAGATATGGCGGCAAAGGTCCCGCCGGTTGTGGGTCAGTCCGGCGCGTCCGCGTTCGGTGTGGAAGTAATACATGTACCAGTAGCGCATCTCTTCGACCGCCGGGGCCGGCTCTGCGGCCATGGCGATGTTCTGGATGTTGTAACCCTGGCCACAACTGACAAGGCCGCGCACCCGTCCGGGCCAGAGTGCCGCGACGATGCAGGCGGCGCGCCCGCCCCAGTCATAGCCGCCCAGAAGCGCGGTATTGATCGACAGCGCGTCCATGAAGGCGATGAGATCCGCGCCAAGCGCGGCCTGCTGGCCCGAGCGCAGGGTGTCGGGCGACAGAAACCGGGTCGGGCCATAGCCCCGCAGATAGGGGACAAGGCAGCGAAGGCCTTGTCCGGCAAGGCGGACGGCCACGTCGTCATAGGCGCGGGGATCATAGGGGAAGCCGTGCAGCAGAATGACCGGCGGGCCGTCATCCGGTCCGGTCTCGTGATAGTGGATGTCAAGACAGCCTGTAGTGACGGATTTCATGTCATGTGACCCTTCTGGCGCGCATGGCTCCAGCCTACGCAGGGCGATGAGGCATGACAAGGCGCCGGCTGCTGTGGGGCATGGTCTTCGGGAGCGCCAGCCCCCCCCTCCCCATCCCTCCCCCACAAGGGGGGAGGGAGGCGCTTTGTGCCGGAAGGTCCGGGCGGGTGGCAAGGGTCGGATGCCTCCCGCCTTTCCGCGGTCGGGAATGACTCGCGAGGGGCGCCGTCGCCATGGCAGCGCTTGCCTCCCTCCCCGTTTGGGGCAGGGATGGGGAGGGGACGTCCCGTTCGTCTCAGATCGCGCGCGCTTGCGCCTCGTGCATCAGGCGCATGACGTCTTCGGCGCGGCACAGCATTGTCGCGTCGGTCATCACCGCCGCTGCGGCGGCGGCGGAGGCCATCGCAAGCGCCTGCGCGGTATCCTGCCCGCGTGCGAGGCTGAGGACAAAGGCCGCGACAAAGCTGTCGCCCGCGCCCACAGTTGATTTCACCGGCACGCGAGGGGCAGGCGAAAACAGCCGCTGCCCTGCTTCGGCCAGCACATTGCCTTCGGCACCACGCGCCACGATCACCCGGCGGGCGACCCCTCGCGCCACCAGATCAGCCGCAAAATCCGCCGTGTCGGTCAGGGTGTCCAGCTTGCGACCGGCCAGTTCCTCGCCCTCTTCACCATCCATCCGCAGCACCTCCAGCCCGGCAATCGGGTTCTGCACCGCCTCGGTCAGCGCCGCACCCGAGGTGTCGAGCACGACGAGCGACCCTTCCATGCTTGCCGCCAGCTGGCCCGGAAAGTCGGCGGGCACCCCGGGCGGCTGGCTGCCCGAGATCACGCTGTAGCCGCCGGGGCGTGCCGTGGCCGCCAGCAGGGTGAACACCCTTGCGCGTTCCGCCGCACCCCAGACCGGGCCGGGCAGCATGAAGCGGTATTGCTTGCCCGACGACTCTTCGGTCACGGTCAGGCTCTGACGCGTCTCACCGGGGCCGAGGATCGACAGGAACGTTACCCCCTCCGCCCGGATCAGCCCGGCCAGCCGGTCGCCGGTCAGCCCGCCAAGCGCCACCAGTGCAAGGCTGTCGCCCCCCAGCGCCTTGATCGCGCGGCTGACATTCAGCCCGCCGCCGCCGGGGTCCAGATGCGGATCGGTGCAGCGCAGCTTGTGGCCGGGGATGATGTCGCGCACCCCGGTCGCCATATCCAGCGCGGGGTTCAGGGTCAGGGTCAGGATGGGGGCTTGCATCGCGGTGTCCTTTCGGTTCGCGTTCACGTTAGCGCCAACAGGGGTGATCGGAAAGCGCGGCTGTCATGCTGCACCGATGCAGGTCCATCAGTGCGTCTGCGCACGAAACCTGCGCGTTATCTTGGAATTCCCGGCCGTCGGGCACAGCTCTGGGCTCACATCAAGTTCGTCATTGCCCGGAGGCTTTCCATGTCTGTCAAGCTCGCTGTCCTGTTCTATTCCACCTATGGCACCAATCACCAGATGGCCGAAATCGCCGCCGAAGCCGCCCGCGCGGCGGGGGCCGAGGTGAAGCTGCTGCGCATCGCCGAAACCGCGCCGGAGGCGGTGGTGAACGGTCAGGATGCCTGGAAGGCACAGGTGGAAAAGGCCGCCGACATTCCGGTCGCCACCCCCGAAGACATGGAATGGGCTGACGCCTATATCTTCTCGGCCCCCACCCGTTTCGGGGCGGCCCCGAGCCAACTGCGCGCCTTCATCGACACGCTGGGCGGCCAGTGGGGCAGCGGCAAGCTGGCCAACAAGGCGGTCAGTGCGATGACTTCGGCGCAAAACCCGCATGGCGGGCAGGAGGCCACGATTCTGGGCCTTTACACCACCTTCATGCATTGGGGCTCGGTCATCGTCGCCCCCGGCTACACCGATCAGGCGCTGTTTGCGACGGGCGGCAACCCCTATGGCTACAGCCATACCCAGGGGGCGGAATTTGAAGACAAGGCAAAGGCCTCGATAGGCCATCAGGCCCGGCGCACGGTGGAGATTGCGGCGAAGCTGAAAGGCTGAGTGGTAAAGGGGGGGCGCGCCGCCCTCTGTCACGTGCAATCAGCAATCGGTCAGGGTCAGCAATGCGGGACAAAGCGGACTTCGCCCTTTGCATCGTTGGCCGCCCGCGAAGTGCAGGAGCGACCAAGCAAAAATGGTCGATTAGCCGACCAGCCCCAACTGTCGAGCAATAGTGGCACTGTCGTAGTAGTCTCGACCCTCGACCACCATTCCGTCTTTGACCCGCATCACTGAACAATACCGTACTTCGGCTCTTTTGCCGGTCGGAGGGAAATCTCCAAGGCTTGATCGCAACACGCCTGTATGAGTGCCCGTGTTACGAAACTCGACAGTGGCCCACTGCCCATCCTCGCTGACAATGACGTTTTCGACTTTGCAAAGCCCATCCGGGAAGGCCTCGCGCCAGCGATGATAGTCTGCCTTGTAGGCCTCCTTGCCAGGAAGCTTCTCGCCGCGGGCAATATCCTCGAAGGCACAGTCGTCAGCGATAACCTTTGCACCATGATCGGGGTCGCGCGTATCCCACGACTCGTGAAACTGTCGAACGACCTTTTCAGTAGGGTGCATGACCTTGGTCCTTTTGTGATAACAGGTCACCAGCTTAGCAGCCGAGCTTCGCCAGTAAACTGGAAAGTCTGTTTTGGGCTCAGACTCACAATCTTTCAGAAACGGGGCGGGTTATCCCGCCCCGTTCTGCCTCAGCCGTTCAGCATCATCTGATAACTCATCGGCACAAAGCGGAAGCCGTCGCCCATCGCCTCGACATAGCCCACGCCGGGGAAGGGCATGTGGTAGCCGACAAAGGGCACCCGGTCGGCGGCCAGCATGCCGAACACCGCGCGGCGGGTGGCGGCGGCGGTGGCCTTGTCCATGTCGAACCGCACCTCCCAATCGGGCCTTTGCAGCGACCAGACGTAGTGGTTGGCGGTATCAACGGCCAGCAGCAGGCTTTGCCCGTCGCTCTCCAGCCTATAGGCCATATGGCCGGGGGAGTGGCCGAAGGCCTCCATCGCGGTGATACCCGAAGCCACCGAAGCCCCCCCTTCGATGAAGGTCATCTTGTCCGCCAGCGGCCTGACCTTGCCGTCAAACCCTTCATTCCCGGCCTGCGCCCAATGGTTGTGCTCGACCGAGCCGGTGACGTAGCGGGCGTTGGGGAAGGTGACCCCGGCCTCACCCGAGAGCCCGCCGATGTGATCGCCGTGCATGTGGGTCAGCACCACCACGTC
Source organism: Paracoccaceae bacterium (assembly GCA_046296515.1). Classification (GTDB taxonomy): domain Bacteria; phylum Pseudomonadota; class Alphaproteobacteria; order Rhodobacterales; family Rhodobacteraceae; genus Pseudotabrizicola. The sequence goes on along the minus strand of JBKBKR010000006.1, from coordinate 30,028 downwards.
GATCTGATCCGGGGTGTATCCGGCGGCGGCAAGGGCGACGGTGATCGTATCGGCGGCCAATCCGGTGTCGAACAGCACCAGTTCCGCGCCGGTATTCACCACCGTGGGGGTAAAGAAGTTCTGGCTCATGTCGGCGGGGATGAAATTCGCCTGCGACAGCGCCGCGAAATCCTCGGGGCTGGCATTGGTGCCAAAGGTGCCTTGCGGGTTTTCCAGCGGGCGTGTGCCGGCCAGCAGGGTGGTCACCTCGAACCCGCCCAGTTTGAAGCGGTTGAAGGGCGACATGCCCGCGCCCATCATTTCGGCGCTGGCATGGGCGGCGCGGGGCATCAGGGCGGGGGCAAAGGGCAGGGCGGCGGCGGCAAACAGCGCCGAGCGGCGGGTCAGTGCGGGCATCGTCATCGGTGTCCTCCTGTGAAACCATGAGGCAATGGTAACCCCAAAGCCCGGCGTCTCCAGTCACGGACCCGTCATCCTTTGTGCGCAGGCGCGCAAGTGTCTGTGCGGGCTATTCCCACCAAGGGTCGATCCGGGCGATGTCGGCATCGCTCCAGCCAAAGTGATGCGCCAGTTCATGCACCAGCACATGCGTCACCAGCTCTTGCAGTGAGACATCGCCCCGGTCCAGCCATTCATCCAGGATCGGGCGGCGGAACAGCCAGATCGCATCGGGCTGCAACGGCTGATCACTGAACGATTTTTCGGTCAGCGGAATACCCTCATAAAGCCCTGTCAGATCAAAGGGATCGTCGATCTCCATCGCTTCCAGAATCTCATCCGGCGCGAAATCCTCGATCCGCAGGCGGATATGGGTCGCGGCGGCACGGTAGGGGCCGGGCAGGCCCGCGATCGCGCCATGCGCAAGCTGTTCGATCAGGGCAAGGTCGGGGGCAATGGCGCCGGGGGGGATCTGGGTCATGGGGCGGATATAGGCGTGCCTGCCGCGCGGCGTAAGGGACCTGCGCAAACTGGACAATCGGCAGGCGCTGTGACAGGGAAGACGGGTTGCAGGAGATGCCCGATGACCCGCCCCACCATTACCCGCTTTGCCCCGTCGCCCACCGGCTATATTCATGTCGGCAATCTGCGCACCGCGCTGATGAATTACATGATCGCCCGCAAATCCGGCGGTCAGTTCATCCTGCGGCTGGATGATACCGATCAGGAACGGTCAAAGCAGGAATATGCCGATGCGATCATGGCTGACCTTGAATGGCTGGGCCTGCACTGGGACCGGGTGGAGCGGCAATCGCTGCGCATGGACCGCTACCGCGAGGCGGCGGAGGATCTGAAGGCCAAAGGCCGGTTCTATGAGGTGTTCGAGTCTCCGGTCGAATTGGACCTGAAACGCAAGAAGCAGCTGAACATGGGCAAGCCGCCGGTCTATGACCGCGCCGGGCTGGCGCTGACCGATGAGGACAAGGCGAAGCTGCGAGCCGAGGGGCGCGATGGCTATTGGCGCTTTCTGCTGAACCAGAACCGCATTGAATGGACCGATGGCATCCTTGGTCCGGTGTCGATTGATGCGGCATCGGTCAGTGACCCGGTGCTGATCCGCGCCGACGGGCAGGTGCTGTATACCTTTGCCTCCTCGGTCGATGACATCGACATGGGCGTGACGTTCATCGTGCGCGGCGCGGATCATGTGACCAACACGGCGACGCAGATCCAGATCATGGAAGCCATGGGCGGCACCCCGCCCGATTTCGCCCACCACTCGCTGCTGACCGGGGCCAAGGGCGAGGAACTGTCCAAACGCCTCGGCACCCTGAGCTTGCGCGACCTGCGGGCGCGGGGGGTGGAGCCGTTGGCATTGCTGAGCCTGATGGCGCGGCTGGGATCGTCGAAGCCGGTGGAACTGGTGGGTTCGATGGACGAGCTGATCGCGGGGTTCGAGGTCGGCAGCTTCGGCTCCGCCCCCACCAAATTCGATGCCGAAGACCTGTTCCCCCTGACCCGCCACTATGTGCAGGGCCTGCCGTTCGACGCGGTGCAGGCGCGGATCGCGGCGCTGGGCGTGCCGGAGGGCAAGGCCGAAGGCTTCTGGACCGTCGCGCGTGGCAACATCACCGTGCTGGAGGATCTGGAAGGCTGGTGGACCCTGTTCCGCGATGGCGCGACGCCACTGGTTGCCGATGAGGACCGGGAGTTTGTGGCACAGGCGCTGGACCTGCTGCCCGCGCAGCCCTGGACCCGCGAGACCTGGGGCCAGTGGACAGCAGCAGTGAAAGAGGCCACGGGCCGCAAGGGTAAGGGCCTGTTCATGCCACTGCGCAAGGCGCTGACCGGGCAGGAGCACGGGCCGGAGATGGCCGATGTGATGCCGTTGCTTTCCAAACGCCCCAGCCTTTGATGTGCTGAAAACCCGGGGGGGCTGTCTGCCCCCCCGGACCCCCCCGAGGATATTTGTGAACAGATGAAGGCCGGAAGGGTGCGGGGATGAGCACAGGGGCGGGCGGACCAGCACCGCGGTTTGTGACCGGCAGTCTGATGCGGCATGTCGTGGTGATGTCGCTGACCTCCTCGGTCGGGCTGATGGCGATCTTCAGCGTCGATCTGATCAACATTCTGTATCTTTCCTGGCTGGGTGATCCGGTGGTGACGGCGGCGGTCGGCTATGCCGGGGCGGTGCTGTTTTTCACCACCAGTTTCGGGATCGGGATTTCCATAGCGGTGTCGGCGGTGGTGGCGCGCGCGCTGGGCCAGCGCGAAGCGGCTTTGGCGCGGCGGCGGGCGACCAACGGGCTGGTGCTGGGGCTTGGCCTTGGCGTGGTGTTCACCGCCATGGTCTGGGCGCTTCTGGGGCCAATTGTCGGTCTGCTGGGGGCCAAAGGCCCGACCGCCGAAGCGACGGTGCACTATCTGAGCCTGTCGATGCTGGGCCAGCCGCTGTTGATGCTGGGCATCACCGGGGCAGGGGTGTTGCGCGCCCATGGCGATGCGCGGCGCTCGATGATGGTGACGGTCTGGGGTGCGGTGGCGCTGGCGATTGCCGATCCGATCCTGATTTTCGGCTTTGGCTGGGGGTTGAGCGGCGCGGCCTGGGCCGCCAACCTTTCGCGGTTGGTGGTGGCGGCCATGGCGATCTGGCCGCTGTGGCGGCATTACGGCGGCTTTGCCCGGGTGACCGGGGCGGAGCTTGTGATTGACGCGCGTGGCATGGCGGGAATTGCCGGGCCTGCGATCCTGACCCAGGTTGCCACCCCGGTGGGGCAGGCCTTTGTCACCCGGCTGATCGCGCCGTTCGGTGAAGCGGCGGTGGCGGGCATGGCGATCACGGGTCGGCTGACGCCGGTGGCGCTGGGGGTGATCTTTGCGCTGGCCGGGGCAGTCGGGCCGATCGTGGGACAGAACGCAGGCGCGGGTCGGCTCGACCGGGTGCGCCGCGCGATCTGGGATTCGGTGATCTTTACGGCGGTGGTGATCAGCCTTGTGACGCTGGTGTTGTTTGTGCTGCGCGGGCCGATTGCCGATCTGTTCCATGCCGAGGGTGTGACGCGCGATCTGGTGTTCCTGTTCTGCGGGCCGCTGGCGCTGTTGTTCTTTTTCAACGGGTTGTTGTTCATCTCCAACGCCGCCTGCAACAATCTTGGCCGCCCGTTCCTGTCCACTTTGCTGAATTGGGGTCGGCATACATTGGGCACGGTGCCGTTTGCGCTGTGGTTTTCCGGGATCTGGGGGGCCGGAGGGGTGCTGATCGGGCAGGCGGTGGGCGGGGTGATCTTTGGCATCGTATCGCTGTGGCTGGTGTTCCGCGTGGTCGATCAATATGCCGATCAACACCCCGGCCCGCCCAAGGCCTGAGGCTGCCACGCCGTCGCTTTTGCGGTCCGGGGCGTCGCTTTCGTTTTCCCCCTTGCCAGCGGGCTTTGGGCCGCGCTAGATCGTCCTTGTCAGGTTCGGGAGAATCCGGGGGCGCCGCGCGAAGCGGGGCCATCGGTGCCGAAGGAGCAACCGCCCCGGTAAACTCTCAGGCGCAAGGGACCGTATCTGGCACCGGAACTCTGGAGAGTGGCCTTTTGGGCCCGCCGAAGGGATAACGATCTCAGGCGCCTCATAGCCGCAAGGCTTTGGCAAGGACAGAGGGGGCATCGCAGGGCAGGGATCAGTCTGTCCGAACGGTGCCGGAATCTGTCGTCCGGCGGAACATGAGGGGGGCGGAATGACCGACCTTACAGAACCTGGCCTGAAACGACTTGCCCTGCATGATCTGCATGTGTCGCTTGGCGGCAGGATGGTGCCCTTTGCGGGCTATGACATGCCGGTGCAGTATCCTGCGGGCGTGATGGCCGAACATCTGCACACGCGGGCGGCTGCGGGGCTGTTTGATGTCAGCCACATGGGGCAGGTGATCCTGCGCCCCATTGGCGACATGGCGGCGCTCGTTGCGGCCTTCGAGGCGCTGATGCCGGTGGATGTCGCCGGGCTGGCCGAGGGGCGGCAGCGCTATGGCCTGTTCACCAATGAGACCGGCGGTATTCTGGATGACCTGATGTTTGCCAACCGGGGCGACCATCTGTTCGTAGTGGTCAATGCCGCCTGCAAGCTGGCGGATGTCGCCCATATGCAGGCGCATCTGTCGGGCGTGGCCGAGGTGCAGCACATCACAGACCGTGCATTGCTGGCCCTGCAGGGGCCGCTGGCGGAAAGCGCTCTGGCTGCATGGGTGCCCGGCGTGGCCGAGATGCGCTTCATGGATGTGCGGGTGTTCGACACCGGCTTTGGCCCGATGTGGGTCAGCCGGTCGGGCTATACCGGCGAAGACGGGTTTGAAATTTCGGTGCCTGAAGCCGGGGTTGAAGACCTTGCCCGCGCGCTTCTGGCGGTGGACGGGGTGATGCCGATCGGCCTTGGCGCGCGCGACTCCCTGCGGCTGGAGGCGGGGCTGTGCCTTTACGGCCATGACATTGACACCGGCACCACGCCGGTGGAGGCGGGGCTTAACTGGGCGATCCAGAAGGTACGCCGCACCGGTGGCGCGCGCGCTGGCGGTTTCCCCGGTGCTGACCGCATCCTGCATGAGCTGGACCACGGCCCGGAGCGTCAGCGCGTCGGCCTGTCACCGCAGACCCGCGCGCCGATGCGCGAGGGCACGGCACTGTTTGATCCCGACGGCACACCGCTGGGTGAGGTCACCTCGGGCGGTTTCGGCCCCTCGGTTCAGGCCCCCATCGCCATGGGCTATGTCGCCGCCAGCCATGCCACCCCCGGCACGATGCTGGAGGGCGAGGTGCGCGGCAAGCGCCTGGCCGTCACCGTCACCCCGCTTCCCTTCCATCCCACCACCTACAAACGCTGAGGCTTTGCGATGAAATACACCAAGGAACACGAATGGATGCGCGTCGAGGGCGATCTGGTCGTCGTCGGCATCACCGAACACGCCGCCACCCAGCTGGGCGATGTGGTCTTCGTGGAACTGCCCGAGACCGAGACCATGGTGGCCGAGGGCGACGAGGTCTGCGTGATTGAAAGCGTCAAGGCGGCGTCCGACATCCTGGCCCCGCTGGATGGCGAGATTGTCGAGGTCAACGTCAAGCTGGTCGACAAACCTGCGCTGGTGAATGAGGACCCGACCGGCGAGGCGTGGTTCTTCAAGATGAAGATCGACGATCTGGCCGCTCTGGATGACTACATGGACGAAGACGAATACGCCGATTTCATCGGCTGAACCCATTGACCCGCAAAGCAATGACGGTGGGCGCTATCCCGCGCCCGCCCGCGCGCTGATATTCGCAGGCTTGCCATGACCTATACCCCCGTCGCCTATAATCCGTATGATTTCGCCAACCGCCGCCACATCGGCCCCTCGCCCGCCGAGATGGAGGCGATGTTGCAGGTGGTGGGCGTGCCCACGCTGGATGCGCTGATCGACGAGACGGTGCCGAAGTCGATCCGCCAGAACACGCCCTTGTCGTGGGCGCCTTTGGCCGAGCATGAGCTGCTGGACAAGATGCGTCAGGTAGGCAAGCGCAACACGGTGATGACCAGCCTGATCGGGCAGGGCTATTATGGCACGGTGACGCCGCCTGCGATCCAGCGCAACATTCTGGAAAACCCGGCCTGGTATACCGCCTATACCCCCTATCAGCCCGAAATCGCCCAAGGCCGGCTGGAGGCCTTGCTGAACTACCAGACCATGGTGGCCGATCTGACCGGGCTGCCGGTGGCCAATGCGTCGCTGCTGGATGAGGCGACGGCGGCGGCCGAGGCCATGACGATGGCCGAACGCAGCGCCAAGTCAAAGGCGCGCGGGTTTTTTGTCGATCGCAACTGCCATCCGCAGACCATCGGCGTGATCAAGACCCGCGCCGAGCCCTTGGGGATCGACGTGATCATCGGCGACCCCGCCAAACTGGACCCGGCGGCGGTGTTTGCCGCCATCTTCCAGTATCCTGGCACTTATGGCCATGTCACCGATTTCACGGACCAGATCGCCGCGCTGCATGAGGCGAAGGCGCTTACCATCGTCGCCACCGACCTGCTGGCGCTGTGCATGCTCAAGGAACCCGGCGCGATGGGGGCCGATATCGCCGTCGGCTCCGCGCAGCGCTTTGGCGTGCCGATGGGTTACGGCGGCCCGCATGCCGCCTTCATGTCCTGCCGCGATGATCTGAAACGGTCAATGCCGGGGCGCATCGTCGGCGTGTCGATCGACTCGCGCGGCAACAAGGCGTATCGCCTCAGCCTGCAAACCCGCGAGCAGCATATCCGGCGTGAAAAGGCCACCTCCAACGTCTGCACCGCACAGGCGCTGCTCGCAGTCATGGCCTCCATGTATGCCGTGTTCCACGGCCCGCTGGGCCTGCGCGCCATTGCCGAACGGGTGCATTTCCTGACCAACCGTCTGGCCCGCGCACTGCAGGCCGCCGGGGCCAAAGTCTCGCCCGCCGCCTTTTTCGACACCATCACGGTGGAGGTGGGGGTGGGCCAGACCGGCATCCTCGCCGCCGCGCGGCAGGAGGGGCTGAACTTCCGCAAGATCGGCACCGACCGCGTAGGCATAGCACTGGATGAAACCACGGATGAGCGGGTTCTGACCCGCATCCTGCGCGCCTTTGGAATCGAGGGCGCACCACCGCACCGCGCGCAGCTGGGCTTCCCCGAAGACATGGTGCGCACGACCGACTATCTGACTCACCCGGTGTTCCACATGAACCGGGCGGAATCGGAAATGATGCGCTATATGCGCCGCCTGTCCGACCGCGACCTCGCGCTTGACCGGGCGATGATCCCGCTGGGGTCGTGCACGATGAAGCTGAACGCGGCGGCAGAAATGATGCCGATCACCTGGCCGGAATTCGGCAGCCTGCACCCCTTTGCCCCCGCCGATCAGGCGCTGGGGTATAAGGAAGCCATCGACGATCTGTCGGCCAAGCTGTGCGAGATCACCGGCTATGACGCCATGTCGATGCAGCCCAATTCCGGCGCGCAGGGCGAATATGCCGGGCTGTTGACCATTCAGGCCTATCACAAATCGCGGGGTGACGCGCAGCGCACCGTCTGCCTGATCCCTACCTCGGCGCATGGCACCAACCCCGCGTCGGCCCAGATGGTGGGGATGCAGGTGGTGGTGGTGAAAACCGCGCCCAATGGAGATATTGATGTCGAGGATTTTCGTGCCAAAGCCGCCGCCGCAGGCGACCGCCTCTCGGCCTGCATGATCACCTATCCCTCCACCCACGGCGTGTTTGAAGAAACCGTGCGCGAGGTCTGCCAGATCACCCATGACCACGGCGGGCAGGTCTATATCGACGGCGCGAACATGAACGCGCTGGTGGGGCTGGTCAAACCGGGGAAAATCGGCGGCGATGTCAGCCACCTGAACCTGCACAAGACCTTTGCCATCCCACACGGCGGCGGCGGTCCGGGTATGGGGCCGATCGGTGTCGGCGCGCATCTGGCCCCGTTCCTGCCGGGGCATAATGAGCTTGGCGGGCCCGCTGGCTCAGGCCCGCAAAACGTGAATTATGCGGGGCCGGTGTCAGCCGCCCCCTACGGCTCCGCCTCCATCCTGCTGATCTCATGGGCCTATTGCCTGATGATGGGCGGCGACGGGCTGACGCAGGCCACCCGTGTGGCGATCCTGAACGCCAATTACATCGCAGCGCGGCTGGCGGGGGCCTATCCGATCCTGTTCATGGGCAACAAGGGCCGCGTCGCGCATGAATGTATCCTCGACACCCGCGCCTTTGCCGATGTGGGCGTCACCGTCGATGACATCGCCAAACGCCTGATCGACAACGGCTTCCACGCCCCCACGATGAGCTGGCCGGTCTCCGGCACCCTGATGGTGGAACCGACCGAATCCGAGACCAAGGCCGAAATCGACCGCTTCATCACCGCACTCCTCGCGATCCGCGAGGAAATCCGCGCGGTGGAGGCGGGCGAGATCAGTGCCGAAGACAGCCCGCTGCGCCACGCCCCCCATACGGTCAACGACCTCGTGGCCGACTGGGACCGGAAATACAGCCGCGAGGCCGGGTGCTTCCCCCCCGGTGCCTTCCGGGTCGACAAATACTGGCCCCCGGTGGGCCGGGTCGACAACGTTTATGGCGACCGCAACCTGATCTGCACCTGTCCGCCGGTGGAAAGCTACGCCGAGGCGGCGGAATGACCGATCCTTGCCCCGCGAATTGACACTTGCGGGGCAAGGCCTTAGCCATTGCCCATGACCACCCCAGCCACCCTCCGCCAAGGCCTGATCGCCGCCCTGCCCATCGCCATGGGCTACCTGCCGATTGCCTTTTCCTTCGGCGTCGCCGCCACCCGCGCGGGCCTGACCGGGGCCGAGGCGGTGATGCTGTCCGTCATCATCTACGCTGGGGCCGCGCAGTTCCTTGCGCTGGCGCTGATCACCTCCGGCGCGCCGCTGGTCCTGTCGGCCTTTACGCTCATCGCCATGAACCTGCGCCACCTGCTTTACGGCCCGTCGCTGCTGAAAGCCGCAGGCACGGAGGCCAGCACCCGCACCTCCTGGGCCTGGGCCTTTGGCCTGACCGATGAGGTATTCGGCGCGTCATTGGGCGCGATCGCGCGCGGCAAGCGGTTTTCGGAACCGTTCATGTTCGGCATCACCCTCGGGGCTTACGGCGCATGGGTCGCTGGCACCGCCGCCGGGGCGATGGCCGGGGGCGGGGCGCTGCAAGACTGGCCCGCGCTGGATGCCGGGCTTGGCTTCATGCTGCCCGCACTGTTTCTGGCGCTCTTGCTGTCCATCCTCACCCGCCGGCAACTGCCCACAATCATCGTCGCCGCCACGCTCTGCATCGGCGTCACCCTGATCTGGTCCTCCACCGCCGGTATCCTCACCGGCATGCTGGCGGGGGCCATCAGCGGCCTGATCCGCAAGGCGCGCCCATGAACCCCGATCTCCTGCTCATGGCGCTCGCCGTTGGTGTGGCCACCTATGCCTTCCGCTTCGGCCCCACCAAACTGTCGCTGCACGACCTGCCGCCCACCTCCCGGCGCGCCCGTTTTCTCGCCGCCACTGGCCCCGCCGCCATTGCCACGCTGTTCATCGCCTCCAGCCTGCCGGTCCTGCAGGGCGGCGCAGGCCAGACCCTGCCGCTGATCGCGGGCACCCTCACCGTGCTGGCCGTGTTCTTCTGGCGTCGCTCTGTCGTCGCCGCCACCCTGAGCGGGGCCGCCGCCTATGGCCTCGCTTTCTGGCTCAGCGTGCCAGCCTAGGCTTGCACCCAGGGCCACAACAGCGCAGCATAGGATCACAGGGGGAAACCATGCTAGAGATCAGCCCGTCCAAAGTCGTTCAGATCATCTTCCAGCACCGCGAAGGCCCCTTGGCCGAAGCCGAGTTGCACGCCTTTATCGAAGCGCTGAATGTCGATGAAAAGGCGCACCTGACCGCCCTGGCCTGGATCGGGCGCGGCGCGTTCGAGCCCGAGGATTTCACTGAGGCGGTCGCCACCGCCATCACACAGGCCACCACCCCCACCTCTGACTACCTGACCGGCATGCCGCATCTGGCCGAGAATCTGGAGGCCGGGCTGGAAGCGATGGGCATCGACGTGACGGGCGAGGAAGAAGACCTGCTCTGATCGCGCAACCTCCAGCCCCCTTGAACGCCTGCGCAGGATACCAATATATTCATCAAGATGAATATAAGAGGGCCAAGATGACCGACAGCCTGAAACTCACCTGCACCACCTGCGGCCAGACCAACCGCATCCCCGCCACCCGCGCCGGTGACCGCCCCAAATGCGGCAGCTGCGGCGAGGTGCTGGTGTCGGACAAGGTGATGGAACTGGACGCCACCAGCCACGACAAAGCCACCCGCAGCGACGACCTGCCGCTGCTGGTCGACTACTGGGCCCCGTGGTGCGGCCCCTGCCGGATGATGGCCCCGGAGTTCGCCAAAGCCGCTGAGGCCCTGACGCCCGAGGCCCGCCTTGCCAAACTCAACACCGAAGACCACCCCGCAGTTTCACAACGCGCCGGCATCCGGGGCATCCCGGCGCTGATCCTCTATCACCGGGGGCGCGAGGTGGCGCGGCTGGCGGGCGCGAGGCCTGCGGCAGATATTGTGGGGTTTGTGCAGGGCCACCTTGCCACCTCAGCGCGGTAGCGGGTCGGAACAGTCAGGGCACTTGCGACGACACCCGCGCCCCATACCCCCGCAGCCCTGCCGCCGCCAGGCGGCACCGCTCAGACGGGCTTGGCTTCGTTCGCTTCCGCCCGACACTGATGCACCAGATCATGCACAAAGCTCAGCTTGGCCTGCACTTCGGGGGGCAGCGAGAACGGATACAGGTCATTCTGTCCCATCGAGCGGTTGAGACTGTTCAGCGCCAGCGTCAGCGGCACCCAGGTGCCGATCAACTCGGCTGCGCTCTGGCTGCCATAGGGATCGGATTCCACATGCGCCGCCAAAGCGCTGCCCGCATCCACCCGCAGGCCAAGCGCCGCCGCCGTTTCCAGTGTATCGACCATATGCAGGTAATGCGCCCAGGTTTCCGCCCAGTCTTCCCAGGGGTGCATTGTGGCATACGCCGACACAAAGCGGTTTTCCCACCCTTCGGGCGCGCCCGACTGATAGTGCTTTTGCATCGCTTCGGCATAGTCGGCACGTTCATCGCCGAACATGGCACGATACGCTTCCAGCGCGGCCCCGTCGCGCACAAGGATATCCCAGTAATAATGCCCGACCTCATGCCGGAAATGGCCCAGCAGGGTGCGGTAGGCCTCGCCCATCTGGCTGCGCCGCTCTTCGCGCGCGGCGTCATCGGCCTCGATCAGGGCAAGGGTGATGACGCCATCGGAATGGCCGGTCAGCACCGGATCGGGGCTGGCCGGATCATCGGCCAGAAAGTCGAAGACCAAAGGTTGGGGGTGACCGGACTCGGCCAGCGGGCGCGGCAAGTTCAGCCGCAGCACCGAATAGACCAGCCGCCGCTTTGCCGCCTCGATCTTGATCCACAGCGCAACATGTTCGGGGGTGGACAGGTCCGGCACGGTGCGGTTGTGCTGGCAGGCCAGACAATAGCCCGCCTTGCCGGTGCCGTCCCCCGCCTCGCTGTGGTGCATCCAGTTGCAGGCGCTGCGCTCCCAGTTGCGGCAAAAGCGCAGGGGGCCGGGGTCGGGCGACCCGGCGGCCATGCCGTGGCTGCCCGGCAGGGCACGCCAGACCGGGCCATCGGGGGCCACGGCGATCATGCGGTCATCATCGGGCAGATAGCCCAGCATGCTGCCGCATTGCAGGCAGACGGTGTTTTCAAAATACAGGATATGGCCGCAACACTGGCACTGGAAAAGCTTCATGACAGGAAATGTCCTTGGGTGGTCGGATCAGGATGATCAGATCTGTCGGATGCAACAATCGGACAATCGCCCGCGCAGCCCCCGGGCTGCCCATGTCCTGCGCCATACGCCGCCACAATGACAGAACACCCGGCCACCGGTTCCGGTTCCCAACCGCTTTGCCAACGATGGGTGCCGTGGCTTGATCTCGGTCAAGGCGCGGGGCCGCGCACCATGCTACAGTTCTGAAAATGCACAGGAAATGGAGACAGCGATGACCCGGCTGATGGCAGTTCTTTTTTCGATCATCTCTACCTCCCTGATGGGGGTCGGCGTGATTGTGGCCCTGACCACGGGCAATGTCACTTTGCAGGGAATCGTGATCGGGGCGGCGATCGGCTTTCTGGCCGCGATTCCGGTCAGCTGGTTCGTCGCAAAACAACTGGCCTGATCCGGGCCTGATCAGGCTCAGGCGGTCAGGAACACCCGTACGGTTTCCTCAAATTCGCGCGGCTTTTCAGCGTGCAGCCAGTGGCCGGTGCCGGGGATTTTCGCAAAGCGGGCTGCGGTGAACAGCGCGCGGATGGTGTCGCGGTATTCCGGCTTGACGTAATGGCTGTCCGCCCCGGTCAGGAACAGGGCGGGGCCATCGAACGTGCCCTGGGTGCCGGGCCAGCCGACGATTTTGTCCATCTCGGCCTCCAGCACATCCAGATTCAGCCGCCAGCGCGGCCCGCCCGCTGCCTTAAGATCCAGCGATTGCAGGAAAAACGCCCGCAGGCTGGCATCTTCCACCATTTCGGCCAGCCGCCGGTCAGCCTCGCCCCGCGTGGTCACGCCGCTCAGGTCCAGCGCCCGCATCGCCTGCGCGTGGTGCGACTGGTCATGGCCATAGGCCACAGGGGCGATATCGGCCACCACCAGCCGCCGGATCAGCGCGCCATCCGTCAGCGCCAGTTGCATCGCCGCCTTGCCGCCCATCGAATGGCCCAACAGATCCACCGGGCCACCAAGACTGCGGATGACTTCGGCCAGATCGGCGGCGATCTCGGGGTAGCCATGGGCCGCAAGATGCGGGCTGTCGCCATGGTTGCGCAGATCCACCGCCACCACATCGCGCAGATCCGCCAGCCGTCGCGCGATCACCCCCCAGTTGCGGGCCGAGCCATAGAGCCCATGGGCAATGACCAGCGGCGGGGCGTCGGACGGGGTGGCGGCGGGGTGATGGATCGTGGCAAGCATGCCACCTCTTTACCGCCAGTTCGCGCGCCCTGCCAGAGCAGTTGAGGATTTCGCTGTGTCAGCCTAGAGTCTGGCAAAAAGGTGCAGGGGCATGAGCGCAATCACAATCCAGCAAATGGCCGACCGGGTCGCCGGGCTGATGGAAGAACGCCTTGGCATCCGCGGCAACGGGTTGTCCGAAAAGCTGCGGCGGGGCGGCCGTCTGCTGCCGCGCGGGGTGCGGGCGGCGGCAAGGGAGCTGGCCGATCTTGCCGAAAAGGCGCAGAATCCCAAGCTGCTGGTGCAGATCGACCAGAGCCGTGTTGCCACCTGCTATGACATCTGCCTGCGCCACCTGTCTTCACGGCGTGCGGGTTCGGCCACGCTGCATGCGCTGGCGCGCATCGGTGCCACGCTGGTTCTGGGGCTGTTGGTGGTGGGCGGCCTAGTGTTGATGGTGCAGCGGCTGCAGGGCCGGATCTGACGCAGCTGCGGCGCGCTCATCGGTCCCTTGCGGTCCCTCTTCGCGGGAGAACCAGCGAAGAGGCCCGTCAGGGCCGATGAGCAACCCGCATCAAAGCTCCGGATAAATCGGGAACCGCTTGCACAGCGCCTCGACCTCGGCCTTCACCCGGTCTTCCACCGCCGCATTGCCGTCCTCGCCATTGGCGGCCAGCTCGTCGACGACTTCGGTGATCCAACGCCCGATCTGGCGGAATTCCTCCTCGCCAAAGCCGCGCGTGGTGCCCGCAGGCGTGCCCAGCCGCACACCAGAGGTGATCGTCGGCTTTTCGGTGTCAAACGGGATGCCGTTCTTGTTGCAGGTGATATGCGCCCGGCCAAGCGCCTTTTCGGTCGCATTGCCCTTCACGCCCTTGGGCCGCAGGTCCACCAGCATCAGGTGGCTGTCGGTGCCCCCGGTCACGATATCCAGACCCCCCTGCATCAGTTGATCCGCCAGCGCCTGCGCGTTCCGGATCACCTGTGCCTGATAGGTCTTGAACTCCGGCCGCAGCGCCTCGCCAAAGGCCACAGCCTTGGCCGCGATCACATGCATCAAGGGCCCGCCCTGGATGCCCGGGAAAATCGCCGAGTTGAACTTCTTCGCCAATGCCTCGTCATTGGTCAGGATCATCCCGCCCCGCGGCCCGCGCAGGGTTTTATGCGTCGTCGTCGTCGCTACATGCGCATAGGGGAAGGGCGACGGGTACAGCCCCGCCGCCACCAACCCGGCGAAATGCGCCATATCGACCAGCAGATAGGCGCCAACGGAATCCGCAATCTCGCGCATGCGGGCAAAGTCGATGATGCGCGGAATGGCCGAGCCGCCCGCGATGATCATCTTCGGCTTGTGCTCCGCCGCCAGCTCCGCCACCTGATCGTAGTCCAGCAGCAGATCCTGCTTTCGCACGCCGTATTGCACCGCCTTGAACCATTTGCCCGACTGGTTCGGCGCCGCGCCATGGGTCAGGTGACCCCCGGCATCCAGGCTCATCCCCAGAATCGTATCGCCCGGCTGCAGCAACGCCTGGAACACACCCTGGTTGGCCTGCGACCCCGAATTCGGCTGCACATTGGCGAAGTCACAGCCAAACAGCTGGCAGGCCCGCTCGATCGCCAGATTTTCGGCGATATCGACATATTGGCAGCCGCCATAATAGCGCTTGCCCGGATAGCCCTCGGCATATTTGTTGGTCATGACCGAACCCTGCGCCTCCATCACGGCGCGGCTCACGATGTTTTCCGATGCGATCAGCTCGATCTCATGGCGCTGACGGCCCAGTTCCTGCGTGATCGAGCCGAACAGCTCGGGGTCGCGCGAGGCAAGCGTTTCGGTGAAAAAGCCGTTGTCACGGTGCGGGGCGTTCATGGGCGTCTCCTGCCAGATCCGGGGGTCGGGATAGCGCCCATTTAGACCAAGCCCCGCGCCCGGGAAAGGGAAGAAAAGACGTATGCCCGCATCAGCGCGAAATTTGGCCCCGCAAAGCCGACGCAGCGTCACCCGCGCAGTCTAAAGCAACCGCTCCAGCCGCCCCTTGCGCTTGATCAGGTTGCTGTAGTCCCATTGGATCACCCGCGCTTCGGCCAGCCATTGCTGCATCAGGGCGGGGTCAACCCCGGAAACCGACACAAACCGCGCCTCGGCCGCCTTGAACGAGCCTTCGGGCTTCAGCCCGCCGGTTTCAAACGACTGCCCGCTCCAGAACAGCAGGCGCACGCAATGCTTCAGCTTGCTGTAGCCAACAATGGGATTGCCCGCCAGAAACCACACCGGATGCGCGTGCCAGATCTTGCTTTCTGCCTCGGGCAGACCGGCATTGATCCCGGCGCGCAACAGATCGCAGATGGCCCGGTCCCCGGCCGCCTGCCGTTCGTGGAAACTGTCGATACTCTGGTCTGCCATGACATCAGGATATCGCCAACCCGGCATTCCCGCAATTCCGCTCGGGCAAGGCGGCGGGTCGCCCCCCCTGATCCGGCTCATTCCGCGCGCTCGCCCAATATTGCAAGCCGCGGGCTTGAGTTCCTGCCCGCACCCCGTCAAGACTGTGCGCAAGGGAGAACCGTCTTGCCGAAAAACGCCATCGCCTTTCGTGCCAGTTCCACCCCTGCCGCTCAGGCCGCCCTTGCCGGGTTGACCGAGCGGCATGGTCAGACCCCGCTTGGGCGCGCATCGGTGGTGGTGGCACTTGGCGGTGATGGCTTCATGCTGCAAACCTTGCATGATACCCAAAGCGCGGGCCTGCCGGTTTACGGCATGAATTGCGGCACCGTGGGCTTTCTGATGAATGCGTTTGACGGCGATGGCCTACCGGAACGGCTCGCCGTGGCCGAGGAAACCGTCATTAACCCGCTGCACATGCGCGCCACAACAACCGAAGGCAGGGTGGTCGAGGCCCTGGCGATCAACGAGGTTTCCCTGCTGCGTGCCGGGCCACAGGCGGCAAAGCTGGCGATCCATGTCGATGGCAAGCTGCGGCTGGAAGAGCTGGTCTGCGACGGCGCTTTGCTTTGCACCCCGGCCGGGTCAACCGCCTACAACTACTCTGCGCATGGCCCGATCCTGCCGATCGGGTCGGATGTGCTGGCGCTGACCGCCGTTGCCGCTTTCCGGCCCCGCCGCTGGCGAGGGGCGCTTTTGCCGAAAACCGCCGTGGTGCGGCTGGATGTGCTGGACCCCGGCAAACGCCCGGTGATGGCCGATGCCGACAGCCGCTCGGTGCGTGATGTGCTCTCGGTGGAAATCCGATCCGAACCGGGCATTTGCCACCGCATCCTGTTCGATCCCGGCCACGGGCTGGAGGAACGGCTGCTGGTCGAGCAATTCGCCTAGGGTTTCACATCCCAGCTTTCCAGCTTGCGATAGATCGTGGAGGGCGACAGCTCCAGCACCCGCGCCGCCTTTGGCACCGATCCGTTGTGGCGGGCGATGGTGCCTTCGATCACCAGCCGCTCGATCTCGGCCATGCTGCGCCCGATCAGGCTGTCAAGCGGGTCGGCACCATGCCGGGCCTGCCCTACCACCGGCGCTTCGCGCTGCAGCGAGTCGGGCAACATCTCCAGCGTCACCCGCCCGCCGGGGTTCAGCACCACGATGTTGCGCACCACGTTCAGCACCTGCCGCACATTCCCCGGCCAGCCCAGCCTGCGGAACAGGTCCAGCACCTCGGGCGCGAAACCGTCAAACTGCCGCCCCTCTTCGCGGGCAAAGCGTTCCAGCGCGACCTCGGCGATTTCCACCACATCGGCGCCGCGTTCGCGCAGAGGGGGCATGTGGACCGGCACCACGAACAGGCGGTAATACAGATCCTCGCGGAACTCGCCGCGCCGCACCGCTTCGGCCGGGTCGCGGTTGGTGGCGCAGACGATGCGCACGTTGACCTTGCGCGGCCGCACCGCCCCCACCGGCTGCACGGTGGATGTCTGCAGGAACCGCAGCAGTTTGGTCTGCAGCGCTGGGGCCATCTCGCAGATCTCGTCCAGAAACAGCGTGCCGCCGTCCGCCGCCGCCGCCGCCCCCGGCTTGTCGGAAATCGCGCCGGTGAAACTGCCCTTCATATGGCCGAACACCTCGGACTCCAGCAGATCCTGCGGAATTGCCCCGCAATTGAGCGCGATGAACGGCCCCTTGGCACGTGGAGAGCGCGCATGAACCGCCAGCGCGCACAGTTCCTTGCCGGTCCCGCTTTCGCCTGTGATGAACACGGTCGCCATTGACCCCGCGACCGAGCGGATCGTCTCCTGCACGCGCCTCATCACGGCAGACGAGCCGATGAACACCTCCTCCACCACCTCCGGTACCGCCGCCACCACCCGCTTTGCGGCGGGCTTCGGCAAGCTGCGTTCTGTTCCCGCCGCATTGGCCACCGCGCCCAGAAACCGCGTCTCGTCGAACGGCTTGACCAGAAAGTCATGCGCCCCCGCCCGCATCGCCTCCACCGCGCGGTTGATGCTGGCATTGGCGGTGATCACGATCACCCGCGCCTCGGGCCGCAGCGCCAGCATTTCGCGCATCAGCGCCAGCCCGTCCCGATCGGGCAGCATCAGGTCCAGCAGCACCGTCACCGCGCCCGTCTCCTGAAACAGCCGCATCCCCTCTGCCGCGGTCGAGGCCGCGCGCACCGTATGTCCGGCGGTCTGCAACACCGACCTGTAGACCATCTGCAATGATGGCGTATCCTCGATCAGCAGCACGGGGGGCGGAGCGGCCGCAGGGGCAGTCATGGCGGTGGGGTCCCGCCGGTCCGCGCAGCCTCGACAAAGTCGATCAGCCCGTCCAGCCCGGCCAGAACCCCGGGCCCCAGAGCGCGCACCCGGATGGCATCGCCCTCATGCGCCGCAAGGTTCAGCGCCTGCGCCGTCCGTTCCAGCCCGTGCGCGCCCGCCGATCCGGCCAGCGCCACCAGAACATGGGTCTGCGCCCGTATCCCGGCCCAATCCGACGCCGCCAGCCCCTGTGCCAGTCCCTGCGCCACCGCCCGCAGATCCGCCGTCATCTGCGCCACCAGCTCGGGCGCCACTTCGGGCCCGGCCATCTGAAGCAATGCGTCGAACACGCTTTGGTCCACCGCGCCCCTGTGCAGGCTTTCCAGCGCGGTCAACGCGAGTTGCGCTTCGGCCAGCGCCAGCCGGGCCGGGGCGGGCAGGGTGCTGCCGGCAAGGCGGGTCAGGGCCGCGCGCAGCGCTTTCAACTGCGATGTCGGGTCGGACAAGGGTACGGCAAACGGGTCAACCATCACGCGAGTCTACCGCATGACCCGCGCCTGTCCAATGTCTTTCCCACTGCGCGTTAACCCTTTGCCAGACCCAGGCTCTGCAAGGCCACCCGTATTTCATCCAGAATGGCGGGATCATCAATGGTTGCGGGCATTTTCCACGGCTTGTCATCGGCGATGTTCACCATGGTTGCCCGCAGGATCTTTCCCGACCGCGTCTTGGGCAACCGTTCCACCACCACGGCACGCTTGAAGTCGGCCACCGGGCCGATCCTGTCGCGCATCAGACGCACACATTCCGCGACCACATCGGCATGGGCCCGCTCCACCCCCTTGTTCAGGCACAAAAAACCCAGCGGAGACTGGCCTTTCAGCGCATCGGCCACGCCGATTACAGCACACTCGGCCACATCCTTGTGCCCGGCCAGCACTTCCTCCATCGCACCGGTGCTCAAGCGGTGGCCGGCCACATTGATCACGTCATCGGTGCGCGCCATGATGTAAAGGTAGCCATCCGCATCTACATAGCCCGCGTCGCCGGTCTCATAATAGCCGGGGAAATGGGTCAGGTAGGATTTCACGAAGCGCTCCTCGGCATGCCATAGTGTCGGCAGCGTTCCGGGCGGCAAGGGCAGCTTGATCGCGATCGCGCCCAAAGTGCCGGGGGCCACCTCATGCCCGCCCTCATCCAGCACCCGCACGTCAAACCCCGGCATGGCGACCGAAGGGCTGCCGACCTTGATCGGCAACAGCCCAAGCCCCAACGGGTTGGCGGCAATGGCAAAGCCGGTCTCGGTCTGCCACCAGTGGTCGATCACCGGCACATTCAGATGCCGCCCAGCCCAGTCCACCGTATCGGGGTCGGCGCGTTCGCCCGCCAGAAACAGCGCCTGCATGCTGGAGGTGTCATAGTCCCTGATCAGCAGCCCCTCCGGGTCATCACGCTTGATCGCGCGCAGCGCGGTGGGGGCGGTAAAGAAGGTCTTGACCTTGTGCTCTTCGATCACCCGCCAGAAGGTGCCCGCATCCGGTGTGCCCACCGGCTTGCCCTCGAACACCACCGTGGTGCAGCCCGCAATCAGCGGCGCATAACAAATATAGCTGTGCCCCACGACCCAGCCCACATCCGACGCCGCCCAGAACACATCGCCCACGCCACAATTGTAGATCGCCCGCATGGTCCAGTTCAGCGCCACCAGATGCCCGGCTGTCGGGCGCACCACGCCTTTGGGCGCGCCGGTGGTGCCGGAGGTATAGAGGATATAGGCCGGGTGATTGCCCTCGACGGGCACGCATTCCGTTGGCTCTACGCCATATTGAAACGTGTGCCAGGCGACATCGCGGCCGTCGATCAGCTTTGCCACTTCCTGCTCGCGCTGGAGGATCACGCAGAACTCGGGCTTGTGGCTGGCCATCTCGATCGCGCCGTCGAGCAAGGGCTTGTAATGCACCACGCGCGACGGCTCCACCCCGCAACTGGCCGCGATGATCGCGCGTGGCTTGCAGTCATCAATCCGCACCGCAAGCTCGGCAGCGGCAAAGCCACCGAACACCACCGAATGGATCGCGCCCAGCCGGGAACAGGCCAGCATCGCCTCCAGTGCCTCGGGCACCATCGGCATGTAAATGATCACCCGGTCGCCCTTGGTGACCCCTTTGGCTTTCAGCGCCCCGGCGAGTCGCGAGACCCGTTCCAACAGCTGGGCATAGGTGATCACATGCTTGGTGCCGGTCACCGGGCTGTCATGGATGATGGCGGGCTGTTTGCCGCGCCCGGCCAGCACATGCCGGTCCACCGCGTTCCAGCAGGTGTTGACCATGCCGTCGGTGAACCACTCATACAGCGGCGCGCGGTCGTCGTTCAGGGCACGGGTCGGCTTGCGGGTCCAGTCGATGGCCCCCGCCGCATCCATCCAGAACCCCTCGGGGTCGGCCTGCCATTTTGCATAGATGTCGGAATATCCCATGAACGGCGCCTCCTCCCAACGCTTGGGGAGTCTGTTACGGCATCGCTGGCGCGCCGCGCAACGATGTTACCGCCGGACAAGCGGGGGCTGCGACAAAATATTTGCAGAAATGTGTCTTCCAAGGGTGCAAATTTTTGCAAAGTCGTCAGAAATGATAAGAAAAGCGCGAATGCGAGGCGGGTTTGCAAATTTCCTCTGCGAATCCCTTGCCGGACGCTCGTCGCTCCTGACGGCGCTCCTCGCTGCGGTGCCGGTGGCTCCAGCGAAGAGGGCCGTCAGGCCCGATGAGCGGCGGTTCAAAGATTAAGAAACCGTAAAACTACGCAGGCTAACATATTGATTCAAAATGTTTCCCCTACCTGTAACACAGGGGGAACCCACCTCAGCCGTAATGCGCCACCGGCGTCCCCGCGATGGCGGAAACATTCAGCAGCCCCCGCGCCGTGATCGACGGGGTCACGATATGGGCCTTGTTCCCCATCCCCATCAAAATCGGCCCTACCTCCAGCCCACCTGCCTTCATTTTCAGGATGTTCCGAACCCCCGACGCCGCATCGGCGCTGGCAAAGACCAGCACATTCGCCGCCCCTTCGAACCGCGCGCCGGGCAGCAACCGTTCCCGCAGTCCCTGATCCAGCGCCGAGTCGACGTTCATCTCGCCCTCATAGGAAAAGTCCGGCTCGCGCTGGTCCAGCAGCTCCAGCGCGGCCTGCATCCGCCGCGCCTTTTCATTCTCCATGTTCCCGAACTGGCTCTGCGTGCACAGCGCCACCTTGGGCGTCAGCCCGAACCGCCGCACATGCCGCGCCGCCCCCAGCACCGTCTGCATGATCTGCTCCGGCGTCGGCTCGGCATTGACATGGGTGTCGGCGATGAACAGCGGCCCGTCTTCCAGAATCATCATCGACAGCGCCCCCACCGGCTGCAACCCGCCGCGCGCCAGCACCTGCCGGACATAGCCCAGGTGCCACAGATACTGCCCGAACGTCCCGCAGATCATGCTGTCCGCCTCGCCGCGATGCACCATGACGGCGGCAATCGCGGTGGTGTTGGTCCGCATGATGGCGCGGGCAATATCGGGGCTGACCCCGCGCCGCGCCATCAGCTCGGCATAGGTGCCCCAGTAATCGCGGTAACGCGGGTCGTTTTCCGGGTTCACCAGATGGAAATCCTTGCCCGGCCGTATCGGCAGGCCCGCGCGCTCGCAGCGCGCCTCCACCACCTCGGGCCGGCCGATCAGGATCGGCAGGTCGGTGGTCTCCTCCAGCATCGCATTGGCGGTGCGAAGCACCCTCTCATCCTCGCCCTCGGCAAAGACGATGGTCCGCTCGGCCTGCCGCGCCGCCTCGAACACCGGGCGCATCAGCATGGCGGATTTGAACACCGACCCGTCGAGCTTGGTCTTGTAGGCCTCCAGATCCGCCAGCGGGCGGGTGGCCACTCCGGTTTCCATCGCGGCCTTTGCCACCGCACTGGCGACCACCCCCATCAGGCGGGGATCAAAGGGCTTGGGAATCAGGTAATCCGCGCCGAAGGACATCGTCTCACCCGTATAGGCCGCAGCGGCCTCGGCGCTGGTGGTGGCGCGCGCGAGGGCGGCAATGCCTTCGATACAGGCGATCTTCATCTCGTCGTTGATCGTGGTCGCCCCCACATCCAGCGCGCCGCGGAAGATGAAGGGAAAGCACAGCACGTTGTTGACCTGATTGGGATAATCAGACCGCCCCGTTGCCATGATCGCGCCCGGTGCCACCGCCTGCACCAGTTCGGGAAGGATTTCGGGGGTCGGGTTGGCAAGGGCAAAGATGATCGGCTTTGGGGCCATGCTGGCCACCATGTCTTGCGTCAACACGCCGGGACCGGAGAGGCCGAGGAACAGGTCCGCCCCTGTGATCACATCGGCAAGGCTGGCCGCTGTGCTGCCTTGGGCAAAGGCCACCTTTTGTGGCGTCATGTCGGTGGTGCGCCCCTGATAGACCAGCCCGGCGAGATCACAGAGCCAGATGTTCTCGCGCCGCACCCCAAGTTTCACCAGCATCTCAAGACAGGCGATTCCCGCCGCGCCGCCGCCGGTCGAGACCACCTTGATCGTGTCAAACGACTTGCCCGCGACGATCATCGCATTGGTGGCCGCTGCCCCCACCACGATGGCGGTGCCGTGTTGGTCGTCGTGGAAGACCGGAATGTTCATCCGCTCGCGGCACAACCGTTCAACGATGAAACAATCGGGGGATTTGATGTCTTCGAGGTTGATCGCGCCAAAGGTCGGCTCCAGCGCGCAGACGATGGCGGCCAGCTTTTCGGGATCGGATTCGTTCACCTCGATGTCGAAACAGTCGATGTTGGCGAATTTCTTGAACAGGACCGCCTTGCCCTCCATCACCGGCTTGGAGGCCAAAGCGCCAATGTTTCCAAGGCCCAAAACGGCTGTGCCGTTTGACACCACCGCGACAAGGTTGCCGCGCGAGGTGTAGCGCGATGCGGTCGAAGGGTTGGCCTTGATCTCCAGACAGGCCTCGGCCACGCCGGGGGAATAGGCGCGGGACAGGTCGCGCCCGTTGGCAAGCGGCTTGGTCGCGCGGATCTCCAGCTTTCCCGGTTTGGGAAATTCATGATAATCCAGCGCCGCCTGACGGGCGTTGTCCTGACGCACTTCTTCCATATCTCGCCTCCCGAAGAATTTGGTTTAGCGTTAAACCATTTATTTTGATCCGCCAACCGGGTGATAGCGCCACCAGCGCAGCCCCGGCTTGCAAATTTTGCAGCCCCGGCACAGCATGACGGCAAATTCCGGGGAAATCCATGACAGAGACGCGCGCCGAAATCCGCCTTCCCACGCATGAGCTACGCAATGACCTGCCGTTCTATACCAAGGTTTTGGGGATGCGGCTGGACATGATCTATCCCGCCGATGACCCTGAGGTGGCGGTTCTGTCGGGCCATGGTCTGCGTCTGCGCATCCAGAAGGGCGCGGAGGAGACGCCGGGCACCCTGCGTATCCTGACTGAAAACCCCGATGGCTTTGCCGGGGGCCAGCGCAGGCTGACCGCGCCGAACGGCACGCGGGTGGAAATTGACGACCTGAACCCGCCTCTGATTCTGCCGGAAACGCAGCACGCCTTTGTCGTGCGCCGTCTGGCCGATCAGGCCCCGTGGATCATTGGTCGCGCCGGGATGCAGTACCGCGATCTGGTGCCCAGCCGATTGGGTGGGGCGATGATCGCCAGCCATATCCGTATTCCCGACGGTGGCCCGGTGCCGGATATGGTGCATTTCCACCGGGTCGGGTTCCAGCTGATCTTCTGCATCAAGGGCTGGGTCGATGTGGTGTATGAGGATCAGGGCGGGCCGATCCGACTGCACGCGGGCGATTGCTTTATCCAGCCGCCCGAAATCCGCCACCGGGTGCTGGAGGCCAGCGCCGGGATCGAGGTGATCGAAATCGGCGTGCCCGCCGAGCATGTGACCGAGATCGACCACCAGATGACCCTGCCAACCCCGCATCTGCGCCCCGATCGCGAATGGCAGGGCCAGCGGTTCGTGTTCAACCGGGGCAGTGAGGGGGCGTTGGTTCCCTTCCGCCTGCCGGGATTTGTGGCGCGCGATACCACGATCAATGACAACACCAAAGGCGTGGCAAGCGTGATGGTGCTGCGGCCGGACGGGTCAGCGGCCCCTTGGGCGCGACATGCGGGGGATATCCTGTTCGCGTTTGTGATGGCGGGCGGGATGACCCTTGAGGGTGAGGACAAGGAGCCGTTCCGACTGTCGCCGGGCGATGCGTTTGTCATTCCGCCGGGCATGGCGACCCGCTATGCTGATCCGACAGCGGATCTGGAACTGCTGGAGGTGTCCTTGCCGGGCAATCCGGCCACCACCTGTCTATGACCCTTGCGCTTTGCCGGGCATGTGCCCAGAATTCCCGACCAATTGGTCAAGAACCGAGGCTGATATGACCCTTTTGCAAGCTGCTACCGATGTGCGTCTGCGCGCCTATGCACCCTATTCGCGGTTTCTGGTGGGCGCTGCGCTGCGCAGCACCTCTGGCGCTGTGCACGTCGGTTGCAACGTGGAAAACGTCGCCTACCCCGAGGGCACCTGTGCCGAGGCGGGGGCAATTGCCGCGATGATTGCGGGGGGTGACACGCGGATCGCCGAGGTCTTCGTGATCGCCGACAGCCCCGATCCGGTGCCACCCTGTGGCGGCTGCCGCCAGAAGATCGCGGAATTTGCCGATGCAGAGGTGAAGGTCACGCTCTGCACCACTGATGGCAAGCAGCGCACTTTGACGGTGGGGGAATTGCTGCCGGGCGTGTTCACCGCCGCACATATGGACCGCGCCTGATGGATGCGCGCAGCATCATTGCGCAGGTGCGCGATGGCGAGACGCCTTCAGCCGAGGCCTTGGTCTGGTTTGCCCAAGGGCTGGCCTCGGGCACAGTGACCGATGCGCAGGCCGGTGCCTTTGCCATGGCGGTGCTGCTGCGCGGGCTGTCGGACGATGGCCGGGTGGCGCTGACGCGGGCGATGCGCGACAGCGGCAGGGTGATGGAATGGGATCTGCCCGGCCCGGTGCTGGACAAACATTCGACCGGCGGGATCGGCGATTGCGTGTCCCTGCTGCTGGCTCCGGCGCTTGCGGTCTGCGGGGCCTATGTGCCGATGATCTCGGGGCGCGGCCTGGGGCATACGGGGGGCACGCTGGACAAGCTGGAGGCGATCCCCGGATTCCGTACCGGGCTGTCGGAGGATCAGTTTCGTACCCAGATCAGCCGGGTGCATTGCGCCATCGTTGCAGCGAGTGCCGACCTCGCCCCCGCCGACAAGCGGCTTTACGCGATCCGCGACATCAGCGGCACGGTGGAAAGCATCGACCTGATCACCGCGTCGATCCTGTCGAAAAAGCTGTCGGCAGGGTTGGAGGGGCTGGTGCTGGATGTCAAATGCGGCTCTGGCGCCTTCATGAAAACGCCGGAGCGGGCCGAGGCTTTGGCCCGCGCGCTGGTCAGCACCGCGCAGGGCGCGGGCTGCATGACCACGGCGCTGATCACCGATATGTCGCAGCCGCTGGCGACGGCGGCGGGCAATGCGCTGGAGGTGATCGAGGTGATGGAGACGCTGACCGGCACCTCGGTCAACACCATGCTGTGGGATCTGACCTGCGCTCTGGGCGGCGAGGCTCTGGCGCTTGGCGGGCTGGCGGCAGATGCCGAGGATGGCGCGGGCCGCATCGCGCAGGCGCTGGAATCGGGGGCGGCGGCCGAGGCGTTTGGCCGGATGGTCGCGGCGCAGGGCGGACCGGCGGATTTTGTGGAGCGCTGGCCCGACCGGCTGCCCGCTGCGCCCGTGGTGCGCGAGGTGCCATCCCTCGATGACGGCTTTATCGCGAGCATTGACGGTGAGGCTTTGGGCCATGCCGTGGTGCATCTGGGCGGCGGTCGGCTGCGCGAGGGGGACAAGATCCACCCGGCGGTGGGTCTGTCCGACCTGATCGGTCTGGGCGAGGAGATCGGGGCCGGGGTGCCCCTGGCCATGGTCCACGCAGCCAGCGAAGACGCGGCAGCGGCGGCGGTGCAGGCGGTGCAAGCGGCGTACCGGGTCGGCACCTCGGTGCTGGACGAAGGGCCTCTTGTGCTGAAAAGGATCACCTGATGGCGCGCGCGTTTCTGGTCGTGCTGGATTCGGTCGGTTGCGGCGGTGCACCGGATGCTGCCGAATTCGGCGATGCCGGGGCCAATACGCTGGCCCATATCGCGCAGGCCTGTGCGGACGGTCGGGCAGAGGTGGGCCGCAGCGGGCCCTTGCGGATGCCGCATCTTGACGGGCTGGGGCTGGGAGCGGCGATCCGACTGGCGTCCGGGGCTGATGCGCCCGGTCTCGGGGGCACGCCCACCGGGCTCTGGGGGGCGGCGACCGAAGTGTCGCGCGGCAAGGATACGCCCTCGGGACATTGGGAACTGGCGGGTGTGCCGGTCCCATGGGACTGGACCTATTTTCCTGTGGCCGAGCCTGCCTTTCCTGCGGATCTGGTGGCCGAGGTCTGCCGTCTGGCGGGGACCGGGGGGATATTGGGCAATTGCCACGCCTCGGGCGTGCCGATCATCGCCGCCTTTGGCGAGGAGCATCTGCGAAGCGGCTGGCCGATCTGTTATACCTCCGCTGATTCCGTCTTCCAGATCGCCGCACATGAAGAAGCGTTCGGGCTGGAGCGGCTGTTGAACCTGTGCGCTGATCTGGCGCCGACCCTGCATGCGATGAGAGTGGGCCGGGTGATCGCGCGACCCTTCACCGGCACGGTGGGCGATTTCAGACGCACATCAAACCGCCGTGACTATGCAATCGCCCCGCCTGCGCCAACGCTGCTCGATTGGGTGGCGGGGCAGGGGCGGATGACCCATGCGATCGGCAAGATCGGTGATATCTTCTCGATGCGCGGCGTTGGCAAGCTGCACAAGGGCGAGTCTGATGCTGATCTTTTCGAACATCTCGTCCGTCTGGGCGCGCAAGCAGAGCCCGGTTCCTTGACCTTTGCCAACTTTGTCGAGTTCGACAGCCTTTACGGCCACCCGCGCGACGTTTCCGGATACGCCCGCGCGCTGGAGCGGTTCGATGCCAGCCTACCCCGGTTTCTGGCCTTCCTGCGTCCCGGCGATCTGGCGATCTTTACCGCCGATCACGGCAATGACCCTACCTTTCCCGGCACCGACCACACCCGCGAACGGGTGCCGGTTATCGGGTATGGCCTAGGCCTCAGGCCCATCGGCCTGCGCGCCTTTGCCGATGTGGGGGCCAGTATGGCCGCGCATCTCGGCGTTCCGTCCCACAGCCCCGGAGTATCCTTCCTGTGACCCCCAAGATTGAACTTCACCTGCATCTGGAAGGTGCAGCGCCCCCGGCCTTCATCCGGGGTCTGGCCAAGGAAAAGCGGTTGGATATCGCTGGCATTTTCGATGAGCGCGGGCATTATCAATACAAGGATTTCTGGGATTTCCTGAAGGTTTACGAGGCCGCCACCTCTGCGCTGAAATCGCCCGAAGATTACGCCCGCCTGACGCTTGCCGTGCTGGAGGAAAGTGCGGCAAGTGGCGTGGTCTATTCCGAAACCTTCCTGTCTCCCGATTTCTGCGGCGGGCGTGATGTGGGCGCATGGCGCGAATATCTGCATGCGATCCGCGAGGCGGCGGATCAGGCCGAGCGGACAATGGGCATCACTCTGCGCGGCATCATCACCTGCATCCGGCATTTCGGCCCGGAAAAGGCCCGCGAAACCGCGCGCTGTGCGGCGGATACGGCGGGGGACTGGATCGTGGGTTTCGGCATCGCAGGGGATGAAAAGGTGCTGACGCCGAAAGATTTCCTGTGGTCATTCGACTGCGCGCGCGAGGCAGGGTTGCGCCTGACCGCGCATGCCGGGGAATGGGGTGGGCCGGAGTCGGTGCGCGATGCGGTGAATGATCTGGGGGTGGAGCGGATCGGGCATGGCGTGCGCGCGATCGAGGATCTGGCGCTGGTGGATGAGTTGGCCGAGCGCGGGATCGTGCTGGAGGTCTGTCCCGGATCAAACGTGGCGCTGGGGCTTTATCCGGATTGGCGCAGCCATCCGATTGGGCAGCTCTATGACCGGGGGGTGAAGGTCACGGTCAGCACCGATGACCCGCCGTTTTTTCACACAACAATGGCGCGGGAGTTTGACCAGTTGCATGAAGCCTTCGAGTGGGACGACGGCGTTTTCGCCAGCCTGAACCGTACCGCGCTTGACGCGGCCTTCTGCGATGCCGATACACGCGCACGCATTGCCAAATCGCTGGAGACCTGACCCATGCTGGACCATCTGACCGTCGTTTCGCACCCGCTGGTCCAGCACAAGCTGACCCTGATGCGTGAAAAAGACACATCCACCGCGTCTTTCCGGCAGCTTTTGCGGGAAATAAGTCTGCTTCTGGCATATGAGGTCACGCGCGAGCTGCCGATGACCACCAAGCGGATCGAAACTCCGCTGGAACCGATGGATGCCCCGGTGATCGAGGGCAAGAAACTCGCCCTGATCTCGATCCTGCGGGCGGGCAACGGGCTGCTGGATGGTATTCTGGAACTGATCCCGGCGGCACGGGTGGGTTTTGTTGGTCTTTACCGCGACCCGGAGACGCTGCAGCCGGTGCAATACTACTTCAAGGTGCCGACGCAGCTGGAAGACCGGGTGTGTATCGTGGTCGATCCGATGCTGGCCACCGGCAACTCTTCGGTGGCGGCGGTGCAGCTTCTGAAAGACAACGGCGCAAGGAATTTGCGGTTTTTGTGCCTGCTGGCGGCCCCCGAAGGCATCAGGCGGATGCAAGAGGCCCATCCCGATGTTCCGATCGTGACAGCTTCGGTCGATAGCCACCTGAATGATCACGGTTATATCGTTCCGGGGCTAGGGGATGCGGGTGACCGGATGTTCGGCACAAAATAGCGGGTTAATCCCTTTACTTGGAAACAATATTATCCCACTATCCCCTATACGCTACTTGGGGGTAGTCATGGTGTTGAAGTTGGTTTCGGCCGCCGTTGTGGTGGTCGTGGCCGGGTTGAGTGTTGCCAATGCTCAGTCGGCCGGTGATTTTGGTGGCCCGCGTGAGCAGCCACCTGCGTCGTTCACGGGGCAGCAATATGTGGACAGCCGGGGCTGCGTTTTCCTGCGCGCCGGGCTTGGTGGCCGCACCAACTGGGTGCCGCGTGTCAGCCGGACTCGCGCGCCCTTGTGCGGTTATCCGCCGACCTTTGGCAATAATCAGGTGGCCATAGCCGAGCCGCAACAGACCGCACCGGCGCCTGTTGCACGTATGCAGGCGCCGGCGCCGACGGGCAGTCGCCCGATGGACACGGTGGCCAGCATCACCACACCACCGCGCATCCGCAGCACCCAGGCACCCCAGACTGTCGCGCCGTCATCCTATGTGCCTGCGCCGGTGGCCGTGCCCGCCCCTAGGGTCGTCGTGCAGCAACCGAAAGCCGAGCCGAAGCGTGTCCAGTCTGCGGAGCGGGTGGCGACGACTGGCGGAAACCGCAAGATCGGCTGCTACAGCAATGCGCCGGTGGCTGAGCGGTTCCGTTTGCAGAACGGGGGCAGCATCGTGCTGTGCACCCGTGGGGATGGCGATATCGCCCATGCCCGCGCACCGCTTTTGCTGGCGGGTGCGGCGGCGGTTGCCCCGTCCGGCTATCTGGAGGGGCCGGACCCTGCAGCAGGTGTGAAACTTCCTCAGGCGCCGCGGGCCGTGGTCTCTTCACAGGATCAGGTGGTGCCCAAAGGCTATAGAAAGGCCTTTACGGATGACCGGCTGAACCCCCATCGCGCCAAGGGCACGCAACAGGGCTGGGCACAGCAGGATCAGGTCTGGACCCGCGACGTTCCTGCGCGACTGGTTGCGGATGGGTCAGGGGCGGCGGGCAAACGGGTTTTCGTGCGCAAGGTGCATGCCTCGACAAAGTCGGAACCTGCCGCAAAGGCCGCGCCACAACCGGCTTCTGGCCGCAGCTATGTGCAGGTTGGCTCCTTTGGTCAGCCATCCAATGCAGATGGCGCGTCTTCGCGGCTGTCGCGGCTGGGCCTGCCGGTGGCGCGGTCAAGGATCTCGCAGAATGGCAAGCCGTTGCAGATTGTCATGGCGGGGCCCTTCGGCTCTCGCTCTGAGGCGCAGGCGGCTTTGTCTGCGGCGCGACGGGCCGGATTTGGGGACGCTTTCATCCGCTGAAGGCGCGGCGGAAGACCGGGCGCAGAAAGAGGTGGTTCGGTTGATCTGAACAGGTTCCGGGTTTTTTCTAAGTGGTTTTCCGCCTCGGTTACGCCGCCACCGCCTCGGGTATCGGCTGGTTGAAGTAGGCCTGATC
>JBKBKR010000005.1:0-277715 GCA_046296515.1 Paracoccaceae bacterium | reverse complement strand
GGCCAGAACCGAAATTGCAGGGTTTCGCCCGCAATCATACAAAATCCTGCAGTCAGAGGCGAGAGAAACAGTCCTGTTTCAACGCGAAATCAATGGCATGAGGATTGTTCAGGGTGAACTACTTCACGTCGACGTGGAGATAGCCGGGCTCATAGGCCTTGAACCCACTGTGTTTTGGTCGGGCTGCCTTGGCCTGCAGGTCGCGAAGATTGCCCACACCGTGACGACGCAGGCAGCGGTCGAGGCCGGAGCGCGAGACATGCGGGTTCAGGAACTCGCGCACCACCGCCAGCAGGTCATCGAGCGAGACCAACAGCGACTTCCGCAGCGCCACGGCGACGACCTCCTGGGCCGGCGTCAATGTCGTCTGCAACCGGTGGGGCGTGTGGCTGCGATCCTCGACGCTGTCGCGCTTGCGCCACTTGTAAACGGTCTGCGGGGTGACACCGAAACGCGCGGCCAGTGCCGTCCCGACCTCGTCGCTCTCCTGGATCGCCGCACGCACCTTCGGGGTGGTCGTCGCCTGCTTGTGGAGATGGATCAGCATGTCCGCGCCCCGTCCCGAATGTCCCTCAGCACTGATCTTGCCATGAAAAGGGCAGATCGCCGAGGGGAAATGTGATCATCCGGGATGGGACACCTAGTGCTTGATACTAGAACAAAGTTTGAGGACGGAAGCGGTGAGTATGGAATGTTTTTTAAATTGTCGAGTGAGATTCTTGCGCGCCACTTTGAACACATGAATAGCTGTTTGCCCGAGCTTTCTGATAGTGAACTTCTTAATGACTTCAATGATCTTGAAGCAAAAATTGGATTACTGGATCGGTTAGGTAAACTTCGTGAGCAGGGAGATTTATCAAAAATAAAGCAGCACACTGTTCTAGCGTTTGGAGTTGATGATACCCTCGAAATCTTTGGATACACAAAGGCGTCGAGAGCGGTTGAAAAAGAAAGGGAACTTCTTACAGATCCGACTTGTGCCAACGTCGTATACGTTCGTGCATCGACTCCAAGATCAATTAGAAGCTCTTACCGAAACTATCTTACAAACCCAACTGCATTTGTTGATCTCATGCATCAGGCACTTAATTATGATTAAATAGACATGCTTTTGAGTAATATTTTACTCTATGCAGCCAGAGAAATTTTGCAGTTTTGAAAAGGCGGATGGGTAGGGTGGCGGGGTGAACCCCGCCCTACTTTGGTGACCGGGTGGGGTGTGTCAATGGCACATGGCCCTCACACATCCAGCTCCTCTACAAACCGTGCATTTTCCTGAATGTACTGATACCGCAGCTCCGGCTTTTTCCCCATCAGACGCTCGACCAGATCGCCGGTCATCCCCGGTTCGTCCTCGTCAATGCTGACGCGGATCAGTTTGCGCGAGGCGGGGTCCATGGTGGTTTCTTTCAGGTCCTTGGCGTCCATCTCGCCCAGACCCTTGAATCGCTGCACGTCGATCTTGCCCTTGCCGCCCAGGCCCTTGGCGAGCCACAGCTCTTTCTCGGCCTCATCGGCCACATACATCCGGCGCGCGCCTTGCGTCAGGCGGTAGAGCGGGGGGCAGGCGAGGTAGAGGTGGCCCTTGTCGATCAGCGGGCGCATCTGGGTGAAGAAAAAGGTCATCAGCAGGCTGGCGATATGCGCGCCGTCGACATCGGCGTCGGTCATGATGATGATCTTGTCATAGCGCAGGTCATCGACGTTGAAGCGGGTGCCCATCGAGACGCCTAGGGCTTCGCAGATATCGCGGATTTCCGAATTGTCGTGCAGCTTGGCCGAGGCCGCGCCCAGCACGTTGAGGATCTTGCCCTTGAGCGGCAAGAGCGCCTGTGTTTCGCGCGAGCGGGCACCTTTGGCGGAGCCGCCGGCCGAGTCGCCCTCCACGATGAACAGCTCGGTGCCTTCGCGGCTTTTCGCGGTGCAATCGGTGAGCTTGCCGGGCAGGCGCAGTTTCTTGGTGGCGGATTTGCGGGCGGTTTCTTTCTCCATCCGGCGGCGCAGACGCTCATCGGCGCGCAGGATCAGGAAATCGAGGATCGCGCCTGCGGATTTCGGGTCGGCGGCCAACCAGGTGTCGAAGTGGTCGCGCACGGCGAGTTCGACATAGCGGGCCGCCTCTTCGGTGGCCAGCCGGTCCTTGGTCTGGCCGACGAATTGCGGTTCGCGGATGAAGCAGGAGACGAGGGCGCAGCCCCCCGTGAGCAGGTCATCGCGGGTGATCTGCTCGGCCTTGCGGTTTTTCACCCGCTCACCATAGGCGCGGATGCCTTTGATGATGGCGGCCCAGAAGCCGGATTCGTGGGTGCCGCCCTCGGGCGTGGGGACGGTGTTGCAGTAGGACTGGATGAAGCCGTCGCGCGCGGGGGTCCAGTTGATGGCCCATTCGACGGAGCCGGGGACCTGGAATTTCTCGGTAAAGGCGACCTTGCCGGCGAAGGGGCGCTCGGCATAGGTGGTGGATTTGGCGAGCGTGTCGGTGAGGTAATCGGCGAGGCCGCCGGGGAAGTGGAAGGTGGCCTCCTGCGGGGTTTCGCCATCATCGACGGCGGATTTCCAGCGGATTTCGACGCCGGAGAACAGATAGGCCTTGGACCGCGCCGCCTTCATGATCCGGGCGGGTTTCAGGGTGAGGCTGCCGAAGATTTCCGGATCGGGGTGAAAGGTGACGGTGGTGCCGCGCCGGTTGGGGGCGGGGCCGACGCGTGACACCGGGCCCTGGGGGATGCCGCGCGAGAATTCCTGAACGTAAAGCTCGCGGTTGCGGGCGACCTCCACCCGCATGTGGTCGGAGAGGGCGTTGACGACCGATGCGCCGACGCCGTGGAGGCCGCCGGAGGTGGCGTAAGCATCGCCGCCGAACTTGCCCCCCGAGTGCAGGGTGCACAGGATCACCTCCAGCGCGGATTTTCCGGGGAATTTCGGGTGCGGGTCGATGGGGATGCCGCGGCCGTTGTCGCGGATGGTGATGGTGTTGCCTTCCAGAAGCTCGATTTCGATGCGGGTGGCGTGGCCGGCCACCGCCTCATCCATGGCGTTGTCGAGGATCTCGGCGACGAGGTGGTGCAGGGCGCGCTCATCGGTGCCGCCGATATACATGCCCGGGCGTTTGCGCACCGGCTCCAGCCCTTCGAGCACCTCGATCGAGGAGGCGTCATAGGTCTGCGTCGCAGCGGACAGGAGGTCATTGGCCATGGCATGCTCGATTCTTGTTCTGGGTCAGGGCTGGGGGGCATTAGATCACCTGCAGGGCAGGGGACGCAAGATGTAGGGGCATTGCCGATGCGGGCCGCGCGCCCTAGGTTCGGGGGAACAACAGGGAGGATTTGCGGATGCGGGTGTTTTTCACGGGCGGGTCGGGCAAGGCAGGGAAACATGTGATCCCGTATCTGGTGGCGCAGGGGCACAGGGTGCTGAACTTTGACCGGGTGCCGTTGGGCGGGGCCGGGGTGCATGACCTGTTGGGCGATATCACCGATGCGGGGCAGGTATATTCGGCGCTGAATTCCCATGCCGGTTATGACGAGCTGGAGACCGGGCAGGGCGCGCGGGCCTTTGATGCGGTGGTGCATTTCGCCGCCATCCCTCGGATGATGATGTGCCCGGATACCGAAACCTGGCGGGTGAATGTGGTGGGCACCTACAATGTGATCGAGGCGGCGGTGAAGCTGGGCATCCGCAAGGTGATCATCGCCTCATCCGAGACCACCTACGGCATCTGCTTTGCCGATGGGGTGACCGACCCACATTCCCTGCCTCTGTCTGAGGACTATGACATCGACCCGATGGACACTTACGGCACCTCGAAAAAGGTCAACGAGGTGACGTCCCGCAGCTTTGCACAAAGGTCGGGGGCAGACATCTACGCGCTGCGCATCGGCAATGTGGTGGAGCCGCAGGAGTATGAGACGCTGTTCCCGCATTACTTTGCCAACCCCGAGGTCCGGCGCAGGAATGCGTTCAACTATGTCGATGCCCGCGATCTGGGGCAGATTGTGGATCTGTGCCTGAAAAAGGATGGGTTGGGCTATCAGGTGTTCAACGCCTGCAACTCGACCAACGGCATCAACATCCCCAATGCCGAGCTTCTGGCCCGGTTCTTTCCGGGCGTGCCGGTGACCGAAGATCTGGGGCCGTGGGACAGCCTGATGTCGAACCGCAAGATCCGCGACATGTTGGGCTTTCGGGACTTGCATGACTGGCGCGACGCCCTGCCTGACCACGGGTGATCGGAAGGAGCGGCTGCGCCGCACGGTTTTTGTCTCGTCGCGCGCGTGCCGCACGTCTCCTCGGAGCGCCTCCGGCGGGAGTATTTGGAAAGCAGCAATGCAAGGACAGCGCGCTTGCGATTGCTGCTTTGAAAATACTCCGGGGGGAGCCGCAGGCGGGGGGCTGGCCCCCCTACTCGGGTTCGGCCGCGCGCTTTGCCCAGACGGTCCGGAACGCCGGGCGGGCCTGCGCGGCGGTGAGCCAGCGGGCGGTGTGGGGGCTGGCTGCCAGCAGCGGAGTATGGCTTTGGGCATAGCGCAGGCATTCGGCCACCATGATATCGGCGACGGTGAAGCGGTTCATGAGCCAGTCTTGGGTGGCCAGATGCGCCTCCAGCCGGGCGAGGGGGCGTTTGAGCTTTTCGGCGGCGAGGCGGATGATGCCCTCGCCGGTCGGGGTGGCCGACTGGCCGTCACGGGTGGTGTAGAGGATCTCGATGGCGGCGGGCTCAATCGCTGTGGCGGCGAACAGCGCCCATTGTTCCATCACCGAGGCCTCGTCATCCGAGGCGGGGCCGATCGCTCCGCCGTATTTGCGCGCGATGTGCAGGCAGATGGCGAGCGATTCAGTCAGCAGAAGCGCGCCGTCGCGCATGGCGGGGACCTGGCCCAGCGGGTTGATGGCGAGGTAGTCGGGCATGGCGGTGTTCAGCGCCGCGCTGGTGGAGGTGGTGTCGGTCAGGCGGTAGGCCTGGATGACCGGGATATGGGTGAAGGGGGTGTTACATTCCTCCAGCACCCAGAGCGGGCGGATCGCGCGGGATCGGTATACGCCGTAGATGGTCAGCATCGGGATCGGTCCTTTTGTGGATGCGCCGATAGCAGCATGATGCGCGGGGACGGGCAAGGGTGGATTGGTTTTCGGGCTCCGCAGGCAAGTCCATGCCGAGGGGCATTATTGCCCGGTCTGCGGGCATGGCGGCGGGTTTTGCTTTGGGCTAGGCTGCGCATGATGAAAAAAGTGTCGGTGGCGATTTTTGGTCTGGTGTTCTCTGTCCCGGTCGGGGCGGTGGCGCATCCGCATGTGTTCATTGATGCGAGGATCGAGGTGATCTTTGACACGCAGGGCCGGGCTGAGGCTTTGCGGATCGGCTGGACCTATGATTCTCTGTTTTCAATGACCTATGTGGCCGAGCAGGGGTTTGATCCGGATTTTGACGGGGTGTTGACGCCGGAGGAAGAGGCGGCGCTGGCGGGGTTTGACATGGATTGGCATGCGGAGTTTGCCGGCGACACTTATGCTTTGCTTGGGGAGGTGCCGTTAGGTCTGTCCGCTCCGCTTGAGCTGACGGCCGAGTATCGCGACGGGTCTTTGGTTTCCACCCATCTGCGGCGGTTGTCGGAGCCGGTCGCAATGGGGTCCGAGGATCTGGTGGTGCAGGTTTATGATCCGTCGTTCTACACCTCTTACCTGATTGCGGCGACGCCGGTGCTGACCGGGGGCGAGGGTTGCCGGGTGCAGGTTTATGAGCCGGACCGGGAGGCGGCGGATGCGCGGTTGCAGGCGGCGCTGGAGGAGGTGGCGGGCAGTGCGGATGCCGAGACCGAGTTTCCGGCGATTGGTGCTGCCTATGCCGAAGAGGCGCGGATTTCATGCGGGCGGTGAGCGGGGTGTGGCGCGGGCTGGCGCTGGCCGGGCTGGGGGTTGCGCTGGCGCTGGCGGGGCTGTGGGCCAGCGGCGCGATGGAGCCTTTGGCACGTTGGGCATTCGCGCAGCAGCGCGCGGTGCAGGAGGCGCTGGCGCAAGCGGTGCGTGCCTTGCGCGGTGGGCAGCCGGGGGCGTGGTCGGCGCTGATGGCGGTGTGTTTTGCCTACGGGTTCTTCCATGCGGTCGGGCCGGGGCATGGCAAGGCGGTGATCGGCGGGTATGGCATGGCGCGGCGGGTGCGGTTTCGCACGCTGGCGGGGCTGGCGCTGGCCTCGTCGCTGGCGCAGGCGGCTGTGGCGGTGGTGCTGGTGGCGGGCGGGGCCTTTGCGCTGGGCTGGACCCGGCCGCGGATGGAAGGCTTTGCCGAGACGGCGATGATGCCGGTATCGCATGCGCTTGTCGCAGGGCTGGGGCTGTGGCTGGTGTGGCGCGGCGCACGCGCGCTGGCGGTGCGGCGGGTGGTGGCAGGGGCCGGGCACGATCATCATGATCACGGGCATTACCATGATGACGCCTGCGGTTGCGGGCATGCGCATGGGCCGAGTGTGGAGCAGGTGGCGCAGGTCACCAGCCTGCGCGATGCTGCAGTGCTGATCGGGGCGATTGCAATGCGGCCTTGTTCGGGGGCGTTGTTCCTGTTGATCCTGACCTTTGCCATGGGGATTCCTTGGGCCGGGGTGGTGGGGACCTTTGCCATGGGGTTGGGCACGGCGACAGTGACGGTCATGGTGGGAGGGCTGGCGTTCTGGGCGCGGGAGGGGGCTTTGGCCGCCTTGCCGGGGGCAGGGCTGGCGCGGGTGTTGCCGGGGGTGGAGCTGGTGGCGGGGGCGGTGATTGCGGCGGTGTCGCTGATGTTGCTGGCCGGGTTGCTCTGACACTTGCCTCGGGCTGAGGGGCATCGTATCGGTTTGCCTATGAATTCAGCAGTTGTCTCCCCGCCCGCGTCGCAAACGGCGACCGATCATGTCCGCGCCACGCTGGCGCTGGGCCTGCCGCTGATTGGCAGCCATGTTGCGCAGTTCGGGCTGCATGTGACCGATACCATCATGCTGGGCTGGTATGGCGTCGTGCCGCTGGCCGCAGGGGTGCTGGGGGCGTCGAGTTTCTTTGTGATGTTCATCCTCGGCTCGGGCTTTGCGAAAGCCGTGATGCCGATGGTCGCCAATGCGCAGGCGCAGGGCGATGAGGTTCAGGTGCGGCGCGTGGCACGGATGGGGCTGTGGCTGTCGGTTCTGTTCGGGGTGCTGATCTATCCGGTGTTCTGGTGGTCGGAGGCGATCCTGCTGGCGCTGGGGCAGGCGGAGGATGTGTCGGCGCTGGGGCAGGATTATTTGCGGATTATCGGGTTCGGGATGATTCCGGCGCTGCTGGTGATGGTGCTGAAAAGCTATCTGTCGGCGCTGGAGCGCACCCAGGTGGTGTTGTGGATCACAGTGGCGGCGGTGCCGCTGAACGCGGCGATCAACTGGGCGCTGATCTTTGGCAACTGGGGCGCGCCCGAGCTGGGGGTGAAGGGGGCGGCAGTGGCGACGCTGGTGATCCAGCTCGCGTCCTTGCTGTTCCTGTGTCTTTACGCCGGGTTTTTGCCCGCCTTGCGACGCTATCAGCTGTTCATCCGGTTCTGGCGGCCCGATTGGGGTGCGTTTTCTGCCGTGTTCCGGCTGGGCTGGCCGATGGGGTTGACCGGGCTGGCCGAGGGCGGGTTGTTTCAGGCGAGCGCGCTGATGATGGGCTGGATCGGCACGGTGGAACTGGCCGCGCATGGCATTGCGCTGGAGATCACGGCGCTGACCTTCATGGTGCATGTCGGCTTGTCCAATGCGGTGACGGTGCGTACCGGGGGCTTTGCCGGGTCGCGCAATTATGACGCGATGCGGCTGGGGGCAAAGGTGGCGATCGGGCTGTCGATGGCGGTGGCCGGGCTGACGGTGGTGATTTTCCTGAGCTTTCCCGAGCCGCTGATCTCACTCTTCATCGACCCGAACGAGCCTGCACGGGGCACGATCCTTGCGGTCGGCGCGGCGCTGCTGGCCTGTGCGGCGCTGTTTCAGGTGGCGGATTCGATGCAGGTGATGGCGCTGGGCCTGCTGGCCGGGGTGCAGGATACCCGCGTGCCGATGATCTATGCCGCGATCAGCTATTGGCTGATCGGGATGCCGGCGAGCTATATCCTCGCGTTTCCGATGGGCTTTGGCGCGGTCGGGCTGTGGCTGGGGCTGGTGATCGGTCTGGCCTGTGCGGCGGTGAGCCTGATGGCGCGGTTCTGGGCGCGGCTGCCCGCGGCCCCTGTCGGCTGAGGGCGGGGCGCTGCCCCGTGCGCTTCGCCCCCCGGAGTATTTTTCCAAGATGAAAAGCCGGGCCTGGGTGGGGTGGTGAGACATCGGGTAACGCGCGCGATGGTTTGAGCGCCGAGGGGGGCGCTGCCCCCCGCCTGCGGCCCCCCCCGGAGTATTTGGAAAGCAGCAATCGCAATTGGCGGCTTGAGGGGGGGGCGGGGGCGCGGTATCTGGGGCGGGAGTTTGGAAGGGATGGTGCCATGCCTGTGTTTTTGACCTTCACCGATGCGGATTTCGAGGTGCGCTTTGCCGCGCTCTTGGGGATGAAGCGCGAAGAGGCGGAAGACGTCGATCAGGTGGTGGCGGGGATCATCGCCGATGTGCGCGCGCGGGGCGATGCCGCCGTGCTGGAGCTGACGGCGCGGTTTGACCGGCTTGAGCTGGGGGCCGATGGGATGGCGTTTTCTCCGGCCGAGATCGCGGCAGAGATCGCCAAGGTGTCGGCAGAGGACCGGGCGGCGCTGGAGCTGGCGGCAGAGCGGATCCGGGCCTATCACGACCGGCAACGGCCGGAAGATGCGAGCTGGACCGATGCGGCGGGCGCGACCTTGGGATGGCGCTGGACGCCGGTGTCGGCGGCGGGGCTCTATGTGCCGGGGGGGCTCGCGTCTTACCCGTCCTCGGTGCTGATGAATGCGATCCCGGCCAAGGTGGCGGGGGTCGGGCGGCTGGTGGTGACCTGTCCCAC
The DNA here is from genome assembly GCA_046296515.1 of Paracoccaceae bacterium. Taxonomy (GTDB): domain Bacteria; phylum Pseudomonadota; class Alphaproteobacteria; order Rhodobacterales; family Rhodobacteraceae; genus Pseudotabrizicola. Next base: position 268,775 of record JBKBKR010000005.1, on the reverse strand, counting down.
GCCGGACGGGGTGGTGAACCCCTTGGTGCTGCTTGCGGCGCAGATTGCCGGGGTGGATGAGGTCTACCGCATCGGCGGTGCGCAGGCGATTGCGGCCCTCGCCTATGGCACGGCGACGATTGCGCCGGTGGACAAGATCACCGGGCCGGGCAATGCCTATGTGGCGGCGGCCAAACGGCGGGTGTTCGGCCGGGTGGGGATCGACATGATTGCCGGGCCGTCGGAGATTCTGGTGATTGCCGATGCCGGGAATGACCCGGACTGGATCGCGCTGGACCTGCTGTCGCAGGCGGAGCATGACCAGAGTGCGCAGGCGATATTGATCACCACCGATGCGGGGCTGGCGCGCGCCGTGGTGGCGGCGGTGGAGGCAAGGTTGCAGACGCTGGAACGCCGGGCGATTGCCGGGGCCAGCTGGCGCGACAATGGCGCCGTGATCGTGGTGGAAACGCTGGCGCAGGCGGCGGCGCTGGCCAACCGGATCGCGCCGGAGCATCTGGAGATCATGGTGGAGGATTGCGAAGCCTTGGCCGCGCAGATCCCGCATGCCGGGGCGATCTTCCTTGGGCCATGGACGCCGGAGGCCATTGGCGACTATGTCGGCGGGCCGAACCATGTGCTGCCGACCGCGCGTTCGGCGCGGTTCTCGTCGGGGTTGAATGTGCTGGATTTCATGAAGAAGACCACCATGGCACGGATGACGCCGGAGGCTTTGAAGGCCATCGGGCCGGCGGCGGAGCGGCTGGCAATCAGCGAGAGCCTTGAGGCGCACGGGCTGAGCGTGCGGGCGCGGCTGGACCGGCTGAACGGGCGTTGACAGCCGGGGCAAAAATCGACGATGAGTCGCCCGCGGCGCGCTGGAGACGGAGGCTGACGGGATGGCGGGGGTGGTGAAGATCGGGGGGAGTGCACTGTCGGTGCTGGCCTTGGTGGCCTTTGCATGGGTGACCCGCCAATGGAGTTTTTCGATAGGCCCGCCAATCATGCCGTTTTTGTCACAGGCGGGCTTCTTGAGTGCAATCATGCTGATGGGTGTTCCGGTTCTGACGAGGTTTTCACGGCTGGATGGCGCAGGTGACACGCGCAACAGCCGCTTTTGGTCAGCGTCTGTTGCGTGGTTGCACTGGTATTTGCTGATGGTGGTTTTGATGAACCTGGAGTTGCCATCGGCGCAGGCGGTGATCTTTCTGGGGGTCTCGGCCGCGGTGGGCACAGGGTTTGTGGTGTGGGGGAGGCCGGCGGTGACCGTGCCGATGGTCGGGACGGATGATGTGGATGATGTGCCCCAGGGTCGGTTCGACCGGGCCTATCCTGCGCTTGTCTGGGCCGTTGCGCTGGCCTTTTCCGCGTTGCCGCTGGTGGACAGCACTGTTGTTGCGCTGTTCATTCTGACACTTGCGTTTGGAGGAGGCAACGCGCCCCTGTGGGGGCCAATCCGGGCGCGCTGGCCCAATATTGTGTTGCACCTGACTGGCGTTGCCGCTTTGGTGTTTGCGCTGTTCACCGCCGCCTGAAGGGTTTGCGGCTTGCGCCAAGGCATTGGCTGTTGCATCACAAACGGGCAATTTGACAGGCTCCCCCATGACGAACCGCATCTGCCATATCGAGATTGACGACAGGGGGCTTGCCCGCCCGACCGCGGAGATCGAGCAGGAGCGCCGGGTGGCGATCTTCGATCTGCTGGAGGAAAATTCCTTTGGCCTGCCCTCGCGCGAGGGGCGGCCGGAGGTGCCGGGGCCTTACCGGCTGGGCCTTGCGATCCGCGAGGGGCGGCTGGTGTTCGAGATTTCCAGCGAGGCGGGCGAGGCGGTGGGCGCGTTCCATCTGTCGCTGGGGCCGTTCCGGCAGGTGGTGAAGGATTACTTCCAGATCTGCGAGAGCTATTTCGAAGCGGTCAAGCGCCTGCCCCCCAGCCAGATCGAGGCGATCGACATGGCCCGGCGCGGCATCCACAACGAGGGTGCCAGGGTGTTGCAGGAGCGGCTGGAGGGCAAGGCCGAGGTGGATACCGATACGGCGCGGCGGCTGTTCACGCTGATCTGCGTTCTGCACTGGGGGTAGGTTTGGGCGATTTCCCCCAGTCGGTGCTGTTTTGTTGCGACCATAACGCGGTGCGCTCGCCGATGGCCGAGGCCCTCATGAAGAAATTCTACGGCCAGCGCGCCTATGTGCAATCTGCGGGGGTCCGCAATGACATGGAGGTGGACGGGTTTTCGGTTGCCGTCTGTCAGGAGTTGGGGATCGAGCTGGCCCGGCACCGCAGCCGCAGCTTTGAGGAGATGAAGGAATGGGGCGATGACCTGTCGCAATTCGACCTGATCATCGCCTTGTCGCCCGCCAGCCAGCGCATGGCGCTGGAGTTGACCCGGCATTTCCATCTGGATGTCGAGTACTGGCCGATCATGGACCCGACGGGCCTTGGCGAGTCGCGCGACCACAAACTGTCGGCCTATCGTCAGACGCGCGACCAGATCCGCGACCGGATGATCGCGCGGTTCGGGGCACCGACCGAGGACGGGGCGGAGTAGGAGCGGCTGAATCCGAAGGGTCAGTGCACCGTGCGCTTTGCGCGTGACAGATGGAATCCGTGGCCATCCGCATTGCGGCACTGAAATCCCGTGCGTTCGGACAGGCAGGTGATGTCGCCGAAGCGGCCGGTCACCCCGTAGTCGGCAATGTCGATATGGCGCGCAGAATTCTTTGCGCCGGGGCCGCCGCAGACCATTTTGACCGGGCCGCGTTCATCCAGCCAGAAGTGGTGCCCCCAGGGGCCGGGACAATCCGCCGGGCGGGGCCGGGGATCGGGGCCGCTTTTGTCATGGATGGTGCAGCGGAGATCTGCGGAATCCCGTTCCAGCCCGACGCTACATTCGATGTTGCGGGTGGGGGTGCTGAAGCCAAACACATCCGCCGCGCCGGGGGTCGGCATGAGCATCATCGAAACAAGGGCAAAAGCGCGCATCGGGTCACTCATCCGGACAGAGGATCACACCAACAGTTTGCCGTGCGGATGTGACAGTCGTCAAACAGACTCTGGCTCTGCCGGATCCTTATGCGCCGGGATGGCGCAAATCCTTGGCAGGTTGCTCTCGATCCAGGCCGTCAAGGCGATGACATGCGCCGCCGCCTCGGTCCCCAGCGGGGTCAGGCTGTAGACCACATGCGGCGGCACCACGTCATGCGCGACGCGCAGCACAAATCCGTCTGCCTCCAGCTGTTGCAGGGTCTGGGCCAGCATCCGCTCGCTGACGCCGGTGATACGGCGGCGCGCTTGCGCAAAGCGGTGCGGGCCGGTGGCCAGCGTCACCATGACAAGCGTGCCCCATTTGCTGGTCAGGTGCTGCAATATCGCGCGCGACGGGCAGTCGGCGGCCAGAACATTGCCCCTTTCCCAATGCGCCACCAGATCATGTGCTGTCTTCGAAAGGGTCATGTGCGCCTCTGCGGTATACTAACAAAAATGTAGGTACTTACGAATAGGAAGTAAACCCGGTATCCCCATGCCATCGCAACACAGGAGAACCCCATGACCACCATCGCCCTCACCGGAGCCACCGGCCAGCTTGGCCGCCTTGCGATCGCCGCACTGACCGCGCGCGGCGAAACCCCGATCGCCTTGGCCCGCAGCCCCGAAAAGGCCGCCGATCTGGGCGTCGAGACCCGCGCCTTTGACTATACCGCCCCGGATGCCGCCGCGCTTGCGGGCGTTGACGTGCTGGTTCTGATCTCGTCGAATGATTTCAACGACCGCTCGGGCCAGCATGCCAATGTGATCGCTGCCGCCAAAGCGGCGGGCGTTTCGCGCGTGGTCTATACCTCGCTGCTCAAGGGCGATGCCTCGCCGATGATCCTTGCGCAGGATCACATCGCGACCGAGGCGACGCTGAAGGCCTCCGGCCTGACATATACCATCCTGCGCAACGGCTGGTATCTGGAAAACCTGACGGGATCGCTGGAGGCGGCGCTGGCCCATGGCGCGGTGATCGGCTCTGCCGGAACCGGCCTGTTCTCCGCCGCTGCCCGCGCCGATTTTGCCGAAGCGATCGCCGTGATCGCCAGCAGCACCGGCCATGACAACGCCGTTTTTGAGCTCGCTGCCGACAGTGCCTTCACCATGGCCGAATTCGCTGCCGAACTGGGCCGCCAGTCCGGCAAGCCGATCCGCTACGACAGCCTGCCCGAGACGACCTATGCCGATATCCTGATCGGCTTCGGCCTGCCGGAAAGCTTCGCCCGCATCCTCGCCGACAGCGACGCCTGGGCTGCAAAAGGCGCCTTGCACGATGACAGCCGCACCCTGTCGCGCCTGATCGGCCGCCCGACCACGCCGATGGCCGAGGCGATCCGCACTGCTCTTGCAGCCATCTGATATTTGCTGCTTTGCAAATACTCTGGGCTTGCCCACCAGCCCATCGGTTCGAGAAACCAATGGGCTGGTGGGCTGGCCCCCACGCCTCCACCTGCCAAAAGCGGCTGGCCATCCGGATCAATACCGCTATCTTGCGGTGAAATTCGTGGAGCCCGTCATGCCCAGATCTGATGCCGAAACCATCCTCGCCGCCTATTACGCCGCTTTCAATGCCGGCGACCCCGCCGGAATGTTGGAGCTGGTCACCGATGATGTCGAGCATCGGGTGAATGAGGGTGGCATCCGCCGGGGGCGGGAGATGTTCGCCGAATTCTGCGCCCATATGGGCGTCAGTTACCGCGAGGAGCTGCGCGATCTTGTGGTTTTTGCCACCCCCGACGGCACACGCGGCGCGGCGGAGTTCACCGTCCATGGCGCGTATCTGAAAACCGATCCGGGTCTGCCAGAGGCGCGAGGGCAGCGCTATGTCCTGCCTGCGGGGGCGTTTTTTGACCTGCGCGAGGGGAAAATCGCCCGCATCACCACGTTTTACAATCTGTCGGACTGGGTGGCGATGGTGTCGGCATGAGCCGGGATCTGCCCGAAGGGATTGCAGTGCGCGCCTTGCAAGGCGCGGAACTGGAAGACCAGCTTGACGCGGTGGCCGGGTTGCGCATCGCGGTGTTCCGGGACTGGCCCTATCTTTACGACGGCACGCTGGACTATGAACGCGATTATCTGCAGACCTATCGCGATTCGCCGCATGCGTTGCTGGTGGGCGCATTTGCTGGCGACCGGCTGATCGGGGCCTCGACATCGACCCCGATGGAAGATCACGCCGCCGAATTTGCCGCGCCACTGGGCGCATTGGGGCTGCCGCTGGATGCGATCCTTTACGGCGCGGAATCGGTGCTGCTGCCCGAGTATCGCGGCCTTGGGCTGGGGCACAGGTTCTTTGACCTGCGCGAGGATCACGCCCGGGCGCTGGGGCGCTGCCATGTGGCGTTCTGCTCGGTGCAGCGGCCCAACGATCACCCGATGCGGCCCGAAACCCATCGGAGCAACGAATCCTTCTGGCTTGGCCGGGGCTACGCGCCGGTGCCCGGTGTGATCGCCGAATTCTCATGGCTCGACCTGGGTGACACCAGCGAGAGCAAGAAACCCCTGCAATTCTGGATGCGCACGCTATGACCACCTTCACCCTCGCCGCTGCCGCCTGTGACCTGACATGGTTTGACCATTTCGATGACCATGCCGCCAAGCTGGGCAGGTGGGTGGCGGAGGCGGCGGGGCAGGGGGCAAAGCTTCTGGTGTTCCCGGAATATGGCTCGATGGAGCTGTCCAGCCTTGGCGGGCGCGCGGTGGCGGCGGATCTGGAGGCGGGGCTGCATGAGGTGGCCCGGCACGGGGCGGCCACAGATGCGCTGCATCTGGAGTTGGCGCGGCGGCATGATTGCCTGATCCTTGGCGCGTCGCGGCCTTTTTTCACGGGGGCGCGTCCGGTGAACCGGGCCACGCTTTATGGGCCGGACAGCATCATCGGGCATCAGGACAAGCAGATCATGACCCGCTTCGAGCGTGAGGAGTGGGATGTTGTGGCCGGGCAGGGTCTGGCTCCGTTCGACACCGATCTGGGGAAAATCGGCGTGATCATCTGCTATGACAGCGAATTCCCGCTGCTGGGGCGGCATCTGGTCAATCAGGGGGCGGAGATATTGCTGGCCCCGTCCTGCACCGAGTCGCTGGCGGGGTTTTCGCGGGTTCGGATCGGGTCAATGGCGCGGGCGTTGGAAAATCAATGCGTTGTGGCCCATGCGCCGACCGTAGGCCCTTGCGATTTCTGCCCGGCGGTGGATGCGAATACGGGTGCGGCCTCGATCTACGGCCCGCCCGACACCGGCTTTCCTCCCAGCGGAATTCTGGCGGAAACCGCGCTGAACCTGCCGGGCTGGGCGGTGGCGGAGGTGGATCTGGAGGCAATCCGCCATGTGCGCCGCGATGGGCGGGTGCTGAACCATCTGCATTGGGCCGAGCAGGCGGCGTGCATGGGGGCCGCTCCTCGCTCCTGACGGCGCTCATCGCTGGTTGCAGGTGGGTGCCCTTCCGCTACGCTCATCGCGAGGGTCCGGGACAAGCGAAGAGGTCCGTCAGGGCCGATGAGCGGCTGTGCAGGAGAATCCACTTGAAAACCCCGGGAATCAGGCGCATATCCGCCGCACTTGGCCTGCGGTTCCCGCGGGCCTACACTTATTTGGAGTGACCATGGCCAAGGAAGACATTCTCGAATTTCCCGGTGTCGTCAAGGAACTCCTGCCGAATGCGACATTCAAGGTTGAACTCGACAATGGCCATGAATTGATCGCTGTGATGGCAGGCAAGATGCGCAAGAACCGCATCCGGGTTCTGGCCGGCGACAAGGTGCAGGTGGAAATGACCCCCTACGACCTGTCGAAGGGTCGTATCAACTACCGCTTCAAGTAAATTGCGGCTGATCCTGGGTTCTGCAAGCCCGCGCCGGAAAGAGCTTCTGGCGCAGATCGGGCTGGTGCCTGATGCTGTGCGTCCCCCCGACATCAACGAAGATCCGCGCCCGCGCGAATTGCCGCGGCCGTATTGCGCACGGATCGCGCGGGAAAAGGTGTTGGCGGTGGAGGCTGGGCCGGAGGATGTGGTGCTGTGCGCCGATACCACCGTGGCCCTTGGCCGCCGTATCCTCGGCAAGCCCGCCAATGCGGGCGAGGCGGCGGCGTTCCTGACCCTGCTGGGCGGGCGGCGGCATGAGGTGATCACCGCCGTTGCCGTGCGCCGGGGTGAACGCATCCTGACCCGCGAGTCGGTGAGTACGGTCAAGATGAAGCGGCTGTCGGACGGTGAACTGAACACCTATCTTGCGTCAAACGATTGGCAGGGCAAGGCGGGCGGCTATGGCATTCAGGGGCTGGCGGGCGCGCTGATCCCGTGGATTCAGGGCAGTTTCACCGGCATCATGGGCCTGCCCGTGGCCGAAACCGCGGTTTTGCTGGAAGCCATCGGCTATCCGGTCTGGAGGCAGGCATGAAGGGTCGTGTGGTTATCGCCGACGAAATCGACGGGCGGCAGGTGGCGGCGCTGGTGGTGGACGGGCAGCTGCAAGAACTGTCGGTGGACCCCGATGGCGACGCGGTGCTGCCGGGCGCGATCTACCGCGCGATTGCCGATCGTCCGGTGAAGGGGCAGGGCGGAATCTTCGTGAAGCTGCCCGAAGGCTCGGGATTTCTGCGCCAGATCAGCGGCATTGCGCCGGGTCAGCGCTTGCTTGTGCAGGTCAGCGGGCCGGCAGAGCCGGGCAAGGCGCTTCCGGTCACCGCGCGCCTGCTGTTCAAGTCGCGCTTTGCCATCATCACCCCCGACGCGCCGGGGTTGAACATCAGCCGCCGCATCCGGGAGGACGACGTGCGGGCAGAACTGGCCGAAATCGCCACCACGGGCATGGCGGGCGCGGCGGAGACATTGGGCCTGATCCTGCGCTCGGCCTGCGAAGGCGCGGAGTCTGACGCGATTGCCGAGGACATCGCCGCGATGCGCGGTCTGGCCGAGGCGGTTTTGCAGGACACCAAGGGCGATGCGGAACTGCTGGTCGATGGGGCGGGCGCGCATGACATTGCCTTCCGCGACTGGCTTGACCCGGTGCCGGATGAGGCGGTGATGGAGCCGGGTGGCTTTGCCGAACACGGTGTCGATGCAATGGTCGCCGATCTGCTGCGCGCGCGCGTTGATCTGACGGGCGGTGGTCACATGATGATTGAGCCGACCCGCGCGCTGGTGGCGGTGGATGTGAACACCGGGCCCGATACCAGCCCGGCCGCCAGCCTGAAGGTCAATATCGCCGCGGCCCGCGATCTGCCGCGCCAACTGCGCCTGCGCGGGCTTGGCGGCCAGGTGGTGGTGGATTTCGCGCCGATGTCAAAGAAGGACCGCGCCATTCTGGATCAGGTGATCAAGGCCGCCTTCAAGGGCGACGGCGAGGCCAATCTGGCCGGCTGGACCACGCTGGGCCTCTACGAGCTGACCCGCAAGCGCGACCGGCTGCCCTTGGCCGAGGTGGCGGGGGGCCTGTTCGCATGACCTGCCCGATCTGCAAGAAAGAGACTGACCCGAAATACCGCCCGTTCTGCTCGCGCCGCTGTGCCGATGTCGATCTGGGCCGCTGGCTGACCGAAAGCTACGCGATTCCCGCGCTCGAGGGCGAAGAAGAGACCCCGCCCGAGCCGGCTGACGAAGACCACCCGTCGCGGCATTGAGTAGGGATCCGGTCGGACGGCAAAAAGGCGAAAAAGCCTCTGGACAGCCCCGCCGCCCTGACGTATCACCCGCCAACCCAAGTGGCTTTGCTGCTTGATCCGGCGCCCGGATAGCTCAGTTGGTAGAGCAGCGGATTGAAAATCCGCGTGTCGGCGGTTCAAATCCGTCTCCGGGCACCACTAAATCCATCGAAAAGGCCCGTTTATTCTTGGTTTGAGGCGGGCGGGACCCGTAAGATTTGAGCCTGCCCGGGTTTTGGGGTGACAACGGGGTCACAGATCTGGTGGGCTCTGGTGTGTCGGAGATGACAGACGATACTGCGGTGTCCTGCACAAGGTCCGACAGACACGATGTTTTCGACGTCAGTTCTTTCCCCCGATTCCCGGCGAGGACCATTTTGGCGTCATGGCCGGGCAGGTAACCCTGTTTGTGCAGAAGGGCGGCAAGCTGTTTGATGGTTTGGCTACGGGGCGCCAGCAGTGCTTGCACGCGTTCTGCCTGCGCCTCAAGGCGTGCTGAGACACTTGGACGCTCTGCCTATTTGATCAACCCGCCGTAGTCGTTGGGTTCCCACAGCAACGCGTTTCGACCTAGCCCTGTCGAACGTTCGATCTGCAGGGCCAGTCTGGTTGCGATGGCAAGATCAGAGTCGGCCGGGTCGCCCGCGCCTGCGGATGGAGTGCCAGGGATCAGGATTTCTGCGGCGCGGCCTGCCAGAGAGCAGGCAATCCGGTTTCCGCAATCCGATACCTCCCCCTCATTCGCTCGGCGATCCAGCAGGATTTCGCCCCCGCCACCCTGGATCTTCATGGACATGACCTCACCCATCCCGGCAATGTGCGCATAATGGGCATGGCCTGCTTCATGAACCGCAATCCTCCAAGCCAGCGGTCCGAGGTCGACAGCCTTCCCTTTCAGGGCGGCGGTAATCTGGTCAGTGCCGAGCGGCAGCGCGCCGGTCCGCGCCGCAGCTATTGCGTTGCGGATCGCCCCCACGATCGCGGCAAGTGCGCAGCGTATCGCAGCGACCCGCATCGGAAAACCTTCACCTCGTCCCATGCGCAAACAGCAGCTTTCATCTGTTTTCAGAATATCCCGGGGTGTCCGGGGGCTGGCCCCCCCCGGTCCTGTCCTCTAACCGCGAAACCGTTAATTTTCGATAAATTCAAAAGTATCAAGGCATTGATACTAAATGACTATCCCCCCTGTAACACAGTGGGCAGCCCTCACCCCCGCGCGTTCAGCCGGTGGAACAGATGGGTAAACGTCGCCACGCCCAGCACCGGGATCAACAGGTTGACCAGCGGCACCGACAAGGGCGCCGCCATCAGCACCCCCGCCAGCCAGACCTTGCCCCAGTGCCGTTTGCGCAGCGCCTTCGCCCCTGTCCGCCCCAGCCGCCGCATGGCGACCAAGGTGAAATATTCCCGCCCCAGCAGAAACCCGTTGACCCCCCAGAACACCACCGGAATGAACGGTCCCGCAAAGGCATAAAGCAGCAGCGCGAACGCATTGACCGCGATCAGCAGGGCAAAGAAATTCGCCGAATCCAAAAGCGCATCGCCCCAGTTCATGCGCGGCACCGCAGGCAGGCCCGGATAATGCCGGTCCTCCACCGCCTGCGCCACTTCGTCCAGGAACAGCCCGGTAAAGGCCGAGGCCACCGGCATCATCAAAAACACCGACAGCCCGATCATGAACAGCGCCGACCCCCAGGACAGCAGCGTGCCAAGCCCGCCCACCGGCCCGACAAAGGGAATGTCGATCACATCCGGCGTGAAGGTCTGGATCAGCGCCAGAAACCCCGCATAGACCGCCACCAGCAGGGCCAGCGACAAGAGCACCCCAATGATCATGACCCACCGGAACCGCCGGTCCCCGAACTGCAGCACGGCCTTCAGAAAATCACCCAGTATCATCTCAGGCCCAACTCACCAGCCCGGAGAGATCCGGGCGTGGCCGGTCGGCGGCCATCGGTCCGGGCGTGGCGATGTGGATGATGCCCGCCACCGTCTCCTCCGGCCCGCAGCCAAAGGCCTGTGCGCGGAAGTCCGCATCATGCGACGGCCAGCCCGACAACCAGCACGCCCCCCAGCCCGAAGCCGTGGCGGCATGGACCAGGTTCATGCACAAGGCCCCCGCCGACAGCAGTTGCTCGGCCACCGGCACCTTTTCCGCCATTTTCGGCGAGGAGATCACCACCACCGCCAGCTGCCCGCGATCGAACTGGCCCCGGCCTTTCTCGATCTTCTCGGCATCTGCACCAAGCGCCCGCGCCCGTGCCTCGGCCAGATCCGCCAGCCGCGCCATGGCGGCGCGGTCCAGCACGATCATCCGCCAGGGTTCCAGCTTGCCATGATCGGGCACGCGCACCGCAAGGGCAAGGATCCGCATCACCGCGTCGCGGTCCGGCACTGGCGCGGTAAAGGTCTTGGCCCCCGGCGAACGGCGGGTGGCCAGATAGTCAAGCACGGCGGGGTTCGGGTCAGGCATCGGGCACTCCGGTCACGGTTCGCCCCAAGCTATGTCGAAGGGGACCGGATTTCCAGAGCGGGCAGGGCGTTGCATCCCGCTCTTGCCTGCGCCAGAGTTCGGCGCAAAAGGGGCGCAGGTATGGCCAAGGGCGAATGGGAACACATGGCGGTGCCGGGGGCGGAATTCCGCGTCCGTGCCACGCCGCGCGCCCGTCAGCCGGGGCTGTGCCTTGAGGAGGGGGTGTTCCGCATCAGCGTCACCGCCCCTGCGGATGAGGGTCGCGCCAATGCCGCGGTGGCCGAGGCGCTGGCCCACGCGCTGGGGGTGGCCAAGACGCGGCTGACCCTTGTGCGCGGGGCAACGGCGCGCGACAAAATGTTCCTGCTTGACTGAACCCAACCCGAAAGGCACCCCGATGTCCCAGCTTCCCGCACTTGCCGCCATTCTGCTGGGCGGCATCGCCATCGCGGTGCAGGCCCCGCTGAACGGGGCCTTGGGCCGCACCCTGGGTGCTGCCCTGCCTGCGGCTGCGGTATCCTTTGCGGTGGGGTTGTCGCCTTGCTGGTGCTGAGCTATGCCACGGTCGGCAACCCGTTCGGGCGGCTTGCCACGGTGCCGCTGTGGCAATGGGCGGGGGGGCTGCTGGGGGCCTATTATGTCTGGTCGGTGATCTGGGGCGTGCCTGCGCTTGGGGTGGTCACGGCGATGGCGGCGCTTATTCTGGGCCAGATGGCGGGGGCGTTGGTTCTGGATGCCACCGGGGCCTTTGGTATGCCGGTGCAGCCGGTCAGTCTGACCCGAATTCTGGCGGTTTTGATGGTTGCGGGCGGGCTGGTGCTGTCGCGGCTTTAGGGCCCCGGCTTCAGGGCTGGGCTGCGGGTTTCGCGGGTCGTTCCAGCCGGTAACTGCCTTCGGGCAAGTCGAGGGCTGCGGCAAGATCCGCCAGCTGCCCCATCGACAGGCTGATGCGCACCACATCGCCCGACATCGGGTCTTCCTGTTCCAGCACGACACATTCCTCGAAGGCGAGGATGGTGACATCCTCTTCCAGCGCTTCAGCCCCCTCATCAATGAGGGTGATCACGGTCGCGTCGAAGTCGTGTTCGATGGTAAACATGACCAGAGATTAGCCACGCGGCTGCACAAAGCGCAATGGCCTTTGCCGACCCCGCGCAACTTGGCGTGAGATGGCGCACGGGGCCTTTTGTCTGCGCGGCCACCTGCTATCCTAGGCGCAAAAATCACAAAAACGAGGCGGCGGATGGGCTTTGAACGATCAGCATGTGCGGGACTGGTTGCGGTGATACTGGCCGCCTGTCAGCCTGTGGCCTATCCGGATGCCGGTCCCGCCATGCGGCCTGTGCCTGCGGTCAGCCTGCCGCTGCCCGATGGCCTTTTGTCCCCCGAACAGGCCGCACGCAATTTCGTGGCGGTGGTCGCCCGCGTCGAGCCGGTGGCCGAGGCGATGTGCCGCGAGCGCAACCCGCGCAGCAATTGTGATTTCCAGATCGTCGTCGATGACCGCCCCGGCCAGCCGCCGAATGCATTCCAGACGCTGGACAGGTCGGGCCGCCCGATCATCGGCTTTTCGCTGGCGCTGATCGCGGATGCGCGCAACGCCGATGAGATCGCCTTTGTCGTCGGTCATGAGTCGGCGCACCATATCGCCGGTCACATCCCGCAGGTGCAGCGCACCGCCACGACCGGGGCGGTTCTCGCCGGGGTGCTGGCGCAGGCCTCGGGCGCACCGCCCGAGGCGGTGCGGGCGGCGGCGCAGATGGGGGCGACGATGGGCGCGCGCACCTATGCCCGCAACTTCGAGCTGGAGGCCGATGCGCTGGGGGCCGAGATCGCCTTCCGCGCCGGGTTCGATCCGGTGCGGGGGGCGGCGTTCTTTGATAGGCTGCCCGATCCCGGCGATCAGTTCCTGGGCAGCCACCCGCCGAATGAGCAGCGCAAGGAAACTGTGCGCCGCGTGGTTGCAAATCTGCGCTGAATCGGGCTTGCAGTTGAACCATTGCTCCGCAAGCGCGTTTCCGATCAGTCGGCGTGACGACTCGGGTTCAAAAGCAGGTACAGATGATTGGTTCGCGCTACATGTTCGAATTGCGCAAGGTTCTGCGCAAACTATGGGTCAGAACCTCGGTCTTTGCGCTTTTGGGCATTGCCGTTGTTGGCGTTACCCCGCTGATTTCGCCGTTGCTGCCGGATTGGCTGGCCGGGATCGAGGCTGCGAACTCGATCGAGAGTATTCTGAACATCATTGCCACTTCGATGCTCGCGGTGACCACGTTTTCGGTGTCCATCATGCTGACAGCCTATGGTGCCGCCTCGGGCTCCGGCACGCCGCGCGCGGTTGCGCTGCTCAAGGAAGATGTGACCTCGCAGATGGTGCTGGCCACCTTTCTGGGCGCGTTCCTGTTTTCGCTGTTCGCTCTCATCGGTGTCCGCAGCGGGGCGTTCGATGACGCCGGCAAAGTGGTACTGTTCTTTGCCACGATGTGGGTTACGCTGGCGGTGGTACTGGCACTGGTGCGCTGGATCACGCATCTGACGAGCTTCGGGCGGCTGGACGATACGATTTCGCGGGTGGAAACCGCCGCTGTCAAGGCGATGAAGACGCGGGTGGACCAGCCCTATCTTGGCGGTGTGCCGCCGCGGCCCGGAGCGGCGGACTGGACCCCTGCCTATCCCGAAACCTCGGGCTATCTGTGCCATGTCGACATGCCCGCGCTGCAAAAGATGGCCGAAGCCTCCGGCGGCTGCGATGGCCCGCCGCTTGTGCGGCTGGATGTGTTGCCGGGCAGTTTCGTTCACCGCAAACGCGCGCTGATCTGGCTTTCGCCGCAGATTGCAAAAGACAAGGCGTGTCTGGAAACCGCCTGCAAGGCCTTTACGATCGCATCGGCGCGGACCTTTGACCAGGATCCGCGCTTTGGGCTTTCCGTGCTGTCTGAAATCGCCGAACGCGCGCTTTCGCCGGCGGTGAACGACCCCGGCACCGCGTTGGATGTGCTTGGACGGCAGTTCCGCGTGCTGGAACTGTGGCATCAGCGCAAGTCCGATACCAAGCCCGAATTCCCTCTGGTTGCCGTGCCCGGCCTGTCGATGGATGATCTGCTGGAAGACGCCTTTGCCGGGATCGCGCGCGATGGCGCGGCGGCGGTCTCGGTGCAGATGCGTCTTCAGAAGCTGCTGATCGCTTTGACGCAAAGCCGTCCCGATCTGTTTGCCCAAGCCGCTTTGCGCCTGTCGGAGCGGGCAATGAGCGAAGTTGCCAAGACCGGGATGTACGGCGTGGATCTGCACCGGGTCGAAAGCCTGAACAAAGAGCTGCACGATGCGGTGCGCGGGCTGACCTGAACTGTCGGCATTGATCTGCATCAAGGTCTTTGCCGCCCACGGCGCGCAAAATGGGGCTCTGCGGAACAAAAGGTGCGGTGATGATCGGATATTCGGAAACCCCGCTGGCCTGGGGGCTGACACGCGGGATGGCGCGGCTTTTGGGGGTCAACCTGCCCGCAGCCGTTGTCGAGGGCTGGCTGAGCCGCAAGGAACTGGGCCAGCTGGTGGACCGCTGCGAGGCCTGCAACCAGAAAGCCGCCTGCACGGCCTGGATCGCCGCCGCAAAGGGCAGCCCTTGCCCGCCTGTGTTCTGCCCAAACAAATCCGCGCTGGAGGTGCTGTCGCTGCGGCATTGACCTTTCGCGCCGCCCCCGGCAGGGAAGGGTGCGGAAAGGCGGGCCGATGATACAGCTGGAGAAAGTCGTCAGCGACCGTGGTTCGCGCTATGCCGTGACCGGGGGGCGAGTGGCGGGGCGCGACGGGATCGACGCTTTTTTGCGCGATCTCAAGCGCGAGAAAAAATTCGCCAAAGCCACCCACAATACCTGGGCGGCGATCCTGACCGATGGCGGCCCGGTCAGGAATGACGACGGTGAATCGGGCGCGGCGGCGGTGATCCTGAAGATGCTGGAACGCGAGGGGCTGACCGATTGCGTGGTGGTGGTCACCCGCTGGTATGGCGGGGTGCATCTGGGAGGCGATCGTTTCGCCCATGTCGTGACTTGCGTGCGCGCCTTTCTGGAGGCGTGGCGCAAGCGCGGCATCTGAGCGCGGCTACCCCTGCCTGCGCCGGTGCGCGCGGTAGAGCAGCGGCGCAAGTGCCCGTTCATAGGTCAGATCCGCCAGCCAGTGAAGCCCCGGCATCCCGGTCAGCCGCGCAAGCCAGCGAAGATGCGGCATCTGCGCCCAGAGCGCGCGGAACGCGGCCAGCCCCGACAGCACCCGCCCCTGATGCCATACATGCAACCGGCGGGCGGCGTCGTCGGGGCTCAGGCCCCAGTCGGAGGCGCGATCCAGCGTGTCAAAGCGGATCGGCACGCCGTCGCGCAGGGCACGGCGCTGATAGGCCGTGATCTCGGTCCGGCAGATCGGGCAGGTGTGGTTGTAAAGCACGCGGGTTTGTTCGGTCATGTCCTGCAAGATAGACTGCGGCTGCCGGTAGAACAGTGCGGCAGCCCGGCGCAGATGACGGGCGCGGTCTGGTCAAGCCCGCCGCCGGGATCAGGCGCTTTTCAGCGCGGCTTGTGCCGGGGCCAGTTGCGCGGTGAGCGTCAGCACCTGACGCACCGCCTCTGCCGCCTCGGCACCCTTTTTCACGAAGTGATCGGCAAAGAACGCGGTCAGCGCTTCGGTCGGCTGATAGTTGTGTGGCGTGAGCGAGACCGAGAACACCGGCACATCGGTGGTCATCTGGGCCTGCATCAGCCCGTCGATCACGGCGCTGGCTACAAAATCATGCCGGTAGATGCCACCATCGACTACAAAGGCGATGGCCACCACCGCATCATAGCGCCCGGTTTCGGCGAGCTTTTTTGCCAGAAGCGGCATCTCGAACGCGCCGGGCACGTTGAAGCTGTCGACCTGCGTGTGTGGCAGCAGGGTGGCGGCCTCGGCCACGAAACTGTCATGCGCTCGGTCCACGATATCGCTGTGCCAGCGGGCGCGGATCAGGGCCAAGCGGGCCGGAGTGGTGTAGGGGGCAGAGTTGGTCATTTTGGAACCTTTGCGTTGCTGCGTCAGGTCCCAGAGCACAAACGGACAAGACCCGCCGGGATTGGCGGAGCCAGACCATTCTCTTTCATCCGGACTATACCGTCGGCCCCGGAGTTTCACCGGATCTGCTGACCCCGGCGTTTCGCAAGAAACGCAAGGCGCTCGCGGGCTATACCGCCGGTGGGGAATTGCACCCCGCCCTGAGAACACCGGAGTGCTACGGTTTTTGCGCCTGCAGGGCAAGACAGGATTATGCGCACGGACTGTGCGGCGGGTCTCAGCCCAGTGCGTAGCCCGCACCGCGCACGGTGCGCAGCGGGTCTTCGCCGCCGTTCTGCATCAGCGATTTGCGCAGCCGTCCGATGTGCACGTCCACCGTGCGGCTGTCCACATAGATATCGCGGCCCCAGACCCGGTCCAGCAACTGCTCGCGCGACCAGACCCGGCCCGGTTTTTCCATGAATGTGGAGAGCAGGCGGAATTCGGTCGGCCCCAGTTTCAGCACCTGATTGCCGCGGTAGACCCGGTGGGTTTCCGGGTCGAGCCGGATGTCATCCCATTCCAGCACCACGCCGATCGACGACGGACGCACCCGGCGCAATTGCACCCTTGCGCGCGCCATCAGTTCCAGCACCGAATAGGGCTTGATCACATAGTCATCGGCCCCGGTTTCCAGTCCCCGGATCCGGTCCACCTCTTCGGCACGGGCCGAGAGCATGATGATCGGGATGCCGCGCGTCTCTGGCCGCACCTTGAGCCGACGGCACACTTCGATACCCGAGAGTTCCGGCATCATCCAGTCCAGTATGATGATGTCGGGCGTGTCTTCATCCACCATCATCAGCGCGTCTTCGCCATTGGCGGCCTGCACCACACGAAAGCCTTCCGACTCAAGATTATAGGCCAGAACTTCGCGTTGTGCCGGCTCGTCTTCGACGAGCAGCACAACGGGTTGTGAGGTGTGAGCCATAAGGTGCCTCAGATGGTCGATGTGGGCGAGTCGGTCAGCGCGGTGACATCGCTTTTGGGTCGGTCATCATCCGGCAAAACGCCATTGACCAGATAGAGCACCTGTTCGGCGATGCCGGTGGCATGATCGCCGACACGTTCGATGTTCTTGGCGATGAAATGCAGGTGCATGCAGGCGGTGATGTTGCGCGGGTCTTCCATCATATGGGTCAGGAATTCGCGGAAGACCGAATTGTACATCTGGTCCACTTCCGCGTCGCGGCGGCGGACATCTTCGGCCATCTTGGCATCGCGGGCGACATAGGCGTCAAGTGCGTCTTTCAGCAGGCCGACAACCGAGCGCGCCATGCGCGAAATCGACCCGGCAGAGCCGTTTACCGGGCGCATCTGGCCCAGCACCAGCGAGCGTTTGGCAAGGTTCTTGGCATAATCGCCCGAACGTTCCAGCGACCCGACAATGCGCATGACCGTCAGCACGGTGCGCAGATCGGTGGCGGTGGGCGCGCGCAGCGCGATGATACGGGCACATTCGGTGTGGATCAGGTCTTCCAGCTCGTCGATCGCCCGGTCGCCAGCGCGCACTTCGGCGGCAAGCGCCTCGTCGCGGGTTTCCAGTGCCGTCGCGGCCTGAAGCAGGGCGTGCTCAACCAGCCCTCCCATTTTCATCACAAGGGCTTGAACCCCTTCGAGATCGCGGTCAAAGGCCGAACGGATATGCGGTTCCATGTTCATCATTCCTTAGCCGATCCGGCCACTGATATAGCTTTCGGTGCGCGGGTCCTGGGGCGAGGTGAAGATCTGCGCGGTTTCTCCGTATTCCACCAGGCTGCCCAGGTGGAAAAACGCGGTGCGCTGGCTGACGCGGGCGGCCTGTTGCATCGAGTGGGTGACGATCACCACCGAAAACTGGCTGCGCAGCTCGTCGATCAGCTCTTCGACCTGTGCCGTTGCAATCGGGTCAAGCGCAGAGCAGGGTTCGTCCATCAACAGCACTTCGGGCGAGGTGGCGATGGCGCGAGCAATGCAAAGGCGCTGTTGCTGGCCACCCGAAAGGCCGGTGCCCGGGGAGTCCAGACGATCCTTGACCTCGTTCCACAGGGCGGCCTTGCGCAGGCAGCTTTCAACGATGGTGTCGAGTTCGGCTTTGTTGTTGCTGAGCCCGTGGATCTTGGGGCCGTAAGACACGTTGTCGTAGATCGACTTGGGGAAGGGGTTGGGCTTTTGGAACACCATGCCGACCTTGGCGCGCAGCTGAACCGGGTCCACGCTGCGGTCATAGATGTTTTCGCCGTCAAGCAGGATTTCGCCGGTGACGCGGGCAGATGACACGGTGTCGTTCATCCGGTTCAGACAGCGCAGGAACGTGGATTTCCCGCAGCCCGAAGGGCCGATAAATGCGGTGACCGTGTGGTCCAGGATATCGACATCGACATCTTTGAGCGCATGCGTGGTGCCATAATGAACCTGAACGCCGCGGGCTGTGATCTTGTTCTTGTGGTCGGACACGACCCTCTCCTCAAGCTGAATGTCTTTCATGGCCTAACGTTTTTCCTTCGTCCACGCGCCACGCAACAGTGAGGCGACTCAGTTTCATGTGCAGTAACGCAGGTGCGTGACGGTCGTGCATCCGTTTTGTAACATGACGATGACACGGTGGGCGATACGGTTTTCATCTGCGGGTTGCGCGGGCTCTGGCCCTTTCGTCGGGCGGAGGATAGCCTTCGCGGCAGCGGGACAGTCAGAAGGGCAGCGTATGGACAGGCAGATGACGGCGCGGGCGGTGCTGACGGCGACGGGTATCGCGGCAGGGCTGGGGCTTTATGCGCTTTCGCAGATGGCCGAGGCCGAGATCCTGACCGGGCGCCCGCTGTTGGCCCTGGCGGCGTTCGTGGCATGCTTCTTTACCGCCCTGCTGGCGATGGCCGGTCCGCTTTCCGTGGCCCGGGCGGCCATTGGCGCGCTGTTCATCGCGGCAGTGGTGACGGTCCTGGTGACAGTGGCCGCCTCCGGCTTCGTGACGGCCGGGGATGTGCTGGAAAGCCCGCATGCGGTGCTGGGTGCCATGATACTGACGCTGGTGCCCCTGCCGTTCTGGATCGCCCGGCACGGCGCGGGCTGGGGCGACTACCGCGCGCTGTTCGGCGAAAGCTGGTCGATTGTGGTGCGTGCGGTGGCGGCCTGGGCCTTTGTCGGTCTGGTCTGGGCGGTGATCCTGTTGTCGGATGCGCTTCTCAAGGCGGTGGGCATCGACCTGATCGACCGGATGATTGATCTGGGGCCGGTCACATGGCTGATCACCGGCGGCGCGCTGGGGCTTGGGCTGGCGGTGATGCAGGAACTGTCCGGTTATGTCAGCCCCTATCTGATCCTGCGGCTGCTGCGGCTGCTGCTGCCGGTGGTCTTCTTGGTCTCGCTGGTCTTTCTGCTGGCGCTGCCCCTTCGCGGCTTGTCCGGGCTGTTCGGCACCTGGTCTTTTGCGCTGACCCTGCTGACCATGGCCGGGGCCGTGGCGACTCTGGTCACAACGGTGGTGGATCAGGGCGATGCCGAGGCGACGCAAAGCCCGTTGCTGGCCCGGATGGCACAGGCAATGGCGCTGATGCTGCCACTGCTGGCGGGGCTTGGGGCCTGGGCTGTCTGGCTGCGGGTGGCGCAATATGGCTGGACACCCGAGCGGGTGTTCGCCGCGCAGGTCGCGGCGCTGGGGGTTGGCTACGGCGGGCTTTATGCCCTTGCGGTGCTGCGTGGCGCGGGCTGGATGGCGCGGGTTCGGCAGGCCAATGTCGTCATGGCTCTGGCGCTGATGTTGCTCGCCGCATTGGCGATGACCCCGATCCTGAGCGCCGAGCGTCTGTCCACCCGCAGCCTGATGACCCGGCTAGACAACGGGCGGCTACCGGTTGCCGACCTGGATGCCGGCCTGCTGAGCCGCTGGGGCAAGCCTGGGGCCGGGGCGCGGGCATTGCTGGAGACTCGTGCCGCCGAACCGGGGCAGGAGGCCTTGGCACGGCGGCTGGTGCTGGCCGCTCCGGCCAGAGAGAACGCGAATCGTAACGAATTGTTGGTCGCCGTGGCCGAGGTCTTGCCGCTGCAGCCCGAGGGTGCGACAGCGACCCGCGACATGTATCTGAACGCGCTGGACAATTATCGGCTGATCGCCCTGCGCGAAAGCTGCGCACGGCAGATGCCGGGCGGTGGTGTGGGCTGTGTGATGGTGGTGGCGGATCTGGTCCCCGGCCTGCCCGGGGAAGAGGCGCTGTTGCTGGATTACAGCGTCGGAGGCTTTGTGCAGTTCACCGGCTTTCGCAATGACGTGGCTCTGGGGCCGGTGATGCGCGAAGTGTTGCCCGCCAACGGGGTGCTGCCGCAATACGAGTCGGGCGAGGCGCTGATCCGGGCATGGCAGGCCGCGCCCCCGCCTGCGACGCCGCTGCCGGTCAACCAGCTGAGCCTGCCCGGTGGCGGCGGCCTGATCCTGGCCCCGTGACCGGCGCCGTCCTTGTCCAGGGCAAGCTTTCGTTAATGCCTTTGCCCTAGCCTTTCGGGAATCGCTGCCCGCAGAGTCAGGGGAAGGGTCATGCACGGGCTGTTCAATCGCGCGCTGGAAAACTTCCTGAACGAACGTCACGGACCGGCGCTGTGGCAGCGTGTGATCCGGCGGGCGCATCTGCCCTTTGGCAGCTTTGAGCCGCTCCTGCGCTATGACCCGGCCTTGACCGATACCTTGATCAACGCAGCCTGCGCTGAACTGGAACGGTCGCGCGAGTCGGTGCTGGAGGATGTGGGCACCGCGCTAGTATCCCGTCGCGATCGCGACGGGCTGCGCCGGCTGATGCGCTTTGGCGGCGTCAGCTTCCGCGATTTCCTGCACTCGCTGGAGGAGTTGCCCGACCGGGCGCGTATGGCCCTGCCGGATCTGCATGTTCCCGACCTGCGGCTGGAAGATTGCGGCGCCGGGCACTTTACCCTGATGGCCCGGCCGCCATTTCCCGGCGCGGGGTTCATTCTGATCGGGTTGTTGCGGGCGATGGCCGATGACTACGGGGCGCTGGTTCTGCTCGACATGTCCGCGCCGATGGCAGGTGCCGATGTGATCTCGATCCATCTTCTGGATGAGGCGCATGCCGAAGGCCGCCGCTTTGATCTGGCGATTGGGGCCATATGATCCACCGGCGCGCAGATGGATGACAGGTGCCTTTCTGTCGCTGGCCGCTTTGCGGGCCTGGTGTCCTTGCCCGTCGCCGCGATCGACCGGCTGATGCCGATGCATCTGCACCTGTCAACCAAAGGCTCCATCACGGCGCATGGCCCGACGCTTGCCAAGATCGCGGTTGGCACCCCGCTGATCGGCCGGGATTTCTTTCGCCTGTTTGAGGTGCGCCGTCCGGCCGGGGTCTTTGCCATCGCCGACCTGCTGGCGCGACAGGGGGAACGGCTGCACCTGGTCCTTCGGGAGGGCGGGGCTGCTTTCCGGGGGTTGGCGGTGGCCGATCTCTCGGGCGGGATCATGCTGAACCTGTCCTTTGGCATCGGCGTTGCCGAGGCGGTGCGCGCCCATGGCCTGACCGATGCGGATTTCGCGGCAACCGATCTGACGGTGGAACTGCTTTATCTGGTGGAGGTCAAGCGCGCCGTGATGGGCGAGCTGCAACGGCTGAACCTGCGGTTGCAGGGCGCGAAATCGCAGGCCGAAGAACAGGCGCTGACCGACACGCTGACCGGCCTGCGCAACCGGCGCGCGCTGGATCTGGGGCTGGCGCAGGCCGTGGCCGGTGCAGCCCCCTTTGCGCTGATGCATCTGGATCTGGATATGTTCAAGGCGGTGAACGATACGCTGGGCCATGCGGCGGGCGACCATATCCTGCGCTGCGTGGCGCAGGTCTTGTCGGCGCAAACCCGGTCGGGCGATCTGGTTGCGCGTGTGGGGGGCGATGAATTTGTCATTCTGCTGCCGGGCTTGACCGATATGGCGCGCCTGACCGCGGCGGCAGAGCGGATCATCACGGCTCTGGCGCGGCCCATTCCGTTCGACGGGCAGATCTGCCAGATCGGTGCCAGTGTCGGGCTTGCGGTATCGACGCGCTCTGCCGGTGCCACTGCCGACTCCCTGCTGCATGAGGCCGATATGGCGCTTTATGCCGCCAAACGGGCGGGGCGCGGGCGGGTGATGGCTTTTTCAGGGGGGTAGCGCGCCCGGACGGGGAACTGCGCCCTCCGGTCGGGCGTTTGCCGGGGCAGGGGTGCCACTTCCGGCGGCCCATGACCGAAAGGAAGTCTCATGTCAGAAGCACTGAAAGCCGTGCCCGGTTCCGACAAGATCGACACCGGCATCACCGGCGTTACCGCAATCGCCAAGGGGCTGAGTGAGGCCCTTGCCGATACCTATCGGCTTTTGTTCAAATCGCACGCGGTTCACTGGAATGTCGAAGGCCCCATGTTCCACTCGATCCACGTCCTGACCGAGGCGCAGTATACCGATCTGTTCCAGGCTGCCGATGATCTGGCCGAACGCATCCGTGCCCTTGGCCGGATCGCGCCGTTCCAGCTTTCCGAGATCACAAACATGTCTTGTGTGAAAGATCCGGCAAAACTGGGCTCCGCCCAGGATATGGTCGAAGATCTGGCCAGTGATCATGAATCCGTTGTGCGCCGGATGCGTGACGTGATCGGGCAGGCCGAAAAGGGCGAGGATGTGGCCACGGCTGACCTGCTCACCGCGCGCTGTGCGTTCCATGAAAAGGCGGCGTGGATGCTGCGCGCAACCGCCAAGTAAGGCTTTTCACCAAACGCAAAAAGGCCCCGGAAAGCTCCGGGGCCTTTCTTCAGTCGAAACGGAAATTACTTCAGGCGGGTCACGACGCCATCGGCAAAGGCGGCAATCAGTGCCGCATAATATTCCGGCGTGTCGGTGAACGCGCCGTCCAGCACGGTTCCGTCAGCCGCAAAGGCCTGAGCGGATTGTGCTGTTACGGTCAGCTCATAAGCGTCGAACTTGGCGTTGTCGGTTTCACTGGTTACGTTGACCATGCCGACGAGCACTGCATCTTCCAGACCCAGCTGGTTCTGAAAAGAGTTGGACAGCGACAGTTCGTCGATATCAACCACAATCCTGGAACCCTCGTCGCCGATCCGGTCCACCAGACGGGCGACGATCGCGTTTTCCAGATCGTCAGCGGCATTGGTCCAGTAGGCGGCGGCTTCGGCGTTGGCAATCGCGGTGATGTCGGCCGAAACATTGACCTCTTTCACCATGGTGTCCTGCGCAAAGGCAGCGGTGGAAAGGAAAAGGGCGGTGGTCGTCATAAGAATTTTGCGGAACATAAGAAGATCCTTTCGTGCAAGTGATGCGCGGATGTATCCACGCTCGGAGACTGAACGCAGTTGCGGTCATATGGTTCCGCTCGGGATCGCAAATGAAACGGCAAGCAGCTGCCGGCAGGGCAGTGACCTGCGCGCGGAAACGGCAGGCACGCTGTTGCCGGGGGCAATCAGCGGCATCACGGGCCAAAGCGGGGGCCGGTGGCACCGGCAATGCCCGGCCCTGCCTGTCTGACCGACCCGTTTCCGAACCCGCCGGACTGCATCGGTGCAATCCATCCGGCGCAACTTCCCTATCCGCACTGGCTCTGATACCGCTGGCGGCACGCGCCGGCCCGTTGTCCGATGCCGCCCCGGATCGGGGCCGCTTGTCCAGCGCTTCAAACCCAAACCCGTCACCGGGGGAACTGACTGGATGACCAGTCTGATCGAGTTTCTGCGTCGCAATGCACCCTGGCTTTTTGCCGGGTTTCTGCTGACGTTTTCTTCCAGCTTCGGCCAGACCTTCTTTATCGCGGTCTTTGCGGGCGATATCCGGCAGGAATTCGGCCTGACCAATGCGGGCTGGGGTGGGATCTATGCCTTGGCCACTATGGCCTCGGCTTCGGTCATGGTCTTCATGGGCGGGCTGACGGACAAGTTCCGGGTTCGGCTGATCGGTCCGGTCATCCTGATTGGCCTCGCGGTGGCAACCGCCATGATGTCGCTGTCCACCGGCCTTGTGGCGCTGACCCTCGCCATCTTTCTGCTGCGGCTGATGGGGCAGGGGATGATGACGCAAACCGCGATGGTTGCAATGTCGCGGTGGTTTGTCGCGACCCGTGGCCGCGCAATCTCCATCGCGGCGCTTGGGGTGGCGCTGGGCGAGGCGATGCTGCCGCTGGCCTTTGTGGGCCTGATGGGCTGGTTCGATTGGCGGGTGCTCTGGCTTGCCGCCAGTGCCTTTCTGCTGATCGCGGCGCTGGTCATCGTGTTGGTCCTGAAGGCCGAGCGCACCCCGCAGGCGATGGCGCGCGAAAGCACGGCGGTTGGCATGCTGGGCCGCAACTGGACCCGGGCCGAGGCGCTGCGGCACTGGCTGTTCTGGCTGACGCTTCCCGCGCTGGTTGGTCCGGCGGCATGGAATACCGCGTTCTTCTTCCATCAGGTGCATTTTGCCGGGGCCAAGGGCTGGGCGCATTTCGATCTGGTGAAACTGTTTCCCGTGTTCAGCGCGACGGCGGTGGGCAGCATGTTGCTGACCGGCTGGCTGGTTGATCGGGTGGGGGCTGCCCGGATCACCGGGCTTTATCTGTTCCCGCTGGCGGTCGGCTACGGTCTGATCGGGTCGGCGCAGGGCCTTGGGCTCGGGGCGGTGGCGCTGATCTTCATGGGGCTGTCGGTCGGGGCAAGTTCCACCATGAGCGCAGCGCTATGGGCGGAGTTCTATGGCACGGCGAACCTTGGCCGCATCCGGGCGATGACAGGGGCGTTCATGGTTCTGGGGTCTGCCATCGGACCGGGAATATGCGGCTGGCTGATCGACCGGGGCATAGACCTGCCGCAGCAGGCCTATTGGATCGGCGCCTATTTTGTGGCTGCGGCGATCCTTGCGGCGATAGGGGGGCGTCGGGCCGCGCGGTATCTGTGATGCGGTTCCCCGGGCCACCAGCGGTATCCCGGATCTGAACGCGGGCTGACCGCCCCGGGGCTGCAGCGCTTCAGTTGTCCGGTGCATCTGCGGCAAGGGCAAGCCGGACCAGTGCGGGAAGCGACTCCGCGCGTGTCTTGCGCATGACAGAGGCGCGGTGGCTTTCGACAGTGCGCTGGTTGATCCCCAGATCATGCGCAATGATCTTGTTGGGCGCGCCGGTCAGCACCAGCGCCAGAACATCGCGTTCGCGCGTTGTCAGGCCAGAAAAGCGCTGTCGCGCGGCTTTGCGTGTCTCGGTCACCGGCTGGATGGTGTCGCCCGACCTGATGGCATGGCGCACGCTGGCCAGCAATTCGGCGGCGCTTGCCGGTTTTTCGATCAGATCAGAGGCCCCGGCCTTCAGCGCCGCCACCGCCGTTGTTGCGTCACCATGCCCGGTCAGCATGACAGCGGGCAGTTTCGAGTGCTGTGACCGCAGCAGGCTGATCAGGGCGACCCCATCCATGCCGGGCAACAGGTTATCGACCAGCAGGCAGGCGCTGCCTTTGTGATGGGGGGTGGCCAGAAACTCTTCGGCCGAGGCGTGGGTAACGACCCGCCAGCCCTCGGCCTCGAACAGACGGCGGGTGGTTTCGCGGATCATCGGGTCGTCGTCGATGACATAGACCGTGGTGATGTCGGCGTCCGGTTGCCGGGCGCTTTTGCCCTTTTCGATGCGGGCATTCTGCATCAGGTCGGATATCAGGGCCAGCAAGACTTCGGGCATCACCGGCTTCACGATCTGCTCATGGGGCGAACCGGCGATGCTTTTCAGGGTGTCGGTGGTGATGTCGCCGGTCAGGATGATGGTTGGCACCGTGCCGCCCAGGACGTCGGGCAGATCCTGCGCCAGTGTCAGGCCATTGGCGCCGCCGTGCAGGTCGAAATCGGCCAGCAGCAGATCAGGCGGGTCCACATCGCCGCTGGCCCAGGCCAATGCCTGCTGGGCATTGGCTTTGGATACAATGGTATGGCCCTCACGCTGCAGCACATCCTCCAGAAGGTTGCGCAACGGTTCCTCATCCTCGACCAGAAGGATGGTGCCAATCTGGCGCTTCGCCAGTATTGCCCCCGGCTTTGCCTGCGCTGTCGCAGCGGCCGCAGGGGCCGCTTCGACAACCGGCAGCGAGATCATGAAGGCCGAGCCCTTGCCGGGCGTGGAGCAGACAGACACCGGGTGATCCATCAACTCGGCCAGCCGCTGCACGATCGACAGGCCCAGCCCAAGCCCATGCCCGAAAGGTGAGGCCGGTTTGCTTGCCGTCTGATAGGCCTCGAAAATCGACCTGGTGTCGGTTTCCGCCACGCCGATGCCACTGTCGCAGACAAGGATGGTCAGAACCTCGCCGCGCCGTCGGCAGCCCAACAGGATGCCGCCTTTGGGCGTGTATTTCAGCGCGTTGGACAGCAGGTTGCGCAGCATCTGTTCCAGCAGTTGCGGATCGGTCTGCACCCAGGCCTTGCACGGCACCGAGCGCATTTTCAGCCCCTTGATCCCGCATTGCGGGCCGAATTCATCGGCAAGGCGCTGCATCAGCGGCGCGATGGCGACGGGGCGCATCTGGGGGCGCACGATCCCGGATTCGATCCGGTTCACATCCAGCATCGAATCCAGCATCGCGGTCATCGAATTCAGGGTCTGATCCAGCAGGGCCGCCAGCCGCGCGCCTTCGGTCGATCGCTTGTGCGGGGCCAGCAGTTTGTGCAGCAGCGCCATGGATTGCAGCGGTTGGCGCAGATCGTGACTGGCCGAGGCCAGAAAGCGCGATTTGGCCCGGGTCGCACGGTCGGCCTCGGCCATGGCGGCATGCAGCGCGGCAGTGCTGCGTTTGCGTTCGGTGATATCGACATAGGTGATCACCACGCCCTCGACCCGCCCGCCCTCGGCGCGGTAAGGCTGGATACGGCGCAGGAAGAACCGGCCATCCCCCCCTTCGGTTTCACGTTCCTGCGGCTCGCAGCTTGCCAGCACAGCGCGGGCATCGGCGGCCAGATCGTCATCTTTCGACACGGCGGCAAGATCGGCGATCGGGCGGCCCACATCGGTCGGGATCACACGAAAGATCGCACGGGCAGCGGGGGTGAAAAAGCGGATGTTCAGGTCAGGGTCAAGGAACAGGGTGGCGACATCGGTGCTGTAGAGCACGTTCTGCAGGTCATTCGCGGTGGTGCGATGGCGTTCGAGCGTTTCCTGCAACTGGCTGTTCAGCGCGGTCAGTTCCTCGTTCAGCGATTGCAGTTCTTCTTTCGACGCCAGCAATTCCTCGTTGGTGGACTGGAACTCTTCGTTGACCGACAGCGCCTCGGCGGCGTCGGCGCTGTGCTGTTCGACTTCCACCTCCAGATCTCGCAGCGCATCCGACAGATCGCTGCGCGCGGCTTCCAGATCAGCCTCCAGATCACCCGTGCGCCGGTCGGTCCCGGTGGCGGGGACCTGACCCGCAGCCGGGTGCGGGTGGTCGATAAAGCAGGCCAGCACCAAAGGCTCGCCGCCAGCCAGAACCGAATGCAGGGCAATGTCAAAGCCGGCTGTACCCTGCAGCTTTCCGCCGGGAATGGTCACCAAGGGGTTGTCGGGCGTGCAGGTTGCGGCGGCAGCACGGAACCGGGCACGCAGCGCCTTGGGCAGCATGCCGACAATTCCCGGGTCAGGGTGGCCTTGGGTGACTTTCAGGTATTTCTCTGTTTTCCCAAGCAGATACATACACTCCAGCCGGGCGTTCAGCAAGACCGCAGCGGGGGTATAGGTTTCAAATACGATGCGGCGGCACAACTCGGCCAGTACCGACCGCCGCAGCGGGCTTTGCCCCGGCGCGGATGCGACCTCTTCACGCTTGCCCAGCGAGAAGTTCAGGTCGCCGGGAAGGGTCTTTCCGACCCGCCGCCACAGTCGCGCCGCCTTGTCCTCGACCGCAAAGCAGGCATCGGCCTGGCCGGGCATCTCTGCCGCGCCCAAAAGCAACAGACCGCCCGCGCGCAGGGCAAAGCAACAGCGCGCGATCACCCGCTTTTGCGCCTCGGGGCCCAGATAGATCAGCACATTGCGGCATGACACCAGGTCGATCCTGGAAAACGGCGGGTCCGACAGCAGATCCGCCACCGTGAACACGATCACATCCCGCAACGCCGAGGTGACCCGCCAGCCGCCGTTTTCGGCCACAAAGAACCGGGCCAGCCGCTCGGGTGAAACGGCGTCCGCGATCTCGGCGGGATAGAACCCCGCGCGGGCCGTGGCGACGGCTTCGGGATCGACGTCCGAGGCAAGGATCTGCAACCGGGCGGGGGAACCGGCGGCCTCCATCGCCTCGATGCAGGTGATGGCAAGGCTGTAGGCCTCTTCGCCGGTGCTGCACCCGGCAACCCAGATCCGCAGCGGCCGATCCGCGGCCATTGCGGCCACGAGGTCGGGAACGGCCCTGGCCGACAGATGCTGAAACACCGCCGGATCGCGGAAAAAGCTGGTGACATGGATCAGCAGATCGGCGGAAAGCTGGTTGCGTTCTTCCGCGTCGGATTTCAGCATGTCGAGATAGCGCGCCGTTTCATCGGACCCGAGGCCGATCCGCGCCATTCTGCGCGCGATCCGCCGCTCCAGCGTGCCGCGCTTGTAAAGCGAGATATCCTGCGCCGCATGCTCGCCCAGATAGGACAGCAGATCGTCATATCGCGCGACCTCTGGACATTCCTCCTGACCTGCCGTTTCCGTTTCGTGCTTTGCCTCGTCATCGCCGGGCATTGACCGGGCCGGGCTCTGTTCCAGAAACGCGGTCAGCGCGGCCCCCATTTCACCGATGGGCAGGATCTGTGCGACAAGGCCGGTCGCGATCGCGCTGTCGGGCATGCCGGGATAACCTGCCTCGGCCGGGTCTTGCGCGATCACAAGGCCACCTGCGGCATGGATATCGGCCAGACCAAGCGTGCCGTCCGTGCCCGTGCCCGACAGGATGATGCAGGCGGTTGCCGCCTGCGCATCCTTCGCCAGCGAGCGCAGCAGCACATCAAAGGGCAGCCGCACCGATTTGCCGCCATCCGGTTCGGTCAGCTGAATGACCCCCTGTGCCACTGTCAGGAAGACACCGGGCGGAATGACGTGAATAACCCCGGCCTGCAACGCCATGCCATCGGCGGCCTGCACCACCTTCAGCCCGGTGTGCTTTGCCAGCAGATCGACCATCATGCTGTCATGCGACGGATCGAGGTGCAGGATCAGGATGAACGCACCCGAGCTGACGTCAGGCATTTCTTTCAAAAACGCGCGGCACGCCTCCAGCCCACCGGCAGAGGCACCGATGGCGATGACGGGCAAAGCCGCGCGCGGTCCGTGGTCCGACATGGTCGTCTCCAGATAGGGCTGACTGTCGGGGGCAGGGTGGATCTGACGGTCTGTGCCGCAGGCCGGAGAAGGATCGTCACAATGCGTGACCGTATCGTAGCAGTCTTCGCCGCGATCCGAAACGTATATCTGCAGCACAGCTATAGCCAGGCGCGGCTGTGTCCTGTGACTAAGTAGATTCCGATTCTGCACAAACCGATCACGCTCAGGCAGAAAGGTAACACGACCTGTTGCTTTTAACGAGTGCTGCGAAAAACCGGGCGGCTGGATCACGCAAATGGGGTGGGGCAGGGTGTTGTTCCCCCAGGGCGTTGGCCCATCCCGGACCGGGGAAGCCAGTCTGCCCGGTTTTTCACAGATCTGCCGACCCATGCGTGGCTGGCACACCCTTGCACAGTGCCACAAGTGATGGCGCTGCATCGCGCGTTGCTCTGCCCCGTCTCCCGACCAATCGAAGGAAAAATCCCATGAACCAGATCATTTATATCGTCGGCGCAGTCGTCATCGTGCTGGCATTGCTCAGCTTTGTCGGCCTGCGCTGAGTGCGCCTGAAAATACAAGGAATATCAATATGATGTCAGACACATCGCCTCCCCGTCCGCTCGCCGGTCAGCCGGTTGCACCCTCCCACAGCGAAGGGTCCTATGTGGACTGGCCCGCCATTCTTGGGGGCGGCGTCTTTGCGCTTGCGATCTCTTTTTTGCTGATCAGTTTCGGTGCCGGGCTGGGCCTGTCGCTGACCTCGCCCTATCGCGGTGAGGGTGTCTCGGCCGCCTGGCTTGCCATTGCGGCAGGCATCTGGTTCGCCTGGGTGATGGTCACCGGCTTTGGCGCGGGCGGATACCTTGCCGGGCGCATGCGCCGCCGCGCAGGCGATGCCACCGCACCCGAAGTCGAAGCGCGGGACGGGATGCACGGGCTGCTGGTCTGGGCGACCGGTGCGCTTGTCGGGACCATTCTGGCAACCCTTGGCATGGGCGGATTGCTGACCGCCGGAGCCGCCACCACCGCCGCCGCCGTCGAAGTGGCTGGCGAGGCAGTGTCCTCTGACTATTTTGCCGACCTCATGCTGCGTGACGCCGCTATGGCGCCTGCAACGGCGGCACCTGAAACAGCGGCATCCGAAACCGACACCCCCGCCGCAGCACCGCTGCGCCAACCTGTGGCCCAACCCGCCACAACCAGCGACCCGGCCGTTCAGCGCCAGATCGCCGCCATCCTTGCCCGGAGCGCCGCCGAGGGTCAGATGGCCGAGCGTGACAGCAGCTATCTGGCGCAAGTCGTCGCGGCGAACAGCGATCTTGACCAGACTGCCGCCCGTGCGCGTGTCGATGAGGTCAATGCCGAGATTGCCGAGGCCCGCGCCACTGCAACCGCCGCCGTGGAAAAAGCCCGTGTCGCCGGTGTGGTCTTTGGCTTTATCGCCGCCGCCACGCTGCTGATCGGGGCCGTCGCCGCGTTCTTCGCCGCTGCCGCCGGTGGACGTCACCGTGATGAGGGTCTTGGGCTGGACGTTCTATTGGCCCGCCGCTGAGGCGCAGCCAGTTCTCCCCCCCCCCAATCCAGACCCGATCCAGAAAGGAAAGACCGATGCCCGCACTTATCGCTTGGCTGCTCGGAGCGCCGCTCCTCGTCGTCATCATCATTGCCCTGCTGCTCTGACCACTTGCCTGCCCGACCCGAACCCAGTTCCGCGTTTGCTCAGGAGAACCCCATGACCCGAGAAACCAAAGCCCACGTTTTCATCAAGACACTCGCCGAAATGCTTGAGAGCCAGCGCGCCCTCAAGTCGGTGCGGTTGCGACGTCAGCACAAGGCGGATGCAGAACGGTTCATGCAGTCCTATCGCAATGACCCGGATGGCGGCCTGCAACCGATGGCCTGGCCGTCTGAGGGCCGGCAATCGGAAAGCGGAGCGCAACGCCAAAGCTGGGCCGACTGACCCTGTCCCATCAGTTTTTGTGACCCGACAGTATCAATTTCAGGAGTATCCCAATGTCGATCGAAACCCTTGACGACCTTTTCCTCCACACGCTGAAAGACGTGCTCTACGCCGAGCGCAAGATCCTCAAGGCGCTGCCCAAGATGGAGCGCAAGGCGACCGATCCCAAGCTCAAGGCGGCGCTGTCGTCGCACCGCGACGAGACCGAAGAACAGATCGTGCGGCTGGAAGAGGTGTTCGACATCCTGGGCAAACCGGCACGTGGCGCGAAATGCGACGCCATGGTCGGTTTGATCGAGGAAGCCGAAGGCCTGATGGCCGAAATCGACGACCAGGAGACGATGGATGCCGCGCTGATTTCGCTGGCGCAAGCGGTCGAACACTACGAGATCGCCCGCTACGGCACGCTGGTCGCCTGGGCCAAGCAGCTTGGCCACCCGCAGGCCGCGGTCTTGCTCAAGACAACACTGGACGAGGAATACGGCGCCGACAAAGCCCTGTCCAAACTTGCCGAGCAACGCCTGAACGCTGCCGCTGCGGCTTGACACTCGACAGCCACGGGAGGGGGCAACCTTTCCCGTGGTGGCTCCGCGCCCCCGATAGCCCGACGTGATCCCCGGATACCGACACTGTAGTCCGCCGTCCCCATGACGGTGTGGAAAAGCATGTCGGCCTTGACCGAAAGTGAGACGCACCCGATGTCACATAAACACCCGTTCCACGACCTGCTTCCCCAGCAAGCCGTCGCCCTGCGCCGCCGGGCGCTGAAACTCACCTCCAACCAGCACCGGGCCGAGGATCTGGTTCAGGCGACCCTGCTGAAAGCCTGGACCAGCCGCGACAGTTTCCGGCCCGAAACCAACCTGCGCGCCTGGTTGTTCACTATCCTGCGCAACACCTTCTTTTCCGAGATCCGCAAATACCGGCGCGAGGTTGAAGACGTCGACGGCACCCGCGCCGGGGCCCTGTTCGAGGAACCACGGCAGGAACATGCGGTTGCGCTCAAGGAATTGCTGGCGGTCATCGCCCGGCTGCCCCCTGATCAGCGCCGCCCGCTGGTGCTGATGGGAGTTCTGGGGTTTTCGCAACTTCAGGCGGCCCATGCCTGTGGCTGCACGGTGGGCACCATCAAAAGCCGGGTCAGCCGGAGCCGGGCAGCCCTTGAGCGGTTGATGGTCCAGGACGATGCGGCGCGCCTGAGCCGGGCTTCGCGGGCAGGCGTGATGTCTCGGCCGATGCGGGCTCCGGCCAACGGTTTTGCTGTCGCGCAGACGGTTGCCGCTGCGAGGGCGGACTGAACGGGCCGGGAAGACCCCCGGCCCGCGCCTTTTCAATCGCAACTCCGGCTGGCCATCATGCCTTCCGGTGTTGCGCAAAGAACCGCAGCATCTCGCGGGAGGCGTCCGGTCCCATCGGGTCGGTATAGCTGCCGCCCGGCTGCCCGCCCGACCAGGCATGGCCGGCCCCGTCGATCTCCCAATGTTCGGCGATGCTGCGGCCGGTCTTGTCGTCATGGCGTGTGTGGCGATAGCTGCGCCCCCCGTCCGAGGTGCCCGAGCCGCCCACTTTCCGAAGACCGGGACGCGCCTGCACCGCTTGTGCAATCACCGCCGTGCCATTGTCGGGATGTACCGTGCTGTCGGCCAGCCCATGGAACACGATCGCGGGGACCGCGCTGGCCTGATCCTTGCCGGACGATCCGCTGCGCATCGCCGAGAACGCCGACATCACGTCCTGCGCGCCGCCGACCGGCAACCCCGAATGGACCCCGATGGCGGCGATCAGATCGGGATAGGCCGCGCCCATGATGGCCGCTGCCGCCCCGCCCGCCGACAGACCGGCAACATAGACCCGGCCTGCATCCGCCGGATGGTCACGCAGGATGTCGCGGATGATCCCGGCGATCACCGCAGGCTCGCCCTTGTCACGGACCTGATCCTCGGGGCGGAACCAGTTCCAGCATTTCTGCACATTCGCGCCCTGCGGCTGTGCGGGCCAGGCGACGAGATAGCCGGACTCCTCGGCCAGTGCGTTCATCCCGGTTCCGGCGGCGAAATCCTCGGGTGACTGGGTGCAGCCGTGCAGCATCACGATCAGCGGCATCGGCCCCTTTGGTTTGCGTGCCGGGACGTAAAGCCGGTAGTCGCGGCTGCCCTGCGCGCCCTGATGGCTGAGCGAAAGAAACTGCGCCCCCTCAGGCAGATTCAGCGGCGCCGGTGTCAGCACGCCCGTTTTTGGCATCCCACCCGCCGCAATGGT
This sequence comes from Paracoccaceae bacterium, assembly GCA_046296515.1. Classification (GTDB taxonomy): domain Bacteria; phylum Pseudomonadota; class Alphaproteobacteria; order Rhodobacterales; family Rhodobacteraceae; genus Pseudotabrizicola. The sequence goes on along the minus strand of JBKBKR010000005.1, from coordinate 235,120 downwards.
CCGCAGCGTTTCGTTCAGGCTTTTGTGCCGGGCGCGGGGTGGGGCAGGCTTGGTCGGGTCGGGCTTGGGCGGGGTGTCGCCAACGCGGCTGAAGGTTCCCTCGATCATGTCCTTGTCGCCAAGGCTGCTGCTGCCAAGGTCATCGTCGCGTTGGTCGGCGGGGGCGGCTTTGCGGCCCAGCAGCGACTGGATCAGCGCCGTCGCTTCGGTCAGCTTGCCGGATTTTGTCAGCTCCGAGGCGCGTGACATGCCGCGCATGAAGGATTTGGTCATGATGTGCCTTTGGTGTTGGTATCAGGTGATGCGGTCGACAAGTGCGGTCTTGACCGCAGCAGGGGCGTGAAGCGTGCCCAGTATGGACAGGGCAGAAATGGTATCGCGGGCGAGGTCGGCGGTGACGTCCGGGGCAACCACAACCAGCCCAAGCACGCGGATATCCAGCATCTGGCCCGCCGCCTGCGCGGTCACCAACTCGTCGCGCGTGATGTGCCGCAGCCCCAGATCGACGCTTTTGCGGATGACGATCTGACGGACGGTTTCGGCGTGACGCTCAATCTGGTTGCGGATGGCGGTCCGGATGAAATCGCTGCGGTTGGAATAGAAACCTTCCTGCACCAGCAACTCGATCTGGCCAAGATCGACAAAGCCGAGGTTGATTGTCAGTTTCTCCGACTCCGGTGTTTTGGCCGGTGTCGGGTTCTCTGTCCTTTGGGCCATATCACACTCCACAAGCCATCTGTATGGATGGTATATGGATGTAATATCCCGCTCAAGCAATACCCGGGGCAGGCCAAATTTTATGCCCTGCCCACAGATGCGGTCAGATGTCAGGCCGCGAACAGGGGCTCGCGCCCCCAGAACCGCAACCCCTTGCAGGCCTCGACAAAATCTTCCGCCGATCTGGCATCGGTCAGCGCGTGCATTCCCTTGTCGTCTGTGTCCGACAGGCCACAGGCCGCAACAAGCTCTGCGGCGCTGGCGGAAAGGCCGATATGTTTGCAATGCACATGCGCATCCTTCAGGAAATCAACCGCAGGCGGGGTCGAGGCCAGACCGTCCACACCTGGCAGGATGGCAATGGCATCAAACAGCACCGATGGCGCGCCGCCGATCTGGTCGGTCACAACGTGCAGGTTATTGTTGCTGCAGGCCACACCGCCGATCCGGGGGGCCACGATCCGCACCACGCCACCCGCCTCTGCGACCGCGTCTTCCAGCGCCGCCAGCAGCCCGCCGTCGAAACCGTCACTGAGCATGATGCCCATGATCCGGCCCTTGAAACTGCCGGGCGGGTTGGACTGGATGCTGAGCGAAGGCGAAGGCTGCAACTCCATCTGTGTGGGCTGAGCGGCGGGGGCCGCTTTCGGCGTCTCTGCCACGCCAAGGCGATCGGCGGCATCCTGCGCCAGCCCCAGATCAATGTTCAGCAGGTGCGAGACCATGCGGCTGCGGATGGCAGGCTCTTCACATTTCGACAGCTCGAACACCAGCGCCGACAGGATATGATCCTGTTCCGATGGCGTCTGGCTGATGTAGAACTGCCGCGCCTGACTATAGTGATCGGCGAAGCTTTCGGGCCGCAGCCGCGCCTTTTCGCCGCTGACCGGGGCGCGGTAGCTGACATAGCCCTCCAGCGGATGCGCCCGCGGACCTTCCCCCCAGCCGTTCGGTTCATAGTTCACCGGGCCCGTGCGGTTTGCGGTCTGCATGTGGCCGTCCTGTTGGAAATTGCTCACCGGGCAGCCCTTGGGCGCATTGACCGGCAGTTTGGTGAAATTCGGTCCGCCAAGGCGTTTCAGTTGGGTATCGAGATAAGAGAAGTTCCGCCCCTGCAGCAGCGGATCATCGGTGAAGTCGATGCCGGGGATCACATTGGCGGTGCAAAAGGCCACCTGTTCGGTCTCGGCAAAGAAATTGTCCACCGCGCGGTCCAGCCGCATGGTGCCGATGATTTCCACCGGACACTCCTCTTCGGGGATCAGCTTGGTCGGGTCCAGCACATCAAAGGCGAAGCTGTCGGCGAAATCCTGATCGAATATCTGAACGCCAAGATCCCATTCCGGAAAATCGCCCCGGTCGATCGCATCCCACAGATCGCGGCGGTGGCGGTCGGGGTCGGCACCGTTGCTTTTCACCGCTTCATCCCAGAGCACCGATTGCAGGCCCATCCGGGGTTTCCAGTGGAATTTGACAAAGGTGGAAATGCCGTCCGTTGTGACAAAGCGGAAGGTGTGCACCCCGAAGCCTTCCATGGTGGTAAAGGATCGCGGGATGGTGCGGTCGGACATCTGCCACATCACCGTATGCATCGCTTCGGGCGTCAAAGAGATGAAATCCCAGAAATTGTCATGCGCCGATTGCGCCTGCGGAAAGCCCCGGTCGGGGGCAGGTTTCAGGGCGTGGACCAGATCGGGAAACTTGATCGCATCCTGAATGAAAAATACCGGGATGTTGTTGCCGACGATATCCCAGTTGCCCTCATCCGTATAGAATTTCACCGAAAACCCGCGCACATCGCGGGCCAGATCGGGCGAGCCCTTGCTGCCCGCCACGGTCGAGAAGCGCACGAAAACCTCGGTCTGCTTACCTTTGCTGGCAAAGGGTGCGGCGCGGGTGATGCTGGTCATCGCCTGGGTGCAGGTGAATGTGCCATGCGCGCCATAGCCCCGGGCATGGACCACACGTTCGGGGATCCGCTCGTGGTCGAAATGGAAGATCTTTTCGCGCATTGCGAAATCCTCCATCAGGGTCGGGCCGGGCGCGCCTGCGCGCAGCGAATTCTGATTGTCGGCAATCACCACGCCCTGCGCGGTGGTCAGCCGCTCGCCCCCTTCGGCCGCATGCTGATGCACCTCGCCGCCGGAGCCGGTATCTGAAATCAAGGCGTCTGGCGGGGCGGTCTGGCGGGGTGTCTTGGTCATGATACTATCCTTGAATAACAGTTGGCTTGCCCCTGCGCCGGTTCCGGCCCGCCCGGTAGAAGGGATTGTTCCCTCCGTCACTGGCATCTTGCTTTCGGGTGGCCTTGCTTTCGGCAGCATTGTGCTTTCGGCAGGATTGTGCACTTACGGGTGTTACGGGCTGCGTGGGGTCGCGTTCTGACGATTGCTATGACAACATGCGTGGCCCGGCATCGTTCCCGATGTTCCCGACGCCGGGAAAGACAATGCGACCCCGGACGGTTGAACCGACCAGACCGGGAACGGCCGGTTGATTTCATGCGTTTGCCGATGGGCACCCGGATATCCGGGCACCCCGGGAACAGGCAGGTGATCGCCCGGTTATACCAGAAACCGACCGGCCTCGGCACCGGCACAAAAAAGCAACCGACCAATCAAGGAGCCACCATGTCGCCCAGCAAAGTCTCAGGTCAGGAATGGGGACAGGACGATCTGCGCCGGGCCGTCGATGCCGCCGGGGTGGCGATGTGGTCATGGAATGTCGATACCGACAGTCTCGCAATGGACCCGCGTGGCTATGAATTGTGGGATGTTCCGCTGGCGCAGAAACTATCGTTTGAAAAGCTCTCGGAAAAGATCCACCCCGCAGACCGCGACCGGGTGCGCGAGGCGTTTTCGGCGACCCGCTCGGTCGCCGGACGCTATGAGATAGACTTCCGGACATTGACCGGAGACGAGGTGCGCTGGATCTCGGCGCGCGGGCAGGGCGGCGATGTCGGCATCAAGGACCGGGCGATGACCGGAATTTTCATGGACATCACCGGCCGCAAACAGGCTGAAGAGGGCAACGAGCTGCTGGCCGGGGAGATGAGCCACCGGGTCCGCAACCTGCTGGCAATTGCGGCAGGGCTGACCAAGATCACCGGGCGGTCGTCGAGTGATGTGGATGACATGTCAAAGCAGCTGACGCACCGGCTGATGGCACTGGGCCGGGCCCATGATCTTGTGCGCCCCTTGCCGGGGGGGCAGGGCAAGGCTGCCCTGCTGGGCGATCTTTTCACCGTGTTGCTGGCCCCATATGATGACGACGGGGCGTTTGCCGGCAGGATCAGGGTTGCCGTGCCTCGCATGGGGATCGGCGAGGCGGCGGCGACCAGCCTTTCGCTGGTGGTGCATGAACTCGCCACCAACTCGCTGAAATACGGCGCACTTTCGGTGGATAATGGCACGCTCGACATTTCGGGGTCCGTGACGGGCCAGGAAATCCGCATCGACTGGACCGAACATGATGGCCCGAACCTGACTGCGCCGCGCTCGGGTGACGGCTATGGCGGCACCCTGATCCGCCGGACCATCGAATCGCAGCTTGGCGGGTCCATTTCCTATTCCTGGTCCGAAAGCGGGGTGAGCGTAACCATGCTGATGGCGGTGGACCGCTTGTCACACTGACGCGGTGCGACGGCCACCCGGGCGCTGTCTTGCGCTGCCAGCGGCTTGCAGATGGTCCGGCAGGCCGCATAGACTGTGGCCGAGGCAGATAAAAACAACAGGAGTGACCGATGCGCAGAGCCCTCTTTGCAGCAGTTGCGGCGGCCGTGCTGGGCTGTATTGCCGGGGCAAGCCCGGCACGGGCTGAAATGGCCACGTTTTATGAGGTGACCGGCGTCGCGGCGGATGACATGCTGAAAATGCGCGCCGGACCCGGAACCGGCTACCGCGTCATCGCGGGCTTTCCCAACGGCACCGTCTTCCGGGTCCACAGCTGCGAACAGACCGGCAGCACACGCTGGTGCCGGGTGTCGCTGAAACAGGCGCGCGGGCTCAAGGGCTTTGTTTCCTGGGCCTATCTCAAGAAGAACTGAACCCGCGCGGGGCTAGCCGCCCCGCATCGCGGCGATCGCCCCGGCAAAAAACGAATCCGCCCCCATCTGCCCGCCCTTGAGCGCCAGCAGCAGGCCGGTCCCGTTGACCTGCGCCCGGAGCAGCGGCACGCCGGGGCAAAGGTCGGCGGCATAGTCGAGCCAGTCGGGGGCCAGCAGGGTGACGATCGCGCTGGAGGTATCGCCGCCCGCCACCACCAGCCCGCCGGGCCGTGTGCGCGCGACCACATCGCCGACAAAGGCTGCACTGGCCTGCGCCAGGCGCGCGGGCGGGATACCGGCGGTTTCGGCAGTCAGATGGACAAGGCAATCCTGCCCCCGCGCCAGGCGCGCCTGCGCCCAATGCAGCGCGGGGCCCGGATCATCGAGCAGGTTTGCCGGGGCAATGCCAAGCCGCTCAAGCCCGTCGGCGGCGGCGATCTGCGCAGCAGTCTGGGGTGAACGGGAGCCAGCGAAGGCAAATACCGGGCCCTGCGCGCGGATGTCGGGCCGTTTGGCTATCGTGCGGGGGGCTTGTGCCACCAGCCAGCCCTCGGCCACCGAAGACGCGCCCATCACCACCAGCGGTTTGCCTGTCGCCAGCAGATCCTGCCCGGCAGCAGTAACATCCGCCTGATCCAGCGCATCGTAAAACCGGGGAAAGCCCAGCCCGCTCTGCCCGCGCCCGACGTGGTGCAACCCGGTCAGGCCAAGGGTGGCAAGGTGGCGGATCAGGTCGGCCTCGTGCATCGGGGTGACGGGGTGCGCCGCCATGACCGGATGGCGGTCGATGCGATGGGTCCGGCCATCAGGGCCACGGGCGAACAGCGTGCCAAAGATGGCATGCCGCCCCAGCGAAGGCTGGCCGCCGATCACCGCAATATCTGCAATGCCGGTCGCTAGCGCCAGCCCCCGCGCCAGCAAGGCGATGTTGCCGGTGTCGGCGCTGCTGTCAAAGGTGGAGCAGATCTTAACATGCAGGAACCGGGGTGCGTGCCGGGCCAACCCGCTGCCGATCCGGGCGGCAAGTGACGCTATGTCCCGGCGATCCAGCGACCGCGCGGCTGTGGCGATGCCCCATGCCTCGATCCCCGCCAGTGCCCCGGGGTCGGGCAGATCTCGGTACAACCGCGCGCGGTATCCGGCGCGGGCCAGAGTGGCCAGCGTATCGGACGCGCCGGTGAAATCGTCGGCTACAAAGACATAGGCCAAGGCCTCAGCCCTTTTTGCCAAAGGTCGCCAGCGCTGCGGCCAGGGCCGAGCGGCTTTGCGCGGCCTGCTCCAGCGGCACGCCCGCGACACTGGCCTCATGCGCCTCGCGCAGGCTTTGCAGCCCGGCTGCGGGGCCGTGCGGATGCGCCATGATACCACCGCCCGCCAGAAACATCAGATCATCCGACCCGATCCGCCGCAGCGTATGCGGCAGGGTGCCCGCCCATTGGCCAGAGGAGAACACCGGCATCACCCGGTCATCACCCGCGCCCATCGGTTCCAGACAGTGCCGCGCGGCATCTGTCACTTCCTCATCCAGATCCGAGAACTTGCCGCCCATGCCATGGACGTGCATGTGATCGATCCCGGCCAGCCGATACAGCGCCTGATAGGCCAGCACCCCCATGCCCAGCAGCGGATGCCGCCCCATGCCGCCAAAGCCGTTGCGATGGCCGTGGATCGCCAGCGGCGTATGCCGACGCAATGTCTGCACCGCCGACAGCCCGACCCAGTTGAGCGAGACCATGGCGCAACTGCCCCCCTCGGCCCCCAGCAGATCGGCGTGGCGGCGCATGGCGTCGGTCTCATCGGTGATGTTGAAGGCGACCATCACCAGCTTTCCGCTGCGGTCACGGTGGCGTCGAACCACCTCCATCACTGCGCGGATGCGGGCATCGACCGGGGCATGCGGGTGGGTGCCGGCAATTTCGTCATCCTTGATGAAATCCGCCCCGGCCTCGCACAGGCGCGCGACCAGAGCAGCGATCTCATCCGGCGACAGGCCGATATTGGGCTTGATGATGGTGCCAAACACCGGGCGGCCTTGCACGTCAATCGAGGCACGGGTGCCCGCGATGCCCATGACGGGCAGATCATAGCGGGCGCGGTAGTCGGGTGTGACCGCTACATCGACCAGCTTCAGCCCCGTCACCTCGCCCAGATCATACAGATTGCCCGCCACGACAGAGGCGAGGGTGGGCAGGTTCACGCCCACATTGTCCTCGGGGTAGTCGATGACCACCCGGTAGACCCCACGTGGCCCGGTCAGGCCGTTGCGTTCGGCCCAGGCCGACCGCAGACTGGGCTGCGCGGACTGGCCGATTTCATCGGTCGAAACCACGATCGCACCGAACTGCGCCCGCAGGGCATCGGTTTCGCCCATCACACGGACAAAGGTGCCCGCGCTTTGCTCGCCCGCCATCATGGCGGCGACATCGGCGATGGGGCAGGGGGTTTCCACCAGATAGGTTGCGCGGATCACCGGCTCAGATCCTCGCCAGATCGGGGAAGGGGCGCACGCGGTCCTGTCCGTCCCAGCCTTCGGATGCGGCGCGGATCAGGTCGAACATGCGGCCTTTTGGCCCCTTCACCTCGGACAGCTCGATACAGGTGCCGGGGTGATCCTCGCGGTCGAAATAGGCAAAGCGGCCATTCTGCCCGACCGTGCCCGACATCTTCACCGCAAAGCCTTCGGCCTGCATGCGCGCCAGATCGCGGTCATACTCTTGGGTCCAATAGGCGGTGTGCTGCAGGCCGGAATGGCCCGCATCGGTGAATTCCTTGTAGCACGACGGCACCGCATTGCGGCACTGGATCAGCTCCACCTGGATATAGCCTGCATTGGCCAGCGCGACCGAATTGTGCGGCTCATGGCGTTGCCCCATGAACTGATACTCCTCGATCGGCACGCGCGGGTTGTAGAAGAACGGGCCGACGCCCATCACATCAGACCAATGCGCCATCGCCGCTTCGATATCGGGGACGACAAAACCAAGCTGGCGGATCGGGCCAAGAAAGCGGCTCATGGGATTACCTCATCAGAGTGGTGGGGAGCCAGGCGGTCAGGCCCGGAAAGAACGTCACCAGCGCCAGCGCCAGAAACAGCGGAACAAAGAACGGCGTCACACCGCGCACGACCTCGGCAAAGGGCATCTTCACCGTGATCGCCATCATATACAGGCTCATGCCCACCGGCGGCGTCAGCAGCCCCAGCATCAGGTTCAGCACCATGACCACGCCGATCTGTTCGGGCGGCGCACCGGCCTGGATCAGCGCGGGGGTGACGATGGGGGCGATGATCAGGATGGCGGCGATGGATTCCAGAAACATCCCCGCCACCAGCAGCACCAGATTGAGGATCAGGAGCAGCATCAGCGGGTTGTCGGAAATCCCCAGCAGCCATTCGCTGGCCTTCATCGGCACCTGATCCATGGTCAGCACCCAGGCAAAGATCGCCGCCGCCGCCACCACGAACAGGATATTGGCGGTGGCCAGCACCGTATCGCGGGCGCAGTCGATCAGCGCTTTCACGGTCAGTTTGCGATAGACCAGAAACCCGATCAGGATGGCATAGGCCACCGTGATCCCCGCCGCCTCGGTCGGGCCGAAAGAGCCTGACAGAAGGCCGCCGATCAGCAGAACCGGGGTCATCAGTGCCGGAAGCGAGATCAGCGCCAGCCGCAAAAACGCGGGCAGGCTGGGCGAGACATCATCGCGCGGCAGGTTCTGGCTGCGGGCGATCACGGCGATATAGCCCATCAGCATGCCCGCAAGGATCAGCGCAGGCACGATGCCCGCCAGTAGCAGCCGGACGGGTGACACCTCGGCCGCGGCGGCAAAGATGATGAGCGGGATCGAGGGTGGAAAGATCGGCCCGATGGTCGCGGCGGCAATGGTCAGCCCGGCGGCAAAGCGGCGGGTGTAGCCCTGCTTTTCCATCTCGCGCACCTGCATGCCGCCAAGCGCGCCGATATCGGCCAGCGCGGCCCCCGACATGCCGGCAAACACCAGCGACAACAGCACGTTCACATGCGCCATCCCGCCCCGGACCCGGCCCACCACCATGCGGACCAGATCGAACATGTAGGTGGTCACTCCGGTCGCACTGAGCAGGGCGGCCGCCATGATGAACAGCGGCACCGCCAGCAGCGGCGTGCTGTCGATCGAATTCACCGCGCGCTGCAAGAGCACGGAGGCTGGCAAGCCATGCCAGACGATGGTGACAGCCGATGACAGGCCAAGCGCCACCGCAATCGGCGCGCCGATCACCAGCAGAAGGGCGAAGGCGATAAGGAGCGTGACGGTCACGGCCTGGCCCTCCCGGCACGCAGGGTGGCGGCGATGCGCCAGATCACGATGATGGCCAGCAGCGCAAAGCTCAGCACCACCGGGCCGAACAGCCAGATGTTCTGCATGCCCAAAGCGGGGGTTCTGAACTTCCACGCGCGGCTCAGATACAGCCAGCCGCCCCAGATCGTCAGCAGCGCAAACGCCAGAATGCCCAGTTCGGCCAGCACGAAACAGGCCAGCCGGGGCGCGCGCGGCATCAGGTTGGTGAACACATCCACCGCCACATGCTGGCCACGCAGCGCCAGCAACGGCGCGGTAAAATACACCGCCAGCACCCCCGAGAACCGGGCGATCTCCTCGGCGCGTGGCAGGCCGGTGTTCCACAGGTTGCGCGCCAGAACCTGCGCCACGATCAGCACGATGATCAGCAGGATCAGCGCCGTTGCAATCCCCAGCAGCGCGCGGGTCACAAGGTCCAGCGCCCGCGGAGGGGCGGGCGCTGTCATGGCAAGGGGTGTCAGGTCAGACATCAGGCGACAGCGGCGATCTGGCTGTAAAGGTCGCCCCATTGCGCATCGAATTCGCGCGAGACGCGGGCCTTCACGCTGTCGCGGAACGCGGCAAGGTCAAGACCCGCGGCCTCGTCCACCACCGTCATGCCATGGCCGCGCAGGGCCTCCAGATCGGTGGCTTCTGCCGCCAGCATTTCGGCCGAGGCGCGGTCGCGGGTTTCCGACGCGGCGGCGGCAACCGCCTCCTTGTGCGCATCGGACAACCCGTTCCACACGTCATCATTCATCATCACAACCTGCGCCGCCGTGATATGGCCGGTCAGCATGACATGGCTTTGCACCTCATAGAGCTTTGCCGACACCAGCACGTTCATCGGGTTTTCCTGCCCGTTGACCACGCCCGTTGCCAGCGCCGTCGGCACCTCTGACCAGTCGACCGGGACCGGCACGCCGCCAAGACCTTCGACCGTGGCCATGTAGATCGGGAACGGGATCGAACGGATCTTGACCCCGGCCAGATCGGCGGGCGTCTTGATCTCACGATCCACAGTCAGGTTCCGCGTGCCGAAGTAGAAGGCATAAAGCGCGCGGGTGCCCGAGGCGTCGATCAACCCCTGGTTCAGTTCCTGCATCACCGGGCTGCCGGCATCGACGACCTGCATCAGATGGTCAACGTCGCGGTAAAGGTAGGGCGTATCAAAGGCGGCAAACGGCGCATAAAGCGAGCCGATGGCCCCGGCAGTGTTGTGCGAAAACGCGATGCTGCCGGTCGACACCGCCTCGGCCAGTTCCTGCAGCTTGCCCAGTTGCGAGTTGGGGAAGATCTCGATGGCGATCTCGCCGCCGGTTTTTTCGGCAACGGCGGCGGCAAACCATTCGGCCTGCGCCCCGGCGATGGAATTGGGCGTGTGCATATGGCCATAGCGCAGCGTCGTGGCCGCGCGCGCCCCCCGGCCAAGGAACGGCGTGGCAAAGGCGGCGGCCCCGCCTGCGATCAGCAGGCTGCGGCGCGAAACTCCGGTCGATTTGAACATGGTATCCTCCCCTTGGATGATCAGATGAAGCGGGTCTCCCGGCCCACGACATTGACGGGGAGTGTAGGCGCAGGGCATATGGGGTCAACCGAGGCTTCTTGATGGGTTTTGATGGACCATGGCTGATCGCCCCGGCATTTCAGAAATCGCCCGTCTTGCAGGCGTGTCGCAGGCCACGGTGGACCGGGTGCTGCATGGCCGCCCCAATGTCCGACCCGCCACAGCGGCGCTGGTGCTTCAAGCGGCGGCAGAGTGCCGCTATCTGACCGATGCCGAACTGGCGCGGCTGGCGCGGCCGGACCGCCTGCGCCTGACGGTGGTTTTGCCAAGCACGGCCAACCCTTATATCCTGCGCCTGAACAAGGAGTTGCGCGAATGGGCGCAGGTGCGCGACCGGGGCGCGCGCATCCATTCCTATCTTCTGGATTCGATGAACCCCGCGCTGATGGCACGCAGCCTGCGCAGGCTTGGCCGCAAATCCGATGCCATCGCGCTGTTCGGCGTGGACCACCCCGATGTGCGTGACGAGGTGAATGCACTGGTGGCCGCAGGCAAAACCGTGATGACCCTGATCAGCGACATCACCGGCGCGCGCAGGCAGGCCTGTATCGGCATCGACAATCTGGCCGCCGGGCGCACGGCGGCTTACCTGCTGGCCAGCATGGCCCCGCCAGCCGGTGGAAAGCTGGCGGTGATCGCTGCCACGCGCCAGTATCGCGCGCATGTCGAACGCGAGCTGGGGTTTCAGGAAGTGATCGGCCGCGACCACCCGCATCTGGAATTCGCTGGCCTGATCGAAGGGCAGGATGACCCGATCACCAATATGCGGATGACGCTGGGCCTGCTGGAAGCACACCCCGACCTGTGCGGCATCTACAATGTCGGCGGTTCCTCCGAAGGCATCGGCATGGCGCTGCACCGATCGGGCCGGGCACGGCAGGTGCGGCTGATCGGGCACGGCTTTGGCCCCGACACCCGCCGCATGCTGGAAGGGGGCATCATGACCGCCGTCCTGACCCAGCGCACCCAGACCCTGCTGGAGGTGATGCTGGATCAGCTTCACGCCAAATCCCCGCCCGCACCGCTGCCGATGCAGATCATCTTTCCAACGAATATGCCCGCAGAATAGGCCTCAGCGGGCCTGTCCCTGCGCCTGCGCTCCGCCGGCAAACCACTGGCGCAGCGCCACGGCCGCCAGAATCGCCGCCCCGATCGAGGTCGAGACGAATTCAGGCGCGATCATCAGCAGCGCGGCAATCGGCAACAGCACCCGTTCGATCTTCCACAGCGGCCCCATCAGCCAGTTGGTGATTGCTGCCGACAGTGCCACGATACCCAGAACCGCGCCGGTAAAGGCCAGCGCAAATGCCTCCCACGTAAAGCTGGAGGTCACCAGCAGAAGTGAGGGCGAGAATACGAACATGAACGGCACCAGTGCCTTGCCCATCGACAGGCGGAACGCGGTGTTGCCCGCCTTGAACGCATTGGCCCCGGCAATGCCGGAGGCGGCATAGGCCGCAAGCGCGACCGGCGGCGTCACATCCGCCAGCACCCCGTAGTAGAACACAAAGAAATGGGCGACCAGCGGTTCGACATTCATCATGCTCAGCACCGGGGCGGCGACGGCGACCATGATGATGTAATTGGCCGTGGTGGGAATACCGCAGCCCATCAGGATGCAGACCACCGCCGTCATCATCAGCGTGAACAGCAGCGCCAGTGTCGGCATGGTGAACAGCTCAAACGGCAGGAAGCCAAGAAATCCGTGCACCGATTCCGCCCAGCCCTGCGCCACGCTGGTCAGCATGAAGGCGATCTTGAAGCCGATCCCGGTCAGCGTGACCACCCCGATCACCACACCTACAAGCGCCGCTGCAGCGGTCACCGCCAGAGAGCTTTTCGCGCCCGAGACAAAGCCTTCGACGATGCCAAAGACGAATTCCTTTGCGCCATAGGTCAGACCCGATGCCATGACCCGCTGGATCGCATAGACCGCGATACAGGCGGTGATCGCCCAGAACGCGGCAAGAAACGGGGTGCGCCCCGACATCAGCATCCAGACCAGCAACACCAGCGGCAGCACCGAAAGCCAGCCTTCGCGCAGCACCATGATGGCGTTGGGCAATTCTTCCTTGCTCAGGCCACGGATGCCCAGCCGCTTGGCCTCCAGATGCACCTGAAGCAAGACGCCGAAGAAATGCATGAAAGCGGGGACAATGGCCGCCAGCAGGATCGTGCGCAGCGGAATGCCCAGATATTCCACCATCAGAAAGGCCACTGCCCCCATGACCGGCGGGGTGATCTGACCGCCGGTGGAGGATGCCGCCTCGACCGCCGCAGCGAAATGGCGCTTGAAGCCGATCTTGATCATCGTAGGAATGGTCAGCGCGCCCGTGGTCACCGTATTGGCGATCGACGAGCCGGAGATGGAGCCCAGAAGCGCCGAGGACACCACCGACACCTTGGCCGGGCCACCCGCAAACCGCCCGGTCAGCGCGGTGGCCAGGTTGATGAACAATTGCCCCAGCCCGATCTTTTGCGCCATCACCCCGAACAGCACGAAGTGGAACACATAAGTTGCGATCACGCCCAGAGCCGTGCCGTAAACCCCCTGTGACGACAGATACAGGTGGTTGACGATCCCAGACCAATCCGCCCCCGGATGCACGAATATGCCCGGCATCGAGCGGCCGAAATAGGCGTAACCGATGAACAACAGCGCAATCAGCGGCAGCGGCCAGCCCATCGAACGCCGCACCGCCTCGAACAATGTCACCAGCAGGATGGTACCCATCGCGACATCCAGCTGCAGCGGGTTGCCGATGCGGAATGCCAGCTGGTCATAGACCCAGGGCACGTAAAGCGCGCTGACCAGCGCCGCGATGGCGAACAGCCAGTCCAGCACTGGCAGACCCAGAATGGCAAAGCCGCCGGTTTTGGTGCGGCCCGATGAAAACGCGGCAAAGCTCAGGTATATCAGGAACAGCGACACACCCATATGCGCGCCGCGATGCGTGGTCGCGCGCGGGATGCCGTAACCGGCGGTGTAATAGTGATAGACCGCCAGAGCGAACAGAACCACCGCCGACAGGATGGCCACCGGGCGTGTCACGGTTCTGAACCGCGCTTCCGGATCGAATTCCTCTTCGATCGCCCTCAGTTCCGCCTCGGTCAAGGCACGGGTGGGTTCGCTCATCGGGTGGCCCCAAAATGCTGGAGTTCAGTTGAAAGGGACGCGCGCCATCGTCTGGCCGCGTCCCCGCCGTCGTGTCAGGAAAGGCCGGTCACTGAATCGCGCCGACTTCCTTGTAGAACCGTTCAGCACCCGGATGGAACGGGATGCCAGCACCCTGAACCGCATTTTCCAGCGTGATGTATTTGCCCTTGGCATGGCCATTGGCGAACAGCTTCTGCGTGGTCTCGTTGAACAGCGCCTGGGTGATGCCGTAAACCAGCTCTTCGGACAGATCGGCCGAGGTCACCATCTGCGCGCCCACCGAAATGGTGGCCACTTCGCCGTCCTGCCCGCGATAGGTGCCGGCCGGGAAAGTATCCTTGGCAAAGAAGCTGTATTCCGTGCGCAGCGCGTCGATTTCCGGCCCGGTGATCGGCACGATCACCACGTCATGCTGGCTGGACAGTTCGGCAATCGCACCCGCCGGGTAGCCGCCGACAAAGAAGAATGCATCCATCGCGCCGTCGCGCATCCGGTCCGACGCCTGGTCCGGCTTCAGATATTCCGGGGTGATGTCGGACTCAGACAGGCCAAAGGCACCCAGGATGATCTTGGCATCCACCAGCGTGCCCGACCCCGGCTCATCCAGCGAAACCCGCTTGCCCTTCAGGTCGCTGACAGAGGCGATGCCCGAGGCCTTGCTGGCCACCAGATGGATGCTTTCGGGATAAAGGTTGGCGATCAGACGCAGCTTTTCAACCGCTGGCTGCCCCTCCCAGATGCCGGTGCCGGTCTGCGCCCAATAGGCGACGTCGGACTGGCTGAAACCCGACTCCAGCGTGCCGCCGTTGATCGAGTTCACGTTGCCGACCGATCCGTTCGACGCCACCGCCGTCGCGATCAGGCCGGGCACACCGCAAGAGCCACCCGCATCACAGGCACGCGAACCCGGCGGGTTCGAGATCGCGTTCGCGATCAACCCGCCGATCGGATAATAGGTGCCCGCCGTGCCGCCGGTGCCGATGCGGAAGAACTGCATGTCCTGCGCCATCGCGCCCGGTGCCATCAACCCGACCGCAAGCGCGGCTCCGGCCAGAGCTTTGAAGGATATGAATTTCATGCCTACCTCCTCGTAGATGTCAGGGTGTCTTTGCCGGCGCCTGTGCGCGGACTGATGAAAGCCTAAGCGATGATTTGCCAGAGGTCTAGGCACGTCCTCGGGCGGGGTTGACAGCTTCCCCCTACGTCACCCCTCGGGGCGGGGAAACCGGCGATCCGGCCTCTGCCGGTTGAAGTTCCGGACAAAACAGGCCAAAAGGCGGCGTGCCAGCGTTTCAGGCGGCACGATTTTCGCACGGGCGCGTTGTCAGGGAAACGCTGACACATCTGCGCGCCTGTTCCCGGCCTGTGGTCGCAGGCCGATCCATCCGGGAAGACCCGCCGTCAGCATCTGACGGACAAAACCAGCGTAACCGCGCCGGGTCTGACACCAGAAGAGGGACATCATGACCGAGACCCCGAACGCGCCAGAGCGCGACGACGAACCCATTGTCGAAACCGAAGCAATCCCCGAACCAGAGGGCGATACCGAGATCATTGTCACCGAATACTCCATCGGGCAGGACAATGTATCGCCAAGCTATGTGCTGGAATTCGACTTTCACCAGAAGGTCTTTTCCATATCGGCACTTGGCATCGTCGCCTTTACCATCCTGACACTGGCCTTCCAGAACCAGGTGGAGCCGGTGTTCACCGGCATGCGGGACTGGCTGACCGGCAATCTGGGCTGGTTCTTCCTGATCGCAGGCAACATCTTTGTGCTCTTGTGCCTGTTCCTCATCGTCTCGCCCCTTGGCAAGATCCGCCTTGGCGGGCCGGATGCAACGCCCGACTACGGCTATGTCGGCTGGTTCTCGATGCTGTTTGCCGCCGGGATGGGCATTGGCCTGATGTTTTATGGCGTGTCCGAGCCGCTGTCGCATTACACTGCAGCGCTGGGCGGCGTCACCTTGGATGAAACCGGCGCGCGCACCGACTGGGCCCCGCTCGGCGGGGCGGTGGGCCACCCGGCCGAGGCCGCGCGTCTGGGCATGGCCGCAACGATTTTCCACTGGGGTCTGCACCCTTGGGCGATCTATGCCGTTGTGGCGCTGGCGCTCGCGCTGTTTTCCTACAACAAGGGCCTGCCGCTGACCCTGCGCTCGACCTTCTATCCGATCTTTGGGGAAAGAATCTGGGGATGGCCCGGCCATATCATTGATATCATGGCGATATTTGCCACGATCTTCGGGCTTGCCACCTCGCTTGGCATCGGCGCGCAGCAGGCAGCGGCGGGGCTGGATTACCTGTTCGGCTTTGGCCAGGCGGATTCGCGGCTGATCATCCTGATCATCTTCATTACCCTGCTGGCGATCATCTCGATCATCCGCGGGCTGGAAGGCGGGGTCAAGGTTCTGTCGCAGGTCAATATGTTCCTCGCGATTGCGCTTTTGATCTTTGTCGTGGCGCTTGGCCCGACCGCCAGCATCTTCACAGGCTTCTTCACCAACCTTGTCGCATATGGCGAATACCTGCCCGCACTTGCCAACCCCTTTGGCCGCGAGGACACCAACTTCGCCGCTGGCTGGACCGCGTTTTATTGGGCATGGTGGATCAGCTGGTCACCCTTCGTCGGAATGTTCATCGCCCGCGTCTCACGCGGGCGGACGGTGCGCGAATTCCTGATCGCGGTGCTGATCGTGCCCAGCCTGTTCTCGGTGCTGTGGATGACGGCCATGGGCGGCAGCGCGATCAGCCAGGTGGTCAACGACGGCTTTACCGGAGTGCAGGAGGCGGCACTGGAGCTGCAACTGTTCCAGATGCTCAGCCAGATGCCGCTGGCGGCGATCAGCTCGCTGGTCGGGATCATCCTTGTTGTCGTGTTCTTCGTCACTTCGTCCGATTCCGGATCACTGGTGATCGACACCATCGCCGCCGGGGGCAAGACCAACGCGCCGGTGGTGCAGCGGGTGTTCTGGGCCACGTTCGAAGGGCTGGTGGCGGTTGCCCTGCTGCTGGGCGGCGGGCTGGCCGCCTTGCAGGCGATGGCGGTCTCGACCGGCTTGCCGTTCACGCTGGTTCTGCTGGCGGCCTGCTATTCCATCGTGCGCGGTCTATTGAACGAGCCGCGCTGACCCCGACCATTCGGCCGGGATGGTGACACGAACCGCAGGGATGGCCTTTTGAGGCCATCCCTGTTTCCTGCGGCGAGATGCGTTCCGGATTTTCTGCCGAAAACCCCCTTGCAACCGTGATTTCTCCTGCTAGGGTCTGCCCATGAACAGGGGCGCTCCGTCATGCCGGGGCTGAGATGTCGGGTGCAATCCCGCGAACCCTTTAGCTGATCTGGGTAATGCCAGCGGAGCGAGGTGAAATTGTTTTCCGGCGCACAGATATCCCTGTATCCCATGTCCGATGATTTCATCGGCATCATCCTTGGCGCATTGTCCGCGCTTGATCCATGGCGCGATCAGCTGCGGATCGAGACCGATGATCTGTCCACGCTGCTGGTCGGCCCGCCCGAAACCCTGTTCCCCGCCATGCGCGATCTGTTCGTCGCGGCGGCGCAAGGCGGGGTGCATTGCACGCTGCATGCCACCGTCTCGCGCGGTTGTCCGGGGGAACCGGATGACCCGATCTGCACGCCCTTGGGCGGTCTGCCGCCCGGTGCGGCCCTGAGTGACCGCATCGCCGCCGCACAGGCGGGGGTGGCGGCGGCGGCGCTGACCGGGCAGCCGGTGGCGGCGCAATTCTCGCTCTATCCGCTGGGGCTTGGCCACCATATGGATGAGATCTACGGCTGTATCGACTTTCTAAAGGCCTCCGGCACCTTTGACCGGACCAAGAATTTCTGCACCAAACTGCGCGGCGATGCCGGGCCGGTGTTTGAAACCCTGTCGCAGGCCTTTACCGGCTTTGGCGCACAGGCGGGCCATGTGGCCCTTGATGTGACCTTGTCGGCCAACAGCCCCAGCAAGGTCTGAGATCGCCCGGTCTTCCGGCGAATTTTCCCCAACCTCAACGAAATGGAGCTTTCCATGCCGCATACGGCTGTCTGGACTTTGCGTGAAACACTGATCGTGGCCATACTCGGCGCGGTGTTTGCGGTGTTGTATCTGGGCTGGGTGCAGGTCTGGCTGATCCTGCAGGCGGTGTTCGGCCCGGTGACGATGGATGTGGTGATGGGCTTCTGGTTCATCGTCTCGATCATCGCCGCCGCCATCATCCGCAAGCCCGGCGTGGCGCTGGTCTCGGAAGTGATGGCGGCGGCGGTGCAGGTTCTGCTGGGCAGTCCGGCGGGGCTGATGCTGCTGGTGGCCGGTCTGGTGCAGGGCGCCGGGGCCGAGGCGGTGTTTGCCGCCACGCGCTACCGCCGCTGGTCCTTGCCGGTGCTGATGGCGGCGGGCGTGGGGGCGGCGCTGGCATCGTTCGCCTATACCTGGATCCGCTTTGACTATGGCAGCCTTGCCCCCGGCCTGCTGATTCTGATGTTGGTGCTGCGCTGCGCGTCGGGCGCTTTGCTGGGCGGTTTGCTGGGGCATCTGGTCGTCAAGGCGCTCTATCGCACCGGAGTGCTGTCGGGCCTGGCGATCGAGCGCGATCTGCGGTCGGCCCATGCCTGATGTCATGTCTTGCGAAGGGGTGGCGGTGCGCTACCCCTATGCCGCGCACGATGCCGTCGGCCCGCTGACCCTGCATCTGGCGCAGGGCGAACGGGTGTTGCTGCTGGGCCCCTCGGGTTGCGGCAAATCCACCCTGCTGCATACCCTGACCGGGCTGATCCCCACCGCCATTCCGGGGGAGCGGCACGGCCGGTTGCATCTGTTCGGTCAACCGGCGGAAAGCCGCAGCCCGGCGGACTGGGCCGACCGCGTGGCGATCCTGTTTCAGGATGCCGAACAGACGCTTGCAGGTTTCACCGTCGCCGACGAAATCGCCTTTGCGCTGGAAAACCGCAACCTTCCGCCGCCCGAGATGATGGACAGGGTGCGCCGCGCGATGGCCGAAGCCGGGTTACCGCAAGACTGGAGCGGGCGGCGGATCGCCACCCTGTCAGGCGGCCAAAAGCAGTTGGTGGCGCTGGCCTCGGTTCTGGCGCAGGGGGCCGAGGTGGTGGTGGCCGATGAACCCACCGCCAGCCTTGCGCCGGGGGCGGCGCAACTGCTGGCCGATCTGCTGCTTGCCCCCGGCAGAACCGTACTGATCGTCGATCACCGGCTTGGCCCGGTCATCGACCGGATCGACCGGGTGATCGTGCTGGGGCGCGATGGCAGGGTTCTTGCCGAAGGCCCCCCGGCGCAGGTGTTCGCCATCCATGGTGCGGCGCTGGAGGCGCAGGGGATATGGACACCCCTTGCCACCCGCCTGCGGCTGGCACTGGCCGTGCGGGGCATGCACCTGCCAGCGGTGCTGCGGCTGGCCGATCTGCTGCCGCATCTGCCGCCCGGCACCGATCTGGCGCACCTGCTGTTGCCTGCGTTCATCCCTCCCGGCCCGGAGCAGGTGCGCCTGCACCATGCCGCCTGCGCCCCGCCCTTCGGGCCGGTGGTCCTGCGCGATATCTCGCTGACCCTGCGCAGCGGTGAGGTGCTGGGTATTCTTGGCCCCAACGGCGCGGGCAAATCCACCCTGGCCGCCTGTCTCGCCGGGGTGCAGCCGCTGCGCGCCGGGCAGCGCGAGGGGCCAGCCGGTGCGATCGCCTTCCAGAACGCCGAGTCGCATTTCGCCACCGAAAGCGTGCGCGCCGAGTTTCTTGCTGCCGGGGTGCCGACAGAAATCCTTCCCACGGTGCTGGCCGACTGGGGCCTGACGCCGCTGGCCACACAGCACCCCTTTGCGCTGTCGATGGGACAGAAGCGCCGCCTGGCGCTCGCACTGCTGACTGCAACCGACCGCTGGCCGGTTCTGGTGCTGGACGAGCCGACCGCCGGGCTGGACCGCGCCGGAACCGCCGCCATCGCCGGGCATATCCGGCGACTGGCGGCAGCGGGCAGGGCGCTTGCAGTCGTCACCCATGATGCCGATTTCGCGCTGTCGGTCTGCGACCGGATCGCGGTGCTGGCCGATGGGGCGATCCGGGCCGAAGGTCCGGCGGTGAGCCTGTTGCGTGACACCGCCCAGCTTCAGCGCGCAGGCCTTACCCCGCCCGAAGCGGCCCCGCTGCTGGACTGGATGGACGCAGGGGGGCGCGTGGCATGTTGAGCCGCCTTCACCCCCTGCCCAAACTGGCGCTGTGCCTGATCTGGATCGGGGCCTCGGTTCTGGTCTTCGATCTGCGCTTCCAGCTGGTCACGCTGGCACTGGCCTTCGGCCTGTTGTGGCTGGTCGAACGGGTGGCGTTGTGGAAGCTGCTGGCGCTGATGGTGCCCTTTGCCCTGTTCGGTTTCGGTTTTCTGACAACCTCGGTGCTGTTCAACCGGGAATCCGGCTTTGCGCTGCAGATGGCGCAGGAACAGGCCATGGCCCGGCCCGATGTCTCGCCCGGTCTGGTGCTGTTTGCCCGCACGCTGGCCTGCGGCATGGTTTCGGCCCTGTTCGCGCTGACGACCGAGCCGGGGCAGCTGGTGCGGGCGCTGATGATCCACCTGCGGCTGCCCGCCTCTGTCGGCTTTGCGCTGATGCAGGGCATGCACCTTGTCCCCGATCTGGGGCGCGAGATGCAGGTGATGCGCATGGCGCGCGCCATGCGTCAGGGTCGCCCGATGCGCCGCATCCCGCGCCCTGCGGAAGTGATGGCGCTGACCATCCCATTGCTTGCCTTCGCCATCCGCCGCGCCACCCGCGCCGCCATCGCGTTGGCGGCGCGCGGCCTGCAACGCGGCCGCCCTCGCAGCCACCTGCACCGCACGCAGATCCGCCCGGTGGATGTCGCCTTCTTCACCTTTGGCCTGCTGGTGCTTGTGGCGGTGGTCCGGGGTCTGTGAGGGCCGAACGGCCCCGTCAATCGCCAAAGCGCCAGCCCGCACGGCGCGGCACCCGCAGCGCCAGCATGGGTTTCAGCAGCGGCTGGCGAAAGCGGGTCAGGTCAAGCGCCTCATGCACGCCGGTGGTGGCCTCGCCATTGATCCGGGTTTCCACCAGACTGCGTGAGTAAAAGGGGGCATCCAGCATATTCAGCCGCTGGCGCGGCATGCTGCCCGCATCGGCGCGGGTTTCGCGCTTCACCTGCCAAAGGCTGCGGGCAAAGCGGGTGCGCGGCGGGGCGGTCGTCTCAAACACATGGCCTGCGGCGTCGATTTCAACCGCAAGGTCAAGGGCGGTGCCGTCGCGGCGGGTGGCGTCGTAGATGCACAGCGCGCGGTCCTTCATCGGAAACCGGCCCCAGGTCCAGAAATCGAAATCATCCTCCAGTGCGCGCGTGCCGAAATTGGCGTCAAAATAGCCGTGACCCTGCCACTTGTGGCCCTGCGTCAGATTCACCGAGATATGGCAGGTGGGGGCAAAGGGTCGCCAGATATGGGCGGCATCCGGGGTCAGCAACACCTCAGTTTCCGTCACTGCCTGCGGGGTCAGGATGATCTGGCCCCGGACCGGCGTGACCATGGGTGGCGCGCCCCATTCGTTGATGTCGATGATCAACCGGCTGCCGGTCCAGTGCATCTTGCTGGGGCCAACCTCGAAGGTGGAGGCCGAGCGCCGAAGCGCCGGCCGCCCCCGGTCTGTCATGGTAAAGCGGCTGCCGGGGCCATAGGTGGCGACGTTGATGCAGCAATGGTTCTCCGGGTCGCGCCGTCCCGACCAGCGATACCAGGGCGAGAACACCGACCCGATGAAGCCGATCACCGAGACGGCGCGCGCGCCGTCGTCGCTGACCCCGTCGATATACCACCAGGCATAGCCGTCGGGGCCGACATTGACGCGGAAATCCGGTCCTGCCTGATCGCCCCTTCCGCGTGCCGGGCGGAGAGGGCTGCCATCGGCACCCCCGCCCCCGGATGCGCGCCGCCCCCCGCCAGCACCAGCCCCGGCAGGCGGGTCTGTGCCGTCGGTCGCTGGAAGGCCGCCAGCATCCCCTCGGGCGAGCGACCATAGATCGCGCCCTGCGAGGCCGGGTAAAGCCGCGCCAGATGCGCCGGTGTGGTCAACGCCGAAGGCGCCGGGTCGGGCGCGAAGGTCAGGCCGAAATCCTTCAGCCGGGGGAAGGTGCGATGGCGGCATCGGGGTTCCTCGTCTTGGGTCGGCTCAGCGAAGGGGGGGGCGTTCAGGATGATCTCGAACCGCTCCGGGCCTTGGGGCGCGCTGGGGGTGCGGTCCTGGGCGCAGAGATAGAGCGTGGGTTTGTCAGGCGGCAGGCCGCGCCCGATCGGGCCGAATTCGGCGTTCGGGTCATCGGTGAAAAAGACGTTGTGATGGGCAAGATCCGCGCCTTGCGGGGTGGCGGCAAAGGCCCAGACATGGGCGGAAAGGCTGCGGGGGGTGGTTTTTGCCTTGGGGACCGCGTTGCGGGCCTCGGGGCCGAGCAGCCCTTCGGTCAGGGCGGCGGGATCGCCGTTGAAGACGCAAGTGTGGCAGGGCAGGCGGTGCCCGCCCTCGGTCTCGACCGCACTGACGCGGCCGTTATTGGTAAGGATACGGCGGGCGCTTGTAGCGTAGCAAAAACGCACGCCCATCCCGGTGGCAAGCCGGGCGAGCGCGGCTGCCAGACTGTGCATCCCGCCCTCCACCGCCCAGACGCCCTGCACTTCGGCCCGCCAGATCAGCGCCAGCACGCCGGGGGCGTGGCGCGGGCGGCCGCCGACGTAGGTGGCGTAGCGGCCGAAAAGCTGGATCAGGCGCGGGTCGCGGAAATGCAGTTTCAGCAGGCGCTCAAGGCTCATGCCGGGCAGCAGCGCAGGCCAGAGCCGGGGTTGAACGGCCGCAGTTCGGGCGATCTGCGCAAGGTTTGGCCGCGCCGCACGCATCACAGGGCCGTCAAACGCGGTGAGCAGGGATTGGGCGAGGTGGTCAAAGCGGGCAAAGGCGGCAGCCTCCCGCGGGCCTGCAAAGGCGTGGATGGCTTCGATATTGGCCTCGCGCTCGGGGTGCAGGTCAAGCGTCGGGCTGCCCTGCCACCAGTGGCGCGCAAGGATGGGTTGCGGGATCAGTCGGATGTGGTCGTCAAGGCTTTGCCCGGCAAGGTCGAAAAGGGCGTCGAACTCGCTGCGCATGGTCAGGACGGTGGGGCCGGTGTCGACAGGGCCTGCGGGGGAGGCAATGGCGCGGGCCTTGCCGCCGGGGCTGTCGGCGCTCTCGACCACGGTAACCGCAAGGCCCATGGCGGCCAGCCGGATCGCGGCGGCGAGGCCACCGATTCCGGCTCCGATCACAACGGCTGTCTCGTTTTGGTCCATGCCCGACATGATGGCGGAGTGGCGGGGCTTGTCCAGAGAGAATGACGCCAATGTGTAAGTTTTGGTTTACACATTGCGCGTCCGCTGCCACGATGGGGCAATCAAGCGTCAGGAAAGGGCGACAGATGGCACTGGACGGGCGGATCGAGGCGGCGATGCTGCGGGCGATGGATCTGGCACAATCGGGGGCGGCCCCGCCAAGGCTGGGGGCAGCGCTGCCCTATGCGGTGTTTCCCGGCGGCGCGCGGATCAGGCCCACCATCCTGTTGTCGGTGGCGCTGGCGTGTGGCGATGACCGCCCCGGCCTGACCGATGCGGCGGCAGTGGCGCTGGAGCTGATCCATTGCGCCAGTCTGGTGCATGACGACCTGCCGGCCTTTGACGACGCCGATATCCGGCGCGGCAAGGCCACGGTGCACCGCGCCTTTGGCGAACCGCTTGCCGTGCTGGCGGGCGACTCGCTCATCGTTCTGGCGTTTGAGGTTCTGGCGCGCGCCGGGGCCGCTGCGCCCGACCGCGCCATGCGGCTGGTCAGCCATCTGGCGCAGCGCACCGGCATGCCGCATGGCATCTGTGCCGGGCAGGGTTGGGAGAGCGAGGCGCAGATTGATCTGGACGCCTATCACCGCGCCAAGACCGGCGCGCTGTTCATCGCCGCCACCCAGATGGGGGCTCTTGCGGCGGGGCAGGATGCCGAGCCGTGGGAGGAGTTGGGCGCGCGGATCGGGTCGGCGTTTCAGGTGGCCGATGATCTGAAAGACGCGCTCTTGGGGGCCGAAGACATGGGCAAACCGGCTGGGCAGGATGCCACGCACGGGCGGCCATCCGCCGTGGCAGAACTGGGGGTTGCAGGCGCTGTCGCGCACCTGCGCGACATTCTGGGCGGGGCGATCGCCTCGATCCCGGCCTGTCCGGGCGAGGCGATGCTGGCGCAGATGGTGCGCGCCTATGCCGAAAAGATGACACCCGCGCGGCTGACCGCCGCGAAGGGCTAGGCCATGGCCGATGTGCCGTTGAACGGGCCGGGCCGGGTGCGCCCGCGTGGCCCGGGGTGGCTGGTGCGGGCCGCGATGTCATCTCGTTTTCATGCAATTATCGAACGTGTTCCGTGCCTTAGACTGAAATCGCGCGCTGAGGGGCGCGCGCTGTTCGATGTGGTATCCGGCTTTGTGCAATCACAGGCGCTGCTGGCGCTGGTGGAGTTGCGGGTGCTGCACCGGCTGGCAGAAGGGGCTGCGACCGCGCCCGCGCTGGCGCAGATGACCGGCGTGCCGGAGGCGCGGCTGGTGATTCTGTTGCAGGCCGGGGCGGCCCTGAAGCTGCTGCGCCACGCGCGCGGCGCATGGCACCTGACACCACGCGGTGGCGCGTTCCTGACCGTTCCGGGGCTGGAGTCGATGGTGCGGCACCACGATGTGCTCTACCGCGATCTGTCCGATCCGGTGGCGTTCTTTCGCGGCCAGACCCGGCCGGAGCTGGCGGGGTTCTGGCCCTATGTGTTCGGCGCGGGTGGGGCGGCAGACCCCGCCCTTGCCGCGCGCTACAGCCGGTTGATGGCGGACAGTCAGGCGTTGGTGGCGGCCGATACGCTGCGGCTGGTCAGTCTGCAAGGCACCCGCCATCTGATGGATGTGGGCGGCGGCACCGGCGCTTTCCTGCGCGCGGTGGCGGCGGCGTATCCGGGGCTGCGGCTGACCCTGTTCGACCTTCCGTCCGTGGTGGTGGGGGCGGTGAGCTTGCCCAATCTGACCGTGCATCCCGGCAGTTTCCGCGATGATCCGCTGCCCGAAGGTGCGGATATGATCAGCCTGATCCGGGTGCTTTACGATCATCAGGATACCACCGTGACGGCGCTTCTGGCTGCGGTGCTTCACGCTTTGCCACCGGGCGGGCGGCTGTTGATGTCGGAACCGATGTCAGGTGGGGCCAAGCCCGATCCGGCCACGGATGTGTATTTTGCGGTCTACACACTGGCGATGCAGACCGGGCGGACCCGGTCGGCGGCCGAATTAGCGCTGCTGCTGGGCGCCGCGGGTTTCACGGAAATCCGCCCGCTGCCGGGGCCAAGGCCCTATGTCACCTCCGCGATCATCGCGCAAAAGCCTTCGCGCTAGGGTCCGTTGACTGCGTTATCAACCGCCTGCGCAGCAATCTGCCGAAAAAGTGTCCATTTAAATTGACACCCACGATTGTAAGGCTAAACTTACACATAACGCAAAGACCCGGAATGATCGCGACTCTGTGATCGGCGGGAAGGGGAGGCCAGTACGTGAGAACATCTGCCGTAATACTGTCAGGGCCGCGCGATCTTGGGCTTGCGACATTGGGTCTGTCGGCCCCGGCGGTGGGCGATCTGGTGGTCGAGGTTTCCCATTCGGGCATTTCGACCGGCACGGAAAAGCTGTTCTGGTCCGGCACAATGCCGCCGTTTCCCGGCATGGGCTACCCGCTGGTGCCCGGATACGAATCGTTTGGCGAGGTGGTGGAAGCCGCCCCCGAAAGCGGCTTCCGGGTGGGCGAGCACGTGTTCGTGCCCGGTGCCAACTGTTTTCAAGACAACGTGCGCGGGCTGTTCGGTGGTGCCTCGCGCCATCTGGTGACTCCTGCCGCCCGTGTGGCGCGGATGGACCGGGGCATGGGCGCCGAAGGCGCTTTGCTGGCGCTGGCCGCGACGGCGCGCCATGCGCTGGCCGGGTTCAATACCGCGCTGCCCGATCTGATCGTGGGGCATGGCACATTGGGCCGCTTGCTGGCGCGGCTGACCGTGGCGGCGGGCGCGCCTTCGCCGGTGGTGTGGGAGACCAACCCGGAACGGCGTTCCGGTGCCATCGGCTATGAGGTGATCGACCCCGCTGAGGATACCCGCCGCGACTACAAGGCGATTTACGATGCCAGCGGTGCCAAAGGTCTGCTGGATCAGCTGGTGATGCGGCTGTCGCGCGGCGGCGAAGTGGTGCTGGCGGGCTTCTACACCGAGCCGGTCAGCTTTGCCTTTCCCCCCGCCTTCATGAAAGAGGCGCGCATCCGGATTGCCGCTGAATGGACCCCCGATGACCTGACCGCCACCCGCGCGCTGATCGAAAGCGGCGCGCTGTCGCTGTCGGGTCTGATCACCCACACCCGCCCGGCATCGGGTGCAACAGAGGCTTATGCACTGGCCTTTGAAGACCCTGCCTGCCTGAAAATGATACTGGACTGGAGCGGCCAAGCATGACCCTGGATATCCCGAACCTCAAGGATTTCGACGCCCGCCTGCGTGACGAGGCGCATGAGGAGCCATCGCTGGAGATCCCGCAGGGGGAGCCCACCAAGAACACCCAGATCATCGCGATCTATGGCAAGGGCGGCATCGGCAAATCCTTCA
Source organism: Paracoccaceae bacterium (assembly GCA_046296515.1). Lineage (GTDB taxonomy): Bacteria > Pseudomonadota > Alphaproteobacteria > Rhodobacterales > Rhodobacteraceae > Pseudotabrizicola. The sequence continues at coordinate 208,627 of JBKBKR010000005.1, read as the reverse complement.
CGCTGGCGAACCTGAGCCACATGATGGCAGAGATGGGCCAGCGCGTGCTGCTGATCGGCTGTGATCCGAAATCGGATACCACCAGCCTGTTGTTCGGCGGCAAGGCCTGCCCGACGATCATTGAAACCTCGACCCGCAAGAAGCTGGCGGGGGAGGAGGTGAAGATCGGCGATGTCTGTTTCAAGCGCGGCGGTGTGTTCGCGATGGAGCTGGGCGGGCCGGAGGTCGGGCGTGGCTGCGGCGGGCGCGGGATCATCCATGGCTTTGAATTGCTGGAAAAGCTGGGGTTCCACGACTGGGATTTCGACTATGTGCTTTTGGATTTCCTCGGCGATGTGGTCTGCGGCGGGTTCGGCCTGCCGATTGCGCGCGACATGGCGCAAAAGGTGATTCTGGTCGCGTCGAATGATCTGCAGTCGCTGTATGTCGCGAACAATGTGTGTTCGGCGGTGGAGTATTTCCGGCGGCTGGGCGGCAATGTCGGCGTGGCCGGGCTGGTGATCAACAAGGACGACGGCACGGGTGAGGCGGCAGCCTTTGCGGCAGAGGTGAAGATCCCGGTGCTGGCGGCGATCCCGCAGGATGATGACCTGCGCAAGAAATCCGCCAATTATCAGATTGTTGGCAGCTATGAGAGCCAATGGGGCCCGATGTTTGCCGATCTTGCGACTGCGGTGGGCCTGGCCCCTCCGGTGCGGCCGGCTCCTTTGACCCAGGACGGGCTGCTAAGCCTGTTCAGCGCGGAACATACGGGAGCGGACTTCGTGCTGACCCCGGCCACCGATGCCGACATGCGCGGCAAATACGCCGGTGTGAAAGTGTCCTTGGAAGTGGTGTATGACGATGTTTGATCTTGAGATGCTGCGTCTGGTTGAAGAAGCGCTGCGCGAGATGCAGCGCAAGGCGGCATCGCAATGAGCGGGCTGCGCCATGTGACCCCGGATACGGCGGCTGTGCCGTCGGTTGACGGTATGGGATGCCATGCCGGCGCGGATCAGATGGCGGCGGCGGCGCGGGCAGCGGGCAATTCGGATTTGTTGAACCGCTACGCGATGGACTACCCGCAAGGCCCGCATGACAAACCACAATCCATGTGCCCGGCCTTTGGCTCCTTACGCGTGGGATTGCGGATGCGGCGGGTGGCGACGGTGCTGTCGGGCTCGGCCTGCTGTGTGTACGGGTTGACCTTTGTGTCCCACTTTTATGGGGCCCGCCGGTCGGTGGGGTATGTGCCCTTCAACTCCGAATCGCTGGTGACTGGCAAGCTCTTCGAGGATATCCGCGACGCCGTGCACGAGCTGGCAGACCCCGCGCGCTATGACGCGGTGGTGGTGACCAATCTGTGCGTGCCGACGGCAAGCGGCGTCCCGCTGCGGCTGCTGCCGAATGAAATCAACGGCGTGCGGATCGTTGGCATTGATGTGCCGGGCTTCGGCGTGCCGACCCATGCCGAGGCCAAGGATGTGCTGGCGGGCGCGATGCTGGCCTATGCGCGGGCCGAGATCATGGCTGGGCCCGTGGCCGCGCCTGCGATGGGCCGGTCGGACCGGCCGACGGTGGCGCTTCTGGGCGAGATGTTCCCGGCCGATCCGATGATGATCGGCGCGATGCTTGCCCCGATGGGGCTGGCTGCGGGGCCCGTGGTGCCGTGCCGAGAATGGCGAGAACTGTATGCGGCGCTGGATTGCAGGGTCGTGGCGGCGATCCACCCGTTCTATACGGCGGCGGTGCGCGAGTTCCAGGCCGCGGGTCGTGCGGTCGTGGGCTCGGGTCCGGTGGGGTTTGACGGCACGTTGGCATGGTTGAAGAACATCGGAGAAGCCTATGATGTTTCATCCGAAAAGATCATTTCCGCGCAAAATGCTTTTGGTTCTGCGATCAAGGCGGCTCTTGCAGCCAACCCGATCAAGGGCCGGATCACGCTGTCGGGCTATGAAGGATCTGAGTTGCTGGTCGCTCGGCTGCTGATCGAGAGCGGCGCAGAGGTGCCCTATGTCGGCACCGCCTGCGCACGCAATGAGTGGAGCGAGGCGGACCGTGTCTGGTTGGCAGACCGGGGGGTTTCGGTGAAGTTCCGCGCGAGCCTTGAGGATGACTGTGCGGCGATGGCGGGGTTTGAGCCGGATCTGGCGATCGGCACGACGCCGGTGGTGCAGAAGGCAAAAGAACTGGGGATTCCAGCGCTTTATTTCACGAACCTCATATCGGCTCGGCCCCTTGTGGGGCCTGCGGGGGCGGGATCATTGGCGCAGGTGATCAATGCGGCGATGGGCAACAAGACCCGGATGGCTGGCATGAAGGCGTTCTTTGAGGGCGTCGGCTCGGGCGACACCGCTGGCATATGGGAGGGCGCTCCGAAGCTGCGGCCCGATTTCCGCGCGGCGCATCAGAAGAAGCTCCACAAGCTGGCGAAAGCCGCGAAGGCGGAGGAAATGATTTGACCCGCACATACGATTTTTCTGCGAAAAATCCAGAGAACAAAGTTTCTGCGAAACTTTGGGAATGTTCGCAGAACATTCGTGGGATGGATCTTTCGCAGAAAGATCGTGGGGGGGCAGGTATATGCTGATCCAGGATCATGACCGCGCCGGTGGCTACTGGGGCGCAATTTATGCCTTTTGCGCCGTCAAGGGCTTGCAGGTGGTGATTGACGGCCCCGTGGGCTGCGAGAACCTGCCGGTCACGTCGGTGCTGCACTACACCGACGCGCTGCCGCCGCATGAATTGCCGATCGTCGTCACGGGTCTGGGCGAAGACGAGATGACATCGGGCACCGAGGCGTCGATGGCGCGGGCGTGGAAGACGCTGGACCCGGCGCTGCCTGCGGTGGTTGTCACCGGCAGCATCGCCGAGATGATCGGCGGCGGGGTGACGCCTGCGGGCACCAACATCCAGCGGTTTCTGCCGCGTACGATTGACGAGGACCAATGGCAATGCGCCGACCGGGCGATGACCTGGATCTTCACCGAGTTCGGCATGACCAAGGGCCGGATGCCGCTGGAGAAAAAGCGCGCAGAAGGTGACGCGCCGCGCATCAATATCCTGGGCCCGATGTATGGCACCTTCAACATGGCGTCCGATCTCCACGAGATCCGCCGTCTGGTCGAGGGGATCGGGGCCGAGGTCAATATGGTGATGCCGCTGGGGGCGCATCTGGCCGAGATGCGCAATCTGGTGAATGCGGACGTGAACATCGTCATGTACCGCGAGTTTGGCCGGGGTCTCGCCGAAGTGCTGGGCAAGCCCTATCTGCAAGCACCCTTCGGGCTTGAGTCTACCACGAAATTTCTGCGCACTTTGGGCGATTTGCTTGGCCTTGACCCGGAACCCTTCATCGAGCGCGAGAAGCACAGCACGTTGAAGCCGGTGTGGGATCTGTGGCGCTCGGTCACGCAGGATTTCTTTGCCACCGCGAGCTTTGCGATTGTCGCGAACGAGACCTATGCGCGCGGGGTGCGGGCTTACCTGGAGGATGACCTTGGCCTGCCCTGTGCTTTTGCGGTGGCGCGGGTGGCGGGGAAAAAGACCAACAACGAGGCGGTGCGGGCCGATCTGAAAAAGCACCGCCCGCTGATCGTGATGGGGTCGATCAACGAGAAGATGTATCTGGCGGAGCTGAAGGGCGGCCATGGTCCGGCCCCCAGTTTCATCGCTGCGAGCTTTCCGGGTGCTGCGATCCGGCGCCATATCGGCACGCCATTCATGGGCTATGCCGGCGCAGTCTGGATCCTGCAGGAGGTGTGCAACGGGCTGTTCGAGGCCTTGTTCCACATCCTGCCGCTGGGGTCCGAGATGGACAGTGCGGCGGCGACGCCCACCACGCTGCGGCGCGATTTTCCCTGGGATCTGGATGCGCAGGCAGCCCTTGATCGCATCGTTTCCCAACATCCGGTGCTGACCCGGATCTCTGCCGCCAAATCCCTGCGGGATGCGGCGGAAAAGGCCGCGCTCGACCAGGGGGCCGAGCGGGTGATCGTCGAATTTGTAGAAGGCTTGCGGGGCGAGACCCGGCCAGCCCAACCGCTGATTTCCAAGGGAGGCACGTCATGAGTGACCAGACCGCAACCGGGCATGCGCATCGCACGCCGAAGGCCGAGTTCTATATCTATTTCACGATGATTTTCATGGTCGCCGTTCCCCTGTCCCTCGGGGCCTGGGTCTGGGCGGTGATCCGCCAGCAGCGCCTGCCGGTGCATGGGCCGCTGGCCCGGGCCTGGCTTGAGGCCAAGGCGATCACGCCCGCGATATTCCGGCCGTAAGCGGCCAAAGAATTACCTTCCGCTGCGCCCGTCGGAAGCCATCGCTTCGTTTCCCCGCACACACTCGCGGGGGATCGGAAAACACGGAAAGGCACTCCGCCGATCCGTGACCCCCGCCGCAGGGCATGCGGCGGCAGTCTCCAAATCCGGAGGATACTATGGCTGATAGAACCGACCTGAGTTTCACAGGTCTCACCGACGAACAGGCGCAGGAACTGCACTCTGTTTACATGAGCGGGCTCTGGCTCTTCACGGCGATTGCCGTTGTCGCGCACCTTGCCGTGTATATCTGGCGCCCCTGGTTCTGAGGAGGATCACACAATGTCGAAATTCTACAAAATCTGGCTGATCTTCGATCCCCGTCGCGTCTTTGTGGCACAGGGCGTTTTCCTGTTCCTGCTGGCGGCGATGATCCACCTCGTGCTGCTGTCGACCCCGTCCTACAACTGGCTCGACATCGCTGCGGTGAAATACAACCGCGTGGCAGCGGAGTAATCCGTTGCCGCCTTCGCGGGCGACCTGCTGGTCAGGTCGCCCGTGAAAAACACACAAGAATTCAAAGTCGGCCTCCCATGGTGCATTCCGCCCATGACGGGACCGCCTCCATAAACGCGGAGAGGGAAGCATGGCACTGCTCAGCTTCGAACGAAAATACCGCGTGCCGGGCGGCACGCTTGTCGGCGGGAACCTGTTCGACTTCTGGGTCGGCCCTTTCTACGTTGGCTTCTTTGGGGTTGTGGGCTTCTTCTTTGCGGCCCTCGGCACAATCCTGATTTTTTACGGCGCGAGCCTGCAGGGAACATGGAACCCCTGGCTGATCTCGATCGCGCCGCCGCCTGTTGAAATGGGCCTTGCCGCAGCACCGCTGCGCGAGGGCGGGTTGTGGCAGGTGATCACCATCTGCGCGATCGGGGCGTTTACGGCCTGGGCGCTGCGCGAGGTGGAGATCTGCCGCAAGCTGGGCATGGGCTATCATGTGCCCGTGGCCTTCGGGGTGGCGATCTTTGCTTACCTGACGCTGGTGGTGATCCGCCCGGTGCTGATGGGGGCCTGGGGCTATGCCTTTCCCTATGGCATCTGGACGCACCTCGACTGGGTGTCGAACACCGGCTATCAATACGGCAACTTCCACTACAATCCGGCGCATATGATCGCGGTGAGTTTCTTCTTCACCACCGCGCTTGCCCTGTCCTTGCATGGTGCGCTGATCCTGTCGGCGGCCAACCCTGAGAAGGGCAAGGAAATGCGCACCCCCGATCACGAGGATACCTATTTCCGCGATCTGATCGGCTATTCGGTGGGCACGCTTGGCATCCACCGTGTGGGCTTGCTGCTGGCGCTGAATGCCGGGTTCTGGTCGGCGATCTGTATCGTGATTTCCGGCACCATCTGGTTCGACCAATGGGTTGTCTGGTGGGACTGGTGGCTGAACCTGCCCTGGTGGGCTGGTATCGAGGGAGGCGTCAATGGCTGAGTATCAAAACATCTTCACGCAGGTCCAGGTAAGGGCCGAGCCTGAAATGGGGCTGGTCGAGGGCGTCGAGCTGACCAACCGCACCAAAGGCGCCGGGTTCTCGAACCTGGCGGGCTGGCTTGGGAATGCGCAGCTGGGGCCGATCTATCTGGGCACCATGGGCGTGATCTCGCTGGCCGCTGGCGCGATCTGGTTCATGACGGTGGGCGCGTGGTTCTGGTATCAGGCGGGGTTGAACCCGGCTGTGTTCCTGCGCGACCTGTTCTGGTTCAGCCTTGAGCCGCCGGGAGAGGAATACGGCCTTGGCTTTGCGCCGCTGGCCGAGGGCGGCTTGTGGATCATCGCAAGCTTCTTCCTTCTGGTCAGCGTGCTGGCCTGGTGGGTGCGCACCTACCTTCGCGCACAAGCGCTTGGGATGGGCAAGCATGTGGCCTGGGCCTTCGCATCTGCCATCTGGCTGTTTCTGGTGCTGGGCTTGTTCCGTCCGATCCTGATGGGATCGTGGAGCCACGCCGTGCCTTACGGCATCTTCAGCCATCTGGACTGGACCAACCTGTTCAGCCTGACCTATGGCAACCTGTTCTATAACCCGTTCCACGCGCTTTCCATCGCGTTCCTGTATGGATCAGCCCTGCTGTTTGCGATGCATGGCGCGACCATTCTGGCGGTGTCCCGTTTCGGCGGCGACCGCGAGCTGGAACAGATTGCCGACCGCGGAACGGCATCCGAACGGGCGGCGCTGTTCTGGCGCTGGACCATGGGCTTCAACGCCACGATGGAGGGGATCCACCGCTGGGCCTGGTGGTTTGCGGTGCTGGTCACTCTGACCGGCGGGATCGGTATTCTGTTGACCGGGACTGTCGTGGACAACTGGTTTGTCTGGGCACAGGAACACGGCTACGCGCCGCTACAGTGAGGGAACACCATGTCTGACAAACCGTTCTACGAGACCGACCATCCGACCATCCGACTGCGCACCTGGGTCTTTGGCCAGATGGTGTGGGGGGCCTTTCTGGCCGGGGTGTTCCTGCTGGCGATCGGGATCTTTTTCGCGGTGATCTATGGCATCGGGCTCTTGCTGCCCGAGGAAAGCCGCCAGACCCCCGACCCGATGCCAAGGTCCAGCCTGGAACAGCCGCTGGCGGTTCAGGGCCACGATCTGGCCTGACGCTTTGCACGGGCGGTTTCGCCGCCCGTGCCACCGAAATTCGGACCAGAATGCCGGTCCGGATCCGTGGCGCAACCACAGCCCGGTTCCCTTCCTGTTGGCGACAGGGACCTGGTGCCGTGTGGAGATGATCCATACGGCACTTTTTTCTTTTGGCCCTGAAGGGTTGGAAGAGCACCGCTTTGGAGGAGGCGACGATGGACACGCACAACATTCAGACCCCGACACTGGACCGGGTGACCGGCCCTGCCGACCTCAAGGCGCTGACCGATGCGGAGCTGAAGACGCTGGCCGATGAATTGCGGCGCGAGACGATTGAAGTGGTAAGCCGGACGGGCGGGCATCTGGGGTCGTCGCTGGGCGTGGTGGAACTGACGGTGGCGATTCATGCGGTGTTCAACACGCCGCTGGACAAGCTGATCTGGGATGTCGGGCACCAGTGCTATCCGCACAAGATCCTGACCGGGCGGCGCGACCGGATGCTGACCCTTCGGCAGGCGGGGGGGCTTTCGGGCTTTACCAAACGGTCGGAGTCGGAGTTTGACCCGTTCGGGGCGGCGCATTCCAGCACGTCGATTTCGGCGTCATTGGGCTTTGCGGTGGGGCGCGAGATGGGGATGCCGGTGGGCGATACGATTGCGGTGATCGGGGACGGTGCCATCACGGCCGGAATGGCCTATGAGGCGATGAACCACGCGGGCCACCTGAATACCCGGATGTTCGTGATCCTGAACGACAATGACATGAGCATCGCGCCGCCGGTGGGCGCGTTGCAGCGCTACTTCAACGACATCGCGATCAAGGGGCCGCTGGCGACGCTGAAAGCGGTGGCCGAAGGGGTGGAGGCGCATCTGCCGGGGGCGGTGCGTGAAGGCGCGCGGCGGGCGCGGCAGATGGTGACGGGGATGCCGGGCGGCGGCACCTTGTTCGAGGAGTTCGGTTTTACCTATATCGGGCCGGTGGACGGGCATGACATGCCATCCTTGCTTGCCACCTTGCGCGCGGCGCGCGCGCGGGCGACCGGGCCGGTGCTGATCCATGCGGTAACGGTCAAGGGCAAGGGCTATGCGCCGGCCGAGGGCGCGGATGACAAGTATCATGGTGTCGCGAAATTCGATGTGGCCACCGGCGCGCAGGTCAAGTCAAAGTCGAACGCGCCGAGCTATACGGCAGTGTTCGGCCAGCAACTGACCGAGGCGGCAGTGCGTGACCCGCGCGTGGTGGGGATCACGGCGGCAATGCCGGGGGGCACGGGCCTTGATGTGATGGCGCGGCGGTTTCCGGCGCGGGTGTTCGATGTGGGCATCGCCGAACAGCATGGGGTAACCTTTGCCGCCGGGCTGGCGGCGTCGGGCATGAAACCGTTCTGCGCGATCTATTCCAGTTTCCTGCAGCGCGGCTATGACCAGATAGTGCATGATGTCTGCCTGCAGAACCTGCCCGTGCGCTTTGCCATCGACCGGGCCGGGCTGGTGGGGCAGGACGGGGCGACGCATGCCGGGGCCTTTGATGTGGCCTTTCTCGCCAACCTGCCCAACATGACCGTGATGGCCTGCGGCGATGAGGCCGAGCTGTGCCACATGATCGCAACGGCGGTGGCGCATGATGCTGGCCCGATCGCATTCCGTTATCCGCGCGGCGAGGGGCTGGGGGTTGAGATGCCCGAGCGCGGCACCCCGCTGGAAATCGGCAAGGGCCGGGTGCTGAGGCGTGGCCATGACGTGGCGCTGTTGTCCTTTGGCGCGCATCTGGGCGAGGTGCTGGCGGCGGCGGAACTGCTGGAGGCCGAGGGGATCTCGGTGACGGTGGCCGACGCCCGCTTTGCCAAGCCGCTGGATACCGCGATGATCGGCAGCCTGATCGAGGATCACGCCGCGCTGATCACAGTGGAGCAGGGCAGCACGGGCGGCTTTGGCGCTTTGGTGCTGCACCATCTGGCCGGGGCCGGGTTGCTGGAAAAGGGACGTGCGATCCGCACCATGGTGCTGCCTGACCGCTTCATTGATCAGGCCGCGCCGGGGCAGATGTATGCCTGGGCGGGCTTGCAGGCCAGCGACATTGCCACAACAGCCCGCTCGGCCCTGCGCCGCGAAGCTGCGGGCAAGGGGTTGCGGCTGGTCTGAACCCGGCGCTCCAGCTGCGCGGGGGGAGCCTCCGGCGGGAGTATTTGGGCCGAGATGAATGGGGCGGTGAAGAGTCTTCGGGGCGCGGATCGGGGTTGTCAAATTGACAGCGAGGCCGCACTCTGGCCGCTGTGTGGCGTGGCAGGGCGGGACCAGTCGGATGAGGGACGCGATGATCGGGCGGGGCTTTGGTCCGCGCTTTTGGCTGGCGATTGTGCTTGCCGTGCTGCCGCTGGCCGGGCAGGCCGAGCCGGTGGCGGTCAGCATCACGGCGCTTGTGCCCGAGGGAGTGGAGCCGCGCCGGGTGTCCTGGTCGGCGGTGCCGCTGGACCTGCCCGAGGATGCCGATGTGCTGGACGCGATGATCATGACGCCGGAGCCGGTGGCGGGGCCATGGCAGGTATTGCTGGAGCCGGGGGAATACCTGATCTCGGGCTTCACCGAAGTGGAGCTTTATGAGATCAGCGCCGTCGTGACCGCGCAGACCGGCGTGATCAAGGTGCCGGTGCTGGACATCGGGCCGGGGATCGCGCTGCGCTGCACCGAGCCGCGTTGCGACTACACAGACGAGGCGACCGGGCTGCGCCTGACCCTGCCGCAGGGCTGGGCGGTGGATGCGCCCTATCACGCCGATCTGGGCGACGGGGAACTGGCCGAACAAATCTCCACCGTGTTTTTCGAGGATGTCGAAGGCGATGGGGGGGCTGTGTGGTTTCTCAACCCGGTGGACTGGATCACCGGCGACACCGGCCCTTGCCGTGCGGTGGCGCAGGGCAATCTGTGCACCTTTGATGTCTCACCCGCCGCCGAGGCGGCTTTTGCCGTGATTGCACCGTCTTTGCAGCTTGATCCGGTGCCCTCGCGCTGAGGGCGGCGGCGCAAACATCGCAATTGCCGGAAAAAGCGCGGGGTGGTCAGGGCCTTGGTCTGACTGTGCCGTTGCTCCTGCCGGGCGGATGTGGCAAGACATGGGACAGCCGATCCAGACCCATGAGTTCAGCCGATGACCGATTTCCCTGCCCGCCGCCTGATGATGGTTGACACCCAGGTGCGCCCGTCCGACGTCACCAAATTCCCGATCATTGACGCCATGCTGAGCGTGCCGCGCGAAACCTTCGTGCCGCGCGACAAGCGCGAGGCGGCCTATATGGGCGAGAATCTGGTGCTGCGGCAGGGTCGCGTTGTGCTGGAACCACGTACCCTGGCCAAGCTGCTGGATGCGCTGGACATTCAACCCGATGAGATGGTGCTGGATCTGGGCTGCGGCCTTGGCTATTCGGCGGCCGTGCTGGCGCGGCTGGCCGATGCGGTGGTCGCGGTCGAGGAAGACGAGGCGATGGCAACCGAAGCGCAGCACCTGCTGTCGCAGGCCTCGGTCGACAATGCCGCTGTGATCGTCGGACCCTTGGTGGCAGGGGCGGCCAAGCACGGGCCCTATGATGTGATCACGCTGCAGGGCGGGGTGGAGGTCATTCCGCCCGCACTGCTTGACCAGTTGAAGGACGGCGGCCGGATTGCTGCCGTGTTCATGGAAGGCGCGCTTGGCGTGGCCCGGGTTGGCTATAAATCGGATGGCAAGGTCAGTTGGCGATTTGTGTTCAACGCCTCGGCCCCGGTCTTGCCGGGGTTTGGCGCGTCGGGCGGCTTTGTGCTCTGATCCACGTGTGAGGCGACGGAAAAGCGGTTCCCGGCGTTGTAGAGCCGGGGGAAAGTAACAGGAGCAGTCTGGTATGCGTGGGTTTTTTGCAGCGGCAATGGTCGCGGTCTGTGTCACGGCGGCACCCGTTGCCCAGGCGGAAACGCTGACCGATGCTTTCATCGCGGCCTATCGCAATTCGAACCTGCTCGACAAGCAGGCGGCGACGCTGCGGGCGGCGGATGAGGATGTGGCGCAGGCCATGTCCACACTGCGCCCGGTGGTGGAATATGCGCTGGCCAGCGGCTATTCGCGCAGCCAGCAGACCTCTGCCGCGCCCTTCACCGAAGGGGTGCGCACCACCTTTGATCTCACTGCCTCGTTGACGCTGCTGGATTTCGGGCGGCGCGCGATCCGGATTGAAATTGCCAAGGAGTCGGTGCTCGCCACGCGCGAACTGCTGCGCGGGGTGGAACAGGATGTGTTGTTTGCGGCGGTGAATTCCTATGTGAATGTGCAGGTCAATCAGCAGCTGTTGTCCTTGCGCGACTCCAACGTGCGGCTGGTGACGCAGGAGCTGCGCGCCGCACAGGACAGGTTCGAGGTGGGCGAGATCACCCGCACCGATGTCTCGATCGCCGAGGCGCGTCTGGCGGCGGCGCGGGCCGGGCTTGCGGCGGCCGAGGGCAACTTGATGGTCGCGCGGGAGTCGTTCAAGGCGGCCACCGGGGCCTATCCGCGCAATCTGGCCCGGCTGCCGGCTGCGCCCAGGCTGCCCGCCTCGATGGAGGCGGCGCGGTCGGTGGCGCTCAAGACGCATCCGACGATTCTGGGGGCGCAGCGCCGGGTCACCATCAACGAGTTGGGGGTCGAGCTGCAAAAGGCGGGCTTCAAGCCGACCGTCTCGGCCCGTGCCGGGATTGGGTTCAACGATGCCGGGGGCGAAAGCCAGACTTTCGGCCTGTCGCTGAACCAGCGGATCTATTCCGGTGGCAATCAGGCTTCGCTGCTGCGCCAGTCGATTGCGGCGCGTGATGGCGCGCGGGCCGATCTGGGCCAGGCCGGGGTGCTGATTGCGGAAGCCGTGGGCAATGCCTGGGCCGGGCTGACCATCGCCAACGCCCAGGTGCAGGCCGGGGATCGCCAGATCCGCGCCGCGCAGACCGCCTTTGACGGCGTGCGCGAGGAGGCGAGCCTTGGCGCGCGCACCACGCTGGACGTGCTCAACGCCGAGCAGGAACTGCTGAATGCCCGCGTTACCCGCATCGAGGCCGAGGCGCAGCGCTATCTGGGAGTCTACCGGCTGTTGCAAGCCATGGGGCTGTTGTCGGTCGAGCATCTGAAGCTGGGCATCCCGACCTATGATCCGGCGGGCTATTACAATGCGGTCAAGAATGCCCCGGTACATTCGGCACAGGGCAAGAAGCTTGACCGGATTTTGCAGAAGCTGAAGTAAATCCGGCGCAACGGCGCGCATTTTGGGATTGGTCCCGGATGGGTTGCGCCATTTTCTTGTGCTGCGGCCCGCTCGGGATTAGACTGGTGCTCGGAACCGGCGGGCAGCGGGCCTTTTGCGCTGTGAGGCAAGCCGGAATGGCGGCAGGAATACGGGCAGGGGAAGCATGTCGGAACCTATGAGCACTCTGGAAATCGAGGATGTCCTGTCCTCTATCCGCCGTCTGGTGTCGGAGGATCTGCGCCCTGCGCCGCGCCCGCCCGAAACGCCGGCGCGGGCGGCTGACAAGCTGCTTCTGACTCCGTCGTTGCGTGTGGTCGAGGAAGTGGCAGGGCCCTGGCCCGAAAGCGCCGCGCCATCCGTCACCGCGGCAACGGGGGCCACATCGGCCCCGGTTGAGGATGTGGTGTCGCGTCTGGGGGCAGCTGTCATAGAAGATGAATGGGAGTCGCCCTTTGGCGACCCTGAGATATGGAGCGGAGCGACAACACCGGCCGGGGCGGTGGCGGGCTTTGTGCCCTCCGCGCGCAGCAGGCCGGGCGGCGATCAGGTGGCCGGTTTCGACGACATGCCCACCGGCTTCGTCGACCCGCCTATGGCGGCGTTTGCCGAGGTCGACGATGTGCTGGCGGAACCGCCTGGCGCTGCTGGTGCACGGGTGCGCGCGCCGTTGCGCCAGGTGACCCCGCCGCAGTCGGCTGGGGATGACAGCGAGTGGGCGGATGAGGCCGAGGCCGCTGTCCGGGCCGATCTGGCACAGGAGACCGAGGAAGAAGTGATTTCGGGCCTTTACGATGCACAGGCGGGAGGCATGGCGTTTGACGAAGAGGTGCTGCGCGATCTGGTGCGTGATCTGATCCGTGAAGAACTCTCGGGCACGCTGGGCGAACGGATCACCCGCAATGTGCGCAAGCTGGTCCGGGCCGAGATTGCCCGCGCGATGGCACTGCGCGAATTTGAATAGGCTGCTCTGATGGCAGCCAGAAAACAAAACGCGCCCCAATCGGGCGCGTTTTGTTTTCTGCACGGCTGAATGGATCAGGCAGCTTCGCCCATTTCCGATTCCAGCGCGTGACGCCGCTCGGATTCCTCGCGGCTGAGCGCGACCGAGGTGCGCACGCCTTTGGACACGAATTCCATAAGCCCCTTGACCACCCGCTCATTAGGGTCGATCCCGGCGCAGGACAGCACCTCACGCCCGTCGCGGGAGCGTGCCCAACGTGCAATCTGTTCAGGCCCGTTGCCGTATTTTTTGTCATCTGCGATGGCATCGTCCAGCGCAGCAAGAACCACGGCGGCAAAAAGCTTGCGCGCGCGCTGGCCTTGTTCGTAATTGAAAGCGGTGCTGTCAACGAAACCAGTCATAGTGCAGTCCTTTATTCTTGCTCTTGTCTTTCCTGACGTCGGGCGAACCTAAACCTTTCGAAACGATTCGGCACCACCCGTTTTGCAATCCTGTCATGCATGTGATGCATGGCTGACGCAAAGGAATACTGTATTTAGTCTTCTTGCCCGCGTTCAACTGCCCAGATATAGGTGTGGCGTTTTCAACGTCAACCTTTTGTCAAGGCCTTGCCGCAAATGCCCAAGATCAACGGAAACGAAATCAAGCCCGGAATGGTGCTGGAACATGACGGGGGCCTGTGGGCCGCGGTCAAGGCAAACCACGTAAAGCCGGGAAAAGGCGGGGCTTTCGCTCAGGTTGAGCTGAAAAACCTGCGCGACGGGCGCAAGCTGAACGAGCGGTTCCGGTCGGAAGACAAGATCGAAGAGGTGCGGCTGGAAAACAAGGATCAGCAGTTCCTGTACGAGACCGACGGGCGGCTGGTGTTCATGGATGCCGAGACCTATGAGCAGATTGAGCTGGATGCCGATCTGCTGGGCGACCGGCGGCCGTTCCTGCAGGACGGGATGACGGCGACGATCCGCTATTATGGCGATGAGGCGCTGGCGGTGACGCTGCCGCAGAAAGTGAAATGCCGGATCGTGGAGACGGAGCCGGTGGTCAAGGGCCAGACGGCGGCGAACAGTTTCAAGCCGGCGATCCTCGACAATGGCGTGCGGATCATGATTCCACCGTTCATCGGGCAGGATGAAGAGATTATCGTGCATACTGAATTCATGGAGTATTCCGAACGCGCCTGACCCCACGAATTTTCTGCGAAAATTCTCGACAGCGCGCTTTTTCTGCGAAAACGCCTGAAGCGTGATCTTTCGCAGAAAGATCGTTTCTTGCGATTATTCGCAGAATAATCGTATCAGGCGATCCGGTGCAAACGGGCGCTTCCTGCCATCATTCCGGACATCCGGTCAAAGCGCAGCCAGGCGATCGCCCGTCCGCCCGCCTGGGTGAACAGGGTGCCCGCCTCCTTGCCGCCGGACAGGATGGGCGTGCCGACCGGCGCCGCGCCGTCGATCGCCACGGTGACCAGCCCCTTCTTCAGCTCGGTCTTGTGCTTCATCCGGGCCGTGACCTCCTGTCCGACATAGCAGCCCTTGCGGAAATCGACACCGTGCAGGCGCTCGAAACCGGACTCCAGCAGATAGCTGTTATTGGCGATCAGCTCGATTCCGGTTTCCGGGATGCAATGCGCAACCCGGATCGCGTCCCAGTCGATCACGGACCCGACTCCTGGCAGACCATAGCCGCGCCAGCCGAGCGCCGGATGGCGGGGGTCGGACCAGCAGCCCGGTGGCGGGTCGCCCAGACCGCGGGTCACCGGGGTGTCGGAAGCGGTGATCTGCACATCGGCGCGCAGGCGGTACATCGACAGGCGCCGCAGGGTGTCAGGGGCGATGCTGTCCTTGATGTCGATCAGCAGGTGGTCGGCCCCATCGGGGCGGATCACGAAGAAATCGGCCAGATACTTGCCCTGCGCGGTCAGAAGTGCGGCCCAGAGGATGCCGGGGGCTTTTTCCAACACCAGCATGTCATTGCTGATCAGGCCCTGCAGGAAGCTGAACCTGTCCGCGCCGGTGACGGTCCAGATCTGACGGTCGGCTGCGGTTTCCCCGATGGCGCTGCCGGTCATGCCCCTTGCTCCTGATCCTTGAACTGCAGCGCGTGCAGCGTGGCGTAAAGCCCGCCCCGCGCCAGCAGCTCGGCATGGGTGCCGGTCTCGACAGCGCGGCCCTGATCCATCACCACGATGCGGTGGGCATGGCGTACGGTGGCCAGCCGGTGCGCGATGACAAGGGTGGTGCGGCCAGTGGCGGCCTGCTCCATGGCGGCGGCGAGGGCGGCTTCGGAGGCGGCATCCAGCGCGCTGGTCGCCTCGTCCAGCAACAGGATCGGGGTGTCGCGCAGCAGGGCGCGGGCAATGGCGATGCGCTGGCGCTGACCACCCGACAGGTTGGAGCCGCGCGGCCCCGCCGGGGTGTCGACGCCCTGCGGCAGCGCCGCCACAAAGCCCGCGGCCTGCGCGGTGACAAGCGCCCGGTCGATCTGGTCACCGGCAATCCCGGTCCGGCCCAGGGTCAGGTTGTCGCGCAGGCTTTCGTCGAACAGGGCCGCATCCTGCGAGACGGCGGCGAACAGCGCGCGCTGATCGTCCAGCGCCATCTCGGTCGTGGCAATGCCGTCAATCCGGACCGCGCCCCGCGCCGGGTCGGACAGCCCGGTGAGCAGGTGGAACACGGTGGATTTCCCCGCGCCCGAGGGGCCGACAAGGGCGGTGATCCGGCCCGCTTCGGCCTCGAACGACAGGCCGCGCAGCACCGCCTGGTTCCCATAGCCGAAATCCACATCCTCAAAGCTCAGCCGGGGCGGCAGGCTGGCGGGGTGCCGGCCCGCCGCCGGGCGCCGATGCGCCGGTTGCAGCGCGAAAAGCGCGGCAATCCGTTGCAGGCTGGCGGCCCCGATCTGCCACAGCCCCGCCATGTCGCCCAGACGGCGGATCGGCTGGAAGGTCAGCACCATGGCGGAAAAGAACGCCATGAATTCACCCGTGGTGCGGGTGCCCGCCGCCACCTCGCGCCCGCCCAGCAGCATCACCGCCAGAAAGCCCAGGCCCGTGATCAGATCGACCAGCGAGGGCAGCACGGCGCGGCCAAAGGCGGCCTTGGTCTCGGCACTGACGATGCGCGACAGGATGGCGTCGAAACGCGCGGTCTGATGCGATTCCATCCGGTTGAGCTTCACGGCCTGGATACCGTGAAAGATCTCGTCGAGCCGCGTGGCCCGCTCGCCCGCCTGATTGCGCAGGTGGATGGCCTTGCGCCGCAGATAGCGGCGCAAGACGGCGGCGGGCAGGATCAGCAGCGGCGTGCCGATCACGGCGGCAAGGGTCCACCACGGGTCGATCAGCAGCGCCACAGTGAACAGCCCGATCAGCGCCACCATATCGCGGCCGATGCCGGAAAGCAGCGCGATCCAGATGCCCTGCACCGCCATCGTGTCGCCCTGCACCCGCTCGATCAGCGCGCCGGGGGAATTGTCCTGAAAGAACTTCATGTCAAGGCGCAGAAGATGCGCCAGCAACCGGCCCTGCATCGTGGCGGCCACGCGCTGCGAAATGCGCGCAAGCAGCGTCTTGGAGGCAAGCGAGGTGGTGCCGCGGATCGCAAACAGGCCAAAGATCGCCCCGCCCACCAGCCACAGTTCACCGCTGCCACCGCTGCCGAACACCCGGTCGAACAGCGGCTCCAGCAGATAGGACAGCGCGCCCAGCGTGCTGCCCTCGATCACCATGATCAGGAAGGCCAGGGCCAGAAGCCCGGACTGCGGCAGAAGATAGCTCCGCCAGAACCAGCGCACCAGGGGCCCGTCCCCGGCAGCGGGGTCGGGCGGGGGCAGGGCAGGGCGGATGGAGTCTGGCATCGTCATGCGCGTGATCTAATGCCAAAGCCCCCACCGCCGCAATGGCAGGCCCGAAATTCAGCCTGCCTTCGATTGACCTTGGCCGTGACTGGGCCTAGCGATTGGCGTGAACCCTTTGTAGGCCGATGATGACGCAAGCAAACTCCCCCCGCTCCAACCTCTCCCGCCCCGACCTGTCGCGCGGGCGCAGCTATCTGGCGATTCCCGGCCCCTCGGTGATGCCCGACCGGGTGCTGAACGCGATGCACCGCGCCGCCCCCAATATCTATGCCGGTGATCTGACGGAAATGGTGGCCGCGATGTGGCCCGATCTGCGGGCGGTCGCGGGGACCACGCAGCATGTGGCGGGCTATATCGGCAATGGTCATGCCGGGTGGGAGGCCGCGAATTCCAACCTGTTCAGCCGGGGCGATGGCGCGCTGGTGCTGTCGACCGGCCGGTTCGGCATCGGCTGGGCGGAAAGCGCCCGGGCGATGGGGGTGGAGGTCGAGGTGATGGATTTCGGCACACGGAGCCCGGTGGACATGGGCCGCGTCGAGGCGCGGCTGCGCGAGGACCGGGCAGGCCGGATCAAGGCGGTGATGACCACGCATGTCGACACCTCCAGCTCGGTGCGGACCGATCTTCCAGCCCTGCGGGCGGCGATGGATGCGGCGCGGCATCCGGCGCTTTTGTGTGTGGATTGCATCGCGTCGCTGGGCTGCGACGAATACCATATGGATGCCTGGGGGATCGACCTGACGGTGGCGGCCAGCCAGAAGGGGCTGATGACCCCGCCGGGCATGGCTTTCCTGTGGTTTTCGGAAAAGGCGCGGATGGCAGGGGCCGATGCCGGTCTGCGCAGCCCCTATTGGGACTGGCGCAAGCGGGCCGAGCCCGAGGAGTTCTGGCAATACTGGGCCGGCACCGCGCCGACGCATCATCTGTTCGGCCTGCGCGAAGCGCTGGCCATGCTGCACGAGGAAGGCATGGCAAATGTCTGGGCCCGGCATGAGGTGCTTGCGCGAACGGTCTGGGCCGCGTTCGACGTCTGGGGCGCGGGGCATCCGCGTATCGGGCTGAATGTGGCGGACCCTGCCCATCGGTCGCGTGCGGTGACGGCGGCGCGGCTGGGTGCGCCGGATGCCACGCGGCTGCGCGAATGGACGGAACGGCAGGCCGGGGTCACGCTGGGCATCGGCCTGGGCATGGCGCTGCCATCGGACCCGGACTGGCACGGGTTCCTGCGGGTGGCGCATATGGGGCATGTGAATGCCCATATGACGCTGGGCGCGCTGGCGGTGATGGAGGCGGGCCTGTGCGCGCTGGACATCCCGCACGGGACAGGGGCGCTGGACGCCGCCGCAAAGGTGATCGCGGGGGGCTGACCGGCACGATTTTTCTACGAAAAATCACGTTGCGCCAGATCCGCCCGATCGCGGGTTCGGCGGGCCTTGCGAGCCGAGAAGGCGGAGCCTCTAAACCTTAAAAATTTACTAATCCCACTGGGTCAACCTTCTGAAACTGAATGATTTCAGTTGCTGTAACACAGCGGGCATACTCACCCCCGGCCCTTCCAGGGCACCAGCCGCCGCTCGGCCATCCGCATCAGGATGTCGATCCCATAGCCGATGATCCCGATCAGGATGATCCCCATCACCACGATATCGGTCAGCTGGAATTTCGAGGCCGCGATGATCATCATCCCCGCCCCCTTCTGCGCCGCGACCAGTTCCGCCGCCACCACGGTGCCCCAGCACACTCCCATCGCGACCCTTGCCCCGGTAAAGATATCGGGCAGCGAGTTCGGGATGATCACATGCCGCAGGATCTGCGCCTTGCTGGCCCCAAGGGAGTAGGCCGCGTGGATTTTGGACAGCTTTACGCCAGAGACCCCCGACCGCGCCGCGATCGTCATGATCCACAGGGCGGCCAAAAACAGCAGTACCACCTTGCCGGTCTCCCAGATCCCGAACCAGATGATCACCAGCGGGATCAGCGCCAATGGCGGCACAGGCCGCATGAACTCCACGATCGGGTCGAACCAGCCGCGGAACCAGCCCGACAGCCCCATCGCATAGCCCAGCGGAATGCCGACGATGGATCCCAGCACAAACCCCGCCATCACCCGCGCCAGCGACGCGCCCAGATGCCCCCAGAGCGAGGTGTTCTGATAGCCATTGGTCGCGATCTCCACGAAGCGCGCCACCACCGCTTCGGGGGCGGGCAGCCAGATCGGCTCCATCTGCATGCCCTTGGCGGCCTGAAAGTTCAGCGACCCGCGTGGCGTCAGCGTCACACTGCCGCCGGTCACGCTCACCCGGTCATCGACCGAAATGGGCTGGCCGTTGATCGCCACCACCACCACGCCCTCACCATCATTCTCGACCGGCCGCAGCAGAACCGAACGCCAGGCCTGCACCACCGCTGCATCGCCCCTGGCAAATCCATCTCCCTCCGCCACCTGCGGCACCACCGGCGCCTCGCCTGCCGCATGTACCGCGATCCGCACCTCCGCTTGTGCCTGCGCCCCATCGGGCGCGCGGGCGGTATAGGTGAACCCGGCCTCGCCGATGAACGGCCCGGGCACATGCAGCGGCACAATGTTCGAGCCGGTGAACGCCCCCCAGATCAGGAATACCGACAGGACCGAGATCACACTCGCCACCCGGTCAGGCACGATTGCCGACTCGTCGCCGAAAGTGACGGTTTTCAGCGCGGTATAGTCATGCCGGTCGCGGTGGCGCTTGATCCGACCCCAGACCAGCATCGACACCACGAAGATCGCCACATAAAGCGCCAGAACCATCATGCGGCACCGTCCTTCTTGCCCATGATTTCCTCTTCCATGCCCCAGATCATCGACAGGATTTCCTCACGCGTTTCCGCAAAGCCGCTTGATTTCTTGACCTCGCGCAGGTCCATGTTCACCCCGCGCTCGGCAAAGGGCAGGCGGTATTCGCGGAAGATCCGGCCCGGGCGCGGGGCCATCACCAGCAGACGCTCGCCCAGAAGCAGCGCTTCCTCCACCGAATGGGTGATCAGGACCACGGTCTTGCCGGTCTCTTTCCACAGCTTCAGCACCAGCCCTTGCATCTTTTCGCGGGTCAGCGCGTCCAGCGCGCCCAAGGGTTCGTCCATCAGGATCACATCGGGATCATTCGCCAGACTGCGGGCCAGCGCCACGCGCTGCTGCATGCCGCCTGACAGCTCATACACCGCCTTTTCGCCGAAATCCTGCAGGCCGACGGTTTCGAGCAGTTGATCGGTGATGCGGTCGCGTTCAGGTTTCGCCATGCCCTTCATCCGGGGGCCGAAGTCGATGTTCTGGCGCACGTTCATCCATTCGAACAGCGCGCCTTGCTGGAACACCATGCCGCGTTCGAGGCCGGGGCCGGTCACGCGCTTGCCTCCCAGCAGGATCTGGCCTTCGCTGGGCGCAAGAAAGCCTGCAAGGATGTTCAGAAGCGTGGTCTTGCCACAGCCGGAGGGGCCGAGCACCGACAAAAGCTCCCCCTGTTTCAGCTCCAATGAGACGTTTTGCAAAGCCTGCACCGCCGTGCCATCCGGCAGGTCAAAGCGCATCGAGATCGTGTCGATGATCAGTCCGGACATAGGCCCTCCGGGCAAGTGACGGGCGGCCCGGACGGGGCCGCCCAAGGGGCTTACATGCCGTTTGCGGCGGCCAGCGGCCCGGTGTTGACGGTGGCGTCGTAGCTGGGCAGGGCTGCCGGGATCGAGCCTGCCGAAACGAAGACCTCGGCCACGCCCTTCATGAACTCCTGCGCACCGCCGCCCAACCATTTGGCGGACAGCTGATCCTCGACGTTGGGGAAGACAAAGGTGGCGATGGTTTCCGCTGTGGCCGGCGCGTCCATGCCGGAATCGGCCGCGATCACCGGCAGCATGGTGGCGTGATTGGCGCTGTCGGCCCACATGACGTTGGCATCAGCGGTAACCTTCAGGAATTTCGCCACCAGATCCGGGTTTTCGGCGACAAAGCCGGCGGGAGCAGAAGTTACATCGAACACCAGAATCCCCAGCGCCTCTTTCTCGGCCCCTGTCAACAGGACATTGCCGGCCTCTTTCGCGCGGCGCAGGCTGCCGCCCCAGCCGCAGAACATGTCGACCGAGCCTTGGGTAAAGGCGGCGGCCCCATCCGGCGGGGCCATGTCGATGATCTCAAGGCTGGCGAGATCTACGCCGAAATGGCCCATCTGCTTGAGGAAGCCGTAATGGGCAGCGGTGCCCAGCGGCACGGCGACCTTTTTGCCGGCCAGATCACCGGCATTGTCCTTGTCGATTTCCAGCGCGTTTTGCACCACGCAATTGTCATTGTCGGCATAGGACACGGCAACGTCGAGGATCTGCAGATCCTGCCCGGCGCTGGTGGCGACCACAAAGGGCGGCACCCCCTGCGACACCGAGAAATGCACATCCCCCGC
The DNA here is from genome assembly GCA_046296515.1 of Paracoccaceae bacterium. Lineage (GTDB taxonomy): Bacteria > Pseudomonadota > Alphaproteobacteria > Rhodobacterales > Rhodobacteraceae > Pseudotabrizicola. Next base: position 187,268 of record JBKBKR010000005.1, on the reverse strand, counting down.
CGCCATTGCTGCCGACATGGCGGTGCCTGTGTCAAAGGCGACCCAGTTCACCTTGACGCCCATTTCTGCGTCATAGGTGCCCTGCACCTTGGCGTATTGGAACGGCATCGGCCATTCCATGAAATAGGCGACCGTCACCTCGTCCAGCGCCATGGCGCTGGTGGTGCCTGCCAACAGGGCCGCTGTGGCGACCGCACCGGTCAGTGTCTTGCGGAATGTCATCTTTGCTTTCTCCATGCTGGGATTGTTTTTTGTTTTGCCTTGCCCTCATTGACCGGGGCGGCTTTCGCTCTGTCCAGCGGCTTGACCGGGTTTCAGGAAATCGGAAGCACCGTTTCCACACGGGTCAGGCCGTTGCCCCTTGATCTTTGCCACGCTTTGGCCTTGCGCAAAACCATTTTGTAACTGGCGCTATCGGGGCAGGGCGTCTGGCCCTACGATTGCCTGCGGCAAAGGCGGAAGGTGGCGCAAAGGCCGGTCGCGTGGCGGCATGGTCTGGCGCTACCGGGAAAGGCACGCTTCATGGACGGCTACAGCAGCAATGATATTTCGGCGGTGGTCGAGGCCGACCGCGCCCATGTCTGGCACCATCTGAGCCAGCACAAGGCCTATGAGACGGTTGACCCGCGCGTGATCATCGAGGGCAAGGGGATGCGGGTCTGGGATGCGCGCGGCAAGGAGCATCTGGATGCGGTGTCGGGCGGGGTCTGGACGGTGAACGTCGGCTACGGACGCGAGAGTATTGCCAATGCGGTGCGCGATCAGTTGATCAGGATGAACTATTTCGCCGGGGCTGCCGGATCGGTGCCCGGCGCGCGCTTTGCGCAACGGCTGATAGAGAAGATGCCGGGGCTTTCGCGGGTGTATTATTCGAACTCCGGGTCCGAGGCGAATGAGAAGGTCTACAAGATGGTGCGCCAGATCGCGCACCGGCATCATGGCGGCAAGAAGTGGAAGATCCTGTATCGCGAACGCGACTATCACGGCACTACCATCGGCACGCTGGCGACCAGCGGGCAGGCCCAACGGGCGGCGCAATACGGGCCCTATCCCGACGGGTTCGTGATGGTGCCGCATTGTCTGGAATACCGGGCGCAATGGGATGTGGAGAACTACGGCGCGCGCGCGGCGCAAGCGATCGAGGAGGTGATCCTGAGCGAAGGCGCCGATACGGTGGGGTGCCTCGTGCTGGAGCCGGTGACGGCGGGAGGCGGCGTGATCGTGCCGCCTGCGGGCTATTGGGACAAGGTGCAGGAAATCTGTGCCAAGTATGACATCCTTTTGCATATCGACGAGGTCGTCTGCGGTGTGGGCCGCACCGGCACCTGGTTCGGATATCAGCATTTCGGCATCCGCCCCGATTTCGTGACCATGGCAAAGGGGGTGGCGAGCGGCTACGCCGCGATTTCCTGCACGGTGACGACGGAAGCCGTGTTCGATCTGTTCAAGGACGACCCCACCGACACCATGAGCTATTTCCGCGATATCAGCACCTTTGGCGGCTGCACGGCGGGGCCTGCCGCGGCGCTGGAGAACATGCGCATCATCGAGGAGGAGGGGTTGCTTGCGAACACCATCGCGATGGGGGATCGTTGTCTGGCCAATCTGCACGCGCTGATGGACAAGCACCCTGTGATCGGCGATGTGCGCGGCAAGGGGTTGTTCCTTGGGGCAGAACTGGTGGCGGACCGGGGCACCAAAGAGCCTCTGGACGAGAAACGAGTGCAGGCGGTGGTGAGCGATTGCATGGCGCAAGGCGTGATCATCGGGGCGACCAACCGATCGGTGCCGGGGCTGAACAACACGCTGTGCCTTAGCCCGGCGCTGATCGCCACGCCCGATGACATTGACCAGATCACGGATGCGATTGACCAGGCCTTGACGCGGGTCTGCGGCTGACGCGCTTGCTGAGGCGTTTTCAAGAAAATTGAATCCTCTGCCCCGAAGAGGGGGCAGAGGATATTGTTTTTGTGTCGTCGTCGCGTGCCGCTCCTCCTCCGCAAGAGCCTCCGGCGGGAGTATTTGGAAAGCAGCAATGCGGGGGATTGACCTTTGGCCGGGCGTCGGCGCTTTCTGGTCTTGTTGCTGATAAGGCCAGATCATGCCCATTCCTGCCGAAGCCTTCTTTCTGCCACCGGGTGCTGCGGGCACGCTGCAAAGCCGGATACGGTCGATGGTGGTGCAAGGCGTGCTGGCCGGGCGGCTGCGGCCCGGCGACAGGATGCCATCGTCGCGCGGCCTGGCGCTGCATCTGGGGGTCAGCCGGATCACGGTGACGCTTGCCTATGCCGATCTGGTGTCGTCGGATTATCTGTCGGCGCGCGGTCGGTCGGGGTATTTCGTGTCGGAGACCGCGCCGCGCGCGCCGGAGTTTCCGGCATCGCCCGCCCGCGCCGAGGCGGTGGATTTTGCCGCGCTGACCGGCGGACGGTTCTCGCGTCTGGCGCGGCTGACCAAGCCCGAGGATTGGGAGCGCTATCCTTTTCCCTTCATCTACGGGCAGGCCGACCCGGCGCTGTTCGATCACCATAACTGGCGGGCCTGCGCCTTGCGCGCGCTGGGGCGGCGCGATTTTGCGGCGCTGACCTCGGATTACTACGAGCGCGATGACCCGGTGCTGATTGAACAGGTGTTGCGTTCGATCCTGCCGCGAAGGGGAATTGCGGCGCGGGCGGAGGAGGTGCTTTTGACCATGGGGGCGCAGAATGCGCTGTGGATCGCGGCGCAGGTTCTGTTGGGGCCCGGCAAGCGGGCGGTGATGGAAAATCCCGGCTATCCGGGGTTGCGGGCGATTCTTGAGCCATCGGGGACGCAGGTGCTGGCGGTGGATGTGGATGAGGGCGGATTGCCGCCCGAGAGGGTGCCGGATGGCGTGGATGTGGTGTTCACCACCGCATCACACCAATGCCCCACCAATGCCACCATGCCGCTGGCGCGGCGGGTGGCATTGTTGGAGGCGGCGTCCCGGCAGGGGTTTGTGATTGTCGAGGATGATTACGAGTTCGAGATGTCTTATCTCAAACCTGTCGCCCCGGCGTTGAAGTCGTTGGACCGGGACGGGCGGGTTGTCTATGCCGGGTCGTTTTCCAAGTCGATTTTCCCCGGCTTGCGGCTGGGCTATCTGGTCGCCTCGCCGTCTTTTATCGCCGAGGCGCGGGCCTTGCGTGCCATGGTGCTGCGCCATCCGCCCGGCCATATCCAGCGCACGGTGGCGTATTTTCTGGCCGACGGACATTACGATGCGCTGATCAACAGGATGCGGGGGGCGTTCCGCCGCCGCCGTCAGGTGATGGAAGAGGCGCTTGCCGAACAGGGTCTGGGCATCGCCGGGCAGGGCGGCTTTGGCGGATCAAGCATCTGGATGCGGGCGGGCGACGGGGTGGATTCCGAAGCGCTGGCGGCGCGGCTGCGCCCTGCGGGCGTGCTGATCGAGCCGGGGCGGGCGTTTTTCCACCCAGACCGGGCCAGCCGCCAGCATTACCGGCTGGCTTATTCCTCGATTGCGCCATCGCGGATACCGGAGGGGATCGCGCGGATCGCGCAGGCTTTGGGGCGGGTGCGCTGAGCGGGGTCTGGACTTAAACGCGCGGGGGCTCTGGCCCTAAGGCGGGCCTGGCGGCCCGGCTAGACTTGCGCAAAGACCCCTTGCAGGAGCCGGACCGATGCGCATGACCACCGAAGAAGCCTTTGTTAAAACCCTGCAACAGCATGGCATTGAACATGCCTTTGGCATCATTGGCTCCGCCTTCATGCCGATTTCCGATCTTTTCCCGCGCGCGGGCATCACCTTCTGGGATTGCGCCCATGAGGGCAGCGGCGGGATGATGGCGGATGGTTACACCCGGGCGTCGGGCAAGATCTGCATGATGATCGCGCAGAACGGGCCGGGGATCACCAATTTCGTGACCGCCGTGAAAACTGCGTATTGGAATCACACGCCTCTGTTGCTGGTTACCCCACAGGCGGCGAACAAGACCATCGGCATGGGCGGGTTTCAGGAGGTGGAACAGATGGCGCTGTTTCAGGACATGGTCTGCTATCAGGAGGAGGTGCGCGACCCGAGCCGCGTGGCCGAGGTGCTGAACCGTTGCATCCTGCAGGCCAAACGCCAGTCGGCCCCGGCGCAGATCAACATGCCGCGTGATTTCTGGACGCAAGTGATCGACATCGACCTGCCGGCGGTTGTGGAGTTCGAGCGGCCTTCGGGCGGTGAGGCGGCGATTGCGCAGGCGGCGACGCTTCTGTCGGAGGCGAAGTTCCCGGTGATCCTGAACGGGGCCGGTGTGGTGTTGGGCGGGGCCATTCCGGCCAGCATGGCATTGGCCGAACGGCTGGATGCGCCGGTTTGCGTGGGCTATCAGCACAATGATGCTTTTCCGGGCTCTCACCCGCTGTTTGCCGGTCCCTTGGGCTACAATGGCTCCAAAGCGGCGATGGAGTTGATTTCTGCGGCAGATGTGGTACTGTGCTTGGGTACCCGGCTTAATCCGTTTTCAACGCTTCCGGGATACGCGCTGGACTATTGGCCTCGTGCGGCCAGGATCATCCAAGTCGACATCAACCCTGATCGGATCGGGTTGACGAAACAGGTAACGGTGGGAATTGTCGGCGACGCAAAAAAGGTCGCCGAAGCGGTTTTGGCGCGATTGGCCTCTACCGCCGGTGACCATGCCCGGACCGAACGCAAAGCAAGAATCGCACAGGTGAAATCGGCATGGGCGCAGGCGCTGTCGTCGATGGATCATGAAGAGGATGATCCGGGAACGTCTTGGAATCAGCGCGCGCGAGAGGCCAAGCCGGACTGGATGAGCCCGCGCATGGCGTGGCGGGCGATTCAATCGGCGCTGCCGCGGGAGGCGATCATCTCCTCTGACATCGGTAACAATTGCGCGATCGGCAATGCCTATCCGACCTTTGAGGCGGGGCGGAAGTATCTGGCGCCGGGGTTGTTCGGACCTTGTGGCTATGGTCTGCCCAGCATTGTCGGGGCCAAGATTGCCTGTCCGGATGTGCCTGTGGTGGGGTTCTCCGGCGATGGGGCGTTCGGGATTGCGGTGACGGAGCTGACGGCGATCGGCCGCCCGGAATGGCCGGCGATCACCATGGTGGTGTTCCGCAATTACCAATGGGGCGCGGAAAAGCGCAACTCCACGCTGTGGTATGACGACAACTTTGTCGGCACCGAACTGGATGAGGGCGTTTCCTATGCCGGAATCGCGCGGGCCTGCGGTTTGCAGGGTGTGCAGGCACGCACGATGGAGGAGTTGCGCGAGGCGCTGACGCAGGCTTTGGCCGATCAGAAGGCGGGCAAGACCACGCTGATCGAGGCGATGATCAATCAGGAGCTGGGCGAGCCGTTCCGCCGCGATGCGATGAAAAAGCCGGTGGAGGTGGCGGGGATTTCAAAGGCTGACATGCGGCCCCAGCTGGTATGATCCCCTTTGGTCTGACCGGGGCAGAGGCGGTGTTGGTGGCGGCGGGCATGGTGGTGGCGGGCTATGTGCGCGGCTATTCCGGCTTTGGCTTTGCCGCATTGGTGATGCTGTTTGCGGCTTTGGTGACTGACCCGTTCCCCTTTGTGCCGGTGGTCATCCTCGCCGATATTGTCATGACCTTGGGGCAGGCGCGCGGGATCTGGGCGCATATCGACTGGCGGCGGGTTGCGGGGCTGTTTGCGGGCTGTTTGGTCGGGGTGCCGCTGGGGGTGATGGCCGTGCAATGGGCGGGGGTTGATCTGGGACGGGCTGTGCTGTCGGGGTTTGTGCTGGTCATGTGTGGGCTGTTGCTGGCGGGCTGGCGTATCGGGCGGCAGGGGGACGTGGCGCATGTGGGCGTCGGGGCGGTCTCCGGCCTTGCCAATGGCATGGCGGTGGGCGGCCTGCCGGTAGCGGTGTTCTTCACCGCGCAAGGCGTGGCCCCGGTGGTGTTCCGCGCCACGGTGATTGCCTATTTCACCGCGCTCGACCTATGGTCGCTGCCGGTGTTGTGGCAGGCCGGGCAGATCACCCGCGACAGCTTCCTTGCCACCGCTTTCGGTTTGCCCTTCATGCTGATCGGGTTATGGCTTGGGGGGCGGCGCTTTGCCAGCACCAGCCCGCAGGACTTCCGGCGCTTTGCCATCCTGATGTTGGGCGGACTGTCGGTCGCGGGGCTTTTGAAATCGGTGATGTGATGCTTTTGGTTGTGAATTCAGGCTCTTCCTCGGTCAAACTCGCGGCGTTCGACGGGATGGCGTTGCAGGCGCAGGCGCAGGTCGAGGAGATCGGCAGCGGCGGGCCGGTGGACCATGCGGCGGCGCTGTTGTTGGGGCTGGAGCGGCTGGCGGTTCCTGCGGCGCAGTTGCGGGCGGCGGCACACCGGGTGGTGCATGGCGGGGCGGGGCTTACACAGACTTGCCGGATCACGCCGGAGGTAGAGGCGGAGGTGGAGGCCTGCGCCGGGCTGGCCCCGTTGCACAATCCGCCCGCTTTGGCGGGCATCCGAGCAGTGGCGCGGCTCTGGCCCGCGATGCCGCAATATGCGGCGTTTGATACAGCGTTCCATGCCACCAACCCTATGGTGGCGACGGCCTATGCCCTGCCTCTGGCAGAGCGGGAGCGGGGGCTTCGGCGCTATGGCTTTCACGGACTGTCCTACGCCGCAATTGTTCGAAAAGTGCAAGAAATCGGGGCTGGAAGCCTTCCACAGCGGATGATTTCGTTCCATTTGGGCAATGGTGCCTCGGCCTGTGCGATCCTTGATGGCTGCTCCGTCGCCTCCAGCATGGGGTTTTCGCCGTTGGACGGGCTGACCATGGGCACAAGGCCGGGATCGCTTGACCCGGCGGTGGTGCTGGACCTGGTGGCGCGGCATGGCCTTGATGCGACGGCGCAGATGCTGAACCGCGCCTCGGGGCTGAAAGGGCTTGGCGGCAGCAATGACATGCGCGCTCTGCATGGCGCTGGCACGCCCGAGGCGGCGTTCGCGATCGAGCATTTCTGCTATTGGGCGGCACGGCATGGCGCGTCACTTTGTGCCGCTCTGGGGGGGCTGGATGCGATCACCTTTACCGGCGGGATTGGTGAGAACGACCGGATTGTCCGGGCGAAAATCGTGAACCACCTTGCCTTTCTGGGGGCGGTGCTGGACGGTGACGCCAATGCGAAAGGCGATCATCGCCTGCACGGCGCGACATCAAAGGTCGCGATCTGGACAGTTCCCGCCGATGAAGAGCGCCAGATTGCGATGGAAGCCGGGGCCGTGATGGCGCAGGAAAAGGGGCTGCGATGAGTCAACCACGTCTGAACACATCGCCGCATGTCTCTGACGAGGTTCGCAAAACCACCTGTTACATGTGCGCCTGCCGCTGCGGCATCAACGTGCATCTCAAAAGCGGCAAGGTCAGCTATATCGAGGGCAACCGCGACCACCCGGTGAACAAGGGCGTGCTGTGTGCAAAGGGGGCATCGGGCATCATGCAGGTGACCGCCCCCAGCCGGCTGCGCACGCCCCTGCGCAGGGTTGGCCCGCGCGGATCGGGCGCGTTCGAGCCGATCAGCTGGGAAGAAGCGCTGCAAACGGCGGTGGACTGGATGCGCCCCTTGCGTGAGACCGCGCCGGAGAAGCTGGCGTTCTTCACCGGGCGCGATCAGTCGCAGTCGTTCACCGGCTGGTGGGCGCAGGCCTTTGGCACGCCGAATTATGCCGCCCATGGCGGGTTCTGTTCGGTCAACATGGCGGCGGCGGGGATCTATACCCTTGGCGGCGCATTCTGGGAATTCGGCGCGCCCGATTGGGAGCGCAGCAAGCTGTTCGTGCTGTTTGGCGTGGCCGAGGATCATGACAGCAACCCGATCAAGATCGGTATCGGCAAGATGAAGGACCGGGGCGCGCGGGTGATCGGGGTCAACCCGATCCGCACCGGCTATAATGCGGTGGCCGATGACTGGATCGGGATCACGCCGGGCACCGACGGGCTTTTGATCCTTTCGCTGATCCATTGTCTGCTGCAGGCGGGCAAGATTGATCTGGACTATCTGGCGCGCTTCACCAATGCCGCCTACCTTGTCAATGAAACCACAGGCTCCGAAAGGGGCCTGTTCGTGCGCAATGCCGAAGCGCAGCCCTTTGTGATCGACCGCCGCACCGGTATGCCTGCGCCGTGGGAGGCGAAAGGCGTGCAGCCTGATCTGGGCGCGGTCTGGCAGGGGAATCGCACGGTGTTTCAGCACATGGCAGAGCGCTATCTGTCGCCGGACTATGCCCCCGAAGCGGTGGAGGCGCGCTGCGGGGTGACCGCGCTGCGCATAAGGCAGCTTGCGGCGGAACTGGCGTTGGTGGCCTTCGATCAGGCCATTGAAATCAAACAGCCTTGGGTCGATTTTCGCGGTGACGCGCACGCCACGATGATCGGCCGCCCGGTCAGTTTCCACGCCATGCGCGGCATCTCGGCCCATTCCAACGGCTTCCAGACCGCGCGCGCGCTGCATCTGTTGCAGATCCTGCTGGGTGCGGTGGAAACCCCCGGCAGCTGGCGGATGAAACCGCCCTACCCGAAACCGATGGAGGCGCATCCCACCCCGCATTTCGTGAGTGTGCCGGGCAAGCCGCTCACGGGTCCGCATCTGGGCTATGTGCGTGGGCCGGAGCAGCTGGCCCTGCGGTCCGATGGCTCTCCTGCGCGGATCGACAAGGCGTTCAGCTGGGAGAACCCGTTTTCCGCGCATGGGCTGATGCATATGGTCATTCCCAATGCGCATGCGGGCGATCCGTATCGCCTTGATACGCTGTTCCTTTACATGGCGAACATGGCGTGGAATTCCTCGATGAACACCGCCGCCGTGATGGAGATGCTGACCGCGCAAGAGGCCGACGGCAGTTATACCATCCCACGCATCATCTATTCCGATGCCTATGCCAGCGAGATGGTGGCCTATGCCGATCTGATCCTGCCCGACACCACCTATCTGGAACGGCACGACTGCATTTCGATGCTCGACCGACCGGTGAGCGAGCCGGATGCGGCGGGCGATGCCATCCGCTGGCCGGTGGTGGAGCCGGATCGCGATGTGCGGGGCTTCCAGTCGGTGCTGCTGGATCTGGGGGCAAGGCTGGGCCTGCCGGGGATGGTGAACGAGGATGACACAGCGAAGTTCAGCGACTATGCCGATTACATCGTGAACCATCAGCGTCGGCCCGGCGTCGGGCCTCTGATGGGGTTTCGCGGCAATGGTGATAGCGAGGGGCGCGGCGCGCCAAACCCCGACCAGATGGCGCGCTACATTGAAAACGGCGGTTTTTTTCAGGCGCATGTGCCGGAGGGGGCCGGGTTCTTCAAACCGTGGAACCGCGCCTATCAGGATTGGGCCGTAGAGGTCGGGCTGTATGACTCGCCGCAGCCCTATCTGTTCAACATCTGGTCCGAACCGATGCGTCGGTTTCAGTTGGCCGCCGAAGGCCATGGCGCGGTGCAGCCGCCGGACCATTTGCGCGAGCGTTTGAAATTGGCGATGGACCCGCTGCCGGTCTGGTATGAACCCTTCGGCGATGCGGCGGAGCCGTTCGGCTTTACGGTGCATGCGCTGACGCAAAGACCGATGGACATGTATCATTCCTGGGGCAGCCAGAATGCCTGGCTGCGGCAGATCCGGGGGCACAACCCGTTGTTTGTGCCGACGAAACTGTGGGTGAAGCACGGGTTTTCCGATGGGGATTGGGCTCGCGTCACCTCGCCATCGGGCCAGATCACGGTGCCGGTGGTGCACATGGCGGCGCTGAATGAGAACACGGTCTGGACCTGGAATGCGATCGGCAAGCGCAAGGGGGCATGGGCGTTGAGCGAGGGGGCGACGGAGGCGAAGCAGGGATTCTTGCTGAACCATCTGATCTCGGAACTCTTGCCCGCGAAAGGCGACGGGATGCGCTATTCGAATTCTGATCCGGTCACCGGGCAGGCGGCGTGGTTTGACCTTCGGGTGCGGATTGAACGGGCCGAGGCCCCGCCGGATGGCGAAAGCCTGCCCGCTTTTGGCGCAATTCCGCGTGTGGTGCCGGAAGGGGGCAAGCGATGACCTGTCTGCCGGGGAAAACCGATAAAGCATTGGGGTTGGTGATTGATCTGGATACCTGTGTCGGCTGTCAGGCCTGTGTGACTGCCTGCAAGGGCTGGAACGATCAGGGTTACGGGGCGCCGCTTTCAGATCAGAATCCATATGGATCAACGCCTTCCGGTGCTTTCCTCAACCGGGTTCACAGCTATCAGGTGCAGCCCGAAGCCGCCCCCATGATCGTCAACTTCCCCCGCTCCTGCCTGCATTGTGCTGATGCGCCCTGCGTTACCGTCTGTCCGACCGGGGCAAGTTACAAGCGGGTGGAGGATGGGATCGTGCTGGTGAACGAGGATGCCTGTATCGGCTGCGGTCTTTGTGCCTGGGCCTGCCCCTATGGTGCGCGGGAAATGGATGCAGATGCGGGGGTGATGAAGAAATGCACGCTGTGCGTTGACCGGATCTACAACGACAACCTGTCGGAGGAAGACCGCGAACCGGCCTGCGTGCGGACCTGTCCGACCGGGGCGCGGCATTTCGGCGATCTGGCCGACCCGGACAGCGCGGTCAGCCTGCTGGTGGCAAGACGGGGGGGCTATGATCTGATGCCGGAACAGGGGACGCGGCCGGTCAACAAATACTTGCCACCGCGCAGGAAGGACCGGCCGGATCAGGCTAGCCTGCTGGCACCCTTGCTGGACATTCAGGCCACCGGCTTTGCCGGTTGGCTTGACCGGGTTTTGGGGAAAATCTGAATGAATCCGGCACCTTCTGTCATTCTTTTCACGGTTTTTTCGGGCATGGGGTTTGGCGCTTTGGCCTTTCTGGGCCTTGGGTTGGCGCAGCCTGCGGGAGGGTCGGCCCTGGCCCTTTGGGGGCTGGCCAATGCCCTGGCGGTGGGGGGGCTGATGGCGTCGGCCTTTCACCTTGGCAATCCGCAGCGGGCGCTGCTTGCCTTTACGCAATGGCGCAGCAGCTGGCTGAGCCGCGAGGCTTGGGCGGCAGTGGCGGCGTTGGTGGCGCTGGCACCGGCGGCGCTGTCGGACTGGCTGGGCCTTGGCTGGCCGCGTTGGGTGGGGTTTCCGGGGGCTGTGCTTTGTGTGGCCGTGGTGGGCTGCACCGCGATGATCTACGCGCAGATCCGCGCGGTGCCGCGCTGGCACAATGCCACCGTGCCGGTGCTGTATCTGGTGATGTCCGGGGCAAGCGGGGCCGTTCTGCTGGGGCTGACGGTGCCGGCAAGCATACTGCTGGTGCTGGCGGGCGCGGCAATGCTGGCGCATTGGGCCGTGGGCGATCAGGCCTTTGTCCGTGCGGGCAGCACAATGGGCAGTGCCACCGGGCTGGGCAGCCTGGGCGGCGTTCAGGTGTTCGAACCTGCGCATACGGCAGGCAACTACCTGTTGCGCGAGATGATCTTTGTCGTCGGTCGGCGCCATGCGGTGAAACTGCGCGGGCTGGCGTTGGGCTTTGGTGTGGCGCTTCCGGTCCTGACGCTGTGGCTGCTGCCGGGGGTGGCGGGCGTGATCATCGCCATCGTGCTGCATCTGCTGGGAGCCTTTGCGCAACGCTGGCTTTTCTTTGCCGAGGCCGAGCATGTTGTGGGCCTTTACTACGGCAAACGCTAGCCGCTTGCGCGGCAGCGCTGCCTGCATCATGCTGCAACTCTGGACTGAGCCGGGACAGAGGAGCGGTCTGAACGTGATGGACGGGAACAGCCTGCCTGTAACCGACGCCGAAGCATTGCTTCTGGCGGTTACTGAAGTATTGGCCGATCTGGCCGAGGCCGGGTTGTCAGACGGCGGTATCGCCACCATCGAACAGGCGGTGCAGCGCGCGCTTGACCGGATTTCCGGCGTGCTCAACTGCCCCTTGCGTCTGGAGGTGGACAACAGGCTATGGCAGTCAGCCAAAGCCCCCGACGCCGGTTCCGGTCAGATCAGCCATGCCGGCGCGCGGCTGGAGGGTCTGCCAAAGACACTGGCCGCCCCGGTGGAAAAGTCGCTTGCAGCGGTCCTGCGGGCGGTTGCCGCACAGTACCGTGCCGCGCTGTCGGATGTCGCGCGCCGGATCGCGGCAGACCGGGCCGGGTCAAAGATCGCCCGGCGCGACCAGTTGCTGCGCCGTCTGTTCGATCTGTCGCCGGTCGGCGTGGTGCTGATCGACCATGCCAGCGGCATCATCACCGAGGCCAACACCGCGTTCATGGGGTATGGCGGCTGGCAGCGAGAGGCGCTGATCGGGGTGGCGATCCACAGAATTCTTCATGCCGATCATCAGGCGATGATCTCGCGCGCGGTGGCAGAGCTGGAGGAGGGCGGACAGTTTGGCCCGTTTGACCAGCGCTTCATCTGCCCCGACGGCTCGGGGTTTCCGGCGATTTTGCGCGGCTTGCTGCTGACCACGGGGGATGGGCAAAAGATCATCTGGCTGATGGTCGAGGATGTGAGTGAAGCGCGCGCGCATCTGGCCCAGGTGCAGGCCATGCGCGATGAGGCGCTGCGCGCACGGGCCGAACTGCATACGGCGGTGCAGGCCTTGCCGCACGGGTTCATGCTGTTCGACGCCGATGACCGCTTTGTCATGGTCAACACCCGGATGGCGGCGATCCACCCCGAGCTGGCCCCGCTGATGGTGCCGGGCAGGACCTATGAAGAGGTGCTGCGGGCCGGGATTGCCAAAGGTGTCTGGCCGGTGGCCAAGGGAAAGGAAGAGGCGCTGATCGAAGAGGTCATGCTCCGGCGTCGGGAGCCCGTTCTTGACCGGGTGACCGAGCTGAGCGACGGCCGTGTGATCCGGGCGCTGGACCGTCAGACCCCGACGGGCGGTCGTGTCGGTCTGCGCATCGACATCACGGCCGAACGCGACACCCAGCGCCGACTGTCGCACGTGATCGACGGGTCGCAGGCCGGGACATGGGAATGTGATTTCGTGACGCTGGAGAACCGGGTCAACGAACGCTGGGCGCAGATGCTGGGCTGGACCTGCGAAGAGCTGGCCCCGATCACCCTGACGACATGGCAAAGCCTGCTGCATCCCGGGGATATGAAGCCGACCATGGCGATGGTCTCCCGCGTGATGCAGAGCGAAACGGACCGCTTTGATCTCGTCTTCCGCCTGCGTCACCGCGCGGGGCATTGGGTCTGGGTGCAGTCGCGCGGGATCGTGTCGCTGCGGGACGCGAATGACAAGCCTGTGCGCATGTCGGGGGTGCATGTCGATGTCTCGGCGCTCAAGGCTGCCGAGCAGCGGCTGGAACAGATCATCGAGGGGGCAGAGGCGGGCACCTGGCAGCATGACATGATCAAAGGCGTCTGCCACGTGAATGATCAATGGCTGCGGATGCTGGGCTATACGGCGCAAGAGCTTTGCCCGGTCACCGATCAGGTCTGGCAAGGCCTGCTTCATCCCGATGATCGGGTGATGCTGAACCAGAACATGCAAACCCGCTTCGCCAGCGGCACCCGCCAGTTTCAGGATGAGTTCCGGCTGCGCCACAAGGACGGTCACTGGGTCTGGGTAACGTCGCGGGGGCAAATAACCGGATGGGATGGCCAGGGCCGCCCGATCACCGCAAGCGGTGTCCACCTTGATGTCAGTGACCGCAAACGGCTTGAGGGTGATCTGGAGGCCGAGCGCGACTTTCTGGCGACGCTGACCGAAACCTCGGGGTCGGGGATCATGGCGGTGGATGAGGATGCGCGGATCGTGTTTCTCAATCGCGAGGTGCAGCGGATATTCGATCTGCCGGGCGAGGCGCTGTTGCACCGGATCTGCGATCCGGTCGCCCTGCATCTGAGCGATGCCGAAGGCCATCCAATGCCGTTTTCCGGGCTTCCCTGCCGGCTTGCCCTGTCGTCGGGCCAGGTGATCCGGGATTTCCGGCTGCGTGTGGGCGAGGCGGGCGGGCGGCAGAAGGTGGTTTCGGTGAATGCGGCGGTGCTGCCCGATCCCAGCATGACAGCGCGTGTGGTCTGCACGATCACCGATATCACCGCAGCCGCGCAGGCCGAGGATGACCTGCGCGCCGCGATCGACCGGGCCGAAGCTGCCAGTCGGGCCAAGTCACAGTTTCTGGCCAACATGAGCCACGAGCTGCGCACACCGCTGAACGGGGTGCTTGGAATGGCCGAGTTGCTGGCCGAGGGCGGGCTTGATCCGGCGCAGAGCAGCATGCTTGAAACCATCCGCGAATCCGGCGCGCATCTGCTGTCTGTGGTAAACGACCTGCTGGATCTGGCGAAGATTGAAAGCGGCAAGCTTGCGCTGGACCTTGCCCCCTTGCATCTGCACGATCTGGCGGCCCGGATCGGCTCCATGCATGGGGTGGCGGCGCAAAGGAAAGGTGTGGACCTGCGCGTGACGCTTGGACCGGGGGTTGACGCGGTGCGGATGGGCGATGCAACGCGGCTGATGCAGGTTTTGCACAACCTTGTCGGCAACGCGGTTAAGTTCACCGAAGCCGGGGCGGTGGATGTTTCGATAGCCGAGGATCCCGTGACCGATGGTCGGCTGGTCATCACCGTGGCCGACACCGGGATCGGGATGAGCCATGATCAGACCGCGATGGTGTTCGACGAATTCACGCAAGGCGACGAATCGATCACGCGTCGTTTTGGCGGAACCGGGCTGGGCCTTCCGATCGTGCGGCGGCTGGTCATGCTGATGGAGGGCGAGATCGCGCTGGTCAGCGCCTTTGGTCAGGGCACGACCGTGACGGTGACCTTGCCGTTGCCGCCGGTGGCAGACGGGCAGGCCGGGCCGGAAAGCGGATCTGTCTTGCCTCTGGCGCTGGAGCCGCTCTGCGGGTTGCGTGCGCTGGTGGCCGAGGACAACCCGACCAACCGGCTGATCATGCGCGCCATGCTCGCGCGGCTGGGAATCTCGGTGATGCTGGTCTGTGATGGCGACGAGGCGGTGGAGATGTGGGCGCCGGGCCGGTTTGATCTGGTGTTGCTGGATATCTCGATGCCCCGCAAGGACGGGTTGACGGCCTTGGCCGAGCTGAAGGAAAAGGCGGGTCACGCGGGCCTGCCGCCGGTGTTGGCCGTGACCGCCAATGCGATGGAACAGCACCTGCAGGACTACCGTGCCGCGGGCTTTACCGAGGTGGTCACCAAGCCGGTCACGCTGGAGGCATTGACCCGCGCCATCCAGAGCACACGGCGTGCTGTCATGCCGCTGCCCGGTCCTTCAGCACAGCTGGGCTGAACCCTTTTGCCACTGCCCGTTTCTTGTGCGCCGCACCGGGGGCGAACGAATGCTTGTGGCGAATCGGAATTGGCTTTTACCATATGGTAAAACAATAATGCCAACAGGGGGTGACGGATATGATCGGACTGAAACGGGGTGTGTCGCGGCGGGGAATGATCCTGGGCGGCGGCGTTCTTGGCCTTGGGGCCGCGTTCCTGCCACGAAGCGTGCTGGCGCAGGAGCCGCTGAAGGTAGCAGGCATCTATACGGTGCCAGTGGAACAGCAATGGGCCGGGCGCATCCATCAGGCCGCCGAGGCGGCCAAGGCGGCGGGCGTGGTCGATTACGTCTATACCGAGAATGTCGCCAACACCGATTACCCGCGCGTGATGCGCGAATATGCCGAAAGCGGCGTGAAACTGATCGTGGGCGAGATTTTCGGGGTCGAGGCCGAGGCGCGCGAAGTGGCGGCGGAATATCCCGAGGTGGCGTTCCTGATGGGGTCATCCTTCATGCCCGACGCGGCGGCCAATCCCAATCTGGCGGTGTTTGACAACTACATTCAGGATGCGAGCTATCTGTCGGGCATCATCGCGGGGGCGATGACCGCATCGGGCAATATCGGCCTGGTCGGCGGCTTTCCGATCCCCGAGGTGAACCGCCTGATGCATGCCTTCATCGCAGGTGTGCGCGAGACCCGACCCGATGCGACGTTCCAGGTGACCTTTATCGGGTCGTGGTTCGACCCGCCAAAGGCCAAGGAAACCGCCTTTGCGATGATCGAATCCGGGGCGGATATGCTTTATGCTGAGCGTTTCGGCGTGGCGGATGCGGCGGCGGAAAAGGGCGTGCTGGCGATCGGCAATGTGATCGACACGCAGGCGGATTATCCGGATACGGTGGTGGCCTCGGCCCTGTGGCATTTCGAGCCGACGTTTGACGCGGCAGTGGCGGCGGTAACAGCGGGCGCTTTTGTGGCGGAGAACTACGGCGTTTACAGCTATATGCAGGCGGGCGGATGTTCACTGGCACCCTTGGGCACGTTTGAGGGCAAGGTGCCAGCGGCAGCGATGGAGTTGGTGGCGGCGCGGCAGGCTGGAATCATGGATGGCAGTTTTACCGTGGAGATTGACGACAGCGAGCCGAAATCGTCGTGAGTTTTCAGAAGAATGGGGCGGAGGTTGTCCTCCGCCTCGATCAGGTGACAAAGCGCTTCGGCAAGCTGGTGGCGAATGACGCCATTGGTCTGACGCTGCATGAAGGCGAGGTGCTGGCGCTGCTGGGTGAAAACGGCGCGGGCAAGACCACGCTGATGAACATCCTGTTCGGGCATTATCTGGCGGATGAGGGGTCGGTGACAGCCTTTGGTCAGCCCTTGCCTGCAGGCCAGCCGAAAGCCGCTTTGGCGGCGGGCATCGGCATGGTGCATCAGCATTTTACGCTGGCTGATCAGCTGACGGTGCTGGAAAACATCACATTGGGCACCGAAAGCCTTTGGTCTTTCGGCCGGGGGCGGGCGGCGGCTTTGGCGCGTGTGCAGGGCTTGAGCCGCGATTTCGGGCTGGCGGTGGACCCGGGTGCGCGCGTGGCCGATCTTTCAGTGGGCGAGCGGCAACGGGTGGAGATCCTGAAAGCGCTCTACCGCGACGCCCGTATTCTGATCCTGGATGAGCCGACGGCGGTGCTGACCCCACAAGAGGCCGAGGCGCTGTTCCAGACCCTGCGGCTGGCAACGGCGCGCGGGCTGTCGGTGATCTTCATCAGCCACAAGCTGCACGAGGTGATGGGCCATTCCGATACCTGCGTGGTGCTGCGTCATGGCCGGGTGGTCGGGCAGGTGGCCACAGGTGATACGGACCGGCGCGCCTTGGCTGCGATGATGGTGGGGGCCGAGATGGCCGAGTCCACCGTCGCGCCCGGGGTGCCGGGGCCGGTGCGGCTGGCGCTGCGGCGCGCGCGCGCGGGGGCGTTGCGGGACGTGACGTTGGACTTGCGCGGCGGCACGATCACCGGGCTGGCCGGGGTTTCGGGCAACGGGCAGGCGGCCTTGGCCGATCTGATCGGCGGGGCGCTGGTGCCGGAGGCGGGGGAGATGCTGGTGGACGGTGTGCCGGTTCCGCGCTGGTCACCGCGCGCGGCGATCGCGGCGGGGGTGGGGCGTATTCCCGAAGACCGGCACAAGACCGGGACGGTGGCCGATTTCACGCTGGCGGAAAACGCGGTGCTGGAAACCTATGCCACCCGCTTTGCCCGCGCCGGGTTTGTTGATTGGGCAGCGGTGCGGGCCCATACCGAAAGCCTGATCGCTGGATATGATGTGCGCTGCCCGGGGCCAGAGGCGCGGATCAGGCTGCTGTCGGGCGGCAATATGCAAAAGCTGATCCTTGGCCGGGTGATGGAGGAAGCGCCGGGCATATTGATCGCCAATCAGCCGGTGCGGGGGCTGGATGTGGGGGCGATTGCCTATGTGCACGCCCGCCTTGTGGCGGCGCGTGATGCCGGGGCGGCGGTGCTGCTGATTTCCGAGGATCTGGATGAGGTGATGGGATTGTCTGACGTGATCCATGTGATCAGCGCGGGGCGGCTGTCGCCCGCCTTTGCGCGCGGGGCTTTGACCCAAGGGGAACTGGGGCCGTGGATGGCAGGACAAGGGTTTGAGGCGGGGGTGAATGATGCGGCTTGAACCTGTTGCCAATCCGACGCTGCTGCGCCAGCTGGGCCTGCCCGCCCTTGCTCTGGGCGCCACGGTGCTGGTCGCCATGGCACTGGCGCTGCTGGCCGGGGCCGATCCGCTGGCAGTGCTGGGGCAGATCGTGACGGGGGCGGTGGGATCGCGCTTTGCGGCTCTGGAAACGCTGAACCGGGCAACGCCGCTGATCTTTACCGGGCTGGCGGTGGCGGTGGCGTTCCGGGCGCGTCTGTGGAACATCGGGGCCGAGGCCCAGCTTTATGCGGGCGCGATCATTGCCGTGATGCTGGGCACCGGCGCGCTGGGCGCGCCCCTTGTGCTGCCCGTCAGCGCGGTGGTGGCACTGCTTGCGGGGGCGATGGTGCTGCTGGTGCCGGTTCTGCTGAAGGTGCGGCTGGGGGTGGATGAGGTGGTGACCACCTTGCTCCTGAACTTCATCATGGCGCTGTTTGTCAGTTATCTGCTGGAAGGCCCGCTGAAAGACCCGATGGGCATGGGCTGGCCAAAATCGGCCGCGCTGATCAAGGAGGCGCGCTTGCCGCGCATCGTCGACGGCTTGCGGCTGCATTGGGGCTTTGGCCTTGCGCTGATCTCGGCGGTGGTGGTCTGGGTGATCCAGACCCGCACCACCCTTGGGTTCGAGATGCGGGCGGTGGGGGCCAATATCCGCGCCGCGCGTTTTGCCGGCATGCCGGTGAACGCGGTGCTGGTGAAAACCGCGCTGCTGTCGGGCGGGCTTGCGGCCCTTGCAGGCTGGTCCGAGGTGGCGGGCGCGCGGGGGCATCTGTCTTTGGATCTGTCGCCGGGGTTCGGCTACACTGGCATCATCGTGGCGATGCTGGCGCTGCTGCATCCCCTGGGCGTGGTGGTGACCGCGCTGTTCGTGGCCGGGGTGTTCGTCGGGGCCGATGCCATGAGCCGGGCCGCAGGAGTGCCGACCTATATCGCCGATATGCTGCTGGCGGTGTCGCTGCTGTTCATGGTGCTGGCGATTGCTTTGACGAAGTTCAGGGTAGTGCGGGGATGAGCTTTGGGGCGCTGCGCGTCTGGCTGGCCCCGGGGGCTTCGCGCCCCCGGACCCCCGCGGAGTATTTTTGCCAAGATGAAGGGGGCAGCAGGTGATCGAGATTCTGATCTCGGCCAGTTTCTGGGTGGCGGTGGTGCGGATCGCCTCGCCCTTGATCTTTGCCACCATGGGTGAGCTGATCTGTGAGCGGGCCGGGGTGCTGAACCTCGGGATCGAGGGGATCATGGTGATCGGGGCCTTTGCCGGGTGGCTGGCTGTGTATCTGGGCCTGCCGCTCTGGGGCGGGGTGGTGGTGGCTTTCGCGGTGGGGGCTCTGTTCGGGCTGTTGCATGGGGTGCTGGTGGTGCCCTTCGGCCTCAGCCAGCATGTGGTGGGGCTGGGGGTGACGATGCTGGCAACATCGAGTGCCTATTTCGCCTATCGGCTGGCCCTGCCGCAGGTGACAAGCCCGCCGAAGATCGTGCCGTTTCAGGTCTGGGAGGTGCCGGTGCTGTCGGATATCCCGTTGCTGGGGCCGGCGCTGTTTGCCCAGACGCCGCTAACCTATGCCGCCTTTGCCTGTGTGGGGTTGGTCGCCTTTGTGCTCTATCACACGCCTCTGGGACTGTCGCTTCGGGCCGTGGGGGAGAATCCGGCGGCGGTGGAGGCGCAGGGTGTCTCGGTGACCGGCCTGCGGATCGGCGCGGTGATGGTCGGCTCGGGGCTGATGGCGGTGGGGGGCAGTTTTCTGACCCTGTCGGCGTTTTCGTCGTTTTTCTTCGAGATGGTCAACGGGCGTGGCTGGATCTGCATTGCGCTGGTGGTGTTCGGGGCCTGGCGGCCCGGAAAGGCGGTGCTGGGGGCGCTGCTGTTTGCCGGGTTTGACGCCTTGCAGATCCGCTTGCAGCAGACGCCGATGGGCGCGGTGGTGCCCTATCAGCTGTTCCTGATGCTGCCTTATGTGTTTTCCATTCTGGCGCTGGTGGTGATGTCCCGCCGCGCGCAGGTGCCGGCGGCGCTGATGGTGCCTTATACCAAGGGGGAGCGGTGATGTTTGATCTGATCGTCAAGGGCGGCACCTTGCCCGATGGCCGGGTGGCCGATATCGGCATCCGGGGCGACCGGATTGTCGAGGTGGGGCGGATCGCCGCTGAGGGGGCTCGCGTGATCGAGGCCAGTGGTGATCTGGTCAGCCCGCCCTTTGTTGACCCGCATTTCCATATGGATGCGGTGCTGTCCTATGGCCTGCCGCGGGTGAATGGCTCGGGCACGCTGCTGGAGGGTATCGCGCTGTGGGGGGAGTTGCGCGCTCAGGCTACGGTGGAGGAGATGGTGGCGCGGGCCCTGCGCTATTGCGACTGGGCGGTGAGCATGGGGCTTTTGGCGATCCGCAGCCATGTCGACACCACGCCCGACCACCTGCGCGGGGTGGAGGCGATGCTGGAGGTGAAGCGTATCGTGGCGCCTTACCTCGATCTGCAACTCGTGGCTTTCCCGCAGGATGGGCTCTATCGCAGCCCGACGGGACGTCAGAACCTGCTGCGCGCGCTGGATATGGGCGTGGAGGTGGTCGGCGGCATCCCGCATTTCGAACGCACGATGGAGGAAGGGGCGGAGTCCCTGCGCGATCTGGCCCGGATCGCGGCCGAGCGCGGGCTGATGTGGGATGTGCATTGCGACGAGACCGATGACCCGATGAGCCGCCATGTGGAAACCATGGCGCGTGAGGTGATGCGGCACGGGCTTGGCGCAAGGGCAGCGGGGTCGCATCTGACCAGCATGCATTCGATGGACAATTACTATGTGTCCAAGCTGATTCCGTTGATTGCCGAATCGGGGATGTGCGCGGTTCCCAACCCGCTGATCAACATCACGCTTCAGGGCCGGCATGACAGCTACCCCAAGCGGCGCGGTCTGACCCGGGTGCGCGAATTGCAGGCGGCGGGTGTCACAGTGGGCTGGGGGCAGGATTGTGTGCTGGACCCGTGGTATTCGCTGGGCACGGCGGACATGCTGGACGTGGCCTTCATGGGGCTGCATGTGGCGCAGATGACCCATCCTGACGAGATGGCGCGCTGTTTCCGGATGGTGACGCAGGACAATGCGAAGGTCATGGGCTTGCACGAACACGGGCTGGCGCCGGGCTGTGCTGCCTCGCTGGTGGTGCTGGATGCGGGCGGCCCGGTCGAGGCGCTGCGACTGCGCCCGGATCGGCTGGCGGTAGTGTCAAAGGGCCATGTCGTGGCGCAAAAGCTGCGCAACGACACGCGGCTGGCCCTGCCGGGGCGTCCGGAATCGGTGCGGCGGCGGCTTGGCGACGGTGCAGCCTCGCCGGACTGAACGATTAAAATGCCTCGCGATAAGTCGCAGGGCTAAACGGTTCCTTCAGGCTTTCAGCGCTACCCCTAGACCACACGGAGGGTCGCAGCAGCCCCTCTGAGGCGGATCAGAGGGTCATGAAACGATGCGCAAAATCGAACTTGCAGCGAAGGTCACACCGGATTCGGCACAGGCCTTGTGGTATGAGCTGGAAAGCCGGTTCGATGCCGCAGGGGCCAAGTCCGGCATCACGATTGATGCCGCCGCCGTCCGGCATCTGAGCGCGGCTGCGGTGCAGGTGCTGCTGGTGGCGCACAAGCGCGCGCAGCGCGATGGCGGCGCGCTGGTGATCACCGCGCCCTCGCCGGAATGTATCCACTGTCTTCGGATCATGGGGGCCTTGTCCCTGATCGCGGAGGATGCGGCATGAGCCTGCGCATATTGGCCGTAGACGACTCTCTGACCATGCGCGAAATGCTTCGGCAGGCGCTGACCGAAGCCGGGTTTCAGGTGGTTCTGGCCGAGGATGGCCTGGACGCGCTGGACCGCCTGCAGGAAGCGGAGCCTGACCTGATCCTGACCGATCTGAACATGCCGAAGATGGATGGCTTTGGTCTGATTGACGCCGTGCGCAAGGGCGATGTCTACGCACGGGTGCCAATCCTGGTGCTGACAACCGAAAGCGCCGCGACCCTGAAGGAGCGTGCCCGCGCGGCGGGGGCGACCGGCTGGATCACCAAACCGTTTGACGAACAATCGCTCGTCTCGACCATCCGTCGCGTCGCAGCCGTGTGAGGGTGGGATGGCGGGACCAATTGATCTGAAGGATATCTTCTTTGTCGAGGCGGATGAACTGCTCTCCGCGCTTGAAGAAGGGCTGCGCGCCATCCAGACCGGCGCACAGGAGGCGGATACCGTCAACGCGGTGTTCCGCGCCGTACATTCGATCAAGGGCGGTGCAGGGGCATTTGACCTGAAAGCGCTGGTCGGCTTTGCGCACAGGTTCGAAACCGTGCTCGATGCCTTGCGCGCAGGCCAGCTGCAGCCCGAACCGGCGCTGCTGGGAGCACTGTTGCATGCCAGTGACCACCTGGCCGACATGATTTCTGCCTCGCGTCAGGGCACGAACACCGACCCCGAACTGGACGACCGGGTGATCCTGGCGCTGGAGGCGTATGCCGGCGGCGGCGGCCACCAGGAGGAGGAGGCGTTTGTTTTTGAGCCCTTGGCGCTTGACGGACCGATGGGGATGGATTTCGCGGCCCTGCCGCTTGTTGCGGGGCGGCGCAGTGTCACGCTGGTATTCCGGCCGCATGCCGGGTCCTTCGCCTCCGGCCACGATCCGGCGCTGTTGCTGCGCGATCTCTGCACTGAGGATGAGTTTACGGTAGACCTTGACCAAAGCGCCCTGCCCGAGGCGGGAAATTTCGATCCCGGCCAGTCCTATCTGGGCTGGACCGTGACGTTGCAGACCGAGCGGGTTGACAGCGATCTGATGGCGATTTTCGAGTTCATGGATGGAAGTTGTGATCTGACCGTCGCGTCGGATGCTGCTGCTCCACCCGAACCTCCCAAGACGGAAGCACCCGCCCCGTCGCCTCCGGCCCCCACTGCAGGGCCGGTACCGGCTGCGCCCAGACCGGCCCCCCCGGCACCTGCCGCTGCCATCCCGTCGCCCCCTGCGGGACCGGCTGCCAGCGCCGGTCCGCGTCCGACGATCCGGGTCGATATCGACCGCGTGGACCGTCTGGTCGATATTCTGGGGGAGCTGGTGATCCATCAGGCGATGCTGACCGAAGCCATCGAGCAATCCCCCGGTTTCGGCTCGGTCGAGGTGGATCGCAGTCTGGACCAATTGCGGCAGCTGTCGCGCCAGATCCAGGAATCGGTGATGGCGATCCGGGCCCAGCCGGTGAAACCATTGTTCGACCGCATGCACCGGATCGTGCGCGAGGCGTCGATGGCGGCGGGAAAATCCGCGCGCCTTGTGACCGAAGGCGAAGCGACCGAGGTGGACAAGACCATCATTGAACGTCTGGCCGACCCGCTGACCCATATGATCCGCAACTCGGTGGATCACGGGTTGGAAAAGCCCACGCGCCGGGACGAGATCGGCAAACCGAACGAGGGGGTGATCAAGCTGTCGGCGGCGCATCGCTCTGGCCGGATTGTCATTACGGTTCAGGATGATGGTGCCGGGATCGACCGGGACAAGGTGCGCCAGATCGCCATCGACAAGGGGTTGGTCCCGACCAATGCCGACCTGAGCCCGCAGGAAATCGACGCGCTGCTGTTCCTGCCCGGCTTTTCCACGGCGACCGAGGTGTCGGCCCTGTCCGGCCGGGGCGTGGGGATGGATGTGGTCCGCTCCGAAATCACCGGGCTTGGCGGGCGGGTCGGTATTGCCTCGGTCCGCGGGCAAGGCACGACGCTGACCATCAGTCTGCCGCTGACGCTCGCGGTGTTGGACGGCATGGTGTTTGAGGCCGCCGGGCAAACGCTGGTGCTGCCGGTATCGACCATCATCGAAACCCTGCGCCCCGAGGCGGCGATGCGTCACAACCTTGGCCAGACCGATTCCGTTCTCGACGTGCGTGGCCGCTGCCTGCCTTTGATTGATGTCGGCATGGCGCTTGGCTTCCGGCGCAGCCTGAAACCGGGCGAGGGCGAGATCGTGGTTGTGGTCGAGCGTGGCGATGAAGGCGCCATCGCCCTGATGGTCGATGGGATCCGCGATCAGCGGCAGGTGGTGATAAAGGGGCTGGAGGCGAATTATGGCCAGATCCCCGGCATCGCAGCGGCCACCGTTCTGGGCGATGGCTCGGTCGCGTTGATCCTTGACCCCACAGATCTGGCCACCACCGGACCGATGCCATCCCGTCCCGTCGTTCCCCTTGCTGCGGAGTAGATCATGCGTGCCTCTGGTTTTGCCACCGATCCCGATATCCGCGAACTGGTTGCCTTTCGCACAGCAGGCCAGGATTTCTGTATCGACATCCTGTCGGTGCGCGAAATCCGGGGTTGGAGCCGCCCGGCCCTGTTGCCGCATGCGCCGACTTACGTGCAGGGCGTGATCAACCTGCGTGGCTCGGTGGTGCCGATCCTTGACCTTGCCCGGCGCCTGGGGTTGGAGCCGATTGAAGACACCGATCGCAACGTCATCATTGTCGCCGCGATCCAGAACCGGACCGTCGGCCTTCTGGTCGAGGCCGTGACCGATATCCTGAGCGTTCCTGCCTCGGGCGTTCAGCCGACACCCGATCTTGCATCAGAGACCACGCGCAACATGCTGCGCGGGGTGGTGGTGCAAGACAGCCGGCTGATCCGGCTGCTCGACGTTGGCCAGTTGCTGACCCAGGCCGATGATGCGGCGGCCTGAGGTGGCAGCCAAGGCAACGATGCCCGACACCGATATCCCGCTGAACGACCGGGAATTTTCGCGCATCGCCGAGCTTGTGCATACCCTCGCCGGGATTGTTCTGGCGGAGGCAAAGCGCCCTTTGGTGCATTCGCGGCTGATAAAACGGCTGCGCGTGCTGAACCTGCGGGACTTCGTGGCCTATGCGGACTTCATTTCGGCCCACGGCAGTGACGCGGAACGGTTGGAACTGATCTCGGCCGTCACAACCAATGTCACCTCGTTCTTTCGCGAACAGCATCATTTCGACACCCTGACCACGACGGCCCTGCCGCCTTTGATGGCCCGGGCGCAGGCCGGGGCGCGGGTGCGGATCTGGTCGGCTGGATGCTCCAGCGGGGAAGAGCCCTACAGCATTGCCGCGACGCTGTTGGCTGTTTGTCCCGAAGTGCAACGTTATGATGTGCGGATCCTGGCGACTGACATCGACCGCACCGTGATCGAGAAGACCCGTCGTGCGGTCTATCCGCCCGATGCGGCCTCGGGGCTGGACCCGCAGCAGGCACGCCGGCTGTTCACCGAGGTAAAACCCGGCGAGCCTTTGCAGATCAGCGAAAAGGTCAAACGGCTGGTCACCTGTAACGCGCTGAACCTGCAGAACAACTGGCCGATGACAGGTCCGTTCGAGGTGATTTTCTGCCGGAATGTCGTGATCTATTTCGACAAGCTGACCCAGGAACGCCTTTGGCAGCGCTTTGCCGATCTGCTTGCACCGGATGGTTTCCTGATGATCGGCCATTCCGAGCGGATCACCGGCGCGGCACTGTCGGAGTTTCGGACCGAGGGCATGACGACCTATAGGCGCCGCTGATCGGCGGCAGGGAAAAGACAGCACAAGGGGGCTGATATGAAGCGTGAAGACCTGAAAATCATGGTGGTGGATGATACGGCTGTCAGCCGCGGCCTCATTACCCAGGCGCTCGACTGGATGCAGATCGAGGGCTATCGCACCTGTGCCGATGGCGATGAGGCCCTGAAATCTCTGGTGCAAAAGCCGGTGCATCTGGTCATATCGGATTATCACATGCCGGGGCTGGATGGTCTGGGCCTGCTGGAAGGGATCCGCCGAACAAAGGGGATCGAGCGGATGGGGTTCATTCTGGTGACGGGCAGGGCCGATGCAACCGTGGTGGCCAAGGGCCGTGCGCTGGGGATGAACAACATGATCACCAAACCCTTTACCCGTGAAGGGATGCGTGACTGTATCGAGCGGGTGGTGGGTCCAATCTGATGAACAAGGCAACCGGCCCGATGCCCGAGCCCGACCCGATGCCCGAGCCGGGCAAGGAGCTGCCCGAGGGCGGGCCCCTGCTGAGCGGGCGCCTGGCCGTCATGCGCAGCGGTTTGCATCTGGCGCGGATCGCCCAGGGGCTGCGCGATCTTGAAGCAGTAATGATCACCACGGACCTTTACCGGGAGACAGCGCCGGGACAGGATCGTTGCCTGCGGCGATCGCGCTTGCAGGCGCTGGATCTGATGATTCAGGAGTTGACGGGATTGTCTGATATCCTGATCGGGGCAGCATTTCATCTGTCGGATGCCCCCGATCAGACAATAGATGCCTTGGTTGACATGCCACGGCTGCAAAGCCTGGCCCGCGCCTTGCGCGACCATGAGGGGAAGGTTTCCGCCTCGGAGGTTGTGCTCTTCTGACCTGCGCAAGCCGGGGGGGCACCGGCCGGGGCAGTGATCATCAGAACAAGACGATTTCACCACGGGGCGGAGGCTTCACGCAGGTTTCCCGGACCTCGGCTGCGGGCAGTTTCATTTGCTGGACCTGCCCGGACACTGGCCAGACGCGGATCTTGCGGCCGTGGTCGCCCCCAAGACTGCCGCCAAGATAGCGGATGCCTTCCCGACGGAGGAATTCCTCGGCAAAGCGGCCATTGGCGGCACCAATGTCGGTCAACCCGGGCACCATGCGGCCACCGCCGAAGAGCTTGCCTTCCAACCGGTCACGTCGCGCCCCGGCGTTGATCAGGCTGTTGATCAGCAGCTCCATTGCATTCAAGCCGTATTTCATGGCGTTGCGGTCGCTCGGGTCATTGCCGGGCAGCAGAAAGTGGTTCAGCCCCCCGATGCCGGCCACGGGGTCGCGCAGAAACGCCGCGACGCAGGAGCCGAGAATGGTGGACAGCACATCCTGCGGGTCGGACGAGACCAGATATTCCCCCTGGATCACCACTTTCAGCCGCTCTCCGGTCTGCATCAGATGATCCGCCTGTGATGATCGTGTATGGGGGGCTGATTTGCCGCAGCCCGCAGCAGCGCCGCCGCGATAGCTCCGAGCGGCAGGATGTCCACGGCTGCCCCAAGGTCGCGGGCCACGCGCGGCATGCCATAGACCACGGAACTTGCTTCATCCTGCGCGATGGTATGTCCGCCGGCGCGGCGAATGTGCAGCAATCCTTCGGCGCCGTCGCGCCCCATCCCGGTCAGCAATGCGGCAACAGGGGCCGGGCGCAGCCGGGCTGCCGAGAGAAACAGGGGGTCTATGGCGGGGCGGTGCCCCTGCACCGGGGGGGCGTCGGTCAGGCGCAGGCTCAAGGCGGGTCGGGTGGTCAGAACCAGATGCAGATCGCCAGCCGGGGCCACATGGATGCGCCCGCGGCATGCGGTCTGCCGATCCTGTGCCTGCACCACTTCGGCGGCGCAGGCGCGGTTCAGGCCTGTGACAAAGCTCTCGACAAAGCCCGGGCGCATGTGCTGCACCACAAAGGTGGGCGGGCAGTCGTGGGGGAAGTCAGCAAGCAATGTGTAAAGCGCTTCAACTCCGCCAGTCGACGCCCCGATCACGATGATACGACCGCTGCCGCTCCGGGCAGTATCCGTGGGGCAACCTGCGTTGGACGGATCAGGCGGCACGGAACGTCGCCCGGCCCGCGTGGTCGCTGTTCAGCACAAAGCCGGACAGCAGGCCGGACAGTTCATCCGCCTCCTGCTTCAGCAGGACACTGGCCGCTGTCGATTCCTCAACCATGACGGCGTTTTGCTGGGTCACCTTGTCGAGGACGGCAACTCCGGCGTTGATCTCGGCCAGACTGTTGGACTGGTCTTGGGCGGCTTGCGCGATATGCTGAACGATGGTGCTGATTTCTGCGACATCAGAGACAATGGCCTCGACCGCGCGGCCACTCTCGCTGACCAGCTCGGCACCGGTGCCGACCTGGGTTTCAGAGGTCGAAATCAGGGTCTTGATCTCTTTTGCGGCCTCGGAAGAGCGTTGCGCCAGGGCCCTGACTTCGGCGGCGACAACGGCGAAGCCACGTCCGGCCTCCCCCGCCCGCGCCGCCTCGACCCCGGCATTCAGGGCCAGAAGATTGGTCTGGAAGGCAATGTCGTCGATCACGGAAATGATCTTGGAGATCTCATGCGACGATTGTTCGATGGCGGCCATCGCCTCGATCGCCTGTCGCACCACGCTGCCGTTGTTGTTGGCCTCGCCATGCGCCGATCGCACCTTGGTGCCGGCCTTGAGCGTGCCGTCGGTTGCCGAGCGCACATTCGCCGTGAGCGTGTCCAGCGCCGCTGCAGTTTGCTCCAGCGTTGCCGCCTGGCTTTCGGTGCGCCGGGACAGGTCGGCTGCGGCGGTTGCAATTGTGTTGGCCCCGCCAAGAATGGAGGCGGCGACCCGGGCCACGCGCGTCAGGGTTTCCGACAGGCTTTGGGCCGCCTGATTGCAGTTCAGCCGCAGGCTTTCGTAATCGGGGGGAAAAGGCGTGTCGATCCGGGCAGAAAGATCACCTCTGGCCAGGGTGCCCAAGGCATCGCGCAGCGCTTCGACCACCTTCTGCTGCTCGACCGCCCGGGTCTGCATGGCGCCTTCGGTGGCCGTGCGGAATTGGGTTTCGGCGGTTTGGTCGGTGCAGATCGCCACGATCCGTTGCGCCTCGCCCCGCCGGTTGCGGATGGTGTTCAGATTGCTGATCACGAAACGGTCGCTGCCATCGCGGGCGACCCGGTGGTGCAACTCGCTGACATGGCCCTGCTCGATCACACGGGCCAGCACCTGTTTGGCTTCGGGCTTTCCGGCCTTGAAAAGAACGCCGATATTCTGGCCGAGAATGGCAGCGCGGTCATATTGATATGTGGTGAGGGCGACATCATTCATGCTGAGAATACGTCCATCCAGCCCGATTTCCAGCACCGCCTGCGCCGCATTGACGGCAGAAATGATGGCATTGGTCCGGCGCTGTTCGCGCACATTTTCCCAGACCACCACAAAGCCGGCCCGCTGTCCGGCCTCGTCTTCGACCGCGCTGATCGAAAGCGCAAACACTTGTTCGCCGATGTGGATGTCAGACTCCATCCGGGCGTTGTCCGGGTTTGCCAGCATGGTCATGCTCTGTTGGTGATTGGCATGGAACACCGAGATGTTCCGGCCGATCAGCCGATCCGGGTCCATCCCGGGAAACCGCGCCTGCAGATCCGTGATGTTCTCGCGAAACAGCGAGATCAGGGCGTCATTGATGTAAAGCAGCGTGCCCTCGGCGTCCGAGATCATCATCGCGGTACTCGTTGTGGCAAAGGCCTTGCCCTTGAACAGCATCTCGACCCGATTTGCATCGGCGGCGGACTGATCCTGGCGAAGGTGCTCCAGGCCGCGCGCCAGTTCGCCAACCTCGTCGCGGCGAGTGAGAAAGCCGATGGTGGTGGGCTCGCGCGCCATCAAAGACAGAGTGGCCTGCGTCAGCTGGGACAGCGGCCGCGCGATCCAGCGGCCGATCGCCATACCGACGCCAAGCGCGGCAAGACCCAGCAGCCCAAGGGCCAGCAGCGTGCGAAAGATGGCGGCCCTGACCGGGGCCGCGACCTGCGCCTCATCCAACTCGGTCACCACCGCCCAACCCGCGCCAAAGGCCCCGACCGGCCTGAACGCGGCCAGAACAGTTCCGCCGGTCCCGTTGGCGCTGCGCTCCATCACGCCGGTTTCGCCACGCTGTGCCGCCGTGATCTGGAGGGTCTGCGGCGGTTGGCGGCTTTGCACCAGATCATTGCCGCGTTTCGTCCAGTAATAACCGTTGGCCCCCAGCAGGGTGAATGTATAGGTCTCGCCATCCTGACCATCGTCGCTGACCAGCCCGGCGAGCAGGCCGGAGGGAATCTGGACCGCCACGACACCGATCTTGCGCCCGGCACTGTCGACCACGGCATGGGCCAGAAAACCGGCAGGTTCCCCGCCGGAATAGGCATAGGGGGCCAGATCCTCGAATACGATACCCGGCCGGGCTGCGTCCAGCGCGCGACGGAAGGCCGCGCCAAGCGGGGTCCGGGCCAGATCACCACGCAGGGCATTCTGGCCGAGATCGCCCTCCTTCGTCACGGTATAGACCAGATTGCCCTCGGCATCGAAGAGGAACACATCGTAAAAGCCATGTTCGCGGCGCAGGCTGCGGTAAAAGTCATGCACCTTGGCATGGGTCTGGCCATAGGCGCTGCGGTCGGTCGAATAGTCGAAGGTGTCGCGTGCGGTGCCCGTCGCGCGGTTCGGGGCGATGTAGGTCCGTTTCAGAAAATCCGCAGCATCGGCGCCCGAGGCGCGCAGCGTGACCGACAGCTGCTGGATACTGTCGCGGGTCTGTCTGGTGCCGGCAACGGAACCAAGGGTGCGCCCGGTGGCGTCAAACCAGGTGTCGACCCGTTGCGTTGCGCGCGCCGTCGCCGCCTCCATCCCCGTGATGGCCTGGGCGATCAGGGCCTTTCGCATGTCGGTCAGGACAAACGAGGCATAGCCTGCCAGAAGCGCGAGCATCGACAGCACAAAAACCGCGGGGAGCAGGATCGTCAGACGTGTTCGTTTCATGCTGTCACTCCGGTCAGGCAAGACCCCTGCATCCCGTTGGTGCAGGGGCCTCTGCCGGCAACAGTGCCGCATCGCGTCCTAAACTTTCGCTAACGCTGAAACTTCTAACGACTATCGGAGGCGAATAGCTTCAGGGCCGCCCCGGCGATCTGCCGGGCGGAGGGCAGGGTGGCGGCATAGGCCGGGCCGGTGGCGATGAAGCTGTCGTCTGCCGTCACGCGCGCGAGGGCGGGGTGGCCGGCCAGCAGGGTCATCACCGCCTCTGACAGATTGCCGGAGCGGCGACATTCATCCACCACCAGAATCCGCTCTGCGCCTTTCACAGCGGCCAGAAGTGAGGCTTCTGGCAGGGGGGCAAGCCAACGCAGGTCAATGATCCTGCACGCATATCCGGCGTCTTGCAGGATGGCGCGGGCCTGATGCGACAGCATCACGCCATTGCCATAGGTGATGATGCAAAGCGCGTCCGTGTCGCCATCGGTTCCGACCTCGCCATATGTCAGGCGCTGGTCCGCTGCGGGGTAGGGGCGCATCCACAACCCGTCAGCAGGTTCGTGAAGATCGCGCGCCGGGTAAAGCGCTATCGGTTCGACGAAGACTACGACGCGCTGTTCCTCGGCGGCGAGGCGGGCACATTCGCGCAGCATCAGCGCCGCCTCGTCACCGCGCGAGGGGCAGGCCAGGATCAGGCCCGGAATGTCGCGCAGGACGGCAAGCGAGTTGTCATTGTGGAAATGCCCGCCGAAGCCCTTCTGGTAGCCAAGCCCCGCAATGCGCAGCACCATCGGGTTGGTAAACTGGCCGTTGGAAAAGAACGGCAGGGTGGCGGCTTCGCCCCGGATCTGGTCTTCGGCGTTGTGCAGATAGGCGAGGAACTGGATCTCGGGGATCGGCAGAAAACCGTTCTGGCCCAGACCGATGGCAAGGCCGAGGATGGATTGCTCATCCAGAAGCGTGTCTATCACGCGCTGGGTGCCAAAGCGCGCCTGCAGCTTTTGCGTGACGCCGTAAACGCCACCCTTGCGACCGACATCCTCACCCATCAGAACCGTTTCGGGGCGCTCCAGCATGAGGTCGGTGAGCGCCCAGTTGATAAGGCGGCTCATCGGCTGCGGGTCGGCCATGGCCCTGAGATCATTGCCGAAGGTCTCGGCCCGCGCCTCGGGGCTGGGGCCATTGCGGGGCGTCTGCGACCGGCGCGGCGGCGTGATGGCGGCCATCACCTGCGCAGCAGTCTGAAGACGAGGGCGCAGGACGGCCGCTTCGGCCCGCGTTGCCACCTCGTCGGTGGCGGCGTGATAGAGCGACAGCGCCTGATCCGGCGTCATCACCCCGGCCTGATCCAGCAGGCGCACCATGTGCAGCAGCGGGTCATTTGCCTCATCCTCTTCCACCTCGGCGCGGGGCAGATAGGTGGTGGGCACATCGGCCCCGGCATGGCCATACAGCCGCACGGTGCGCAGATGCAGGATGGCGGGCTTTTTCGTGCGGCGGATGTCATCCACGGCGGCTTTTGTGGCGGCATAGATGTCGTAGAGATCCAGACCGTCAGCGGCGTGATAGGCAAGACCCGGGCGGGCGCGCAGCACGGCCGCCACCCAGCCGGGTGGGGATTTCGTGGAAATGCCGATGCCGTTGTCTTCGCAGACAAACAGCAGCGGAAGCGGGGCACCCTGCCATGCAGCCCAACCGGCGGCGTTCAAGGCACCTTGTGCGGTTGAATGGTTCAGCGAGGCATCGCCGAAGCTGCACATCACCACCGCATCCGGGTCCATGATGGCATGTTCGGGCCGGTGTTTGCGCATCAGGCCCAGCGAATAGGCCGCGCCGACCGCTTTGGGCAGGTGGCTGGCGATGGTCGAGGTCTGCGGCGGGATCATCAGCGCGCGGGAGCCCAGCACCTTGTGCCGCCCGCCGGAGATCGGGTCTTCGGCCGCGGCGGCGAAGGACAGCAGCATGTCCCAGACCGGGTCCTGCCCCGGAACGGTCAGAGCGCGGGCGATCTGAAAGGCGGCGTCGCGGTAGTGCAGCAGGGCCATGTCTGTGGGGCGCAGGCCAAGGGCGACAGCGGCCATGCCCTCATGGCCCGACGAGCCGATGGTGTAGAACCCCTGACCGGCGCGCTGCATCACCCGTGCCTGCCGGTCCAGCGCCCGGCTCAGGCAGGCGGCGCGGAAGGCGAGCCGGGCCTGATCGGAGGAAAGCGGGCCCTGCGGGGCGGGGCCTGCGGGCAGGTCACCTGCTGCTACCCGCCGCAGGAAGTTGTCGTGAACGATATCGGCGCGGTCCATGGTCTGTCCTTGTGGCGGGCTCGTCGCTCCCTGACGGGCGCTCCTCGCGAGGACCGACCGTCAGGGAGGCAGGAGCGGCCCGGTTCAGAAAAACGCCTGCAACCCGGTGATCGCGCGGCCCAGGATCAGGGCGTGCACATCATGCGTGCCCTCATAGGTGTTCACCGTTTCCAGGTTCACCATATGGCGCATGATCTGGTAATCTTCCTGGATGCCGTTGCCGCCATGCATGTCGCGCGCCCAGCGGGCCGCGTCCAACGCCTTGCCGCAATTGTTGCGCTTGATGATCGAGATCATCTCGGGCGCGGCATTGGCCTGATCCAGCAGGCGCCCGACCTGCAGGCAGCCCTGCAGCCCGAGACTGATCTCGGTCATCATGTTGGCCAGCTTCAGCTGGAACAGCTGGGTCTGCGCCAGCGGCTTGCCGAATTGCTTGCGGTCCAGCCCATATTGCCGGGCGGCATGCATACAGAATTCGGCCGAGCCCATCACCCCCCAGGCAATGCCGTAGCGGGCCCGGTTGAGGCAGCCGAACGGGCCTTTCAGTCCTTCGACATTGGGCAGCAGGGCGTCTTCGCCGACCTCGACATCCTTGAGCACGATCTCGCCGGTGATGCTGGCGCGCAACGACAGCTTGCCGCCGATCTTGGGGGCGCTCAGCCCCTTGGTGCCCTTGTCCAGCACAAAGCCCTTGATCTTGCCGCCATGCGCCTCGGATTTGGCCCAGACCACAAACACATCGGCAATCGGCGCGTTGGAAATCCACATCTTGGCACCGTTGAGCACATAGCCGTTGGCGGTTTTCTTCGCCACGGTCTTCATGCCCGCAGGGTCAGAGCCGGCATCGGGTTCGGTCAGGCCAAAGCAGCCGATCCATGCGCCCGTTGACAGTTTTGGCAGGTACTTCTGCCGCTGCGCCTCGGTGCCGTAAGCGTAGATCGGATACATCACCAGCGACGACTGCACGCTCATCATGCTGCGATAGCCGGAATCCACCCGCTCCACCTCGCGCGCAACGAGACCGTAGGAGACATAGGACGCGCCAAGCCCGCCATATTCCTCGGGGACGGTGACGCCGAGAAGGCCCATTTCCCCCATCTCGCGGAAGATCTCGGGGTCGGTGGATTCGTCGCGATAGGCGGCGATCACACGCGGTTGCAGCTTTTCCTGCGCATAAGCGCGCGCGGCGTCGCGCAGCATGCGCTCTTCCTCGGTCAATTGGTCATTGAGGCGGAACGGGTCTTCCCAGTCGAAACGACCCAGATCGGGGGCGTCCTTGGCTTTCAGCTTCGGGGTATCCAGGCTCATGTCATCCTCCGGTTCGGGTCAGTGTGGCACGGGTTGGGCGGGGGCGAAAGGTATCACTTTTGTGCATGAACCCGTGGTTTGCTTCAAAGCTCCCGGGGGTGCTGCCCCCCGAGCCAATTGGTTTCTTGAACCAATGGCGAAACCAATTGGCTCACCCCGGAGTATTTTGAAAGCAGCAATTGCAGGATGTCGCGCCGCGGGGGTGACCCGCTTATTGCGCAGATCGGCGTGGGCTGCTATCGAAACCTTGTCACTGGTTCATGAGGAAAGCGCATGATTGGTCCGCGCCGCTTGTTGCCCTCGATGCCTGCGCTGCTGGCGCTGGAGGCGGTGGACCGGCTGGGCACCGCCTCGGCGGCGGCGGCGGAGCTGTCACTGACGCAAGGGGCGGTGAGCCGGGCGCTGCAGGGGCTGGAGGGGCAGTTGGGGGTGGTGCTGTTCGTGCGCGAGCGCCAGCGGTTGCGGCTGACCCCGGCGGCGCAGGACTATGTGCGGCAGGTGCGGGTGCATCTGATGGCGCTGTCGCAGGCATCCTTGCGGCTGAGGGTCAATCCGGGCGGCGGCGGGTTGTCGCTGGCGATCCTGCCCGCCTTTGGCGTGCAATGGCTGGCGCCGCGCTTGCCGGATTTTGCGCATGCGCATCCGGGGGTGACGGTGAACCTGTCCACCCGGCTGCGCCCGTTCGACTTTGCCGCCGAGGGCTTTGACGCTGCCATCCATTTCGGCCGTGCCGACTGGCCGGGGGCGGAGCATCTGTTGCTGCTGGAGGAAGAGGTTCTGCCCGTCTGTGCGCCCGGGCTGTTGACCGAGCCGCTGGCGGCGGCCGAGGGCTTGCTGACGCTGCCGCTGTTGCAGTTGGAAAGCCGCCCCGGGGCCTGGGGCCGCTATCTGGCGCAGCAGGGGGTGCCGGGGCAGCGCCCGGCGGGTATGCTGTTCGACCAGTTTGCCACCATGACCCAAGCGGCGATCCATGGGCTGGGCGTGGCACTGTTGCCGATATTCCTGACGGAGGATGCGCTGCGCGACGGCAGGCTGGTGCCCGTCTGGCCCGCGCGGGGGCATGGTCTGGGCAGCTACTATCTGGTCTGGCCCAGGGATGTGCCGCCGCGCGCGCCGCTGGTGGCGTTCCGGGACTGGATTGCGGGGCAGATGGGTTGAAAATTTGTGCGAAAATGCACAGAGGGCCTGTTGGGATGGGCCTTATCTGCGTGCCGTCTTGGGCTATCTTTTCCGCAACGCCCTGCTTCGGGGCGACAGGAGGGCAAGATGACCACCATTCCCGGTATCCACCATGTCACCGCCATTTCTGGCGCAGCGCAACCCAATGTCGATTTCATCACCCGGACCCTCGGCCAGAAGCTGGTCAAGCGGACCGTGAACTTTGATGATCCCGGCACCTATCATCTGTATTACGGCGATGCTGCGGGCAGTCCCGGCACGATCCTGACCTTCTTTCCCTTTGCCGATGCCGGTCCCGGACGGGCTGGCCCTGGCATGGCCTCGGCCTATGCTTATGCCGTTCCCGCTGCGGAATTCGACCGGATCACCGATGATCTGGCGGTGAGCGGGTTGATCACGGCGGGCGCCGGGCAGCGCTTTGGCGAACGGATCGTGACTCTGCGTGACCCGGATGGCGCGCCGGTCGAACTGATCGAGAGTGCCGAGGCGCGCGATGCCCATGGCTTTCACTCGGCAACGCTGTGGGAGCGCGATCCGGAGCGGACCATCCGGCTGCTGACCGATGTGTTCGGATACGAGCACGCGGGCAGCGAGCAGGACGGCGCGACCGAGCGTCAGCGGCTGATCGCACCGGGCACCGCACGCGGGCGGATCATTGATGTGATCCGGGTGACGGGGGCGCAGCCGGGGCGGCAGGGGGCGGGCACCATCCACCACGTGGCCTTCCGTGCGAAGGATGATGCGGAGCAACTGGACTGGATGGACCGGCTGGCCCGCGCCGGGCATCGCACAACGCCTGTCACCGACCGGCAGTATTTCAACGCGATCTACTTCCGTGAACCGGGCGGGGTGCTGTTTGAAATCGCCACCGACCCGCCGGGTTTTGCCGTGGATGAGCCGGTGGAGACATTGGGTCAGGCCCTGAAACTGCCACCGCGCTATGAGCCGATGCGCGACCGGATCGAGCGGGTGTTGCCGCCGCTGCGGGTGCGGGCGTGATCTCGCGCTTTCCCAGGGGCGCTCGGCAGGGGCTGGTGATGCTGCACGGGCGGGGCGGGACCAGGGATGACATGCTGGCACTTCTTGATCACGCGGCCTTGCCCGGAGTGGCGGCGGTGGCGCCCCAAGCGCCGGGCAACAGCTGGTGGCCCAGCAGTTTCCTGGCGCCTGCAGCCCAGATGGAGCCTTTCGTTCAGAGCGGCCTTGCCGCCGTGTCCGAAGCCGTGGCGGCGCTGGAGCAGGCGGGCCTGACACGCTCCTCGATCTGGCTTTGCGGCTTCAGCCAGGGGGCCTGCCTGGCGCTGGAGGCCTATGCGCGACAGGGGGAGGGGCTGGCCGGGGTCTTCGGCTTTTCCGGCGGTCTCGTCGGCACAGGCGATCAGGGCAGCGCCAGCCCGGCGCTTTACGGTCATGCCGACAAGCGGCTGGACTATGCAGGAGTGCGCCGGGGCCGGGTCCGGATCTCGGTCCATGAGCGCGACCCGCATATCCCGCTGAAGCGCGCGCAGGACAGCGCGACGGTCCTGCGCGCCATGGCGGCAACGGTGGAGGTGCAGGTCTATGCGGGGGCTGGTCACGCGGTGATGCGCGATGATATCGCTGCGCTGCGCCGCTGGCTCAACGGCTGAAAGGGGCCACGTGGCCCATTTACTTGGTCAGAATCAGCTTTCCCTGCCGGGTGATGCGCAGGGAATAGACCATCCCGTTCAACAGGATACGCGCCTCTCGCCCGCCTTCGGTCAGGGCGGTTGCATCATGCAGCGGAATGGCTTCGGCAAGCTGGGTGATGTGGGTCAGTGCGTTCATGGCCGCCCCTCCAGCCGGTCGAGGATCAAGGCGATCAGGTCATTGGGCGTAAAACCGGCCAGGGACTGGCGCAGCAGTTCGGCAATATCCGGCGCGGTTGGTGCAGATTGGGGTGACATAGAGCTTCCTTCGGACAGGGTTCACGGTCTTGGCTGGCCCGTCCGGGCTGGCTGTGACAATACCTTACAAAAATACTTTGTAATGTAAAGCCTCGTCTTGCAGGTTTTTTCAAGATGGCTGTTGAACCCGGTCGCAACCTGCTACATTTCAGTCCGACACTGCGAAAGGATCGTGCCATGGCCGAGCGCAAACTGAAACTGTCGCCTCTTGATCCGGTCTGGAGCCGTGTGTGTGACGAGGCCGAGTCGGCGATCAAGGATGATCCGCTGCTCGGCGGCCTGATCCATTCCTCGCTGCTGCATCATCCGACGATGGAGCAAGCGCTCGCATACCGCTTTTCCTTCAAACTGGCCTCGCCCGAGATGGGCGAACAGATCCTGCGCGAGATCGCCGATCAGGCTTACGGCGATGACCCTGATCTGGGGGCTGCCGCGCGTGCCGACCTGATGGCCGTGGTCGACCGTGACCCGGCCTGCCACCGCTATTTGCAGCCGATCCTGTTCTTCAAGGGCTATCAGGCTGTGCAGGCCTATCGCGTCGGCCACTGGCTCTGGACCCATGGCCGCCGCGATCTGGCCTATTTTGTGCAGATGCGGGTGAGCGAGGTCTTTGGCGTCGATATCCACCCGGCCGCAAAGGTCGGGCGCGGCATCATGATCGACCATGCCCATTCCATCGTGATCGGCGAAACGGCGGTGGTGGGCGACAATGTGTCGATGCTGCACTCGGTCACACTGGGTGGTACCGGCAAGGAAGATGGCGATCGCCACCCCAAGATCGGCAATGGCGTACTGATCGGGGCGGGGGCCAAGGTGCTGGGCAACATCACCATTGGCGACTGCTCGCGCATTGCCGCAGGTTCGGTGGTGCTGCAAGACATTCCGCGCAACAAGACGGTTGCCGGTGTTCCAGCCAAAATCGTCGGTGAAGCAGGGTGTTCGCAGCCTTCCGTGTCGATGGATCACAATCTGACGGGCTGCCTCGACTGCGGTTGACCAAGGCGCGCGAAAAAGCCCCCGGATGCAGAAGCATCCGGGGGCTTTTTGATTATGGATCGTCAGGCCAGCATGGTCATCGGGTTTTCCAGCGCCTCGATCACGGCTTTGAGGAAGGCCGCGCCGAGCGCGCCATCAATCACCCGGTGATCAACCGAAAGCGTCATCGACATCACGGTCGCCACGCCGATGGTGCCATCGGTCTTGACCACGGGCTTCTTCACTCCAGCCCCTACCGCAAGGATTGACCCATGCGGCGGGTTGATCACGGCGTCGAAATTCTCGACCCCCATCATCCCCAGGTTGGAGATGGCAAAGCTGCCGCCCTGATATTCATGCGGCGCCAGCTTCTTGGTCTTGGCGCGCCCGGCCAGATCCTTCATCTCGGCCGACAGGGCAGAGAGTGACTTCTTGTCGGCATCGCGCAGAACCGGCGTGAAAAGCCCGCCCTCGATGGCAACGGCAACGGCCACGTCCGATGGCTTCAGCTTCAGGATCCGGTCCCCGGCCCAGACCGCATTGCAATCGGGCACGGCTTGCAGCGCCTGCGCGCAGGCTTTGATGATGAAGTCGTTGACCGACAGTTTCACGCCACGCGATTCGAGCGATTTGTTCAGTGTGGCCCGGAACTCCATCAGCGCATCAAGCTGCACCTCGCGGCGCAGATAGAAATGCGGAATGGTCTGCTTGGCCTCGGTCAGCCGCGCCGCAATGGTGCGGCGCATTCCGTCGAGGGCCACTTCGGTAAAGTCGCGGTCGGCGTACATTTTCAGCACGGTTTCCGTCGACGGTCCGGTGGGCATCGCCGCTTTGGCCGGGGACGCTGCCGCCGCTGCCGGGGCAGGGGCCGCTGCGGCGGCCTTCGGGGCCGCCTGCGCGCCCTCGACATCGGCGCGCACGATGCGGCCATGCGGGCCGGAGCCGGTGACCGCGCTCAGGTCCAGACCCTTTTCCTTGGCGATCCGCCGCGCGAGTGGCGAGGCAAAGACCCGTGCGCCAGAGCTTGCCGCGGGAGCGGCGGCGGGTGCAGCAACAGGGGCCGCCGGAGCGGCAGCGGCGGGAGCCGCAGCCGGAGCCGGTTTCGCCGATGAGGGAGCGGCAGCGACCGATGAGGCATCTTCGCCCTCGTCCAGCAACACCGCGATCGGAGCGTTCACCTTCACCCCCGCGGTGCCCTCGGCCACCAAGAGCTTGCCGATGGTGCCCTCGTCGGTCGCTTCAAACTCCATCGTCGCCTTGTCGGTTTCGATCTCGGCCAGGATCTGGCCTGACTTCACCTCATCGCCCTCTTTCACCAGCCATTTGGCCAATGTGCCCTCTTCCATCGTCGGGGAAAGCGCGGGCATCAGAATTTCGGTTGCCATGGGTGCGCCCTCCTTAACGGTAGCAGACAGATTTCACCGCGGCAGCGATTTCCGCCGGGGTGATCAATGCGAACCTTTCAAGGTTCGCGGCGTAGGGCATCGGCACATCCTTGCCGGTGCAGGTGATGACAGGCGCATCCAGATAATCAAACGCGCGCTGCATGATCGTCGATGCCATATGGTCGCCGATCGAGCCGACGGGGAAGCCTTCCTCCACCGTGATGCAGCGGTTGGTCTTTTGCACAGAGGCCAGCACCGTATCGTAGTCGATCGGGCGCAGGGTGCGCAGGTTGACGATCTCGGCGCTGATGCCGTCTTTCGCAAGCTCTTCCGCCGCAACCAGCGCGTGAGCAACGCCGATGCCGAAGCTGACGATGGTCACATCCGTGCCTTCGCGGATGATCGAGGCCTTGCCGAAGGGGATGGTGAAATCCGGGTCGGTCGGCACGTCGAACGACCGACCGTAGAGAATTTCATTCTCCAGGAAGATCACCGGGTTCGGATCGCGGATTGCCGCCTTCAGCAGGCCTTTGGCATCGGCCGCCGAATAGGGCATGCAGACCCGCAGCCCCGGAATGGCGGCATACCATGCCGCGTAATCGTGGCTGTGCTGCGCGCCGACGCGGGCGGCGGCACCGTTCGGGCCGCGGAACACCATCGGGCTGCCCATCTGGCCGCCCGACATATAGAGCGTCTTGGCCGCCGAGTTGATGATGTGGTCAATCGCCTGCATGGCGAAGTTGAAGGTCATGAACTCGACAATCGGGCGCAACCCGCCCCAGCTGGCGCCGACCGCGATCCCGGCAAAGCCGTGTTCGGTGATCGGGGTATCGACCACGCGCTTGGCGCCGAATTCATCCAGCAGACCCTGGGAGATCTTGTAGGCACCCTGATATTCGCCAACCTCTTCCCCCATCAGGAAAACGTTGGGATCACGGCGCATTTCTTCCGCCATCGCTTCGCGCAACGCTTCGCGGACGGTCATGGTCTTGGTCGGGCCTTCGGGCAGGTCGCTGTGCGGCCAGCCTTTGGCGGCCACGACCGGGGCAGGGGCTGCGGCTTTGGCCGCAACCGGAGCGACGGCGGCGGGCTCTTCGCTCGCTGGCGCTTCGCTTTTCGCCGATGAGGGAGCGGCAGCGACGGAAGAGGCGTCTTCGCCCTCTTCCACCATGATCGCGATCGGGGCGTTCACCTTCACCCCAGCCGTGCCTTCGGCCACCAGCA
The DNA here is from genome assembly GCA_046296515.1 of Paracoccaceae bacterium. Taxonomy (GTDB): domain Bacteria; phylum Pseudomonadota; class Alphaproteobacteria; order Rhodobacterales; family Rhodobacteraceae; genus Pseudotabrizicola. The sequence goes on along the minus strand of JBKBKR010000005.1, from coordinate 146,528 downwards.
GCTTGCCGATGATCCCCTCATCCGTTGCCTCGAATTCCATCGTGGCCTTGTCGGTCTCGATCTCGGCCAGGATCTGGCCGGATTTCACCGCATCGCCTTCTTTCACCAGCCATTTGGCCAGGGTGCCCTCTTCCATCGTCGGGGAAAGCGCGGGCATCAATACTTCGGTTGCCATGTCGTGTTCCCCCTCAGGCGTAGATGTCGGTCCAGAGTTCCTCGACCGGAGGCTCTGGGCTGTCTTTGGCGAATTCGGCGGATTCGTTGACCTGCGCCTTGATCTCTTTGTCGATCGCCTTCAGGTCTTCGTCGCTGGCAAGGCCGCCCTGCAGCAGCAGGTCGCGCACATGTTCGATGGCGTCCTTTTCGGTGCGCATTTTTTCCACCTCTTCGCGGGTCCGGTATTTCGCCGGGTCCGACATCGAGTGGCCCCGGTAGCGATAGGTCATCATCTCAAGGATATACGGTCCCTGACCCGCACGGCAGGCGGCGACCGCCTTTTCGCCGGCGGCCTTCACGGCCAGCACATCCATGCCATCCACAGCTTCACCCTTGATGCCATAAGCGGCACCGCGTTCCCACAACGAAGGCGACTTGGTGGAGCGTTTCACGGAAGTGCCCATGGCATAGCCGTTGTTCTCAATGACGAAAATCACCGGCAGGTTCCACAACTCGGCCATGTTGTAGGTCTCATAGACCTGGCCCTGGTTGGCCGCGCCATCGCCGAAATAGGTGAAGGTCACATTGTCATTGCCCAGATACTTGTCGGCAAAGGCGAGACCCGCCCCCAGCGGCACTTGTGCGCCGACAATCCCGTGGCCGCCGTAGAAATGCTTCTCTTTCGAGAACATATGCATCGAGCCGCCCTTGCCCTTGGAATAGCCGCCGATGCGCCCGGTCAGTTCGGCCATCACGCCCTTGGGGTCCATGCCGCAGGCCAGCATGTGGCCGTGGTCGCGGTAGCTGGTGACGCGCTTGTCACCCTCTTTCGCGGCGGCCTCAAGGCCCACAACCACCGCTTCCTGACCGATATACAGGTGACAGAAGCCACCGATCAGGCCCATGCCGTAAAGCTGGCCCGCCTTTTCCTCGAAGCGGCGGATCAACAGCATCTCGCGGTAGTATTTCAGCAACTCTTCCTTCGAGGCGTTCGGCCTCTCGGCTGGCTTTCTGGTGGCCATATGCGGCATCCTCCCGTCAGTGGCTTGGATCGTGTGGCTTGGATCGTGTGGCTTGGATAGTTCAGTATTAAACTATTCATAGCGCATCGGGTTTTATTGGGCAAAACAAAAAAGTCATTGTACAGCGCGAACCTGAAAACGCAAAAAGCCCGCCAAAGCGGCGGGCCTTGGCAGCGTGGCGAGGGCGTTCAGCGGATCACGATCTCATCGGCGCGGACATAGCCCAGAACATCGCGCACCCGCTCGTCCAGCAGATCGACATCCAGATAGCTGTCGGACATGCGCACAGTCAGGTTGCTGATCCGGGCCAGATCCTCATAGAGACGGTCGCGCTCGACCCGCAGGGTCTCCGCCTCGGCGCGGATCTGGACCTGACGGAACACGCCATAATCCCCCTGCACGGCGGCAAAGGTGAAATAGGCCCCCAGCATGAAGGCGATCATCAGATAAAGTATGCCACCAACCGGAAGGCGGCTGCCCTGTGCCGTCATCAATCTGCCCCTTGTGGCCGTGTTCTCCGGCCCTTTGGGAATCATGGCACATCTGATTCGGATAGGGAATCCCCCTTGCGGGGAGTTCTGATCACGTTTGCCTGTGGTCAGCCCGCGACAGAAGCCGCGTGGATGCTGTCGATCGCCGCACCCAGAGCTGTGTCGAACTCGGCGTCGGATTGTTGCGCCGACAGGCCTTCGGTCAGCGCGCGGCTGAAGCTGGCGATGATGCCCCGGTTGCGGGCCAGAATGGCATTGGCGGCCTCGCGGCTGTGCCCCCCGGACAGGGCCACAACTTTGAGCACGCGCGGGTGATCGACCAGCGGGGCATAGAAATTGTCGACCGTCGGCAGCGAAAGTTTCAGCATCACCTTGCGGTCTGCAGGCAGGGCGTCAAGGTGGCGCAGGATTTCCTCCTGCAAGATCGCTTCGGCCTCGGCCTTGTCGGTGATGGAGATTGTCACCTCCGGCTCAAGGATCGGCATCAGACCGGCGGCGGCGACCTGATCGCCAACCGCAAACTGCTGCGCCACGATCGCGGCAATCCCCTTGGCATTTGCGACATTCACCACCGAACGCTCCTTGGTGCCGAACACGCCAAGCGCCTTGGCGCGCGCCAGCAGCGTATCCAGATCCGGCATCGGCTTCATCAGTTGCACGCCGTCGGCTTCGGCCTCCAACCCCTTGTCGATCTTCAGGAACGGCACAACGCCGCGCTTTTCCCACAGGAACTGTGCGGTCGGGATACCGTCAATGTCGCGGTCCATGGTCTGTTCGAACAGGATCGCACCCACCACCTTGTCCCCGGTAAACGCGGGCGATTTGATGATGCGCGACCGCATGGCGTGGATCATGTCATACATCGCCGCCTCGCCCGAATAGGCATCCTCGGCCACTCCATACAGGCGCAGTGCCTTCGGGGTCGATCCGCCCGACTGGTCCAGCGCTGCGATAAAGCCATTTCCCTTGCCGATCTGGTCAGCAGCCTGCGCGAAAATCATGTGAAGTGTCCTTTGAAAACGCCGGAGAGGTTGCCCTTGGATAGCCACAAGCGCGGGCCCCCGCAATCATGGTGACGCTAACGGGTTCAGGAAATGCCGGGCAAGCGCGATCCCCGCTCCCCAGGGACCGGACCCGGCCGCCGCTATTCCATCAGCGCGGCCACGCCGGGCAGGTCCTTGCCCTCCATCCATTCCAAGAAAGCACCCCCTGCGGTGGAGATGAAGGTGAAATCGTCTGCCGCCCCCGCCTGATTGAGCGCCGAGACGGTATCGCCGCCGCCCGCGACCGAAATCAGCTTGCCCTCGCGCGTCAGCGCTGCTGCCGACCGGGCCGCCGCATTGGTGGCTGCGTCAAAAGGCGTCAGCTCGAACGCACCCAAGGGGCCGTTCCAGATCAGCGTCTCCGAGGTCTCGAACACCTTGACGATCGCCGCCACGCTCATCGGCCCGGCATCCAGGATCATTGCATCGGCAGGGCAGGCACTGGCCGCCACCACGTCATGCGCGGCCTCGGCCTTGAATTCGCGCGCCACCACCACATCGACCGGCAGATGAATGGTGCAGCCGGCGGCCTTTGCCTTTTCCAGAATTTCCAGTGCGGTGTCGGCCATGTCACGTTCGGCCAGCGATTTGCCAACCTCGATCCCCTGCGCCACCAGAAAGGTGTTCGCCATGCCGCCGCCGATCACCAGATGATCGACCTTTGTCACCAGATTGCCCAACAGGTCGAGCTTGGTGGAAACCTTGGCCCCGCCCACCACTGCGACCACCGGGCGCTTGGGCGTGCCAAGGGCGGCTTCCAGCGCCTGCAACTCCGCCTCCATCAGCCGTCCCGCCGCTGCGGGCAGCAGATGGGCGAGGCCAGCGGTCGAGGCATGTGCCCGGTGCGCGGCAGAAAACGCATCGTTTACAAACACATCGCCCAGCTTCGCCATCTCGGCGGCAAGGGCCGGATCGTTCTTTTCCTCGCCGGGATGAAAGCGGGTGTTTTCCAGCAGAACCACATCACCGGGGCCGGCACTGGCAATTGCCGTCGCCGCCACCTCGCCGACGCAATCAGCCGCAAAGATCACCCTGCGGCCAAGGCCGGACCCGACGGCGGCAACGATATGCGACAGGCTCATGGCGGGCACCACCTTGCCCTTGGGCCGGTCGAAATGCGCCAGCAGAACCACACGCCCGCCGCGCGCGACGATATCCTCCACCGTTGGCCTGATCTTGTCGATCCGGGTGGTGTCGGTCACGTGACCGGCCTCCATCGGCACGTTGATGTCAACGCGGACCAGCACCGTCTTGCCGGCCAGACCGATGTCGTCGAGTGTTTTCCAGCCCATGTCGGACTCCCCTGTCGATATGTCGCCCCCTGTTTCCGCCGGAATGGCGCGCAGGTCAACCGATCTGCGTGACGCCCCCTTTCCATATGCGACCCCGGCCATTAGGTTCCGGGCCAGACAACCGAAAGGAGCCAACACCGATGGCCGAGATCAAAGACCCCGAAAACACCATCATCCTGACCCTGAAAGACGGCGAAGTGGTGATCGAACTGCTGGCCGATGTGGCCCCCAAGCATGCCGAGCGGATGAAGGAACTGGCGCGCGCCAAGGCCTATGACAACGTGTGCTTCCACCGCGTGATCAAGGGGTTCATGGCACAGACCGGCGATGTGGAAAACGGCAATATGGATGAGGGCTTCAACCTGCGCCGGGCGGGCACCGGCGGGTCGGACAAGCCGGATCTGCCGGCCGAATTCTCCAAACTGCCGCATGACCGGGGCACTCTGGGGGCGGCACGCAGCCAGAACCCGAATTCGGCCAACAGCCAGTTCTTCATCAACTTTGCCGACAACCATTTCCTGAACGGGCAATACACCGTTTATGGCCGGGTGATTTCCGGCATGGAGCATGTGGACAAGATCGCCCTCGGCGAGCCTCCGGCATCACCGGACCGGATGATCACCGTGCGGGTGGCTGCCGATGTTGCGTGATCGGTTCATCGCGGGCGGGATCTTCGCTCTTGGGCTGGCGGTTGTGGGCGGCTATGCCATCAGCCAGATGGCAACGCCGGTGATGGCGCAGGTAGAGGACGGACCCGGCCCGAACCTGGTGATCGAGGTTGCGGGCAGCACATCCGGCCAGATCGTCATTGATCTACTGCCCGATGTGGCCCCCAAACATGTGGAGCAGATCACCGCATTGGCTCGCGAAGGGGCTTATGACGGGGTGGTGTTCCACCGGGTGATTGATGGCTTCATGGCGCAGACCGGCGACGTGCAATATGGCAAGGGCGACCGCACCATGGGGCGCGCCGGCATGGGCGGGTCTGACCGTCCCGATCTGCCGGCCGAGTTCTCGGCGATCGGGTTCGATCGCGGCGTGGTCGGCATGGCGCGCAGCCAGAACCCGAATTCGGCCAACAGCCAGTTCTTCATCATGTTCGCGCCGGGCGACTTCCTGAACGGGCAGTATACCGTCGTGGGCCGGGTGATCTCGGGCATGGAGGTGGTGGATTCCATCAAGAAAGGTGCTGGCGGCAATGGCGAGGTGGCCGAGCCCGACCGGATGGAGCGGGTGAGCGTCGCCGAATAGGCCTGACGCGGGTTTCCCGGCAGGGGGTGCCTTGCCGGGAGGCTTTTGCAGGCGGGGTTGCCCGCTGTGTTACATGTCAGGATATCGTTTTATATCAATCTCTTGACCTGCTGTTGTTCACTGAATTTTAACGCTTTCCCCGATCTGCCCGCCCTTGTCATTGCCGATGGGCTGACCGATGATCGCCCCGGATGTTTCAAGGGGTTTCGGGATGGACACCGCTATGCAGCGCCGTTTGGCGCAGATGTTGCACCACCGCAATGCAAGGCTGGAAAAGGGTGATCCGGTGGCGCTGCCGCTGACCACATCCACCAGCTATCATCTGCCCGAGGTGCAGGGCGCGCCCTATATCTATGGCCGCAACGGCACACCCACATGGGCGGCGGTGGAGGCGCAACTTGCGTTGCTGGAGGATGCCGAGGTGGTGACATTCCCGAGCGGAATGGGCGCGATTTCGGCGGCGCTGTTTGCGACTTTGAAGGCAGGCGAGCGGGTGATCCTGCCCTCGGACGGTTATTATGTGACACGGGTGCTGTCGGATGGGTTTCTGGCCCCCTTGGGCGTGGATGTGGTGCAGATAAAAACGCTGGACTATGCCACCGCCGATTTCAGTGGTGCCGCGGTGGTCTATCTGGAAACCCCGTCGAACCCCGGACTGGATGTGGTGGATATTGCGGATGTCTGCGTCCGGGCCCATGCTGCGGGGGCCATCGTGATTGTGGACAACACCACGATGACGCCGCTTTTGCAACGCCCGCTGGATCTGGGGGCCGATCTGGTGGTGGCCGCCGATACCAAGGCCCCGGCGGGGCATTCCGATGCGCTGTTCGGCCATGTGGCGGGGCGCGATGCCGCCCGCATGGCGCGGGTGCGCGACTGGCGACGGCTGTCGGGTTCGGTGCCGGGCAGCATGGAGGCCTGGCTGCTGCACCGGGGGCTGGAGACGCTGGAGGTCCGGCTGGAGCGGATGTGTGCAAGTGCTGCAGTGATTGCGGCGCGGCTGGCGGAGCATGAGGCGGTGCGGGGCTTGCGCTATCCGGGGCTGCCGTGGGATCCGTCGCATCCGCTGTCGGTTCGGCAAATGCAGGGCTTTGGCTTTCTGATCGGGATGACGCTGGAAAATGCCACTGTGGCGGAACGGTTTCTGGAGCGCTGCCCCTACCTCGTGCGCTCGACCAGCTTTGGCGGCACCCATTCGGCGGGCGAGCGCCGGGCGCGCTGGGGCGACGCGGTGCCTGAGGGGTTCATCCGGCTGTCGGTCGGGGTGGAGCCGGTCGAGGCGCTGTGGGGGGCCATGGCGGCGGCGCTGGACTGACGGGGCTCTGAGCTGGCGGCGGGGATTTTGGCGGTGCAGTCTTGTCTGACGCGGTGGCGGCGGGGTGAACCCCGCCCTACGGCGTGGAGTGTGGCGGTGCAGGAGGGGGCTGACGTGGTGGTGGCGGGGTGAACCCTGCCCTGCAGGAAGGTGGCCGCACCTCTCCGGGGGGGATCAGATCAGGGCGATCAGGCGGGCCGCCTCATCCCTTGGCGCGATCAGCGGGATGCGGTCTTCGCCGGGGTAGAAGCGCGCCCGCACCGCCGTTGGCATCGGGCGCGGGGTTTCCACCAGCACGCGCGGGCCGATGCGGGCAGATTCCGCCTGCCAGTTGCGGGCCAGCGCGATTTGACCCGTTTTGCTGGCCCCGTAGGCCGCGCCGAATTTCTGCACGGCCACCGGATCATCGAAGAACATCGCGGTGCCGGTTTTTGCGCGCAAAAGTGGCTCCACCATGGTGATCAGGAACGCCGTCGCGCGCAGGTTGGTGGCGAGGGATTTGTCGAGATCCTTCATGTCGAGCGAGGGCGCGGGCGCAAGGGCGGTGGCATGCACCGCCGTATGCGCCCAGAACTGCAGCCCGCCCCAGCGGTCATGGATGGAGCGGCAGAGGTGGCGCATCGCCCCTTCATCAGTCACATCCATCGGGGCGAGGGTCAGGCTGCCCGCGCCGGGCAGGCCTGCGGCTTTGACCCGGTCATCGAGATCTTCCAGCCCGCCGACAGTACGGGCAACCGCCACCACATGCCAGCCGCGCAGGGCCAGTTGCTCGGCCATGGCGGCGCCGAGGCCGCGCGAGGCGCCGGTGATGAGGGCGATTTTTTGCGTCATGGGCGGCTCCGGTGGCTTGTGTTGGAACCGGGGGTTTCACACCCCCGGACCCCCGTGGAGTATTTGGGCCAAGATGAAGGGGCTTTGGCGGGGGGAAGTGTTGGGGAGGTTATTCGGCGGCCTTCATCTCGAAGCCTTCGGCGATCTTGTCGGAGGGGCTGACGGGGTAGTCGCCGGAGAAGCAGGCGTCGCAGAATTTCGGGGCCATGGCGTCGCGGCCTGCCGCCTCGCCTGCGGCGCGGTAAAGGCCGTCGAGCGAGATGAATTTCAGGCTGTCGACGCCGATCCAGTCGCGCATCTCGTCCTCGGTCATGGTGGCGGCAAGGAGTTTGGAGCGTTCGGGTGTATCGACGCCGTAAAAGCAGGGCCAGGCGGTGGGGGGCGATGCGATGCGGAAGTGAACCTCCGCCGCGCCGGCATCAAGGATCATGTCCTTGATCTTGCGGCTGGTGGTGCCGCGCACCACCGAGTCGTCCACCAGGATCACCCGTTTGCCCTTGATCAGCGCGCGGTTGACGTTGAGTTTCAGGCGCACGCCCATGTTGCGGATTGATTCGGTCGGTTCGATGAAGGTGCGGCCCATGTATTGGTTGCGGATGATGCCCATGGCATAGGGGATGCCCGATTGCTGCGAATAGCCGATCGCCGCGGGGGTGCCGGAATCGGGGACGGGGCAGACGAGGTCGGCGTCCACCGGGGCCTCGATCGCCAGTTCCATGCCGATGCGGTGGCGGGTTTCATAGACCGATTGGCCGCCGATGATGCTGTCGGGGCGGGAGAAATAGACTTTCTCGAAGATGCAGAAGCGCGAGGGCGCGGGGTGGAAGGGGCGGGTGGAGATCACCTTGTTGCCTTCGATCACCACCATTTCGCCGGGCTCGATCTCGCGCACGAAATCGGCACCGATGATGTCGAGCGCGCAGGTTTCCGACGACAGCGCCCAGCCGGAGTCGCCGATGCGGCCGAGGACCAGCGGGCGCACGCCGAGGCTGTCGCGCACGCCGATCAGCTTGGTGCGGGTCATGGCGACGACCGAGAAGGCACCCTCGCAGGCGCGCAGGGCGTCCTTGATCCGCTCGGAGAGGTTCTTCTGGATCGAGCGCGCCATCAGGTGGATGATACATTCGGAATCGGAGGAGGACTGGAAGATCGAGCCACGCTCGATCAGCTCCTTGCGCAGGGCGGCCGCGTTGGTGAGGTTGCCGTTATGGGCGATGGCGCAGCCGCCCATCGAGAATTCACCGAAGAAGGGCTGCACGTCGCGGATCGCGGTCGCGCCCTTTGATCCGGCGGTGGAATAGCGGACATGGCCGATGGCGAGCTGGCCGGGCAGGGTATCCATCACATCGGCTTTGGTGAAATTGTCGCGCACATAGCCGAAGCGGCGGGCGGAGTTGAAGCCGTGGTCGGGGTGATAGCTGACGATGCCGCCCGCCTCTTGCCCGCGGTGCTGCAGGGCGTGCAGGCCAAGCGCGGTGAAGTTGGCCGCATCAGAGACGCCGATGACGCCGAAGATCCCGCATTCCTCCTTCAACTTGTCATCATCGAAGGGGTGGGACAGGAAGGGACGCATGGGGCTGCTCCATCTGGGTCAGATGCGCCACCCTTTACGGCATGGTCACGCCACTGTCACGTGCATTGCAGCAGATTGGCAGTGCCAATTTGCTGCAATGCGGCGTCTTGGGGGGGGTCAGTTGCCGGTGGGCGTCGTGGCGGGCACGGCGCAGGCGGCGGTCAGGTCGTTGTAGCGCGAGACGATCCAGCCCGGGGCATCGGCGGGGATGGAGCTGTCGATATTGGCCTGAAAGCTTGCGAACACCTTGGCCGAACGGGAGTTGTCGACCATGGGGATCGTATTGGCGGCCACGGCGCGGTCGTAGACGATGAAGGCCACCGCCACGAGGATCACGCCACGCGCCACGCCGAACAGGAAGCCGAGCGCCTGATCAATGCCGCCGACGGCGGAGCGTTGCACGAAGCTTGAAAACAGCGGTGTGAACAGGGCGGCGATGACGAGGCCGATGGCGAAGACGGCGGCGAAGGCGCCGATGATCGACAATTCGCAACTGTCGCCGAGGAAGTCGCCGACGACGGGCAGTTCCTTGATCAGCGGCTGGGCTGCGGGCGCGAAGATGAAGGCCAGGACGGCGGCTCCGATCCAGCCCGCGATGGCCATCGCCTCGCGCACAAGGCCGCGCGAATAGGCCAGGATCGCCGACAGGACGATCACGCCCGCCACGATTCCGTCAACCAGAGTAAAGCCTTCCATCGTCCGCTCCTTTGTGACGCGTCAGCCGGCGCCGAACATCTCGCCGACAAAGGCGGTCAGATCGGGCATGTCGCGCAATCGCATACCTGACCCGCCCGCGGTTTTCGACCCCGTGGGCAGGGTGGCCTGCTGAAAACCAAGTTTCGAGGCTTCTTTCAACCTGTTTTCGGTCTGCCCCACCGGACGCAACGCGCCCGAAAGCGAGATTTCCCCGAAAAGCACCATGTCTGGCGGAATTGCCACATCCTCACGCGCGGAAAGCAGCGCACCGGCGACGGCCAGATCGGCGGCGGGCTCGTTCACCCGCAAGCCACCGGCCACATTCAGGAACACATCCAGCCCGGTGAAGGGGATTCCGCAACGCGCCTCCAGCACGGCGAGAATCGTAGACAACCTGCCCGAATCAAGCCCGACCACAGTGCGGCGCGGCGTGCCCAGGGTGGAGGGGGCGACCAGCGCCTGGATCTCGGTCAGCACCGGGCGGGTGCCCTCGATGCCCGCGAACACCGCAGAGCCGGGGGCGGGGCGGTCGCGGTCGGACAGGAACAGCGCCGAAGGGTTGGTGACCTGCGCCAGACCATTGCCGGTCATCTCGAACACGCCGATCTCATCCGCCGGGCCGAAGCGGTTTTTCACCGCCCGCAGGATGCGGAACTGGTGGCCGCGCTCGCCCTCGAAATAGAGCACGGTATCGACCATGTGTTCGACCACGCGGGGGCCTGCGATCTGGCCCTCCTTGGTGACATGGCCGACCAGCACCACGGCAACGCCGCGTTTCTTTGCAAAGGTCACCAGCTCATGCGCGGCGGCGCGGACCTGAGACACCGAGCCGGGGGCGGCCTCGACCGTATCGAGCCACATGGTCTGGATCGAATCGATGATCGCAAGGGCCGGGCGTTCGGCATCCAGCGTGGTCAGGATGTCGCGCAGGTTGGTCTCGGCCCCGAGGCCGACAGGGGCATCCTGCAGCCCGAGGCGTTGGGCACGCATCCGCACCTGTGCAGCGGCTTCTTCGCCAGAAATATAGAGGATTTTCAGGCCGGTGCGGGCGAAACTGGCAGCGGCCTGCAACAGCAGGGTGGATTTGCCGATGCCAGGGTCGCCGCCGACAAGGATGGCAGAGGCGGGCACCAGACCACCGCCGAGCACCCGGTCGAGCTCGTCAATGCCTGACGAGGCGCGCGGTGGCGGGTCTTCTTCGGTGGCAAGGTCGGTGATCTGGATGGTGCGGCCCTTGTGCCCCAGCGATTTGGGGCCAGCGGAGAGCGGTGCCTCTTCCACTATGGTATTCCAGGCGCCGCAGGCGTCGCAGCGGCCCTGCCATTTCTTGTGGCTGGCACCGCAGGCGGTGCACGAAAAGCTGGGGGAGGATTTGCTCATGCGCCTGCCTAGCGCGGAACCGGGGCGCTCTTCAAGCCTTGCGGCTTTCATCGCTGGGGGACGGCTTGCTCTTCAAGCCTTGCGGCTTTCATCGCGGGGGAAGGGGCTCAGCGAAGAGGTCAGTCAGGGCCGATGAGCGCGGGGTCGGTCACAGCGGCAAGTCAAAGCCCATCAGATCGCGCAGCAGTGCGACCCCGGTGGTCAGGAAAAGCGTGATCATGAAGGCCACCACGATGCTGTTGGCGGCCAGAAGCAAGGGTTCATGCCATTTGGCCTGCCGCCCCCAGGCCGTAACCAGCCAGAACCAGCCGATCACCGACACCACGCGCCCCGGCAGCACCAGTTCGGGTGCGAGGGGCAGGGGCCAGAGCATCCAGACCATATACAAGGCGACGGCAGCCATCAACAGAACACCCCGGCGGTCGCCAATGCGCCAGGTGGCAAAGCCCGACAGGGCGATGGCAAGCGGGGTGGTGACAATCAGTGTCTGGACAAGGCTGCGCCAGACCGAGGGTTGTTCGAAAACGAACGACAGGTCGGCCTGAAACGCTGGGTCCATCGCGCGGCCCTACCGGATCGCATTGATCGGGCCGGTGGCGCGGCCGTGGATGAACTGTTGCACGTAAGAGTCCGGACAGTCATCCATTTCCGCCACTGGGCCTGTCCATTTGATGGTGCCTTCGTGCAGCATGGCAACCTCATCCGCGATGGCGCGGACCGAGGACATGTCATGGGTGATTGTCATCGCCGTGGCCCCCATCTCGACCACGATCTCGCGGATCAGGTCGTTGATGACACCGGCCATGATCGGGTCAAGGCCGGTGGTGGGTTCGTCGAAAAAGATGATTTCGGGCTCGGCGGCGATGGCGCGGGCGAGGCCGACGCGCTTTTGCATGCCGCCCGAGAGTTCGGCAGGGTAGAGGTCGGCGACTTCGGGGCCGAGGCCGACGCGGCGGAGTTTTTCCAGTGCGATGGTGCGGGCCTCGTCCTTTGGGCGGCGGGTGGTGCCGCGCATCAGGCGGAAAGCGACGTTTTCCCAGACGCGCAACGAGTCGAAGAGTGCGCCACCCTGGAACAGCATGCCAAAGCGGGCGAGGAAGGCATCGCGTTCCGCGTGGCGCACGTCTTGCCCGTCAAGGGCAATGATGCCGCTGTCATGCGTGACCAGCCCCAGCACCGATTTCAGCAGAACCGATTTGCCGGTTCCCGATCCGCCGATGATGACCATGCTTTTGCCCGTCGGGATCACCAGATCAACGCCGCGCAGCACGTGGTTGTTTCCGAAGGATTTTGTGACGTTGGACAGAGTGATCATGAGGTGAAGAACACCTCGGTCAGGATGTAGTTGGCGGCGAGGATCAGCACGCTGGCGGTGACGACGGCGGATTTGGTTGCCTTGCCCACGCCTTGCGCACCGCGGCCCGAGTTCATGCCGTGATAGCAGCCGAGCAGGGCCACGATGAAGCCGAAAGCCGCGCCCTTGACGAGGCCGGAGCCGACATCCCAGACCTCCAGAAAGTCGATGGTGTTTTTCAGATAGGTGACCGAGTTGAAGTCCAGCCGGGTCACGCCGACCAGCCAGCCGCCCATGATGCCGATGGCATCGCCCACGCCCACCAGCACCGGCACGGTAAGGGTGGCGGCCAGCACGCGTGGCACCACAAGGTATTTCATCGGGTTGGTAGAGAGCGTGGTCAGCGCGTCGATCTGTTCGGTGACCTTCATCGTGCCCAGTTCGGCGGCGATCGACGACGCGACGCGCGCCGCCACCATCAGCCCGCCCAGCACCGGGCCAAGCTCGCGCACCATGCCGATGGCGACGATGGAGGGCACAACGGCCTCGGCATTGAACCGCGCGCCGCCGGAATAGATCTGCAAGGCCAGCGCGCCGCCAGTAAACAAGGCGGTGAGGCCGACGACGGGAAGACTGAACCAGCCGATCTGCAGGATCTGCGTGCCGAATTCGCGCCAGTAGAACGGCGGGCGCAAAAGGTGGCCGAGCGTGGCGGCGGCAAACAGGGCAACGCGGCCAATGGCGGCCAAGGCCTCCAGCGCGGGGCGCCCGATACTGCGCAGGCCCATGCCTGGGCTCACGCGCCGCCCTCCTGATAGCGGCGGGTGTAGCGCGGGCCGAGCGAGGTCAGGATCTCATAGCCGATGGTGCCTGCGATATCGGCCAGATCGTCAACCGTCTGATGCGGGCCAAGGATATCAAGGCCGCGCGGCACGTAAGCCAGATGGCTGATATCCACAGTTATCAGGTCCATCGAGACCCGGCCGACCAGCGGGCAGGGCGTATCACCATCCCAGAGCACGGCATTGTTCGACAGCGCGCGCAACAGCCCGTCGGCATAGCCGCCCGACACGGTGGCGATCATGCTGGGCGCATCGGCGGTCCAGCCGCAGCCATAGCCCACCGACTCGCCCGGTTGCACCACTCGGGTCTGGATCACCGGCAGCGACAGGCCGACAACGCGGGACGCCCCCTCATAGGGGCGGCCGCCATAGAGGCCGATGCCGGGGCGGGTCAGGTCGAAATGGTATTTCGGCCCCAGCAGGATGCCCCCGGTCGCCGCCAGCGAGCGCGGAACGCCGGTGCCATCGGTCATGGCGTGGAATGTGGTGAGTTGCAGGTCATTGAGCGCATGATCAGGCTCATCGGCGCAGGCCAGATGCGACATGATCAGCTCTGGCCCGGCCTCCAGCACGAAGGGGGCCACCGCCTCCCATTCCGCCTCTTCCATGCCGAGGCGGTTCATCCCGGTATCGAGCTGCACACCAAAGGGCAGGCCGGGCAGCGATTCCAGATGGCGGGTGACCTGATCAATGCTGCCCAGCATCGGGCAAAGGTCAAGGTCATGCACCATTTCGGTGTCGCCAGCCATATGGCCCGACATCACGCAGATCTGCGGCCCCGGGCCAAGCGCCTGGCGCAGCGCCGCGCCTTCCTCGGCCACGGCGACGAAAAACCGCCGCGCCCCGGCCTGCGCCAGGGCACGGGCCACGCGGGTGATGCCAAGGCCATAGGCATCGGCCTTGACCACGGCGGCGGTCTGCACGCCGGAAGACGAGGCACGGTCCAGCGCGCGCCAGTTGGCGGCGATGGCATCAAGATCAATGGAGAGGGTCGCTGTTGTCATGGGGGTTTGTTGTCGGATCAGGGCGGAGGGTCAAGGGGAAAACGGGGGTTCGGCGGAAAGGGGGCGGGCTTGGGGGGCATCGAGCCCCCCGCGCCCGCTGCTGCCGCGCGACGGGTATGAGGCGCTGCATGGGCGGCGCGGGGGGAGCCTCCGCGGGAGTATTGGGAAAGCAGCAATGCGAGGGATGGCGCTGTGGGGTCAGTAGTCGGGGCCGTCGCCTTGCCAGGGTTTGGCGAGATTGCCGAAGCGGGTGAAGCGGCCCTCGAAACTGAGGTCGACCGAGCCGATGGGCCCGTGGCGCTGTTTGCCGATGATCACCTCGGCCTTGCCATGCACCTGTTCCATCACCTGCTGCCAGGCGGCCATCTTTTCCAGCTCGTGATCGCCGGGTTTTTCGCGTTCCTTGTAGTACTCATCCCGGTAGACGAACATCACCACATCGGCGTCCTGCTCGATCGAGCCGGATTCGCGCAGGTCCGATAGCTGCGGGCGCTTGTCCTCGCGCGATTCGACCTGGCGCGACAGCTGCGACAGGGCGATGACGGGGATGTTGAGTTCCTTGGCGATGGCCTTCAGGCCTTGGGTGATTTCGGAGACTTCCTGCACCCGGTTGCCCTCGGAACTTTTGGCCGAGCCTTTCAGGAGCTGCAGGTAGTCGATCATCAGCACGTCGAGCCCATGGGTGCGCTTGAGGCGGCGGGCGCGGGCGGCGACCTGGCTGATCGGCAGGGCCGGGGTATCGTCGATGTAGAGCGGGCAGGATTCGAGCTGTTTGGCGGCTTCGACAAAGCGGCGGAATTCGGTTTCGGTCATGTCGCCGCGGCGGATCTGTTCGGAGGGC
The DNA here is from genome assembly GCA_046296515.1 of Paracoccaceae bacterium. Taxonomy (GTDB): domain Bacteria; phylum Pseudomonadota; class Alphaproteobacteria; order Rhodobacterales; family Rhodobacteraceae; genus Pseudotabrizicola. The sequence continues at coordinate 131,497 of JBKBKR010000005.1, read as the reverse complement.
ACTTCGGAGGCCTCGGACAGGATCCGGGCGGCGAGCTGCTCGGCGCTCATCTCAAGACTGAAGAAACCGACGACGCCGCCCTCGACCGCGCCCTCATGGCCATCGGGTTTGCGGCCGCGCTTGTAGGCTTTTGCGATGTTGAAGGCGATGTTGGTGGCGAGCGAGGTTTTGCCCATCGACGGGCGGCCAGCAAGGATCAGGAGGTCGGATTCATGCAGGCCCCCGAGTTTCTTGTCGAGATCGGTGAGGCCGGTGGAGATGCCCGCGAGGCCACCGCCGCGCTGATAGGCGGCGTTGGCGACGTTCACCGCATCGGTGACGGCCTTGAGGAAGGACTGGAAGCCGCGTTCGGCCACGCCCTGCTCGCCCAGCTTGTAAAGCCGCTGTTCGGCCTCGACGATCTGTTCGCGCGGCTCTGACGCCATGTCGACCTTGGCGGCCTTGGCGGAGATATCCTTGCCAAGCGCGATCAGTTCACGGCGCACCGCCAGATCGTAGATCATTTGCGCGTAGTCGCGCGCGGCATAGGCACTGATCGCTGCCCCCGCCAGACGCACGAGATAGGCCGGGCCGCCGAGTTCCTTGAGCCCGTCATCATCCTCGAAGAACGGCTTGAGCGTGACCGGGCTGGCGAGCGCGTTCTTCTGGATGCGGGCGGCGGATTTCTCATAAATGCGCTGGTGGACCGGATCATAGAAATGCTCGGATTTCACCGTGCTGGCGATGCGGTCGTAGACATCGTTGTTGGTCAGGATCGCACCCAGCAACTGCTGTTCGGCCTCGATATTGTGGGGCAGGGTATCGGCATCGGGGGAGGTGGAGGGAAGATCGGCCCGGATCTTTGCGACTTCGTTCATGTGATGCTGCTTCCCCCGGATGAAGTGTGCGGTTTAGCCCGCCCGGACGCGGTGAAGCAAGCCGGGCACAAACCTGTTGATAAGCCTGTGCACGATCGCTGACGCATGCCACCGAACGTAGCTGGCCACACACCGGCCGCAATATCTTGCGGTCTGACCTGCAGCCTAGCATGAGATTTCGATTCTGGCGACGGGTTGTCCACACGTTGCGCACAGGGTTTCCCACCGGCTTCTTTCGGAACCGGCGGAAAATGGCGCAGGTGCCGTAGCGTCAGCTTTTGCGGGCGTCCTGCCAGGCGCGGGGGGCCTTGAGGAAGGCCTCGACCTCGGCCAGGGTGGCGTCGTCGAAGATGGCCTGATCGCGGGCCTCGGCCAATACGTCCCACCAGGTGCACAGGTGATGCAGGGCGACGCCGTGTTCGGCAAGGCGTTCGGTGGTGCCGTCGAAGATACCGTAATAGAAGATCACCGCCGTATGGGCACAGGTCGCCCCGGTTTCGCGGATCGCATCGACGAAGGAGAGTTTGGAGCCGCCGTCGGTGGTCAGATCCTCGACCAGCAGCACGCGCTGTCCTTCAGACATTGCGCCCTCGATGCGGGCGTTGCGGCCATAGCCTTTGGGCTTTTTGCGCACGTAGGTCATTGGCAGCGCAAGACGCTCGGCCACGAGGGCGGCAAAGGGGATACCGGCGGTCTCGCCGCCTGCGATGTTGTCAAAGGCCTCGAACCCGGCGTCGCGCATCACGGTGACGGCCATGAAATCCATGAGCATCGACCGGATCCGCGGATAGGAGATCAGTTTGCGGCAGTCGATATAGGTCGGCGAGGGCAGGCCGGAGGCCAGGGTGAACGGCACCTCGGCGTTGAAATGCACGGCCTTGATCTCCAGCAGGGCACGGGCGGTCAGGCGGGCGATTTCTTCGCGCGTCGGAAAAGAGGTGGGGATCATCGCGGCATCCTTATCGGGTATGGGCTTTCATCTTGGTCCAAATACTCCCGCCGGAGGCTCCGACGGTGCGGCCAGGAGCCTCCGGCGGGAGTATTTGGACCAAGATGAAATCAGGCTTCAACTGACCAATGGACCGGGAATCCCGGGGAAAAGACGGTGACCGGGCCGGCCTCGGTGTAGATTTTCTCGGGCCAGATTTGCGGGGCATCGTGATGCACGAGGCGCAGGCGGGTTTCATTGGCGGGCAGGCGGTAGAAGGCGGGGCCGTTGAGGCTGGTGAAGGCCTCCAGCCGGTCAAGGGCGCCGTCTTCCTCGAACACATGTGCCAGCAGGGGCATGGTGTTGGTGGCGGTGAAGCAACCGGCGCAGCCGCAGGCTTGTTCCTTGGCGGCATCGACATGCGGGGCGGAATCGGTGCCGAGGAAGAAGCGGCCCGCGCCGGAGGTGGCGGCGGCGCGCAGGGCGAGGCGGTGACGCTCGCGTTTGGCGACCGGCAGGCAGTAGTAATGCGGCTTGATCCCGCCCACGAGGATGTGGTTGCGGTTGATGATCAGGTGATGGGTGGTGATCGTTGCGGCCAGGGTGTCATCGCCTTCGCGGGCATAGGCCACGCCTTCCTCGGTGGTGATATGTTCTATCACCACGCGCAAGGACGGCAGGCGGCGGCGCAGCGGGTCAAGCACGGTGTCGATGAACACGGCCTCGCGGTCGAAAATGTCGACCTCCGGCGTTGTCACCTCGCCGTGGACACAGAGCGGCAGGCCGATTTCGGCCATTTTCTCCAACACCGGCATCACTTTGCCCAGATCATGCACGCCGCCGTGGGAATTGGTGGTGGCCCCGGCGGGGTAGAGTTTGACAGCCTTGACCAGACCGGAGGCATGGGCGGCGGCGACGTCGGCGGCATCGGTGGACTCGGTCAGATAGAGCGTCATCAGCGGCTCGAAGGCCGAGCCCTCGGGCAGGGCGGCGAGAATGCGCTCGCGGTAGGCCGCGGCATCTGCGCCGGTGACGACCGGGGGCACCAGATTGGGCATGATGATGGCGCGGGCGAAGTGGCGTGAGGTTTCGGGCAGCACGCCTTGCAGCATCGCGCCATCGCGCAGGTGCAGGTGCCAGTCATCGGGGCGGCGGAGGGTGATTTCCTGGGTCATGCCGACCCGGTTACCGCAAAGGCAGCATGGTTTCCAGAGGGCAGTTGCATGCGCATCGCAAGGGGGGCAGCGGCTCTGATGATGTGACCGCCCCCGACGGCATCGATTTGCCAAGGTGGGTCTGGGATGATCCACAAGGAGGACGGTCATGTCGAAGATTCCCACGGTCGGGCTCGACCTTGCGAAGAATGTGTTTCAGGTTCACAGGTCTTACGGAGCGGGTCGGGCGATGCTGGGCAGGAAGCTGAGGCGGGATCAGGTGCTCGCTTTCTTCGGGCAGATGCCGCCCTGCGTCGATGCCATGGAAGCCTGCGGCGGGGCGCATTTCTGGGGCCGCGAGATCGGCAAGCAGGGCCACGAGGTGCGGCTTGTCCCGCCCGCCTACGTAAAGCCGTTCGTGAAGCGGCAAAAGAATGATGCTACCGATGCCGAAGCGATTTGCGAGGCAGCGCAGCGACCGACGATGCGCTTTGTTCCCGTCAAGAGCGAAGAGACTCAGGGGGCAGCGCCTCGCCATGGCGCTTGAACCAGTGGCGCGCCATGGCTCGATCTTTCGGGTCCGAGAGCTTCTGATCCGGCAGCGCACGCAGGCCATCAACGCCCTGCGGGGCCATCTGACAGAGTTCGGGCAGATCGTCCCGCAAGGTGCGGCCAATGCCGCGAAGCTGATCGTCATCGTTGAGGAACCGGCCAGCGGCCTGCCCACCGATGCCATCGGAACTCTCTAGGTTCTTGTCGCGGCGCTGACCCATCTGGAGGCCGAGATTGGCAAGCTCGATGCCGAGATCGTTCGTCGGGCAAAGGCGAACGAGGTGGCCCGGCGGCTGATGACAGTGCCGGGGATCGGACCGCTGATTGCCACTTCCAAGGTGCCCTTTTTTGCCTTGAGCCGGGGCTCTGTTGCACAAATCGGGTGCCGGGCAGAGCTGCCCTTTCCCTGGACAGACTTATCCCACGGCTTGAGTTTCGGGTATGCCGAGTTCGGTGAAGCCGTTCATGACGGCAACACGGACCTGGACCTCCGCGACCCGGCGGTCGAATTCCCGCGCCATGAGAAGCTGACCCAGTTGTTTCACACAATGCATCTTCGTTTCGACGCGGCTTCGGCGGTGATAGCCGCTCCATCGTCGCCAGATCGTCCTACCCAAGCGCTTCGATGCGCGCAGGGCCTCGTTCCGTGCGATTGCTCCGGCAGTGTCGGCTTCCATGGCTTGGCGTTCTTGCGGGGCGGTATGATCGCGGCAGCGCCGCGGGCAGCGATGGTGCGAAGGGGGACCGTGGCCCCTGATGGGGCCGCGCAAGCCCCCGCAGCGATGGCATTTGCGCGTGTCGAAGGCGCCATCAGCGGTGACGCTGGCGATCTCCTGATCAGGCGGGATCTGGTCGAGCAGCTCGGGCAGCATGGGCGCGTCGCCCACTTCGCTGGTGGTGAACTCGGCGGCCAGGATTTCCAGTGTTTTCTCGTCAATACCCCCTCTCGGCGAATGTTCCATTCGCCTGCCGGGCATCGGATGTGGATCTTGCGCCAAACACGGCGCTTCGTGCCGCCATGCTTGCGGGCGTTCGATTCACCTTCGCCTTCGACCTTGATTCCCCCGCGCCGGTTCGCTCGAACCGGTGGCGCTCACCGGCTCGATGTCGATCAGCAGGTGCAGCGGACCCTCTGATCCGCGATACGGGATGTCGACCTTCAGGGTCTTCTGCCGACGCGACAACGTGCTGAGGTTGGGCACGGTCCAGTCCAGGTCGATAAGGCGGAGCAGGCTTTCGACGAACCCGGTGGCTTGTCGCAGTGCCATCCCGAACAGCACCTTCATTGTCAGGCAGCTCTGGATGGCCGCGTCATTGCAATCGCGCTGTCGGCCACGTTTCCCGGTCGGCGCAGCCTCCCAGGTCATGGTGCGATCGAACCAGCCTTACGGCGATTGCAGGCAATCGCCTACCGGCCAATGGATCGTCAGCGCGCCGCGGCGCTTGAGCGCTTCGGTATAGGCGGGCCAGTTCCTGGTCTTGTAGGCGGGCGGTGTGGGTCTGCTCATGCCTTCCAGCTACCACACTGGATTCACAAGATGAATCCCTCACGGGATTTGTGAAACAGAGCCTTAGATTGGCATCAGGTTTGGGCAGCAGTGCAACAACCCTTCCGCTAAAGCCAGAGCCAAACAAATCGACCAAAGTCCACTCAGCGCTGGCCAATAGTCTGCCTAGCATGCGGCGGATGGTCGCAGAATTCGCCTGACCTCACGCGATACTCGCGGTTCTTCCACAGGCCTAGACTGATGAGCGAAGTTTGTCCGGAATTCCATTGCGACCCCCCCCAACGGGTAACGAGCCGCAGTGGATACAACACTCTGCGCCACTGTTGCGCGAAAGGGGAACACCATGGTCACTCTCGTCCGTCACGATCTGGAATTCATTCTTGAGCAAATCCGAGTTGCCGAAGCGCATGCGGCGGGAACGCCCCTGACCGATCTGGTGGACAGCCCCCTGTTGCCCACGGGCCTGCGCACCGTGGATGGTAGCTTCAACAACATCCTGCCGGGTCGGGAACAATGGGGGGCATCCGGTCAGCCCTTCATCAATCTGACCACGCCCAAATTCGTGGTGGGCGAAGGGTCGATCTCGTTTGGCCCGACGACCATCAGTAACAGCGACTACGGAACCAACGGTCCATCCAACCATTTGGCCGATGCGCAGCCGCGCCTGATTTCCAACCTGGTCGTCGATCAGACGCTGAATAACCCCGCCGCCATCATCACCGCGCTCAGCCGGGGCGGGGTCGAGGGGTCTAACCTGCTGTCCATCCAAAGCGAGATTTCCGCCGCCTTTGCCGCGCTGAAGGCGGCGGAGGCTGCAGCTGCCAATCCTGCAAGTTCTGCCGCAATCTTGGCACTTGAAACGCAGATTGCCGGGTTGCAGGCCGATATTGCGGGGCTGCAGATCATTCTGGATGCCAACCCCGGCAATACTTTCCTGATCAGCGCCATCGCCAACCTGACGAACGATATTGCCGTTGCGCAAGCAGAAATTGCAGCGCTTCAGGCCAGTTCCAGCGAAGCTGTGGAACTCATCGCGGCTCAGGCTGCATTGGACACGCTGCTTGATACACATGGCATCGAGATGTCCGGCCCGTCGATTGTGATCGCCAACGTCGCCCCGGATGAAGGCCTGTCATCGCCCTACAATTCCATTTTCACCCTGTTCGGCCAGTTCTTCGATCACGGGCTTGATCTGGTGGCCAAGGGCGGCAACGGCACGATCTACATGCCGCTTTTGCCCGATGATCCCCTGTATGTCCCTGACAGCCACACCAATTTCATGGCCGTCACACGGGTCACTTTGGGCGATGGCGAGGCCAACGTGGTGACGCCATGGGTCGATCAGAACCAGACCTACACCTCGAATCCGTCGCATCAGGTGTTCTTGCGCGAATACCGGGATGGGCCTGATGGCGCGGTAGCCACCGGGCACCTGCTGGAAGGCGCGACCGGGGGTCTGGCAACATGGGCCGATGTGAAGGCACAGGCGCTGACCATGCTGGGCATCCAGTTGACCGACAAGGATATCGGCAATGTGCCAGTGGTTCTGGTGGACCCTTACGGCAAGTTCATTCCTGGCGAAAATGGTTACGCACAGTTGATGGTCGGCTTGAACGGGGATGGGACGGCGATCTATATGGAAGGCACCGCCGCAGGGATCGACCCGTCTGCCGTAGGCGCGTTCCGCACGGGCATCGCGTTTCTGGACGACATCGCCCACCTTGCAGCCCCCAAGACCGATGCGGCCGGCAATCTTTTGCCCGATGACGACTCGGTGGTTGGCTATTCCGGCGATATGGACGTCCGCGGCAACAATACCACCTATGACAACGAGATGCTGGACCGGCATTTCGTCACCGGTGATGGGCGCGGCAACGAAAACATCGGCCTGACCGCGATCCACCACCTGTTCCACGCCGAACACAACCGGTTGGTCGAACATTCGAAAGCCGTGATCCTTGCCACAGGCGACGCGGCATTCATCAGCGAATGGCAATTGTCCGACGGATCCTGGAACGGCGAGCGTTTGTTCCAGGCGGCGCGCTTCACAACCGAAATGGAATACCAGCATCTGGTGTTCGAGGAATTCGCCCGCAAGATCCAACCCGATGTCGACATCTTCGTGGTGCAGCCCGACCCGCAGATCAACCCGGCGATCTTTGCCGAATTCGCCCATGTGATCTATCGCTTTGGCCATTCCATGCTGAACGAGACGGTGGACAGGGTCTATGCGGATGGCAGTCGGGGCGACATGACCCTGTTTGATGCGTTCCTGAACCCCATCGCCTTTGACAACGACCGCACGATGACCGCCGAACAGGCGGCAGGCGCGATCATCAGGGGCATGACCGGGCAGGTTGGCAACGAGATCGACGAATTCGTCACCAACGTGCTGCGCAACCAGCTTGTCGGTATCCCTCTGGACCTTGCGGCGATCAACATTGCCCGCGGTCGTGATACCGGGATGCCCACCCTGAACGAGGCCCGCGCCCAGTTTCAGGCACTTGCGTATGGCGACACGCAGCTTGCCCCCTATACCAGTTGGTCAGACTTTGCGCTGAACATGCAAAATCCGGCATCTTTGGTGAACTTCATCGCGGCCTATGGCACCCATTCGACGATCACTGCTGCGAGCACCATCGAAGGCAAGCGCGACGCGGCCATGGCGCTGGTGTTCGGCGGCGAAGGTGCTCCCGCCGACCGTCTGGCCTTTCTGAACGGGCCTGCCGCAACCACCGGGGTCAATGACATTGATCTGTGGGTCGGCGGGCTGGCCGAAAAGAAGATGCCCTTCGGCGGCATGTTGGGCACCACCTTTGCCTTTGTGTTCGAACTGCAGATGGAAAACCTGCAAGATGGAGATCGTTTCTATTATCTGTCGCGGACCCAGGGGTTGAACCTTCTGGTCGAGTTGGAAAACAACTCGTTGGCCAAGATAGCGATGCGCAACACTGATCTGGGCGAGACGATGTTTGGCCTGCCGATGGATGTGTTCGCCAATATGGACCACACCTTCTATGTTGATCCGGCACAGCAAGCGGCCCTTGGCTCGCCTGATCCGGTGCACGACAACCCCTTCCTTGCGGCGGTGTCGTCGCTGGTCGAGCGTGGCCCGAACTACATCCGCTACAATGGCTATGACCATGTGGTCATAGCCGGAACCGAAGGCAACGACACCATCATCGGCGGAAATGGCGACGATGCACTGTGGGGCTTTGGCGGGGATGACCGGATCGAGGCAGGCGAAGGCGTTGATAATATCAACGGCGGGGCTGGTGACGACATCCTGACCAAAATCGGAGCCCCGGTTGGCGAGACCGCTGTGTTCAAGGGCGAATCCGGCAATGATGTCATCCATGGCGGCGCGGGCCTGCCGCTGATCTTCGGCGGCTCGGGCAAGGACTTCCTGATGACAGGGCCCGACGGCGGCGAAATCCGCGCGGGCGAAGATGACGACTTCCTGCTGGGCGGTGAAGGTCAGGATATCCTGTTCGGCAATCAAGGCGATGACTGGGTCGAAGCCGGTCTGCGCGCCGATTACATTGCGGGCGACATGGGAGACTTGTTCTTCAACTCGACCGTCATCGGACACGACGTGCTGAACGGTGGTCAAGGCGACACCGATTATGACGCGGACTCGGGCGATGACATCATGTTCGCCGGTGAAGGCATCCAGAAATTCATCGGCATGTGGGGTCATGACTGGGTGACACATCAGGGCCAGGCTTTCGGGGCCGATGCCGATATGAATGTCGAGGTGTTCACTACCCTGCCGCTTGAAGTGCTGCGCGACCGGTATAGCCAAGTCGAGTCGATTTCCGGCTGGTTCGGCAATGATGTGCTGCGCGGAGACAACCGCAGCTTTGACGGCGGCGGGGCAATTGCCGACCCGACCCCCGAAGGCAACTTCGTGTTCAATGAACTGGATCAGGCCGGCATCGACCGCATCCGGGGACTTGATCAGTTGATTACCGCCGACATGATGCAGATGATGGAATACTGGGCCGATGGCACCGGGGTCGAAAAGCTGGCCTTTGCCCATGGCAACATCATGTTGGGTGGTGGCGGATCTGACACTATCGAAGGCCGGGCGGGCAATGACGTGATCGACGGCGACGCTTATCTGAACGTGCGGGTCGCGATCCACGCCTGGAACCCCGACAAGACCCCGATCTTGAATGGCGATGGCAGCCCGGTCATCCTGGGATCGGTGCAAAGCATTGCCGGCAACCTGACCCTTGGCGGCGTCACCAAGACCCTGCCGCAGTGGATGCTGGACGGCGCCATCAACCCAGGACAACTGCATATCGTGCGGGAAATCCTGTACAGCGACAGCGGTGAGGATACCGCAGTCTATTGGGATGCGATTCAAAACTACACGATCAGTCAACGCCCGGATGGCCGCCTGACAATTGACCATGTGACCCAATCCACCGGGGCTGCGGCCGTTGATCCGGCAACCGGCCGTGCGCGCCTGTCAGACGGCACTGATACTGTGGGCAATATCGAACGCCTGCAATTTGCCGGGCTGACCATCAACACCGCCCAATCGGCGGCGACCGGGCAACCGGTGCTGTCTGACCTGATCCCGGATGCCGGCGAAACATTGACCGTGGATATATCGGGCATTGCTGATGCCAACGGCATCAACATGGCAACCCTTGGCTATCAGTGGCAGGCGTTCGTGACTGGGGTGTGGGTCGATATTGCCGACGCAACGGGCGACAGCTTTACCCGCGGCGTCGGCCAGGACACTGTACAGCTGCGCGTGCAGGTCAGCTTTGTCGATTGGATGGGCAACGCAGAAACCGTCACATCTGAGCCGACAAACGCACTTGTTCCGGGAATTCTGGTGAACGGTAGCAATCAGGCAAACCTCATAAACGGCGGCGAAGGCAATGACACGTTGTCGGGCAACAACGGTGCCGATACCATCAACGGGAATGGTGGCGAAGATCTGCTGTTTGGCGGCAACCAGAATGACATTCTTAACGGCGGCAGCGGCAACGATACGATTGTTGGCGGCGCGGGCAATGATGAGATTTTTGGCGGGCCGGGGGATGACTTGGTCATCTGGAATGTCGGTGATGGTCGTGACCGGATTGACGGCGGTGCCGGAACCGACACCTTCGAGGTCAATGGCAACAACAGCGCGGAAACCTTCCGTCTTTACACGCGTGACTACTGGGCCAATGACCTTGGCAAAGGCACTGGGAACCTTCATCCCGATACCCAGATCATCGTGGCCCGCAACGGCAACCCAAACGCAGGGAACTTTTACAATAACAACGTGATCGCAGAACTGCGCGGGATCGAAGAGATCGTGATAAACGGGGGTGGCGGAGCAAACACCTATCTGACTTTCGGCGATTTCTCCAGCACTTCCCTGTTGACCAACACGATAACCCTTGTCGGCGACGCAGGCGATGACACCATCGACATCTCGTCCCTGCAATCCGAACACCGGATCGTGTTCCGCTCGTCGGGCGGCAACGACCGGCTGATTGGCACGCTGCGCCCGCAGGATGTGATCGTGCTAGCGGCAGGAGCGGTCATTGCGGACTACGCCGAGGTGGCCAACAGCGATGGTTCGGTCACGTTGACGGGGGCGGGCCATTCCATCACCTTCACCGGCACGCCGCGCATCGCCACCGCTGACGAGGTGATCGGGGACTACGAAGCTGCCGTGTCGGACATGCCCGTTGCAGTGCCAGAGGCGCCGGATGCAACAGAGGTCGGAACGCCCGCTGCCACAGAGCCTGCGGCCGCAACCGCGCCATCGGTGCAATTCGGCACAACCGGAAAGGATGCAATGGTCGGCACTGCCGGGCGCGACATCCTGTTCGGCGACGCCGGAAACGACGATATCCTTGCCGGTGACGGTGCCGACATGGTTTTTGGCGACGAAGGTGATGACCGGATATTTGGTCAGGACGGCGACGACTATATCAATGCCGGTGCCGGCAACGACACGGTGTTCGGTGGCAATGGCAACGATGTGATCGTGGCACAAATCGGCGATGGCGATGATGTGTATTATGGTGACGATGGCATCGACACGCTGGACATGTCGGCGATAACCGCCAACATCACTGCCAACCTTGGCACTGGCCATATGGAGCGCGGCTTTGTCAACAGTGCCCAGACCGGCCGCGACGTGATCTGGAGCATCGAGAACATCATCACCGGGTCGGGCGATGATGTGATCACCGCCAGCGGCGCCAGAAACGTGATCGATGGCGGCGAAGGCAATGACACCTTCCGCTTTCTGTCGGCGGGCGATGCGGATGGCGATACCATCGTCACCTTCAATCCCGGCGACCGGCTGGACCTGAGCGCGATTGACGCCAACGCAGGCGCTTCGGGTAACCAGAGCTTTACCATCGTATCTGGGGGTCTGACCGGGCCGGGACAGCTGATGATCACGCTGGCCCAGATGGATGGGCAGGATGTGACCCTTGTGCAAGGCAAGACAACCGATGGCGACGACGCCGACTTCACCATCCAGATCAAGGGGGCGCACGATCTGACTGCAAGCGATTTCAGCCTGTGATGCCTGACGGTGCGGGGGAGGATTCCTTTCCCCGCACCGGTCTTCGCGTTTCGCGTTTACAAAGTGTCAAAGCATTGAAAGGCAAAGGATCGTGGCTGGAAAAGAAACGACATCGGCCGTCAAGCGCCACCACTTCGAAAAGCTGACCCGCGGCTTTCGCAGCATTTTTTTCTTTTTGTTCGGATTGTCGGGAATCATCAATATTCTTGCGCTGACCGGTGCCTTTTACATGCTGCAGATATATGACCGCGCCCTGACCAGCGGCAACGTCTCTACTCTTGTGGCCATCTCGATCCTGGCGATCGGACTTTACTTGTTTCAGGGCATGTTCGACGTGATCCGTTCGCAAATTCTGGTGCGGGTGGGCGCGCGGCTGGATCGAAAGCTTGCACCCGTAGCGCATGAAATCGCCATCGACATGCCACGCTTTGGCTATTCGACCGCCGAAGCGCTGGAGCGAGGACGCGATGTCGATACAGTGCGCGGCTTCATGGGCAGCCAAGGGCCGACCGCGCTGTTCGATCTGCCTTGGGTGCCGCTGTTTCTGGGGTTTGTCTATCTGCTGCATCCGTGGCTGGGTGCGTTGACCCTCGGTGGGGCACTGGTGCTTGCGTTTCTGACCATCCTGACCGAGTTGATGACCCGCCGCCTGTCGGCTGGGGCGCATCAGTCGGTCGTCGCACGCAACCGCATTGCGGATTCCAATGCCCGCAACGCCGAGATCATCAAGGCAATGGGCATCGGAAGCCGGGCAGTGCGCCGGTTCGTCAAGGCCAACGATGAGCATCTCGCGATCCAGACCAGCGCCAGCGACATCAGCGGCACCTTTGGCGCGTTTTCGCGGGTGCTGCGGATGATCCTGCAATCGGCGGTGCTGGGGCTCGGGGCCTATCTGACCATTCAGGGGCAGTTATCTGCGGGTGCGATCATCGCGGCCTCGGTCGCATCGGCCCGGGCGCTTGCGCCGATCGACATGGCCATCGGGAACTGGAAGCAGGTTGTCGGCGCACGGTCCGCCTTTGGGCGGTTGCGTGAAACCGCTGTGGTGATGGCGGGCAAGGAAAAGCCGATGCGTTTGCCGACCCCTGCTTCGACGCTGAAGGTTGAAAACATTACCGTCGCTGCGCCCGGGACGGGAACCGTTCTGCTGAGCGAGGTCAGTTTCGAGTTGCACCCAGGTCAGGCGCTTGGCGTGATCGGGTCAAGTGGCGGCGGCAAGACGACACTTGTCCGGGCCCTGACCGGGATTTGGCCTTGCCTGCGCGGCGCGGTGCGGCTGGACAATGCCGAATTGTCGCAATACGACGACGAAATCCTCGGCAAGCACATCGGTTATCTGCCCCAGGACGTGGCCCTGCTGGATGCCACCATCGAAGACAACATCTCGCGGATGGCCGAGGTGCCGGACCCTGAATCCGTGGTTGCGGCCGCTAAGGCTGCCGGCGTGCATGACATGATCCTGCGCATGCCTGACGGCTATAAAACCCGGCTTGGCCCCTTGGGGACAAGCCTGTCCGGCGGGCAGCGGCAGCGCATCGGCCTTGCCCGCGCGCTCTATGGGGCACCGTTTCTTTTGGTGCTGGACGAACCCAACTCGAACCTGGACGGAGAGGGCGAGGCTGCGTTGACCCAGGCCATCACCGCGATCAAGGCACGGGGCGGCATCGTCGTCATTATCGCGCATCGCCCCAGCGCGCTGGCCGCTGTCGACCTTGTAGCAGCGATCCAGAATGGCCGCTTGACCGCCTTCGGGCTCAAGGACGAGATCATCCGCGCCAAGGTTGCCGCAGCGCCGGCAGACCCGGCCAATACTGCGACACCGGCAGCCGCCACCCCGTCGCCGTTCAAGCCCCAGAAGCCCGGAAAGACGGAAAAATCCGCTGGCTTTGCGCCGCGCATGGCCCAACCGGGTGTGCAGGGGGGCAGATCATGATCATTGGCGTAAAGGGAACTAAAACGCCCGCCTCCGAAACGGATCCGGCCGCGCGCTACGCCTTGAAGGATCCCGAACGACTATCGATGGTGCCCAATGTTCTGGCCATGGCATTTGTCGGTATTGCTCTCTACCTGAAATCCATCTTTCCAGCCTCGGCCCGGCCACAGACCGATATGCGCGGGGATACGTCGGATGATGGCGGCTCTGGTCGGCTTGCCAATGTGTCCTTGCCGGGTGGCTCACGCGATCCGGTGGCAAGCCTTTCAGCACCGAAGGCCGATAAGGCCGATCCCCTGTCTGAACCGATTTCGGTCGAACCCAGCCGCCCGCCGGTAATCCGTTTGACTGACATCAGCTATCACAGCGCCCACTTTGCGCTGGATGCGCCGTTTGTGAATGTTCAGAAGGGTATCTTGAGCCTGATCGTGCCAAGTGCAGCGTCAAACGACGGTCTGACACCCGGAACAGATGTCATCGCCCCCCTGTCGTCCCCTCGCATCGCAGCGGCAGTGGACCAGTCGGATGATCCAACCCCGCCAACGGGCGAAAGCGAGGATCCATCCGCCGCAGCAGATCGCCCGGCTGACCGTGACCGCACCACACCAAACCGCGCCCCACGCGCTGACGGACCCGTGTATCTTTATGATGTGATTGGCACCTCTGTGCTGTTGATCGGATTGGCCGACCTCTTACGCCATTCCGTCGACCCGGACGGAGACACTCTGTCCGTGGCCGGTTTGACGGCAAGCTCGGGTACTCTGACGCCATCGGGATTTGACTGGATCTATCAGGCAACCGGGGAATACACGCAGCCGGTGGTGGTCAGCTACACCATCACCGACGGGGAATTCGAAATCAGTCAGACCGCGCATTTCATGGCAGTTCGCCCGATGCTGCGGGGAACCTCCGGTGACGATCTGCTGATCGGCACGGTCTGGTCGGACGATATCGACGGTGCCGCCGGCGACGATAACATCGACGGGCGCGACGGCGATGACGTGATCTCGGGCGGAGATGGCCATGATCACCTGCTGGGTGGCGCCGGGCATGACACCATCTACGGCGGTCGCGGCAACGACATCCTGATGGGGCAGGACGGCGATGATCATCTGTTCGGAGGAGATGGTGACGACAGCCTGTTCGGCGGTATCGGCGATGATATTCTGGAGGGCGGTTCGGGCAACGATCTTCTGGACGGCGGCGCGGGCAGCGACGTTCTGCTGGGTAACACGGGCAATGACACCTTGCTCGGCGGCGATGGCGACGACCTGCTTGACGGCGGGGACGGCGATGATCTGCTGCTGGACGGCGCCGGTCAGGATGTGGTGTATGGCGGGGCGGGCAACGATACCGTCATGGCTGCTGCCGATGCAGAAGACGACTGGTTCTTTGGCGGGGAAGGGTCAGACACCATTGATTATTCGGTGACCACACAAGGCGTGGTCATAGACCTCGCGCGCGGTTTTGCCACGGGTGAGGAAATCGGTCACGACAGTATTGAAGATTTTGAGAATGCAACCGGCGGCGACGGCGATGACCATATCATTGTCGGCAATGTAGCAAGTGTCCTGTCCGGCAGTTCAGGCCTCAATACGTTCGAGTTTCTGGCGTATGCTGCAACTGAAAACCCGCATCTTGTGGTGCATGAGATCACCGACTTCAAGCACGGCGACAAGCTAAAGCTTTCGCACTACAAGCTTTTCGACAAGATATTTGACCGGCTGGAAGATGAATTCGAAGCCCTGTACGGTGATCGGCTAGACCAGGATTACGTCCCGATCCGGGTGCGTCAGGACATGGTCGACGACGTCCGCCGCACGATCATCGAAGCCGATCTGAATTCCGACGACAGCTTCGAGACCACGATCTTCATTCAGGGCCATTATGCCTTTGTGATCACCGACATGTCGGCGTGACCGCGCCAGAACGCAAAGGAGACACAGACCCATGACCACGTCAAAGCAAAACGACACCGACAAGACCTATCGGCTGGCCCCTCTGGTCATCAGCGGGCTGGCGTTAGGCGCGTTCCTGGTCATCGGCGTCGGCGGTTGGGCGGCAACTGCGCGGCTGTCCGGCGCGGTGATCGCAATGGGAGCGGTGACCGTAGATCAGAATTTGAAGTCGATCCAGCACCGGGACGGGGGCATCGTGTCTGACATTGCGGTGCGCGAAGGCGATCTGGTGACGCAAGGGCAGGTGCTGATCCGGCTGGAAGATGCGCAGACCAGGGCAGAGCTGTCGATTGTGCAGTCCCAACTTGTCGAATTGCTGGCCCGGCGGGCGCGACTGTTGGCCGAACGCGACGGATTGAACGAAATCGCCTTCCCCGACGATCTGCTGACGGACGACCGGGCGAATGTCGAAGTGGTCACGGGGGCGACCCGCTTGTTTGAGGGAAACCGTGCCAACCGGGACAGCCAGCGTCGCCAACTGATGCTGGGCATCGAACAGATTGGTGATGAAATCGAAGGGTTGAAAGCCCAACGCCGGTCGAAGGCGGATGAAACCCAGCTTTCCACCGTTGAACAGGCGCGGATTGTAGAACTGACGAACCGCAAGCTTTCGGAAACCACTCGGCTGTATGCCGTCAACCGTGAGGTTGCTCAGCTGTCGGGCCAGTTGGGCGAAATCGACGCTGAAATCGCCCGTGCCCGCACCCGGATCAGCGAAATCAAACTTCAGATCATCGCAATTGACGAAACCAGCCGCACCGAAGCCCAACGCGAACTGAGCCAGGTGGAAACGCGCATTGCCGAATTGCGCGACCGCAAGCTTGCCACCGAAGACCGGCTGAGGCGCACCGATATCCGCGCTCCGATCAGTGGCACGGTGAACGAACTGAGCATCCACACGATCGGCGGTGTGATTTCTCCGGCAGAGGTTCTGATCACGATCGTGCCTGAAAATGCCCGGCTATGGATTGAAGCACGGGTGCCGCCTGCCAGCATCGATCAGGTGGCGCCCGGTCAGTCGGCCCGCCTGCGCTTTTCCGCCTTCAACCATCGCACGACACCCGAACTGAACGGCACGATCATCCATGTCTCGGCGGCGACCAGCCGGGATCCGGCTTCTGGCCAGACGTATTACTTGGCGCGTGTGGGCGTTGAGGATGGCGAATTGGCAAAGCTGGGTGGTCAACAGCTTATGCCTGGAATGCCGGTCGAGGTATTCATGACGACCGAAGAACGAACAGCACTGTCTTATCTGATCAAGCCGATTACAGATCAGTTCAGCCGCGCCCTCCGGGAACGTTGACCGGCTTCGAAGCGAAGGCGTCATTGCCAGAAATGAACCGTCGCCACCCTTATGGACGGCGACGGCTTCCAGGACTGGCACCCTATTGAAAAAGCATTGGTCCGTCAGGCGGTCTGGGGAGTGCCATGGCAAGTTCCAGACGATTCCGTGCGGCAAACTTTTGCATCAGGTTGGACATATAATATTTGATGGTCTTTTCGCTCAGGCCCAGCCGCTCGGCAATGGCCCGATTGGTCCAGCCTTGCACCAGGAACCGGGCGATCTGTTCCTCGCGATGGTTCAGGCGCCGCTCAACCGCCTGTTTGCGTTCTTCCGATGTTGCGCGCATGCGCCCGATCACCCAAGCTGCGACATGCGGGCTGATAAAAGTTTGCCCGGTTGCCGTCAATTCAAGCGCCGCCAGCACATCAATCTTCGTGCAAGCTGATGAAATGTAACCTGCAATTCCGGCATCTAGGGCGATGACGGCATGCTCGGGATTCTCGATTCCGGTGAAGATCACGACCCTTGTTTTGGGAGATGCCTCGCGTAGATGGCGGATGGCTGAAATGCCCCGATCCGGCTGACCGCAGTCCACGACAAACAGATCGGGTTTGTGCCGACGTGCAAGATCAGTGATTTCACCGCGCAGTACCGTCGCCGCCACAACCGAAAGGCTTTTGCTTTCTGAGATACGCTTTTTCAATATTTCAGCCATCATCGGCTGATAGGAAAACAGCGCCAAACTCGACCGTTCCATCAACACTCCCCCACTACTCACGCATTCGAAATATCAAAAAACCCAGCGGACACGTTCGAACCGTGCCGATCCAATGACCCTTCAATACGGCTTTGGACAGTGCCGCTACGCTTGGCAGAAGACCTCTGCTAGGCATGCCGCCAGGACTTTAACCAGAATTTAATCTTAGCACATTTCCGCCGACGACAACCTGCAGAACCGGCAGAAATCCGCTACATCGCCACTTTCGCGGCGTTGCGTCGGGAATTGTTTCGAAAGCAAAGGTTGACTGTTCTCCCTCTCTGCCAATTTAATCCCTCAAATTGCAGTGCGCCCCCTTCACTCAATCAAAAATTGCGGAGTGGAGAGAAACAGGTTCTGTCAGTTTCTTGAAGTGATTCGGAGTTGATTGCCATTGAGAATTGACCCATGTGCAACCGTGCCCCGGCTTGAACCAGTTGGTTGCGAACTGGCTCTGTTGCACAAATCCGGTGACAAGGGGACTCCCCCTTTCCCTGGACAGACTTATCCCACGGCTTGAGTTTCGGGTATGCCGAGTTCGGTGAAGCCGTTCATGACGGCAACACGGACCTGGACCTCCGCGACCCGGCGGTCGAATTCCCGCGCCATGAGAAGCTGACCCAGTTGTTTCACACAATGCATCTTCGTTTCGACGCGGCTTCGGCGGTGATAGCCGCTCCATCGTCGCCAGATCGTCCTACCCAAGCGCTTCGATGCGCGCAGGGCCTCGTTCCGTGCGATTGCTCCGGCAGTGTCGGCTTCCATGGCTTGGCGTTCTTGCGGGGCGGTATGATCGCGGCAGCGCCGCGGGCAGCGATGGTGCGAAGGGGGACCGTGGCCCCTGATGGGGCCGCGCAAGCCCCCGCAGCGATGGCATTTGCGCGTGTCGAAGGCGCCATCAGCGGTGACGCTGGCGATCTCCTGATCAGGCGGGATCTGGTCGAGCAGCTCGGGCAGCATGGGCGCGTCGCCCACTTCGCTGGTGGTGAACTCGGCGGCCAGGATTTCCAGTGTTTTCTCGTCAATACCCCCTCTCGGCGAATGTTCCATTCGCCTGCCGGGCATCGGATGTGGATCTTGCGCCAAACACGGCGCTTCGTGCCGCCATGCTTGCGGGCGTTCGATTCACCTTCGCCTTCGACCTTGATTCCCCCGCGCCGGTTCGCTCGAACCGGTGGCGCTCACCGGCTCGATGTCGATCAGCAGGTGCAGCGGACCCTCTGATCCGCGATACGGGATGTCGACCTTCAGGGTCTTCTGCCGACGCGACAACGTGCTGAGGTTGGGCACGGTCCAGTCCAGGTCGATAAGGCGGAGCAGGCTTTCGACGAACCCGGTGGCTTGTCGCAGTGCCATCCCGAACAGCACCTTCATTGTCAGGCAGCTCTGGATGGCCGCGTCATTGCAATCGCGCTGTCGGCCACGTTTCCCGGTCGGCGCAGCCTCCCAGGTCATGGTGCGATCGAACCAGCCTTACGGCGATTGCAGGCAATCGCCTACCGGCCAATGGATCGTCAGCGCGCCGCGGCGCTTGAGCGCTTCGGTATAGGCGGGCCAGTTCCTGGTCTTGTAGGCGGGCGGTGTGGGTCTGCTCATGCCTTCCAGCTACCACACTGGATTCACAAGATGAATCCCTCACCGGATTTGTGCAACAGAGCCGTTGGGCGGCGGTCGCGAACCTTGGAGTTGCCAGTTGCACCAAGGTTGCCGGTTACAGTCCTTGCCTCCGACATCACACGATAGTCGATCGGATAACCCCACGCTGGACGGTCCAGGCGGATCACAGCGGAAAGATGCGACATGTAGTTTGCAACGTTTGAAGGTTCGCGTTCCTCGCCAAGTTTCGTGGCAAATTCGACGATGTGCGGGCTTCGGATGTCCTCGCAGTTCATGCGCGCAAGATCGGTTTTGCGCAGGGTGTTCAGGCACTGAGTCTTTGTCCGGCCGATGGATTTCAACATCTTCTGCTGATAGGTTCCGATCAGATCGTCCAAAGTGCCCTTCTTGCCTTGAGCCGCCTCGCGCCCGCCGGGTTCGCGTCGTTCCTTTTCGCGCTGTGCCATCCAGGCCTTCGCCGTAGGGCGGCGGTCAAAGGTCGTGCTCTCTTTGTGGACGGTCCGGCCGTTTTGCTCTAAGTGGATCAAGGCCCGAAAGGCCATGCTGCCGTCCTGACGCTTGCGTGCGGTGATGGTTCCCATCGGTACTCCAAGGCTGTGAAAAGTACTCCCTCAGGAGTACTTGGTTCTCAAAATCCGCCTTTACAAGTGAAAATAGCGACGGAGTCGGCAGTGTCGAACACGGAAAAACTTTCTGAAATACAAGATAATAGCCAGTATTCCAAGGCTTTTCGACTTTCCGTTGCACCGATGATGGACTGGACCGACCGGCATTGCCGGGTCTTTCACCGCATGATGACGCGCCGCGCGATGCTGTATACCGAGATGGTGACGGCTTCTGCGGTGATCCATGGCGCTCGGCCCCGGCTTTTGGATTTCAGTGCGGTGGAGCATCCGGTGGCGTTGCAGCTGGGGGGCTCGGTTCCGGCAGAGCTGGCGCAGGCGGTGCGGATTGCGCGTGACTGGGGTTACGCCGAGATCAACCTGAATGTCGGCTGCCCGTCCGACCGGGTGCAATCGGGCTGTTTCGGTGCGGTGCTGATGGAGCGGCCTGCGCTGGTGGCCGATTGCGTGGCGGCGATGATCGCGGAGTCTGCGGTGCCGGTGACGGTGAAGTGCCGGATCGGGGTGGACGACCAGACCCCAGACGAGGTGCTGCCCGGTTTCATCGACACCGTGTCAGGGGCGGGCGTGCGCCACTTCATCATCCATGCCCGCAAGGCATGGTTGCAGGGGCTTTCCCCAAAGGAAAACCGCGAGATCCCGCCGCTCGACTATCCGCTGGTGCTGCGGATGAAACGCGATTTTCCGGATATGGTGATCTGCATCAATGGCGGGGTCTCGACGCTGACACAGGCGAAAGACCTGCTGGATCAGGGGCTGGACGGGGTGATGATCGGGCGCGCGGCCTATCACGACCCATCGGCCACGCTGATCGGGGCCGATGCGCTTTGGGGCGACAGTTTCGCCCCCGACGCGCATCAGGTGGTGCAGGACATGAAGCCTTATATCGCCGCGCATCTGGCGGCGGGCGGTCGGCTCCACCAGGTTACCCGGCACATGCTGGGCCTGTTCACCGGACGCCCGGGGGCGCGGGGCTGGCGGCGGGTGCTGTCGGAAGGGGCCACGCGCGAGGGCGCGGGGCTGGACCTGCTGGACCATGCCCTGTCGCAGGTTCAGGCGGTCACCGCCTGAATACGGATCACGCGCGACAGGGCCAGTGCCAGTGCACCGCACACCGCGATCGCTGCCAGCATCGGCAGGGCGGTGCCGTCAAAGAACGGCGCGGTCAGCGCAATCATCACGCCCCCCGCCAGCATCTGCAACGTGCCGCCCAGCGATGAGGCAAGGCCCGCGATGTCGCCATGTTCCTCCAGCGCCAGCACCATCACCGTGGGGATGACCAACCCGAGGAAGGCGTTGGCGATGAACAGCCCCGCCACAACCACCGCAAGGGTGGCAAAACCCATGGCCCCGATCAGGGCAAGGCACAGCGTGCTGGCAAAGAACCCGAGCACCGCCACCCGCACCACCCGTGCCGCGCCAAACCTCTGGCCAAAGCCCGCCGCCAGTTGCGAGGCGGAAAAGAACCCGATCGCATTGACCGCAAAGGCCAGCGAGAACCCTGTCGGCGACAGGCCGAAGGCCTGCGTATAGACAAAGGGGCCGGACGCGATGAAGACAAAAAAGCTTGCCATCGCAAAGCCGCCAAGGAAGGTCAGCGCCATGAACCCCCGGTCGCCCAGCAGCCGCTTTGCGCCGCGCATCGTGCCGGCCATGTCAAAGCGCTGGCGCTGCGCCTGTGGCAGGGTCTCGGCCAGCACGAAGCGGATCATCAGCAGTGACAGCAGGGCGGCGATCGCCAGCATGCCAAAGATCCAGCGCCAGCTGGCAATCGCCATCACCCCGGCCCCGGCGAGTGGTGCCAGCATCGGCGAGACCGAAATCACCAGCATGATCGCCGCCATCAGCCTTGTGGCCTGATGCCCGGTGGCCATGTCGCGGATGATGGCGCGCGGCACCACCATTACGGCAGCCCCGCCAAGGCCCTGCACAAAGCGCCCTGCGGTCAGCCAGCCGATCGAGGGTGCCAATGTGCAGATCAGCGTGCCGACAAGAAACACCGCCAGCCCGGCGTAAAGCGGCGGCTTGCGCCCGGCCTGATCGGCCCAGGGCCCGTAGAACAGCTGCGCCACGCCGAAGGCCAGGAAATAGGCGGTGATCGTGCCCTGCATTGCGGCCACAGAGGTGCCAAGGTCGGTGCCGATTTTGGGCATCGCGGGCAGATACATGTCGATGGCAAAGGGGCCGACGCAAGAAAGCAGCCCAAGCACGAGGGCAGGGCGCAGGAGGGAGGAGGACATGGGCAGCGACTCGCATCGGAAAATGGTGCGGTCTGATTACACCTTTCGCGTCCCGCCGTTAAGCCCGCTCTGGCCCCCGCCATGATTGCGCGCTATCAGCAAAGGGCCATGAAACTGCGATCGCACCCGATTGCCAAAGGAGCCGCCCATGCCAGACCCAAGCCTTCTGATCCCGATGATCGGCCTGCTGGCCGTGATCGGCCTCGTCGCCGGTGTGATTGCCGGATTGCTGGGGGTGGGGGGCGGCATCGTGCTGGTTCCGGCGTTCTTCTACGCCTTTGGCTATCTGGGCTATGCCGGGCCGCAACTGATGCAGGTCTGTCTTGCCACCTCGCTGGCCACGATTGTGGTGACCTCGCTGCGCTCGGTCCTGGGGCATCACAAAAAGGGCGCGGTGGATTGGGACATCCTGCGGACCTGGGCCCCCGCTATCGGGGTGGGGGCGGTGATCGGGGTGTTCACCGCCTCGGCGCTGAAGTCGGTGACGCTGCAGGCGATCTTTGGGGTGCTGGGGATCGTGGTCGGGCTCTATATGGCTTTTGGCCGGCCCGACTGGCGGCTGGGGGCCGACATGCCGAAGGGCGCAAAGCGCGCGGGCTTTGGTGGCATGGTAGGCTTTTTGTCGGTGCTGATGGGGATCGGCGGCGGCAGTTTCGGCGTGCCGCTGATGAGCCTTTACAATGTGCCGATCCACCGCGCGGTGGCAACTGCCGCGGGCTTTGGCATGACCATCGCAGTGCCCTCGGCGCTGGTGTTCCTGTTCCTGCAGGTGGAAGATGCGCCGCCCTTCACGCTGGGCGCGGTCAACCTGCCGGCCTTTGCGCTGATCATTGCGATGACCATGATTTCAGCGCCCTGGGGCGTGAAGCTGGCACATGCGATGGACCCAAAGCCGCTGAAACGGGTGTTCGCGGTGTTCATCACGCTGGTGGCACTGAACATGTTGCGCAAGGTTCTGGGCTGGTGACACGGGGCCCGCGTCCGGCTCCGCCGAGACTTGCGCAGGCGGCGATTGCGGGATGCCTCCGGCGGGAGTATTGGGAAAGCAGCAGATCCAGGGTTGCGTTGCAGGTCAGGCGGCCGGCAGGATGGGTGAAATTTTCGCAGAAAATTTGTGGCTATGGCGCGTTTGCCGCCAGCCAGTTGGTCATCCATGCGATTTCTGCTTCTTGCGAGGCGATGATGGCTTCGGCCAGTTTGCGCACTTCAGGATCGGTGCCATGCTGCAGCACGATGCGGGCCATGTCGACGGCGCCTTGATGATGCGGGATCATGCCGGCGATGAAATCGGCATCGGCATTTCCGGTCATGGGGATGGACATCGCGGCATGCATCCTGGCGTTGGCCTCGGCATAGGCTGCGCTGGAGGGGGTTTGCGCAGCCGGCGCGGCGTTGTTGTGACCGCCGTGCCCGGAGTGATCCATGGTCTGCGCAATGGCGGGCGTGCTGGCGAGCAATGTGACGGTGAGGAGGGTGGAAAGCGGATGCGGTTTCATGGGCGACTCCTGTCATTTGGGCGACAGTCGCACCTTCCGGTAGCGGGAAGGCAAGTCACGCGACCGTTATTCTGCATGGATTTTCGCCAAATCCGGGTTGGCGGGCGCGGATTGGTTCTGCATGGGCCGTGCAACCGGGTTGTGCGCGGGTGCGGACTTGGCCGGCGGTAGCTTTGAGCCTATTGTAGGGCCATGCATATTGAACGTGGCTGCCAGTCAATGACTCCCTCCGCCTCCCGCCGTCCTGTTGTGGGCATCATCGGCAACATGAGTTTGCTGAACGAAAGCTATCCGGTCCATGCCGGGGGCACGATGAATTCGGAAGCGGTGGCCGAGGTGTCGTGCTGCCTGCCCATCATCATCCCGTCGGACCCGCGCCTTGTGGTGGTCGAGGAACTGCTTGACCTGTGCGACGGGTTCCTGCTGACCGGCGGTCGGCCCAATGTGCATCCCAGCGAATACGGCGAGGACGAGACCCCGGCGCATGGCAGTTTTGACCGCCATCGCGATGCGATCACCCTGCCGCTGGTGCGCGCTTGCGTCGAACGTGGCCAGCCGGTGTTCGGCATCTGCCGCGGGTTTCAGGAGGTGAACGTGGCGATGGGTGGTACTCTTTACCCGGAAATCCGCGATCTGCCGGGGCGGATGAACCACCGCATGCCGCCCGATGGCACGCTGGAGGAAAAGTTCGCCCTGCGCCATCCGGTGCGGTTTACGCAGGGCGGGGTGTTCCATCAGCTGCTGGGTGCCGAAGAGGTGATGACCAACACGCTGCACGGCCAAGGCATCAACCGCCCCGGCGCGCGGATCGTGATTGACGGCACAGCACCCGATGGCACGCCCGAGGCGATCTATGTGCAGGGCGCGCCGGGCTTCACCCTTTCGGTGCAATGGCACCCGGAATGGAATGCGGCGGGCGATCCGGTGTCGCGCCCGCTGTTTGCAGCCTTTGGTCAGGCGGTGGCGGATTGGGCGGCCGGCAAGCGCCCGGCACTGATGCGCAGCGCCTGAGCGCTTGTTTGCGCTAACGGGGCGGGTATAGTCCCTGGCAGAGGTGCAGGGAGGATGCCGTGACCCGAGTGATGAAACGTAGCCGGATCAATGAGATCATGGCGGCGGCCGATGAGATGATCCGCCAGCATGGCTTTGTGCTGCCGCCCTTTGCCTATTGGACGCCGGATCAGTTCCGCGCGCAGCGCGCGCAGGCGGGGCGGATCATCACCTCCCGCATGGGCTGGGACATCACCGACTACGGGCAGGGCCGGTTTGACGAGATGGGGCTGTTCCTGTTCACGCTGCGCAATGGCGAACTGGCTGATCTGCAGCGTGGTGGCGGCATGTGCTATGCTGAGAAGTTGCTGATCAGCCGTCAGGATCAGTTGTCGCCGATGCATACCCATGTGATCAAGGCCGAGGATATCATCAACCGCGGCGGCGCGACCCTGGTGATCGAGCTTTACGGCAGCGACGATCAAGGCCGCTTTGCCCGCGACCGGGGGGGCGTGCTGCGCTGTGACGGGATCAGCCGCGCCTATGCCCCCGGCGAAAAGCTGAAGCTGGCCCCCGGAGAGAGCGTGACGCTGATGCCGGGCGACTGGCATGCGTTCTGGGGCGAGGGCGGCGATGTGCTGATCGGTGAGGTTTCGACCGTGAATGACGATCTGACCGACAATATCTTTGTGGAGCCCATAGGGCGCTTTGCCGAGATCGAGGAAGACGTGGCGCCAACCCATCTGCTGGTCAGCGATTATGATCGCTGGCTGGGGTGACGCCGCGCGCCACCCGGCATGATAAAACGCGCGCATCGTGAGATGCGCGCGTTTTGCATTTCAGGGCTTGGCTCAGCCCTGCGGGCAGAGGCCGTTGACCAGCGGCACGGCGCAGGCGGGGGGCGGGGGTGTGTCGCCAGCCGGGGCGGCGGGTGTCACGGCGGCGGGGGCCGGCGGTGGAACTGGCGCGATCGGGGCTGTCACTGCCGGAGTGGCCGGGGCCGGTGTTGCCGGGGCGGAAGGCAGTGCGGGCGTGGTCACGCCGGGTGCAGGCATCACGGCTGTGGGTGTTGGCGATGCGGGACCGGTGACCGAAGGCGCAAGCGGCGCGGTGGACATCGGGCCCATCACCGGGCCCATCACCGGGGCCGTGCCTGCCGCTGGCGTCACAATACCGTCGGCATCCTCTGGCGTGGCAACCGCCGCTTCCGGTGCTTCTTCCGGTTTTTTCTTTTTCGGTGCGGGGGGCGGCAGGGTCAGCCCCTTTGGCATCTGGCCGCTGGCGGTCAGCACGATGACCTTGGCCCCGTCCGGCACCCGGTTGTAAAGGTCGATCACGTCCTGATTGATCATGCGGATACAGCCGGACGAGGCATTGCGGCCGATCGACCACCATTCTGGTGTGCCATGGATACGGTAGCCGTAATCCACGCCATTCGTCGTCAGATACAGCGCGCGCGAGCCAAGCGGGTTGGTCGGGCCGCCGGGCTGGCCGTTTTCCCATTTCGACAGCTCTGGCTTGCGCTCGATCATCTCTTTCGGCGGGGTCCAGGTCGGCCATTGGCGGCGGTTGGTCACCAGCGCCTGACCTGACCATTGGAAGCCCGCCGCGCCAACGGCGATGCCGTAGCGGATCGCCTTGTTGTTGCCGGTGATGAAATACAGGTGTTTGGTCGCCGGGTTGATGATCACCGTGCCGGGCGCTTCGGTCGAGGGGTAGTCGACGATCTGGCGCTGGAATTGGGTGGGCACCTTGGCCGGGTCAATGGCCGGAATCGCGATGCCATTGTCCTTGGTGGCCAGATAGATCCCTTCTTGCGGGACCGAAACAGCCGGTGTGGCAGCGGTGGTTTCGGTGGTGGTCGGCACACAGGCTGCAAGACCTGCCGAGATGGAGATGGCAAGCAAGGCCCGGAGCGCAGAAGAAGACATGGTGAAAATCCCGTAACAAAATCGAAGCCGGAACCGTAGAGCCCCTAGGCCGGTCGAGCAAATCTAGCCGAGGTCGCGACAGAGGTCAAAGCCCCTGCGCGGACAGTTGCCAAATCACCCATCGGCTCGCGGAACTGTGATTTCAGGCGGGTTCGGTTCAGCAGGCGCTGCGGATGGAATCACAAGCTGCATCAAAAAGCGGCGCAGTGAAACCGGGCCAACGGGGTAGTCCTCGGCTTTGGTGACGCACCAGCCCCGGCGCTGGAAGAACGGTTTTGCCAGAAGGCTGGCATGGCAGGTCAACCGGGTGAGGCCGCGCCGCCGGGCCTCACCCTCGATGGCATCATAAAGTGCTGCGGCATGGCCCTTGCCCATCACCTCGGGTAGGACAAAGGCCATGTCGAGATACCCGTCATCGCGCAGCGACATGAAGCCGGTGATCTGGCCTTCGCTTTCGCTGACCAGACAGAACTGGCCTGCCAGCCGGTCGGGCTGGGCCGGGTCCACCGATGGGTCGGGTGCCCACGCCGCGCGCTGTGCGGCGGTGTAATGCCCGGCGGCCCCTTCGCGCACGGCGCGGAAGAACACGCGCTTTACCGCAGCCCGGTCACCGGGCGCATAGGCGCGCAAGCGGATCATGTGACTTTGGCGCGGGCCTTGAATTCGGGCCGGTCCCAGGCGCGGGTTGCCATGATTTCGGAAAGGATGGCCACAGCGCCCTGCACATCGGCATCCGGGGTGTAAAGCGGGGTAAAGCCAAAGCGCAGGATATCGGGCGCGCGGAAATCGCCGATCACGCCCCGGGCGATCAGCGCCTGCATGATGGCGTAGCCATCTGGGTGGCGGAAACTGACCTGCGAGCCGCGCTGCGCAGCCTTGCGCGGTGAGGCGAGGGTGAGGTCGGGGCAGGCGGCCTCGACCCCGGCGATGAACGCCTCGCACAGGGCGCTGGAGCGGGCACGCAGGGCGGCCATGTCGACGGTGTCCCAGATGTCGAGGCTGGCCTCCAGCGCGGCCATCTGCAGGATGGCGGGGGTGCCGACCCGCATCCGCTCGATCCCCGAACCGGGGCGGTAGCTCAGGTCAAAGGCAAAGGGGGCGGCATGGCCGAGCCAACCCGACAGGGCCGGGCGGGTGGTTTCCTGATGGCGGGGGGCGACGTAGATGAAACCCGGGCCGCCGGGGCCGGAGTTGAGGTATTTGTAGGTGCAGCCAACTGCGAAATCCGCCCCGCATGCGGCCAGATCCACCGGCAATGCGCCGGCGGAATGGGCCAGATCCCAGACAGTGACGGCGCCCTTTTCATGGGCAAGCGCGGTCAGCGCTGCCATGTCATGCAAGCGCCCGGTGCGGTAATCCACCTGAGTGAGCATCAGCACGGCAACCTCATCGGTGAGGGCTTGCGCCACCTCTTCCGGGGCGACGGTGACAAGGCGGTAGTCGGGGCCGAGCGTGCGGCACAACCCTTCGGCCATATAGAGATCGGAGGGGAAATTGCCGGTGTCTGACAAGATGACCCGGCGCGAGGGAGACATTTCCAGCGCGGAAGCCAGGGCCTGATACACCTTGATCGACAGCGTATCGCCCAGCACGACCGAGCCGGGTTCCGCCCCGATCAGCCGCGCGATCCGGTCGCCCAGCCGGGTGGGCTGGTCCATCCATCCGGCGGCGTTCCAGCCCCGGATCAGCAAGTCGCCCCATTCGTCCTTGACGCAAGCCGCCACACGGGCAATGGCCGCACGCGGCAGGGGGCCAAGCGAATTGCCATCCAGATAGATCACCCCTTCGGGCATGTGGAACTGGTCTCGGGTGGCGGTAAAATCGGTCGGCATCGCGTTTCTCCGGTGTCAGCCTTCACAATGGCGAATGTGGCGGATGACGCAAGGGTAGTTGGGGCGCTTTCTTTGGGGGCATTGGGCAGGCCCTTTGGCGCGCGCAGGCCGTCTTCGGGTCGCAAATTGCGATAGAAATGCCGCAATTGAGCAGAGGTCTATGAAATAATCTTGCGCGGTGCTATTCGGATCGCAATAGAGGGCCGGACCGTTGCGCTGTGGCGCAGGACCAATCTGAGGAGCGGGGGAGAAACTGTGAAAATCGGGGCACCGAAAGAGCTATTCGAGGGCGAGAATCGCGTCGCCATGACGCCGGAGTCGGCCATTCAGCTGATCAAGCTGGGCCATGCTTGCGTGATCGAGACCGGGGCCGGGGCCAAGGCCGGGTTTTCCGACGCGAGTTATGAAAAAGTCGGCGTCGAGGTCGTGCCGACCGCCGCCGCGCTTTATGACGCCGCCGATGTGGTGGTCAAGGTGCGCGGCCCGGAACCGGATGAGGCGAAGCTGCTGAAATCGGGGCAGACCCTGATCTCGTTCTTCTGGCCGGCACAGAATGCGGAGCTGTTGGAGCAGGTGTCCAGCCAGGGTGCCACGGCGATCGCCATGGACATGGTGCCACGCATCTCCCGCGCGCAGAAGATGGACGCGCTGTCGTCGATGGCCAATATCGCGGGCTACCGCGCGGTGATCGAGGCGGGCAACAACTTTGGCCGGTTCTTCACCGGCCAGGTGACGGCGGCGGGCAAGGTGCCCCCGGCAAAGGTGCTGATTGTGGGGGCCGGTGTGGCGGGCCTCGCTGCGATCGGCACAGCGACTTCGCTGGGTGCCATCGTGCTGGCGTTTGACGTGCGGCCCGAAGTGGCCGAGCAGATCGAATCGATGGGCGCGAACTTCGTGTATCTGGAGTTTGACGCCTCGGAACTGCCCGATGGTGCGGCGACGGGTGGCTATGCCGCCCCAAGCAGCCCGGCCTTTGCGGCCAAGCAACTGGCGAAGTTCCGCGAGCTCGCGCCGGATATGGACATCGTGATCACCACCGCCCTGATCCCCGGCCGGCCCGCGCCCAAGCTGTGGACGGCGGATATGGTGGCGATGATGAAGCCCGGATCGGTGGTCATCGACCTTGCCGCCGAGCGGGGTGGCAACTGCGACCTGACCGTGCCGGATCAGAAGACCGTCAGCGACAATGGTGTGACCATTGTAGGCTATACCGATTTCCCCAGCCGGATGGCGGCGCAGTCATCGACGCTTTATTCAAACAATATCCGTCACATGCTGGCCGATCTTACACCAAAGAAAGACGGTGTGATCGTGCATAACATGGAAGATGACGTGATCCGTGGCGCAACCGTGACCCATCAGGGTGCGGTGACCTTCCCGCCACCACCACCCAAGATCGCGGCGATTGCGGCGGCCAAGCCGAAGCCCAAGACCGTGGAACTGACCCCGGTAGAAAAACGCGCGCAGGAGGTGGCGGCGTTCAAGACCCAGACCCGCAATCAGGTCGGGCTGCTGGCCGTTGGTGCAGTGCTGTTGCTGGCACTGGGGCTGGTGGCCCCGGCGAGCTTCATGCAGCACTTCATCGTGTTTGTGCTGGCGGTGTTTGTCGGGTTCCAGGTGATCTGGAACGTGTCGCACAGCTTGCACACACCCTTGATGGCGATCACCAATGCGATTTCCTCGATCATCATCCTTGGTGCGCTGATGCAGATCGGATCGGGCTCCTGGCTGGTGATCCTGCTGGCGGCGCTTTCTGTTTTCATGGCCGGAATCAATATCTTCGGCGGCTTCCTTGTCACCCGGCGCATGCTTGCCATGTTCCAGAAATCGTAAGGAGGAGGGTCGATGGAATACGGATTCACCACGGCCGCCTATGTCGTCGCGGCCATTCTTTTCATCCTGTCGCTTGGCGGTCTGTCGGGGCAGGAAAGCGCCAAGCGCGCGGTCTGGTATGGCATCGTCGGTATGGCGCTGGCGATTGTTGCCACGCTGATGGGGCCGGGCGCGGGCAACTGGTTTGCCTCGCTGATCATGATCGGGCTGGGCGGTGGCATCGGCTATGTGGTCGCACAACGGGTGCAGATGACGGAAATGCCGCAGCTGGTGGCGGCGATGCACTCTCTGGTTGGCCTCGCGGCGGTGTTCGTCGGCTTCAACGCCGATCTGGAACTGAGCCGCGTGCTGGCGATGGAGCCAAGCGCCCGCGTCGGGCTGGAGGGGTTTGCGGCGCTTCTGGCCAAGAAAACCGCCGTTGAAATCTCGATCCTGCGGGTCGAGGTGTTTCTGGGTGTGTTCATCGGGGCGGTGACCTTTACCGGGTCAGTGGTCGCGTTCGGCAAGCTGGCGGGCAAGGTCAACACCACCGCGCAGAAACTGCCGGGCGGGCATATGCTGAACGCAGCGGCCGCGATTGGTTCGGTGCTTCTGGGTGTGATGTATTTCAACGATGCCGGGATATGGACACTGGTGGCGATGACGCTGTTGGCGTTCTTCATCGGCTATCACCTGATCATGGGCATCGGCGGCGCCGACATGCCGGTGGTGGTGTCGATGCTGAACAGCTATTCCGGCTGGGCGGCGGCGGCGATCGGGTTTAGCCTTGGCAATGACCTGTTGATCGTGGTCGGCGCGCTGGTCGGCTCCTCTGGGGCTATCCTGTCCTATATCATGTGCAAGGCGATGAACCGCTCGTTCATCTCGGTGATCCTTGGCGGTTTTGGCGGCACCTCGGGCCCGCAGATGGAAGTGACGGGCGAGCAGATCGCGATTGATACCGAAGGTGTGGCGGCGGCACTGAATGATGCCGACAGCATCATCATCATTCCGGGCTACGGCATGGCGGTGGCGCAGGCGCAGCAATCGGTGTCGGAGCTGACGCGCAAGCTGCGCGCCAAGGGCAAGACGGTGCGCTTTGCGATCCATCCGGTGGCCGGGCGTCTGCCGGGGCATATGAACGTGTTGCTGGCCGAGGCCAAGGTGCCCTATGACATCGTGCTGGAGATGGACGAGATCAACGAGGATTTCCCCTCCACCGATGTGGCGATCGTGATCGGCTCGAATGACATCGTGAACCCGGCGGCGCAGGAAGACCCGAACTCTCCGATTGCCGGGATGCCGGTGCTGGAATGTTGGAAGGCCAAGCAGGTGTTTGTGTCCAAGCGCGGGCAGGGGACCGGGTATTCGGGGATCGAGAACCCGCTGTTCTACAAGGACAACACCCGGATGTTCTACGGCGATGCCAAGAAATCCCTTGATGCGCTGTTGCCGCTCATCGACTGACCGCAACGATTTTTCTGCGAAAAATCCCGCGAAGGCCCCGGCAGATGCCGGGGCCTTTGACATTCGCGCAACAGCGGCTTTGCATACCCCGGTATTCCTGCAATTCGCTTTTGTCCGGGGCGGGGCGCAGCCTATGTGACTACAACACCCCTGAGCCGAGTGCGCCCCATGACCCATCTTGCCGATCATCCGCAACGCTACACCATCGTCAACGAACTGCATGCGCGGCCCTTTCCCGCCATCGAAGTACCGGGCACCGCGGTCTATCTGGCGATCAAGGAACCGGAGGATGCCGCCAACCGCGACCGGGCGCGCGATCGCAACCATCTGCTGGATCTGCTGGACCGCAACGGCAGTGCCCATCCGCAACCCGAGGCCACCCATTTCTTTGGCGAGATCGGACGCAACCAGTTGAAATGGGAAAGCCATACCGAATTCGTGACCTATTCCGCCTTTGGCAAGGGCGTCTCAACCCGGGCCTTTGATCCGGCCGAGGCGACGGTGTTTCCCGAGGACTGGCTGGCGCAAGCCCCCGGCAAGCGGCTGTGTTCGGTGCTGATCCGCATCGAGCATATGCCCGAGGACGAGGCCGAGGCGGTTGCCCGGCTGGAGGACTGGTTTGTCGGCGAAAGCCTTGCCGTGTCGAAAGTTGTCGATGGCGCGGCGCTGGTGGCGGGAGATTTCCGCATTGATCCGGCAGGGCATATGCGCTTTGCGGTGTTTGTGCGGCCCGGCACCTCGCAGCGCCGGGTAGGCCGCATCGTGCAGCGGCTGTGCGAGGTGGAGACCTACCGCGCCATGTCGATGCTGGCGCTGGTGCGGGTGCGCCATCTGTCCTCCCGGCTGAACGCGCTGGACCCGCGTCTGTCGGGGCTGGTCACCGCTCTGGATGGGAACGAGCGCAGCCCGGAGGTGATGCTGCACGATCTGCTGGCCATCTCGGCCGAGCTGGAGAGCCTGTCGGTAAAATATACCTTCCGCTTTGGCGCGACTGCGGCCTATGAGGCGATCGTGAACCAGCGCATCCAGGTGATGCGCGAGATTCGGCTGAACGGCCGCCAGACATTCGCCGAATTCATGATGCGCCGCTATGACCCGGCGATGCGCACGGTGAAATCCGCGGAAAGCCGGTTGCGCAGCATGGCCGAGCGCGCCGCCCGCGCGGCGGAACTGCTGAGCACGAGGGTCGACGTGGACCGCTCGGCCCAGAACCAGAAACTGCTGGAAAGCATGGACCGCCGCGCCGATGTGCAGTTGCGGCTGCAACGCACAGTCGAGGGGTTGTCCACCGTGGCGATCAGCTATTACGCGATCAACCTGGCCAGCTATGCGATCTATCCGCTGACCGAGGCGCTTGGGATCAGCAAGGGGCTGGGTCTGGCGGTGCTGACGCCCATTGTGCTGGTGGCGGTCTGGCTGATGGTGCGGCGGATCCGCCATCATCTGGAATGAGAGTCTGGCGGCACCGTCGGATGCCTCCGGCGGGAGTATTTTGAAAGCAGCAATTCCTCTTCATCTTGGTTCAAATACTCCGGGGGGCTTCGGGGGGCTGGCCCCCCGTCCACAGAACCCGCAAATTACAACGCCCGGAGGGTTGCTCCGGGCGTTGGTGTCAGACGTCGAAAACTGCCATTATTGCAGCGCCTTGTCGCTGATCTGGTGGGTCCAGGCACCTTCGGGGGCCTTGGAGATCACCGGGTCGGAGCCGGGGGACAGCAGCGAGGCCACGGTGCGTTCGTAATCGGCGGGGTCGAGCGCGCCGTTGGAGCCTGCGGTGAGTTTCGCGACCTCTGCCATCATGCGTTTCTGGTGGCTTTCGGTCTGCGCGCCGGTTTCGTCGTTCTCCAGCACGATCATCGCGGCCTCATCGGCGTTTTCCTCGGCGTATTTCCAGCCTTTCATGCTGGCGCGGACGAATTTCACCATCTTCTCCTCGAAGGCCGGGTCGGCGAGGTTCTGTTCCAGCACGTAGAGCCCGTCTTCCATCGTGGCGACGCCCTGATCCTGATACTTGAATGTCACAAGATCGGATTCGGCGATGCCGGCATCGATGACCTGCCAGTATTCATTATAGGTCATGGTCGAGATGCAGGCGGCCTGTTTTTGCAACAGCGGGTCAACGTTGAACCCTTGCTTGAGCACGGTCACACCCCCCGCGGAGCCGTCGGTTTTCAGGTTCAGTTGGCTCATCCAGGACAGGAACGGGTATTCATTGCCGAAGAACCAGACGCCCAGCGTCTTGTCGGCGAACTCGGCGGGTGAGGTGATGCCGGTTTCGGCCAGGCAGGTCAGCATCATGCCCGAGGATTTGAACGGCTGGGCGATATTCACCAACGGCAGGCCCTTTTCGCGCGCCGCCAGAGCTGCCGGCATCCATTCGACGACCACATCGGCGCCGCCACCGGCGATCACCTGGGTTGGCGCAATGTCAGGGCCACCGGGCTTGATGGTGACGTTCAGGCCTTCCTCTTCGTAAAAGCCCTTGGCCTGCGCCACGTAATAGCCTGCGAACTGCGCCTGCGTCACCCATTTGAGTTGCAGCGTCACATCCTGCGCCTGCGCCCCCGTTGTTACCCCTGTGGCCATTGTGGCAAGGGCCGCTGCGGTAAAGAATTTCTTCATGTTCAGACCTCCGTGTTGTGCCCCTCTGTCGGGGGCGTTGCGTTGTTATTTTCTTTGGCTCGGGTGCCAGAAGGTCACCCGGGATTCGATCAGTGCAATCAGCCCATAGAGCGCCGATCCCGACAATGCCGCCACTGCAATTGTGGCCCAGACCATGTCGAGCCCGAGTTTTCCGACCTCGGTCGATATCCGGAACCCCATGCCGACGATCGGACTGCCGAAAAATTCCGCGACGATGGCGCCGATAAGGGCAAGGGTGGCGGCGATTTTCAAGCCATTGAAGAAAAACGGCATCGCCGAGGGCAGGCGCAGTTTCAGCAGGCGCTGGGGGTAGGTGGCGGAATAGGTCGCCATCAGATCGCGGTGCAGCCGGTCGCTGGCCTGCAACCCCGCCACCATGTTCACCAGCAGCGGGAAGAACACCATCACCACCACCACCGCCGCCTTTGATTGCCAGTCAAAGCCGAACCACATCACGAGCACCGGGGCGAGGCCGACGATCGGCAGGGCGGAGACGAAATTGCCGATCGGCAGCAGCCCCTTTTGCAGGAAGGGCGATCGGTCGATGGCGATGGCGGTGACAAAGGCTGCGAGCGCCCCGATCGCAAAGCCGGTGAGCGCGCCCTTGATCACGGTTTGCACGAAATCGGCCCAGAGGATAGGCAGGGAAGACAGGATCTTTGGCCCGATCAGCGACGGCCCCGGCAGGATGATGGGCGAGACGGCAAAGCCGCGCACCAGCCCCTCCCACAGCACCAGAAGGGTGATGCCGAACAGCGCTGCCACCGTGATGCGCCCGGCCCGTGTGGCGCCAAAACGGCTGGCCGCAAGCCGCACGTTCAACGCCCAGGCGGCCCCCCAGAACAGGATTGCCCCGACAAGCCAGATCATGCCGGTGCCCCCATCCGCGCCTGTGCCAACCGCTCGATCAGCCCGACGATCAGGATAAGCCCGCCTGCCAGAATAGCGGCGGCAAATAGCGCCGACCACATGATCAGCGGCTCGCCGAATTGCGATCCGATCAGCATGCGTGCGCCCAGACCTTCGATCGCGCCGGTCGGCAATTCGCCGACGATGGTGCCGATCAGGGCGGCGGCAATCGCCACTTTCAGCGAGGCAAAGAAATAGGGCATCGAGGCGGGCAGGCGCAGTTTGCGAAAGGTCTGGCCTTCGGACGCGCCATAGGTGGACAAAAGGTCCAGCTGCATATGGTCGGGACTGCGCAACCCCTTGACCATGCTGACCAGCACCGGAAAGAACGACAGGTAAGCCGAGATGATGGCCTTTGGCACCTCGCGGTTGTCGATGCCGATCTGGTTCGAGACCGTCAGGATCATCGGGGCCAGCGCCACGATCGGGATGGTCTGGCTGATGATCGCCCAGGGCATCACGCTCAGCTCCATCACGCGAAAGCGCACGATCGCCATGGCCAGCGCCACCCCCAGCACGATGCCAAGCGCAAAGCCCATCATCGTGCCTCGGAGCGTGACATAGCCGTGGTAGACCAGAGAGCGTTTCGAGGTGACAGCATGGGCGGTGACGCCCTTCCACAGCTCCTGCGCCACCTGATGCGGTGGCGGCAGCAGGGGGCGCGATTGGGCCATGGTCTGCGGGATCACTTGCGCCATCGTCACGCTGGTTCCGGCGCGCTGCGCCTGATCATAGACCCAGGTAGAGTTCATCCAGACCGCCGCAGCATACCACAGCGCAAAGATCGCCCCCAGCACGGTCAGGACGGGCAGGGCGCGGTCAGTCATCATGATGCCCCGCGCGCAGGCCCTCGCGCACCCGGTGGGCGATCTCGATGAACTCCCGGCTGTCGCGGATATCCAGCGGGCGCGTCCGGGGCAGGGGGCTGTCGATGACATCGGTGATCCGGCCGGGGCGGGGGCTCATCACCACGATTTTCGTGCTGAGGTAAACCGCCTCGGGGATGGAATGGGTGACAAAGCCGATGGTCTTGCCGGTCCGCGCCCAGAGCTTGAGCACCTCCTCGTTCAGCCGGTCGCGCACGATTTCATCCAATGCGCCAAACGGTTCGTCCATCAGCAGGATATCGGCATCAAAGGCCAGCGCCCGGGCGATCGACGCACGCTGTTGCATCCCGCCCGAAAGCTGCCATGGGAATTTCGCGCCAAAGCCGGAAAGTTCCACCAGTTCCAGCACTTTTCGAACACGTTCGAGTTGATCAGCCTTGGAAAACCCCATGATTTCGAGCGGGAGTTTCACATTTCCAGCAATCGTGCGCCAGGGATACAGCCCCGCCGCCTGAAACACATAGCCATAGGCGCGGCGCCTCCGCGCCTCGTCCGGGGTCATGCCGTTCACCGTCAGCGTGCCGCCGGTCGGATGCTCCAGCGCGGCGATGCAGCGCAGGAAGGTGGTCTTGCCGCAGCCAGAGGGACCGATGAAGCTGACGAAATCGCCCTTGTTTATGGTCAGACTCACGTCTTTCAGCGCATGCACCGGGCCATCGCCGGTCTGAAACGTCAGGTCCAGCCCCTTGGCCTCGATCACCGGCTGGCCGAGATGTGCGGTGTCCTTCATGCTGCCTACACACCCGTCATGGGGACGCCGGAGCGGATCACCGGGCGCGGCGCGGTCAGGTCTTTCCACTGGCTCAGCGCGCGGTTGACCGGGGGCCGGGCCGCACGCGCGACGAACTCTCCATGACCCTCGCGGCTGGTCATCGCCCCTTCGGTCACCGCAACATGGCCGCGGGTCAAGGTGAAACGCGGCAGGCCCATGACCTTGTGCCCCTCGAACACGTTGTAATCAATGGCGGATTGCTGCGCACTGGCGGTGATGGTCTTTTCGCGCTCCGGGTCCCAGACCAGCAAATCGGCATCCGCCCCCACCAGAACCGCACCCTTCTTCGGATAACAGTTCAGGATCTTGGCGATATTGGTGCTGGTCAGCGCCACGAATTCATTCGGCGTCAGCCGACCCGTGCCCACGCCGTGGGTCCAGAGCATCGGCAGCCGGTCCTCCAAGCCCCCGGTGCCATTGGGGATCTTGGAGAAATCGCCGACCCCGAAGCGCTTCTGCGCGGTGGTAAAGGCGCAATGGTCGGTCGCCACCACCGACAGGCTACCAGACATCAACCCGGCCCACAGACTGTCCTGATGCGCCTTGTTGCGGAACGGCGGGCTCATCACCCGGCGCGCAGCATGGTCCCAATCCGCATGGAAATACTCCGACTCGTCCAGCGTCAGATGCTGGATCAGCGGCTCGCCGAACACCCGCTTTCCGGCCTGCCGCGCCCGGCGGATCGCCTCATGGCTGTCCTCGCAGGACACATGCACGACATAAAGCGGCACCCCCGCCATATCGGCGATCATGATCGCGCGGTTGGTGGCCTCCCCCTCCACCTGCGGCGGGCGGCTATAGGCATGCGCCTCGGGCCCACAATTGCCCTCGGCCAGCAGCTTCGCGGTCAGCTCGGCCACCACATCGCCGTTTTCGGCATGCACCATGGCCAGGCCCCCCAGTTCCCCCACCCGGCGGAAGCTGGCAAACAGCTCGTCATCATTGACCATCAGCGCGCCCTTGTAGGCGAGGAAATGCTTGAAGCTGGTCATCCCGGCCTTCACGCTGTCTTCCATCCCCTCCCAGACCTTTTCCCCCCACCAGGTGATCGCCATGTGATAGGAATAATCGCAATGCGCCCGGGTGGATTTGTTGTGCCACATTTGGGCGGCATCCATCAGCCCCTGACCCTGACCTGGCAGCACGAAATCCACCACCATCGTGGTGCCGCCCGCCAGCGCCGCCCGTGTCCCGCTCTCGAAATCATCCGCCGAATAGGTGCCCATGAAGGGCATCTCCAGATGGGTATGCGGATCAATCCCGCCCGGCATGACATAGCAGCCGGTGGCATCCAGCGCGGTATCGCCTGACAGGTTCGGGCCGATCTCCACAATCACCCCGCCCTCGACCTTCACATCCGCCGGGTAGGACAGATCCGCCGTCACCACCGTCCCGCCCCTGATCACCGTCGACGCCATCGCTCCGCTCCCTGATTTCATCTGTTCAAAAATATCCCGGGGTCCGGGGCAGAGCCCCGGGGGGGGCCGTCAGGACACCACCTCAGCCGTTTCAAGCACCGCATGGAGCAGCACATCCGCACCGGCCTGCGCCCAATGCGGAAAGATCTCCTCCGCCTCATTATGGCTCAGCCCGTCCACACAGGGGCACATCACCATGGTCGTCGGATAGACCTTGTTGATCCAGCAGGCATCATGCCCGGCGCCCGAGATCAGGTCCATGTGGCTGTAGCCCAGCCGCTCCGCCGCCGCCCGCACCCGGCTGACCAGCACCGGATCAAAGGCGGGCGGGTCGAAGAACCCCACCACCTCGGACTTGAAGCTGCAGCCAAGCGCCTCGCACAGGCGCGGGGCGACGGCCTGCAACTCGGTCACCATCGCCTCCATCACCGGCAGGATGTGGCTGCGGAAGTCGATGGTGAACACCACACGCTCGGGAATGATGTTGCGGCTGTTGGGGTACACGTCGATGTGCCCGATCGCTCCCACCGAATTGGGCTGATATTTCATCGCGATCTCATGCACCGCTTCGGTGATCTGCGCCAGCGCGCGGCCCGCATTGCGCCGCATCGGCATCGGAGTGCTGCCGGTGTGCTGGCCCTTTCCGGTCACCGTGCATTGCACCCAGCGCAACCCCTGGCCATGGGTGACCACGCCCACATCCTTGCCGTTCGCTTCCAGAATCGGACCCTGTTCGATGTGCAGCTCGAAAAACGCATGCATCTTGCGCGCGCCGACGGGTTCCGCGCCCTTCCAGCCGATCCGCTCCAGCTCGTCGCCAAAGCGCAACCCCTTGGCGTCGCGCCGGTCGTAAGCCCAGTCCTGCTGCAAAACCCCGGCGAAGACGCCGGAGGCGAGCATGGCGGGGGCAAAGCGGGTGCCTTCCTCATTGGTCCAGTTGGTCACCACAATCGGGCGGCGGGTCTTCATCCCGGTTTCGTTCAGCGTGCGGATGATTTCCAGCCCGGCCAGAACGCCCAGCACACCGTCGTATTTCCCGCCCGTCGGCTGGGTATCAAGGTGGCTGCCGACATAGACCGGCAGGGCGTCGGGGGCGGTGCCGGGGCGCAGGGCAAACATGGTGCCCATCTCGTCCACGCCCATCTCGCAGCCCTCGGCCTCGCACCATGACTGGAACAGATGGCGGCCTTCGGAATCTTCATCGGTCACCGTCTGGCGGTTGTTGCCGCCCGCGATGCCGGGACCGATTTGTCCCATCTCCATCAGGCTGTTCCACAACCGCGTTGGATTAATGCGGAGGTTTTCTCCGGGTGCTGGCATCAGCTGGCTCTCCCTTGTTGACGCGAGGTGTCTTCGCACCCCTTGCGGCGAGTCGTTTCCTGACCGTATGGTCAAGTCAGAGCGCACCACAACCTGACCATCCGGTCAACATAATTCCAGCAAGGCCAATGATCGAGAACGCCCAAGTTTCGCGCATGTCCAAAGGCAAACGCACCGAAATCCGGCGCGAAAATGAGCGTGTGATATTGGATGCGGCGGAAAAGGTGTTTGCCGAGGCCGGCTATGGCGGGGCGACGATGCAGCTGATCGCCGATATGGCCGGGCTGCCCAAGGCAAACCTGCACTATTACTTCCCGACCAAAGAAGCGCTCTACCGTCAGGTGGTGCGCAACATCTTCGAGATCTGGCTGCATGCCGCCGATACCTTTGACGATGCCTCCGGCCCAGTCGAGGGGATCGGCGGCTATATCGAGGCCAAGATGGCGATCTCGCGCCGGCATCCGTTTGGCTCAAAAGTCTGGGCGTCCGAGGTGATGCATGGCGCGCCGGTGATCCAGGATTATCTGGAAACTACGCTGCGCGACTGGACCACGGGGCGGATGGCGGTGATCCAGAAATGGGTGGATGCGGGCAAAATGGCCCCGGTCGATCCGCGCCACCTTTTGTACATGCTCTGGGCAATGACGCAGCACTACGCCGATTTCGGCCACCAGATCGAGACGCTGAACGGCGGCAAGCCGCTGTCGGATGCGCAATGGCGCGAGGCGACCGAGACGGTGAAGGCCGTTATCTTGCGCGGGATCGGGGTGGTTCAGGCCTGAGGCCGGTGCCCCCCACCCCATCCCTCCCCACGAGAGGGGAGGGAGGCGCCAGGTCTGACAGAGGATTTCTGCCGCTACCGGAATCAGCCTGCCGGCACCCATAGCACATCGTCAATGCGCGGGGCCCCGGTGGCAAGCATCACCAGCCGGTCAAAGCCCATTGCACAACCGCTGGCGGGCGGCATCTGGGCGAGGGCGGACAGGAAATCCTCATCCAAAGGGTAGCGCTCGCCATAGATCCGGGCTTTCTCGTCCATCTCTGCCTGAAACCGGCGGCGTTGTTCGGTCGGGTCGGTCAACTCGCCAAAACCGTTGGCGAGTTCCACCCCGCAGGCGTAAAGCTCGAAACGTTCGGCCTCGCGCGGGTCATCGGTGCAGGGGCGGGCCAGCGCCGCCTCGACCACCGGATAGCGGTCAAGGATGGTGGCGCGGCCATGGCCCAGATGCGGCTCCACCCGGTCGGACAGGATGCGGCTGAAAATGTCGGACCATGTGTCATCCTGCGCCACGCGCAGGTTGATGGTGGCGGCCTGACGGGCAAGCGCCTCGCGGTCGGCGTGCCCATCGGGCGACAGGGTGGCGAGCAGATCCATGCCCGCGTGGCGCTGCATCGCTTCGGCCACTGACAGCCGCTCGGGTACGGCCTGCGGATCACAGGTTGCTTCGCGAAAGCGCAGGGTATCGGTGCCCGCCGCCTGCGCGGCGCGGCGCAGGAAGGCCGCACAATCACTCATCAGCGTGCTGTAATCCTGCCCCGTGCGATACCATTCCAGCATGGTAAACTCCGGGCTGTGCAGCGCCCCGCGTTCGCGGTTGCGCCAGACATGGGCAAAGGCATGGATCCGCGTCTCGCCCGCGGCGAGCAGCTTTTTCATCGCAAATTCCGGGCTGGTGTGCAGATACATTGCGCGCGGTTGGTCATCATTGCCGATGGCTGTCGTCGCAAAGGCATGCAGATGCGTCTCGTTGCCCGGGCTGGTCTGCAGGGCGGCGGGGTCAACCTCGGTAAAGCCCTCGGCGCCCAGATAAGCGCGTAGCGTGCTCTGGATCCGGTTGCGCGCCAGCAGCAGCGGGCGGCGGTCGGCGTGGCGGCGGGCAGTCCACCAGTGGTTTGTGTCGGGCATCAGGACCGTTCCCCCGTCTTTTTTGCGCAGCTTGCGTTGAAATTCCCGTCCGGATGGGTTAGGCGCGCAGTCAATCGGTGCCGGGGCTATCCTTCGGCCTCTCCAACCACAAGGAAAACCTGACCGTGAAAGTCATCGCATCCTCGCTGCGCAAGGGCAATGTCGTTGAAATGGATGGCAAGCTTTATGCCGTTCTGAAGGCCGAAAACTTCCATCCCGGCAAAGGCACGCCCACCACCAGCGTTGACATGCGTCGGATTTCGGACGGGGTGAAGGTGGCGGAGCGCTGGCGCACCACCGAGATGGTCGAAAAGGCCACGGTGGATGAGCGCGAATATGATTTCCTCTATGAGGATGGCGAGGGCTATCACTTCATGGAACCCACCACCTTTGAACAGATCGCGGTGACGCCTGATGTCATCGGCGATGACAAGGTGTTCCTGACCGACGGGATCAAGGTCTATCTGCGCACCTTTGAAGGGGTGGCGATCGCCATCGAACTGCCGCAGCGGGTGATTGTGGAGATCAGCGAGACCGAGCCGGTGGTCAAGGGGCAGACCGCCTCGTCCTCCTACAAGCCCGCGATCTGCTCGAACGGGCTGCGGGTGATGGTGCCGCCGCATATCGGCGCGGGCACGCGGGTGGAGATCAACACCGAAGACTACTCCTATGTCGGGCGCGCCAAAGACTGATCATCTGCCTTGTGCACGCTGACAGGCCAATTGCGGGCACTGGTCCGTGTGAATGGCCCGGCCCGGATATGGAGTGGCCCGGATCCGAGGTTCAGATCCGGGCGGCGGTCAGAAACTTTCCCAGTCGTCTTCCGGGTTGGGCTGGACGGCAAGGGCAGGGCGACCGTTGGCGGTTTTGCGCGAGGATTGGAACGGCACGGGGGCTGTCCTGGCCTCGGACTTCGGTGTGCCCCAGGATTGTGCAGTGCGCCCCGGCGGCTGCCGCGCGGCCCGATCCGGGATTGCAGCGTGCTGCAGGGTAAAGCGCTGCGTGGTGTCGGCCAGCGCCGAGGCGGCGCGGTTGAGCGATTGCGAGGCCGCAGAGGTTTCCTCGAACATGGCGGCATTCTGCTGGGTCACCTGATCCAGGTGTTTGACAGCGGTGTTCAGCTCGGCGATGCCGTTTGACTGTTCGCGGGCAGAGCCGGCAATATCGGACACCAAGCCGTGGATTTCGCCGACAGCGGATTGGATGCCGGTGAGGCTGCGCCCGGCTTCGGCAACCAGGCTGACACCGCGCTTGACCTGATCCGACGAGGCGGTGATCAGACCGGCAATCTCGCGCGCGGCCTCCGATGAACGCTGCGCCAGATCGCGCACCTCGGAAGCGACGACAGCAAAACCGCGACCGGCCTCACCCGCGCGTGCGGCCTCCACCCCGGCATTGAGCGCCAGCAGATTGGTCTGGAAGGCGATTTCGTCGATCACCGAGGTGATACGGGAGATTTTGGACGAGCTTTGCTCGATCTCGCCCATGGCAGAGACCGCCTCGCGCACCACGCGGCCCGAGGTTTCGGCATTCTGCTTGGCCTCTTCGACTTTTACATTGGCATGACTCGCCACTTCGGCGGTGGATTTGACCGAGGTCGTCATCTGGTCAAGTGCTGCGGAGGTCTGTTCCAGCGTGGCCGCCTGCTGTTCAGTGCGGCGGCTGAGATTGTCGGCGGCGCTGCTGATATCGCCCACCTCGCCGCGGATGGCGGCCGAGCTTTCGACAACATCCGACATCGCGGCGCGCAGACGTTCGGTCGCGTTGTTGAAGTCAGAGCGCAGGCCTTCGTAGCGGATGTCGAACTGATCGCTGAGCGTGGCAGTGAGGTCGCCGTTGGACAGCTGCGCCAAGGCGGCGCGCAGGGAGTCGACCACCCTGGTCTGCGCGGTTTCCATTTCGCGGCGCAAGTCGTCGGCCTGGCGCTGTTCCATCTGCTGCCGGGTGACATCGGTGGCGAGCAGAAGGAAGGACTGGGCCTGTCCCTTGTCATCCATGACCGGGGTAAGACGCGCCTCCAGCAGGGACTGTTCCCCGCCGGGCAGCGTGAGGCGCAGCAGGCCATCCACGGCATCGCCCGATCTGAGGGCCGACCACAGATCGCCCGAGGCCGGATTGTCGAAGGCCAGCACCGCACGGCAATCGCGTCCGATGAGAGT
This sequence comes from Paracoccaceae bacterium, assembly GCA_046296515.1. Classification (GTDB taxonomy): domain Bacteria; phylum Pseudomonadota; class Alphaproteobacteria; order Rhodobacterales; family Rhodobacteraceae; genus Pseudotabrizicola. The sequence goes on along the minus strand of JBKBKR010000005.1, from coordinate 87,990 downwards.
GGTTGCGGATTGGCCGAACAGCGCGGCGAACCGTTCATTGGCGGCTTCGATCTGCCCCGAGCGCGAGATTTCGGCCCTGAGCTGGCCCGCGTCGATTGCTGAGAGGACGGCGGCATTGCGACGGTCCTGCGTGGTCATCCGCCATTCCAGCACGTAGCCGGTCGGCACTGCACTGGCATCACTGACGGATGCGATCGACACCTCGAACATCTCGCGCCCGCGCGAGAAGCCGATGCATCCGGGCTGCCCCGCGCACACCAGACCGGGCAGGGCGGCAAGGGCCGGGTCAAGGCTGGTGGCCGGGCGACCCAGCAGGGTGGCGCCGCCGCCCGCCGCAAGATGGCTGGACATCAGCATTTGCGCCGCCCCGTTCGCGAACAGGACACGGAACTCGGTATCCGTGATCATCAGCGCCGCCGAGGCCCCGTCAAAGCCCGAGCCCTTGAACATGCCCACGCGGGTGATGTCGACCGATGCGGCGAGATCCGAGCGGAATCCCTCCAGCGCGCGGGCGATATCACCGATCTCGTCGGGGGACTTGCGCCCCGGCACTTCCACCGCATAGTCGCCGGCGGCCACCTTGCCGACTGCCGCGTTCAAATCACGCAGCGGACGGGCGATGAACAGGCGGAACAGCAGGGCCGCGACAACCAGCATGACAGCAAAGATCGCCGCGCCGATCATCAGGTTCTGGCGCATGCCGCTGGCGATTTCGCCCAACAGCCTTTCGTCGGACCAACGGGTGACGATCACGCCGACGAGCTGCGCCTCGGCCCCGAAATAGACCGGATGCGCCACGATCAGACCGCTGTCGTCGAACAGCAGCTCCTCATCATGGCCGGGTTTTCGCCCCTGCGCCGTCCAGTTCGCGGCTTTTGACAGCAGTGCCCGTCCCAGCGCCAGGGTGGCGTCATCGGCCCGTTCCGCGCCGGGCCGGACCGCCTGCGAGAAGGTGCTGCCATCGAGCCGGAGGGTCAGCACCTCGGACAGATCGGTCCCGACCAGATCGAACAGGTCCTGTTCGATCAGCTGCGCGGCTTCGGGTTTGTTGAAGCGCATCGCCCCGCCTGCGTTATGCCCGGTCATGTTGGTGACCGTTCCTGCCGTGTCCTGCAGGGCGGTCCGCAAAAGGGCCTCGGTATTGCTGTTGCCGCGATACACAGACACCGCTGCCACGACTGCCACAGTCAGCGCGGTGATGGCGGTTGCCTTGAGAAAGATCGAGCGCAGATGGAACAGGGAGCGGGCGGGCAGGGTCATAGGAACGGTCCTTGGATGCGACAGCGGGGAAAGGCAGGGGCAGCGGGGCTGATGTCAAAGCTGCTCGGCGTTCAGACCGACCGTGACGGCCCCGATCACAGTGCCATCGGCGGGGTCGGTCAGGGTGAACGAGACCTGAATCTGATAGATCTGGGCGCTTTCATCGAAATCGACGTCTCTGACGTGGATGGCACCGGCACCATTGGGATAGGTTTCGGTGAACTTCGCCTCATCCCCTTGCCAATAGTCGGAGGTGGTGCCGGAGGAGGCGACGTTGAGGCCGAGGAAATCCATCACGAACACCTCGGTCATCAGGCCCGCCGACAGCTCCACCTCGGCGCGGAGCAGGTCGGAGGGCGGGGTGGCGAGAACGCTGGAGATCGTGGGTTGCACGGGTTTGCCCAGTTCGGCCATCCATGCCTTGTCGAGAGCGTCGATATCGGCCTGGGTCAGGGCGGCGTGGCGCGTGTTCTGATCGCGCACGGCGGCGATGATCTTGGGGTCACTGGCCCAGGTTGCCAACGCCTGGGCGGCATAGGTGCGGGCCTTGGCCGACGGATCGGAAGCATCGGTGGCAAAGGCGGGCAGGGCGCAGGCACAGAGCAGGATGGCGGCAAGATGGCGCATAATGTCTCCCTCAGGCAGGCCCCGGACGTGGGGCGGTCGCGGGCAGTAAACCTCTCCCCGATTGCCGTCCCCTTAACAGCGGCGGCATCGCTAAAATCCGCATGATTATTCCGGGCGGTATCCACCCCTTGGATTCCCGGCAGGATCGGGTATTCCGGCCCCTGTTCAAAGGCGAAGGGTTGGGGTGATGGCGCAGAGGTTCGGGTTTTCCGTGGCGGCGACCGATGGCAAGGCGCGCAAGGGGGTGATCAGCACCCCGCGCGGCGAGATCCGCACGCCGGCCTTCATGCCGGTGGGCACGGCGGCGACGGTCAAGGCGATGCTGCCGGAGTCGGTGCGGGCAACAGGCGCCGATATCCTGCTGGGCAACACCTATCACCTGATGCTGCGCCCCACGGCGGAGCGGATAGCACTTCTGGGGGGCCTGCACCGTTTCATGAACTGGGAGCGGCCGATCCTCACCGATTCCGGCGGGTTTCAGGTGATGTCTCTGGCCGGCCTGCGCAAGCTGTCCGAAGAGGGGGTGCGGTTTTCCAGCCATATCGACGGTTCCAAACACATGCTGTCGCCCGAGCGCAGCATGGAGATCCAGAAGCTGCTGGGCAGTGATATTGTGATGTGTTTCGACGAATGTCCGGCCCTGCCCGCGACCGATGCCGAGGTGGCGAAGTCGATGGCGCTGTCGATGCGCTGGGCGCAGCGGTCGCGTGATGCCTTTGGCGACCGGCCGGGGCATGCGCTGTTCGGGATCATGCAGGGCGGGGTGACGCGGGAGTTGCGTGAGGAGAGCGCAAGGGCGCTGGTTGAGATCGGGTTCGATGGCTATGCGGTGGGTGGCCTGGCGGTGGGTGAGGGGCAGGAGGCGATGTTTGGCGTGCTGGACTATGCGCCGGGGTTCCTGCCACAGGACAAGCCGCGCTATCTGATGGGGGTGGGCAAGCCCGATGACATCGTCGGCGCGGTGGAGCGTGGGATTGACATGATGGATTGCGTTCTTCCCAGCCGGTCGGGGCGCACCGGGCAGGCCTGGACCCGGCGCGGGCAGGTCAATATCAAGAACGCGCGCCATATGGATGACCCGCGCCCGCTGGACGCGGATTGCACCTGCCCGGCCTGCCGCAATTACTCACGCGCCTATCTGCACCATGTGTTCAGGGCGCAGGAGATGATTTCGGGCATGCTGCTGACCTGGCACAACCTGCATTACTATCAGGAGCTGATGCAGGGCCTGCGCGACGCGATCGGTGCGGGGCGTCTGCCAGACTTTGTGGCAGCGTTCCACGCGCAGCGGGCATTGGGTGATATCGAGCCGGTCTGACACCCGCCGCCATCGCCTGGCCTTCTGCCGCGCCCGCCTTGCGCGCCACTGGGCCAAGGTTTTGAAGCCGCGTGAGTCTTGCAAAAGTGATATCAGCGGATTGACAGTTTTCCCCAACTGCTTCGGGTGGGATTGGTCGCGATAGACTGCGTTCCGGATCGGTCCGGCAGCCATAGCCTCAAAGACACGGAAAAATGACGTATGTGTAAACTTCCGCGCGCATTTTTTGCAATCTGCTGCTAGAGTCACCGTGCAGCGCCCTGCAAAGACGGACAAGAAGTTGAAATTCCTGCATTGCTTCTGTGTGGTCGACTCGTCGCTCCGCATCCTGTGGGTCGGTGGAGACTGGGATGATTTTGCGGCCCGCAACGGTGGCGGGGCGATTCTTGCCAATGATGTGCTGGCAACCCGGCTGACCGATTACATCACCGATCTGGCCACCGCAGATACGGTGGAGCAGATGGTGCATGCGGTGATCGACACCAAGGGCACGCTGCGGATGGATTATCGCTGTGATGCCCCGCAGGAGCTACGCCGCATCCGCCTGACGATCAAGCCGATGAAAGACCAGCGCGCGATCATGGTGCACGAACTGCGCGATGCCCTGCGGCTGAGCCCGCCGATGGACCCATGGTTTTTCGACCCGGCAGCGCGGGAACTGAAATGCTCGGTCTGCGGTCTGGTGCATCTGCCGGGCCGGGGCTGGGAAGACCCGACCCAGCCGGGGCGGAGTCACCCGGCGCTGGTGAAATACACCGTCTGCCCGTCCTGCGTTACCCGGATCGACGCCGCGATCCACGGGATATTTGAGGGCGCCGAGGCGGGGGAAGTGGGCGAGCTGATCCTGAAACCGGGGTTCAAACGGGCCTGACAGACCATTCCCGATACCCGATAAGTCTGACCGGGATTGAGTCTTGCCGCGCCTTGCGGCAAGGCGCAGAATGGTGGCAATCGGATGGCCTGCCCCGGCCACAAGGTTGCCCTGGTTGACACCTCCCGATCGACCCCCCAGATAGAGGGGCTGACAAGGGGAAGGTCGGGATGCTGCCGACAACCGGGGCCGTGACCTTCCTGCCGTGATAAGGATAACGCGAGATGAGCGAGCAATTCCCCACCAGCTACCCGGTCCTGCCGTTGCGCGACATCGTGGTGTTCCCGCATATGATCGTGCCGCTGTTTGTCGGCCGTGAAAAATCGGTGCGGGCGCTGGAAGAAGTGATGCAGGATGACAAGCAGATCCTGCTGTCCAGCCAGATCGACCCCACGGTGGATGACCCGGCGACCGATGGCATCTACCGCGTTGGCGTGCTGGCCAATGTGCTGCAACTGCTGAAACTGCCCGATGGCACCGTGAAGGTGCTGGTCGAGGGCAAGACACGGGTGAAGATCACCGAATTCATCGAAAACCCCGGCTTCTTTGAAGCCTCTGCCGCGCCTTTGTCCGAAACCCCCGGCGATGCCTCGGCGGTGGAAGCGATGCTGCGCGCGGTTGCCGATGAGTTCGAGCGCTACGCCAAGATCAAGAAGAACATCCCCGAAGAGGCGCTGTCTGCCGTTTCGGAAACGCGCGAGCCTGCGCGGCTGGCCGACCTTGTGTCGGGCCATCTGGGTGTGGAAGTGGCACAGAAACAGGCACTTCTGGAAACGCTGGATGTGTCCGAGCGGCTGGAAAAGGTTTACGGCCACATGCAGGGCGAGATGAGCGTGCTGCAAGTCGAGAAAAAGATCAAGTCGCGGGTCAAGACCCAGATGGAGAAGACCCAGCGCGAATATTATCTGAACGAACAGATGAAGGCGATCCAGCGCGAGCTGGGCGATGGTGAAGAAGGCCAGAACGAGATCGCCGAGCTGGAATCGCGGATCAACGCCACCAAACTGTCGAAGGAGGCCCGCGAAAAGGCCGATGCCGAGGTCAAGAAGCTCAAATCCATGAGCCCGATGAGCGCAGAGGCAACGGTCGTGCGCAACTATCTGGATTGGCTTCTGGGCGTGCCGTGGGGTGTGAAGTCGCGGGTCAAGAAAGACCTGGGGGCTGCACAAAAGGTGCTGGATGCCGATCACCACGGGTTGGAAAAGGTCAAGGAACGCATCGTTGAATATCTTGCGGTGCAGGCGCGCTCGACCAAATTGAAGGGGCCGATCCTGTGCCTTGTCGGCCCTCCGGGCGTCGGTAAAACCTCGTTGGGCCGCTCGGTGGCCAAGGCCACGGGGCGCGAGTTCATCCGCATCAGCCTTGGCGGGGTGCGTGACGAGTCGGAAATCCGGGGGCACAGGCGGACCTATATCGGTTCGATGCCGGGCAAGATCATCCAAAGCCTGAAAAAGGCCAAGACCAACAACCCGTTGATCCTGCTGGATGAGATTGACAAGATGGGCCAGGATTTCCGCGGCGATCCGGCATCTGCCCTGCTGGAGGTGTTGGACCCGGAACAGAACAGTACGTTCGTGGACCACTACCTTGAGGTGGAATACGACCTTTCCAACGTGATGTTCATCACCACGGCCAACAGCTACAACATGCCGGGCCCGCTCATGGACCGGATGGAGATCATCCCGCTGTCAGGCTACACCGAAGACGAAAAGCGCGAGATTGCGCGGCAGCACCTGTTGCCAAAGCAGATCGCGGCCAATGGTCTGAAAAAAGGTGAGTTCAGCGTCGATGACGCCGCCCTGACCCATGTTGTCCGCTACTACACCCGCGAGGCCGGGGTGCGCAGCCTTGAGCGGGAAATCGCAAAACTCGCCCGCAAGGCGGTGACCGAGATTCTGAAGGGCAAGGCGAAATCGGTGGCGGTTGATGAGGCCAAGGTCGAGGAATACCTTGGCGTGCAGCGCCATCGCTATGGTCTGGCCGAACTGGAGGATCAGGTCGGCGTCGTCACGGGTCTGGCCTGGACCAGCGTCGGCGGTGATCTTTTGCACATCGAGGCGCTGAAACTGCCGGGCAAGGGGCGGATGAAGACCACCGGCAAGCTGGGCGATGTGATGAAGGAATCCATCGACGCCGCGGCCTCCTACGTCCGCTCGATCAGCCCGCAGATCGGGGTGAAACCGCCGAAGTTCGAGACGATGGATATTCACGTTCACGTGCCGGATGGCGCGACGCCCAAGGATGGGCCTTCGGCCGGGCTGGCGATGGTGACCTCGATCGTCTCGGTCCTGACCGGGATTCCGGTGCGGCGTGATATCGCGATGACCGGGGAAGTCTCCTTGCGCGGCAATGCAATGCCGATTGGCGGGTTGAAGGAAAAACTGCTGGCGGCACTGCGTGGTGGCATCAAGACCGTGCTGATCCCGCAGGAGAACGAGAAGGATCTGGCCGAGATTCCGGACAATGTGAAACAGGGGCTGAAGATCATCCCCGTGAGTCACGTCCGCGAGGTGCTGGCCGCTGCTTTGGTGCGTCAGCCAGAGCCGATCGAATGGGATGAGGCGGCGGAAGAAGCCGCCGCAGCCGCCCGCAGGGCAGGGGATGCGACCCCGCCATGGCAGACCGCGCATTAAGCGCGGGCTCCGGACCCAAGCCGTTGAAAGCGCCCCCGTTACGGGGGCGCTTTTTTGCCGCTGCGGTCTCCATGGGGTCTTGGCCCCGCCGCTTGGCTCCTGCAATTGCCAGTGACAACCTTGCGAAATCGTGACTAATCTGCCCGACACGTAGACCCGTCACCGTTACAAGGGAGTTGTCAATGTCCGCCAAGCCCACCATCAAACCTGGTCCGAAAGGCATTCCCGCCCCCAAACCCAAGGTCGTGGCTGAACCTGCCGCCAAGACGGTGGAAGCCGCCGCGCCTGAGGCGGGCGCCGAGCGTGGCGTTGCGCTGAAACTGCGTGAACTGGTCGGGCGTGTGGTGGAGACCACAGGCGGCAAGAAAAGGGACGTCAAGGAAATCGTCGAGGCGACCCTGACCGCCCTGGGCGCTGCGCTGGCCAAGGGCGAAGAGTTGAACCTGCCTGGCGTCGGAAAGGTACGGGTGGCGAAATCCGTCGACCGCGAGGGCCGATCGATGATGACGCTCAAGGTGCGCGGCACCGGCACACCCAAACCCAAACCGTCGAAAGAGGCCCTTGCAGAGGCGGCAGAAGCCGTCTAAGACACGCTCCATCGGGCGATTAGCTCAGTGGTAGAGCGCTTCGTTCACATCGAAGATGTCAGCGGTTCAAATCCGTTATCGCCCACCATCAATTCCCCAGCAAAATAAAGAAACGCATTGTTTTGCTGGGGTTATGCCGCATTGTCTGTGACAAGTCATGTTTGTTGTGGCTGGTGCGCAAGGTTATTTCTTGAACCACGACAGACGATTCTTTGCCCGGCTGGTGATGCCAAAAGACCTGCGCGCTGTCGCGGGCAGATCCGTGCTGAGGGCGGCTCTTGGTCCGGGTTGTGGAACCGCCGTGCCGCTGTTGCCGGGCCCAAAAACGGACATTCTGCCGGATGCGACGGGACATCATCTATCCTCATCCAGAACAGGAAAGGCGAGGCAAATGCCCCGCCTTTTCACTCAGGCGTCAGAAAGCCCGCTCAGCGCGCGGCTGCGCGCGCCTCCTGCGTGATCGTGGCCCCGGCGACTTGCAGATCGCGACCGGCTCCGGCAACGGTGCCGCAGGCGGAGAGGGTGAGGGCGGCAAGCAAGGAGACAAGGGTCAGACGGGTTTTCATCGGGGGTCCTCTCGGTGGTTTCGCATGCCAACGCGCGGGCGCGGGTTTGGTTCCCTTGCGGGTGCGGTCTTTTGCAAATTTAACCGAACGTTAACTACTCCTGCGCCACAGTCCCCGCCATGCGCACCCTGATCCTCCTCCTCCTTCTGCTCTCCGCCTGCGGTGCCCAGCCCGCGCCGCAGTTCTTCGGGGCGCAGCGCACCGATGTCAGCCGCGACGGGCGCGGCTATACCGTCTACCAGAAGGGGGAGGCGGTGGAGATCATCCGGCTTGGCTACGCCCGGCGCAGTGAGCACCAGGCGATCCGCGCCACCATGATCAGCCTGATCCCCGAAGTCACCGGCTGCCGCCTGATCGAGTCGTCCCTGCAGGGCGACAGTGGTGAGATGCGCGGGCGATTGCGGTGTTGAGGCATGCGGAGCATTGATCGTCCGGCCCGTGCCGCCCTATACAGGCGGTCACCCTGACCCGAGGACGCCCGATGATCACCGACCCGCCCGCGCTGCTCCGCCGCCTGTTCGACCGCGCGGTGGAGGTGGCCGATCCGATGCGCTCCCTTGCCCGACACCTGCCGCCGCGCCCGAACGGCCGGGTGCTCGTCATCGGTGCGGGCAAGGCCAGCGCCCGCATGGCCGAGGCGGTGGAGGCGGAATGGGGCCCCTGTGACGGGCTGGTGATCACCCGTTATGGGTACGCACGTCCGTGTCAGGGCGTCGAGATTGTCGAAGCCGCGCATCCGGTGCCTGACGGGGCAGGGCAGGCGGCCACTAATCGGATGCTGGATCTGCTGACCGGGCTGGGGGAGGGCGATTTCGTCCTGGCCCTGATCTCGGGCGGGGCGTCTGCGCTGCTGGTGGCCCCGGCGGGTGGCGTGACACTGGCGGAAAAGCAGGCGGTGACCCAGGCGCTGCTGGCCTCGGGGGCGCCGATCGACCGGATGAACACGGTGCGCAAGCATCTGAGCCGGGTCAAGGGTGGGCAGCTTGCCGCCGCCGCGCATCCGGCGCGGATGCTGGCGCTGATGATCTCGGACGTGCCGGGCGATGATCCGGCCTTCATCGGCTCTGGTCCTACGGTGGGCGATGCCACCACCCCGGCGGAGGCGCAGGCGATCCTTGATCGGTGGCAGATCGCGGCGCCGCCTTCGGTGCAGGCGGCCCTGCTAAACGGCTCCGGCGTGGTGCCGCCGGGTGACCCGCGCCTGTCGCATGTCACGAACCGGATCTACGCAGCGCCCATCCAGTCGCTGACCGCTGCCGCCGAAATCGCGCGTGAGGCGGGCTGCGATGTTCGCCTTCTGGGCGACGCGCTGGAGGGGGAGGCGCGCGAGGTCGCCGCCGCTCAGGCGGCTGAGGCGCTGCGTATCCGGGCCAGCTTGCGCGCCGGCGATTCCCCGGTTCTGCTGCTGTCGGGGGGGGAGCTGACCGTCACCCGGCGCGGCGACGGGATCGGTGGGCCGAATGGGGAATACGCTTTGGCGCTGGCGATCGCGCTGGATGAGGCGCCCGGCATCCATGCCATTGCCTGCGACACCGATGGCGTTGATGGCGCGGCCGAGGTGGCGGGTGCGTTGATCTCGCCCGAGACCCTTTCGCGCGCGACGGCCGCAAAGCTGGACCCTGCGGCTGCCCTGGCCCGCAACGATGCGCACAGTTTTTTTGACGCCGTCAACGGGCAGGTGGTGACCGGGCCGACGCTGACCAACGTCAACGACTTCCGCGCCATCCTGATCACGCCCAACTCTGATTGACGTACCTCAAGCCTTGGCGCTATGCGTAAAGCATGGGCAGGCCAACGGTGACAGACATCGCACGCGAAGCCGGGGTCAGCCTTGCCACGGTTGACCGCGTGCTGAACGCGCGCCCCGGTGTGCGCGCAAAGACCATCGCGGCGGTGAACGAGGCGGTGGCCCGGCTGGGCTACGTGCGCGACATGGCGGCGGCCAATCTGGCGCGCGGGCGCAACACCCGTGTGGCGATCCTGTTGCCCGATACCGAAAGCCAGTTTGTCCAGACGCTGGAAGATGCGCTGAGACAAGCCGCAGCCTTGTCCACAGCCTCCCGCATGCAGGTCGATCTGCTGCGCTTTCCCGACGCAGACATGCACGGGCTTGCGGCGATCCTGTCGGATCTGGTTGAGAGTGGCATATCAGGCGTTGCGCTGATGGCACCGGAAACCCCGGTGGTGCGCGATGCGCTGCGGGGATTGCAGGCGGCCGGGGTGCCGGTTGTGGCCATGGTCTCTGATCTGACCAACAGCGGGGCGGTGCATTATGTCGGTATCGACAGCTATGCGGCGGGGCGCACGGCGGGCGTGCTGATGGGGCGGTTTCTGGGGGCGAAAACCCCGCGTGTCATGGTCATCGCCCAATCCATGCTGCTGCGCGACAGTATCGAGCGGCGGCGCGGCTTCGATGCGGTCATGCTGCGCGACTTTCCCGGCATCGAGGTTGGCCAGACGCTGGAAACCCACGGCGCGCCAGACACCTTGCGACAGGTGATGGCGGTGTCGCTTGAGTCCAGCGGGCCGGTCGGCGGCATCTATCTGTTGGGCAGCGGTCACCGGGCACTGGCGCAGGTGCTGTCGGAACTCGGTCTGTTGGGAAAGGTGGTCACCATCGGGCACGAGCTGACCCCGCACACCATTGCCGCGCTGGAAGCGGGCTGGCTGGATGCGGTGATCGCGCAGAATGTCGGCCATGTCGCCCGCAGCACGCTGCGCGTGTTGCAGGCCAAGGCCGATCAGCAGCCAATAAACGAATCGCAGGAACGCCTGCGGCTGGAGATCATTCTGCGCGAAAACCTGCCACCCGCCCAGTAACCACCCGCTCAAAGCGGTTTGAACCGGTGCGCAAACCGAAATGATGTGCGTACCTCAAAAATGATGGACAGGGCCGTTTTCCGCTCCTATCGTCAGGTCAGCAATCCGGACGGCGGCCAGAGGAGGGGCGCCCTTGCGCGTTTGCATTCAGGGAGGAACACCAATGAAGGCAAGACTTTTGACCGCGACCGCGGTCGGCGCTGTGTTGTCCGCAAGCGTCGCCTCGGCCCAATCCAACGAACTGACCTTGTGCTGGGCGGCATGGGACCCGGCCAACGCGCTTGTCGAACTGTCCAAGGATTTCGAGGCGCAGTCCGGCATCAGGATGAAATTCGAATTCGTGCCATGGCCCAACTTCGCCGACCGGATGTTGAACGAATTGAACTCCGGCGGCCAGCTTTGTGACCTTCTGATCGGCGACAGCCAGTGGATCGGCGGCGGCGCAGAGAACGGCCACTACATCAAGCTGAACGATTTCTTCGCGGCCGAGTCGATCAGCATGGATGATTTCGCCCCCGCGACCGTCTACGCCTATTCGACCTGGCCCAAAGGCGAGCCGAACTATTACGCGCTGCCCGCGATGGGAGACGCCAACGGCTGGTTCTACCGCAAGGACTGGTTTGAACGCGAAGACATCAAGGCCGCCTACAAGGAAGCCACCGGCGAAGACCTGCGCGAGCCGCAAAGCCAGAAAGAGCTGCTGCAGATCGCGCAATTCTTTCAGGGGCGCGAGATTGACGGCCAGACCGTCTATGGCGCGTCGATCTTCACCGAACGGGGCTCCGAGGGCATCACCATGGGCGCAACGGGCGCGCTTTATGCCTGGGGTTTCAAATATGAGAACACCCCCGGCCAATACGATATGGAAGGCGCGGTAAACTCTCCGCAAGCGGTCGAGGCGCTCGAATTCTACAAGGAACTCTACAAGACCGCGACGCCCCCCGGCTATGACAACGCCTATATGGAACAGTCGCTGGATGCGTTCAAATCCGGTCAGGTCGCGATGGCGATGAACTGGTTCGCCTTCTTCCCCGGCCTTTACGCCGACCCGACCGTGGGCGGCGACAAGATCGACTTCTTCGTGAACCCGGCCCAGAACCAGCCCGCCTCCACCCTTGGTGGTCAGGGGATTTCGGTGGTCAGCTATTCCGACAATATCGACGGGGCGCTGCAGTATATCAAATGGTTCGCGCAACCGGATGTGCAGCAGAAATGGTGGTCGATGGGGGGCTATTCCTGCCATCTCGCGGTGCTGAACGACCCCGGCTTCAAGGACAGCGCGCCCTTTGCCGCCGACTTCCTGGCGGCGATGGATAACGTCTATGACTTCTGGCAGGAGCCGGCCTATGCCTCACTGCTGCTGGCAATGCAGGACCGGCTGCACGCCTATGTGGTGGCCGATCAAGGCACCGCGCAAGAGGCGCTGGACGGACTGATCGCCGACTGGACCGAAGTGTTCGAAGACGAAGGCAAGCTCTAGGCGCCTCTCCGGGTGCGCCGGGGCCACCGGCGCACCCTTTCGTCCCAGCAGGACCGATCCCATGACCGATACGCCGATCGACCGAATGGCGCGCGCCACGCCGCCGCATGTGGCGCGCCGCGTGCGCGGATTGTCTGACCGCGCCATCGCCTGGCTGTTCGTCTCCCCAACGATCTTTCTCTTGCTGGCGATCAACATCTTTCCACTGATCTGGACGGTGCGGCTTTCCTTCACCAATTTCGCTGCCAACCGTCCGGGGCGCGAGGTGGAATGGGTGGGCTTGCGCAATTACGAACGCATCCTGACCAGCGAAGGCATCTGGTCAAACATGCAGACCACGGCGCATTTCCTGATCTGGACCATCACACTGCAGGTGCTGATCGGCTTCACCCTGGCCTGGCTGATCAACCGCAAGTTCAAGGGCAATGATCTGCTCACCACGCTGATCGTGCTGCCGATGATGCTCTCGCCCGCCGTGGTTGGCAATTTCTGGACCTTTCTGTACCAGCCGCAGATCGGGCTGTTCAACTATGTGGTGGAGCTTCTCACCGGCACCCCCGCCAGCTCGTTTTCCATGCTCGGTCCCGGCGGGCTGGCGAAATGGTCGATCATCATCGTCGATACCTGGATGTGGACGCCCTTCGTGATGCTGATCTGCCTCGCCGGCCTGCGCTCGATCCCCGATTACATCTACGAGGCGGCGGAGGTGGACCGCGCCAGCAAATGGCGGCAGTTCTGGACCCTGACCGTGCCGATGGTGCTGCCCTTCCTGATGCTCGCGGTGCTGTTCCGCGGCATCGAGAATTTCAAGATGTTCGACATGGTGGTGCTGCTGACAGGCGGCGGGCCGGGCAATGAAACCCTGCTGGCCAGCATCGACCTGAAGCGCGAGGCCTTCGAGAAATGGCGCACCGGCTATTCCTCGGCCTACGCCATCATCCTGTTCGTCACCGTTTTCGGCCTGGCCTCGATCTACGTCAAGGCCCTGAACAAAGTGAAGGAACGGTGATGCATTTCCTGCAAACCCCATCGCCAGTTGCCCCCCCACCCCAGCCCTCCCCCACAAGGGGGGAGGGAGGCACTGCCATTACAACTGGGTGCCTCCCCTCCCCCTCGGGGGGAGGGGTTGGGGGTGGGGGGCTGCGCGACGCCAGAAGAACCGGGAGTCAGCCATGAGCGCGTATTCTATTACGGAACCGTCGAAGGCATCAAAGTCCATCGCTGCCGTACTGGTCCTGGTCTACGCGATCATCACCCTGTTGCCCTTGCTGTGGATCATCTCCACCGGTTTCAAATCTGGCCCCGACAGCATCAGCTACCCGCCAAAAATCCTGTTCGAGCCAAGCCTTGAGGGCTACGTCAACCTGTTCACCACCCGCACCCGAATCGGGGCCGAGCAATTCGCCGCCCTGCCACCGCCCGAAGCCTGGTATGACAGGATCGTGCGCCAGAGCGGCACCGTCATCGCCGGGCAGAGCCGCTTCGGCGAGCGCTTCATGAATTCCGTCATCATCGGCTTTGGCTCCACCGCGCTGTCGATTTTTCTGGGCACCCTCGCGGCCTATGCGTTTTCACGCTTCAAGGTGCCGCTCAAGGATGACCTGTTGTTCTTCATCCTCTCCACCCGGATGATGCCCCCGATCGCGGTCGCCATCCCCATCTACCTGATGTACCGCGAGTTGGGCCTGTCGGACACACACCTTGGCATGATCCTGCTCTACACGGCAGTGAACATCTCCCTCGCGGTCTGGTTGCTGAAAGGCTTCATCGACGAAATCCCCCGCGAATATGAAGAGGCGGCGCTGATCGACGGCTACACCCGCTTCCAGGCCTTCCGCAAAGTGGTGCTGCCCCAGGCCGCGACCGGCATCGCCAGCACCGCGATCTTCTGCCTGATCTTCGCCTGGAACGAATACGCCTTCGCCGTCCTGCTCACCTCCGGCAAGGCGCAGACCGCCCCGCCCTTCATCCCCACCATCATCGGCGTCGGCGGTCAGGACTGGCCTGCAGTGGCGGCAGGTGCCACCCTGTTCCTGCTGCCGGTGATGATCTTCACCATTCTTTTGCGCAAACACCTGCTGCGCGGCATCACCTTTGGCGCGGTGCGCAAATGACACGATTTTTCTGCGAAAAATCAGGTTCCCCGTCTGGCGCTGCAGTTGCCTTCATCTGTTTCCAAATATCCCCGCCGGAGGCTCCCGCGGTCGGGGACGGGAGCCTCCGGCGGGGATATTTGGAAACAGATGAAAGGGCATTCACATGAGTTTCCTGACCGGACTTCTGCGGTTCCGTCGCGGACCCTGGGAAAACCTCTCGACGGTTCTGATCGCCCTGGGCGTTGTGATGCTGATGCAGCCGTTCTTTCTGTGGGCCTTCACCTACAGTTTCATTGTGACCCTTGTTGGCACGGTGCTGTTCATCATCACCAGCCATTTCCCGGAGTAGCGTCTTGGCCGAAATCGTGATCCGCAATCTGCGCAAGGAATTCGGGGCATTCACCGCGGTGCAGGGTTCGTCTTTCACCATTGGGGACGGCGAGTTCTTCATGCTGCTGGGGCCGTCGGGCTGCGGCAAGACCACCACCCTGCGGATGATCGCCGGGCTGGAGCTGCCGACCAGCGGTCAGATTCTGATGGATGGCGAGGATGTGTCACAGCGTCCGGCCTCGCAGCGTGACATCGCAATGGTGTTCCAGATGTTCGCGCTTTACCCGCATATGAATGTGCGGCGCAACATCAGCTACCCGCTGGTGTCGCAAGGGCTGCCGAGAGGGCAGGTGCAGGCCAGGGTGGCGGAGGTCGCGCGCATTCTGGGCATCAGCGATATTCTCGACAGGCCGGTGGGCGGGCTTTCGGGTGGTGACCGGCAGCGGGTGGCGTTGGGCCGCGCCATTGTGCGCAATCCGAAGGCGTTCATGATGGACGAGCCGCTTGGCGCTCTGGATGCCGAGTTCCGTGAGCATATGGCCGAGGAGCTGCGCGCCCTGCATGACAGGATGGGGGCGACCACGGTTTACGTGACCCATGACCAGCTGGAGGCGATGCAGATGGGCGACAAGATCGTGGTGATGAACCACGGTGTGGTCGAGCAGTTCGGCACCCCGCAAGCGATTTACGACCACCCCGCCACCCTGTTTGTTGCCGATTTCATCGGCAGCCCGCCGATGAATTTTATGCGTTTTCAAGGTGCTGTCCGGGCTGGTGACGCTTCGGTCACTTTGGGCGAGGTCACCATTGACACGCCGGAATTGCAGCAGGATGCCGGACCGTGCGATCTGGTGCTGGGCGTGCGGCCTGAGCATGTCGTGTTGAGCGACGATGCCCGTTATCGCGGGCGTATTCTGGCGACGGAATATCTGGGCACCTCGCAGATCATCACGCTGGACTGTGCTCATGGCACGGTCAGGGCCCGTGCGCCCTCGGGGCAGGTGGTGCGCAGTGGGGATACCGTGGGGCTGGCGTTCCGGGCGAACACTTTGTCTCTGTTTGACGCAGGTTCCGGGCGGGCGTTGCGGACGGCGGCGAATGTGGGGGTGTTCCATGGCTGAGGTCATCCTGTCCCGTGTCACCAAGTCCTTTGGCGCGACGCAGGCGCTGCGTGATGTGTCGCTCACCATTCCCGACGGCGGTTTTGTGGTGCTGCTCGGCCCGACCGGTGCGGGCAAGACCACCACGCTGCGGCTGATCGCCGGGCTGGAGCGGCCTGACAGTGGCGATATCGCGATCGGCGGGCCCTCGGTGATCCATGATACGCCTGCGCAGCGCGATGTGGCGATGGTGTTCCAGCAGTATTCGCTTTATCCCCACCTTTCGGTGCGCGACAATCTGGCCTTTCCCTTGCGCAGCCCGGTCATCAACATGCCCGAGCCGGAGATCGCAAGACGGGTGCAGGCGGTGGCGGAAGCCTTGCGCATCGGTCACAAGCTGGACAACAAGGCCACGGCGCTTTCGGGCGGTGAGATGCAGCGGGTGTCGATCGGACGCGCGCTGGTGCGCCAGCCGCGCATCTATCTGATGGATGAGCCGCTCAGCAGTCTTGATGCGAAACTGCGCGCTGACCTGCGGGTGGAGCTCAAGCGCATCCATGCCGAGCTGGGCGCGACATTCCTCTATGTCACCCATGACCAGGTCGAGGCGATGACCATGGCCACCCATGTCGGCGTGCTGGATCAGGGGCGGATGGTGCAGTTCGGCACCCCGCGCCAGATTTATGAAGATCCGGTCAGCACCTATGTTGCCAGCCGCCTGGGCCAGCCGCGCATCACCCTGTTGCCCGCCGACAGCTTCGGCCCCGGCGCACCGCCCCATGCCACGCAGATGGGTCTGCGGCCCGAGCATATCATCGTAGTCGAAGACCAGCCCGCCCCGGATCTGACCGGCTTCGGTGGCGGATTTCCCGCCACGGTGCGGCGGGTGGAGCGGTTGGGCGACCAGACCCGGCTGCACCTGAGCTTTGGCCCGCATGAGATCATCACCCTTGCCGACCCCCATACACCGCTTGGCGCCGGGGACAGCATCGCCATCCGTCCGCAGAACCCGCTTTGGTTCGACGCGGACGGCAACCGCCTTTGAGGAGCAGCCGCCATGAAACAGTTCATGAATGTCAAGGAAAGCCTGATCACCGAGGCGATTGACGGTGTGGTGCGCGCCTCGGGCGGGGCCTTGGTGCGGCTGGATGGCTATCCGCATATCAAGGTGGTGTTGCGGGCCGATTGGGATAAGGCAAAGGTCGCGCTGGTCTCGGGCGGCGGCTCGGGGCATGAGCCAAGCCATGCCGGGTTTGTGGGACAGGGGATGCTGACAGCGGCGGTCTGTGGTGATGTCTTTGCCAGCCCGTCGGTTGATGCGGTGCTGGCGGGGATACTTTCGGTGACGGGCAAGGCGGGGTGCCTCTTGATCGTCAAGAATTACACCGGCGACCGGCTGAACTTCGGCCTTGCCGCGGAACGGGCCCGCGCCTTTGGCCTAAAGGTCGCGATGGTGATTGTCGATGATGATATCGCCTTGCCCGACCTGCCGCAGGCACGCGGCGTGGCGGGCACGCTGTTTGTCCACAAGATCGCGGGCGCGCTGGCCGAGGCCGGGGCGGACCTGGAGACCATCGCCGCAGCGGCACAGGCGGTGATCCGGGGCGCGATTTCAATCGGCATGTCGCTGGATACCTGCACGGTCCCGGGCAGTCCGAGGGAAGACCGTATCGGCGCGGGCAAGGCCGAGCTTGGCCTTGGCATCCATGGCGAGGCCGGGGTGGAGCAGGTTGCCTTCACCGGGGCAAAGGCCGCGATGGCTATGGTGGCGAATCGGCTGTTGCCGCATATGGGCAGCAGCGACCATGTCGCGCTTCTGAACAACCTTGGCGGCACCACCCCGCTGGAAATGAGTGTGCTGGCCGAAGAGCTTGGCAGGTCGGCGCTGGCCGCGCGCATCAAATGGATCATCGGTCCGGCGGCGCTGATGACCTCGCTCGACATGCACGGCTTTTCGGTCTCGCTCCTGCCGATGACACCGGATCAGGAACGTGCCCTTGCCGCCCCGGTCGCGCCCCCTGCCTGGCCGGGGATGCACCGGTTTGGCCCCGTTGGCCTGCGGCCCTTGCCTGACGGTCTGACGCCGATCCGGCCCGAACCCTCGGCCCATCCGGCGCGCGCCACTCTGATTGCGCGCTGCTGTACCGCACTGATCGCGGCCGAGGCCGATCTGAACGCGCTTGACGCCAAATCCGGCGATGGCGATACCGGCTCGACCCTCGCCGGTGCGGCGCGCGCGCTGGCGGGGGCGCTGGACCGGATGCCGCTGGCCGACACCACCCAGCTCTTTCGCGCCATCGGGACCGAGCTCAGTCAGACCATGGGCGGCTCGTCGGGGGTGTTGCTGGCGATCTTCTTCACCGCCGCGGGTGACGCCGCCTCGGGCGGCAGGAACTGGATCGGGGCGCTTCGTGCCGGGCTGGATCGGGTGCAGGATCTTGGCGGCGCAAATCCCGGTGATCGCACGATGATCGACGCGCTTGCCCCCGCGCTCGCCGCATTGCCCGAAGGGGTTGCCGCCGCCGCCTCAGCGGCAAGGCAAGGGGCCGACGGCACATCGCGCATGACCCGCGCCAAGGCCGGGCGATCCAGCTATCTGTCGGCGGACAAGCTGGCGGGCCACAACGATCCGGGGGCCGAAGCGGTGGCGCGCTTGCTGGAACATCTGTCGCAAACAACCTGAATTTGCCCGGCCTTTCAGGGAAAGTTCAATTGTACAGCGAAGATATATTGATTGTGTTGGGAAATTCGGTCTCTGTAGGCGCGAAGCCTGAACCCGAGTCACCCATATGATCCCCACCCTCGCGCTGGAATCGCCGCTAGGCCCCGACCTTGCCCTGCTGATGCAGCGTCATACCACTGACATGCACGCCGATACCCCGCCGGAAAGCATCCATATGATGGATGCGGCCCGGCTGGCTGGCCCCGGCATCTGGTTTTTCGTGATGCGTGAAGAGGGCACGCCGATCGGCATGGGCGCCTTCAAGCGGATCGATGCAACCCATGCCGAAATCAAGTCGATGCACGTGCTGGCCGAGGTGCGGGGCAGGGGCCTGTCGCGCCGGATGCTGGAACACCTGGTCGATGCCGCCCGCGCCGAAGGCTTTACCCGCCTGTCGCTGGAAACCGGGGTGCAACCCACCTTTGTCGCCGCCCGCGCGCTTTACGCCAACGCAGGCTTTGCCGAGTGCCCGCCGTTCGAGGGTTACACCGACGATCCAAACTCGGTTTTCATGACGCGCAGCCTTGTCTAATCGGCGCTTTTCGCGCAAAACGGCACGATGGTCCCGTAGCTCAGCTGGATAGAGCAGCTGCCTTCTAATCAGATCATCCAGCCTTGTTGACCCATGCTGACCGTAGGATTGCCTTACAAAATCAGCATCTTCGGTTGATCAGACCCGGTGATGGCCTCCATGCAATTGCATAGACAATTGCATGGAGGCCATCATGGCAACGGCAGAAATGAAATTCACGAAGGGTGCCCCAGACGACGCGGCACACACTGGCGGACAAGCAACGCGGTATCGTGATCCGCGCTTTCCAAACCTCTACCTTGAGGTTGGTGCACGGTCGAAGACGTGGCGGTTTCGGAAGTTTTGGAAGGGCCAGAACTTCACGGAAGCCCTGATCATGCAGCGGGCGGTCCTTTGTGATCGCCCGTCGCACCACGGCGACCGAAAGTCTGAGCGAAGGCAAGCGCTTCATTGGCGGTTGGTGCCTTGCCCGACCGCGACTGACCGTTTAGACGTAAAGCCTGTGGCCCCTTAGCTCAGCTGGATAGAGCATCCGCCTTCTAAGCGGAATGTCGCACGTTCGAGTCGTGCAGGGGTCGCCATCCTTCAATTGAGCTACTGTCGTCCGACATCCAAAGTCCGACTTTTCGACAAAAGTTGGTTTTTCGTTTCTATGCTCCCAGTGGACCCGAACCAGTGGGCAAAGACGGATCGGATCGATGTCCTGTCGCTGTTGAACGCCCTTGTGGCCGTTGACCGGGGAGAACGCCATGTCTGCTCCATCGTCCGGGTCCTCAGCGTTGAGGAGGAGGAGGACGCCCGACGGTCGCATCGCGAACGAGATCGGCTTATACAGGAATGAACTGCCCACATTAATCGGATTAAGCGACTTCTGTTTGCCCAAGGTATCCGCGACGTCGAACCGCAGCTGCGGCGTGCGAGGATTGATTTTGGTGGTCTGAGAACTGCCGGGCGTGCGGTCCTGTATCACAGCCGCGCGGTTAGCCATGGCAACACGACCGCCGCCACCTGATCCGCCGCCTCTTCATGCAGCAGATGACCAAACCCTGCGATTTCGGCATAGGCTGCGTCCGGCATATGCGCCACCGCATCGCGCGACACCTTCGGCGGCACGGCGTTGTCGCGGTCCGATGCGATCAGCAGCACCGGATTTTGCAGGGACGGCAGCCGCGCCATCAGCCCGTCCAGCCGCCATTGCGCCATCATCCCCAGTGTGCCGCTGACATGGGCCGCGTCGCGCACCAGCGCCAGGTATTGCGCCTGACCCGCCGCATCCAGGGGTGATCCTGTGCCGGTCAGCAGCTTGTTCACGGTGGCGGGAGTGCCCCAGAGCTTCGCCACCGCCGCGCCGACGAAGGGCGTTGCGGCCAGTGCCCGCGCCATCAGCGGAAACATCACCCCCGCCGCGCCGTCAAAGGTGCCAAGGGCGGCATTGATGCCGACGATGGCTTTCAGCGGCGCCAGGTCGGCCATGCGCAGCGCAATTGCCGCCCCCGCTGAATGTCCGATCACCGCCGCCGGGGCCATGCTCGCCGACAGGCACAGCCGCGTCAGGTCTTCGGCCATGGCATCAAGGCCCAACCTGCGCATGCCACCCGCGCGGGTGCAGCCCTGACCGGGCAGGTCGGGCACGATCACCCGGTAAGTCTCTGACAAAAAGGGGATCAGCGCGCGGAAGCTGTGGCCGGAACCGCCTGCGCCGTGCACGAGCAGCACCACGGGTGCCTCCGTCCTGCCGGGGGGCGGTCCGGTGTCGATCACCCACCAGTCATGCGGAGTCACGCGGATATGGCGGCTTTGGTCACGATATGGCCAGTCGGGGGGCAGGCGGGCGCTGTCCATGCGCTACGCCCCCAGAGCCGCAGCGAGCACGCCCGACAGCCGCCGGGCATCGGCGCGGGGCAGGGCGAGGTAGGGGGCATCCATGCGGCGCGCCATCTCGGCAAGGTTGGGCTGCGGCCGGTTGGCGGTGTCGATCACCACCGCAGGCGTCCCGGTGGCGCGGATGGCGCTGGCCAGACGCTGCGCGTCTGCCTCGGCCTGCGCGCGGTTGGCGCTGCCATCCAGTGCAATATTGCCGCGCCCGTCGGTCAGAAGCGCGATGGTGGGGGTCAGCCCATGCGCGCGGGCCTGTGCCGCAGTCGCCATCGCCAGTCGCATGCCCGCCGCCAGCGGCGTGCCGCCGCCGCCGGGCAGGCCGGCAAGGCGGCGCTTGGTCTGCACAAGGCTGCGGGTCGGGGGCAGGATCAGTTCGGCACCGACGCCGCGAAACGCCACCAGCGCCACATGGTCGCGCCGTGCATAGGCGGCGGCCAGCAGCAGTTCCACCGCACCCTTGGCCTCGGCCAGCCGGGCAAAGGCCGAGGAGCCGGAGGCATCGACGGCAAAGATCAGCACCCGGTCCGAGGTTTCGACAAACCGTTTCACCCGGATATCGGCGGCGCGCACCAGAAGCACCGCATCGCTGTGCGCGGTCTTGCGGCGCAGGGGTTGCCAAGGGGCGGCGGCGCGCAGGGTCGCCACCAGATCGACGCGCGCGCCGGACCCCAGCCTGCCGGGACGCGAGGGCAGGGGTCGCCCGCGCCGGTTGCCGCCACGCGCGGCGCCGGTGCCGCTGGCACCTTTGGCCGCGCGGGCGGCGCGACCTGCGGTCAGTTGCGCCAGCAGGTCTGCGGGCAGGACAGCGCGGGCGGCCGCGACCAGCATCTCCTCGGGGATCGACTGGTTTTGGTCCTCGGTGTCTTGCGGCGCATCATCGCCCGCATCCGGTGGCGGTTCGGGCTGGTCCTGCGGCGGCGGGGCTTGCTCGGGCAGGGGCAGGGCGCGGTGGCCGTAGACCAGCCCTGCGGCTTGGCGCAGGTCTTCATCGGTGACAATGATGCGGCCCGCAAGGGCTGCAAGCGCACGGGCCGCCGCCATGGCGAGCAAGGGTGCGCGCAGCGAGCCGATGCCAAGCTCTGCCGCCGCCCGGGTCAGCGCACTTGCAGCATCGGGGGGCAGGGTGACAGAGGGCAGCAGGGCGCGGGCTGTCGCCAGTGCATTGGCATCCATGGCAATTTCGGCACAGTCGGACCACGCGATGCCGTTCAGATCCACAAACAACCCCAGCCGGTCGGTCAGCGCCGGGGGCAGGCCTTCGCCTTCCTCTGCCGCCTCGTCCAACGCGATCAGGCAGTGGCGGCGGGCGTCCAGCGCATGGGCCAGCCGCGCCGAGAGGCCCGGCGGCACCCGTTCCGCCATGCTCAGCACCAGCGCAGCAGGCTGCGAGAGCAGCCCGCGTGACGTCACGGGGCGGCCGGTGGCAAGCGTGGCGGACAGATCCAGCCCACCATAAAGCGCGTCATCGGCAATGCCGGGATGCAACCGCACCAAGGGCAGCGGCAGCGCCGGAAGTGCAGCCGTCACCCGATCACGCACCGCGCCCGCGCGGGCGCGCAGCCACAGGCCTTTGATCCCCTCCGGGTCGACGGCCAGCAGTTGCAGGGCAAGGGTGATACGGTCCCAGTCCATGGCTTCCCTACGGCAAGACCTCATCCACCATGCGCGCCACCCGCACGCCCGACCCGGCCTCATCCAGCGGATCGCGGCGCAGGCGGTGCGACAGCGACATCACCGCAACCGCCTTCAGATGCGCGCGGGTCACGGTCTGCGCCCCGTCAAACGCCGCCTGTGCCCGGGCGGCGCGCAAGAGCGTCAGCTCGCCGCGCAGGCCATCAGACCCAAGCGCGATGCACAGCGAGGCGCAATCGTGCAGCAGGGTATTCGGCGTGGTCAGCCCCGGCAGACCCGCGCGCGCGGCAAGGATACGGTCGCGCAATGCGGCATCCGCTGCCTGCCATTCGGGCATGAAGCCTTCATAGCCGGTTTCATAGGCATCACGGCGCAGGATCACCTGCACCCGTGTGTCCACATCGCGGGGGCTGGCCACCTCCACCGACAGGCCAAACCGATCAAGCAGCTGCGGGCGCAATTCGCCCTCCTCCGGGTTGCCGGATCCGACCAGCACAAAGCGCGCGGCATGGCGGATCGACAGGCCTTCGCGTTCGACCACATTCTCGCCGGACTGGGCGACATCGAGCAGCAGATCGACGATGTGATCCTCCAGCAGGTTGACCTCATCAATATAAAGATACCCCCGGTTGGCGCGGGCCAAGAGCCCCGGTTCGAACGCCTTTTCCCCGCGCGTCAGCGCGCGTTCGATATCCAGCGCGCCGACGACGCGATCCTCGGTCACGCCGAGCGGCAGGTCGACCACCGGGGTCGGCTTGCGGATGACATGCGTGGCGCTCACCTGCGCCCAGTCCGGGCATTGCTCGGGTCGGGCGGAGTTCACCGGGCAGCCCTCCACCGCGTCGATCTCGGGCAACAGCGCCGCCAAAGCACGGACGGCGGTCGACTTTCCGGTGCCCCGGTCGCCGAACACCAGCACGCCGCCGATGCCGGGGTCGATCGCGGTCAGCACCATCGCCTGTTTCATCGCCTCTTGCCCGACGATGGCCGAGAACGGGAACGGCTGGCGCGCGGGCGCGCGTTTGGGCAGGGCATGGATTTTGGGAGCAGAGTCAGCTTGCATCAGGCAGCGTCCTTTTCCTGTCTCAGCCGGGCCAGCGGATCACCGCCCTCCCAGCGTCCCGCCGTGCCCAGCAGGGCAAAGCGGGCGTAAAGTTCCTCGGCAAACCAATTGCCATCGCGCACGGCCTTGATGGCCCGCCCATGCGGGCCATTGCCGCGTGCGAAATCTGCCATGCTGGCGGCATCGGGCCAGATCGAAAAGGTGACCTGATGCAGCAATGGCACCTCACCAATGCCGATCTTGAAGATGACATTGGGATCGGTGCCGATGGCGGCAGAGATATCAGGCACCCGGTTCCAGAACCGCAGCGCACGCGACGGGCGCAGGGTGGCGCGGGTCAGGGCGATGACGGGGCCACTGATCGGGGTGGCCGACAGACCGGGCTGGAACGGGTTCACCCCAGACCACGCGCCGCGCGCCGAGGTGGGGCTCAGGAACAGGGTCCAGCTTTCCACTGCTTTGCCGCGCCAGCGGGCAAAGACCGGGCTGGTCGCCACCGCGTCGCGCGCCGTCGCCTCGTCGGGCCATGTGGCGAGGATCGCCCAGACTCCCCAGTTGGGTTTCGGGGTAAAGCCTTGCCCGGTTCCCGAACCGCACAGCTTCCAGAACAGCGCCCTGCGTTCGCTGCGCAGATGCAGGCGCGCGGCCCCCATCTGGCCAAGCACCCAGAGCCGGGGTCCGACCGCGTCAAAGCGGAACAGGCTGAGCGTGGCAGTGGGAATGGTCTGACCTCCGGCGGCGCATGTGTAAACTTAGTCTGACATTGATTGGCTGCAAGAGGAAGCACCAACTCTGGATTTCTGAATGGAAAGGCTATTGTTGTAAATTAAACTAGACAGGTTATCATCCTCACATGCAAAACGCCTCATTCCCCTCCGCCTCCGCTTTCCCCTCTGATCAGGCTATTGTCATCGGTGCAGGTCTTGGGGGCCTTGCCTCTGCCATGCGCCTTGGTGCAAAGGGCTACCGCGTCACGGTGATAGACCGGCTGGACCGGGCCGGCGGGCGCGGGTCGTCAATCACCAAGGGCGGCCACCGATTCGATCTGGGGCCGACGATCGTGACCGTACCGCAAGGGTTGCGCGACCTTTGGGCGGCTTGCGGGCGGGAATTTGATGCCGATGTGACGCTCAAACCGCTGGACCCGTTCTATGAAATCCGCTTTGCCGATGGCGAGACCTTTACCGCACGGCAGGACGATGCGGCGATCAAGGCCGAGGTGGCGCGGATTTCACACCGTGATGCAAAGGGTTACGCACGGTTCCTCAAGGATTCCGAGGCGCGTTACTGGTTCGGCTATGAGGATATGGGCCGCAAGCCGATGCACCGCCTGTGGGATACGGTGAAGGCGATACCGAAATTCGCAATGATGCGGGCCGACAGATCAGTTTACGCCCATGCGGCGGCACGGGTGAAGGATGAACACCTGCGCTTTGCGCTGTCGTTCCATCCGCTGTTCATCGGCGGTGATCCGTTCAATGTGACCTCGATGTATATCCTTGTCAGCCATCTGGAAAAGGCGTTCGGGGTGCATTACGCCATGGGCGGGGTGCAGGCGATTGCTGATGCCATGGTGCGGGTGATCGAGGCGCAAGGCGGCGCGCTGGTGCAGGGGGCGGAGGTGGATGAGATCACCATCGCGGGCAAGCGCGCTTCTGGCGTGCGGCTGGTGTCGGGCGAGGTTCTGCCCGCCGCCGTGGTCGTCTCCAACGCCGATGCGGGCCATACCTATGACCGGCTGCTGCGCAACGCGCCGAAACAGCGCTGGACCCCGGCGCGGCTGAAGCGGGCGCGCTGGTCGATGGGGCTGTATGTCTGGTATTTCGGGACCAAGGGCACGCGGGGGATGTGGAGCGATGTGGGCCATCATTCCATCGTCGTCGGGCCGCGATACCGCGAGCATATCAAGGACATCTTCATTCGGGGCAGGCTGGCGGATGACATGAGCCTTTACGTGCATCGCCCCTCGGTCACCGACCCCTCCTGCGCGCCGCAGGGGGATGACACGTTCTATGTCCTCTCGCCTGTGCCGCATCTGGGGCATGACAACGGGGTGGACTGGGCGGCAGAGGAAGAACCCTATCGCACGCGCATGCTCAAGGTGCTGGAAGATCGGCTGTTGCCCGGGTTGGCCGGGCGGGTGACCGAAAGCCTGACCTTCACGCCCGAAACCTTTCGCGACCGCTATCTGTCGCCCTATGGCGCGGGGTTCTCGATCGAACCGCGCATCCTGCAATCGGCCTGGTTCCGGCCGCACAATGTGAGCGAGGAGCTGCCGGGCCTGTATCTGGCCGGGGCGGGAACGCATCCGGGGGCGGGGCTGCCGGGGGTGATCGGCACGGCAGAGGTGCTGGGGCGTCTGGTTCCGGACGCGCCGCGCGGAGCGATGCCCGCAGCACTGCGGATGGCCGCAGAATGATCGCCCCCGACGATATGGCCGCTTGCCGGGCCGCGATCCGCACCGGGTCCTTGTCATTCCATGCCGCGTCGCGGGTGTTGCCCGCGCGGGTGCGCGACCCGGCGCTGGCGCTCTATGCCTTTTGCCGGGTGGCGGATGACGAGGTGGATGAGGGGGCGGACAAGGCGGGCGCGGTGCTGCGGCTGCGCGACCGGCTGGATCTGGTCTACCTCGGCCGCCCGCGCGACGGTTTCGCCGACCGGGCCTTTGCCGCCGTGGTGGAGGAATTCGACATGCCGCGCATGCTTCCCGAGGCGTTGCTGGAAGGGCTGGCATGGGATGCGATGGGGCGGCGCTATGACACGCTGTCGGGGGTGCTGGACTATTCCGCAAGGGTGGCGGCGGCGGTGGGGGCGATGATGTGCGTGCTGATGCGGGTGCGCGAGGCCGATGCTCTGGCGCGGGCCTGCGATCTGGGGCTGGCGATGCAACTGACCAACATCAGCCGCGATGTCGGCGAGGATGCGCGGGCGGGGCGGGTGTTTCTGCCGCTGGACTGGTTGCGGGCGGAAGGGGTGGAGGTGGAGCGGTTTCTGGCCGCGCCTGTCGCCTGCGACGGGGTGCGGCGGGTGACTGCGCGGCTCTTGCGCGAGGCGGACCGGCTGTATCAGCGGGCGGAGTCGGGGGTGGCGGCTTTGCCGCTGGCCTGCCGGCCGGGGATCTTTGCGGCCCGGCATATCTATGCCGGGATCGGCGGGCAGGTGGCGCGGGCGGGGTTTGATTCGGTGAGCCTGCGGGCGCGGACCGGGCGGGGCCAGAAACTGGGCTGGCTGATGCTGTCCGGGCTGCGCGCGGCGGCCTCGCCCCTGTTGCCACGGGCGGCGGTGCTGCATGCCCGCCCGGCGCCGGAGGTGGCGTTTCTGGTCGAGGCGGCGGCGCGCAAGGCCGGCGTGCGGGGCCGGTCGGAGGCGCTGTTCGAGGTGCTGGCCCAGTTGGAGGCCCGGTCGCGCAGGGTGGCCTGATCGGGTGCGTCCCTCTGTGTTACAGCGGCATTGTTTCAATAAAATCAACAGGATACCATGGCCGTCTTAAGGGCTTGTTAACGATTTTCATGATGATCCGCCTGGATGATGGGTGCGGGCATCCCTCCTGCGGTTCCGGGGCTGTGATGGCAGCGAAGAGGCCCGCAAGGCACCGATGAGCGGCGGGGTGGGGCGCTCGTCCAGCCTTTCGGCTGTCCTCGCTTTGGCTTGCGCTTGCGCTGGTCTGGTCTAGATAGAAGGCGACACCGAAGGGGCAGGCCTATGGATTTTGCGTTGTTTTTCACCTTTCTCGCCGCCTGTGGCGCGGCGGCGGCGACCGGGGCGATGTTCAAGCCCGGTGATTGGTACAAGGGGTTGTCGAAACCCTGGTGGACGCCGAAGGACTGGATGTTTCCGGTCGCCTGGACCGTGCTTTACCTGTGCATGGCGTTTGCGGCAATGCGGGTGGCGATGCTGGCCGGGTCCGACCCACGCGTCGGGCAGGCGCTGGCGCTCTGGGCGTTGCAGATTGCGCTGAACACGCTGTGGACGCCGGTGTTTTTCGGCTTGCGGCGGATCCGGGCCGGGCTGGTGGTGCTTTGCCTGCTGTGGCTGGCAGTGGCCGCGACGCTGGCGGCGTTCTGGCGGATTGATCCGGTGGCCGGCTGGCTTTTCGCGCCCTATCTGCTGTGGGTGACGATTGCGGGGGCCTTGAATGGCTCGGTCTGGCGGCGCAATCCGGCCGCCGCTGCGGCTTGATGCGTGGGTTGAGGGGGGCGCTGCCCCCCGCCTTCGGCCCCCCCGGAGTATTTTTGCCAAGATGAAAGCCGGGGGCGGGCAGGGTTTGCAAGGCGCGCGCTCAGGGACGGGGCGGCAGGTTTGAGGTGGGCCTGCACCGGTGAGTGTGGTTTTCGGGAACGGGTGTTGTCGTGACAGTGTTGTTGCCAGTGCAGGCGGGCGATGACTTTGGGAGTTGACGCGGGCAGGGGCCGGGACAGCGCCTATCTTATATCTGTTCCCGCAGAGCGAATCATCCTATGCTGCGGCGCAGAAACGGGGGCTTTATGGGTCAGGTCATTACGGTTGCACAGCAGAAGGGCGGGTCTGGAAAGACCACGCTTTCAGTCAATCTGGCGGTGGAGCTGACGCGGCGGGGGGTGAGTGTGGCCCTGCTTGACACCGACCCGCAGGGCAGCCTGGGGCGCTGGTTCATGGCGCGGCGTGAGCGGTTGGGCGAGCCGGGGATGGAGTTGTCGACCGCTTCGGCCTGGGGCGTGGGCTATGAATGTGAAAAGCTGCGCAAGCTCCATGACATTGTGATCATCGACACGCCGCCCAAGATCGACGCCGATTTGCGGCCTGCGCTGCGCGAGGCCAGTCTGGTGCTGATCCCGGTCTCGGCCAGCCATGTCGATCTGTGGGCGACCGACGGGGTGCTGGACCTTGCCGCGCGCGAGCGCCGTCCGGTGCTGATCGTGCTGAACCGCTGCAAGGCGGGCACGCGGCTGGGCGAGGATGTGGCCAATGCAGCCGGCGATCTGGCCGAGGTCGCCGATGCGCGGCTGGGGCAGCGGGTGGCCTATGCCGAGACCATGGGCAATGGGTTGGCGGTGGCCGAAGTCGGCAAATCGCCTGCCGCGCTGGAGATTGCGGCGCTGGTGGACGAGGTGTTGCTGCGGCTTCAGTCCTGAGGCCGGTCTTTGTCTTTCGGGGCAGACGGGTCGGCGGGTTGATCGGCGGGTTGATCGGGGCCGCGCACGATCAGCACCCAGAAGGCCAGCGCGCCCAGGGCGGCAAAGATCATGCCCCAGCCCGGGTTGCCGTTCACGAACTCCACCAATGCCCAGACCACAGGGCCCAGCGATGACACCCAGCGCACCAGCGGATTGGCAAAGAACGGGTGGTTGGGGTCGATGAATTTGTTCATGGGTCTATCCTTCCGCATGCCTGTTTCAGGTAGCGATTTTGCGCGCTGGGTCCAAGCCCTGATGTCGCGAATTCGATGATTTCCGGCCCTTGTTCTGCCCCGATGCCGGGTCTAGGATCGCGGCATGCCTGTGCCTTTCATCCTGTTCCTGGTGTCTTTTGCGGCGGCCCTGTTCGGTTTTGGCCTGACGGGGACATTGGACTCGGGCCCCGTGATGCTGGCGTTGCTGTCGGCTCTTGCCGCGCTTGTCCTGCTTGCGCGGGTGCCCGGACGGCGGACCCCGAAACGGAGCGCACCGAAACCGGGGGCGCGGAAGCGGGTGCCAGCGGCTCCGCCGCGCAGCATTGTGGTGGACGGATCGAATGTGATGCACTGGAAGGATGGCACCGCGCAGATGGCGACGGTGCAGGAGGTGATCAGGGCGCTGAGCGATCAGGGCTATCAGCCCGGGGTGATCTTTGATGCCAATGCCGGATACAAGCTGGCGGGGCGCTATCTGGATGACCGGCCTTTGGCGCGCGCCCTTGGCCTGTCTGCCGACCGGGTGCTGGTGGTGCCGAAGGGGGAGCCTGCCGATCCGGTGATCCTGAAGGTGGCGCGCGATCTGGGCGCGCCGGTGGTGAGCGATGACCGCTTCCGCGACTGGGTGGCCGAGTTCCCCGAGGTGGCGCAGCCGGGGCATTTGCGCCGCGGCGGCTACCGCGACGGGGTGCTGTGGTTGGAGACGGGCGTTAACGCTTCCTGCGCTTGACGCCGCCGCGCTGGCCGGGGCGGCCGGCGGTGGAGCGGCCTGCCATTTTCTGTGCATCAATCACCGCGTCGTCGATCACCGACTGGCGGGCGAGGGGGTCGTCGGAGATGGTGAGCTCCACCGCCTCCAGCCGCTTGACCTCATCGCGCAGGCGGGCGGCCTCCTCGAATTCCAGGTTCTCGGCGGCCCTGCGCATCTGCAGGCGCAGGGCATCGAGATGGGCGGCGAGGTTCTGGCCGACCATCGGCTTGTCCACCTTGGCGGTGACGCGGCTCATGTCAGTGTCGCCCTGCCACAAGCCTTGCAGCACGTCTTCGACGTTTTTCTTGACCGTCTGCGGCGTGATGCCGTGCTCAAGGTTATAGGCGATCTGCTTGTCACGGCGGCGGTTGGTCTCGCGCAGCGCGCGTTCCATGCTGCCGGTGATCCGGTCGGCATACATGATGACGCGGCCTTCGGCATTGCGGGCGGCGCGGCCAATGGTCTGGATCAGCGAGGTTTCCGAGCGCAGGAAGCCTTCCTTGTCGGCATCCAGAATCGCCACCAGCCCACATTCGGGGATGTCGAGGCCTTCGCGCAACAGGTTGATGCCGACCAGGACATCGAAGGCACCAAGCCGCAGGTCGCGCAGGATTTCAATGCGTTCGATGGTGTCGATGTCAGAGTGCATATAGCGGATGCGGATGCCCTGTTCGTGGAAATATTCGGTCAGGTCTTCGGCCATGCGCTTGGTCAGGGTGGTGACCAGCACCCGCAACCCTTGGGCCGCCACCTTGCGGATCTCATCGAGCAGGTCATCGACCTGCATCTCCACAGGGCGGATCTCCACGATCGGATCGACCAGCCCGGTGGGGCGGATCACCTGTTCGGTAAACACGCCGCCGGCCTGATCCATCTCCCACGCTGCCGGGGTCGCGCTGACGAAGACCGATTGCGGGCGCATCGCATCCCATTCCTCGAACTTCAGGGGGCGGTTGTCCATGCAGGACGGCAGGCGGAAACCATGTTCCGCAAGCGTCATCTTGCGCCGGAAGTCGCCTTTATACATGCCGCCGATCTGGGGGACCGAGACGTGGGATTCGTCGGCAAAGACGATGGCGTTGTCGGGGATGAATTCGAACAGCGTCGGTGGTGGTTCGCCCGGCGCGCGGCCGGTGAGGTAGCGCGAATAGTTCTCGATGCCATTGCAGACGCCGGTGGCCTCCAGCATTTCCAGATCGAAATTGCAGCGCTGTTCCAGCCGCTGGGCTTCCAGCAGCTTGCCTTCGTTCACCAGCTGATCCAGCCGCTGGCGCAGTTCTTTCTTGATGCCCAGAATCGCCTGCTGCATCGTCGGGCGCGGGGTGACGTAGTGGCTGTTGGCGTAGATGCGGATCTGCTTGAAGCTGTCGGTTCTCGCGCCGGTCAGCGGGTCGAATTCCACAATCGCTTCAAGCTCTTCGCCAAAGAAGCTGAACCGCCAGGCCCGGTCATCAAGGTGGGCGGGCCAGACCTCCAGACTGTCGCCGCGCACGCGGAAAGATCCGCGCTGGAACGCCTGATCGTTGCGGCGGTATTGCTGCGCCACCAGTTCGGCCATCACCTTGCGCTGGTCATAGGATTCGCCCACCACCAGATCCTGCGTCATCGCCGAATAGGTCTCGACCGAGCCGATGCCGTAGATGCAGGAAACCGAGGCGACGATGATCACATCATCGCGCTCCAGCAGCGCCCGCGTGGCCGAGTGGCGCATGCGGTCGATCTGTTCGTTGATCTGGGATTCCTTCTCGATATAGGTGTCGGAGCGCGCGACATAGGCCTCTGGCTGGTAGTAATCGTAGTAGGAGACGAAGTATTCCACCGCGTTGTCGGGGAAAAAGCCCTTGAATTCGCCGTACAATTGCGCGGCGAGTGTCTTGTTCGGCGCAAGGATGATCGCAGGGCGCTGGGTCTGTTCGATGATCTTGGCCATGGTAAAGGTCTTGCCGGTGCCGGTGGCACCCAGAAGCACCTGATTTTGCTCGCCCGCCAGAACCCCGGCTGACAGTTCCGCAATCGCCGTCGGCTGGTCGCCCGCGGGCTGGAACGGGGTCGACAGCACGAAGCGCCGCCCGCCTTCCAGCTTTGGCCGGGTCAGCACGTCGGGGCGTTCGGTCAGGGCGTTGTCGTTGTTATGGGGCATGGCATTCTTCCGGGCGTGTGGGGCGATTCCCTGCTGGCCACAATGTATTCCGTTTTTGTTCTGGTGAAAGGGGGGCTTTAGGGAGAGATTAACCCTCGTTGCGGCAAGGTTAAGGGACGTGATTCAATTTTAGCGAAAACACGCTGAAAACTTGCACCTTTCGGTTGAAATGCAAGGGCGGCTCTGGCAGAGTGACCGGGCAAGCAGCAACTGAAGCTGTCGGTTGGCCGCACCACACACCCCACCCACACCCCGTGGTCAGCCGACAGCGACTTGCATGCCCGACACCCGCCAATCCGCTTGCGTATCCCCCCGGTTTTCCGCCATATATCGCCTGTCTGTTCAGGAGGTTTCCCCATGCGCGCCCGCATTTATCAGCCGACCAAAACCGCGATGCAATCCGGCACTGCCAAGACCAAGGGCTGGGTTCTGGATTTCGCCCCCGCCTCGGCGCGCGAGGTTGATCCGTTGATGGGCTGGACATCCTCGGATGACACACAGGCGCAGGTCCGGCTGCGCTTCGACACGCTGGAGGCGGCCGAGGCCTATGCGCAGGCCAGGGGCATCGCCTATGATGTGCAGCTGCCAAAGGCGCGCAAGCCGATGATCCGTCCGGGCGGCTATGGTGAGAATTTCGCCACCAACCGCCGCAGCGTCTGGACCCACTGACCGGATTTGTGATCAAGGCTGAAAGTGGCTTTACGGCGAAAAAAATCCGTTCCGTGGGGGTGCTTTCCGCATGCTCCGGCTGAAAGCCGGGGCGGGCGCTAGGATGTCATCTCGGGCAGTTTCAGCACAAACTCCGCCCGCGATCTGACATAGGCCGCCTGGACCTGATCCAGCGGCAGATCGGTTTCGCCCGTGTCGGCCCGGATTTCACAGGACTGGCAGATCTGTGCCAGTTCGGTGAACCCCAGGTTCAGCGCGCTGCCCTTCAAGGCGTGGAGGGTGGCCGATATCTGGTCTGCCGTCGTTGCCGCCGCCAGCAGGGCGGTGGTCTTGTCAGCCTCCTGAAGAAAAAGCGTCACGACCGTGTCGAAGGCTGTGGCGCCAATGGCTTGTTTCAGTTCGTTAACCTGCTGCCAGTCAATCATGTCGCCCCCGCTTCGTTGCCGTCGTGACCTGCATCAGGCACTGGCCTTGCTGAACATATAATCGTCAGCCGGAATCGGCAAAAATGGCCCGGCTTCCGGCCTGCGGCGATCTGGATGATGACGGAACATCCAGTCCATCGGTGCACCCGGTTGGGTATTGGCACAGTCGCCGGGCAGCGACAAGCCGCTGTCGGGGCCCTGTGTCGGCAAGGGAACAGGCGGGTTGCAAAATTGCGAGGGTGGAAATCAGGCTTGATCGCTGCGCTGTTTCGCGCGACCCTTCTACTGGTAGGCAAGTGATCCGGGGCGCGCCCGCCCGGAATTGCGGCGGCGTCCCGGATGTATCGGTGAGTGTTGTGTTGACAGCTCATTCCGCCCTTTCATGTTGTGTGCGAACGGTTTTTCTTGTTTCTGGTCATGCGGTTTGACACCGATGTCTGAATACCGTTAACGCTGCGTCGGGTGCCCCCTGCGCCAGCGCAACAAGAAGTCGGGTTGTGCCCGGCGAAGGAACCGGATTGAACAGCACTGTCGACATCAGCATCGTCGTCCTGATTGCCGCATCCATGGTTCTTGTTGCGCTGTTGCTGTGCCTGGTCGAGCGCCGCAGCCGGACACCCGACCCCGATCTCGATTCCGCCACCGCATGGCTGATTGCCGCCAACTGCGCGCTTCTGGTGTCGTGCATCACTTTGCTGTTCCATTTTTCCCTGCCGTTCTGGCTGAGTGCGGGCACCATCGTCGGCGGGGCTTATCTGGGCATCCTGTGCGGCTTTTTTGCCATGCAGAGGGGGTTGCGGGTGCGCCCGCGCTACAGGTTGTTTGCGGTAATCAGCGCGGGAATTCTGGCCGTGCAGTCGGTTGTGGTCGCCCTTGCCAACCTTCCCGCGCTGTTTGTCAGCGCTTCGGTTTTCAACGGGTTGATGACGCTGGCGATGGGTCTGATCATCCTGCGGCTGTCGCGCCCGCATGAAAGGGAGCTGCGGTTGCTGGTCAGCCTGCCGTTTTTCGTGCTGTCCGCCGGCTATACGCTGCGGCTGATCCTGCTGGCTTCGGGGGCGCCGAGAGAGGTTCTGCTGACAACCACCGCGCTGACGGCTTTCGCCCTGTCCTATTCCGCGCTGCAATGGTGCTTCGGGCTGATCGCCCTGCGCGCCGCCGGTCTGAACATGTCGCTGCGGCTGGAAAGACAGCGCGCGCAGGACCTGGCCGAGGCGCGGGCACGGTTTCTGGCGCATATGAGCCATGAGATCCGCACGCCGCTGAATTCCGTGATCGGGATGGCCGATGTGTTGCAGGGCGTGGTCCGGGAAAAGGAGGCGCGCGATCTGGTCGGCCATATTCAACATTCGGGCGATCTGCTGATCCGCATCCTGAACGATATTCTGGATGTGTCGAAGCTGCAGGCCAACGCCGTGACACTGGAACAGCGCCCGTTCCAGATTGACGACCTGCTGCGCCAGATCACCGCCAGCCACGGCCCGAAATGCCGCGAGCGCGGGCTTGCCCTGGAGGTGGATGTGCAGCCGGATGCGGTGGGCTACTGGCTGGGCGACCCGCACCGGGTGGACCAGATCCTGCAGAATGTGGTGGGCAACGCGGTCAAGTTCACCGAAGCCGGCCATGTGCGGGTGACGGTCAGTGGTGCGGATCGGTTGACGCTTGTGGTGGAGGATACCGGGATCGGCATGACCGGCGCGCAGGTCGCCTCGATGTTCGAAGAGTTCAGTCAGGCGGATGAGGGGATCACCCGGCGCTTTGGCGGCACCGGGCTGGGCATGTCGATTGTGCATCGGCTGGTCACGGTGATGGGCGGCGGGATCACGGCAGAAAGCCAGCCCGGCAAGGGAACCCGGTTCACCATCACATTGCCGCTGCAACGCGTGGTGCCCGATGCGCCTGTGGCCGATGCGGGCCCGGTTCCGGTGGCGGATTTTGCCGCGCTGCGGGTGTTGTGTGCCGATGACAGCAAGGGCAACCTCATGGTGCTCAGCGCTATGCTGCGCCAGTTGGGGGTGGAGCCGCAGGCGGCAGATGATGGCCATGCCGCGATCCGTATCGCCGGGCAGCAGGCTTTTGACCTGTATCTGCTGGATATCTCGATGCCGGGATTTTCGGGCATAGAAACCCTGCACCAACTGCGGCAGATGGAACAGGAGCGCGGCCGGGCGCCCGCCTATGCCGTGGCGGCGACCGCGAATGCACTGGCCCCGGATCTGGCGCTTTACCTTGCCTCCGGTTTTGATGCCCATCTGCCCAAGCCGATCCGGCTGGAGGCGCTGCGGTCTATCCTTTTGGCCTGCGGGCGCGACCGTATGGCCGCCTAGGGGGAGACCGCAGCGCAGGATTGCCGCTCGACCAGACGGCAGGCAAGTTCGATGCGGCGCGCGGGCACATGCCCGCCAAGGCTCAGATCGCGGACCAGATCCACAGCGGTGGCCCCGATATGCTGCATGGGAATTTCCAGCGCGGTCAGCGGCGGGGTGAAGAAGGCACCCTGCGCCAGACCGTCCATCCCAAGCACCGAGACATCGCCGGGCACCGACAGGCCCAGCGAGGCCAGCCCCTGCAATGCGCCAAGCGCAAGGCTGTCGCTGGCGCAAAGAACGGCGGTGAAGTCGGTGCCGCGCGTGCTGACCCTTGCCCGCAGCGCCTCGGCGGCGCGGTCGGGCAGCCAGTCGGCAAGGTCCATTTGCAGGTCGGGGTCCAGAGCGGCGCCGCCTGCTGTCATCCGGTCGCGCCAGCCTTCGACCCGGCGCTCGATCGTGCGGCGGCCCCTGCGGCTGAGGAACAGGATCCGCCGGTGGCCCAGCCGCATCAGGTAATCGGTGGCCATTGCGGCGGCGGCGCGGTTTGACGGCGCGACCGAGGACAGCCGCATCAGCGGGTCATCGCCGTTGACCAGAACCACCGGCTTGGAAAAGCTGCGCGCGGCGGTCAGCATATCTTCATCATCCAGCGTCAGGAACAGCAGGCCCGCTACGCGCGGATCGGCGGCGGCCTCGGCCAGTGCCTGCCGTTCCTGTTCGGTCGAGCTGATGGCCTGGGTGATCAGTTCGGCGCGCAGCAGGCGCACCCGTTGCTCGATGCCCTGCATCACGTTCAGGGTGAACTGGCTGCGGGCATAATCCTCCATCGCGGCGGGGCTGGCGAGAATCAGCAGGCGTTGCCCGGCAAGGGTGGAGGGCAGGGCATAGCGGAACTCCTGCGCCTTGCGCTGGATCTTTGCCACCAGTTCGGGCCGCACCCCCGGCGCGCCCGACAGCGCGCGCGACACCGTGGCAATCGAGACGCCACAGGCCTGCGCCAGATCATCCAGCCTGATCCGGCGGCTGGCTTTGCCGCTTTTGCCGGGAGGTGCAGAGAGCATGGGGGGCCTTTCGTGACTGCTGCCGGATTATGCAAGAAATTTTCATGTTGTGCAAAAAAATTGCACTGTCATGATTTCGTCAAGGGCCAAAAACGGCCAATGATAAATCGGCCCGGGGAGGGGAAGATGCGACCACAGGCGGATCAGATCCGGGAAAAGCTGCTTCAACTGGTGCAGGGTCTGACCGAGCTGCGGCATGACGGCCAGTTTGATGAGCCGAACCTGGATGGAACCGCAGGCGATTATATCAGCTTTGACAGTTGGGAGTGGCCGCAGGGTGTGGGCCTCTATGGTCTGGCGCAGCTGTGGCGGCGGCACCGTGACCCCGCGTTGCAGGATTTGCTGGAAGGTTGGTATGCCCACCATCTGGCCGCTGGTCTGCCGGGGCTGAACATCAACACTACCGCACCCATGCTGGCGCTGTCGCTGCTCTGGTCGGAAACCCGCGATCCGCGCTGGCAGCCGGTGCTGGACGATTGGGCCAACCGGCTGATGGCGGATGCGCCGCGCACGCTTGAATGTGGCTTTCAGCACGATGTGTCCGACAAGGTGAACCCCGGCGAATTGTGGGATGACACGCTGTTCATGGCCGGGCTGTTTCTGGCGCGCTATGGCCATGCCTCGGGCCGGGGCGAGCTGGTGGACGAGGCGATCCGGCAGTTTCTGGTGCATGCGCGCTATCTGTCGGACCCGGAAACCGGGCTGTGGTTCCATGGCTGGACCTTTGACGGGCGGCACAATTTTGCGCGGGCGCGCTGGGCGCGCGGCAATGCCTGGATCACGGCCTGTATTCTGGATCTGTTCGAGGTGCCGGACCTGCCGGGGTCTGTGCGGCTGTACCTGACCGAAGTGCTGAAAGCGCAGGTCGGGGCGCTGCTGCCGTTGCAGACCGCAAGCGGGGCGTGGCGGACGCTGCTGGATGATCCGACGAGCTATGAGGAGATCAGTGCAACGGCGGGTTTTGCCTATGGCCTGCTGAAGGCGGCGCGGCAGGGGATCGGCGGCGCGGATTGGGCTGAAGCGGGCTGGCGCGGGGTGCGGTCGGTGCTGGCCAATATCGACGAGGCGGGCACGGTGCAGAATGTGTCTTATGGCACCCGCATGGGGCCTGACCTGCAATTCTATCGCGACATTCCGTTGCAGCCCACGGGATACGGTCAGGCGCTGGCGATCCTGTGTCTGGTGGAGGCCGAGGGGCAGCTTGAAACGAAAGGTGCGGCATGATGGATGTGCGTTACGGCGGCAACCCCTCCGATGTGATGACCGCGACCACCGACCGGCTGCGCGCCGATTACATGGTGGAGGGGGCCTTTGCGCCGGGGGCTTTGCGGCTGACCTATACCCATGTCGACCGGATGATCCTTGGCGGGGCGGTGCCCACCGATGCGCCTTTGGTGTTCGGGGGCGGGGCCGAGCTTGGGACGGAGTTCTTCTTTTCTGCGCGCGAAGGCGGGCTTGCCAATCTGGGCGGGCCGGGGGTGGTTACGGTGGATGGCACCGATTGCGCCATGGGCAATCGCGATATCCTGTATGTCGGGCGCGGGGTCCAGCGGGTGGAGATGCGCAGCGATGACGCGACCAATCCGGCCTGGTTCTATCTCAACTCCGTGCCTGCGGGCGCGGACCACCCGACCCGGCTGATCCGGCGCGATCAGGCCAAACGGATCACGCTGGGCGATCCGGCCAAGGCGAATGTGCGGTCTTTGGCGATGTATATCCACCCCGAGGTGTCGCCCTCCTGCCTGCTCCTCATGGGCATTACCGACCCGGCCCCCGGCAGCATGTGGAACACCATGCCGCCGCATCTGCATGAACGCCGGATGGAGGCCTATTGCTACTTTGACATGGGCGCGGAAGACCGGGTGATGCATTTCATGGGCCGCCCCGACCAGACCCGGCATCTGGTCATCGCCAATGGCGATATGGTGCTGTCGCCGGCATGGTCCATTCATATGGGGGCGGGCACCGGGCCCTATGCCTTTGTCTGGGGCATGACCGGCGAAAATCAGGCCTATACCGATTTCACCCCCATTCCCGTCTCCTCGCTCAGGTAGTCATCCGACATGCAAGGCTTTCTGTCCCATCCCCTGACCTCCGGCACCGCCATCGGCTACTGGCGGCTTGGCCACACCGTTGAGGCGAGGTTCGACCTGCCTGACATGCCGATGAAAGGCGAGATGGACCCGTTCTTTTTCCTGACCAAGGACAAGAACTTCATCCCGCACGAATACCCCTGCCGCACGCAGTTTGCCGCTGATCGCCGCGACAGGCGGCCCGATGTGCCGGGGGCGTTTGACCCGGCGCGCAATTGGCTGCCCTTTGGCTCGCCGCGCCTCGATCTGTCAGGCTTCTGGTTCCGGCCGACGCATATTGCGACATGGGCCGAAACGGTGATCCGCGCGCCGACCGCAGGCAAGGCGCGGCTGCGCCTGCGCACCTGTGGCGGTGCGGTGCTGTTCGTGAACGGGGAGGAAGCGGGCTGGATGGCCCCCTACAGGCGCAACGCCGAAACGGCGGCGGAGTTTGCGGTGGACCTGACGCCGGGCGACAACCGGATCACGGTATTCTTCGATGATCTGGCCGAGCGCGATGCGCGCTATTACATCCAGCTCGACTGGCTGGACGGGCCGGAGGCGCAGGCGGGCATCCCGACCGAGTGCAGCACCGATGACGCCCTTGCGATGGAAACCGCCCTTGCCACCATGCACTTTGATGCCCCGGCCTACACGGGGGGCGAGGTGGCGCTGGTGCTGCCGCAGCCGATGCCGATGGCGGTGGAGGCCGCGATCCGGGTCGAGGGCGATTTCATGTCGCACCACCCCGCCGCCCTGCGCCGCCACCTGCCCGCAGGGGTCAGGCGGCTGGTGATCGAGCGCGCCGAAAACCTGCCCGGCGATTTCCGCCACTTCATCCCGACGCTGACAGCAGGCGGCTTTGCCGCCACCCGCACCTTTGGCGTGGAGGTCTGCGATCTGGCGGCGCAAGGCGTGGTGCCGGAAACGCTGGACCAACGCATCGACGAGGCGCTGACCTGGGTTGCCACCCGCGCCGAACCCGACACCGTGGCGGCACTGGCCCGGTTGGCGCAGGGGCTTTCGGGCCCCGAAACCGAAGCAATGATCGACGCGACGCTCCCCGCGATCGAGGATTGCTGGGATTGCGCCGATTTCGCGCTGGTGCCGCTTCTGTGGGGGCGCATCCGGTTCGGGCATCTGTTGTCCGACCGGGTGCGCAACCGCATCGACGCCGCCATCCTGGGCTATCGCTACTGGATGGACGAGCCGGGCAATGATGTGCAGTGGTATTTCAGCGAGAACCACGCGCTGTTGTTCCACACCTCGGCCTATCTGGCGGGCGATCTGTTGCCCGAGGCGACCTTTCTGCGGTCCGGTCGCAAGGGCGATGCGCAATCGGCTACGGGACGCGACCGGGTGCGGGCCTGGCTGGACCATTTCGAGGCGTGGGAGATGGCCGAGTTCAACTCTGCGCCCTATTTCCCGATTGATCTCAAAGGCCTGACTACCCTTTTCGCTCTTGCCCCCGACGCCGATATCCGTGACCGCGCGGGCCGCGCCGTGGTGCGGCTGGTGGAGGTGGTGGCCAATTCCGCGCATCACGGGGTGATCACCGCCGCCCAAGGGCGCAGCTATGAACACACCTTGCGGGCGGGTCGCACGCTGGAACTTTCGGCCATCACGCGGATGCTCTGGGGCATGGGACAGTTCGGCGCGCGGTTCCATTGCCTGCCGGGGCTGGCTTTGGCGCTGCGTGATCATGGCTTGCAGCTGGATGCCGCGTTGGCGGCGCGCGCCAGTCTGGCGCAGGGCGAACAGGAATGGGTGTTTGCGCAGGGCGAGGGGCGGTTTGCCGCGCTTTACCACGCGAAAACCCCCGGCTGGGCGATGGGGTCAACGGCGGCCTATCGCTGGTTTGACTGGGGCTATCAGGAAACGCTGCTGCACGCCCGTCTGGGAGGCAACCCCGATGCCCAGATCTGGATCAACCATCCGGGCGAGGTGATCCATTCCGGCTATGGCCGCCCTTCGTATTGGGGCGGGTCCGCCTCGGTGCCACGGGTGCAGCAATATCGCGGGCTGGCGCTGGTCTGGTTCGACGGCCAGCCGGAACAGCCGGATTTCACCCATTGCTGGTTTCCGGCAATTGCCTTTGACGACATCCGGCTGGACGGGGATCTGGCGGCGGCCTCGGGAGGGCAGGGGGCGATGCTGATCCGCACCTCCGCGCCGCTGGAACTGGTGGCCGAAGGGCCGACAGCGGGCTGCGAATTGCGGCTGGCGGGGCGGCAGGGCTGGTGGATCGTGCGGATGGGCGATGCGGCTCAGGGGCTGGAGGCTTACGTGGCGACATTCGCGCAACTTGGCCTTGATACAGAGGCAAATCCCCGTGCTACAGTCACGGTGGAGGATCCCGAATACGGCCCGGTGCAGTTCCATGCCGACGGCCGGATCGGGGCGGAGGGACGGATCTTGAATCCAAAGGAATGGACGGTCGTGGGGCACAGAACCCTGCACCGCTGAAGACGACCCCGGCGGGAGGCCGGGTGACAACAGATGGAGGAGAACGCTATGAAAAACACGATGATCGCACTGGCCCTTGGGGCCAGCCTGATGGGCACCACGGCATTGGCCGGGGATGTAAGGCTGATGTGGTATTCCGACGGGGTGGAGGGCGAGGTGATGAAAGACCTCGTGGCCCGTTTCAATGCCGAGAACCCCGGCATCAACGTCATTCTGGACGAGGTGGCCTATAAGGTCGTGCAGGAACAGCTGCAGATCCAGCTTGAGGCCGGATCGGGCCCGGATATCGCGCGGGTGACCAATATCAAGACCCTTGCGCCGCATTGGCTGGACCTGACCCCACACTTGGCTGATGCCGACTACTGGCGCACCAATTTCGGCGCCCATGCCGACTGGATGCGGACCGATGGCAGCGACGCCATCACCGGCTTCATGACCCAGCTGACGCTGACCGGCGGTTTCGCCAATGCGACCCTGTTCGAACAGGCGGGCGTGGCCCTGCCGGGCGAGGGGGCGACCTGGGATGACTGGGTGAGTGCCGCCGATCAGGTCGCCAAATCGCAAGGCACGGCGGCGGCTTTCGCCATCGACCGTTCAGGCCACCGGATTTCGGGGCCGAACGTGTCTTATGGCGCGAACTATATCGGGGCGGACGGTATGCCTGCGCCGGTGGATGACGGCACCAAGGCCTTTGCCGCCAAACTGGTCGGCTGGGTCGAGGGCGGGCAGATGCTGCGCGACACCTGGGTGGCGGCCTCGGGTTCCACCTATCGCGCGGCGGCGGATGATTTCATCAACGCGGCGATCCCGTTCTACTATTCCGGCAGCTGGCAGATCGCCAACCTGTCCACCAAGATCGGCGACGGGTTCGACTGGGTGGCAACGGGTTCGCCCTGTGGCACGGCAGGTTGCTCTGGCCTTGCCGGGGGCGCGGCTCTGGTCGCGGTGAAATACACCAAGAACCCCGAGGAAGTGGCGAAAGTGATGGAATATTTCGCGCGTGAGGATGTGGTGAAGGAATTCTCCGAACGCACGCTGTTCCTGCCCGCACATGCCGGGGTTGTCGCCAATGGCGGCATGAACTGGCAGACCGAAGATCCGAACGTTGGCGCGGCACTTGATGCCTATGTCGCCGCTGCGGGCGATATCCTGCCGGCCGCCGATGTCTTGCCCGCGTGGAAATGGGCCTCGCCTTATTATGGTGCGCTGGTCAACCGGATCAGCCAGGTGATGGCCGGGGAGCTGACGCTGGACGATGCCTATGCCCGCATCGACCAGGACATCGCCGAAGCGGTCGCGGCGGCGAAGTAAGCCATGACCGGGGTAAAGGGAGTGTTGGGGGCCGTCGTGGCGGCCCCCCTGGGTGCGCTCGCCCGCCTGCTGGATGCGCCATTGCGTCTGTGGCAGCGGGT
The DNA here is from genome assembly GCA_046296515.1 of Paracoccaceae bacterium. Taxonomy (GTDB): domain Bacteria; phylum Pseudomonadota; class Alphaproteobacteria; order Rhodobacterales; family Rhodobacteraceae; genus Pseudotabrizicola. Next base: position 45,802 of record JBKBKR010000005.1, on the reverse strand, counting down.
GGCGGGGCAGAATGGCATGGTGGCGTTTTTCCTGCTGCCGAACATGGCGATCTTCACCGTGTTTGTTCTGCTGCCGCTGGTCATCAACATCGCTTACTCGATGACCACGGGCGCGGCTCTCTTTTTGCCTGAACGGACTTACGTTGGTGCGGCGCAGTTTGAACGGCTGCTGCGCTGCACCGATTACACCAATCTGCAGACCTGTCAGGAGGATCAGTTCTGGATCGCCCTGCGCAATACCGGCACCTTTGTGGTGCTGCAGGTCACGCTGCTGATTGTGGCGGCGACCATCACCGCACTGATCCTGAACCGGGCGCTGCGGGCGCTCAGCTTCTGGCGGGCGGTGTTCTTTTTCCCGGTGCTGCTGTCGCCGGTGGTCGTGGGCCTGATCTGGCGCTGGATTCTGGACCGAAATGGCGTCCTGAATGCCGGGCTGGTCGGCATGGGGCTGGACCCGGTGAACTGGCTTTTGGAGCGCAACTATGCGTTTTCCGCCGCCATTGGCGTCACGATCTGGGCGCATCTGGGGTTTTTCGCGCTGATCCTGCTGGCCGGTCTGCAAGCCATTCCGCGCGATCTGTATGAGGCCGCCGAGATGGATGGCACCAAGCCCGCCCGCGTGTTCTGGCGCATCACCCTGCCGCTGTTGATGCCCAACATGCTGGTGGTGATCGTGCTGGCGCTGATCCGCGCGGTGCAGGTGTTTGACGAGGCTTATGTGCTGACGGGGGGTGGTCCGGGCACGGCCACGCTGTTCCTGACGCAGTATATCTATGAGGTGGGCTTTGCCTCACTCCTGAAAAACCCAGGGCTTGCGGCGGCGGCGTCCATCCTGATGGGCGGGGTGCTGATCGTGCTGACATTGCTGCAACTGGCGCTTGGCAAGCGCAACGAGCGGAAAGGAAAGCTGAAATGAGCCGCGCCATGGGCTTTCTGACCCGCCGCAAGGGCGGCACCGGCTGGGACTGGACCGATGTGTTCACCTTTGTCTGGCTGGGCGCCGCCGTGTTCATCATGTTCGGCCCGGCTTTGTGGCTGGTGCTGTCGTCGTTCAAATCGCCCGCGCAACTGTCGGAATTCCCGCCGACGCTGCTGCCCTATGAGGCGCAGACGGTCGTGGTCGAAGGCTATGACCGCCCGCTGCCGCTGTTTTCGGTGACCGATGAGGCGGGCACCCGCACATTGGCCGAGGTGCGCCGGGTGGGCACCGTGGCGCAGATGGTCGACCCGGAAAACCCTGCAGAGGTGCAGCGCATCAACATTGCCAACCGGACCCCGGTGCGGGCGGTGGGGTTTTCCTGGGGCAATTATCTTGACCCGTTCCTGCGGTTCGACTTCCTGACCTACACCAAGAATTCGATCTTCGTGACCGGGGTGGCGACGCTGATCACGCTGCTGACCAATTCGATGGCCGCCTTTGCCCTGTCGAAATACGAATTCCGCGGGCGGGGCTTTGTGGTGGTGCTGATCATCGCCACGCTGATGATCCCGCTGTCGGTGATCCTTGTGCCGCTCTATTCCATCGTCTCGGGCGTGGGGCTGATCAACTCGCTCTGGGGGGTGATCCTGCCGACGGTGGCGACGCCGACCGGCGTGTTCCTGCTGCGGCAATACATGCTGACCATCCCCGATGAACTGCTGGAGGCGGCGCGAATGGATCATGCCAGCGAATGGCAGATCTATTGGCGCATCGTGCTGCCCTTGACCGCGCCGGCGCTGGCGGTGCTGGCGATCTTTTCCGTGGTCTGGCGCTGGAACGATTTCCTGTGGCCGCTGATCGTGCTGAGCCGCCAGGAGGTCTATACGCTGCAAGTCGGCCTGAACGCCTATGCCGGCGAGCTGAATGTGCAATGGCACTATCTGCTGGCGATGACGGTGATCACCATGATCCCGGTCGTTCTGGTCTTTATCTTCCTGCAACGGTTCATCACGGCGGGGATCGCCGGGACCGGGTTGAAATAGGGGTTCCCCATGGGTCGCATACAGTTGCACGACATCCGCAAGAGCTTTGGCGCCATCGACGTGCTCAAGGGCATCGACCTGACGATCGACGAGGGGGAGTTGGTGGTCTTCGTCGGCCCTTCCGGCTGCGGAAAATCCACCCTGTTGCGGATGATCGCGGGGCTGGACAAGCCAACGGCGGGGCGGGTGGAGATTGACGGGGTGGATGTCACGCCCCGGTCGGCGGCGGACCGGGGGCTGGCAATGGTGTTCCAGTCCTACGCGCTCTATCCGCATATGACCGTGCGGGCCAACATGGCATTCGGGTTGCAGAACACACGGATGCCGAAGGCGGAGATCGACACCCGCATCAACGAGGCCGCCCGGATGCTGGAGATCGAGCCGCTGCTCGAACGGCGTCCCGGCCAGTTGTCCGGCGGCCAGCGCCAGCGGGTGGCCATCGGCCGCGCCATCGTGCGCCGCCCGACGGCGTTTCTGCTGGATGAGCCGTTGTCCAATCTGGATGCCGAACTGCGGGTTTCCATGCGGGCGGAGCTGTCGGCGCTGCATGACCGGCTGGCGGCGACGATGATCCATGTGACGCATGATCAGGTCGAGGCGATGACGATGGCCGACCGGATCGTGGTGCTGCGCGCCGGACAGGTGGAGCAGGTGGATACGCCGCTGAACCTGTTCAACCGGCCCGCCAATCTGTTCGTGGCCGGGTTCATCGGCGCGCCGGGGATGAACCTTTGGGCCGGGCAGGCCAAGGGCGGATCGGTGCAGCTCGACAATGGCGCGCGGCTGCCCTTGCCCGAGGGGCTTGCCGTGCCGGATGGCGCGGTGACGCTGGGTATCCGCCCGCAGCATCTGCGCCCCGAAGCGGGCGGGCCGTTGCAGGCAACCGTGCGGCTGATCGAGGCCCTGGGGCCGGAAAGCGTGGTGCATGCCGATCTTGGGGCGGGCAATGGCTTGCTGGCGGTGCTGCCGGGCCAGCCCGATCTGGCGCGTGGCGCGGTGATCGAGCTGGGCTATGATCCGCAATCGGTGCATGTCTTTGGCGCGGACGGCCAGCGGCTGGGTTAAGCCAGTTCGCTTGTCATGAAGTCGAGCATGGCGTGGTGCATGGCTTGGGTCTCGATATGCCCCGAGGCCGGTTCGCGGTGGATTACCAGCCGCCCGCCTTTTGCATAGGCGGCCTGCACCTCGGCCAAGGCCGGGTCGGCGGCGGCGGGTGGGGTCAGCGGGTCCAGATCGCCCAGACCGATGAACTGCGCGCGCGGCGCGATTATCCCGGCAATCCGGCCGTTCGAGGCATGGGGCAAAAGCCCCGGCACCGTCAGGTAGATCCCGTGCAGGTCATGCTGGCCCAGCGCGATCAATGTGCGGAAATCGGCAAAGCAACACTCTTGCGCCACCGCCCGCAGGCGCGGGTCCAAAGCGCCCAGCCAATAGGCCAGCGTGGCCCCCATCGACAGACCGAACACCCCGATCCGGTCTGCGTCCACATCGGGCTGCGCCGCCAGCCAATCCAGCGCCGCTATGTTTTCCGCCAGCATCTGCCCGGCCAGCGAGCGCCCCTCCCACAGCAACGCCTTTGTCGCGGCACTTTCGCTTTGCCCCGCCCGGCTGCCGAAACACGGCATGTCGAGGCAGAACGAGGCAATCCCCCGCGCGGCGAGGGCCCGCCCGGTGGGCGCGAACAGCGCGGGCCGCCCGTTGATCACCTCGGCCGCACCGATATCATGGCGGTTGCCATGGGCGTGCAGGATCAGAACCGTGGGCAAAGGGCCGCTGCGGCCCTGCGGGCGGCAGCGGAAGGCGCGGGCAGGGCCTGCAGGATCGGACTGGAACCACAGCTCTTCGGCATGGTATATCGCATCTTCCGCAACACTGCGGACCCTGCTGGCGGCCAGGCCGGGCACTGGTGCCGCAATCCCGAACACCGCCCGCAAAACATCGCGTTGAGGACCCGTCATCTGCCGCTCCACATTGCATTGCAGGCCAAGAATGGCGCTTTGATGCGCTTGCGTCCAGTGTCAGTGCCGTCCGGTGGGTGACGGCTGCGCCGGTCGCCCGGCAGCCTGGGCCTCGCTGCGGGGTCATTTGGTCAGGATCAGCTTTCCGGCACGGGTGATGCGCAGCACGTAAACCTGCCCGTCCAGCGCGATATGCGCGACGGGGCCACCCTTGGTCAGCATCAGCGCATCATGGACGGGCGCTGGGGAGCCTTGTGCCACCGAGGCGGTGGGCGGGGTATCTTGCATCACGGTTGGGCCTGCGAGGATGTGGGTGCCGGGACGGATCGGGCGTTGGGTCCTGGATAGGTGACTGTTTTTATCGGATAAGTCAATTCCGCGTATTTTGTCTGGTTGAAGCAATCAGCGCCGCCCGATGAATTCAAAGCGGAAATCGGTTTCCGCGCCTGCCGGGGGCGGTGGAAACGGGGCCGCGCGGCGGATGTGGTCCAGCGCCGCCCGTTCCAGCGACGGGTCTCCGGTAGAGCGCGCGACCCGCGCCGAGGCCAGCGCGCCGGAGGCCGCAACGCGGAACGCCACCACCACCGTGCCGCGCGTTGCATGGGCGGGTTTGCGGGTGCGCTCGATCTGGCGCAGCACCAGGCCGGGATAGCTGGACCGGGCGGCATTGCCCGCCTGCGGGTTGCCTTGCGCGCGGGCGGTGCCCGCAGCGGCGGCGGTGGCGGTTTCCTGACCGGATTGCGCGCCCTTGCGGGCGTTGCGCCCGGCATTGCCTGCGGGCGCGGCGGGGCGCTTCTCGACCCGGCGTTTCTCGGGCTGTTCTGCGCGGGCGCGAGCGCGGGGGCGGGGCGAGGTTTCGGGCGGTGCCGCATCGGGTTCGACGGGTTCGGCCTCGACGGTGGTCGCGGGCGTGGGGGTGGCGACAGAGGCCATCACCTGCGCGGCCAGATCAGGCGGCACCGGGGTGGCTGGCTCTGTGGGCGGCAGCGCGGTCAGATCAGCGATGTCCGAGACCGGCAGGGACAAGGCCGGGGCAGGGGTGGCCGCCATTTCCGGCGCGACGGGCAAAGCCCCGGCTGTGACCGGCTGCGCGGTCAGCGGCGGGACTGGCGTGGCCTCGCTGGGCTCTACCGGCTGCGCGCCCTGGGCCAGATCCTCGAACGCCTCGCCCAACAGGGCGACGGTGGCGGTGGCGCCGCCTTCTACTGCAAAGTCGTCATGCGGGGCGATGGCGATTGCGCCGGCGGCATGCAAGGCGCCCGACAGGGCGAGGGCGGCGATAAAGGGGAGGCGGGCGTGTTTCATGGCGCGGACCGTTCGGTGACAAGGCGCACTTCGGTGGCCCCTGCGGCGCGCAGGCTGTTGGCGATGCGCAACAGGTCTTGCGCGGGCAGGTCGCGGGCGGGCACCAGACGCAAGACCTCGGCCCCTTCGGCGATGCGGGCGGCGGCAAAGGCTTCGGGCGTGGTTTCATCGCCGCGCCAAAGGGTGGTGCCATCGGCGCGGACCGCCAAGGCGTCATCGGGGGCGCGGGTGGCAAGCGCCTCGGCCTCGATCAGCCGGATATCGCGGTCGACAGGGGCGGCGACCTGACCGGCGACCAGAAAGAAGATCAGCATCAGGAACACCACGTTGATCAGGGTGATCGTGGGCTCGGCGCGGCGGCGGGGCGGCGGGGCAAGGCGCATCGGTTACCCTCCGATCACGCGCAGGGTGATGCCGGGCAGATCGCGCAAGGCTGACAGCACATCGACCAGCCGTTGTGCATCGACCCCTTCGCCGGGGGCCACGATCACCAGGAGCGGCGCGCGGGCGGTCAGGGTTGCGGGCAGGGCGGGCAGGTCCATCGTTTCGGTATCCAGCATCAGCCTGTCGGCGGTCAGGCGCAGGAAGGCGGGGGTGTCTGTGGCGGCTGTCACCCCGCCCGAGGCGGTGGTCAGCGGCAGATCGCCAAAGCGGGTGAAGGTGGAGGACAGCATGAAGAACAGCAGCAAAAGGAAGATCACGTCGATCAGCGAGGTCATCGACAGTGGCTTGCGCCGTCTGGGCAGCCGTCTGGGCAGGTCAAGCCGGGGCATGGGTGCGGCCTGGCTGGCGTGTTGGTTCGGGCATGGAAATCATGCCGGGGCACAGGGCGGCTTCGATCACCGTTGCCGCCATCCGCCGCTCTGCCGCCATGCGCTGCTCCAGCCATGACAGCAGGGCCGAGACCGGCATCGCCACCGCAAGCCCCGCCGCCGTGGTCATCAGCGCGACCCAGATGCCGCCCGCCAGAACCGAAGGGTCCACGGCTTGCCCGGCCCCCTGCATGGCGCGGAAGGCGTCGATCATGCCCAGAACGGTGCCGAACAGACCCAGCAGGGGTGCTGTCTGCGCGATGGTATCCAGCAGGCGGAACCCGGATTCGAGCCGCGCCAACCGTTCTTCGGCCAGCGTGTAAAGCCGGTCGCGCGCGGTGGGGCTTTGGGCCTGCAATGCCTCGGCCAACAGGGGCGCAAGATGGCTGGGGGCCGCTTCGCACAAGGCGCGCGCGCGGGTGCGCTGGCCCGCATCCTGCGCGGCAATCGCCGCTTCAAGTCCCGCGTGCCGCCCGACACCTGCGGCGCGGAACTGCCAGAGCTTCCACAGCACCACCGCGCCTGCCAGCACCGACAGCGCGAGGATCAGCGCCACCACCGGCCCGCCCAGAGCGATCAGGCCGCGCAGGGCGTCGCGTGCTTCGAACAGATGGATCATTGTGCAACCTCCACACCGTCCACCATGCTTTCGGTCTTCAGCGCCAGGGCGCAGGTGGCAAGGTCAGCGTCATCGCAGGCCGAGACGCCGTTCAGCAACACCTGCCCAAGGTCATCACAGGCCAGCCCGGCCACATCGAACTGTCGCACCCTTTGCCGCCCTGTGGGCAGGGCGGCAAAGTCGAACAGGGTGAACTGCGCGACGCGACCCGCTTTGGTGAACAGCACCGCCTCGACCACCAGCCGCGTGATGTCCGCCCCGATGCGATTTTCTGCGACAAAGGTCAGCCGACAGGCTTCCGGCTGAGCCTCCAGCGTGTTGAGCCCGATCCGCAGGTCCTGTGCCTGAGCCGTCCCGGTGGCAATGGCATATGCCATCGCCGCAAATATGAACCGCTTTACCATGTCAGCGCCTTGGCCAGGCTGACCTTGAAGGTCCGGCCCCGGCCCCGGTCTGCCGACAGGTTGTTGCGGAAATCGCGGTCAAACACGTTCTCGACCGCGAATTGCACATCGAACCCGTCCAGCGCGCCCGATTGCGGTTTGAGCGAGACGAACAGGTCATGCGTGGCATAACCGGCATAGCGCGTCGGCGTGATGACGCCGGTAGCGGTGCTGCGGCTGGCGGTGGTGATGCCGCGTGCGAAATTGCCGCGCCAGCCGTATTCGATGCCGCGATCTGGCAAGCGCCCGCCAAGGGTCAGCGCCAGCTGATCCGCTGGGGTGGTGGCGATGGTATAGCCATAATCGCGATCCTTGCCGGATATATGCGAATAGGCCAGCCGCCCGAAGAGGCGCGCGGCCTCGTACCCGGCTTCGATCTCGGCCCCCTGAAACTTTGCGCGGGCAAGGTTGCGGTGGAACTGTCTGTCAGAGGGCGCGGTGGTGGTGATCAGATCGTTGATGCGGTTGTGAAACACCGTGGCCTTGACCTGCAGGCTGTCATCCGCCGCGAACAGGCCCTGACGCGACCATGCGAGGCCAAGTTCAAGGTTGGTGGCCCGTTCCTTTTCCAGCGACAGGGCCGGGGCCTTGGTGGTGGACCAGGAATAGAGCTCATCCAGCGTCGGCAGCCGTTCGGTGCGCGACAGCGAGCCGAAGACCGAAACATCATCGGTGATCTTGTAAAGGGCGGCAATGGTCAGCGCTGTGGCGCTTTCCTTGACCCGTGCCGCGCCGGGCACATTCGCGCCGGGATTGCGCCTGCCGGAATCGACACGGGCGCCGGTGATCAGCGTCAGGCGATCGCCGAGCAGCAATTCGGACTGGGCATAGACCCCGATCTTGCGATCGGTGCCTTCGGGGTGAAAGCCCAAGGGGCCGGCACTGTCGGCGATGCGCTTCTGATGGGTGGCCTGAAGCCCGAAGGTCAGGAAGTTCTCCCACCCCGCGCCCTGCATGCTGGCGGTGTTCTCGACCTTCAGCATCGTCGTGCGGTAGGCGTAATCTACATCGCAGAACACGTTGAAGTTGGAGGGCGTGGGCAGACAGGTCTGCGGCACACCGGCCAGATTGCGCGCATCACGCTGGGCGACGCTGGTATCGGACAACGCCAGCTGCACGGTGGGGTTCAGCCAGTCCAGATCGGTGGTGGCCTGCCAGACCGCGCTTATGGTGGTGTCGGTGGTGTCGCGCCGCACGATGCCGAAGGCATCGGCGATGGCATTGCCGCCGCCGGTCTGCGACAGGGTAGCGTTGTCATTGTCGCTCTGGAAGCGTTGGGCCGACAGGCGCAGGGTCTGGGTCTCGCCCAACCGGAAGGTGGCTTTGACCAGCGCCGAAGGGGCCGAAGAGCCGGTGCCGCGCAGGGTATTGCCGCTGCCGTCCTTGTAATCATCCGAGCTGCGATAGCCGAGCGCGGCCAGGAACTCTGCCCCTGGTGCGGTGCGCATCGCCAGAATGGCCGAGCCCATCATCCCGCTACCATTGCTGTCATAGCCCAGCTTCAGCCGCACTGCGCCGGTCTTGCCCTCCGGGATGAAGTCGCCCGCATCCTTGGTTTCGAAATTCACGGTGCCGCCGATGGCACCCGATCCATACAGCACCGCCGATCCCGGGCCGCGCAGCACCTCGATCCGGCGGTAAAGCTCGGGATCGGTGAAGAACGATCCCATGCGGTATTGCTCATAGAATTTCGGCACGCCGTCGACGTTGACGATTATCCGCGCCTCGCTGGCGGTCTGTTCGGTGGTGCCGATTCCCCGGATGTTGAAAGCGGTGCCCAGCGGGCGGTCGGAGCCTGCGGTCTGCACGCCGGGCACGTTGCGGAAGATCTGGCCGATGGTGGCGGGCTGCTCGCGGTCGATGTCTTCCTGTTCTACAGCAGTGACCGCCTGCGGCGTGTCGATCGCCACCTTTTGCTGACCTGCCCCAAGGATCAGACGGCCCAGAAAGGTGCCGCCGCCCGCATCCTGAGCAGCGGCCGGAGCGGCGGTGACAATGATGGCGGCGGTGGTCATCAGACGGGCGAGGCCCGGAATTATCGGATGCATGCTGTTCCCCTGGTCACGACGGTAAAGGTCGGCTGGCGGAACGCTGGCACCCTGCGGGATCGGCTCTTGACCCCGTTCGACTCGGCTTCTAGATTGCCCGAGCAAATTCGTCAAGTATTGCGCCGCGCCATCCAGCCGAGGGCTTTGCCCCGCCAGACATGCGACTGCCACCCATGTCAAAGCTCTCGACTCAAAGGATGACTCTCATGCTGCTTTCCCCCGATCTGATCGAACGGATCACCCATGCCCGCCCCCAGCATCCCAAGCTGCGTGAACGCGATCTTGCCGCCGCCATCGGGCTGAGCGAAGCGCATCTGGTCGCCGCCGAGGCGGGCACCACCGCCACGCGGATCGTGGCCGATCCGGCGCGGCTGATCCCGCATGTCTGCAAGCTGGGCGAGGTGATGGCGCTGACCCGCAACGAAAGCGCGGTGCATGAGCGGCGCGGGGTCTACTCCGGCTTTCACCCCGGCGCGCATGCGGCGATGGTGCTGGGCGACGAGATTGATCTGCGGATATTCCCGCGCCACTGGGTGCATGGCTTTGCCATTCAGCGAGAGACGGACCAGGGCGTGAAGCGCAGCATCCAGGTCTTCGATGCCGCAGGCGACGCGGTGCACAAGGTGCATCTGGGGCCTTTGTCCGACATTGCGGGTTTCGAGGCTGCGGTGGCCGATCTGGCCTTGCCGGAGGGAGCGCCATTTGAAATCATCGCCCGCGCAGCGGTAGGCCCGGCCCGCATCGCGGCAGACAACATCGACGCCCTGCGCCATGAATGGGCGCAGCTGACCGACACGCATCAGTTCCTTGGCATGGTCCGCAAGCTGGATATGAACCGCCTTGGCGCGAACCGCGCTGTCGGCACGGAATTTGCGCAGCTTTTGCCCGTGGATGCCGTGTCGCGGGCGCTGGAGCGGTCGGCGGCGGAAGCGCTGCACATCATGATTTTTGTCGGCAATGAAGGCTGCATCCAGATTCACTCCGGCCCGGTGCAGCGGATCGAGCCGATGGGGCCGTGGCAGAATGTGCTGGACCCCCGCTTCAACCTGCACCTGCGCGCCGACCATGTCGCCGAGGTCTGGCGGGTGATCAAGCCCACCAAACGCGGGCCTGCGGTATCGGTCGAGGCGTTTGACGCCGAAGGACGGCTGATCCTGCAGATGTTCGGCAAGCGCGCCGAGGCCGACACCGATACCACCGGCTGGGACCGGATGACCGAAGCCCTGATCGCCGAGGTGATGGCATGAGGCGGGCGCATTTCCTGTCGGTCGGCGGGGTCCATGCGGGCCTCACCGCGCTGTTGCTGCTGACGCTGGCCGCAACCGCCCGCGCCGAAGACGGCCCGCACAGGGTGGTGGCGGCAGGCGGTTCGGCGGCCGAGATCGTCTATGCGCTGGGGCAGGGCGACCGTCTGATCGCGCGCGACACCACGTCGAGTTTTCCCGAGGCGGTGCTTGCCCTGCCCGACGTGGGCTATGTTCGCCGTCTGTCAGCGGAAAACCTGATCGCGATGGGCCCCGATCTGATTTTGGCCGAACACGATGCAGGCCCGCCCGAAACGATCGAGATCCTGACCCATGCCGGGGTGCCGCTGGTGACGCTGCCGCAGGCGCTGACCCCGGCGGATGTGCTGGCCAAGATCACGGTGGCGGCAGAGGCGCTGGGCGTGCCCGAGGCGGGTGCGCGGCTTGCGGCGCAGACGCAAGAAGAACTGCATCTGGCGGCAGCCGCAGCGGCGGATATGCCCGCGCGGCCAAGGGTGTTGTTCGTGCTGTCGCTGCAGGGCGGGCGCATACTGGCGGCGGGGACCAATACTTCGGCGGCGTCGATGATCGCGCTGGCGGGCGGGGTGAATGCGGTGGAGGGGCTCGACGGCTACAAACCCCTGACCGATGAAGCGGCGATTGCCGCCGCCCCCGATGTCATTCTGGCGATGGATCGCGGCGGCGATCTGGCGGTGGAGACATCGGAGCTGCTTGCCCATCCGGCATTGGCGCTCACTCCTGCGGCGAAGGGGGGGCATGTCGTCCGGATGGACGGGCTGTATCTGCTGGGCTTTGGTCCGCGCACCGGCGCGGCGGCGCTGGAGCTGAACGCGGCCCTGCGCGCCACGCTGCCTGTGTGGCACTGAAAATGGTGGCGCTGGATATCCCCCGGCTGGCGGGCGACCGTGACGCGCAGGCGCGCGTGACCCTGCTGGCGCTGGCGGGGGCTTTGCTGCTGACCATGCTCATCAGCCTGTCGCTTGGCGCATCGGGCGTGTCGCTGGGATCGGTGATCCGGGAGCTGGCCTCGGGCGAGATGATGCCCGCCCGCGACCGGCTGATCCTGTGGGATATCCGGCTGCCGAGGATGCTGACCGGGGTGCTGGTCGGGGCCTCGCTTGCCGTGGCGGGGGCGGTGATGCAGGGGCTGTTCCGCAACCCCCTCGCTGATCCCGGGTTGGTGGGCGTGGGGGCGGGCGCGGGGCTGGGCGCGGTGCTGGCCATCGTGCTGGGCGGTCTGGCCCCGCTTTGGGTCACGCAAGCGCTTGGCTATCATCTGGTGCCGGTGGCGGCCTTCCTTGGCGGCTGGACCTCCACGCTGATCCTTTACCGCGTCGCCACAAGGTCCGGGCGCACATCCGTGGCGACCATGCTGCTGGCGGGAATCGCGCTGGGCGCGCTGGCGGGCGCGGCAACGGGGGTGCTGGTCTACGTCGCCGATGACCGGCAGCTGCGCGACCTGACGTTCTGGGGGCTTGGCTCCCTTGGCGGGGCAAGCTGGCCCAAGCTGATGGCGGCAGGCCCGGTGATGGCACTGGCACTGGTGGCGGCCCCGTTTCTGGCGCGCGGCCTGAACGGGCTGGCGCTGGGCGAGGCGGCGGCGCATCACATCGGCCTGCCGGTGCAGCGGGTGAAGGCGGTGGCGATCCTGACCGTGGCGGCGGCGACAGGCGCGGCTGTGGCGGTGGCCGGGGGGATCGGCTTTATCGGCATCGTGGTGCCGCATCTGTTGCGGCTGGCGACCGGGCCGGACCACCGCTATCTGCTGGTCAATGCGGGCCTTGCCGGGGCCACGATGCTGCTGCTGGCCGATCTGATCGCGCGCAGCATCATCGCCCCGGCGGAACTGCCCATCGGGATCGTCACCGCCACGCTTGGCGCGCCGGTGTTCCTGTGGATATTGCTGCGCCGTCGTGGGCTGGTGGATCTGTAGATGCTGATTGCAAAGGATATCCGCGTCGCCTTGGGCAAAACCCCGGTCCTCCACGGCATCAACGCCGAAGCCCGGCCGGGCGAGGTGACGGTCATTGTCGGCCCGAACGGGTCGGGCAAGACCACGCTGCTGCGCGCGCTGATCGGCGATGTGGTGTTTTCCGGTCAGGTCAGTCTGAACGGGCAGGATTGCGCCCGCCTGCGCCCGTGGAAGCTGGCGGTGATGCGCGGTGTGCTGCCGCAAGCCTCGGCGCTGGCGTTTCCGTTCACCGTGGCCGAGGTGGTGCGGCTGGGCCTGACTTCGGCCGCGCATGGCGCGCGCGCCGATCTGGTGCCACGCGCGCTGGCGGCGGTGGATATGGCGGGCTTTGCCGCCCGGCTCTATCAGGAGTTGTCGGGCGGCCAGCAGGCGCGGGTGCAACTGGCCCGCGTGCTGGTGCAGGTCTGGGAGCCGGTGGTGGCGGGTGTGCCGCGCTGGCTGTTTCTGGATGAGCCGGTCGCCAGCCTTGATATCGCGCATCAGCTGGATGTCGTGCGCCTGATGCGCGGTTTTGCAACGCGGGGTGGCGGTGTGGTGACGGTGCTGCACGATCTGAACCTCACCGCGATGGTCGCCGACCGGGTCTGGCTGATGGATCAGGGGCGGCTGACCGGGCAGGGCCCGGTGGCCGGGGTGCTGACCGATGCCGCGCTGGAGCGCGCCTATGGCTGCGCGTTGCGGGTCGGGCGTCTGCCGCCCTCGGGCGGCTGGTTCTCGCTGCCGCAGGCGGTGGATACGGCATAGCCAGGCCGGGGCGGTTTTTTTTGACTCAAGCGGGGGGAGGGGCGTGCTTTTTGGTTTGTCTCGCTTATGCTTGGCACAAAGAGGAGACATACCATGGCCGGATTGCACGCGGATATCGACCCCGAGGGGCTGGAGGAATTTTCGGTGGTGTTCACCGACCGCAGTCTGAACCACATGTCGGCACGGTTCCAGACCGTGATGCGCGACGTGTCGGGCATGCTGCGCGAGGTTTACAAGGGCAGCGCGGTGGCGCTGGTGCCCGGCGGCGGCACCTATGCGATGGAGGCGGTGGCGCGGCAGTTCGGGCAGGGGAGGGTGCTGGTGGTGCGCAACGGCTGGTTCTCCTACCGCTGGAGCCAGATCTTTGACGCGGGCGGCTTTGCGCAGGATGTCACCGTTGTGATGGCGCGCCAGACCGGCAACGATGCCCGCGCCCCCTATGCGCCGCCCCCGGTGGAGGAAGTCTGCGCCAGGATCCGCGAGACGGCGCCGCAGGCGGTGTTTACACCGCATGTCGAGACCAGTGCCGGGATCATCCTGCCCGATGACTATATCGCGCAGGTGGCGGAAGCCGCACATGAGGTGGGCGCGCTGATGGTGCTTGATTGCATCGCGAGCGGTTGCATCTGGGTGGATATGCAGACGACCGGGGTGGATGTGCTGATCTCGGCCCCGCAAAAGGGCTGGTCGGCCTCACCTTCCGCCGGGGTGGTGGTGATGAGCCCAGCGGCCGAGGCGCGGCTGGCCGAGACCACGTCGAACAGCTTTGCGCTGGATCTGAAGAAATGGCGCGCGATGATGGCGGCCTATGAGGGCGGCGGGCATGCCTATCATGCCACCATGCCGACGGATGCCCTCCTTGGCTTTCGCGATGCGATGGTCGAGACGCGGGAGATGGGCTTCGAGGCGGCGAAGGCCGCGCAATGGGAGCTGGGCCGCGCGGTGCGGGCGCTGCTGGTGGGCAAGGGCGCGCGGTCGGTCGCGGCAGAGGGGTTTCAGGCCCCGGGTGTGGTGGTGAGCTATACCGATGACCCGATGGTGCAGAACTGCGCGAAATTCCGCGAACAAGGCTTGCAGATTGCCGCGGGGGTGCCGTTGCAGCTGGGCGAGGGCGAGGCGTTCCGGACCTTTCGCATCGGGTTGTTCGGCTTGGACAAGCTGAAGGATGTGCCGGGCACGGTTGCGCGGCTGGAGCGGGCGGTGGAGGCGGTGCTCTAGGCTGGGGGGCACGATTTTTCTGCGAAAAATCAGCACCCGCGCCGGTCGGGCGCGGAATTTTCGCAGAAAATTCGGGCTACCGGACGCCGAGCCCTGCCTTCATCAGCGTCCTGCGCACCGGCGCGGCGGAATAGAGCGCGTTCAGCGCCGTCGCCCGCAGGTCGCGCAACCCCTGCGCCCCCATCATCGAGGCGCGGTTCAGCGCGTCGATGCCGGTGACCCGGGCCTGCACCTCCCAGTGCCGCTTGCGGTGATATGCGTCGAGCATCCGCGCCGACCCAAGCTCCTCCGGCGCCGCCCGGGCCAGATCCAGCAGGACGGTCAGATCGGCCAGACTCATGTTCAACCCCTGCGCGCCGATCGGGGGCACCACATGCGCCGCCTCGGCCATCAGTGCACAGCGCTCGCCCGCCATCCGCTCGGCAATCTGGCTGATGATCGGCCAGACCGTCAACCGGCTGGCCAGCGTCAGCGGCCCCAGAACCTGACAGGACCGGATGTTCATCTCTGCCTCGAACGCTGCAACAGACAGCACCTGCAGCCGCGCGATCTCGGGCCCGGTCTCCATCCAGACCACGGCAGAGCGTGGCATCCCATCCCGGTCGGGCAGTGGAACCAGCGTGAACGGCCCGCCGGAGCGGTGGATCTCGGTCGAGACATTCTGATGTGGCACCGGATGCGACACCGCAAAGGCGAGCGCCTTTTGCCCGTAGCGCAGGGTTTTCACCGGGATACCAAGCGCCTGGCGCACGGGCGAGTCGCGGCCATCGGCGGCGATCACCATGCGGGCGCGGACCTGCGCGCCGTCGGACAGGGTGACCAGCGCTTCGCCTTCCCTTGTCATCAACCGGGCGGTGCCGGTGCCGGGGCGGAAATCGACGTTCGGCAGTTCGGCCAGCCGCGCCACCATCTCGCGGCGCAACAGCCAGTTCGGCAAGTTCCAGCCAAAGGGCAGGTCGCTGATATCGGCGGCGTCGAAATCCCTGGTCAGGCGCGGCTCCGCCACTTCCCCTCCCGCATCAATGATCCGCATCACCTGCAGTGCGGCCGCATGCGGCTCCAACCTTGCCCAGAGTCCTGCCGACTGCAGCACCGGGATCGAGGGGTGCAAAAAGGCGGTGCTCCGCAAATCGGCACCGTCCTCGCTGTCGGATGTCACCGGCGGCGTCGGGTCAACGCATGTCACGCTGTATCCGGCAGAGCCGAAGGCCGCCGCAGCGGTCAGCCCGGCAACGCCGCCGCCAGAGATCAGAATATCGGTGCTCGTGCGTGTCATGATGCTCTCCTGTCCCCGGCAAGATAGCCCCGGCGGCAGGGAAGTCGAAGGGACAAAACGCCCCGGTCAGCCCCTTGGCCGCGACCGGCCGGGCCAGCTGATGGCCACAAAGAACAGGAACATCAGCGGCACCAGCACAAGCGCGGTGAGGGTGAACACAACGGGCCCCCAGAGCAGAAAGCCCAGGATCTCAAGCGTGATCACCACCACCAGCAGATAGAACACATTGTTCACATCCTGCCCGACGTCGCGTGCGATGCGCCCGATCAGCGGAATACCGTACAGGACCCGCAGGGCAAAGGGCGGGCGGTCGGCAATGGGGGTGGTCAGCGTCATCTGGCAATCCTCCGGTCTATGGCTTTGAAGATAGGCAGCCCGCACCCTGCATGCCACGCGCGAAATGACGCATCGGGGAGTCAGCTTTCCGTCAGCCCCGCCAGAAAACCCGACAGATCCGCCGCATGGTGGTGGATGTGCGGCGCAGGCTTCGGCTGCGGCGCGATATGGATGGTGCGCAGCCCCATGGCATGCGGCACCGCCAGATTGCGCGGGTCATCCTCGAACATCGCAGCGCGGGCTGGCACCAGCCCGTCAAGCGCAAACACTGTCTCGAAGGCCGCCGCCTCTGGCTTGGGCAAATAGCCCGCGTGCTCCACCCCGTAAACCGCATCGAACAGCCCCGACAACCCGCGCGCCGCAAGCACCTTCTGCGCGTATGGCGCATCGGCATTGGTATAGACGATGCGGCGGCCGGGCAGGGCGGCGATCCGCCCGGCCAGCTGCGGATCAGCTTCCAGCACCGAAAAGTCGATGTCATGCACATCGGCCAGATATCCTGCCGGATCAATGCCATGCTCGCGCATCAGCCCCGCCAGCGTGGTGCCATAAAGCTGCCAGTAATGTCCGCGCAGATGGTTGGCGCGGGCGTGATCCACCCCAAGCTCACGCATCACCCAGGATGTCATGCGCTGCTCGATCTGGTCGAAAAGCCGCATCCGGGGCGGGTAAAGGGTGTTGTCTAGGTCAAACACCCAGGTCTCGACATGGGAAAAACTGCGGCGCACCATGCACCAGACCTAGCCCGACACTCCGTCGCCGACAAGTCTTCGTACCCTTCGCGCATTGCTGCTTTCGAAATACTCCCGCCGGAGGCTCCTGCCGCCGCCGCCGGGTGCGCGGCCATGGCCGCTTGCCAAAGGCCGGCACCGGGCTGTAGCCTGCCCGCCTGTCACACAAAACCAACAAGGACAAGCCTGTGCAGAAGGATGCCTATACGCTGATCCTCGAAGCGATCGAGGCGGGACTCTACAAACCCGGCGATCGACTGGTCGAATCGGAACTGGCCGAGCGGCTGGGCGTCAGCCGGACCCCGGTGCGCGAGGCGTTGCAGCGGCTGGAGACCCAGGCGATGCTGACCCGCGACGGCCGCAGCCTGATCGTGGCAAGTCTGGACCACAACCAGCTGGCCGAGCTCTACGCCGTGCGCAGCGAGCTGGAGGGGTTGGCCGCAAGGCTGGCGGCGCGGCATGCCACGGATGAGGAAATCCGGGTGCTGCGCGGCATGGTGGAGGATGACAAACGGTTGCTGACCGGCGATCCGCGTGCGATGAGCCGGGCCAACAAGCGCTTTCA
Organism: Paracoccaceae bacterium; assembly: GCA_046296515.1. GTDB lineage: Bacteria > Pseudomonadota > Alphaproteobacteria > Rhodobacterales > Rhodobacteraceae > Pseudotabrizicola. The sequence goes on along the minus strand of JBKBKR010000005.1, from coordinate 28,548 downwards.
CCGCCAGATCCATCTGGCCAGCCACAACCGCTTTCTGGTCCAGCAGCTGGATCTTGTGCATCGCTCGATGGCCTTGATGGCCACAACCTCGCTGGCGGCCGAGGGCCGCAGCGAAGTTGCGCTTGCCGAGCATGACCGGATCGTGGCAGCGATCGAGGCGCGCGACGGCGAGGCGGCCTATCAGGCCTTGCGCGTGCATATCAGCCGGGCGTTCGAAACCCGGCTGCGGGTCGATGCGGGGGAGTTGCGGCTGAAGGGCTGAGCCTCAGCCCTCGGGAGGGTCGAAATGGCCGTGCGCGGTCTTGTCCCAGTAGAACGGCTTGCGCACCAGTTCCCACCCGGCCTTGTAGGATGCCAGCGCGCCGAGCGGGAAATAGAGGTGCATCATCAGCACCCACCAGCGGCTGAAGCGGTGGCCCGACAGGTGCAGCGCGGTCAGGTGCAGCGTGAGGTTGGCCAGTTCGGTCAGCAACAGCACCCCGATCAGCCCCAGCGTCACCGCCGGGGGCAGCGCATCGGCGATCGGGTGCGGCAGGCCGAGCCAGGGCAGCCAGAACGACCACAGCACCGGCATCAGCACGAATTGCGACAGGGTGCAGAGCAGAAGCACCTGGAAGCCGGCGAATTTCCACGCCCCCAACTGCCGCCACAGCAGCACCGGGTCACGCATATGCGTGGCCCATGTCATCATATAGCCCTTGAGCCAGCGCGAGCGTTGCTTGACCCAAGGCAAGGCGCGGCAGTTCGCCTCCTCGCCGGTGACGGTGCGGATCAGCTCGGTCCGATAGCCGTGGCGATAGAGCCGCATGCCAAGATCGGCATCTTCGGTCACGTTGTGGGCGTCCCAGCCGCCCAGCTCCTCCAGAACGGCGCGGCGGAAGAACAGGGTGGTGCCGCCGAGCGGGATCGGCAGGCCCAGCCGCTGCAACCCCGGCAGGATGATCCGGAACCATGCGGCATATTCGATGGTGAAACAGCGCGACAGCCAGTTGGTGGTGGGATTGTAGAAATCGAGCACGCCCTGCAGGCAGGCCACCTCCGGCCCGCGCTGGTAGAAGTGCTGGACAACGCGGGTGATCTGATCCGCCTCGGGCGCGTCTTCGGCGTCATAGACGCCGATGATCGAGCCGCGGCAATGGTCGATGGCAAAGTTCAGCGCCCGCGGCTTGGTCCTGATCTGGCCATCGGGGACCACCACAATCCGCATCCAGGGTGGCAGATCGGCCCCGGCAAGCGCGTCGCGGGTCATGGTGTCATCCGCTTCGACCACCAGCACGATGTCAAGGAGTTCGCGCGGATAGTCCAGCCTGCCCAGACGGCGGACAAGGCGCGGGGCGATGTCGCTTTCGCGGTACAGCGCGACGATGACCGAGACGGTGGGCATACGGGCGATGATCGGCGGCGGCGGGTCGGGTGCGCGGCGCAGGCCGGCGGCAAAGCCCGCAGCGATCTTCAGCAGGGTTGAGAGCAGCAGTGTCAGGAAGGTCCAGACCGTCAGCAGCCACAGCACCCCGAGCGGCCAGACCAGCGACACAAGCGCCATCGCCGCCGCGAGGATCAGCGCCGGGCGCAGCAGCTGCGCCCCGCCCAGCGTGCGGCAGCTTTCACCCTCGGGCACCCGGGTTTCGGCCGCCTGCGCCAATTGCCTGCCGCGCAGGGCCAGCACGGTCTCGTGCAGCGCGCGCAACGGGGTGATGGCAAGGGCCACCGGGCCGAACAGCCGGGTCAGATGGTCGCGGTGCTGAAGGAAATCCTCGGGCTCTGCCGAAGCGATCACCGTGGCACCGCCGACATTGCGCCAGGGCAACATAGAGGTGCGCAGGCAGGCACTCGCGCCCAGCCGGTCCACCAGACGGATGTCGGGCGGGGACTGCACCGGGTCGATCAGGCTGGTGTCCCAATGGACGGCCAGCGCGGCATAGAGCTCGTCCGGCGGCAGGGCGGCGCGGGCGAGCAGGATATCGGTGACCCGGCCGCGCCGCTGGGTCTGCCGCGCGAGCGCCTGCACCAGCTCATCGCCCTTGACCAGCCCGTCGCGCAGCAGCGCCACGCTCAGCGTGTCGGCCTTGCCCGCGAGACGCGGAACTGCCGCGCCGATGGGGCGGGCAGCCTGCGACATGGGTTGGGGGAGCGGGTGATGCGCGGTCATGAACCCTCGGCGGTTGGAGGCCGGAGGATCGCACGAGACTGGTTAATACGTCGTTAAGATTGCCCGGCCCGGAGCCGTGGCAATGGTGTTGTCACGCCGGGCGGCGGGCCTGCATTTCGCGGGCGAAGCGTTCGAACAGGTAGTAGCTGTCCTGCGGGCCAGGGCTGGCTTCTGGGTGATACTGCACGGAAAACACTGGCTTTCCCGTCACCGCAATCCCGCAGTTCGACCCGTCGAACAAGGATACGTGGGTCTCGTCCACGCCATCGGGCAGGGTCTGGCTGTCAACGGTGAAGCCATGGTTCATCGAGGTGATTTCCACCTTGCCGGTGGTCAGATCCTTGACCGGGTGGTTGGCGCCGTGATGGCCGTGGTTCATCTTGACGGTCTTTGCGCCAAGCGCGAGCGCCAGCATCTGATGGCCGAGGCAGATGCCGAAGACCGGGATTTCCTGCGCCAGCACGCCCTGGATCATCGGCACCGCATAGGTGCCGGTCGCTGCCGGGTCGCCGGGGCCGTTGGACAGGAACACGCCTTCGGGGTTCAGCGCCAGCACATCCTCGGCCGTGGCAGTGGCGGGCAGGACGGTGACCTCGCAGCCCGCGCTTGCCAGACAGCGCAGGATGTTGCGCTTTGCGCCATAGTCGATGGCAACCACACGCAGGCCTGCGCCTTCCCGCTTGGTATAGCCCTCGGGCCAGGCCCAACGTTGCTCGTTCCAGTGGTAGGATTGGGTGCAGGAGACATCCTTCGCCAGATCAAGGCCGACGAGGCCTTTCCATGCGCGGGCCTTGGCCACCAGCGCTTCGATGTCGAAATTGCCTTCCGGATCATGGGCAAGCGCCACATGCGGTGCGCCTTGCTGGCGGATGGCGCGGGTCAGGCGGCGTGTATCGACGCCGCCGATGCCGATGCGCCCCTTTTTCACCAGCCAGTCGGTCAGTTCGCCCGTGGCACGCCAGTTCGAAGGCTCGGTCACATCCCATTTCACCACCATCCCGGCGGCAACGGGTTCGGCGGTTTCGTCATCTTCATCCGTGACGCCGGTATTGCCGATATGGGGGAAGGTGAAGGTGACGACCTGCCCGGCATAGCTGGGGTCGGTCATGATCTCCTGATAGCCGGTCATCGCGGTGTTGAACACCAGCTCCGCCACCGTTTCGCCTACCGCGCCAAAGCCGTTGCCATAGAACAGCGTGCCGTCGGCAAGGGCAAGGCAGGCGGTAGCTTTCTGCTGAGCAGGCATGACGGCGACTCCCAATTGGCAAATTGGGCGGAACCTACGGGGGAAGGCGGGCCGGGTCAAGGCTTTGTCACAAAAGGATTATGTCAGGATTACAATGGCTTGGCAAAAGCACGGCCAGTTGTCCTTGCTGCCGATCCCCTGTATTGTGCGCGCATCCGATCCCTGAAGGAAGGCCAACCCCATGTCTCTGCGCGACCGTCTGCAGATTTCCCTGAAAGAAGCGATGAAGGCAAAGGAGGCGGACCGGCTTTCCACGCTGCGGCTGATCAACGCCGCCATCAAGGACCGCGAGATCGCGGTGCGCGGTGAGGGCGGCGAAGTCGAGGTGGGGGAGGGCGATATTCTGGCCATCCTTGGCAAGATGGTGAAACAGCGTCAGGAATCGGCCCGCGCTTACGAAGAGGGCGGGCGGCTGGAACTGGCGGAAAAGGAACTGGCCGAGGTCCGGGTGATCGAGGAGTTCCTGCCGCGCCAGCTGTCGGCCGCCGAGGTGGAGTCCGCGATCGTGGCCGCCGTGGCTGAGGTTGGCGCGGACAGCATCCGCGACATGGGCAAGGTGATGGCGGTGCTGAAGGGCAGGTACACCGGCCAGATGGATTTCGGTGCGGTGGGGCCGATGGTGAAGACGCGGCTGTCGTAAGCGCTTTTTGCTGGCCCCCCACCCCCATCCCCTCCCCACATAGGGGGAGGGGCGGCGCCTCATTGTCCGGCATCATCTATTGCGGTCAGCGGGTCGCATTGTCCTTGCAAGCCGCGAAAGCCGAACGCAGGTCTGCCGAGAGGCTCACACGTTCTTCCTCTGACAGAAAAGCGCCGATCTCTACCGGGCGCGGCCCGCCCCTGAGCGTCAGATAGCTGGGCACCGGGCCGCCGGTTTCATGGATCTCGACCCGCACCCAATGCGGATTGGCCTGCCATTCGGCGCGCAGTTTGCGCGGGCCCTGCCGGGTGAGGGTGACCAGCGCGGGGGTCAGGGTCAGATCTTCGACAATCTCGCCGTCGCGGTAGCTGCGTTGCAGCGCCCACCACACAGCCGCCACCGCCAGCACCAGAAACGGCAACAGCCCCCAGAGCACCGGCGAGCCGAGCACCGACAGCAACGGCAGCGCGATCAGCGCCGAGGTGCCACCGATAAACCAGACAAACCCCTGGCGCGGCAGGGACCGGTGGGGCCAGAGCCGCAGATGCCGGGTGTCGCTGTCGGGCGGGTCGGGGGGCAGCCATTCATAGGGCATGGCGTGGGGCGGTCCTTTTGGTCACGGCCAGACATTAGGGCGGTTCTGCACTTTGTCCATGCCGGGCAGGTGCGGTCAGGGGCCGCAAGTGATCTGCACCTCATGCTGGCGGTAGAGGAAATCCTCGCCCACCACCTCGAATCCAACCGGGCGTGAGGCATACAGGCTGAAATCGCCAAAGCCGCAGATTTGCCGTGCCTCGGCGGCGATCTGGTCGCGGAATGCCAATTCGCGCGGGTCGGTCAGGGTATAGGCGCGGTCGATGGTGAAGCTGTGCAACGTGCCGGGGACCGGGGCAGCGCCGGTGGTCGCCATGCCGATCGTGTCCGGGCCGGGTGGCTGGATACAGGCCGCGAGGGCCAGGGGCAGCAGCAGGACAAGGCGCACGGTCATTTCCGGTATCGGTTTGTGACGGAACATGCCGGGCAGTATCGCTGCAATCGGGCAAAAGGTCAAAGAGGGCAACCCGGCGCGTGGATGCCGGATCGCCAAAGCTTGGTCAGGATGGGCAGGTTGCCCACCCTGCCGGGAACGTCCCGGCCGCGATCAGCCGCGGCGGCGACGGCGGGAGAACAGACCCAGACCACCAAGCGCGGCCAGCAGAAGCGGGGCGGCGGCAGGCAGCGGAACCGGCGCGGGAACATCTTCATATGTGATTGTCACGCGATCAAGATAGGGACCGCGGTTGTTGACCGGACCGCCAGCCAGAACGAACAGCGATGATGCAAGGCCAGCGCCGGTATAAGTGGTGCTGAAGATGCTCGGCCCTTTTCCGGCCAGAACGCTCTTGGCAAAGCCGGACACGCCGACCGAGACATATTCCTGTTCCGAGCCGCCGCTGAAGAACAGGCTGAACGTGTAGGTGACGCCGGACAGGAAGTTGAACACCTGTTTGGTGGCCAGCGAGGCCGGGGCCGACGATCTGGTGCCGTCGAGGTCGATGCATCCGGTGCAGCCATAGGCGGTGCCGAGGATATCGACATTGCCCTTGGTGACGTTCCAGTTGGTCAGTTCGGTAACGGTCTTGAAACCGGCAACGCCTGCAGAGTCGGCTACGAAGGAGTCGTCAAACAGGGTGACGGTGGCGGCCTGGGCCGACAGTGTGCCAGCGACAAGCAGGGCGCCGACAAGGGACGAGAAACGCAACATTATACAAAACCTCGGTTTGTGCGGGGGAGGAGCGTAGAGGTTTCCTACCATTTGAAACACTCTCGAAATAGTGAAATGTCGTTGATTTTGTTGACGTTTCGGAAAAAGAAAAAGCCCCGGGTTTCCCCGGGGCCGATTAAGGCGTTGGTGTGGCAAGACCTTGGTCATGCCTTGGTTTTTAGTGTGCGGGATGCTTGTCCCAGTCCTCACGCTTGGGCAATTGCTCGAACGTGTGTTCGGGCGGCGGCGAGGGCAGGGTCCATTCCAGCGTGTCGGCGTATTCGTTCCAGTAGTTGTTCTGGGTCACGCGCCGGCCGAATTTCAGCGCATAGAACAGCATGCCGATGAAGAACACGAAGGACGCAACAGACAGGAAAGCACCCAGCGACGACACATAGTTCCAATAGGCAAACGCCTCCGGATAGTCGATGTAGCGGCGTGGCATGCCCTGACGGCCCAGGAAGTGCTGCGGGAAAAAGGTGAGGTTCGCGCCCACAAACATGGCCCAGAAATGCAGCTTGCCCGCCCATTCCGGGAACTCGCGGCCCGACATCTTGCCGAACCAGTAGTAGATCCCGGCGAAGATCCCGAACACGGCACCAAGCGACATCACATAGTGGAAGTGGGCCACGACATAGTAGGTGTCATGATAGGCGCGGTCCACACCGGCCTGTGACAGCACGATGCCGGTCACGCCGCCCACGGTGAACAGGAACAGGAAGCCGAAGGCCCAGAGCATCGGCGTCTTGAACTCGATCGAGCCGCCCCACATGGTGGCGATCCACGAGAAGATCTTGATGCCGGTCGGCACCGCGATGACCATGGTGGCCAGCATGAAATAGCTTTGCTGGGTCAGCGACATGCCGACGGTATACATGTGGTGCGCCCAGACGACAAAGCCCAGAACACCGATGGCGACCATCGCATAGACCATCGGCAGATAGCCGAAGATCGGCTTGCGCGAGAAGGTGGCGATGACCTGAGAGATGATGCCAAAGGCCGGCAGCACGATGATATACACTTCCGGGTGGCCAAAGAACCACAGGATATGCTGATACAGGATCGGGTCGCCGCCGCCTTCGGGCTGGAAGAAGGTGGTGCCGAAGTTGCGGTCGGTCAGGAGCATGGTGATGGCACCGGCCAGAACCGGCAGCGCCAGCAGGATCAGCCAGGCGGTGACAAAGATCGACCATGCGAACAGCGGCACCTTGTGCATGGTCATGCCCGGCGCGCGCATGTTCAGGAAGGTGGTGATGATGTTGATCGCCCCAAGGATCGACGAGGCCCCCGACAGGTGGACCGCAAAGATCGCAAGGTCCATCGAATAGCCGCCCTCATTGGTGGACAGCGGCGGGTAAAGCACCCAGCCCACACCCGAGCCCATCTGCCCGTTGCCGCCCGGCGAGAACACCGAAGCCACGGCCAGCGCGGTCCCGGCCACGAACAGCCAGTAGCTGAGGTTGTTCAGACGCGGGAACGCCATATCCGGCGCGCCGATCTGCAAGGGCATGAAATAGTTGCCGAAACCCCCGAACAACGCTGGGATGACGACGAAGAACATCATCAGGATGCCATGCGCGGTGATCAGCACGTTCCACAGGTGCCCGTTGGGCGTGCACTGGTCGGTGGTGGTGGCAATCAGCCGCGCGCCTTCGGCACACATGTATTGCACGCCCGGTTCCATCAGCTCCATCCGCATGTAGACGGTGAAGATGACCGAGATCAGACCGACGATCCCGCCGGTGAACAGATAGAGGATCCCGATGTCTTTGTGGTTGGTCGACATGAACCAGCGGGTGAAGAACCCGCGCTGATCATGGTCGTGGCCATGGATGGCTGCGTCCGCCATTGGCGTCTCCCGTTCTTGTTATATGCGATCGTCCGACCTGAGGAGTCGGATATTCAACATTTGTAATAGCTTTCTGAACCAGTGGCGGCAACGGGGGAATTTGATCTGGATCAAGTGCAGATGTCGCAGGCACCCGCAACGGAGCGGGTGCCGGGGTGTCTGAGCGGGAAGATTATTGCATCGTGGCCAGGTAGGCAGCCACATCTTCGGCCTTGGCGCGCAGCTTGAAGGTCATTTTCGACTTGGCGCCCGCATCGCCGGTCTGCTCTTTCAGCCAGACGGCAGGGTCGGTCATATAGGCGGCAAGGCTTGCCTCGTCCCAGACCGCTCCAGTCGCGGCGGCGGCCAGTATGCCGTCGCCATATTTGAAGCCGTCAACCGATGCGACGGGCTTGCCGACGATGCCGAACAGGTCCGGCCCGGTCTTGCCGCCCTTGACCAGGCTGGTGCCGTCAGCGGCGGTGATGCCGTGGCAGGATTTGCACTTGGCGAATTCCTTTTCACCCACGGCCGCATCTCCGGCAAAGACGGGGGCGGCGCAGAGGGCGAGGGCGGCGGCAAGCAGTGTTTTCATGGGTGTTCCTTTTTGTGGCTCGGGCAGGGGGAGTATCTGGGTTTCAGCCATGCCTTTTGCGGCACTGCGACGCAAGTTGTCTGAACGTCGCAGTGGATTGGTCAGCATTATTGACTTGCCTGTGCCGGCGCGGCAGGGTGCGCAAAAAGGGGCCGCAGGCAGCAGGCCCCGTGCAGGACTGACCGGGAGGAAACGGCAATGCAATGGGAACAGGTTCTGGCGCCGCGCATGGGGCGGATGAAGGCATCGGAGATCCGCGAGCTGCTCAAGCTGCTGGACCAGCCCGACATCATCTCTTTCGCGGGCGGCATTCCGGACCCGGCCTTGTTCCCGGTGGCGGCGTTCCAGTCGGCGCTGACCTCGGCGCTCGCCCCGGGCCGGGCCGATGCGGCGCTGCAATACTCGGTGAGCGAGGGCTATCTGCCGCTGCGCCAGTGGCTGGTCGAACATATGACCGGCCTCGGGATTCCCTGCGGCGTGGACAACATCCTGATCACATCGGGTTCGCAGCAGGCGCTGGATTATCTTGGCAAGCTGATGATCGGCGCTGGCGATACCGTGCTGGTGAACTGGCCAACCTATATGGGGGCATTGGGCGCGTTCAACGCCTATGAGCCGGTCTATGACCGGCTGGACCCGCGCGACAACCGGGGGGCTGCGGAATACGCCGCCAAGGCGGCAGAGGCGGGGGGGCGGGTGAAATTCGCCTATCTCTCGGTCGATTTCGCCAATCCTACGGGAGAGACGATTGCGCGCGCCGACCGCGAGCGCGTGCTGGATCTGGCCGATGATCTGGGCGCGGCCATCGTCGAGGACGCTGCCTATCAGGCGTTGCGCTTTGACGGCGAGGCGGTGCCGCCGATCCTTGCGCTGGAAATCGCACGCAAGGCCAGGACCGGAGGCAGCATCGAGGATTGCCGCACGATCTATTGCGGCTCGTTCTCCAAGACACTTGCGCCGGGGCTGCGGGTGGGCTGGGTCTGCGCCGCCAGCGCGGTGATCGGGCGGCTGGTGTTGATGAAACAGGCCGCCGACCTTCATTCCTCCACCCTGAACCAGATGGCGATCGCCGATGTGGCCGCCAACATGTTCGACAGCCATGTGGCGGGCTTGCGCGCGGTCTACATTGCGCGGCGTGACCATATGCTGGCGGCCTTGGAGCGCGAAATGCCTGCGGGCGTGGCATGGACCCGGCCCGAGGGCGGCATGTTCGTCTGGATCACCCTGCCCGAAGGCATGGATGGCGCTGCCCTTCTGGCGCGTTCGCTGGAGACCGAGCGGGTGGCCTTCGTGCCGGGGCGGGCGTTCTTTGCTGACGGATCAGGGGGCAACACCATCCGCCTGAGCTTTTCGCGGGCAGATCAGGCGGCGATCGACGAGGGCATCCGCCGTCTGGGCGCGCTGATCGCGCGGGAGCTGGGCTGAGATTTCCACCACCGCAAGGTTGTAAGGCCGAAACCTCCCCTCCCCCTCTGTGGGGAGGGGATGGGGGTGGGGGGGCGTTTGGGCCAGCACGCCCCCCCCCCCGGCCCTCCCCCACAGAGGGGGGAGGGAGGCACGTGGGGAAACGGTGGACCCGTGCCGGATCAGGCAGAGCGCGGGGGCAGGCAGGCAGGTGCGGTGAGGCCATCGGGACGCATGCCGCCTTCGGGGAAAAAGCGTGGAAAGGTGGCTTTCAGCGCCACATCCAGATCATCCATCGTGACTGGCAGGCCAAGATCGACCAGCGATGTGACCCCGTGATCACGGATGCCGCAGGGCACGATGCCGGAAAAATGCGACAGGTCCGGCTCCACATTGATCGACAACCCGTGAAAGCTGACCCAGCGCCGCAGCTTTACACCGATGGCGGCGATCTTGTCCTCGGCAGGCTCGCCAGCCGGGCCGGCACGATCGGGGCGGGGCACCCAGACGCCGACGCGACCGGGGCGGACTTCGCCTGCCACGTTGAACTCGGCCAGCGCCGCGATCACCCAGTTCTCCATCGCCCGCACAAAGCAGCGCACATCGCGGCCCCGCGCGCCCACGTTCAGCATGACATAGACCACACGCTGCCCTGGCCCGTGATATGTGTATTGCCCGCCGCGCCCGACCTGATGCACCGGAAATCGCCCGGCATCGGTCAGGTCTTCGTCCCGCGCGCTGGTGCCAGCGGTATACAGCGGCGGATGTTCCAGCAGCCAGATCGCCTCGGGCGCATCGCCGCGTGCGATCGCCTCGGCCCGAGCCTCCATCGCTGCGAGCGTCCCGATATAGGGAGAAAGACCGGAAAGATGCTGCCATTCGGGCATGAAGTGCCTTTGGGTAAGGAAAAGGGGACTAGGCATATCACCATATCGTGTTAGCATTTTGCCCAATTGAAATTGAGTCTGCCATTTGTGGAGAGATGTGATGAAGTTGAAAGCAATTGCAACAGCGGGGATCATCGCAGGGCTTGGCCTGACCCCGGCAGAGCCGGTTCATGCCGATGCGGGCGATGCCATTGCCGGTGCGCTGATCGGCGGAATCATCGGCCATGCCATCGCCCGCGACCAGCAAAACCGTCGGGTGACCACGCAGCGCCGGTCAACCAAATCGACCAATCCGGGGGTGTCGAGCGCGCAGCGCGAGGCCAACCGCGAGGTGCAGATCGCGCTGAACCATTTCGGCTATCCGGTGGGCACGCCGGACGGGGCCATCGGGCCGCGCAGCCGCTCGGCGATTTCCAGCTATCAGGCCACTCTGGGTTATCCGCCAACCGGCCAGCTGACCGCCTATGAACGTACGGTGCTGGTCTCGGCCTATCACCGCGCGATCGCCGGTGGTCCTGTGGTTTCGCAAGCGGCGGCGACGCATCCGATGGGGATGCGCGGCCTGTTGCTGATGCAGCGTGACGAGATGGCGGGAATCCCGCCTGCACAAGCAGCGGCACCGCTGACGCTGGTGGCCCCCGCCGTTCCGGCCCCGGTGATGGAGGTGGCCCCGGCCGCCCCCGCGCCCGTGATGGCGGCCGCCCCGTCCTTGCCCGCGCTGATGCCCGAGGCCCCTGCGGCCCCGGCTCTGCCCAGCTTCATGGGGTCGGGCAGCACCCAGGTTTCGCTTGCCAGCCATTGCAACAAGGTCAGCCTGATGACCAACACCAATGGCGGCTATGTGACCGAGGCCAGCATGACCGACCCGGCGGTGGCGCTTGGCGAACAGTTCTGCCTTGCGCGCACCTATGCGATGGCGACGGGCGAAGAACTGGCGGGCAAGGTGGCAGGCTTCACCCCGGCCCAGATCTCCGAGCAATGCGCCGGCTTTGGTCCGGTGCTGGCGGAACATGTGACTGCGCTTTCGATGAAAACCCGCGATGAGGTGCTGACCGGGGTCAAGGGTTTCATCCTTGGCTCGGGCATGTCGCCTGCGCAACTGTCGGGCACGGCCAAGGTTTGCCTTGGCGTCGGCTACACCACCGATGCCATGGATGTGGCAGTCGGCTCGGCGCTGTTGCTGACCGCGATGGGTGAGGCGGGCTATGCCGAGCTGCTTGGCCACCACCTGAGCCAGGGCTATGGCGCGACCGTGCGCCCCGAACTGGCGCTGGACTGGTATGACATGGGGCTGACCGCGATCGGGCAGGGACAGGCGGTGTTTGCCCCGGGTCTGGGGGATCGTGGCGCGGTGATCCGCAAGGCCGCCTATACGGCGGCGGGCCGCGCGGGAGAGCTGGCCCCGGTGGTGCCTGCGGGGCTGCCGCAGTTTGCCGTGGCACCCGTGGCGGCTCCCGTGGCGGCGCCGGTTGCCGTTGCGGCCGCACCTGCAGCCCCGGCTCTGGAAATGGAATCGGCGGCTGGCGCGCGGGTGGTGACGTCGGCGGCAAGGCTGCCGTTTCTGCTGCTGGGCAACTGAGCACCGGGGCGGTTTGATGCGCCCCGGCCTGGCTGATCCGGGAAAGCGGCGGGGGGCGTAAAATCCCCCTTTCCTTCGGTGCGAGGCTTCGCTAAAAGCCCGCCATCCAGGTCGTGTCTGCGGATGTGGCGGAATTGGTAGACGCGCAGCGTTGAGGTCGCTGTTCCTTAACCGGAGTGAAAGTTCGAGTCTTTTCATCCGCACCACGACCTGGAAGAAATCCCAAAGGCGCCCGTTCATTCGGGCGCCTTTTGGCTTTCCGGGCTGCGGCTGTCTGCGCCCGGACCGCGGTCTGCCGGGCTGACCCGCAGGCAAACCGCCTGTATTCTGCCTGCCAACTGCCGCAACAGGCGGCGAAACTGGCGCAATATGACTGATTTTCCCGCATTTGCCGTGCAATGCCCGAAAATGTGACAAGCCGGTTGCAATGCAGCGCGGCTTTGGCTTTAGTCACCCTAACAAGTGCAGAAAATCTGCCGGACCACATGGGGAGACCAGCGCGGTGAGCGTAAGCCACAACGACGCCTTTGTTGCCTTTGACCGGGTGCAAAAAAGCTATGACGGCGTAAGCCTTGTCGTCAAAGACCTCAATCTTGACATCGCCAAGGGTGAATTCCTGACCATGCTTGGACCCTCCGGGTCGGGCAAAACCACCTGTCTGATGATGCTGGCCGGATTCGAGACCGCCACCAATGGCGAGATCAGGCTGGACGGCACCAACATCAACATGGTGCCGCCGCACAAGCGCGGCATCGGCATGGTGTTCCAGAATTACGCGCTGTTCCCGCATATGACGGTGGGGGAGAATCTGTCCTTTCCGCTGGAAGTGCGCGGCATGAGCAAATCCGACCGCGAGGCCAAGGTGGCACGCGCGCTGGATATGGTGCAGATGGGCGCTTTCGCCAACCGTCGCCCGGCCCAGCTGTCGGGCGGCCAGCAGCAACGGATCGCTTTGGCCCGCGCGCTGGTGTTTGACCCCAAGCTCGTGTTGATGGATGAACCGCTCGGCGCGCTCGACAAGCAGTTGCGCGAACATATGCAGTTTGAAATCAAGCACCTGCACGAAAGCCTTGGCATCACCGTGGTTTACGTCACCCATGATCAGGGTGAGGCCTTGACCATGAGCGACCGTATCGCCGTGTTCAATGATGGCCGCATCCAGCAGCTGGCCCCGCCCGCCGATCTGTATGAACGCCCCGACAACAGCTTTGTCGCGGGCTTCATCGGCGAGAACAACAAGCTGCCCGGCACGCTGGAAGAGCTGTCGGGTGACAAGGCGCTGGTGCGGCTGGCCACGGGGGAGCTGATTGACGCAACCCCGGTCAACGTCACGCAAAAAGGGCAACAGACCATGGTCTCGATCCGTCCCGAACGGGTGGAATTCAAGACCGGCATGATGCCTGAAGGCGCGCATATGATCGGGGCCGAAGTGCTGGAGGTCATCTATATGGGTGACATCCTGCGCACCCGGCTGCGGGTTGCGGGGTCGGAAGATTTCGTAATGAAATGCCGCAATACCCAGGGCCAGACCCGTCTGACACCGGGTGAGCAGATAAAGGTCGGCTGGCATCCGCAGGATGCCCGCGCGCTGGACCCGGTCTGAAAAATTCCCCGGTATAAGGGGAGTGCCGCCTTTGGCTGCCAAAAGAACCACCGATATTCAATATGGGAGACTGCCAATGAAGAAACTTCTTGTCCTTTCGACAGCCCTTTCCGGCCTTAGCTTTGCCGCTTCGGCCGAGCAGATCGCCGTCATGTCCTGGGGCGGCGCCTATGCCACCAGCCAGATCGAGGCCTATCACAAGCCCTTCACTGCCGAGACCGGCATCACCGTGGTCAGCGTCGATGCCGACAACCCGGCAGCACCGATCAAGGCGCAGGTGGAGGCGGGCAACGTCACCATCGACGTGGTTGACGTCGAATACGCCGATGCCGTGCGCCTGTGCGACGAAGGCCTGCTCGAGATCATCGACCCGGCCATCCTCGCCCCCGGTGCCGATGGCACGGCGGCAATGGATGACTTTTTGCCCGGCGCCGTGACCGACTGCTTTGTCGCAACCATCGTGTTCTCGACGCTTTACGCCTATGACGAGAGCAAGTTCCCGTCCGACCCGCCGACCACCATCGCGGATTTCTTCGACACCGCGAAATATCCCGGCAAGCGCGGCATGCGCAAAGGAGCCAAGGTCAACCTGGAAATGGCGCTGATGGCCGATGGCGTGCCTGCGGATGAGGTGTATGCCCTGCTGGAAACACCCGAAGGCGTGGACCGGGCTTTTGCCAAGCTGGGCACGATCAAGAACGACATGATCTGGTGGGAAGCCGGCGCGCAACCGCCGCAACTGCTGGCTGATGGCGAGGTGGCGATGACCACCGGCTACAACGGACGCTTCTTTGCCGCTGCTGTGACCGAGAACAAGCCCTTCAAACAGGTGTTTGACGGTCAGGTCTATGAATATGACGGCTACGCCATCCCCAAGGGCGCGCCGAACCTTGAAGCGGCCAAGAAGTTCCTGACCTTCGCCACCACCACCCAGGCGCTGGCCGATCAGGCCAAATACATCGCCTACGGTCCGGCCCGCCATTCCTCGGGCCCGCTGGTTGGCCTGTTCATGGACGACAAGACCGAGATGGGCCCCTACATGCCCACCGCTGCGGAAAACCTGACCAACGCGCTGCCGTCGTCCTATGAATTCTGGGTCGACCGCGACACCGAGCTGAACGAGCGTTTCAACGCCTGGCTGGCGTCGAACTGATCTTGTGCGGGGCGGCGGGTGACCGCCGCCCCGATCCGTTGCGAAGGGGGCTATGATGGCTGATATTTCTGCACCTGCCGGGGGTCTCTTGACCACCAGCGACGGCCGCCCGCTGAAATCGGCGCTGGCCACCGCGCAACAGCGCGCCAAGCGGCGCGCGTTCCTGCTGGTGCTGCCGCTTCTGGCTTTCATCATCATCACCTTTATCGTGCCCATCGGGCAGTTGATGCATCAGGCCGTCTACAATGACGGGTTTTCCGCCAACATGCCGCGCACCACGGCCTGGTTTGCCGACAACCCGCCCGGCACCGCGCCGGATGAACCGGCATGGGAAGCGCTTGCGCTGGACCTGAAGGACGCGGCTGCCACGCGCACCGTCGGCGTGGTCGGCACCCGCGTGAACTACGAGATGTCGGGCACGCGGTCGCTGTTCACCTCCACCGCGCGCGGGGCCGCACGGTTCGAGCCGCCTTACCGCGAGGCCGTGTTGGCGGCGGATGCGAAATGGGACGACCCCAACCTCTGGGGCACCATGCGGCAGGTGTCGGATGCCTATAGCGCCAACTTTTTCCTTGCTGCTCTGGATATGACCCGCGATGTGAACGGCAAGATCGTGCCGATGCCCGAGGAACGGCAGATTTACGTCAGCCTGTTCATCAAGACATTCCTGCTGGCCGGGCTGATCACATTCACCTGCTTTGTGCTGGCCTTTCCGATCGCGCATCTGCTGGCGACGCTGCCGATGAAATGGTCGAACCTGCTGATGATATTGGTGCTGCTGCCGTTCTGGACCTCGCTTCTGGTGCGCACCACAAGCTGGATGGTGCTGCTGCAACAACAGGGCGTGGTGAACAACACCATGGTGGCGCTGGGGATCATCAGCGAAGAGGGGCGGATCCAGATGATCTACAACCAGATGGGCACCATCATCGCGATGACGCATATCCTGCTGCCCTTCATGATCCTGCCGCTGTATTCGGTGATGCGCCCGATCCCGCCGTCATACGTGCGCGCCGCGCGCTCGCTTGGGGCCACAAGCTGGACCGCGTTCCGCCGGGTCTATCTGCCGCAAACCCTGCCGGGGGTGGGGGCCGGGTCGCTTCTGGTGTTCATTCTGGCGGTCGGCTACTACATCACGCCCGCGCTGGTCGGCGGGGCGAGTGGGCAGCTGATTTCCAACCTGATCGCCTTTCACATGCAAAGCAGCCTGAACTGGTCGCTCGCGTCCGCACTGGCGGCGCTGCTGCTGGGTGCGGTGCTGGTGCTCTACTGGATCTACGACCGGCTGGTCGGTATCGACAACCTGAAGCTGGGGTAAGCCATCATGTCACTTCCCGTCTACGCCTCGCCGCTGGAAAAGGTCTGGCACTACACCCGCCTCGTGATCTGCGCGCTGATCTTCCTGTTCCTGATCGCGCCGATCCTGATCATCATGCCGCTGTCGTTCAATGCCGAGCCCTATTTCACCTTTACCGAAAAGATGTTGGCCTTTGATCCGTCGGGCTATTCCCTGCGCTGGTATGACCTTTTGCTGACGCAACCCTCGATCCCCAATGATGTGCCGCGCGACGCGGCATGGTGGGGCGAGGTCTGGCAGAAAAGCGCATGGGTCAATGCGGCCAAGAATTCGGTGATCATCGGGTTTTTCTCGACCATCGTGGCCACGGTTCTGGGCACCATTGCGGCTTTGGGTCTGTCACGGCCGGAAATGCCGAACCGGCGGCTGATCATGGCGATTCTGATTTCTCCGATGATCGTGCCGATCATCATCACCGCGACGGGGCTGTTCTTTTTCTACTCCTCGCCCTGTGCGCTGATCGGCTGGACCGGGCTGTCGCAATACTGCGGGCGGCTGACCAGCAGCTATACCGGGGTGGTGCTGGCGCATGCCACGCTGGGGATTCCCTTTGTCATCATCACCGTGACTGCCACGCTGATCGGCTTTGACCAGTCTCTGAACCGCGCCGCCGCCAGCCTTGGCGCGCCGCCGACCACCACATTTTTCAAAGTCACCATGCCACTGATCCTGCCCGGCGTGATCTCCGGCGCGCTGTTTGCCTTTGTCACCTCGTTCGATGAGGTGGTGGTGGTGCTGTTCGTCGCAGCACATGACCAGCAGACCATCCCGCGACAGATGTGGAACGGCATCCGCGAACAGATCAGCCCGGCGATCCTGTCGGTGGCGACGATCCTTGTGGTGATCTCGATCGGCATGCTTGCCACTCTGGAAATCCTGCGCCGCCGGTCCGAGCGGTTGCGCGGTGTGACCCCGCACTGATCTTCCGGCAAACGCGCCCCCCACCCCAGCCCTCCCCCACAGAGGGGGGAGGGAGGCACCCGTCCCGACCTGTGGTCTTGCGGTGGCAAAGCGCGCAACCCGGCAGGCTGCAACAATCGCTGTCCTGGCACTGTTTGGCATGCAAGATGCCACAAGCGCCTCCCTCCCCCCTTGTGGGGGAGGGCTGGGGTGGGGGGGCGTTCGGCCAGAGCGTGCCATCACCACCAAGGCGGCCCGCCTATGGCAGGATCGCCAGCCAGATCCAGACCGACCCGATCGACAGCGCCGTGGCGATCAGCACCGCCGAGGCGTTGACCCGCTTTGCTACCCCATACATATGCGCGAACAGATAGGCGTTCACGCCGGGGGCCATCGCTGCCGTCACCACCGCCGAGCGCAGCGCGGCGGTTTCCAGCGCAAAGACCTGAGTCGCCAGCAGCCATGTCACCCCCGGATGCACGATCAGCGATGCGGCGCAGACCATGGCGATGGTGGCACGGTCGCCTTCGGGCCGGTAGCGGAACAGCACCCCGCCCAGACCGAACAGCGCGGCCGGAATTGCGGCACGGGTCATCAGATCCACCCCCGACCAGAACGCGCCGGGCAAGGGCAGGCCCGAGAGGTTGACGATGAACCCCAGGCTGATGCCGATGACCAGCGGCTGCGAAAAGATCGCCCGACCCACCTGACGCGTCAGCGCAAAGGCCGACAAGCCTTGCCCGCGCGTGCGCGCCCATTCCATCAGGCTGATGCCGAGACCATAGAGCATGGGCGAATGGATGGAGATGATCGCATAATTGCCCTGCAATGCCTCGATCCCGTATGCGCGTTCGGTGATCGGCAGGCCCAGCAGCAGCGAGTTGGAAAACAGCCCGGCAAAGCCGATGGCGACGGAATCGGTGAGCGGCCGGTTGAACACATAGCGCGCGCCGGCAAAGCACAGCGCAAAGCCGCTGAACGCGCCGGCGTAGAACGACACCAGCAGCCCGGTTTCATAGGCCCCCGACAGATCCAGCATGGCGATGGAGCGGAACAGCAGGCAGGGCAGGGCGAAGTTCTGAGCAAAGCGCATCACTCCATCCACCGCCGAATCCGAAAACAGCCCGAAGCGTGCGGCGGCATAGCCAAAGCCGATCACCAGAAAGACCGGCAGGATCACATCCAGCAGGGCTGTCATGCGGAAATCTCGATCACCATGCCGTCAAAGGCGGGGCGGATATGCGGCGGCAGTTCTTCCAGCAATACTGCATGATCCAGATCGTTGTGCATATTGGTCAGCACCGCGCGGGAGGGCTGCGCGCGGGCGATCCAGCCCAGCGTCATCTCCAGATGGGCATGGGTCGGATGCGGCTTGCGGCGCAGCGCGTCGACGACCCAGACCTCCAGCCCTGACAACAGCGGCCAATGCCGCTCCGGGATCGCCACGGCGTCGGGCAGATAGGCCAGATTGCCGATGCGGAAGCCTTGCGCATCCATGCTGCCGTGCTCGCACAGGAATGGCGTCAGCATCAGATCACCCCCGGCCCCGGCTACCGTGAAAGGCGTGTCATCGGTAATATGGTTCAGATCAAGGATCGGCGGATAGGGGCTGCCCGCAGGCTGCACAAAGGCGTAGCCAAAGCGCGAGATCAGCGCATCCTGCGTTGGCCCGTCGGCCCAGACGGCCAGGCGGCGGCGGATGTTGTAGACCACCTGCCGTAGATCGTCGATGCCATGGGTATGGTCGGCATGGGCATGGGTGAACACCACCGCGTCCAGCACACCCACCTTCGCGGCCAGCAATTGCGCATGCATATCGGGCGAGGTGTCGATCAGCACCCGCGTGGTGCCCTGTGCACCGATCCGCTCCACCAGCAACGAACAGCGGGTGCGGCGGTTTTTCGGGTTGGCGGGATCGCAGCTGCCCCAATCCGGCTGCTCGGCCCCCAGCCGCGGCACTCCGCCCGATGAGCCGCAGCCCAGGATGGTGAAGCGCAGCCGGTCTGTCATGCCGCGCGGTCCGGCAGGCGGGCACGGGTAAACAGCCGGTCGAAATTGGCTGTGGTCTGCGCGGCAAAGGCGGCCTCGGTCAGGCCGAACAGACCGGCACCCACCTTTGCGGTATAGGCGGTGTAGGCCGGTTCATTGCGGCGCCCGCGATAAGGCGGCGGCGCCAGATAGGGGCTGTCGGTTTCCAGCAGGATACGGTCCACCGGTGCTGCGGCAAAGATTTCGCGCAGCGCTGCGCTGCGGGGAAAGGCGGCGATGCCCGACATCGACAGATAGAACCCCAACTCCAGTGCGGCTTTCGCAAGCGCGTCACCACTGGAAAAGCAGTGCATCACGCAAGCATAGGGCCGCTCGCGGTAGCCTTCGGTCAGAATCGCGGCCATGTCCTCATCGGCCCCGCGCGCGTGGATGATCAGCGGCAGGCCGGTTTCCTGTGCGGCGGTGATGTGCAGGCGCAGGCTGTGTTGCTGCACGGCTTTGGTTTCGGCGGTGTAGTGATAGTCCAGTCCGGTCTCGCCGATGCCGACGAATTTCGGGTGCTGCGCCAGTGCGACCAGCTGATCGACGGTTGCCATCGGTTCTTCTGCCGCACTCATCGGATGGGTTCCGGCGGCGTAGAACACCGACGGATAGGTCTCGGCAATCGCGCGCACGGCGGGTTCATTGCGCAGCCTTGTGCAGATTGTCACCATCCGCCGCACGCCTGCGGCATGGGCGCGGGCAATGATCTGGTCGACCTCGCCGACAAAATCGGGAAAATCGAGGTGGCAGTGGCTGTCTACGATTTCAAAGGGCTTGCGGAAGGGCATTGAACGCTCATTTCTGGGCGATCTGTACCGCCGTCTCGTCGATTTTGAGCAAGCTATCCATCAGAAGCGCGGCAGGGTCAAGGTTGACCGCCTTGCCACGCCGTGCCCGCAGTGAAAGCGCTTGCGCAAGATCGGCCCAGGCCCGCGCAGCCTGTTCATCCGGCACCAGCCGGGCGAACAATTCGCCTTCGCCGCGCGCCGCCTCTGGGGGGAGTTGGCGTAGCGTGCCCGCCCGGGCCAGCCGGGCCAGGAACAGATCCAGCAGCGTCACGATCAGGTCGAACCGCTCCTCCGAGCCCTTGCCTGCGCCGGTTTCGGCCAGCGTCAGTGCGCGCGGGCGGTCCAGCCGGGGCAGGGTGGAGAACAGCTGGATCAGCCCGGCATAGGTCTTCAGCCCATCCAGATTGGTCAGCCGGAACGCCTCGCCCACCGACCCGCCGGCCAGCTCGCCCAGTGCCTGCACATCGCCAGGGTCCACCGCGCCGCCCGCCTGCTCCAGCGCCCGCGCCAGCGGTTCCGGGGGCAGGGCGGTCAGCCGCAGCTCACGGCAACGTGACCGGATGGTGGGCAGCAGCCGGTGCGGCTGGTGCGCGATGACAAGAAAGGTTACCCCGGCAGGCGGTTCTTCCAGCAGTTTCAGCAGGGCATTTGCCGACCCGGTGTTCAGATCATCCGCCGCGTCGATGATCGCCACCCGGCGGCCGCCATCAGCAGCAGACAGCGCAAAGAAGGATTTCATCCGGCGCACCTCATCCACCCTTATGTCGGCAGAGAGTGCAGTTTCCTTGTCATTGGCCCCACGACGCAGCAGGAACAGGCGCGGTTCGGCCAGTTGCAGCATCCGCCGCGCGACGGGGGCATCGCGGGGAATGTCCATGTTTTCGGGGGGCGGGGCCGCAAACATGCCGCCATCATCTTCAGGGGTGGCCAGCAGGAACCGGGCGATGCGCCAGGCCAACGTGGCCTTGCCTACGCCCTTCGGCCCGGTGATCAGCCAGCCGTGATGCAAGCGGCCCGAGGTAAAGGCGTTGAGAAATGCACTCTCCGCCGCCTCATGCCCGTAAAGCCGCAAGGTTTCGCGTGGATGCGGCGCGCCCTCGATCCGGTCCGGTTCGGGCAGATCGGCGGCGGCCATCAGCGCGCCCCGATCACAGCCAGAACCAGCGCCAGCGCGTCAGCCGCCACCGCATCGGGGCTGCGGGCCGCGTCGATCACGCGAAAGCGGGCATGGCGGGCTGCCAACGCCAGAAAGCCCGCGCGCGCGCGGGTCTGGAACGCCAGCCCCATATCCTCGAACCGCATCTCCGCGCCTGCGC
Organism: Paracoccaceae bacterium; assembly: GCA_046296515.1. Classification (GTDB taxonomy): domain Bacteria; phylum Pseudomonadota; class Alphaproteobacteria; order Rhodobacterales; family Rhodobacteraceae; genus Pseudotabrizicola. The sequence goes on along the minus strand of JBKBKR010000005.1, from coordinate 7,328 downwards.
GGGCGGTGGCGCGGGCCAGCCCTTCGGCCGGGTCCAGATCGAACAGCAGGGTCAGATCCGGCTCCACCCCGATCATCAGATCATGCAGCGTATCGACCGTGGCCGACAGATCGCCGCGAGTGATGCCCTGAAAAATGCGGGTTGAATCGGCGAAACGGTCGGTGATCACCACATCACCGCGCGAAAGCGAAGGGCGGATGGTCTTTTCCACATGATCGCGCCGCGCGGCGGTGAACAGCAGGATCTCGGTCTCGGCCGACCAGCGGTCGGTCGCCCCCTCCAGCACCAGACGGCGGATCTCCTCGGCGCCCGGACTGCCGCCCGGCTCGCGGGTCAGAGTCACCCCAAGCCCCGCCGCGCGCAGGGCATCGGTCAGCAGGCGCGCCTGTGTGGACTTGCCAGAGCCGTCGATACCTTCAAAACTGATGAAAAGCCCCGCCATACGCCCCGCCTATCAGGAGGCGGGCGATCCGTCGAGATAGCGCGCGCGCAAGCTGTCAACCGCTGTCAGCAGGCGCTTGCCAAAGCCGCCGCGCGCCACATCGGCCTCCACCACCAGCGGCACGCGGGCATCGGGCAGATCGGGAATGTGGATGATCAGCTCGGCCACCTGCGTCCCCGCCGTGAGCGGTGCGCGCAGCGGGCCTGTATAGACCACCTCGGCGGTGGCCCCTTCCTGCACCAGCGCGGGCACCAGCAGCCGCACATCGGCGGCAGGCACCAGACCGACCCGGTCCGCAGCACCCATCCAGACCGGCGCATCCGCCACGCGCTCACCAGCCTTGACCAGCGTTTTCTCGGCAAACTGGCGGAACGCCCAGGACACGATCCGTTCGGCCTCCTCGGCACGCTCACGCTCGCTGGCAAGCCCGGTGATCACGAATATCACCCGACGGTTGCCCTGCGCCGCCGATCCGGCAAGGCCATAGCCCGCCTCTGACGTGTGCCCGGTCTTCAGCCCGTCAGCCCCCACACCCAAGGCCAGCAGCGGGTTGCGGTTGTTGGCATTGGCCGGCGCGCGGTTCTTGTAGTCAAAGGTGGTCTCGGCGAAGATCGGATAGAGGTCGGGGAAATCCACGATCAGCCGCTTTGACAGGATGCCCAGATCGCGCATCGACATCACATGCCCGATCGCAGGCCAGCCCGAGGAATTCTTGAACACCGAACTCTGCATCCCCAGGGCGCGGGCGCGTTGGGTCATCTGTTCGGAGAACGCCTCTTCGGTGCCCGCCAGACCTTCCGCCACGGCCACACAGGCATCATTGCCGGAATTGACAATCATGCCATGGATCAGGTCGCTGACCGTGGGCCGGTCGGATTCCTGCAGGAACATGGTCGAGCCACCCATCGCCGCTGCCCGCGCAGACACCGGAAAGGCGGTGTCCATCGTCACGCGGCCATCGCGCAGCGCCTCGAACAGCATGTTGATGGTCATGAGCTTGGACATGCTGGCCGGGGGCAGCGCCAGATCGGCGTTCTTGTCCATCAGCACGGTCTGCGTCGTCACGTCATAGACCCAGGCGGCCGTTGCCCGCGTCTCGAAGGCCTGCGCCATGGCGGCAGCCAGCAGCAGGATCAGCGTCAGCACAGGGCGGAACAGGGGGCGAACTTGGGGGCGAAACTGGGGGCGCATCGGATCTCCGGCAGCTTAACGTTTCAGGAAATAGGCATCGGGAAAGCCAAGACCCTTGACCTTTGTCATCACCGCGGCATCGCCGCGGGTCGTCACCGACCACAGCGCCTTGCCCTGGCTCTCCTCACGCCGCACCGAAGCTTGCACCCCGCCTTTTTTCAGCGTTTCCGCGGCACGGGTGGCATTGGCCTCGACCGAGAAAATCCCGACCTGAATGGTGCGCCCGGCGGCGGCAGGGGCCGCGGGTGTCGGCGCAGCCGCCGGTGCAACCACCGGGGCAGGGGCCGCAGATCCGCCACTGACCACCGGGGCCACCGGCGTCGGCGACACCGGCCGGCCTTCGGCCCGGTCAATCGCCGCCGCCGCCCCGGCAATCGGGTCAAGCGACTGGGTTTCAACGGATTCGGACGAGTCGAGGATCGGCCGCGTCGCATCGGTTGTGACGGTTTCTTCCTCGCGGCGCAGCGCGATCACGCTGACATCTGCGGGCGCGCCCGCCAGGATCCCGAGTGCGGCGGCGGCGTCGGACGAGATCTGCAGCTTTGGCCCCGGATTCTCGATCTCGCGCCGGAACAGCGCCCCGATCACGAACTTGCCATTGCCGGTGTTGCGGATGATCACCCGCTCGGGGTCTTTGGCATCGGGCGAGGCGACCCAGACACCGCCCAAAGACGGGCGGCCATCCCACAACGCCTTGTCCTTGGTCTGGAACACTTCGGGCGCCTCGACATCGCGGTCAACAAGCCGGGTCGAGGTCGAGGCCGCCCTGGTCTGCCCCTCCTCACCCTGATCTGCGCGTTTGAACGGGTTCCCGCCATCCACACAAGCGGCGAGCGCCGTGCTTGCGACTGTCATCAGGATAAGCGACCTGATCCGTGCCTGTGCCATCTTTTGCCCCCGATGGGCGCAGGTTCATCCTGCGCATTTTTTCCCGTCTCCGCCCCTTGCCGAAGCGGCGCTTGCCCGATGCAAAGCGTGATTTGTCTGCACATCATACCTTTCCAAGCCCTGCGTGGAAAGGGCGCGCGCGATCATCGGCACAGATCGACACGCACAGTTGACCAATCCGCACCACCCCGCTTGAATTCACCGCAAAGCCCCGTTAATCGAGGCCTTCTGGAAGTGTGGCCGAGTGGTTTAAGGCTCTAGTCTTGAAAACTAGCGTGCGGGGAACCGTACCGTGGGTTCGAATCCCACCGCTTCCGCCACCAACCCCTTGATATCTATGCTCTTTCGGTTCTAGCCGGAAATACTCCGCTGTTTCCGCCATTTAGGTCGGCGTTCCTCTTGCGGAGACGCCACTACCTCTCCCTGATCGCCTCTTTTGCGACGCACGTCTCTGCGGCTTGCGAAGCCCGTTCGGTTTGCCCGCGGTGCAGAAACAGGGAATTATCAGGGAAGTTCGATTTTCTGAGCCATCCTCCACGGTTCCCCAACCTGAATAGTGTCGTTTTTTCGGTAGGTTACGAGCAAATTCCCTGCTCCACGAGAAAAGGGAACATGATCTGGCGCATCAGCGAATAAAATCCGCCAGATCAGGGAAACAATTGGGATTAACAGCGAAGGGCCAGATTACGCCCTTTATCCACGTGACCTTTGGCCATTCGCCATTTCACGCGCTGTCAAAAGAGCGGCTGAGGCAGTCAGGCGATGCCGAAGAGCCGCGCTTGCTCACTCCAATCCATCGGAATGCCGTCGCGGAGAAGCTGTGCCACCGAGAGATCGACGGGCTGTCGTCCGTCCAGGATTGCCGCTTGCACACGTGGTGCAAGGAAGGCCAGCGGAATGCGGGTCCGGATATAGGGCTCTGATCGTCCTGTCTCACGCGCGATCTCGGTGAGTGCCGTGCCCGCGCGCAAGGCACGCGCCCAGAGATGCGCCTCGGCCAGGCAGCGCTGCAGGACAATGTCCGGGGCCGGGATGGTCTCGCCTGCAATGATCCGGGTTTCCACACCGCGGCGGCGTAGGGCAAAGGGGAAGGTAAACCGGATCAATTGATCCGACAGCGCCGCAACCGGCAGGTCTAGCGCCGCGGCCATCACGGCCGGATCAAGCTGCAGTTGCAGCCGGCCCGGCGTCAGGGTGCCGGATGAGATCATGCTGCCGATGAGCGCTTGATCCGCCTCGATCTGGTCGGCGAAGGCGAGGCCGCGGTGGACGAGATCCGTCGCACCACCGGCCTCGGGTTGCGCCAGCAAGGCATGGCCTGCTGCGGCCTTGCGCAGATGTTCGACAGTGATCTGTCGCAGTGAGGCCTCCAGCGCTTCGGCCGGGAGCCGCCAACCGGAGGGATCAGTGCCCCCTGCAATCAGGCGGTGGGAAACGTAGTAGGCAAAGCGTCGACCGTGTCGCCTGGTGTGGGTCGGGGTCAGGTGATCGCCGGTCTCATCGCGGAGTTTGCCCGTAAGGACCCGGGGGTCGAAAGGGGTGGCGGTGCGTCCGCGGGGCCGCGCGCCAGCGGCGAGGAGTTTGGCTTGCACCGTTTCCCAGAGGCTTTCGTCTATGATTGCCGGGTGCTGGCCCGGATAGGTCTGGTCCTTGTGCCGGATGCGGCCGATGTAGACCGGGTTGGTCAAAAGGTAGTGCAACTGCCCGCGGGTGAAGGGCAACCCGCCCCGGACACGGCCCGAGGGCGTGATGACAGATTTGGGGCGCAGACCCAGTCGCGCGGCCTCGACTTCGACCAGTCGAAGGTTGCCGAGATCACCGTAAAGGCCAAAAAGCGTGCGGACCACCTCGGCCTCGGCCGGATTGACCGTCAACTCGCGGCGCTGCGGATCGGGATGGCTGTCGTAGCCAAGCGGCAAGGTGCCACCCATCCAGAGCCCCTTCTTCTTTGAGGCGGCGATCTTGTCGCGGATGCGCTCGGACGTGACCTCACGCTCGAACTGGGCAAAGGAGAGAAGGACATTCAGGGTCAGCCGCCCCATCGAGCTTGCGGTGTTGAAGGCCTGCGTCACCGAGACGAAGGAGCAGCCGTTTGCGTCCAGCCTCTCGACCAGCCGTCCAAAATCGACAAGCGAGCGGGTCAGCCGGTCGATCTTGTAGACCACGACCATGCCGATGCGCCCGGCATCGATCTCGGCGAGAAGGCGTTGCAAGGCGGGACGATCGAGCGAGCCGCCTGACAGGCCGCCATCATCGAAGCGGTCCGGAACAAGCTTCCAGCCTTCATGGCGCTGGCTTGCGATGTAGGCGGCACAGGCCTCGTGTTGGGCGTCGAGCGAATTGAAGGCTTGCTCCAGACCTTCGTCGCTCGACTTGCGGGTGTAGATCGCACAACGGATCATCGGCTTCTGGATCATGATGCACGGTCCCGGCGCTGTTTGCCGGTCTTCCGCGATTTGTCCTTGTGTGACGTGGCATCGCCCGCGTTGCCTGCACCGTTCAGCCCGAAGAAGCGTGGCCCCGACCAGCGCGTACCGGTGATTGCGAGGGCGATGGCGGAAAGCGAGTGATGTCGTATGCCGTTCCACAGGAAGCCCTCAGGCAAGACATCAACGACATGGGTGGTTCCATTCCATTCGCGCAGGAGCCGGGCCCCGGGCTGAAGGGAGGGCGATGGCTTGCGCTCCTCGCCAGCAGCGATGCGGTCGAGCCGGGCGCGCAAGGCGGCGGGTAGGCCGCCCTCAACCCTTGCTTGCAATTCGAAGGCAAGAAAACGGCGCTGCATCGGCTGGCTCATGCAGGGTGGGACCTCGCCACCGAGGAGGTCTGACCAGAGTTTCGCCAGACCCACGCGGTCCATGGTGTCGAGATCGGCGAGCGACGTCATGTGTCGGCCTCGATGACAGGCGCGCGATTTGCCACGGGACAGGCGGCTGCCTCAGCCACTACAAGAGTTGCTGCCGGGCCAGAATTATCGCCATGTATACATTCGCCGCCAGACGGCTGTGCTGCGACCGCCTCGTCAGCATCTATACCATAGATCGTGTCATCACCCTCGCGGTGACGGGTCAATTTAACGCCTGCCTTGCGCAACCCGCTGAGGGCTGCGCGCAGGGTATGGGCCTGCCAGCCGGTCGCCTGAATCAATGCGGCGAGCGACACGCCGCCGGGCTCTGCCAGGCGGGCACGAAGAAGGGCTGCCTTGGTCTCGCGCGGCTGCGGAGGAAGAAGCGCGGCGGCTGGTTCGGGCTGCGTCATGTGGCGGAGCGCCCGACCTGCCGCCGCAGGCTTGACCAATTTGCGGGGAGTTTTGGCGGGCGAGGTTGACGGCGACTTGGCCACATCTGCGTGTGCGACAGCGTCGAGGATCATCTGCGTTTTGGCTTTGGTGATATTGGACTCCGGTTCATGCGGGCGGGCGAAGTGCCACGCCCAGTACCGAGCCGAGCCCGGACGGTGCCGGGCATGGGTCATAGCAACGCTCCGGTTGGCGGCGAAGTCCACTTATTTGTCGAAGCGATCAGTGCGAATGAAACGTTATCTACAGTACGGACCAGACGTGTCAGTCGTCCTCGACGTCCTGCGCGCCACGATCGGGCAGGGTGGCCCAAAGGAGCGTCAGGGTATGGCCGTCCTTGCCGACACGGACCTGTTCAAAGAGTTCCGGAATATCCGCTGATGTCCATGCAGCGGCTGGCACCTCGCGCATCGTCGTGGTGCCTGACTTGGCCATTCCCAACGCCCATGAGGTCTGGCTGAGTGAGGACACCCTGTCTCCGGTGCTTCGCGTGATCCATGAGAACGACTTGCCACGGACGGCATAGCGGATCTTTCCGTTCTTCGTCCATACCGCTGCAATGGGATCCGCATGTCGATCCACCAAACAGCGCGCCGCAGCCTCGAGACTGATGTTCAGGCTGCTTCGCATTGTGACTGCCGAAGAGATCTCCGGCTGCTCCTTTAAAAAGGGCAACAGTTGATTGTCAGGCACAAGGAGGCCGATTCCAAAAGCGTTGGCTTCGCCTTCCTGACGCTCATGCCGTCGCGCCGTGCGCGTCTCGCGCATGTCAGTGAGGCTGCACGTGAAAGCCCCGCTGAGGCCCAGGACATGGCGCTCCAGCAGGAAATGTCCCAACTCATGGGCGATGCCGAAGCGCGCAGCTTGCGGTCCGCGGCCGGTATTGACAAGTATCTTGCCCGCACTCCTGACCCGGTCAGTGAGCAGAACCCCCTCGCAGCCATCAAGTTCCTCTTGGCGGATCTCGGTGATCCCCAGCCGGAGCGCAATCTGGTCGACTGGCACAGCGCAGCACAGCGGCCCGATCTGCCGGTGGACTGCTTTTACCAAGCGATGCGGGTCATGGATGTCGGCGAGATCGATGCGGTCGAGGTCCAGAAGAACTAAGCCTCCGATGCTGTACGGTCACGACGCATCGATCGTACCATCTCTTCGATCAAACTGCGGTCCCGATCTGACAGGTCTTTCAAATCGCGGTGGATGCGCTCGATTTGCTGCTCTGCAGGGTGCGGCACATCTGTGGCTCCGATCAGGGCCTCCGGCGTCACCCCAAAATGCGCTGCCAATTTCTGGACGAGTTCAAAGGAGGGATTGGCGGTGCGGCCCTTCTCCAGCTCCCAGATATGCGCCTTGGAAACCCCGACGGCGTCGGCAAGCTTCTGGAGGGAAGAGGTGGCTGCGGAAATCTGAACAGCCGGGATAAGTGGATTTTCCGAGGAATGGCGGCATGATGCTGCAAGCGAGGAGAAGACCATGGCAAGACGACCGCGCCGGAACCACAGCCCGGCA
>JBKBKR010000004.1:0-307291 GCA_046296515.1 Paracoccaceae bacterium | reverse complement strand
CGGCTGCGGGGACGAACAGGCCGCCACCACGATAAATGCCACCAGACAAACGAAATTGCGGGCACGACGCCCCAGAAGCGTTGTCATGATGTCGTTCCTTGCTCTGCCTCGGCCCGCCCCGGTTGTTTTGTAGGACGTGATTTGGCCCGAAGCTAGCACAGCATGCGATTCCGTAAAACCCCGGAAATTCAAGGGCTTTGCGGTTTGTCTTCAGGTTGTGGCAATTCGGGCGGAACGAGAGGCCTGAACTCTAGATTTTGTGGGTCTGCTTAAGGTTCACTACCAGATCAGGCAGCCCCCCCAGATCGTCCAGTTGATGAAACCGCGCATGCGCTTTTGGCGCTTCGGCATGCTCCAAAGCCCAGGTCAGACCGTGCGGCACATGCACCCCCCAGCCCCCCACATCCAGCACCGGAAGCACATCGGATTTCAGAGAATTGCCCACCATCATCGCCTGTTCCGCCCGCGTGCCATGCCGGGCAAAGATCGTGGAATAGACCGCCGCCGTCTTGTCCGAAACGATCTCCACCCCATGAAACAGATCGCCCAGACCCGATTGCGCCAGCTTGCGCTCCTGGTCCAGCAGATCGCCCTTGGTGATCAGCAGCACGCGGTGTTCCCCGGCCAGTGCCTCCACCGCCTCACGCGCATGGGGCAACAGTTCGATCGGGTGGCGCAGCATTTCGCGCCCCGCTGCCATCAGATCGCTGATCACCGATGCGGGCACCCGGCCATCGGTCACCTCGATCGCGGTCTCGATCATCGACAGCACAAAACCCTTTATGCCGAAACCATAATGCCCGAGGTTGCGCCGCTCCGCCGCCAGCAACCGCTCATGCAGGTGGTCATGGTCGGCATAATCGGCCAGAAGCGCGACGAAACGCGCCTGCGTCAGGCGGAAAAACGCCTCGTTTTGCCACAAGGTGTCATCTGCATCAAAACCGATCGTGGTCAGGGTCATCGCGGCCTCCGTCTGCCAATCTTCATGCCTGCTTTACGTCTTTGTCGCAATGCTATGGGTGATCCCCTTTCCCCACGGCCAAAAACCTCTATATTGCGCGCAGAACCCTTCCACCCGAATCCTTTTGCATGAGGCATCGCCCGTGACCCATTTTCCCCATTCCATGTCGGACAAGACCGATGGGCCGGGCGATGATGCGGGGCTGCTCACCAAGACCAAGACCCGCACCCAGCGCCCGCCGATGTATAAGGTGATGCTGCTGAACGATGATTACACCCCGATGGAATTCGTGGTGCATGTGCTGGAACGGTTCTTCGGCCTCAATCACGCGCAGGCGTTTGACATCATGCTGACCGTCCATAAAAAGGGCCTCGCCGTGGTGGGTGTGTTTTCGCATGAGGTGGCCGAAACCAAGGTCGCACAGGTGATGGATTTCGCCCGCCGCCACCAGCACCCCCTGCAATGCACGATGGAGAAGGAATAGGCCCCGCGCCTGTTCCGCCGGTATATGCGCTCCACACGCCTTGATTTCGCGCTTGAAAGCGGTGCCCTCGTCCTGCCGCCCGAAGGCCCGGTTGTCATCTATCGCCCGCGTGAAGGTGATGATCTTTCCAGCATTTCAATCTCACGGATCCATGTTGCCACCGGCTTCCGGCCCGATGCCGAATGGTTCAACGCGCGCGGCTATCAGGCGGCCGAGGGGCCACCCTATGCCGCCGCCGTGGTTTGTCTGCCCCGGTCGCGCGATGCCGCCCGCGCGCTGATCTCGCGCGCCATGGTCGAGGTGGTGCCGGGTGGCCCGGTCGCGGTGGATGGCCAGAAGACAGATGGCATCGACAGTATCCTGAAAGATTGCCGCGCCATGGGGCTTTCCATGTCCGGGCCGCTGTCCAAGGCCCATGGCAAGATCTTTGTCCTGCAGGCCGGGGCCGACCTTACCGGCTGGGATGCCCGCCCCCGCCTGATCGAGGGCGGTTTCCAGACCCTGCCGGGCCTGTTCTCTGCCGACGCGCCCGACCGTGGTTCGGTCCTGCTGGCGCAGGCGTTGCCGGAAAAGCTGGGCGCCCGCGTGATCGACCTTGGCGCCGGCTGGGGCTACCTCGCCCGCGCCATCCTCACCCGTTCAACCGTCACCGAGCTTGATCTGGTGGAGGCCGAGCAGGACGCGCTCGATTGCGCGCAGGTCAATGTCGAAGACCCGCGCGCCCGCTTTCACTGGGCCGATGCGCGCAGCTTCAAACCAATGCGCCCGGCCCATTGCGTGGTGATGAACCCGCCTTTCCATGCTGGACGCGACGCAGATCCGGCGCTTGGCGTCTCTTTCCTGCGCGCCGCCGCCTCCATGCTGGTGCCCGATGGCACGCTCTGGCTGGTCGCCAACCGGCATCTGCCTTACCATCAACCACTGACCACCCTGTTCCGTCAGGTCGAAGACATCGGCCACGACCCTGCCTTCCGGCTGACCCGCGCAAGCCACCCGGTCCGGGCGCGCTAAACCCCTTTCCCCAAACCCGAGGCTCGCATGTCCCTCTCCATCACCGGCAAGACCGCCATTGTCACCGGCGCGGCCAAAGGCATCGGCCTGGCCGTCGCCCGCCATTTTCAGGCCAAGGGCGCAAATGTGATGTTCGTCGACATTGACGAGGCCTGTCTGGAGCAGGAACTGGGCGCCGAAGCCCGCGCCGAAGGCTCGATCCGCATGTTCACTGGCGATCTGCGCGAAAAGCTGACCATCGCTAACCTGCTCTCCGCCACAATCGACGCCTTTGACCGGGTGGATATCCTTGTAAACGCCAGCCGCCGCATGGCGATTTCCGACCCGCTGAACGCCGAGGATGATGCGGTCGAAACGCTTTGGCAGGAAAACGTGATGACCAGCCTGCGCCTGTCGCAGATGACCGCCAAGCGAATGATCAGCCAGGCCGATAAATCCGGCGACGAAGAAGGGCTGATCGGCGCGATCATCAACATCTCCTCGATCGCGGGCAGCAAGACCCAGCCGGGCTTGCTGGGCTACTCCATGGCCTCTGCCGCTGTCGATCAGATGACCCGCTCCCTCGCGGTGGCGCTGGCGCCCAAAGGCATCCGCGTCAACGCCGTTGCTATTGGCTCGGTGATGAGCGCGAGCCTGAAGAATGCGCTGAAAGACACGCCCGACTGGCGCGATGCCATCGTGGATGGCACCCCGCTGGGCCGCATCGCCGCCCCGGACGAGCTGGCCGAGGTGATGCAGTTCCTCGCCTCCGATGCCTCCGGCTTCATGACCGGGCAGGTGTTGCAGGTTGATGGCGGACGCAGCCTGCTTGACCGCGTGGCGATCCCCGCCTTCTGATCATTCCGGAAACTGCGCCCGGCACTGCGCAATCGCAGGGCCAGCGGCGCGCAATAGCGACGCACGCTTGTCGCGGATCGAAGCCAGCTTCTGCGCCTCGGCCCGCAGGTCGATCGCCTTTGGCCGGGTCTCGGTTTCGCGCACTTCACGCAGGCACATCTGTGGGGGAGGCGGGGGCGGCGCGGGCTGACCCTCCACCGGGGCAGGCGCGGGCGCGACCGGGCATTGCACCCAGCGGTCGCGATAGGTCACAACCTCTTCCAGCGCATAGCCGCGCGCAAGGTTGCCCTCACTCTCGGCAATCAGCCGGTCCAGCACCCGCACATCCCGCGTCTCGCGCGCAATGCAACGTTCCTGCGGCGTGCCGCAGGCTGCAAGCAGCAGAAACAGAACCAGACTTCTGCGCATATGTGCCCCCTCTCTTTGGTCATCCGCACTATACCCCCGCCCTGCGGCAAATGCCATGTTGGCGCGCCTTCGCGCTTTTGCTACGCAAGGGGCACCAGACCCGAGGGAAATGACCAATGACCAAAGACTTCGACGCCCGAAAGACCCGCGCAGCCGCATGGTTCCGCAGCCTGCGCGACCGGATCGTCGAATCGTTCGAGGCGCTGGAGGATACCCACGGCACCGGCACCCCCGGCCGTTTCGAGGTCACCCCCACCACCCGTGCCGATGGCGGCGGCGGGTTGATGAGCGTGATGCGCGGTGGCCGTGTGTTCGAGAAAATCGGCGTCAACGTGTCGGAAGTTCACGGCACTCTGGGCGAGCGTGCGCAAAAGGCCATGGCCGCGCGCGGTGTGCCGGGCATGGAAAGCGATCCGCGCTTCTGGGCCTCTGGCATCAGCCTTGTCGCCCATATGGTCAACCCGCATTGCCCTGCAGTGCATATGAACACCCGGATGTTCTGGACGCCCCATGCGTGGTGGTTCGGCGGCGGGGCCGACCTCAACCCGGCACTGGAATATGCCGAAGACACCGCGCATTTCCATGCCGAGATGCAACGCGCCTGCGACGCGCATGACCCGGCCTATTACCCGAAATTCAAAGCCTGGGCCGATGATTACTTCTTCGTCCCGCACCGGGGCCGCGCCCGTGGGGTGGGGGGCATCTTCTACGACGATCTCAACACCGGCGGCACAGCCACCGATACGTGGGAGGCCGATTTCGCCTTTACCCAGGCCGTCGGCTCTGCCTTCCTGCCCGCCTTTGTGCCCCTGACCGAACGCCGCATCGCCACGCCGTGGTCGGACGCCGACCGCGAGGCGCAGTTGATCCATCGGGGCCTCTATGCCGAATACAACCTTGTCTACGACCGGGGCACCAAATTCGGGCTGGAAACCGGCCATGATGCCAATGCCGTGCTGATGAGCCTGCCGCCCATCGCGAAATGGACCTGAAAATGACCGACATCACCATCCACGCCGCCTATGCCTCCGTGGTCGAGGATGACGAAGACGGCTTCCTGTTCATCGGCTTTGCCCAAGGCGAGGAGGAAGACGAACCCTGGGCCCTGTTCCGCCAGCCGCTCAGCGGCGGGCCGGTCTGGTTTGCGGTGAACGACGAGGATTTCGGTGCCGAAGACGCGGTGCAAAGCATCACCCATGACGCCAAGGGCCTGACCATCACCCTGCGCCCCGAACATGTCACCAGTTTCGGCTGGGCCGCCGCTATCGTCATCCGCATCGGCCCGCAGACCGAGGATGCGCAGCAGGCGATTGACGCCCTGCATGACATGCTCGGCGAAATTTTCCCGCTCTGACCTGCACCAAAACCATTGGCGACCGTCCCCTGCTGCCCGTATGTCTTGTGACATGCGGGCAGCAGGCTCGCCAATGGGAACAGTGTAGGGAACCATTCCATGAAAAAAAGACTTTCCGCCGAGTTCATCGGCACCTTCTGGCTGGTGCTGGGCGGCTGCGGTAGCGCGGTTCTGGCCGCAGGTTTCCCCGAGGTCGGCATTGGCCTTCTGGGCGTATCGCTGGCCTTCGGCCTCACGGTGCTGACCATGGCCTATGCCGTGGGCGGCATCTCGGGCGGGCATTTCAACCCTGCCGTCAGCCTTGGCCTTGCCATCGCGGGCCGGTTCGAAATGAAGCACCTGCCCGCCTATTGGGCGGCACAGGTGGCAGGCGCGGTGCTGGCCGCACTGGTGCTCTACGTCATCGTGTCGGGCAAGGGCGATTTTGCCGGGGTCGGCGGCTTTGCCTCCAACGGTTACGGCGCGGCCTCGCCCGGCGGTTTCAGCCTGACGGCGGCGCTGGTGACCGAGGTGGTGATGACCGCCATCTTCCTGATCATCATCCTCGGGGCCACTGCCAAGGGCGCGCCTGCCGGTTTTGCCCCGATCGCCATCGGGTTTGGCCTGACCCTGATCCACCTTGTGTCGATCCCGGTCACCAACACCTCCGTGAACCCGGCCCGCTCCACTGGCGTGGCCCTGTTCGCCGATGGTCCGGCGCTGGCGCAGCTCTGGCTGTTCTGGCTCGCCCCGCTGGCCGGAGCCGCGATCGGCGCGCTGATCTGGAAGGTGCTGCTGGCCGACGACTGAGCCGAAGGCGGGGTGAGCCCCGCCCTACCCATGCCGCGCCGCTGCACCCGGCGACCGGGCGACCCCGCGAGCCCAAAGGGTAGGGCGGGGTTCACCCCGCCGCTGGCACCCCGAAGAGCACAGGGCGGGGTTCCCCCGCCTCACCGCTTTACGCGCCGCGCACCGTATCAACCATCAGCTGCACATTGTCCGGGTCCGCATCTGGCGTGATCCCGTGGCCCAGGTTGAAGATGTGCGGCCCCTTGCGGAACGCGCTTACCACCCGCCGCGTCTCGCGCACCAGATCGTCGCCCCCGGTCACCATATGCACCGGCGACAGATTGCCCTGCACGCAGCCGCCCGGCTGCACATGCTCCGCTGCCCATTCCGGGGTCACCGAATTGTCGATCGCCACGCAATCCGCCCCAACCGCCGCACCAAAGCCGATGTAGCCGTCCCCCGCCTCACGCGGGAAGGCGATCACCGGCAGGCCGGGGTGCAGTGCTTTCAGTGCCGCGATGATCTTCGCCGCCGGTTTCAGCGCAAAATCGGTGAAATCATCGCCTTTCAGGCTTCCGGCCCACGAATCGAACAGCTTCACCACCTCGGCCCCGGCCTTCACCTGTTCCGACAGATAGAGCACGGTCGCCTCGGTGATGATGTCGATCAGCGCCACGAACGTTTCGCGGTCCGCCGCCTTCAGCGCATGCGCCGCGCCCTGATCCCTGGACCCGCGCCCGGCGATCATATAGGTTGCCACCGTCCATGGTGCGCCGGCAAAACCGATCAGCGTGGTCTCCGCTGGCAGTTCCCGCGCCAGCAGCTTCACCGTCTCATAGACCGGCGCCACGGTGTCGTGGATCGCCCCGACCGGCTTCAACGCCCGGACCTGCTCCATCGTCGTGGTGGTCTCCATCCGCGGCCCTTCGCCCTCGACAAACCACAGCTTCGGCCCCAGCGCCTGCGGCAGCAGCAGGATGTCGGCAAACAGGATCGCCGCGTCAAACCCATAGCGCCGGATCGGCTGCAAAGTCACTTCCGCCGCCAGTTCGGGGTTGTAGCACAGCGACAGAAAGTCGCCCGCCTGCGCCCGGGTCGCGCGGTATTCGGGCAGGTAGCGCCCGGCCTGCCGCATCATCCAGATCGGCGGAGTGGGAAGAATTTCGCCCTTGAGCGCGCGGAGGATGGTCTTTTCGGTCATTCTGGGCTCCTTTGCCCCATGGGTCCGACGTGGGCTCTGCCTTGTCAAGCGTTGTCAGGCGAACCTGACACCTGTATGCCGGATCTCATGATGCAAAACCTGCCCACCCCCGCCAAACCGCTGAAGATCGGCACCCGTGGTTCCCCGCTCGCCCTGTGGCAGGCGCATGAGGTGCGGCGCTGCCTGATGGCGGCGCATGACCTGCCCGAAGCGGCGTTTGAAATCTGCGTGATCAAGGTCATGGGCGACCAGATCCTCGACAAGGCGCTGAAGGATATTGGCGGCAAGGGCCTGTTCACGCGCGAGATCGAAGAGGCGCTGATCGACGGCTTCATCGACATCGCCGTTCATTCGATGAAGGACATGCCCACGGTGCAGCCCCAAGGCCTGATCCTCGATTGCTATCTTGCGCGCGAGGATGTGCGCGATGCTTTCGTCAGCCCGCATGTCGCCCGTCTGGCCGATCTGCCGCAGGGTGCCGTGGTCGGCTCATCCAGCCTGCGCCGCCGGGCGCAGTTGCGGCTGAAACGCCCCGACCTGCACCTGGTGGAGTTTCGCGGCAATGTGCAGACCCGGATGAAGAAGCTGCAGGATGGCGTTGCAGTTGCCACTTTCCTCGCCATGGCGGGGCTCAACCGGCTTGGTATGGCCCACATGGCCCGCTCGGCCATTGAAACCGACGAGATGCTGCCCGCCGTCGCCCAAGGCGCCATCGGCATCGAACGCCGCAGCGATGACACCCGCACCGCCACCTTGCTGGCCGCGATCCACGATACCCCCACCGGCCTGCGGCTGACTGCCGAACGCGCCATGCTGGCCCGGCTGGATGGCTCCTGCGAGACCCCCATTGCCGGGCTGGCCACGCTGGATGGCACCACCCTGCACTTGCGCGGCGAAATCCTGCGCCCGGACGGGTCGGAATCGATCACCGGCCAGCGCAGCGGCCCCGCCGCCGATGCCGCCGCATTGGGTACCGATCTGGCCGAGGAACTGCTTTCCAAGGCCCCTGCGGATTTCTTCAGCTGGCGATAGCGCGGCCCCGGAACTCCCCCCCTTAAACTTCTGTCACCCCGGTGTTACATTCCACCGATGACAGACCCCGATCCGAACCGCCTGCCAAAACCCGTGGCCCTTGCCCTCAAGGCCGCGCTGGAACAACCATCGCAACGCATCCGGGCGCTGACGCTGCCGGATGGCGGGCGGGTCTGGCTGAAACGGATCGAGCAGGCCACCGGGCGGATGCGCCTGCAAAAGGGCAACGGCCTGTCGGCCTTTGTTGCCGAGCGTGAGGCGCTGCGCCTGCTGCACGCCAAAGGCGTGCCGGTGCCCGTGGTGATGGCCGAAGGCCCCGATTTCCTGTTGCTGCCCGACCTTGGCCCCAACCTCTCGACCCTGCTCAAAGACCACAGCCACCCCGCGCCCGACCGCATCACCGCCTTTGCTGCCGCAGGTGCGGCGCTGGCGGGTCTGCACCGCGCGGGCTATGCGCATGGCCGCCCTGCTTTGCGCGATTTCTGCTGGCAGGCGGGGCAGTTGCGGCTGATTGATCTGGAACGCTTCCGCAACCGCAGGCGCAGCCGCATGGTGCGGGCGCTGGATGTGGTGATCTTCACCCACAGCTGGTTCGCGGACGGCCGCAACACCGCCCCCGGACCGGAGCTTGATGCCGCAATGAACGCCTATCGCGCCGCCGCCCCTGCCGGGCTGTGGCGCTCGGTCGCGCGGCTGACGCGCCTGCTTGCGCCGCTGGGCGGGCTGGCGCGCGGCGTGGCCCGGATCAGCAAACCGTCAAAGGATGTGCAGGCGATCCTGCCGACACTGGCCTATCTGGCGAATGTCACGCAGCACCCGGGCTGACCCGCCCCCGGTCCGCCAGCCATAGCCCCAATGCGCCCAGAATTGCGATGCTGCCGCCCAGAACCGCCGTCAGGGCATAGCCGCCAATCGCCAGCCCCGCACTGAACGCCAGCGCCGCGATCACATCGGCCACCAGCTTTTGCAAGGCCAGCATGGATGCCGCCGTGCCGGGCCGCCCCACCATCAGATCCTGATAATACGATATCGGCAGGATCAGCATCGCAACGCCCCCCAACCCCGCAGGCAGGGTCATCGCCCAGATCCACGGGCTTCCTGCCAGAAACGGCAGCGCGATCAGATGGCCGACATACAGAACCGTGCCCCAGAAGATCAGCGTGGGCCTTGGCACATGCGCCAGATAGCGCGGCAAGAGCAGCATGAACGGCACCTCCCACCCTGCCACCATGCCGATATACAGCGCCGTATCCGCCGCATCGCGTCCCGGCGTCTCGGAAAAGATCAGCGCGGCAAGGATCATGTAGAGAATCCCCGCCGAAGTGACCGCGCCAAGGCACAACAGCCGCAGCGCCACCGCAGGCCGCGCCAGTTGTGCCAGCGCCGCCCCCAGCCTCAGGCCCGACGGCTGATCCTGCCACCCGGTCTGCCCGTCACGCGGCCAGGCCCACCAGATCAGCCCCACCAGCGCCAGACTGGCAAGCCCCCCGGTGGCATAGGTCAACATCACATCTGCCCCCCAGCCAAAGGCAAAGGTCCAGAACACCAGCATCAACAGGAAGGTGACCGACATCGCCGCCCGCACCGTCGCCTGTATCCCCTCGCGCTGGTCGGGAAAGCCCTGACTGGCCAGCCGGTTCAGCGCAAAGGCCTGACCGAAGATCGACGAGGCGACGGGAAGCAAGATCCCGTTGGTCAGCACGAAACTGACCGGGCCGGGTGCGAACACCATCAGCGCGGCACCCATAGCTCCGATCAGCGCGGTGATCAGCGCCAGCCGCCGCCGGTTCGCCTTCTGGTCCGACAGGATACCCAGCAAAACCGAGGTGGTGACCGCCACCGCCGAGGCCAGCACCAGAACCAGTGCGAACACCGGCTCGGACAGGCCGATCACCTCGATCCCGATCAGCGACTGATAGGGGTAAAGCGAGGCATTGATCAGCCCCATCAGCCCGATCACCCCCGCCAGCATGCGGAACACGGGGGTTGCGAAAACCGTGTGAAGGGCTGTCACAATGGCACGCTGCCCTTTGCCGGAACAACCTTGCCGGGGTTCATCCTCCCCTCGGGGTCCAGCGCCGCCTTGATTGCCCGCATCACATCCAGCGCCACAGCGTCCTTGCGCCGCGCCATCGAGGGCAGCTTGGACAGGCCCACCCCATGTTCCGCCGAAAAACTGCCGCGCAGACCGGCCACCACATCCTCGATCATCGTGATCACACGGTCATAGACCGCCTCTGACCCATCCACCGGGAACACGGTGAAATGCAGGTTGCCATCGCCCAGATGCGCCACCGTCATGGTCTCATGCGCCTGATCCAGCCCTTGCAGCCTGGCGTGGATCGCCTCCAGAAACTCCGCCGCCCGGTCCAGCGGGACCGCAATATCGGTGTCGACAAAGGGGCGCTTGGCAAAGGTGATCTCCGCCGCCGCCTCGCGCCGTGCCCACATCGCACGGCGCTGCGCCTCGCTTTGGGCCACGAGGGCATCCGTGATCAACCCTTCCTCCATCAGCCCCGCCACCGTGGCTTCCAGAAGGTCGGTCAGCGGCACCGACCCATCCCCCCGCGCGTCACACAAGCCGGGCGAGGTCGCGCCCAACTCGGTCAGAATCGTCACCTCCGGCACCTCGCCGAAGGGCAGGCCCAGATCGGGCCGGACTTCTGCCAGACGCCGGGAATAACTGGCGGGCATGAATTCAAACGCCTCCACCAGCCCGCCAGAAGCCTCTTGCAACTGGTTCAGCAGCACCAGCGCATCCCCAAGATTGCGCAGGGCGAGGGTGGCGGTGGCATGGGCGCGCGGGGCAGGGACCAGCTTCATCACTGCTGCGGTGATGATCCCCAGCGTGCCCTCGGCCCCGATGAACAGATCGCGCAGGTCGTAACCGGAGTTGTCCTTGTGCAGCGCCGACATCAGATCCAGCACCCGCCCGTCGGCCAGCACCACCTCCAGCCCCAGACACAGGGCGCGGGTGGAACCATAGCGCAGCACATTGGACCCGCCCGCATTGGTCGACAGCACCCCGCCGATCATCGCCGAGCCGCGCGCGCCGAACCACAGCGGGAAATACAGCCCCTGTTCGCTGGCCGCGTCGTGCAAGGTGGACAGGATCACCCCCGCCTCTACGGTCGCAGTTCGCGTGCCCGGGTTCAGCTTCCGGATGCGGTTCATCCGCTCCAGCGATATCAGCAGCCCGCCCTGCGTGCAGGTGCCCCCCACCAGCCCGGTATTGCCCGACACCGGCACCACTGCGACCCCATGCCGCGCCGCCAGCGCCAAACAGGCCGAAACCTCTGCCGTATCGCCGGGCCGTACCACCGCCTGCGGCTGGCCCGGATATTTCCCGGTCCAGTCCGTGGCCAGCCGAGCCATATCGCCCCCGGTCAACACATGCGCCGGGCCAAGCAGGTCAGTCAGGTCAGAGATCAGGGTCATCACGCGATCCTTGCCCGGGCCATTGTGGCAGGGGGCCGCACAGCAATGACCCGGCGCGCAGCGCTCATCAAGCCCTTGCGGGCATTCTTCGCTGCCGGGGGCGCGGATTTCTGATCGCGCACTCCGGGGTTGGCGGTGGATGCCTCCGGCGGGAGTATTTGGCAAGCAGCAATGCCAAGGGTCAGTCCAGGGTGTCCACCAATGTCAGGATCTGCGGGCCGAGGGAGTCGACCGCCTTTTTCACGCCCGCTGCATTGGGGTGAAGGCCATCGGCCTGCATATATTGCGAAATCTGGCCGGGGTCGGTGGCATCGGGGTCGATCAGGCCGAAAAAGCTGTCGATCAGCTGTGCGCCGTATTGCGTGGCGAGGTCGGGGTAAAGCTGATCGAAGGCGGCTTTGTATTCCGGGCCGAAATTGCCCGGTGCCACCATGCCGACCAGCATGACCGGCAGCTGGCGCGCCTGCGCTTCGGTCAGGATCGCCTCGATATTGCTGCGGGTCAGGCGCGGCTGCAGCCCGCGCAGCAGGTCATTGCCGCCCAGCGTCACGATCAGGGCATCGACCTCCGGCGTCAGGCTCCACGCCAGCCGCGACAGACCCCCGGCCGATGTGTCGCCGGAGACGCCGCCATTCAGCACCGTGACCTCGGCACCTTGCTCTGCCAGCCACTGGTTCAGCTGCGGCACCAGCCCCTCGGCCTCGGGCAATCCGTAGCCGGCGGTCAGGCTGTCCCCCAGCGCCAGAACGGTCACGGGTTCGGCATATGCTGCACCTGCGACGGAAACCGGTAACGCCAGCGTGAAGGTCAGGTTGCGCAAGGCGCGCATTGCGCCATATGCAACAGGGGACAGGATAAAGGAAAACATCATGGGTCAGACCGTTCTGGCGTTGAAGGATGCGACGCTGACACTGGCAGGCAATGCCGGGCCGGTCGCGATTCTGAAAGGGATCACGCTCGATGTCGCGCAGGGCGAGACGCTGGGGCTGGTCGGTCCGTCCGGGTCTGGCAAATCATCGCTCCTCATGCTGATGGGCGGGCTGGAGCGCGCCACATCGGGGTCTGTCATTGCGCTGGGGTCGGATCTGACCGCCCTGGACGAAGATGCCCTTGCGCGCTTTCGCAGAGGCAATATGGGGGTGGTGTTCCAGTCTTTCCACCTGATCCCGACAATGACCGCATTGGAAAACGTTGCCGTGCCGCTGGAACTGGCCGGGGTGGCCGATGCTTTCGCCCGTGCCGAGGCGGAATTGCAATCGGTGGGGCTGGGATCGCGCATGGATCATTACCCGACACAACTGTCGGGCGGCGAGCAGCAGCGGGTGGCCTTGGCGCGGGCCGCCGCCCCCCGTCCGGCGATCCTTCTGGCCGATGAGCCGACCGGAAATCTGGACGGGGTGAACGGGGCGGCGATCATGGACATGCTGTTTGGCCTGCGCGACCGGCACGGCGCGACGCTGGTGCTGGTCACCCATGCGCCGGAACTGGCGGCGCGTTGTGACAGGGTGGTGCGACTGGCGGACGGGCGAATCGTCGGCGAAGACCGGATGAAGGCGGCGGCGGAATGAGCGTGGTGGCGGATTGGTCGCTGGCCTGGCGACTGGCGCGGCGCGAATTGCGCGGCGGCTTGCGCGGATTCCGCATTTTCCTCGCCTGTCTGGCGCTGGGGGTGATGGCGATCGCCTCGGTTGGCATGGTCCGGGCCGCGATCGAGGCGGGGCTGCGCGATCAGGGCGCGGTTCTGCTGGGCGGTGATGCGCAGATGGAGTTCACCTATCGCTTCGCCGATGCGGATGAGCGGGCCTATATGGACCGGATCTCGGTTGCTGTGTCGGAAGTGGTGGATTTCAACTCCATGGCCGTGCGCGGTGATGACACAGCGCTGACCCAGATCAAGGCGGTCGATGCCGCCTATCCGCTGTTGGGTGCTGTGGTGCTGGAGCCGGACATGCCGCTGGCCGAGGCGCTTGCGCCCGCCGATGGGCTGCCCGGCGCGGTGATGGACCGGGTTCTGGTGGACCGGCTGGGGCTTGCGCCGGGCGACACGTTCCGGCTTGGCGTGCAGGAGTTCCGGCTGGGCGCGGTGCTGCTGCGCGAACCTGACAGCGCCACGCAAGGCTTTACCCTTGGCCCGCGCACCATGGTGCTGACCGCCGATCTGGCGCAGTCAGGGCTGATCGGACCCGGGTCCTTGTATGAAACCGAATACCGGCTGTTGCTGCCGGCGGGCAGTGATCTGGCCGCGCTGAAGGCGCAGACCGATGCGGCTTACCGTGACAAGGGCGTGCGGTGGCAGGACAGCCGCCGCGCCACGCCGGGGGTGGAGCGGTTTGTGGAGCGGATGGGGTCGTTCCTGATACTGGTCGGGCTGGCGGGATTGGCCGTTGGCGGGGTTGGGGTGTCGTCGGCCGTGCGTGCCTACCTGGATGGCAAGGTGTCCACCATCGCCACGCTCAAGACGCTGGGGGCGGAGGGCGGGATGATCTTTCGCATCTACCTGATGCAGATCGCGGTTCTGGCGGGGCTTGGGGTGGCGATCGGGCTGGTGCTGGGCACGGTGATTCCGATGCTGCTGTCACCCGTCATTTCCGCCTCTCTGCCGCTGCCGGTGGTGTTCGCGCCCTATCCGATGCCGCTGCTGGAGGCGGCGTTCTATGGGCTGACCACTGCGCTGCTCTTTACGCTCTGGCCGCTGGCGCGGACCCGCAACCTGCGGGCGGCGGCGCTGTATCGCGGCGCGGGGCGTGAGGGTTGGGCCGGATGGCCTGCGGCGGTGGCTGTCGCGGCGCTGCTGGTGATGCTGGTCGGCGGTGCGGTCTGGTTCTCGGGCGTGCCGCCTTTGGCGCTGGGCTCCGCTGCCGGGATTGCCGGGGCGCTTTTGGTGCTGGCGGGGGCGGCGTGGCTACTGCGCCGGGTGGCCAATGGCCTTGCCCGTTCGGTTTTTGCGCGGGGCCGGGTGGCGCTGCGCCTCGCGCTGGCCGCCATCGGCGGGCCACGGGCGGAGGCGACATCGGTGGTGCTGTCCTTGGGCCTGGGTCTGTCGGTGCTGGCCGCTGTCGGCCAGATCGAGGCCAACTTGCGGCTGGCCATCGCGCAGGATCTGCCGGAGCGCGCGCCGTCATATTTCTTTGTCGATATCCAGCCCGACCAGATCGACGGCTTCCTGACCCGGGTGCAGGATGATCCGGCGGTCAGCCGGGTCGAAAGCGCGCCGATGCTGCGCGGAGTGGTGACGCAGATCAACGGACGCCCGGCGCGCGAGGTAGCGGGCGAGCATTGGGTGGTGCGCGGTGATCGCGGCGTGACCTATGCCGCCACCCCGACGGAGACCACCACGATCACCGCAGGGGAATGGTGGCCCGCCGATTACACAGGCGATCCGCAGGTCAGCTTTTCCGCCGAGGCCGCGTCCGAGATGGGACTCAAGCTGGGCGACACCATCACCACCAACATTCTGGGCCGTGACATCACCGCCACCATTACCAGCTTCCGCGATGTCGACTTCTCCACCGGCGGTATGGGCTTCATCATGACACTGAACCCCGCCGCACTGGCCGGGGCACCCCACACCCACATCGCCACCGTCTATGCCGAACCGCAGGCCGAGGCCGCGATCCTGCGCGATGTGTCGCGCGCCTATCCCAACGTCACCGCCGTCCGCGTCAAGGACGCCATCGACCGGGTGACCGAGGCACTGGGAGCCATCGCCACCGCCACCGCCTGGGCGGCGGCGGCCACCTTGCTGACTGGCTTTGTCGTGCTGATCGGTGCGGCGGCGGCGGGCGAGCGGGCGCGGGTCTATGAGGCGGCGGTGCTGAAAACCCTTGGGGCGACCCGAGGCCGCATCCTGGCCAGCTTTGCCCTGCGTTCGGCGCTGATGGGGGCCGCTGCCGGGCTGGTCGCCATTTTCGCGGGCGGGTTGGCGGGTTGGGCGGTGATGGTGTTCGTGATGGACAGCGCTTACCGCTTTGAGCCGATATCGGCGCTGGCGATCATTCTGGGCGGGGTGATCGCCACGCTTGCCGCCGGGCTCGCCTTTGCCCTGCGCCCGCTGTCGGCCCGTCCGGCGCAGGTGTTGCGCTCGGCGGATTGAGCAGGTTTGAAGAATATTGAGCGCGCTGACGCGCGCGTTCTTTTTATCTCGCCTCTGTGGCGGAGCCACAACCGGCTCGGGAAGGGCCTCCGGCGGGGATATTTCAGAACAGATGAAGAGGGGCGTCAGCGCAGGCCGATCAGGCCGGGCAGGTCTGCCATGTCGAAGAACGGCTCGGCGCCCACCGCTTCCAGCCGCTCCGCCGGGGTATGGGCGGCGTAGCCGAGGCAGCGCATGCCGGCGGCATTTGCCGCGCGGGCCCCTGTGGGGCTGTCCTCCACGACCACGCAATCGGCGGGGGCAACGCCGAGTTGGCGCGCGGCGTGCAGGTAAAGGTCGGGCGCGGGCTTGGGCACGCCAAGTGTCTGGCCGGAGTAGAGATGGCCCCGGAACCGCGCGATCAGGCCGGGGTGCTGGCCCAGAGTGACCTGCATCTTCTCGTCCGACCCGTTCGAACCCATGGCAAAGGGAAGACCCGCCCGATCCAGCCGGTCCAGCACCGTCAGAATCCCGGGGATCAGCGGCGTGCCCTTGGCCAGATGGGCGTACAGCCGCAGGTAGAACTCCGCCACCCATGTGTCGGGCAGCGCCGCCCCCGCTGCCCGGGCGCGCGCCGCCACATCGGCCATGGTGCCGCCGATGAAGTCGCGTGCGATCACCTCGACCGTCAGGGGCAGGCCATGGGCGGCAAATTCACCCACCAACAGCTCGAAGGTCATGCCTTCGCTGTCCACCACCACGCCGTCACAGTCGAAAATCACAGCCTTTGGGGTTTTGGGGGCGGGGGTCATCCGGGCATCCTGAGCAGGGTCACGCTTGTATCGCCATATCTGCGCTGGTCCACAAGGTCCAGCCCGGCGGGCGGCACCGGCGCGCTGCCCTCCTCCCAGACGATCACCGCACCGGGCGCGAGCCAACCGCCCGCAAGCCCGGCGGCAATCGCCTTTTCCCCCAGCCCCTTGCCATAAGGCGGGTCGAGAAACACCAGATCAAATCCGGCGCCCCGGTTGTCGCCCGGTTGCGTGGCATCACGCCGCCAGACCTCGGATTCGGCCTCGGCGCGCATCAGGGCGATATTGCGCCTGAGCAGCGCCAGCGCGGTCTTGCCATCCTCGACAAACACCACCGAACGCGCCCCGCGCGACAGCGCCTCCAACCCCAGCGCGCCGGTGCCGGCAAACAGATCCAGCACACGCGCGCCCTGCAGCGGATTGCCATGGCCGCCGTTGATCAGCAGGTTGAAGACCGACTCGCGCACCCGGTCCGAGGTCGGGCGCAGATGCGCCAGCGCATCGCCAGCGCCCACCGGGGCAAGGTGCAGTCCGCGCGCCCGCCCGCCGATGATCCTCACCGCAACAAGGCCTTGAGATCGGTCGCCGGGTCGGCCACCAGATCGGGGGCGGGCGATTTCCCGGCCTCGATCAGCCGTTTGCCGACCATATAGGCGCGGGCGTCGTTCATCGCATCCAGTGCCAGCAGCCGGTCGCCCTGATAATACCAGAACGACACTGCACCACCCTCGCCGGGGCGGGTCACGATCCGGTCATAGCCGGTGTTCAGCCCGGCGATCTGCAACTTGCAGTCATACTGATCCGACCAGAACCATGGCCTTGCCTCATAACCCTTGGCCGCGCCAAGGATATTGGCGGCAACGGTTTCGGCCTGATCAATCGCATTGCCCACCGATTCCAGCCGCAGCCGCCCGGCCCCCCACGGGAAGGACGCGCAATCGCCCGCCGCCCAGACATCCGGGGCCGAAGTGCGCCCCATGGCATCGGTGGCGATGCCGTTGTCAATGGCGATCCCCGCCGCCTCGGCCAGCGCGGTGTTCGGCGTGATCCCGACCCCGACAATCACGAAATCCGCCGCAATCTCGCGCCCGTCAGACAGCCGCGCCCCGGTCACACTATCATCGCCCAACAACCGCTCCAGCCCTGTCGACTCAAGCACCTGCACCCCATGCGCGCTGTGCAGCGCGCGGAAGTAATCCGACGTCTCCGGCGCGGCCACGCGCTGCAAAATCCGCGGTGCCATCTCCAGCACCGTCACCTTCAGCCCCAGCTTGGCCGCAACCGCCGCCGCCTCCAGCCCGATATAGCCGCCGCCGACGATCACCACCCGACGACCGGGCGCGAATTCGGCCCGCATCGCATCCACATCGGCCAACGTGCGCACGGTATAGACCCCGGCCAGATCGCCGCCAATCGCCGCTGGCAGGCGGCGCGGTGATGACCCGGTGGTGAACGCCAGCGCATCATAAGGGGTCACCTCCGCCCCCAGCGTCACCGCCTTCGCCGCCGTATCAACCCGGGTCACCGCCGCGCCCAGACGCAGATCTACCCCCTGATCCGCCCAGAACTCCGGCGCGCGCAGCCACAGCCGCTCGGCCTCCATCTCGCCCATCAGATAGGCTTTCGACAGTGGCGGCCGCTGATAGGGCGGCGCGGTTTCCTCTCCGATCACTGTGACCGGCCCCACGTGCCCCAGCCCCCGCAGCTTGGCCGCCAGGGCCGCCCCCGCCTGTCCCGCCCCGATGATCACCACATGCATCGCCATATTCCTCTGGTCCCCCAACGGGGCGGACCCTATATCTTGCCGCAGTCACAACGCAACGCGAGAGGGACATTTCCATGACAATTTCTGTGGGCGACACGCTGCCCGAGGCCAGCCTGATCAAACTCGGCGACAAGGGGCCCGAGGCCGTATCGCTGCAAGATCTGGCCAAGGGCCGCAAGCTGGTGCTGTTCGCTGTACCCGGCGCCTTTACCCCCACCTGCCATTCGGCCCATGTCCCCAGCTTCATCCGCACCAGGGACCAGTTCACCGCCAAGGGCGTGGACGAGATCATCTGCGTCTCGGTCAACGACCCCTTTGTGATGAAGGCCTGGGGCGAGGCAACCGGCGCCACGAGCGCGGGTGTCACCATGCTGGCCGATGCCGACTCGCGCTTTACCCAAGCCATGGGCCTCGATTTCACCGCCGCCCCCGCCGGCTTGCTGGCCCGCTCCAAACGCTATGCGCTTTATGCCGAGGATGGCGTGGTGAAGCAGCTGCACCTGGAAGAATCCCCCGGCACCTGTGAGATTTCGGGCGGCGAGGCGCTGCTGGCAGCGATCTGACCAGCCATCGCCGCAGGCAGCAAAAGGCACTTCCCCCCCCCCGCGGGGGGGGGGGGGGGGGGGGGGGGCGCGGCTGCCGGAGAGCCGCTACGCCAAACGCGAATCCCTCAATACCCCGCCGCCACATCCATCCGCTTCGCCAGTTCCACATCCAGCCCGGTCAGCCCGCCCGCATCATGCGTGGTCAGCCGCACCCTGACCGTGCGGTAGCTGTTGGACCAGTCCGGGTGATGACCCAGCGCTTCGGCCTCATCGGCCACCCGTGTCATGAACGCAAAGGCCTGCTTGAAATCCTTGAACAGGAATGTCTTTTCCAGCGCATCAGCCCCCACCTCCAACGCCCAGCCGGTGCCGAACAGCGGCAACAGCGCCGCGCGGTCGGGTTTGGTCTTGTCGGTCATGTCGGTCCATCCTGTCTGCGGTGGCGGCTCTGCCACAACGATACTGCCACGGCTCATGGCCGCTGTCAGTCCTCCGATTGCACCCGGCGAAAGGGGCCGAATTGCGTCAGCACCTCGATCTCCTCATCCACCGCGCGGCGCTCCTCCTGCAGGTAGCGCGCCACCGCCTCGCGAAAGCCCGGATCGGCGATCCAGTGCAGTGAATGGACCGGCGTTGGCAGATAGCCGCGTGCCAGCTTGTGTTCGCCCTGCGCGCCCGCCTCCACCCGTTGCAAGCCATGGGCGATCGCCCAGTCGATGGCCTGATAATAGCACAGCTCGAAATGCAGGCAGGGGTGATCCTCACTGCAACCCCAATACCGGCCAAACAGCACATCACGCCCGATAAAGTTCAGTGCCCCCGCCACGGCGCGCGCGCCGTCAAAGGCCAGCACCAGCAGGATATCGTCGCGCATCGTTTCATGAAACAGGGTGAACGCTGCCCGCGTCAGGTAAGGCGTGCCCCATTTGCGCGCGCCGGTATCCTGATAGAACTGCCAGAACGCCTCCCAATGCGCGGGCTCGATCGCATCGCCAGTCAGCGCAAGGATGGTCAGGCCCGCCGCCCGCGCCGTTTCCCGCTCCTTGCGGATCATCTTGCGCTTGCGGCTGGAAAGCTGGCTCAGAAAGTCGTCAAACGTGGCATAGCCGTTGTTTTCCCAATGGAACTGCTGCGTCACCCGGTGCAGCACCCCCTCCAGCCCCGCCAGAGCCTCGGCCTCCTCCCCGGTGCAGAACGTCACATGCAGGGATGACAGCCGGTTCTTTGCCGCCACCGAAATCGCCGCCGCCAGCAGCAATTCCCGATGCTCCGCGTCGCCCAGAAACCGCCGCCCCGTCGCGGGCGTGAACGGCACTGCGATCTGTAGTTTCGGGTAATACCGCCCGCCCGCCCGCTCATAGGCCTGCGCCCAGCCGTGATCGAAAATATACTCGCCCTGCGAATGGCCCTTGGCATACATCGGCACCGCCGCCACGATCCGCCCGGCCTCGCGCAAAACCAGCGGATGCGCGGTCCAGCCGGTGCCGGTGCCGGTGGAGCCGGAGGCTTCCAGCGCACTCAGAAACCGATAGGTGGTGAACGGGTCCACCGGCCGCCCCACAGCCTGCTCAGGGGCCGCCACCGCATCCCATTCGGCGGCGTCAATCTCGGACGGGCTCTGGTGCAGGGTGATCTCGGTCATGTTTCCGTCATTCCGGGCGCGCGCCCGCAGAGACTGTGCCGCAAACCGGCAATTTCAAGCCGGGATCACGCTTGGATAACCCTCGAACGTCACATTCACTGCAATCTGCCGCGCCATCGCCTCCTGCTCGGGCGAGCGGATGGTCCAGCACAGCACCGGCACGCCCTTTGCCCTCAGTTCCAGCACCCGGGGCCGCGTCAGGTCATTGCCCTGATGGCTGATGAAAGATGCCCCCACCCGGTCGAAATCCGGGATATCGCGCAGATGCTCGCAAACCTCGGCAGGCAAAGGTGCCCAATCCGCCGGATCATAGGACGATGTGGTCAGCCCCCGCGCCACATGCGGCGCCAGCCGCGCCATATGCGCCAAGGAGTGCGGATTGAACGACATCACCGCCACCTCACCGGCATAGCCCGCGAGCGCCTGCGCCACTGCCGCCTCCAGCCGCCCGTCGGTCTGGCCCATCACGCCGGTCTGGTCTTTGATCTCGATCAGCAGCGGCACCTGCCCCGCGACCATGTCAAGAACGGCGGCCAGCGTCGGAATCGTATCCGTGCCGCCGGTCAGCCGGGTCCGCCCCAAGGTATCCGAAGATCGCGCCGAAACCGGCCCCCGCTCTGCCGTCAGCCGGTCCAGCTCGTCATCATGAAACACTATTGCCTGCCCATCAGCCGACAATTGCACATCCACTTCAATGGCATACCCCGCCGCCACCGCCGCCCGCACAGCAGAGGGGCTGTTCTCGATCCGCCCCGCAGCCCTGTCATGCAGGGCGCGATGCGCGACCGGAATCCGCAGGAAACCAGCAGGCAGGGCAGGGCGCGTCATATCAGGCAATCTCGAACACCGCTTCTATCTCCACCGCCACGCCAAACGGCAAAGACGCCGCCGACACCGCCGACCGCGCATGCCGCCCCGCATCGCCCAACACCGCCACCATGAAATCCGACGCGCCGTTGATCACCTTCGGCTGGTCCACAAAATCCGGGCCCGAGTTCACGAACCCCACCAGCTTGACCAACCGAACCACCCGGTCAATCTCGCCCCCCGTCGCCGCCTTCACCTGCGCCAGCAAGGATACCGCACAGGCCTTCGCCGCCTCTGCCCCCTGTTCCACACTCAGATCCGCGCCCAGCTTGCCCTTGATCATGCCGTCCGCGTTCTGGCTGATCTGACCCGAAATGAACACCTGCTTGCCGCTGATCACCCAAGGCACATAATTCGCCGCCGGAGCAGGGGCGTCGGGCAGGGTCACGCCCAGTTCGGCAAGACGGGTTTCGATCTTCGACATGGGGAAATCCTCCGTTGAGTTCGGCGCAGGCTAGCGGCACCATCCGGTGGCGGCAAGGCCAGCCGGCCTGCAAATCCGCACGCGCAGCCATCACAGGACATACGCGCCGCGCCAAGCCTGCCGAAATCCCGCCCAAAGCCCCCTGCAGACCCAAGCGCGCGTTGTAATCCACCGGCACGGCCTATATCAAAACCCATATCCGAGTGACCTCACCCCGGTTCCGGGGCAGAAAAATGGCCGTGACCCGCATGTTCTCACCTGCTGTATCGCTGACCGCCCGTCCGGGGCCCGCGCGCGCGGTCCTGGCACTGGCCGTATTCACCCTGCTGGCCGCCTGCGCGCAAAAGCCCGCCCCCACAGGCTTCAACGACCCGATGGAGGCGAACAACCGCCAGATCCACGAATTCAACCGCAGCGTGGACGCCGCCATCCTGCGCCCGCTCTCCGGCAGTCTGCGCAAAGGCCCGCCCGGCCCGGTCATGCAGGGCATCACGAATTTCGCGCAAAACCTTGATGCCCCCGGTGCGGTGGTCAACAACCTGCTGCAGGGCCGCCCGCATTTCGCCGTTGAAAACACCCTCCGCTTTGCCCTGAACACCACCATCGGCATCGGCGGCCTGTTTGACCCCGCCTCCGCCATCGGCCTGCATGGCAAGACCACCGATTTCGGCGAAACCCTGCATGTCTGGGGCGCGGGAGAGGGGAATTATGTCGAACTTCCCTTCCTCGGCCCCAGCACCGAACGTGACCTGGTGGGCAAGATCGTCGATGTCGGCCTGAACCCGATGCGCTATGTCCTGCCAAAGCCGGAAAAGAACATCGTGCCGGTGGCAAAGGTGGCATCAAGTCTTGGTGATCGGGCGCGCTATTCCGAAACGGTCGACTCGGTCCTATATGATAGTGCAGACAGCTATGCACAGGCGCGCCTGCTCTATCTGCAGAACCGCCGCTTTCAACTGGGGCAAACCGCCGGCGATGCCGGGGATGATGCTTTCGAGGATCCGTATGAGGACATTTATGGCGAATGACAGGCTGATCATCACACGTCGCGGCTTTGGCATCGGGCTGGTCGGCGGGGCTGCTGCCCTTGCCATGCCGCTGCCCGCCGCGGCCCTCACCGTGGATCAGGCGCGCACGCTGGTCGGCAAGGCCGTGGCCGATGTGAACGCCCTGATCAATTCGGGCAAATCCGCCAATGCCATGTATGGCGATTTCGAGCGGATCTTCAGCCGCTACGCCGATGTGCCCACCATCGCCCGCTCCGCCCTCGGCCCCGCCGCCCGCTCGGCATCCAGCGCCCAGCTTGCCGCCTTCACCAGGGCCTATCAGGGCTATTTCGCCCGCAAATACGGTGCCCGTTTCCGCGAATTCATCGGTGGCCAGATCGAGGTGACCGGTGCCCGCGCCGTCAAAACCTACTTCGAGGTGATCTCGGTCGCCAAACTGCGCGGCCAGGCCCCGTTCGACTTGCGCTGGCACGTGTCGGACCGCTCCGGCAAGGATCTGTTCTTCAACATCATCATCGAAGGCGTCAACATGCTGGCCAGCGAACGCACCGAAATCGGCGCAATGCTGGACCGCCGCCGGGGTGACATCAACGGGCTGATCGAGGATCTGAAAAAGGGCTGAAACCGCCCCGTGCTTCGGACCGGAACGCCGACCACCGCAAAGCGGCTGGTCGGCGTTTTTTGTTTGGCGGGTATGGTTTGTGCAGCAGAAGCGCCGCTTTGAGCCCAAATTTAAGGATGCTGCATATTGTCTGAACGACGGCTTCCAAGGCTTATGCCTGCGCGTATCTCACTCTGCAGCGAAGCGCGGGCTGGGCTTTATCTCTGCCGAAACCAGCGCGACAAAAACCGTCGCCAGTTCACTGCCATCATCGGCAATGCAGATATGCGTGAGCGGCAGTTGCGGAAGATCGTAATGTGAAGGTGCCTCCACCAGGTCGCGATCTGCCAGCGACATTGGCAGCGCCGCGATGGCAAGGTCAGCCCGGATCGCGGCAACCTGACCCATTGATGTGTCGCTGGAATAGGCAATCCGGTAGGCGAGACCTGCCCTCTGGAGTGCGCTCAAGGCCGCATCACGCCAAGCACATCCGGTTTCCGCCACGGCAAGGGGAAGGGGGTTTTGCTGAGCGGCGCGCCCGCCATCCAGAACAAGCCATTTCAGCGGCTCCGAGAGTAGCTCACGCGCCTCGATGCCGGATGGTGCCACGTCATTGAAAAGGGCCAGGTTGACGGAGCCGTCCGTGATACCCTGTCGCACCGCTTCACTCGTTCCCAACCGAACATCGACGCGAACATCTGGATGAACCTGTGCCAAGCGCCGCAACAGGCGCGGCACAAGGGACATGCCAAGATCATGTGGCGCAGCCAGAGACAGTCGCCCCGCGAGCGGCGACCTACGAAAGAGAGCAAGGGTTTCGTCGTTCAGGCCCAAAAGACGACGGGCATGTCCAAGCAATGTCTCGCCTTGCTCTGTCAGCGCGACATGGCGTGCATCCCGATCCAGCAGACGTGCGTCCAAGAGTTCTTCGAGCTTTCCAATCTGGAGACTGACGGCCGAGGGCGATCTATGCACCCGTACCGCTGCGCGCCGGAACGACCCGGTTTCGCAGATCGCTACATAGCTACGCAGCGCATCCAGATTGAAGGTCCGATTGGCCAGGTTGCCATCCTCCACAGTAGCTGAGGTTTCGTTTTTCTGTATCATAGGTTCGGTTCATACCGTTTTTCGAAACGTATTTCA
This sequence comes from Paracoccaceae bacterium, assembly GCA_046296515.1. Taxonomy (GTDB): domain Bacteria; phylum Pseudomonadota; class Alphaproteobacteria; order Rhodobacterales; family Rhodobacteraceae; genus Pseudotabrizicola. Next base: position 282,919 of record JBKBKR010000004.1, on the reverse strand, counting down.
AAGTCTATTCTCCAGCCGATCTGGAAGGAGATAGCATGTCGGTTATTTCGCGGAATACCCTGTCGGGCCTCGCCTGGTCAGTTGTGGCGATCACGGTTTGGTCAGGGTCTTTAGTAATGCTGCGGCTCGGGGTGACGACAAGCCTGAACGCTTACGATCTGACTGCCTTGCGGTTCGGTGTTGCCGCTCTGATCCTTGCCCCCGTGGCGGTTCGGTGTGGCTTAGGAACTGATCGGTTCGGACTGACTGGCCTCATTACAATGATCATCGCGTTTGGCGCGCCTTACGTTTTGCTGATCGCACTTGCCATGAAAACCGCGCCAGCAGCGGCTGCGGGGGCGCTCAATCCGGGGGTGATGGCCATTGTCTCGGTTCTGCTGGGCCGGATGATCCTTGGTGACAGGATAGGCGGCGCGCGATTTGCCGGGCTGGTGGTAACGGTAGTGGGGATTTTCCTGTTCACTTCGGCTGGTGGAGCCTTCACGACTGGCCATCTGATCCTGATCGGCACAGGCATGATGTGGGCGAGCTATACCCTGATCGTCCGATGGGCCGCTGTCCCCGCGCTGAATGCTACGGCAATTGTCGCGGTGGGGTCGGCGGTTTTTTATCTGCCAATTTATCTTGTGGCCTTGCCCAAACAGATTCTTGCAGCCCCGCTGGCGGACGTATTGATACAAGCAGGGTTTCAGGGAGTCCTTGTCAGTATTGTCGCAGTCTATGCCTTCAACCGTTCAGCCGAACTTTTGGGACCAGTGGCCGGATCGGCCCTTCCTGCTTTCATACCTGTGGTAACGCTTGGCCTCGGTGTCACTGTTCTTGGCGAAAAGGCTGATGCGGGCGAGTTCGTTTCAGCAATATTTGTCGCTGTAGGTCTTGCACTGATACTCGTCGGGAGACCAGAAACGCGCGTGCTGTCGAACAACAATTCGCGTCAGGTGACGAAAAACGGCACCCTCACAGTCCGGCAAAGCAGTCATTGAAGCGTGTGACGTGAGCGGCAGAAAAGTCCGCATAGCGGACCTTTGCCCAACCGATGCAAAAGCAGCAGTCATGATGCCTCGCGCCGGACTATCCACCCGGCGCTCATCGGTCATCCGCCGCAACCACCGATAATTCGGATTGCCCTCGGCCAGCAGGCTTGTCCAAGCCCCGGAACGCCCCCGCGCCGGTGACCCTTCGCGCAGGTCCGTTCCCACGCGCAGCCTTATTCCTCGGCCTTCCCCGCCGCCTTGGCCTTCATCCGCTCCAGCAGTTCTTCCTTGCTGGGGCGCAGGTTCGGGGTTTTTGTCGGGGCCTTGGCCTTCAACGCCTTGCCCGGCTTGGCGCTGGGGTCTTTCTGGCGGCCCTGATCCTTGCTCAGTTTCGGGTTGCCTGATTTTGCATAATCCATGGCCTGTCGCCTTGTTCTAAATCCTGATCCTGCGTTTTGCCCGAAACCGGGCCTATCCGCAAGCAGTCCCCCAAGGGGGCCATTCGTTAAGAATCGGTAAATTACGCAGGGTCAGGCCATTGATTCCAAACGTTTATCATGGCTGTAACACAGGGGGCGGCTCAGGCCATGATCTCGCGCGGCACGATGAAATCATGCACTGCCCCCTGCCCGAAGCCCACATCCGCCCAGGACGGGGCCACAAAATCCACCACCAGCGTTGCCCCGGTCGGATAGCGGGCAAACTCCGGATTGATGGGCGCATGCGCCACGATCCGCGCCGCGAATTCGGCCATGCCGGGGTTGTGCCCGATCATCATCACCGTATCCGCCGAGGCATGCCGCAGCACCGCCAGCATCACATCCGGCCCGGCATGATAAAGCGAAGGCTTGAGCTCCAGCACCGGCGTCGCGGGCAGGGCGGGCGCGATCCCGGCCCAGGTCTTGCGGGTCCGCAGCGCGTCCGAGCACAGCACCTGCTCGGGCACATAGCCCCGGCTCGCCAGCCATTGCCCCAGATCCGCCGCCGCCGCCCGGCCGCGCTCGTTCAGCGGCCGGTCATGGTCCGGCGTCAAAGGATCGTCCCAGCTCGATTTCGCATGCCGCGTCAAGATCAGGCGCTTCATTCCCACTCCCCCCATATGCGGCGGTTAACCCGCCCTGTGGAATCGCCCCATGTGATAGGCCGACTGTTCGGCAAGTCTTGCATAGCCTTGCGACACCGGGCAAGCGCGGCGAACCCGGCACCCCGCTGACAGACAGTCCCCGCCCTCGGGCTGGTCCAGAAATGCGCGGCAGGCCGGAACATCATAGCCGTCCACCCCCAGCGCGCCCACCGGACAGGCAGACACGCAAGGCTGCGCGCAACCCTCGCATGGCCTGACGCCACCTGTCAGGTCCAGACTGTCAGGCAAGATCAGCGCCCCCCGCATGCTCACCATCAGCCCCTGCGTCCCATGCACCAGCAGCCGGACCGGACTTTCCCAGACCCGCCCCGTCCGCAGAGCCCAGGCGTAGAACGGATGATACGGCGGCCCGCCGAAGGGGAACCGCGCCTTGCCCCCAAGCTCGCAGGCCAGCCGCCCGATCACCCGTCGCGACCAGCCGTCCACCGGGTCCGGCCCACCCCACTCCGGTTGCGAATTCAGATGCGCCCAGAACCCCGGCTCCCTTGGCCCAAGCAGCACCAGCGTGCGCGCCCAATCGGGAAACCCCGCCTCGCCGGCGCAGTCAAACCCGCCCAGAACTTCCAGGAAATCCGGTTCCAAACGCGCGGTCAGCCGCTCAAGGCTCAGCTCTGGCATTTGCTGCTTCCCAAATACTCCCGCCGGAGGCGCCCCCCCGCACCCCCAAGAGCAAACGTCAGATCACCGCCGCACACGCGGTTTCACCCGCGGCTCGGTCGCGCGGATCTGGCTGCCCGCGCCGTGGTCGGTGAACAGCTCCAGAAGGCAGGCGTTCGGAATACGGCCATCCAGAATCGTCACCGCCCGCGTGCCCTGCTCGATCGCCAGCAGCGCGGTTTCGGTCTTGGGGATCATCCCGCCCGCGATCACGCCATCGGCGGTCATCTGGCGGATCTCGTCGGGGGTGATCTGGGTCATCACCTCTCCCGCCGCGTTCTTGACGCCCTGCACATCGGTCAGCAAGAGCAGGCGGTCGGCCTGCAAGGCCCCTGCGATGGCCCCGGCGGCAGTGTCGCCGTTGACGTTGAAGGTCTCGTTATCCGCCATCCCGGTACCGACCGGGGCGATCACCGGGATGATCCCGGCATTGTAGAGATCGCGCAGCACCTGCACATTCATCTCGACCGGGCGGCCGACGAAACCCAGCTCCGGATCATCGGCCTCGCACACCATCAGGTCGTCATCCTTGCCCGAGATGCCGACGGCGCGGCCGCCGGCATCCATGATCGCCTGCACGATGCGCTTGTTGACGAGACCGGACAGGATCATCTCCACCACCTGCACCGTGGCCTTGTCGGTCACCCGCTTGCCGCGCACGAATTCCGACTTGATGCCCAGCTTGGTCAGCATGTCGTTGATCATCGGCCCGCCGCCATGCACCACGACCGGGTTCACGCCCACCTGACGCATGAGCACGATGTCGCGGGCGAATTCGGCCATGGCGGCATCATCGCCCATGGCATTGCCGCCGAACTTCACCACCACGACCGAATCGGCGTAGCGTTGCAGATAGGGCAGGGCTTCGGACAGCATCTTGGCGGTGTTCAGGGCATCTTGCATGGTCAGGGTCTGCTGTTTCATGGGGGCCTCCGGGGTTGGCAGGTTGGTAGCCCCTTTGCTGCGGCCTGCCAAGGCTTGTGTCCCGCCTTGTCTTTCCTGACCGTAGGCGTAGGGTTCGCCCAACCCGAGGAGCAAGCCATGTCCGAGCAGAAAACCATTGTCCTGACAGGCGCATCGCGCGGTATCGGGCATGCCACGGTCAAGCGGTTTTCGGCCGAGGGTTGGCGGGTGCTCACCTGTTCACGCCAGCCATTTGACCCGCGTTGCCCCTGGCCGGGAGGGGAAGAGAACCATATCCAGATGGATCTGGCCGATCCCAACAAGACCATTGCCGCGATCGAGACGATCAAGGCCAAGATCGGCGGCCGTCTGGATGCGCTGGTCAACAATGCCGGGATCAGCCCGAAGGGACCGGATGGCGAACGGTTGAATACATTGACAACCGATCTGCGGACTTGGGGGCAGGTGTTCCATGTGAATTTCTTCTCGTCGGTGATCATGGCGCGCGGGCTGAAGGATGAACTTGCGGCGGCCAAAGGGTCGGTGGTCAACGTCACCTCGATCGCCGGGGTGAGGGTGCACCCGTTTGCTGGGGCGGCCTATGCTACGTCCAAGGCGGCGCTTGCGGCGCTGACGCGCGAGATGGCGCATGATTTCGGGCCCCTCGGGGTGCGGGTGAATGCGATTGCGCCCGGCGAGGTCGAAACGGCGATCCTGTCACCGGGGACCGACAAGATCGTGGAAAAGCTGCCGATGCAGCGGCTGGGTCAGCCGAAAGAGGTGGCGGATGTGATCTGGTTCCTGTGCTCGGACCAGTCGAGCTATATCTCGGGGGCCGAAATCGAGGTGAATGGCGCGCAGCATGTCTGACCGGGGCTCGGCGCTCCCTTGCGGGCGCTTCTCGCTGGCGGCCCCAGCGAGGAAAGCCGGAAGGCTTGACGAGCGCGCCGGGGCCGCGCATACGCGCGCCATCCCCGGAGGCCAATATGCTTGACGACGCCGACGACATTCACCCGCTGTTTCATGGCGCGCCCAAGGGGCTGGAGTTCCGCAAGCTGCGCAAGCGGCTGGTCCAGCAGGCGCGCGAGGCGATCGACACCTATGGCATGGCAAAGCTGGGCGAGCGCTGGCTGGTCTGCTTGTCGGGCGGCAAGGACAGCTATACGCTGCTCGCCGTGCTGCACGAGCTGAAATGGCGCGGGCTGCTGCCGGTGGAGCTTCTGGCCTGCAATCTGGATCAGGGCCAGCCCGGCTTTCCCGCCACCGTGTTGCCGGAATTCCTGACCCGGATGGGGGTGGAGCACCGGATCGAATATCAGGACACCTATTCGGTGGTGATCGACAAGATCAAACCGGGCGGCACCATGTGCTCGCTCTGCTCGCGTCTCAGGCGCGGCAACCTCTACCGCATCGCGCGTGAGGAGGGGTGTTCAACCGTCGTTCTGGGCCACCACCGCGATGATATTCTTGAGACTTTCTTCATGAACCTGTTCCACGGTGGACGCTTGGCGTCGATGCCGCCGCGTCTGCTGAATGAGGATGGCGATCTGTTCGTCGCCCGACCCCTGGCCTTCGTGGCCGAGGCGGATTGTGACCGTTTTGCCCGGGCCATGGGCTACCCGATCATCCCCTGCGATCTGTGCGGATCTCAGGAGGGGTTGCAGCGCGCGCAGGTGAAAAAGCTGCTCGATGAGTGGGAGGCGCGGGTGCCAGGGCGGCGGCAGGTGATGTTCCGGTCACTGATGAATGTGCGCCCCTCGCATCTGGCCGACCCCGGTTTGTTCGACTTTGCCGGGCTGATGCAGCAGGCGGGAACAAATGCAGAAAATCTTCCACAACTTCGGGACGAGGATTAAGTATTCCGATACGCCCGCCCCCTAGCCTTGACGGGCGAGGGCGTTGTGCCTTCGGTTTCCCGGGGGCGGCATGGGCAGCGATCCTATCACCAGAACTGTTGTCACCAGCACTGCGGCGCGGGCGCTGTTGCGCCGGCTGGTGGCGGGTGACGGACTGGTGCTGCTGCCGGCCATATCGCTCGCCGCCTTCTGGCTGGGGGGGGAGGGGGCGCTGCTGGTGCTGGCGATTGCGGTGCCGGTGGCGTTTGGCCTGACCGGCCTGCGCAGGGGCCGCGCGCAGGCGCCTGTGCCGGTTGCGGGCAGCGATGGCTTTGTGACCGAAACGCAATTTGTCGCCGATCTTGACCGGGTCCTTGACGATATGGCGACCCATGGCCGCAAGACAGCCTGCTTTGCGCTGCTGTTTGACGATCCGCATGTTCTGGTGAACCGGCACGGGCGGCTGGCGCTTGACCGCGTGATGACGCGAACGGCGGAACGGCTGAGCCTCGCGTTGCGCGCGGGCGATATGATTGCGCGGCTGGCGGGCCATGGTTTTGCCGTCAGCCTGGCACCCGTTCGCCGCTTCGATCTGGAAAACGCGGTGCAGATGGCGGCGCGGCTGCAGGCTGCGGCGACCGCGCCGCTGGCGGTGGAGGAAATGACGGTGCATCCGTCCGTGTCGGTCGGGTTTTGTCTGGCCGAGCGTGCTCCGGCCTTGCTGGGGGCCTCGCTGCTCGATGCCGCACAGGCGGCGGCGGATGAGGCGCTGCGCAACGGGCCCGGTGCGATCCGCGCCTATCAGCCCGAAATGGCCCGCCGCCGCGCCGACCGTGCCGAATTGCGCGCCGGTCTGGAATTCGCACTGGATGAGGGCCAGATCCGCCCCTGGTTTCAGCCGCAACTGTCAACCGATACCGGCGACATCAGCGGGTTCGAAGCCTTGGCGCGGTGGCACCATCCCGACCGGGGGATCATCGCGCCGTCGGAATTCCTGCCGCTGGTCGAAGATGCTGGCCTGTCAGAGCGGTTGGGTGAGGTGATTCTGTATGGCGCCCTGTCCGCGCTGACCAGGTGGGACAAGGCCGGGCACCACATCGGGCGGGTGGCGGTCAACTTCTCGGCGTCGGAATTGCGTAATCCGCGACTGCCGGACAAGCTGAAATGGGAACTGGACCGCTTTTCACTCGTCCCGCAGCGTCTGACGATCGAAGTGCTGGAAACCGTGGCCGCAAGGTCTGACGATGATGTGATCGTCACCAATCTGGCGCGGATTGCCGAGCTTGGCTGCGGCATTGATCTGGATGATTTCGGCACCGGGCAGGCCTCCATCGTCAATATCCGCCGGTTTGCCGTGCGTCGGATCAAGGTGGATCGCAGCTTTGTGTCGCACAGCGACACCGATCCGGACCAGAAACGGATGGTCGCGGCGATCCTGTCGCTGTGTGAGCATCTCGGGCTTGAGACAGTGGCCGAAGGTGTCGAAACCCCCGGCGAGCACGCAACGGTTGCCCAGCTTGGTTGCAATCATGTGCAGGGCTTCGGCATTGCCCGCCCGATGGCGGTGGAGGAGACATTTGGCTGGATCACCCGGCACGAAAAAGGCAGGGAGCGGGCGCAGCAGTTCGGACGCCAGCCATAGGCCCCTGCGCCAGGATGGGTGTGCCCGCCTGTCGGGTCCGGATTGGCGCTGCGCCCCGCTGCTCCGTCCCGCCGTCGCGCGGTCCGTTTCTTGTTGGCGGCTGACCGGTGGCATCAATACTGGACCGGAATCGGGAAAACCGCTTGACCTTTCCCGCCCCCTTCTGTTGAACGACCGCTGACCTGAACAATGGTGGCGGAAGTCCCGATGGACGATCAGAACAAGAATCTCATCCTCGCAACCGTGCTGTCCTTCGTGGTCATCATGGTCTGGTTTGTGATGTTTCCGCCGCCCGAGCCGGTGATTGACCCCAACGCCAACCGGCCTGTGGTGACGGCGACCGATGCGGCCACGCCTCCGGCGGCCAGTCAGCCCGGCGCGACGGCCTCGGCCGACGGGGCCGTCCCAACTGCCGAGGCCCCGCGCCTGACCATCGACACGCCCGAGCTGAAAGGCTCGATCTCGCTGCTGGGCGGGCGGATTGATGATCTGGAGCTGAAAACCTACAGGCAGACGCTGGACGAAAGCTCGGGCATCGTGCGGTTGCTGGCCCCGGTCGGCCAGCCAAACGCCTATTACGCTCTGTTCGGCTGGGGCCCTGCGGGTGCGCTGGGATTTGAAGATGTGCCCGGTGCAAATACCGAATGGATGCCCGCAGGCGGCGGCACCCTGTCGCCCGGCAATCCGGTCACGCTGCGCTGGGACAATGACAAGGGTCTCATCTTTACCCGCGAGATCGCGGTTGACGAACATTTCATGTTCACCGTGAGCGAAACAGTGCAGAACACCGGCACTGCCGAGGCGCGGCTGTTTCCCTACGGGATCGTCGCCCGCCACGGAAAACCCACCAACCTTGAGAATTTCTTTGTCAGCCACGAAGGCGTAGTCGCCCGCGCCGATGGTAAGCTGACCGAGACCAAGTATGACAAGGTGGCCGACCTGCCACTGGTCGAGCGCGAGGGTGCGCAGGCGCTGGTGGTCGAGGCGCAGACCGATGGCTGGATCGGCTTTACCGACAAATACTGGATGACCGTGCTGGTGCCGCAACAGGGCAAGCCCTTTACATCGGTCACCAAATTCGTGCCGCAGGCCAATATCTACCAGACCGAGACCCGTCAGGCCGTGGTTGCCGTGCCCCCCGGCGAAACCGTTACCTCGACCCAGCGCCTGTTTGCCGGGGCCAAGCAGTGGGAAACGATCCGCGCCTATCAGAATGATGGCGCTGTCGGCACCACGGCCCAGCCGATCCCCGGCTTTATCGACGCGATCGACTGGGGATGGTTCTTTTTCCTGACCAAGCCGATCTTTGCCACCCTGCATTGGCTGAACGCCAATATCGGCAACATGGGCGTGGCCATCATCGCACTGACCTTCATCCTCAAGCTGCTTGTGCTGCCGCTGGCCTATAAATCCTATGTCAGCATGGCGCGGATGAAAGAGTTGCAGCCCGAGATGGAGGCGCTCAAAGAGCGCGCCGGTGACGACAAGCAGATGATGCAGCGTGAGATGATGAAGCTGTACAAGGATAAAAAGGTGAACCCCGCCGCAGGGTGTTTGCCGATCCTGATCCAGATTCCGATCTTCTTTGCGCTGTACAAGGTGATCTTTGTCACCATCGAGTTGCGCCACGCGCCGTTCTTTGCCTGGCTGAATGACCTGTCCGCACCCGACTCATCGTCGATCTACAACCTGTTCGGTCTGCTGCCCTGGGCCTCGCCGGAGCCGGGCACGATTCTGGCGCTGGTGTTCATCGGCATCCTGCCGATCCTGCTCGGCATCAGCATGTGGTTGCAGCAAAAGCTGAACCCCGCGCCCACCGATCCGACACAGCAGATGATCTTTGCCTGGATGCCCTGGGTGTTCATGTTCATGCTGGGCAGTTTCGCCAGCGGGCTGGTGGTGTACTGGATCACCAACAACGTGATCACCTTCACCCAGCAGTATGCGATCATGCGCAGCCATGGGCACAAGCCGGATCTGTTCGGCAACATCAAATCGGGTTTCAAGAAAAAACCGGCGGTCGCGGCGGCCAACAAACCCGGCGCGCCTACGGGGGCCAAACCCCCCGAAAAGCCGGCTGCAAAGCCTCCGGCCACTCCCCCCGGTAAGGGACGGAAATGACCGGCCTTCTGGCGCAGATCTATCGCCATCCGATCAAGGGACACGGACGCGAGGCTCTCGCGTCCGTTGACCTTTCGGCGGGTGCATGCCTGCCAATGGACCGCCATTGGGCTGTGGCGCATGACGCGGCACGGCTGACGGACGGCTGGGCACATCCTTCGAACTTTGCACGTGGTGCGAAGGCCCCGGCCCTGATGGCGGTGACCAGCGCGCTGGACGAGGCAACCGGCACCGTCACCCTGCGCCATCCTAACCGGGGGACGTTGACCTTTCGGCCGGACGATGCCGCCGACCTGCCGCAGTTTCTGGAATGGGTAGCGCCGTTCAACCCGGCCGAGCGCGCGCAACCCGCGCGGATCGTCACTATCGGCCGCGGCATGACCGACAGCGATTTCCCGTCGGTGTCGATCCTGTCGATGACCTCGCTGGCCGAGCTGTCGGGGCAGATGGGAAAAGACCTTTCGGTGCACCGCTGGCGTGGAAATCTGTGGTTGGACGGGGCAAAACCTTTTGCCGAATGGGACTGGATCGGCAAGCACCTGACCATCGGCGGGGCGGTCCTGAGGATCGAGGAACGCATCACCCGCTGCACCGCCACAATGGTTGACCCCGAGACCGGCCTGCGCGATTGCGACACTCTGGCGGGCTTGCAGGCGAGCTATGGGCACAAGGACTTTGGCGTTTACGGTGTGGTGGTCGAGGGCGGAGAGATCGCTCTGGGCGATCCATGGAAGGTTTCGTGATGTTGAAGTTTACGCTCGCCCCCGAACCCGAGCTTGAGGCACGCGAAAAGGGCCGCCTGCTGTTTGCCGGGCCGGTCGATTTCGTCAAGGGCGTGGTCGCCATGTCCGGTCTGCCACCCGCCGACCGGGTGGAGGTGTGCTTTGCCGGGCGCTCGAATGTCGGGAAATCCAGCCTGATCAATGCGCTGACTGGGCGCAAGACGCTTGCACGTGCGTCGAACACGCCGGGCCGGACGCAAGAGATCAACTATTTCGCCTTGGGCGAGCAGCGCTATATGGTCGACCTTCCCGGCTATGGCTATGCCGAGGCCCCTTTGGCGGTGGTGGAGAAATGGCAGGCCTTGCTTAGGTCTTATCTGCAGGGGCGCCAGACCCTGCGGCGGGCCTTTGTGCTGGTCGATACCCGGCACGGGGTCAAGGCGGTGGATCAGGAGATCCTGTCGCTGCTGGACAAATCCGCCGTGGCCTTTCAGGTCGTGATGACCAAGTCCGACAAGGTGAACACCGCCACCCGCGAGGCCAATATCGCACAGGTGCAGGCGGCACTGACGAAGCACCCGGCGGCTTACCCGGAAATCGTGATCACCAGTTCGGAAAAGGGTGAGGGGATCGAGACCCTACGCGCGATCATCGCCACGCTGGAGTGACGCGTCATGCGCCGGGTCAGCCCCGGGCACCGGGTCATAGCCATGGCCACCCCAGGGGTGGCAGCGGCAGATCCGATGCGCGGTCAGGTATCCACCCTTGATGCCGCCATGGCGCTGCAGCGCTTCCAGCGCAAAGGCCGAGCAGGTGGGCTGAAAGCGGCAGCCATGGCCGACCCAAGGGCTGAGCAGCAGGCGGTAAGCGCGCACCGGCAGGGCCAGCAGATGCGCCAGCGGTGTCATGCCGGATTTGCGCATCGCATGGCCTTTCGGGGCCGCTCATACGCCCTTTCGGGCGTCTTCGCTGTGAGGGGCCATGCAGCGAAGACCGACCGGAAGGGAGGCATGAGCGCGCCGCAGATCCCTTCATCGCCATCAAAGCCGCACAGCGGCGGGGTCACGCCCGTGCCCCGTGGATGGCGCGCAAGGCGGTTTCCAGATCCACCAGCAACTGGGCAAAGGGACGGTCCACCGTCACACCGGGGCGGGCGACCAGCACGTAATCCCATCCGGGTTGTGCCAGTTGCGGCAGCACGGCGCGCGCCACTTCACGCAAGCGGCGTTTGGCGCGGTTGCGGAACACGGCATTGCCGATTTTTTTCGAGGCGGTAAAGCCGACCTGAACCCCCGGCTTGCCATCATTGCGACAGCGCGCCTGCACCAGAAAACCACCAGCCCCTTGCCTGCGGGCCGAAGCCGTGCGCAGGAATTCGGGACGGTGCCGCATGGTCGTTACGCAAAATGAGGCCGCCGGAGGCGCGATGGGCCCTTCGGCGATTATGCCTTGGCCCATTTCCTCCGGCGGCGTCATGTCTTGCCACTCCATAAGCGGCCCCGAACGGGGCCGTAAGGATTTATGCCGACAGCTTGTGACGGCCCTTGGCGCGGCGGGCGGCCAGCACCAGACGACCACCTTTGGTGGCCATGCGGGCGCGGAAACCATGGCGGCGCTTGCGGACCAGGTTGGACGGTTGGTATGTGCGCTTCATCGCGGCTCTCCATCAGACGGCTTGCCCGAACCCCAAAGGATTCGAGGGCAGGGAACTTGAAGCCCGTCCTTTACGCAGGCTTTGCGCCCAAGTCAACGCAAGCTGCACGGAATTCCTGCAACAAAGCGCAGAGCACCGCCCCCTTCGCATGATCAAGGCCGCGTGATGTGTGTGTTGCAATGGGCTTTTTGCGAAACACATTCACACCTGCCCACGTAGGGAGGAAGAACCCTATCGTGAGGATGCCATGACAACCGTTGAAAATCCCTGGCTGAAACGCCTGCCGATCATCTTCATCGCGGTCATTGCCGTGGTAGGGGCCTTTCTGCTGCGTGATCAGTTCAGCTTCGAAGTGCTGGCCCTGCACCGCGAGTCGCTTGTGGCGTTCCGGGATGGCAACTTTGCCCTTGCCAGTTTCGCATTTGTCGCGGCCTACGTGGTCATCGTGGCTTTCAGCCTGCCGGGGGCGACGATTGCAACCCTGACCGGAGGGTTTCTGTTCGGGTTGTTTCCGGGGGCGTTCTACAACATCGGCGCGGCAACGGTCGGGGCGGTGGCGATCTTTCTGGCCGCCCGTGCCGGTTTCGGGGCCGATGTCGCGGCGCGTATCGAGGAAAAGGGCGGGGCGGCGGCCCGCCTGCAACAGGGGTTGCGTGAAAACGAATGGTCGGCGCTGCTGATCATGCGGCTGGTGCCGGTGGTGCCGTTCTTCGTGGCCAACCTGCTGCCCGCCTTTGTCGGCACCTCGCTGATCCGCTTTGCGCTGACCACCTTTGTCGGGATCATTCCGGGCGGGTTCGTGTTCACTTCGGTTGGGGCCGGTCTTGGCGAAGTGTTCGCCCGTGGCGGGACGCCCGATCTGTCGATCATCTTCGCGCCGCATATCCTTGGCCCCATTCTGGGGCTGGCCGCGCTGTCGGCCCTGCCCATCGTGCTGAAACGCTTCAACAAGGGGGCCTGACATGAGCCTGATCGAGACAGATATCTGCATCATCGGCGCAGGCTCCGGCGGATTGTCCATCGCGGCGGGGGCGGTACAGATGGGCGCGCGCGTGGTGCTGATCGAAGGCGGCGAGATGGGTGGCGATTGCCTGAACGCGGGCTGCATCCCGTCCAAGGCGCTGATCGCGGCGGCCAAGGCGGCGCAGGCGATGCGGAGCGGTGCCCGGTTCGGCATCACCCCGGCAGAGCCGGAGGTGGATTTCGGGGCGGTCAAGGATCACGTGGCGGGGGTGATCGCCACCATTGCGCCTGTTGACAGTCAGGAACGGTTCGAGGGGTTGGGCGTGCGGGTGATCCGCGCCTGGGCCCGCTTCACCGGGCCGGATGCGGTGGAGGCGGGGGGCCATACGATCAAGGCCCGCCGCTTTGTGATCGCCACCGGCAGCCGCCCGCTGGTGCCGCCGATACTGGGGGCGGATACGGTGCCCTACCTGACCAACGAGACGATCTTTGCCCTGCGCGACCGGCCCGACCATCTGCTGATCATCGGCGGCGGTCCGATCGGGATGGAGATGGCACAGGCGCACCGGCGGCTTGGCTGCCGGGTGACGGTGATCGAGGGCGCAAAGGCTCTGGGCCGCGATGACCCCGAGATGGCGGCGATCGTGCTGGAGAACCTGCGCGCCGAAGGGGTGGAGATTGTGGAGGATGCTCCGGTCAACGCCCTGTCGGGTCAGGCCGGCGATATCACGGTGACCCTGAACGGCGGTCGCACTGTGCAGGGCAGCCATCTGCTGATGGCAGTGGGGCGCAAGGTGCATCTGGAGGGGCTGAACCTTGAGGCGGCTGGCGTGGCGCATGACCGCAAGGGCGTGACGGTCGGCCCTGATCTGCGCAGCTCCAACCGCCGGGTCTATGCGGTGGGCGATGCGGCGGGCGGGCTGCAATTTACGCATGTGGCGGGCTATCATGCAGGCATCCTGGTGCGCCAGATCGTGCTGGGTCTGCCCGCCAGGGCCAGCACCCGCCACATCCCATGGGTCACCTATACCGACCCGGAGCTGGCGCAGGTCGGCCTGACCGAGGCCGAGGCACGCCGCAGCCATGGTGCCAGCCTGACCGTGCTGCGGCAGGACTTTGCCCACAACGACCGGGCGCAGGCCGAGGGCAAGCCCAAGGGCCTGCTCAAGGTGATGGTGGTCAGGGGCCGCCCGGTGGGCGCGTCGATTGCGGGGCCGCAGGCGGGCGAGTTGATCGGGCTCTGGGCCTTTGCCATCGCCTCACGCGCGAAGCTATCGGCGATTGCGGGAATGGTCGCGCCCTACCCGACTTTGGGCGAAATCTCGAAACGTGCGGCAGGAGCCTATTTTTCCCCCAAACTCTTTGATAATCCTATGCTCAGGCAGTTCGTGCGGCTGGTGCAGAGGTTTTTGCCCTGACGCAAGGCGATGGGAGGGCAAAGCAGGGTGAAGGCGGGGCACGGCGGGTTTTTCAAGACGCTCTCGGGGCGGTTCCTGCTGCTGACGATCGCCTTTGTCATGCTGGCCGAGGTGCTGATCCTTGTGCCATCCATCGCGCGGTTCCGGGCGGATTATCTGCTGCTGCGGCTGGAAAAGGCTCAGATCGCCTCCCTGGCGCTGCTGACCACCGATGAGGTGATCGCACCGGATCTGGAGGCGGAGCTGTTGGTCAATGCCGGCGTGTTCAACGTGGTGTTGCGCCGCGATGAGGTGCGGCAACTGATGCTGTCGTCGCCCATTCCGGCGGTGATCTACGATACCTATGATCTGCGCGCTTCTGGCCCGTGGGAGCTGATCCGCGATGCCTTTGTCGTGCTGCGAGACCCGATGAACCGGGTGATAAGGGTGATCGGCAACCCGGTGCAGCAGGCCGGGCTGCTGATCGAGGTCACGATGGAAACCGGGCCATTGCGCAAGGCGATGCTGGACTATGGTTTCCGTATTCTGGTGCTGTCGGTGCTGATTTCGGCGGTGACGGCGGTGCTCTTGTTCATCTCGGTACAGCGGATGATCGTGGCCCCGATCCGCCGCGTGGTGCGCCATATGCAGGCCTATGCGGAGGCGCCAGAGGATGCGCGCCGGGTGATCGCACCGACCTCGCCGGTGGTGGAGCTTCGCGCGGCCGAAGATGCGCTGGAAAGCCTGCAAAAACAGCTGACCAGCGCGCTCAGGCAAAAGGAACGGCTGGCCCAGCTGGGTGGCGCGGTGGCCAAGATCAGCCATGATCTGCGCAACATCCTGACGACGGCGCAGCTGTTCGCCGACCGGATCGAGGGCAGCGCCGATCCGATGGTGGCGCGCGCGGCGCCCAAGCTGGTGGGCTCGATCAGCCGCGCGGTCAGCCTGTGCGAGTCGACGCTTGCTTTTGGCAAGGCCGAAGAACCGCCGCCGCGGCTGGCACGTCTGCTCCTGCGCCCGCTGGCGGAAGAGGTTGCCGAGGCGGAGGGCTTGCTGGGCGAAAGCTCCGTCACCGCCCTGATCGACATCGCCCCCGGCTTCACCCTGCGCGCCGATGGCGAGCAACTGTACCGGGTGCTGTCCAATCTGGTGCGCAATTCGCGGCAGGCGATGGAGGCAACCGGGCAGGGCGGGGTGGTCGAGATCTCGGCGGGCGAGGCGGAGGCGCATTGGTGGCTGCGGGTCGGCGACACCGGGCCGGGCCTGCCGCCAAAGGCCCGCGAGCATCTGTTCGCCGCCTTTCAGGGCGGCACCCGCAAGGGCGGCACGGGATTGGGTCTGGCGATCGCGGCAGAGCTGATCCGGGGCCATGGCGGGCGGCTGGAACTGGGGCGCAGCGATGGAGAGGGCACGGAGTTCCTGATCCACCTGCCAAAGCAGGTTTCGGAAAACAGTCTTGCGAGTCGATGACTTTTGCCCTTGCAAAGCCCGGCGGGGGTCGCTAAATCCGCCCCCATAGTGGACCCGTAGCTCAGCTGGATAGAGCATCAGACTACGAATCTGAGGGTCGGGCGTTCGAATCGCTCCGGGTTCACCATTCATCCTACTGATCTCATTTCGTTTTCTGAAATTGGTCCTTCATTGGGTCAGAGCCGGTTTGCAAAAAAAATCTGTTGCTGGATTGTTCTCAAAAGCGAGGATCGCCGTCTTGGACATTGCCGATGTGCGGGCGAGGTACTTCTTAAGAATGCGGGTTGCCGATTGCAGCGTGTGGCCTGGGACAAAACAGATCAGCGGCAATGAATTTCCAGCACGCGCCAGCATCGTGACAGCCGTTCCGCGCATTTCGTGCAAGTGCAGGAAAGCCGATTGTTCGGCCTTGGTCAGTCCCTTGAATGGCTTGGGATAGAAGCCTGCCGCTTCCATGCGCGCCTTCCATGCCTTTGCAAGAGCCTTGCGTCCCTGTCGGTAAATCAAGGACGCCCGCCGTCGCGGCCATCGCGGACTTGGCTTCAAGACACCGGAAGGGGTCTGGGCAGAAATGACCTGCCACTCCGCAATTCGACCAGACCGTCCCCTGACCACGAGAACTTCGTGAGGCCTTCGGCTTTCTGACGACCGCCAAGATGGGTGAGACTGGCATCCGGTAACCGCGGAACTCCTACTCCAATGACTTTGTCCGCGGCCAGCGCATGGCTCCGGGCAAAGATCGCATCGCGAACGTGGGCGATACCGTGGAAATCATGGTTGGCCCGTTCACTCGCGGCGCAATCTCCGTGCAGACGCCGAACGGCATGGTTTCGGTCAGGTGCACGAACGATGAAATGGCGGGCAAAACGCTCGGGGAGTCCGATGTGGATTTCCTCACGATTCTCATTCATTCTGGAGCGTCGTGTTTCGGGATGGTGATGGAAATCTGTATCGAGGCAATAGGGGCTGCGGTGAACGACGGGGGCAATGTCTTTGCCAACGATCACTTTGCCGAGCTTTTCTTGCCCGGACAGATTGTGATTGCGGGTTGAACGCTTTCGTTTCGCCGCACTGGCGTACCAGCGACAACCGGAAGGCGATGGATCGGTGGATTGCAGAAAACGATGCCAAGAAACTGCTATGTCGATCCTGGTCGCCCTACTGATTCCTGTGCAAAAGGCCGCTCGTTGAGCGGCCTTTTTTCTTGGCTGGGAACAGCACGTGCCCCGGAGCAGGTTTGTTTTGAGGCGTCTAAAGTCGGTTTCCGGGTGTCGAAAGTTGGTCGCCGAAATGTCGGATTCGTTGGAAGGCCCTTAATTTGGAAGGCCCTGTATTTCGTGACCAAAATTTTCGGCCAAGTCGGTCTTTGCGTGGCGAACCTCAACAATGTGCCGTCTGTTCCCGATCTGACCCCGCGCCTCAGCCGCTGAACAAAAAGTGCAGCACGTCGCCGTCTTTGACCTCATAGGTCTTGCCTTCCACCCGGAACTTGCCCGCCTCTTTCGCCCCCGCCTCGCCATTGCCGGCGACATAATCGGCATAGGCGATGGTTTCGGCCCGGATGAACCCTTTCTCGAAATCGCCATGGATCACCCCCGCCGCTGCTGGGGCCAAAGTGCCTTTCAGGATGGTCCAGGCCCGCGCCTCTTTCGGCCCCACGGTGAAATAGGTCTGCAATTCCAGCAGCTCATAGCCCGCCCGGATCAGCCGGTCCAGCCCCGCCTCGGTCAGCCCCATTTCCTCCAGGAACATCGCCGCCTCATCTTCGGGCAGCTGGCTGATCTCTTCCTCGATCCGGGCCGAGATCACCACCGTGCCAGCCCCCTGCGCCTTCGCCATCTCCGCCACCCGAGCCGACTGGCTGTTGCCACTCGCCGCCGAGGACTCCTCCACATTGCAGACATAAAGCACCGGCTTCGAGGTGAGCAGCTGCAACAGCCGCCAGGCCCGCAGATCATCCTCCGCCACAGCAATCGTCCGCGCCGGTTTGCCTTCTTCCAGCACCTTCTGCGCGAGTGCCAGCAAGCGGTCCTGATCCGCACTTTCCTTGTCGCCACCCTTCATCTTGCGGGCAAGGTTCGCACGCCGCCGCTCGATGCTCTCCAAATCGGCCAGCATCAGCTCGGTCTCGATGGTCTCGGCATCCGCCACCGGGTCGATCCGCCCTTCGACATGGGTGATGTCGCCATCCTCAAAGCAGCGCAGCACATGGGCGATCGCGTCACATTCACGGATATTGGCCAGAAACTGGTTGCCCAACCCCTCACCCTTGCTGGCCCCCCGCACAAGACCGGCAATATCCACAAAGGTCATCCGCGTGGGGATGATCTGCTTGGACCCCGCAATCGACGCCAGCTTTTCCAGCCGCGCATCCGGCACCGCAACCTCACCCACATTGGGCTCGATGGTGCAGAACGGAAAGTTCGCGGCCTGCGCCGCCGCCGTCCGGGTCAGCGCGTTGAACAGGGTCGATTTGCCGACATTCGGCAGACCCACGATACCCATCTTGAAACCCATGATCTTCTCCATCCGGCGGTTGACAGGCTCATATGCGTGATGGCGCTCAGGATCAATCCCGGCACCCGCCTTGCGCCCCATTGATTTTCCGCGCCCGCCCGTGCAAACCGCTGGGGAACACACAGGGACGGGGCCAACACATGACCAGAATCGACGATACCTTCGCACGCCTGCGTACGCAGGGGAAAAAGGGCTTCGTCGCCTATATCATGGCCGGTGATCCTGATACCGCCACCTCTCTGGCCGTGATGAAGGGGCTGCCGGGGGCAGGGGTCGATATCATCGAACTCGGCATGCCCTTCACCGACCCGATGGCCGATGGCCCCACCATCCAGTTGGCCGGCCAACGCGCGCTTGATCATCACATGAAGATGGATCAGGTGCTGGACATGGTGCGCGACTTCCGCACCGCCGACACCGCCACGCCGATCGTGATGATGGGCTATTACAACCCGATCTACGCCCGTGGTGTCGACCGCTTTCTGGTGGAGGCAAAGGCCGCAGGCATCGACGGGCTGATCGTCGTCGACCTGCCGCCCGAGGAAGACGCGGAGCTGTGCATCCCCGCCCAGGCCGCAGGGCTGAACTTCATCCGCCTGGCCACGCCGACGACCGATGCCAAACGCCTGCCCGCCGTGCTGAAAAACACCTCCGGCTTTGTCTATTACGTCTCCGTCACCGGCATCACCGGGGCGGCCGCCGCGCAAGCGGCGGATGTGGGGCCAGAGGTGGCGCGGATCAAGCAATCCACCGACCTGCCGGTGATCGTCGGCTTCGGCATCAACACGCCCGAGGCGGCGAGGGCAATCGCAAGCGTGGCTGATGGCTGCGTCGTCGGTTCCGCCATTGTCAAGGACATTGGCGCAGGCAAGCCGGTGGCCGAGGTGCTGGCGAATGTCGCGGCTCTGGCGGCGGGGGCGCACGCCGCCTGACCCGCCGGGGCGCGATGAGCGCCGCGGCCGGAAGTCTATTCCGCCGCGTACCCCCATTCCAGCCAGCGCCGTTCGTCAGGCGACAATAATGAGCCGATCTTTTCCTCATAGGCGGCAAGGTCATCTTCCGTGATCCTGCCCTTCCATTTGCCCGACGAGCCGCTGTCAAAGAAACTGGCGTCATCGCCCCAGAACCCTTGCCGCGCAGCCACCGCGAACCGGCCCGCATTGGCCTTCATGCTCTCAAAGCCGGACGCCTTGAACAACGCGGCCATCAGCTCCGGCGGGTGCGCTATTCCGATATGCGCCGCAATCCGCTGAAACGCGGCCTCCGGCTCGCGCCGCATATCGGCATAGTGCAGCCGCAACACATTCCCGGCCCCGGCCAGGGCCAGCGCACTTCTGAAATGATCCACGATCGAGGCGAGGCTGGCCCCATCCCGGTGATCTCCCTCCACAAAAATCCGGAATCCTTCGGACAGGTCAGCGGGAAACACATCCCGCAAGACCTCGGCCGTCATGTTTTCAACATGCCTGCGAAACGAGAAATGCACATCAACCGGGTGCCGGTAGGTCGCGATATAGCGCAGCTCCGGCCAGACCGGGATACCGTCAAACGGGGTATGGGTCTTGATCTGCCGCTGCTGGGTCTGCGCTTCAAGCCGGGCAAATACCTCGTCTGCCTCCGGCACGCCAATATCCAGCCAGGGCGCGTTATTGGTCACATCCGCATCGACCTCAGGGTCGCCTGAGATCAGCAGGGCCAGAATGCCCTGAACCTACGTCGATCCCGACTTCGGCAGCGTGCATACCACGATATCCCCGGCGCGCGGGACAAACCGGCCCCAACGCTCCGGCGCTGCAATCTTGCCAGTGTAGCGCCGGGTTGGTGGACTGGGAGGAGACAGGGTCATTTTTGATTTTCCGGAAGAAATGGCAGAGAGAGGTTAAACTTTGTTTAACTCATCTACCCCAACCCATTGATCCAAAACGAAACCTCTCCCTGGAACACAGGGGGAAGCCGCAATCTTACAGCCCGGCCGCCTCATCCATCCCCAGCATCAGGTTCAGGTTCTGCACCGCAGCGCCGGAGGCGCCTTTCCCGAGGTTGTCCAGCGTGGCCAGCAGCACCACCCGGTCACCCTCCGGCCCCGGATGGACCGACAGCTCCATCAGGTTGGTCCCGTTCAGTCGTTCCGGATTGACCCGAGGCAGCAGGCTGGCCCCATCAACCATGCGCACGAACCGCCCGCCCTCATAATGCGCGGCCAGCGCGTCGTGGAAATCTTTCGCCGTCTGGCCAGCAGCCAGATGCAGCGGGATCTGCACGATCATCCCTTGGGCATAGCTTCCCACCGCCGGAATAAAGATCGGCTGCCGCGCGAGCTTGGCATGGGCCATGATCTCGGGAATATGCTTGTGCTTGTGCTCCAGCCCGTAGACAAAATGCGCCCCCGCCGTGCCTGCCTCGAACTCTGCAATCAGGGCCTTCCCGCCGCCCGAATAGCCCGACACCGCGTTGATCGACAGCGCCGCATCAGGCGCAATCAACCCCGCCGCAACCAGCGGCGCCAGCAACGCAAGCGACCCGGTGGAATAGCAGCCGGGGTTCGACACCCGCGCGGCGGAAGCAATCCGCGCCTTGTTGACGGCGGACAATTCGGGAAAGCCAAATGCCCAGTCGGGGTTGACACGATAAGCCGTGCTCGCGTCGATGATCCGCGTGGCCAACCCGTCGCACAGCGCCACCGCCTCCACCGCCGCCTCATCCGGCAGGCACAGGATCGCCACATCGGCGGCCGCAAACGCCTCACGCCGGGCCTGCGGATCCTTGCGCCGGGCGGGGTCGACCTGCACCAGCACGATATCGCCGCGCGCCAGCAAACGGTCGCGGATCTGCAACCCGGTGGTGCCTGCTTCGCCGTCAATGAATACCGATGCTGTCATGGTCGCCTCCTGTTTGGGGCGAGTGCTAGCGCATCGCGCGCCATGGGGAAACAGGCTTTGGCGCGATTGCCTTTGCAATTGCGCCGAACCGCGCAGATTGGTAATGCGGATTGACCACATCAGAGGGGACGGACGATGCCAGTGATTACCTGTATCGAGGATCTCAAGCGCATCCACAAACGCCGCACGCCGAAGATGTTCTACGATTACGCGGAATCGGGCAGCTATACCGAGCAGACGTTCCGCGAAAACACCTCTGATTTCGCGCAGCTCCACCTGCGCCAGAAGGTGGCGGTGGACATGCTGGGACGCAATGTCGCCAGCACCATGGCGGGGTTTCCGGTCTCCATGCCGGTGGCCTTGGCCCCCGTTGGCCTGACCGGCATGCAGGCGGCGGATGGCGAGATCAAATCGGCCCGTGCGGCGGCAAGATTCGGCGTTCCCTTCACCCTGTCCACCATGTCGATCTGCTCGATCGAGGATGTGGCGGCCAATTCCCCGGAACCGTTCTGGTTCCAGCTTTATGTCATGCAGGACGAGGATTTCGTCGATCGCATCATCCAGCGCGCCAAGGATGCGAAATGCAGCGCCTTGGTGCTGACGCTGGATCTGCAGATCCTTGGGCAAAGGCACAAGGATCTGAAAAACGGCCTCTCTGCCCCGCCGAAGCTGACGCTGCCGGTGCTGCTGGACCTTGCCACCAAATGGGGCTGGGGGCTGGAGATGTTGGGGACGAAGCGGCGGCAGTTCGGCAATATCGTCGGCCATGTGAAAGGGGTGGGCGATACCTCCAGCCTGATGAGCTGGATTTCCGACCAGTTCGATCCGCAGCTGGATTGGTCCAAGATCGCCCGGATCCGCGATCAATGGGGCGGAAAGTTCATCCTCAAGGGTATTCTGGATGAGGATGATGCCCGCAAGGCAGCCGATTTCGGGGCGGATGCGATCATTGTGTCGAACCACGGCGGGCGGCAGCTGGATGGCGCGTCCTCCTCTATCCGCATGCTGCCGCGCATTGTCGATGCGGTGGGGGACCGGGTGGAGATCTGGATGGATTCGGGCATCCGCTCGGGTCAGGATGTTCTGAAGGCGCTTGCGATGGGGGCCAAGGGCACCATGATCGGGCGCAGCTATATCTATGGGCTGGGCGCGATGGGGGAGGCGGGGGTGACCAAGGCGCTGGAAGTGATCCGCAAGGAGCTGGATACCACCATGGCGCTGTGTGGCGAGCGGGATGTGCACGACCTTGGCCGCCACAACCTGCTGATTCCCAAAGGTTTCTCTGACGGTTGGCAGTGATCAGCGCTGCAACCGCGCCATCAGGGGCGACAGGATCAGCACCATAGCCAGCAGACCGGCGGCAAAGACAAAGGCCATGCGCAGACCGAAGCTGCCCGCGATGAAGCCCAGCATCGGCGGCCCGAAGAAATAGCCGCAATAGCCAAACAGCGTGGCGCGAGCGACTGCCCTTGCCCGCGCCTCTGGCCGGGCGAGCCTGCCCACCAGCGAGAACGCGGTGGGCGCGATCACCGAAGCCCCCAGACCCATCACGATGAAACCGGCATAGGCCATCGCCGGCGTCTGCGCCCCCGCCGCCCCCAAGGCCCCGATCGCCGCAATCACGGCCCCCCCGGTCAGCAGTCGGTAGGGGTTGACCTTTGAGACCAGCCCCTGACCCGCCAGCCGGGCAAATCCCATGGTCAACGCAAGTGCTGCAGGCCCCAAAGCACCCTGTTCCGGGCTGCCGCCCAGCGTTTTTTCAATATGCAGGGCCGACCAGGCCTCGGCGGCGTTCTCGGTCATGAAGGCGATCAGCACCACGCCGCCACCCAGCACCGGCAACCACCCCAGCGCCGCAGCCCCCTTCCCCTTGGGGCGGCGCAAGCCGTCGATCCGGCCATCCCGTTCCCATGTTGTCAGCGCCAGACTGCCCGCCACTACAGCCATCACCCCCAGCACCGACCCCGGCCCCCACTCTGCCCCCCGCATGACGCCGGTGGCGATCGCCGCCCCGGCATAGCCGAAGCTGTAGGCCGCGTGGCACAGGTTCATCAGGTGGATCTTGCGGGTGTTTTCCAACTCGGCCACGCGGGCGTTCATCAGCACATCGGTGAGGCCGGTGCCCGCGCCGCAGACCATCATCGCCAGCGGAAACAGCAGCAGGCTGGCGGTTTGACCGGGCAGGGCGATGCCCAGCCCCATCACCACCGCCGCCATCGGCAGCGCCATCCGCCCCATGGCCGCACCGAAGGCCGGGGCCAGCAGCATGGCCGTCACGGCCGCGAGCGGAGTGAACAGCAACAAGAGCCCCAACTGCGCCTCGTCCACCCCCAGCATCGCCTTGATATCCGGCAAGGCGGCGGCAAAGCTGCCCCAAACCACCCCCATGGCAGCAAAAGCCGCCAGCGGCGCGCGCGCGACTGTCAGGATATGGGCCATCAGGGGATCTCCGTTCTTGCCCGCCGGAGGTAGCAGAGCGGCGGTGACGCTGCCATCCCGAAGACGACGGGCGAGGGGCGGGCCGCGACGCGGGTCTGCCAATAGCGATTACCGCTTTCCCTCCCCCTGATTCCCCGCTATAGCCCTCCGGTCGCGCCGCGCACCCTTGGAGGGCGGTGGACTTATTTATATGGAGAACTGCAATGGCTGGTGAGATCCCTGATCTGATCGCCGAGGCACGTACGGGGACAGGCAAGGGGGCCGCCCGTCAAGCTCGTCGTGAGCAACTCGTGCCCGGTATTGTTTACGGTGGTGGTGTAGACCCGCAACCGATCAACATCAAATACAACTACCTTCTGACCAAACTGCGAAAGGGACGTTTCCTTTCGACGCTGTTCAACCTGAAAGTTGAAGGTCAGGAAGACGTCCGCGTGATCTGCCGCGGTGTTCAGCGCGATGTGGTCAAGGATCTTCCGACCCACGTCGACCTGATGCGCCTGCGCCGCACCTCGCGGATCAACCTGTTCATTCACGTGAACTTCGAGAATCAGGACAAGGCCCCCGGCCTGAAGCGCGGCGGCACGCTGACCGTGGTGCGCCCGGAGGTTGAACTGGAAGTGACTGCCGGCGATATCCCGGATCACATCACGGTTGACCTGACCGGCAAGAACATCGGCGATGTGATCCACATCGAAGATATCGCACTTCCCGAAGGTGTGTTTCCGTCGATCAAGCGGAACTTCGTGGTGGCCAACATCGCGGCCCCGTCGGGTCTGCGGTCGGAAGACAACGCGGAAGAAGCTGCCGAAGAATGATCCTTGGCCTGCGGGCCGGATGATCCACGAAATGGGCGCGGCGGGGAAACCTGCCGCGCCTTTTTCATCACTGATCGTCAGTGATCATTCTGTGGCAATCCGTCGGCGATGTCGTAGTAATCGCCCTTGTCGGCGACAAAGATGTGCAGGTGCATCCGCGTATCCGTCGGCCCGTCAAACGCGCCCATGGCAACCGCGATCCAGTCCCGCTGCGGCGGGTCCCAGAACAGCGACGACCCGCAGCTCGAACAAAACCCGCGCCGGACCTTGGGCGACGATTGATACCACGTCACATGCGCCGCCCCGGTGATCGCCAGATCCGCCGTTTTCACCTCGGTCGAGGCAAAGACATGGCCCGACTGCTTGCGGCAGATTGTGCAATGGCAGGCATTGGGCGGCGGCAGATCGCCCGCGACGGTGAAGCTGACAGCGCCACATTGGCATGATCCCTTGTGCATGGTTTCCCCTTTCAAAGCCCGGCCATGGCCCGATGATGCGCATGGCGCGGGTCGTCTTCGGCCCGTCGCCCTGCCTTGGCGGCAAGGCGCTCGACATATTCCGCACAGCACAGGTGATGCAGACGGGCGACATCGGGCAAAGCCATCAACGCGCGATGCTCCGCATCAAACGCCGCCGCATGGCGCGATGCGCTGTCATCTGAAACTTCGTTCCGGTTGTAGCGGTCAAAGAAGCTGTCGGTGTAGCGGTCCTTGCCCGCAACCGGGGACAGGCTGCCCTTTTTGAGCCCGAAACTCTCGGTCGAGCGGATCATGTAATGATTCATCTGCGCTGCCCCATGGCCGACGCGTTCCATCGGCACCCGGCGCAGGTAGTCACCGCCCGGGGTCCATTCCGGCAGATCCTTGCCATCGGCATTGACCCAACGCATCCCCGTCTGGCCCCAGCGGAACGCATGTCGCGGCAGCAGGCGTTTGGGCCCATGCTCGCCCAACCTGCGGAACCAGCCGGGCTGTGCGTGGATGGTCTTGACCCATGTTGACGAAAAGTCACGACGCTCGGCGGCGCGCAGGAACTGGCGGTGGGTCAACCCATCCTCCCACGCCATACGCCCCGAAGTGCCGAACACCCGCCAGTTGATCGCCATACCCAGAAAATCCGCGCCTTCGGGGATCAGATCGGTGATCCGCCCGCCGCTCCGGTGGATCACCAGAAACTCATCAACATCACAGACCAGCACCCAAGCCGCGCCGCTGACCTGCGGCAGCGCCTTGGCCGCCTCCAGCTTGCGGGCGCAGATATTGGTGGCGTCGGGCACATCATGGCGCAGATGCGTTACGCCCGCGGGGTGCAGGGCATCGAGCAGCGCGGGGGAGTGATCGGTGCAGTCATTGGTCACCACCACAATATCGGAGAAGCCCAACCGCAGATACCACGCCACCCATTCCACCAGAAACGGCCCTTCGTTGCGGACGGAACAGACAACGGCAAAGCGCATGATGGCTCCCTTTTCCTGCCCGATGCTTGACGGCTGCCGCCTGCTTCGTCAAGGAAGGGGCAACAGGAGAGCGCAATGAAACTGCTGGTAGGCCTTGGCAATCCCGGTGCGAAATACGCGGGCAACCGCCATAATATCGGATTTATGGCGGTGGACCGGATCGCAGCCGACCACGGCTTTGGCCCGTGGAAATCGGCGTTCAGGGCTGAGGTGGCCGAGGGGCGGTTGGGGAACGAAAAGGTGCTGGCGCTGAAACCCGGCACCTTCATGAACCTGTCGGGCCAGTCGGTGCAGGCGGCAATGGCGTTCTACAAGCTGGGGCTGGGCGACATCACCGTGTTCCATGACGAGCTGGACCTTGCCCCCGGCAAATGCCGGATCAAGCAGGGCGGCGGCCATGCCGGGCACAACGGGTTGCGCTCGATCAGCGGTATGGTGGGCGAAGGCTATGGCCGGGTGCGGCTGGGCATCGGCCATCCGGGGCACAAGGATGCGGTGGCGGCCTATGTGCTGCATGATTTTGCCAAGGCCGATCAGGACTGGCTGGAAGACCTCATGCGCGGTCTGTCGGACGGGGCGGTGCACCTTGCGGCAGGCGACGGCCAGAAGTTCATGAACGCCGTCGCCCTGCGCACCGCGCCGCCCCGGTCTTCGGACAGGCCGAAACCCGAGCCGAAACCCGGGCCAAGACCCGAGCCTGAGCCGAAGCCGGTGGTTGAGGTTGCGCAGGAGGACAGCCGCAGCCCGATGCAGAAACTTCTGGACCGTTTCCGCTAGCGTCGACGGCGATGCGCTCCGCGCGGGAGTATTTGGAAAGCAGCAAGCCCATCGGGTGTGGACCTTTGCCCCCCGCGTGCCTAGCTATTGGGGCAAAGGAGATCCCCATGACCGTTTTCGCACAAGACTGGACTACGCCCTTTGGTCTGCCCCCTTTTGAACAGATCAGCGACGAGGATTTCGACCCGGCCTTCGCCGCCGCCCTGACCGAGGCACGCGCAAATATCGCCGCGATCGCGGGCAGCGCCGAGGCCCCGACCTTTGCCAATGTAATCGACACGCTGGAACTCGCCGAGGGTGCCTTGGACCGGGTCGCGGGGGTGTTCTACAACCTTGCGGGCGCGGATTCGAACGAGGCACGCGAGGCGCTGATGCGCGATCTTGCGCCGAAGATGAGCGCGTTCTCATCGGAAGTGTCGAACAACAAACCGCTGTTCGCCCGGATCGAGACACTGTGGCAGCAGCGGGGCGGACTTGATCTGACACCGGAACAGCTGCGGGTGCTGACGCTCTATCGCCAGATGTTCGTGCGCTCCGGCGCGCTGCTGGAGGGTGAGGCGGCGGCGCGGCTGACGGTGGTGAAGTCACGGCTGGCGGTGCTGGGCACCCAGTTCAGCCAGAACCTGCTGGCCGATGAGCGCGAGTGGTTCATGGCGCTGGCCGAGGCTGATCTGGAAGGGCTGCCGGATTTTGTCGTGGCAAGCGCGCGCGCCGCAGGGCAGGAGCGTGACGCCGGGGGGCCGGTGGTGACGCTGAACCGCTCGCTGATCGTGCCGTTCCTGCAGTTCTCGCCACGAAGGGCCTTGCGCCAGCGGGCCTATGAGGCTTGGGGCGCCCGCGGGGCCAACGGCAATGCCCATGACAACCGGGCGATTGCGGCAGAAATCCTGGCCTTGCGGCAGGAACGGGCCAGCCTGCTCGGCTACGCCAGCTTTGCCGATTACAAGCTGGAACCAGAGATGGCCAAGACCCCGGCAGCGGTGCGTGACCTGCTGCTGCGGGTCTGGACGCCCGCGCGGGCGAAAGCCGAAGCCGATGCAAAGGTGCTCGAGGTGATGCTGCGGGCCGATGGGGTTCCCGGCCCGCTGGAGCCATGGGACTGGCGCTATTACAGCGAAAAGCGCCGCCGGGCCGAGCATGATCTGGATGAGGCGGCGCTGAAACCCTATCTGTCGCTGGAGTCCATGCTGGCAGCGCAGTTCGACTGCGCCAACCGGCTGTTCGGGCTGGAGTTCCGGGAATTGGACGGTCCGTTCTACCACCCCGACGTGCGGGGTTGGGAGGTGACGCGCAACGGCGCGCATGTGGCGGTGTTCCTGGGTGATTACTTCGCGCGCGGGTCCAAACGGTCCGGTGCGTGGTGCTCGGCGATGCGCGCTCAGCGCAAGCTGGGGGGCAACGTGCGGCCGATTGTGGTCAATGTGTGCAACTTTGCCAAGGGCGAGCCGGCGCTTCTGTCCTATGACGATGCGCGCACCCTGTTCCATGAATTCGGCCATGCCCTGCACCAGATGCTGTCGGATGTGACCTATGGCTTCATCTCCGGCACCTCGGTCGCGCGGGACTTCGTCGAACTGCCGAGCCAGCTCTACGAGCACTGGCTGGAGGTGCCGGCGGTGCTTGAGCAGCACGCGCGCCATTGGCAGACTGGGGAGCCGATGCCTGCCGACATGCGCGAGCGGCTGCTCGCCGCCTCCACCTATGATCAGGGCTTCTCCACGGTGGAATTCATCGCCTCCGCCATGGTCGATCTGGCGTTCCATGAGGGCCCGGCCCCTGCCGATCCGATGCAGAAACAGGCCGAGGTGCTGGAGGCGTTGGGGATGCCGGGGGCGATCCGGATGCGGCACGCGACCCCGCATTTCGCCCATATCTTCACCGGCGACGGCTACTCTTCGGGCTACTATTCCTACATGTGGTCCGAGGTGATGGATGCCGATGCCTTCGCCGCCTTTGAGGAGGCGGGCGACCCGTTCGATCCGGCCACCGCCGCCCGGCTGGAGCGGTTCATTCTGGCGGCCGGCGGGTCGGAGGAGGCGGAGAGCCTCTATACCAGGTTCCGGGGCCGGATGCCGGGGGTGGAGGCTTTGCTGAAAGGTCGGGGCCTGCTGGAGGAGGCGTGAGATCCCACTATGTTACAGCAGGGTTTTCCGTTTGAAATCAAGAGTTTGATCCTGCGGGTTTAAGACTTTCGTAACCATCTGTGGAAAGGGGGCGCTGCCCCCTTGGGCCTTTGGCCCATCCCCCGGAGGATTGGGAAAGCAGCAATGCAGGGGGAAGCGTCTGCGGATTTGCTGCTTTTGAAATACTCCGGGGGGGCCGAAGGCGGGGGGCAGCGCCCCCCTACGACCTTGGCCGCCGGAGCGACGCCGGGGGCTGGCCGAATGTCCGGCGGAAGGCGCGGGCAAGGGTGGCGGGGCTGGAAAACCCGCAACGCAAGGCGATTTCCGACAGCGGATGTGCGGTGTCGGTCAGCATCCGCCGCGCGGCGGCAAGGCGCAGGGACAGGGCATGTGCGCCGGGGGTCGTGCCAAGGCTTTGGCGGAACAGGGTTTCCAGACGGCGGGCCGACAGGCCGACACTGGCGGCAAGGGCCGCCATGGGTTCGGGCGCATCAAGGCTGGCCTCCATCCGGGCCAGCACGCGCGCCACGCGCGGATCAAGGCCGGGATCGGCGGTCAGCGGGCCGGGGGCGGGCGCGATCTGGGCGGCGTGGCCGGGGCGGGGCGGTTGCAGGAAGCTTTGCGCCACCTGGCGCGCAACCCCTGCGCCGTGGCGGGCGCGGATCAGGTGCAGCATCAGGTCATAGGCGGGGGCGGCCCCGCCTGCGGTCATGCGGTTGCGGTCGATCACATAGCGGTCGGGGCAGACGGTGACCTGCGGGTGGGCATCGGCCAGATCCTCCAGATCCTCCCAATGGACGGTGGCGCGGTGGCCGTCGAGCAGACCGGCGCGGGCCATTACCCAAGGCGCGGCATCGACGCCGCCGATGGCGGTGAAGCGATGCGCCATCCGGCGCAGGTCGCGGATCAGCGGGCGGGTGGCGACCTCGGCCAGCCGGTAGCCCGCAATGACCATCAGCAGCGCCGCGCCCTTTGCCGCCGCCAGCGGTCCGGAGGCGGGCAGCTCGATGCCACAGGTCAGCGGCGCGGGCCGGCCATCGGCGGTGACGATGCGGAAGCGGAAGGCCTCCGTCCCCAGGTGGCGGTTGGCATTGCGCAGCGGGTCGAGCACCGAGGCGACCTCCAGGATCGAGCAATGCGGCAGCACCAGGACCGCAAGGTCAAGCGGGCTGTGGGCCGGGGTAAAGAGTGCATTTTCCGTCATCGCAATTTCGTAAATCGCAAAGCGCGGGCTGGCAAGCGCGTTAAGCTGCAAGGCAACAAGGGGGGATGCCATGCCATTGACCATGAACCGCGAGGTCTTCATCACCTGTGCCGTGACCGGATCGGGTGGCACCGAAGGTCGCAGCCCGCATGTGCCGCGCAGCCCGAAGCAGATAGCCGACAGTGCGATTGATGCCGCAAAGGCGGGCGCAGCGGTGGTGCATTGCCATGTGCGCGACCCCGAGACCGGCAAACCGTCGCGCGCGCTGGCTTTGTACCGCGAGGTGACAGAGCGCATCCGCGATGCGGGTGAGGATGTGGTGCTGAACCTGACCGCCGGAATGGGCGGCGACATCTATTTCGAGGGCACCGAGGACATGGGCCGCATCGGGCCGCGTTCCGACATGGCGGGAGCGGGCGAGCGGGTGGCGCATGTGGTGGAGTGCCGCCCCGAAATCTGCACGCTCGATTGCGGCACGATGAATTTCAACGAGGCCGATTACGTGATGGTCAACACCCCCGGCATGTTGCGCGACATGGCGCGGCGGATGACGGCGGCGGGCGTGCGCATCGAGATCGAGGCGTTCGACACCGGGCATCTGTGGCTGGCAAAGGAACTGGTGCGCGAAGGGGTGATCCCCGCGCCGGTTCTGGTGCAGCTGTGCATGGGCGTGCCGTGGGGGGCGCCGGACGACCTGAATACCTTCATGGCCATGGTCAACAATGTGCCTGCCAGCTGGCACTGGTCGGGTTTTGCGCTGGGGCGGCACCAGATGCCCTATGTGGCGGCGGCGGTGCTGGGCGGCGGCAATGTGCGGGTGGGGCTGGAGGACAATCTTTGGCTCGACAAAGGGGTTCTGGCGACCAATGCTCAGCTGGTCGAGCGCGCCGCCACCATCATCGAGAACATGGGTGCGCGGGTGATCACCCCCGCCG
This sequence comes from Paracoccaceae bacterium, assembly GCA_046296515.1. Lineage (GTDB taxonomy): Bacteria > Pseudomonadota > Alphaproteobacteria > Rhodobacterales > Rhodobacteraceae > Pseudotabrizicola. The sequence continues at coordinate 252,292 of JBKBKR010000004.1, read as the reverse complement.
AGGTGCGGGCACGGCTGAAACTGGAGAAAAGGGCCCCGCTATGAAACGATTGCTGTTGTTGGCTGTGTTGGCACTGGCCGGGTGCGACCCGCATACGCCGTCGCCGCGCTATGCCTTTGCGCCGATGTATGTGTTGGATATTGCCCCCGAGCGGTTGCTGGGCACGTGGTATGAGGTGGCAAGTTTCCCTGCGCCGTTTCAGGACGGGTGCAGCCATACCACCGCCACCTACGGCGCGGTTGAGGGCGGTCTGAGCGTGGTCAACCGCTGTCGGAAGGGTGGGCAGGTGGTGCAGATCAGCGGCACGGCGGCAAAGGTCGGGCCGGGGCAGTTCAAGGTAAAGCTGGGCGGTGTGCCCTTTGCCGGGGATTACTGGGTGATCGGGCAGAGCCGTGATGGCCGTACGCTGCTGGTCGGCACGCCGACCCGGCTGGCGGGCTGGATGCTGCATCGCGACCGCCATGTCACCGAATCCGAGCGGCGCTGGGCGGCCGGGGTGTTCCGCAAGAACGGCTATGACGAGGCTGCGTTGCAGCGCACGGACCAAAGATAACCAGCCGCGCTGTCGCCTGCCGGGAAAGCGCCTCCCTCCCCCCTTGTGGGGGAGGGATGGGGTGGGGGGGCGGTGCAGCCGGGTGTAGACGCAGAACAGGGGAAAACGGATGGCGCGCAAGGCGGCAATCATTGGCGGCGGGGTGATCGGCGGCGGCTGGGCGGCGCGGTTCTTGCTCAACGGTTGGGATGTGGCGGTGTTCGACCCCGACCCGGAGGCGCCGCGCAAGGTAGGCGAGGTGCTGGACAACGCCCGCGCCGCCTTGCCTGCGCTGTCGGACGGGCCGATGCCGGCTGAGGGGCGGCTGATGTTTGCCGGAACGTTGACCGAGGCGGTCGAGGGGGCGGATTACATCCAGGAATCGGTGGGCGAACGGCTGGAGCTGAAACACCGGGTGCTTGCACAGATCCAGCAGGTTGCCCCCGATACGCCGGTCGGAAGTTCGACCTCCGGGTTCAAACCTTCGCAATTGCAACAACATGCCGCCAACCCGGCAGTGATCTTTGTGGCCCATCCCTTCAACCCGGTCTACCTTCTGCCGCTGGCCGAAGTGGTGCCCTCGCCCGCCTCTGACCCCGCAGTGATCGAAGCCGCCAAGGAGATCCTGCGCGAAATCGGGATGTTCCCCCTGCATGTGCGCAAAGAGATCGACGCCCATATCGCCGACCGCTTTCTGGAGGCGGTGTGGCGCGAGGCGTTGTGGCTGGTCAAGGACGGGGTGGCGACCACGGAAGAGATCGACGAGGCGATCCGCATGGGTTTTGGCCTGCGCTGGGGCCAGATGGGGCTGTTCGAGACCTACCGCGTGGCGGGCGGCGAGGCCGGGATGAAGCATTTCATGGCGCAGTTCGGCCCCTGCCTGCAATGGCCCTGGTCGCGGCTGACCGATGTGCCGGAGCTCACCGAAGACCTGGTGGACCTGATCGCAGGGCAATCTGACGCGCAATCGGGGCACCACAGCATCCGCGCGCTGGAACGCATCCGCGACCAGAACCTGACCGGCTTCCTGCGCGTCCTGAAAGAGCGCAACTGGGGCGCCGGCAAGGTGCTGCTGGACCATGACGCCCGCCGTCGGGCGGCACTTCCTGCGCCGCTGCCGGGCGACGGCCCGATGGAGATGGCGCGGATGACGGTGCTGCCGGGCTGGATCGACTACAACGGTCACATGACCGAAAGCCGCTACCTGTTCGCATCCTCGGAAACCTCGGACGCCTTCCTGCGCCATATCGGTGCCGACATCGCCTATGTCGGTACCGGCTTCAGCTATTACTCGGCGGAAACCCATATCATGCATCTGGGCGAGGCCCGCTCGGGCGATGCCCTCACCGGCACGGTGCAGGTGCTGGCGGCAGATGAAAAGCGGCTGCACATCTTCATCCGTATCCTGAAGGACGGGCAGCCGGTGGCAACGCTGGAACAGATGCTGCTGCATGTCGATATGGGCAAGGGCAAGACCTGTCCGGCACCGCAAACGATCCTCGACCGCCTGTTGCCGATCGCACAGGCCCACGCCCCGCTGCCACGCCCCGACGCGGCGGGCCGCCATGTCGGACAAAGGAAAGCCTGATGCATTTCGCCCTGACGGATGAGCAGCGGATGATCATCGACACCACCCGCGCCTTTGTCGAAGCCGAGCTTTACCCGCATGAGCTTGCGGTGGAACGCGCGGATCACCTGCCGCTGAGCCTGATCCGCGAGATTCAGCAAAAGGCCATTGCCGCCGGGCTCTACGCCGCCAACATGCCGGTGGAGGTCGGCGGTGCGGGCCTCGATACCCTGAGCTGGCTGCTTTATGAACGCGAATTGGGCCGCGCGAATTACGCGCTGCACTGGACCTGCGTGGCGCGCCCGTCCAACATCCTGCTGGCCGGAACGCCGGAACAGCGCGAGCGCTACCTGATGCCCTGTATCCGGGGCGAGACCTGGGATTGTCTGGCCATGACCGAACCCGGTGCCGGATCGGACCTGCGCGGGATGAAAGCCAGCGCACGGCACGAGGGGGGCGACTGGGTGCTGAACGGCACCAAGCACTTCATCAGCCATGCCGATCTGGCGGGCTTCACCATCGCCTTCATGGCAACGGGCGAGGAAGACACGCCGCGCGGGCCGAAGAAGAAGATCACGGCGTTTTTCGTCGACAAGGGCACCCCGGGATTCACCGTGCGCGACGGCTATCGCAATGTCAGTCACCGGGGCTATACCAATGCAGTGCTGGAGTTTGACGACTGCCGGGTGCCCGCCGAAAATGTGCTGGGCGAGCCGCACAAGGGATTCGAGGTTGCCAATACCTGGCTCGGCGCCACCCGGTTGCAGGTGGCCAGCACCTGCCTCGGCCGCGCTGACCGTGCGCTGCAACTGGCGGTTGCCTATGCGGCAGAACGTCGGCAGTTCGGTCAGTCCATCGGCAAGTTCCAGGGTGTCAGCTTCAAGCTTGCCGATATGGCGATGGAGCTGAGGGCGGCGGAGCTGCTGACCTGGGAAGCGGCATGGAAGTTTGACCAAGGCACCGTGACTGAGGCCGACATGAGCATGGCAAAGCTGAAGGCCACCGAAGTGCTTGCAATGATCGCGGATGAGGCGATCCAGATCTACGGGGGTATGGGGCTGATGGACGAGCTGCCGCTGGAACGGATCTGGCGCGACGCGAGGGTGGAACGGATCTGGGAGGGAACTTCCGAGATCCAGCGCCACATCATCAGCCGCGAATTGCTGCGCGCTGTCGGCGGGTGACGATTTTTCTGCGAAAAATCCTGGGGGCTGTCTGCCCCCTCACCTCCCGAGGATATTTTTCAACAGATGAAACGGAATCTTAACCATGGGCTGCGATTCTGATTTTGCCGAACAGGGGGGGACCCCGATGACGGTAACAGGTGAAGTTTCCCTGCTCCGTTGGCTCGGAGCAGGGCGACTGCTTTTGGCATTCATCTGTTCAAAAATATCCTGGGGGTCCGGGGGCAAAGCCCCCGGGGTCTGGCATAGCGCACGAGGCCGGGCATGACGCGGCTCTCACGCCTGCTGCGTCCGCGCTCGATCGCCGTGCTGGGATCGGTCTGGGCGGAAAATGTGATCGCGCAATGTCAGAAAATGGGGTTCGCCGGGTCGGTCTGGCCGGTGCATCCCACGCGCAGGGCGGTGGGCGGGGTGCCTGCCTTCCGGTCTCTGGCGGAGCTTCCTGAACCTCCGGATGCCACGTTCATCGGGGTGAACCGGCATGCCACGCTGGAAGTGGTGCGTGACCTTGCCGCGCTGGGGGCCGGGGGGGCGGTCTGCTTTGCCAGCGGATGGGAGGAGGCGGGGGAGGCCGGGTTGCAGGCGGAGCTGGTGGCGGCAGCGGGGGGGATGCCGGTGCTGGGGCCGAATTGCTATGGGGTGATCAACTATCTTGATGGCGCGCTCCTGTGGCCGGATCAGCATGGCGGGCGGCGGGTGGAGCGGGGGGTGGCGCTGATCAGCCAGTCGTCCAACATCGTGATCAACCTGACCATGCAGGCGCGCGGGTTGCCGGTGGCCTATGTTGCCTGTCTGGGCAATGCGGCGCAGGTCGGGTTGGCGGAGTTGGCCGGAGCGCTGCTGGCGGATGCGCGGGTGACGGCGCTGGGCATGTATGTGGAGGGGATCGACGATGCGCCCGCCCTGGCGCGTCTGGCGGCAGAGGCGGCGCAGGCGGGCAAGGGGATTGTCTGCCTGAAATCCGGCAAGACCGAGCTGAGCCGGTTGGCGGCGTCATCGCATACCGCCTCGCTTGCCGGGGAAGCGGCGGTGTCATCGGCCTTTCTGCGCAAAGCGGGGATTGCCGAGGTGGCGGGTTTGCCGGAGCTGCTGGAGGTGCTGAAGATCTTCCATATCCATGGCCGGGGGCTGGGGGCGCGTTTGTGCTCACTCTCTTGTTCCGGGGGCGAGGCGGGGCTTGTTGCCGATCTGGGGGCGGCGGCGGGGCTGGATTTTCCGCCGCCTCCGGAGACTCAGCGGGCCCGGTTGGGGGAGATCCTGGGGCCGATGGTGACGATTGCCAACCCTCTGGATTACCACACCTTTATATGGGGTGACGGGCCGCGCACGGCGGATGTGTTTGCCACGATGTTGGCGGGCTATGATGCCGGGGTGTTCATCATCGACCCGCCGCGACCCGATCGCTGTGACCCGTCGTCGTTCCGGCCTGCGCTTGACGCGATCGTGGCGGCGGCGCGGGCGACGGGGAGGCCCGCCTTTCCGGTGGCCTCATTGCCGGAGAATTTCGATGAGGCGCTGGCGGATGGTATGATGGCGCAGGGGGTGGTGCCTCTGATGGGGTTGGAGGCGGCCCTGGGCGCGATCCGGGCCGCGCAGGGGGTCTGGGGTGTGGAGCCGCAAGTTCCATTGGCGGCGCTTGGGGCGCGGGCGGCGCAGCTGCTGGACGAGGCCGAAGCGAAGCAGGTGCTGCGGGCGGCGGGGGTGGCTGTGCCGGTGGGCGTTTCAGCGCCGACGCTGGCAGAGCTGGCCGGGCTGGCGCGGGGGCTGGTGCCGCCGCTGGTGCTCAAGGGCCTGGGGTTTGCGCACAAGACCGAGGCCGGTGCGGTGCGGTTGGGTCTGGCCTCGCTGGACGGGCAGGCCGGGATGCCGGGGGCCACGGGCTATCTGCTGGAGGAGATGGCGCTGGGGGCGGTGGCCGAGGTGCTGGTGGGGCTGCGCCGCGATCCGGTTTATGGCGTTTCGTTGACGCTGGGCATGGGCGGGGTGACGGCGGAACTGCTGGCCGATACGGTGACGCTGGTGCTGCCGGTGAGCGGTGAGGAGGTGCTTGGGGGATTGCGCCGGTTGCGGTTGTATCCGTTGCTGGATGGCTATCGCGGTCGGGAGCGGGCGGATGTGGGGGCCCTGGCCGATCTGGTGATGCGGCTGTGCGATCTGATGGCGGATGATGGTTTTGAAGAGATCGAGCTGAACCCGGTGCTTGTGTTCGGGCGGGGTGTGCTGGCGGTCGATGCGTTGATACGGAAAGGATGAGCGATGGAGATGTTGCACGAGGGGCCGATCCGCACGCGCGCCGAGGGCGCGGTGCTGGAGGTGACGCTGGACCGGCCGAAGGCCAACGCGATTGATCTGGCAACCAGCCGGATCATGGGGCAGGTGTTCCGCGCCTTTCGCGATGATGAGGGTCTGCGGGTGGCGATCCTGCGGGCGGAGGGGGAAAAGTTCTTTTGCCCGGGCTGGGATCTGAAGGCGGCGGCGGGTGGTGATGCGGTGGATGGCGATTACGGCGTCGGCGGCTTTGGCGGCTTGCAGGAATTGCCGGGCCTCAACAAGCCGGTGATCGCGGCGGTCAACGGCATCTGCTGCGGTGGCGGGCTGGAGCTGGCGCTGTCCTGCGATCTGATCCTGGCCAGTTCCAATGCCACATTTGCCCTTCCGGAAATCCGGTCGGGCACGGTGGCCGATGCGGCCAGTATCAAACTGCCCAAGCGCATTCCCTATCATGTGGCGATGGACCTTTTGCTGACCGGGCGCTGGTTCGATGCGGAGGAAGCGCTGCGCTGGGGGCTGCTCAAGGAGATCTGTGCGCCGGAGGCATTGCTGGGCAAGGCCTGGGATCTGGCGCGGCTGCTGGAGGCCGGGCCGCCGCTGGTCTATGCCGCGATCAAGGAAGTGGTGCGCGAGGCCGAAGACATGCGGTTTCAGGATGCGCTGAACCGGATCACCAAGCGGCAGATGCCGACGGTGGACCGGCTGTATTCATCCGAGGATCAGCTGGAGGGGGCAAAGGCCTTTGCCGAAAAGCGGGAGCCGGTCTGGAAGGGCCGGTGAGGCGGAAAGCGCCGGGGGGCCAGCCCCCCGGGCCCCCCGGAGTATTTGAACCAAGATGAAGGGCAAGGCGATGGCGATGCATGACTATACCAGCCGGATTGTCTGGACCGGAAACACGGGGGAGGGCACGCGCAGCTATGGTGGTTATGCGCGGACATGGGAGATTGCGGTGCCGGGCAAGGCGGTGGTGGCCTGCTCCAACGATCCGCTGCTGGGGGGCGATCCGGGGAAGATGAACCCGGAGGATCTGCTGCTCTCGGCGCTCTCGGCCTGTCATATGCTGTGGTATCTGCATTTCGCCTCGGAAGCCGGGATCGTGGTGACGGGCTATGAGGATCGCCCGGTGGGGCGGGGCGAGATCGGACCGGGGGGCGCGGGGCGGTTTACGGCAGTGGAGTTGCGGCCGGTGATCACGCTTGCGCCGGGGGCGGATCTGGCGGTGGCAGAGGCGATCCACCACCGCATCCACGCGGTCTGTTTCATCGCGCGTTCGGTGGCGTTTCCGGTCACTTGTGCGCCGCGCTATGAGATGGGGGAGTAGGTGCGACATCGGATGTCGTATTCGCGCAAGTGGCGGCACGGGGCGCGGCTAGGCTGGCGGCTGGTCAACACTCAGAGCGGCAGTCGGGGCAGCATGGAAGACAGCGATTACATCATCGTGGGCGCGGGGTCGGCGGGCTGTGTGCTGGCGGAGCGGCTGAGTGCGTCGGGGCGGCACAAGGTCACGCTGATCGAGGCCGGGGGCAGCGACCGGCGGTTCTATGTCCAGATGCCGCTGGGCTATGGCAAGCTGTTCTATGATCCGGCGGTGAACTGGATGTACCGGGCGGAGGCTGATCCGGGGCTGGCGGGTAACCGCGATCACTGGCCACGCGGGCGGATTTTGGGCGGGTCATCCTCGATCAACGCGATGGTCTGGATCCGGGGGCACCGGGCGGATTACGAGGACTGGGGGGCGGCGGCGCCGGGCTGGGGCTGGGGCGACTGCCTGCCCGCCTATCGCCGGATCGAGGACAGTGAGGCCGGGGCCGACGACTGGCGCGGGCAGGGCGGGCCGCTGTTCATCTCGGCCAACCGCGAAGGGCTGCATCCGCTGGTGCGCGACTACATCGCCGCCTGCGGGCAGGCCGGGCTGCCGGAGGTGGCAGATTTCAACGGGGCCCGGCAGGAGGGGGCCGGCATTTATCAGATGACGATCAAGGGCGCGCGGCGCAACTCCGCCGCGCGGGCCTTTCTGCGCCCGGCGATGAAGCGGGCGAACCTGCGGGTGCTGGCCCATGCGCAGGTCACCCGGGTCGTGATCGAGGCGGGCCGCGCGGTGGGGGTGGAACTGCGCCAGGGCGGCGAGACGCGGAGTTTGCGCGCGCGGGGCGAGGTCATTTTGTCGGGCGGGGCAGTGAACAGTCCGCAGCTGTTGCAGCTGTCGGGCATCGGGCCGGGGGCGCTGTTGCAGGCGATGGGGCTGCCGGTTCTGCTGGACAACCCCAATGTCGGCGCGCATCTGAGCGATCATCAGGGGCTGAACTATACCTGGTCGATGCGGGTGCCGACTTATAACAATGTGCTGCGCCCGTGGTGGGGCAAGGCACTGGTGGGGGCGCAATATCTGCTGGGCGGGCGCGGGCCATTGGCGCGGTCGATCAACCATGCGGGCGGGTTTTTCCGCACCGATCCGGCCCTGTCGCGCCCAAACATGCAGCTCTACATGCAGGCGTTTTCCACCCTGATCCCGCGCGATGGCGAGCGCCCGATCCTGTCGCCCGACCCCTGGTCGGGGATGTCGCTGGGCCTGTCGAACTGTCGCCCCACGTCACAGGGTGAGATCCGGGTCGCGAGCCCTGATCCGTTGGCGCATCCGGCGATTGTCGCCAATGCTCTGTCGACACAGCATGATGTCGACGACATGCTGGCAGCGGTGAAGTTTCTGCGCCGGATCGCGGCGCAACCGGCGATGGCGCGACTGATCCGGGAAGAACTGCGGCCCGGCCCGGCGGTCAGTTCCGACGCCGATCTGATCGCAGATTTACAGGCGCGGACCGGCACGGTCTATCACCCCTGCTGCACCTGTCGGATGGGAAGCGATCCGGCCACCAGCGTGCTGGATGCGCGGCTGCGGGTGCGGGGGGTGGTCGGGCTGCGGGTGATAGATGCGTCAAGTTTCCCCAACATCATCGCAGGCAACACCAATGCGCCGGCTATCCTGATGGGCTGGAAGGGGGCGGAGAAGGTTCTGGAAGATGCACTGTAGCGCCGGAGCCATCTCGGGGGGCATCGAGCCCCCGCTCGATGGCGTTGCCACGGGCGACCGCACAGGGTCGTCAGGTTTGCGCCGCGGCGCGGCCCGGATGGCGGACGCTCCGCGGGGAGTATTTTTTCAAGCAGCAAATACAGGGAACAGCCCCCCGCATTGCTGCTTTCCAAATACTCCCGCCGGAGGCATCCGACGGTGACGGCGGCGCTACTCTCCGCGGGGGAAGCGCTTGGTCTCCTCGAGCACGTTCAGGTCCATGTGGTTGCGCATGTAGCGTTCGGAGGCCGCGCGCAGGGGTTGGTAATCCCACGGGTAATAGGCGCCGTTGCGCAGGGCGTCATAGACCACCCAGCGGCGGGCCTGGCTTTCGCGGACGGCGGCATCCAAGCGGGGCAGGTCCCAGCGGGTGTCGGCGGCTTTGCGGAAATGGTCGAGGACCGGGGCGGCGCGCGGGTCGGTGGCGAGGTTGTGGCGCTCGGCCGGGTCGGCGGCGAGGTCGTAGAGTTGCTCGGGGTCGGCGGGACAGCGGATGTATTTCCAGGCGCCTTCGCGCAGGGCGACGAGCGGTGTGATGCTGCCTTCGGCCGCGTATTCCATGGCGACCATCGGGCGGCTGCCGCCGCTGGCCATGGGGGTGAGGTCGACGCCATCGGTCCAGGGCATCACCTCGGCCATGTCGACGCCTGCGAGGGCGGCGAGGGTGGGGGTGAGGTCGATGGTGGAGACCGGATCGGTGATCAGGCCGGGCGCGAGGTCTGGGGCAGAAATCATCAGGGGCACCCGGGCGGAGGGGTCGAAGAAGTTCATCTTGAACCACAGCCCGCGTTCGCCCAGCATTTCCCCGTGGTCGGAGAGGAAGACCACGACTGCCTCTTGCCGGGTGGCTTCGAGCACGGCGAGGATCTCGCCGATCTTGTCGTCGATGTAGGAAATATTGGCGAAGTAGCCTTGGCGCGCCCGGCGAATCTGGTTGGGGGTGATGTCGAAGCTGCGCCAGTCGCAGGCGTCCATCAGGCGTTGGGAGTGGGGGTCCTGATCCTCGTAGGGGATGGGTTCTGGGGGCTCAAGTTCGGGGGCACCCTCGTAGAGATCCCAGTATTTGCGACGGGCGACGAAAGGGTCGTGCGGGTGGGTGAAGCTGACGGTCAGGCACCAGGGGCGGGCGTCTGCCCCGCGCGACAGGTCGTAGAGTTTCTGCCCGGCCTGAAAGGCAACGTCATCGTCATATTCCAACTGGTTGGTGATTTCAGCCACGCCGGCGCCGGTCACCGAACCCAGATTGTGATACCACCAGTCGATCCGCTCGCCGGGTTTGCGGTAGTCGGGCGTCCAGCCGAAATCGGCGGGGTAGATGTCGGTTGTCAGCCGCTGCTCGAACCCGTGCATCTGGTCGGGGCCGACGAAGTGCATCTTGCCGGAAAGAGCGGTGTGGTAGCCCGCGCGGCGCAGGTGGTGGGCGTAGGTGGGGATATCCGACGCAAACTCGGCCGCATTGTCATAGACCCGCGTGCGGCTGGGCAGTTGCCCCGACATGAACGACGCCCGCCCCGGCGCGCAGAGCGGCGACGCGGTGTAGCAGTTCCGGAACCGCAGCGACTGCTGCGCCATTTTGCGCAGGTTGGGCGTATGCAGAAACTCTGCCGGGCCGTCGGGGAACAGCGTGCCGGTAAGCTGGTCCACCATTATGATCAGGATGTTGGGGCGGCTGGTCTTGGCCTCTGTCATCAGGCTGGTCCTTTTCATCCGGGGTCGGGCGCGAACTTGCAAAGCGCCCCGCCCTTTGTCTTGACCACTTGCGACGGGCGCAAGCCAAATGCGCCACAACAGGAGAACGCATGAAGACGGTAACGGATTTTCCGCGCAGTATCGTTGAATTCGAGGATATGGGCATTGTGATGCCGGACGGCATCCGGCTGTCGGCGCGGGTCTGGATGCCACGGGATGCAGAAGTCAGCCCGGTTCCGGCGGTGCTGGAATACATCCCCTATCGCAAGCGCGATGGCACCTTGGCGCGTGATGAGCTGATGCACCCTTATGTGGCCGGGCATGGCTATGCCTGCGTGCGGGTTGACATGCGCGGCAATGGCGACAGCGAAGGGCTGATGGCGGATGAATATTCCACGCTGGAGTTGCAGGACGCCTGTGATGTGATCGCATGGCTGGCGGCACAGCCCTGGTGCTCGGGGTCGGTGGGGATGATGGGCAAGAGCTGGGGCGGGTTCAATTGCCTGCAGACAGCGTTTTTGCAGCCGCCTGCGTTGAAGGCGGTGATCTCGGTCTGCTCCAGCACCGACCGTTTCGCTGATGACATCCATTTCAGGGGCGGTTGCCTGTTGGGCGAAAACTTTGGCTGGGGGGCGGTGATGCTGTCCTTTTCCAGCCGTCCGGCGGACCCGGCCTTGCGGGCCGACTGGCGGGCGGACTGGCTGGCGCGGCTGGAGGCGGAGCCCTGGCTGGCGCCGGCTTGGGCAGCGCATCAGGCGCGGGATGGGTATTGGCGGCATGGGTCGGTCTGTGAGGATTATGCCCGGATGCAGGTGCCGGTGCTGTCGATCGGCGGCTGGGCCGACAATTACATGAACACGGTGGATGCGCTGGTGCGCAACACCCGAGCCAAGGGGATCGTGGGGCCATGGGTGCATCAGTATCCGCATACGGCGGTGCCCGGTCCGGCGATCGGGTTTCTGCAGGAGGCGATCCGGTGGTGGGATCGCTGGTTGAAAGGGATCGAGAACGGGGCGGAGGCTGACCCGGCGATGCGGGCCTATATGCTGCACTCCGCGCCGCCGGATGCCTCTGCCCCGCACCGGGAGGGGCATTGGGTGGCGGAGGATCAGTGGCCGGGTTCGAATGTTGAGGAGAGGGTTCTGAACCTGTTGCCGGGGCGCGGGGAGGCGGCGGCGCAGGAGTATCTGGGGCAAGGCGAAACAGCAGGTTTCGAAAGGATTGTGTCCACACCGCAACAGCTTGGCCTGTCGGCGGGGGAGTTTTTTCCCATGGGGCTGAATGCCGAGATGCCGGGCGATCAGGCGGCGGATGATGCCTTGAGCTTGTGCTTTGACGGCGATGTTCTGCAGGAGCCTCTGGCGCTGCTGGGGGCGGCGCGGTTGCGGTTGCGGTTGGCCTCGGATCAGCCGCTGGGGTTTGTGGTGGCTCGGCTTTGCGATGTGGCCCCGGACGGGTCTTCGGTGCGGATCGCGCACGGCATGCTGAACCTGTGTCATCGTGCGAGCCGGGAGGAACCGGAACCGATGACGCCCGGAAGGGCGGAAGAGGTTTGCCTTGATCTGGACCAGATGGCTTACCGGCTTGCGCCCGGCCATCGACTGCGGCTGGCGCTGTCGAACAGCTACTGGCCGTTTGTCTGGCCATCGCCGGCACAGGGCCAACTGACGTTGACCAAAGGCAGCCTGACCCTGCCGGTGCACAAGGGCGGCAAGGGATGGGAGCCGCCTGAGCCGGAGGCGGCCCCGGCGTGGCAGCACCGGGTGCTGCGGAAGGGAGAGTCGCGGCGTTATGTTGAGACGGACATGATCGCCGGCATGCAGGCGCTTTGCGTGCTGGAGGATGGCGGCGATCTGGAGAACCTTAGCCATGGTCTGTGCTCGGGCGAGACCCTGACGGAGCGCTGGGAAATTCATCCGTCTGACCCGCTGACGGCAAAGGCCACCAATGTCTGGGAGCAGCGGTTGTCACGCGGCGGGTGGCGGGTGCGAACGCGGGCGCGGGCGGTGATGACCTGCGATGCGGAGCATCTGCACATGCAGGCCACGCTGACCGCCTGGGAGGGTGATGAGGTGATCTTTTCGCGTGATTTCAACGAAAAGGTGCTGCGCCGCTTTGTCTGAAAAAATCGCCGCTGCGGGGCACGAATCGTTGCCCCGTGGCAAAACACCCGTTTCTATTGATCCACCAGTCAACAAAACCGGCGCGGGGTTAACCGCAGCCATTCAGGGAGACGACCAGAATGACAGATCCGCTTGACCGTATGATTGCCGCCGCCAAGGCAGGCCGCATAACGCGCCGTGAGTTCGTTGGCCGCACCACCGCACTGGGGGTTTCCGCCGGGCTTGCCTCGGCGCTGTTCACCAAAGCCGCGCATGCCGAACCCAAAAAGGGCGGGCTGATCCGCCTGGGGATGCAGGGCGGCGAGTCGACCAACAGCCTTGACCCGGCGCTGGCGGCGTCCGAGGTCCCGTTTACGGTGAACTACAGCTGGGGCGAGATGCTGGTCAATGTCAGCGCCGAGGGTGAGATCCAGATGCGCATTGCCGAAGAGGTCAGCTCCAACGCGGATGCGACCGAGTGGAAATTCAAGATCCGCCAGGGGGTCGAGTTCCACAATGGCAAGACGGTGACGGCGGAGGATGTGGTCGCCACGCTGAGGCGCCACACCGACGAGAAGTCGCAATCGGGCGCACTTGGCATTGTGCAGGGGATTTCCGAGATGTCGGCCGAGGGTGACACGGTCACGCTGAAGCTGGTCAGCGGCAATGCCGACCTGCCGTTCCTGATGGCCGATTACCACCTCGTCATCCAGCCCGATGGCGGTGTGGACAATCCGGCAGAAGGGGTTGGGGCTGGCCCATACAAAATGGTTGTGCATGAGCCGGGCATCCGGCACGGGTTCGAGAAGTTCGCCAATTACTTCGACGACAGTATCGGGCATGCCGACCAGACCGAAATTCTGGTCATCAACGACGGCACCGCCCGCACCTCCGCCCTGCAGTCGGGGCAGGTTCATATCATCAACCGTGTGGACCCGAAGATCTCTGAACTGCTCAAGCGTGCGCCCGGCGTTCAGGTCAAGTCCGCGCCCGGACGGTCTCACTATGTGTTCATCATGCATGTGGACAAGCCGCCGTTTGACAACAACGACCTGCGGATGGCGCTGAAGCTGGCGGTCAACCGTCAGGAACTGGTGGACAAGATCCTTGGCGGTCTGGGCAGCATCGGCAATGACTTCCCGATCAACTCTGCCTATCCGCTGTTTGACGAGAGCATCCCGCAACGGGAATATGATCCGGCGGCGGCGGCGGAGTACTACAAGAAATCCGGCCACGACGGCAGCCCGATCGTTTTGCGCACCGCGCAGGGCGCGTTTCCCGGCGCTGTCGAGGCGGCGCAGTTGTTCCAGCAATCCGCCGCCGCGGCCGGAATTCCGCTGGAGATCAAGCGCGAACCGGATGACGGCTATTGGTCAAACGTCTGGAATGTGGAGCCATTCTGCGCAAGCTACTGGACCGGCCGCCCGGTGCAGGACCAGATGTATTCCACAGCCTATGTCTCGACAGCCGAATGGAATGACACCCGGTTCAAGAATGCCAAATTCGATGAGCTGCTCCTGGCGGCGCGGGCGGAATTGAACCCTGAGACGCGCAAGGCGACCTATTCGGAAATGGCGATGATCGTGCGCGACGAGGGCGGTCTGATCCTGCCGATGTTCAACGAATTCGTCGAGGCGGTGCGCGATGAGGTTCAGGGCTGGGAAGCGGACCCGAATGGCGAGTTGATGAACGGGCGTGCCCATGTCCGCTGCTGGCTGGCGTAAGGACCGGGGCGCGTGCATCCGGTTCTGACTTTGGTGGTCCAGCGCGTTGCGCTGGGCCTCCTGCTGCTGCTCGCGGTGTCGGCGGTGATCTTCCTTGGCGTGGCGGCGCTGCCCGGCGATACGGCGCAGGCCATTCTGGGCCAGTCGGCGACGCCGCAGGCCTTGGCCAATCTGCGCGCCGAGATGGGGTTGGATGAGCCGGCGCTGACCCGCTATGTCAACTGGCTTGGCGGTATCGTGACCGGCGATCTGGGCACCTCGCTTTCCAACCGCACCGACATTGCGACGGCGATCGGCCAGCGTCTGGGCAACACGCTGTTTCTGGCGGGTTGGGCGGCGGTGATTTCGGTGCCGCTGGCCATTCTGCTGGGGCTGGTGGCGGCGCGCTATAACGGGCGCTGGCCCGACAAGCTGATTTCCGGCGTGACCCTGTCAACGATCAGCCTGCCGGAATTCGTGGTGGGCTATCTCGTGCTGTATTTCCTTGCGGTCAAGTGGCAGCTGTTCCCCTCGGTCGCCATGGTGTTTCCCGGCATGGGGATGATGGAGCGGCTGAACGCGGTGATCCTGCCGGTGATCGTGCTGGTGCTGGTGGTGCTGGCACATATGATGCGGATGACGCGGGCGGCGATCCTGAACGTGATGCAGTCGGCCTATATCGAGACGGCGGAGCTGAAGGGCCTGTCGCCGATGCAGGTGATCTGGCGCCATGCGTTCCCCAATGCGATTGCGCCGGTGGTCAATGTGGTGATGCTGAACCTCGCCTATCTGGTGGTGGGGGTCGTGGTGGTCGAGGTGGTGTTTGTCTACCCCGGCATGGGGCAGTATCTGGTGGACCATGTGGCCAAGCGTGACCTGCCGGTGGTGCAGGCGGTCGGGCTGATCTTTGCCGCCGTATATATCGGGCTCAACATTATGGCGGATGTGATCTCCATCCTTGCCAATCCAAGGCTGAGGCATCCGAAATGAGGATACCCATCTCCGCACTTGTCGGTCTGTTCTTCACCGGGGCGTTCTTTCTGGTCGCGATTCTTGCTCCGCTGATCGCGCCCTATGGCATGGCCGAGATTGTCGGCGGGGTCTGGGACCCGGCATCCTCCACGCATTTGCTTGGCACCGATGCGATCGGCCGCGATCTGCTGAGCCGGATGATCTATGGCGGGCAGACCACGATCTTTGTCGCCTCGGCCGCGACGGTGCTGAGTTTCACGCTGGGCTCTGTGCTGGGGTTTTCGGCGGCGGTGGCCGGGGGCTGGGTCGATCAGGGCCTCAGCCGGATGGTCGATCTGGTGATGGCGATTCCGGCGCTTATTCTGGCGCTGGTGGTGCTGTCGGTGCTGCCGGTGACGCTGACGGTGCTTATTCTGGTGATGGGGCTGCTGGATGCAACGCGCGTCTATCGGCTGGCGAGGGCGGTGGCGGTGGATATCGCGGTGATGGACTTTGTCGAGGCGGCGCGCCTGCGCGGCGAGGGCTGGGGCTGGATCATCTTCCGCGAGATTTTGCCGAACGCGCTGTCGCCTCTGGTGGCAGAGCTGGGGCTGCGGTTCATCTTTGCAGTGCTGTTCATCTCCACCCTGTCCTTCCTTGGGCTGGGGGTGCAGCCGCCACTGGCGGACTGGGGCGGCATCGTGAAGGAAAATTCCTCGGGGCTGGTTTACGGCATCCCGGCGGCGCTGATCCCGGCCTTTGCCATCGCGGCGCTGGCGATTTCGGTCAATCTGGTGGCCGATTGGGTGCTGGGGCGCACCACCAGCCTGAAAGGCGGACGCGGATGAGCGGGGGGAGCGGGAAGATGGGCGGTGCATTGCTCGACATTCGGAACCTGCGGATCGAGGCCACCTCCTACCCACCCGGCGAGCCGCCGCGTGATGTGGTGCTGGTCGATGATGTGTCGGTGTCGGTGGAAAAGGGCCGGGTGCTGGGGCTGATCGGCGAATCCGGGGCGGGGAAATCGACCATTGGCCTGTCGTCGATGGCCTATGGCCGGGGCGGGGTGCGGCTGACCGGCGGGGTGATCACGCTGAACGGGCGCGACATCCGGCTGGCCGATGCGCGTGCGCTGCGGGCCTTGCGCGGGCGCGAGGTGACCTATGTGGCGCAATCGGCGGCGGCGGCGTTCAACCCTGCCATCAAGCTGATGGATCAGGTGATCGAGACCTGCCTTGCGCATAACGTGATGGGCCGGGCCGAGGCCGAGGCCCGCGCGGTGATGCTGTTTGCCAAGCTGGGGCTGCCGGAGCCGGAAAGCTTTGGCAAACGCTTTCCGCATCAGGTCTCGGGCGGGCAGTTGCAGCGCGCGATGACGGCGATGGCGCTGTGCCCGAAGCCCGATCTGGTGATCTTTGACGAGCCGACCACGGCGCTGGACGTGACCACCCAGATCGAGGTGCTGGCCGCGATCAAGGAGGCGATCCGCGAGACCGGAGTGGCGGCGCTGTATATCACGCATGATCTGGCGGTGGTGGCGCAGGTGGCCGATGACATTCTGGTGCTGCGCCATGGCAAGCGGGTTGAGTATGGCGCGACGGAGCAGATCATCACCGCCCCGTGTGAGCCCTATACGCAGGCGCTGGTCTCGGTCCGGTCGATTGACCATGTGGAAAAGGCCGATGCGCCTGCGGTGTTGCAAATCCGGAATGTGACAGCGCGCTATCAGGGCACAAAGTTTGATGTGCTGAAGAATATCACGCTGGATCTGCCTGCGGGGCAGACCCTCGCCGTGGTGGGCGAAAGCGGCTCGGGAAAATCAACTCTGGCGCGGGTAATCACCGGGCTTCTGCCGCCGGGGCAGGGAGACATTCGCTTTGACGGGCGGGAACTGGCCCCTGCCTTGTCGTCGCGCACGCGCGATGATCTGCGTGAGGTGCAGATGATTTATCAGATGGCCGATACCGCGATGAACCCGCGCCAGACCGTCGGCACTATCATCGGGCGGCCGCTGGAGTTCTACTTTGGCCTCAAGGGCGAGGCGAAGCGCAAGCGGATTCAGGATCTGCTGGAGCAGATCGAGATGGGCAAAGGGTTCATCGACCGCTATCCGGCAGAGCTGTCGGGCGGTCAAAAGCAGCGGGTCTGCATCGCCCGCGCGCTGGCGGCCAAGCCCAAGCTGATCATCTGCGACGAGGTCACCTCGGCGCTGGACCCGCTGGTGGCGGATGGCATCCTGAAGCTGTTGCTGGCGCTGCAGGCGGCGGAGGGGGTGGCCTATCTGTTCATCACCCACGACCTTGCCACGGTGCGTGCTATCGCGGACCGGATTGCGGTGATGTATCAGGGCGAGGTGCGGCGCTATGGCACCAAGACCGATGTGCTGGCCCCGCCATTCGACGCTTACACCGAGTTGTTGCTGTCTTCCGTCCCCGAGATGAAGACGGGATGGCTGGAGGGCGTGCTGGAGGGCCGCAGGATGGAAGCCGCCGGAAATTGAGGCGCAGCGCCTGCATTTGCTGCTTTGAAAATACTCCCGCGCGGAGCGCATCCGACGCTGATGAAGGGCTTATTCTTGCCGGGATGAAGTCCGCCGGGTTCTTCAGCTGGCGTAGTCAGGCGACTCCGCATTGAGGATGGCTTTGATCTCGCGCAGGTGGTCGTCGGCGAAGTCGGGGTAGCAGTCCCATTCGCGGGCGGTTTTCTCGGCGATCGCTTCCGGCAGGTGGCGCAGCGGGCGGCCGGTTTGCAGGGCGCGGATGTAGGTCTCGGCGGCGCGTTCGAAGTAATAGAGCCGGTTGAAGGTTTCGGCGACGGTGCGGCCGATGACCAGCACGCCGTGGTTGCCCATGATCATTGTGGTGATCTTCGGGTCTGACAGGAGCTGCACGCAGCGGGCGGCCTCCTCTTCAAACGCCATGCCGCCGTAGTGGTCGTCGACAACGGTGCGGTTGTGGAACATGGCGGTGGTCTGGTCGATCGCCGGAAGGCGGCTGTCGGCGAGGCTGGCGAGCACGGTGGCATGGATGGAATGGACGTGCATGGCGCAGGCGGCGTGCGGGCAGGCGCGGTGCAGCGCACCGTGCAGGCCCCAGGCGGTGGGGTCGGGCGCATCGGGGCGGTCCATGGTGGTGGGATCGTTCGCGTCTATCTCGATCAGGCTGCTGGCGGTGATCCGGCTGAAGTGGCGGCCGGCGGGGTTGATCAGAAAGCGTGCGCCATCGTTGCTGACCGCAAGGCTGAAATGGTTGGCAACCGCTTCGTGCATGTTGAGCCTTGCGGTCCAGCGGAAGGCGGCGGCCAGATCGGTGCGCTGGGTCCAGTGGGTCTGGTTGGGCAGGTCTTTCATGTGGTTTCTCCAAAGGGCCATTCGCGGCGTGCAAAACCCGCGAGGGTGGATGTGACGCGCGCAAAGCTGGCGCGGGCGCGGGGCACGGTGTGGCGGGCGCGCAGGTGGCCGTGGACGAGGCCGCGTTCGGTGAAGGCCTGCGCCCGACCGCCTGCGGCGGTGATGCGGGCGGCGTAGGTGGTGGCATCATCGGCGAGCGGGTCACATTCGGCGGCAAGGGCAAGGGTGGGCGGCAGGCCGTTGAAATCGCGCGCCGTCAGCGGGTTGGCGGTGGGGTCAGCCGGGTCTGCGCCACGGATGCGGGCGTAGAAGGCGACGTCTTCGGCGGTGAGCATCGGGGCATGGGCATGCTGCTGGTAGCTTGCACCGTATCCGCCCAAGCCGGGGTAGATCAGCACCTGACCCAGCAGGCGCGGCCCGCGCAGGGTGGCGGCGACGGCGGCGGCCAGAGCCCCCCCGGCGCTGTCGCCCGCCAGCAGGATCGGGCCGGGGGTGGCGCGGGCGACGGTCAGGCAATCGTCATAGGCGGCGGGGTGGGGGTGATCGGGGCAGAGCCGGTAATCGACCGCCAGCACGGTCAGCCCGGTGGCGGCGCGGATTTCCGCGCAGACATCATCATGGCTTTCCAGCCCGCCGACCACGAACCCTCCGCCGTGGAAGTAAAGCACCACCGGCCCTGCGCCGGGATAGCGGCGGCAGGGCACACCCGCCACACTTTCATCATGCGCGGTCACGCCGGAGGGACAGGCGGCGTGGAAACTGCGGCACATTGCATTGTAGATGTCGCGCTGCCGGGCAATGCTCTGGCTGGCGGTGTCGGGCGGATAGGCGGCCTCGGTTGCCCGGACAAAGGCCCAGGTCGCGGGGTCGATCAGGCTGTTGTAATCTGGCGCGGGCAACGGCGCATCTGCATTGCTTGGCATCGGCAGAGTGTGGCGCGCTCTGCGGTGGGCCACAAGACAAATGCGATGGGCCGCTGGTCCGATTGCCGGTCCGGTGGGGCGGAGGCGGGCGGTGTCATGCGGCATGAAAAAGGGCGCAGCCTGCACGGCGCGCCCTTTCGGAGGCAATTCTGGCGATGCCCGGGTATTGCGCGTTTGTGGTGTTACGACAGCGACAGGTTGGTCGCGGATTCGCGGCCATCACGGCCCGCTTCGATGTCGAAGGTTACGGCCTGACCGTCCTTGAGTCCGCGCAAACCGGCGCGTTCCAACGCGGTGATATGGACGAACACATCCTTTTTGCCGCCTTCCGGGGCAATGAAGCCGTAGCCTTTAGTTTCGTTGAACCATTTCACGGTGCCCTTGGCCATCGTGAAGTCTCCTGTAGAAATGTCGCCCGCGGGATTGCGGCGACCCGGCGCAGTCAGCTGATCGTCGATTGCTGTGGCCGTGAGGCGGAGACAGTGGTCGAAATAGATAACGTCGCAGTGATAAATATGGCGCGAGGCACCATGAAAAGCAAGAATATTTGCGGCGCTTGCGCCCTAGACGCCTTGTGTCCCGACGCCGATATCCCTGCTGCCTGAAGGTGCGGCGCGGGTGCTCAGCAGCGCCAGTGCCAGACCCAGAGCGCAGAACACCATCCCGGCCCCGGACCAGATTGCAAGGGCCATCAGAAGGCTTGCATCGAACACGACCAGCGAGACGAACGCCGAGGCGAAACCGACCAGCCCACCTGCCAGCATGAAGATCGCACCCATCGCATCCTCCTGTCATTGTTTTGTCAGGATTGGGTTGAATTGAGGCAACAATGTGGCACGCAACCGGCCCTATCGCGGGGGAATCCCTAAATTGTTAGCGGAGGCGGGAAGGTCCTCAAGCAGCAGCCAGAGCGCGGCCCCGATCAGGGCGAGACCGGCGAGGGTGAGCAGCGGTGGTGTGGCATGGCCCAGGCCCAGTTCCCACAGGATCACCCAGGCCGGGGTCAGGTAGGTATAGGCCATCACCTTGGCGGTGGGCAGGCGCAGGCTGGCATATTGCAGCAGGACGAAGCTGGCAGCGCTTGCCGCAATGGCCAGATACACCAGGGTGATCCAGACGATGCCGGGCAGGGCGGGCCAGTCGGTCGCGCGGATCGGGCCCTGGGCCCAGAGGGTCAGCAACAACCAGCCTGCGATCATGGTAAAGAAGGTGAAGGCCAGTGCAGGCTCGCCCCGGTTCAGTTTGCGGACAAGGGGAGCATAGGCGGCGTGGGCGATGCAGCCCAGCAGATAGACCGCCTCTCCCCGACCCAGCGAAAGGGCGCGCAGCGCCTGCCAGTCGGCGCGGAAGATGATCCAGAGCGCTCCGAGCGCGCCAAGGGTCAGCGCAAGTGCCATGCGTGGCGTCAGTCGCTGGCGGAGCAGGAGCCAGCCGAAGCCTGCGGCCATCAGCGGGGTGAGGGTGAACACCGCCGCTGCCGAGATCGGCGGCGCGGTTTTCAGGCCCTCGAACATCAGCACGAAATAGGCGGCAAGCAGCCCGCCCAGCAGGCCGTAGCGCCAGGGCGCGCGCAGCATGTGCCGGTGGATCGCGCCCCGGCCCCAGGCGATGGCCCCGACCAGCGCGCCTGCCAGCAAAAATCGCACGGCGGTCAGCGCGCCGGGGTCGATCAGCGGGGCGGCAAGGGCGCCAAGGCTGAACGATCCGGCGACAAGTGCGGAAAATGCCAGCATTGCGAGATGGCCGCGCAAAGCCTCGGGGCCGGGCATGTCGTCAGACCGGCCAGGTTTTGGCCGCCTCTTTCAGATGGGTGAGGAAGGCCTGCACCTTGCGGGTGCGGTGCAGGTCGACATGCGTGACGATCCATAAGGGCGCATCCCATTCCGGGCGCGGCGGCAGGATTTCCACCAGATCAGGATTGCCCGAGGCTTTGTAGGCCGCCGCAAAGCCGATACCCGCGCCGTTCAGCATCGCCTCTTCCAAGGCTGCGGGTTCGGTGCCGCGAAAGCTGATGGCCGTGGCCGGAACCGTGTTGCGCAGCCAGCGGTAGAAGGGGGCGCGGGTCGCCTCGTTGTCGACGCAGACAAAGCGATGGTTGGCGAATTCGCTTTCGTCCTTGGGCTGGCCGTGGCGCGCGATATAGGCTTTTGACGCATAGAGCCCGGTACGGATCGGCGGCAGGGGCTGCGCCACATTGTCCGGCTCTTCCGGCGCGGCCCCGGCGCGGATGGCGACATGCGCCTCGCCGTAATCCAACCGGAACACCCGCATGTCGGTCAAGAACCGGACCTGCACCAGCGGGTAAAGCTCCTGAAACCCGGCGAGCAGCGGCACCAGCAGATCGGCGATTCCCGCGATCGAGGTGACGGTCAGCTCGCCCGCCACCACCTCGCCCTGGCCCTTGATCCGGCTGGAGAGCTGGGCGAACTGCTCTTCGGTGGTCTGCGCCACGGTCAGCAGATCACGCCCGGCCTCGGTCGGGGTGTAGCCGCGCGCGTGGCGCTGGAACAGCCTTGTGCCCAACGTTTTTTCCAGCGCGTCGATGTGGCGGATCACCGTGGCGTGGTGCACGCCAAGCACCTCGGCTGCGCCGGAAACGGTGCCCAGTCGGGCCACCTGAAACGCGGTTCTGATTTCATCCCAGGCTGGGTGTGCCATGGTGGGGCTCCGTAATGTGAAGGTTGCATCACAGATTTATGATGTGCGCTGATGCACAGAGTGGGGTCAAAGTTCTGTAATGTAAAGAAAAAATCAAAGGCATAAATCACCTTCACCGAACGAAAAGCGGGAGTGTGCCGAAACTTTCACGTAAGCGCTCCCGTTCCATGACTACCCGCTGCAAGACCGCAGCATCACGATGAAGGAAGAAAACCATGCGTACTCTGATGATCTCTGCCGCTGCCCTTGCCCTGACTGCCGGTATTGCTGCCGCCAATCCAGGCGTTGCCCAACTGGCCGCTCAGGCCGGCGTTCCGGCCAATGATTACACGCAGGCCCAGCTGATCCAGCTTTTGCAGGCACAGCAAGACAATGACGATGCCCGTGTCCGCTTTATCATGGCGCAAGCCGGTCACGGTGGCGTGTCGCGCAGCGACATGGGTGCCGGTGCGGTATCGGCCGACACGCAGCTGGCCGCAGCCGCCGGTGTGGAGTCGGGTCGCTTTACCATCAATGAGCTGCAGCTTCTGATCGAAGCAAAGCGGGACAATGACACCCAGATGACCAATTTCATCCTGTCGGGTCAGAACCGCGCCAATGGCAACGCGCCTGAAGTCGTGACCCCCGGCAAGGCACAGCTGGCGGCATTGCTGGGCGTCGATGCCTCGCAATATACGCTGAACGAACTGGCTGCGCTTTATAACGAGAAAGTCGGCGACAACTCGTAATATTTGCTCCGGTCCGGGCGGTTGCGCCCGGACCCTTGCCTGATTGACCGGCCCGCGCCCGCCAGGGAGGCGGGCCGGTCTGTTTGCGCGGGATGGGGCAAGGTTGGCGCATGGCTTGACTCGCGCTGCGCGGCGGCCTATCAGGCAGCCAATTCCCCCGGAGGCTGTCGCTTCCGGTCCCTTGGCTTTTGCCGGGATCGCCATCTGCCAGCGCGTTGCGCCCGCAGGTGCCCTTGGCCATTGCTGTAACGCCCTTGCGGGAGACGACCATGTTCGAGAGCCTTTCAGACCGCCTTGGCAGCGTCTTTGACCGCCTGACCAAACAGGGTGCTTTGTCCGAGGCGGATGTGATCGCGGCGCTGCGCGAGGTGCGCACCGCCCTGCTGGAAGCCGATGTGTCGCTGCCGGTGGCACGCGATTTCATCAAGCGGGTGCAGGACAAGGCGACCGGGTCGGCGGTGACAAAGTCGATCACGCCGGGGCAGATGGTCGTCAAGATCGTGCATGATGAGCTGATCCGGGTGCTGGCGGGGGATGAACCCGCCGATGCGCTGAAGATCGACAATCCGCCTGCCGCCATTCTGATGGTGGGTCTGCAAGGCTCGGGCAAGACCACCACCACCGCCAAGCTGGCCAAGCGGTTGAAGGACCGCAACGGCAAGCGGGTGCTGCTGGCGTCCTTGGATACCAACCGCCCGGCGGCGATGGAGCAGCTGGCCATTCTGGCGGGGCAGGTGGGCGTGGACTCACTGCCGATCGTCAAGGGCGAGTCGGCGGTGCAGATCGCGCGGCGGGCCAAGACGCAGGCTGCGATGGGCGGCTATGATGTGCTGTTCCTCGATACCGCAGGCCGGTTGCACATCGACGAAGTCTTGATGGATGAAGTGCAGGCGGTGCGCGACATCGCCCAGCCGCGCGAGACACTACTGGTCGTCGATGGTCTGACCGGGCAGGACGCGGTGAACGTGGCCGCCGAGTTTGACGGCAAGGTCGGCATTTCCGGCGTGGTCCTGACGCGGATGGATGGCGACGGGCGTGGCGGTGCGGCGCTGTCGATGCGGGCTGTCACCGGAAAGCCGATCCGCTTTGTTGGGCTTGGCGAAAAGATGGACGCGCTGGAAACGTTCGAGGCCGAGCGGGTCGCGGGCCGCATCCTTGGCATGGGCGACATCGTGGCGCTGGTCGAGCGCGCGCAGGAGACGTTCGAGGCCGAACAGGCCGAGCGGATGGCGCGGCGGTTCTCCAAGGGGTTGTTCAACATGAACGATCTCAAGGGCCAGCTGGAGCAGATGCAGAAAATGGGCGGCATGCAGGGGCTGATGGGCATGCTGCCGGGTATGGGCAAGATGGCAAGGCAGGCCGAAGAGGCGGGCTTTGACGACAAGATGCTGCGCCGCCAGGTGGCGCTGATCAACTCGATGACCAAGAAGGAACGGGCCAACCCGGACCTGCTGGCCGCCAGCCGCAAGAAACGGATTGCGGCGGGAGCGGGGCTGGAGGTTTCGGAGCTGAACCGTCTGCTGAAACAGCACAAGCAGATGGCCGAGATGATGAAAAAGATGGGCAAGGGTGGCGGCATGAAGCAGGCCATCAAGCAGATGATGGGCAAGGGCGGTATGCCGGACCCCAGCAAGATGTCGCCCGCCGAACTGGAAGCGGCGGCAAAGGGCATGAAGGAATCGATGGGGCAGGCCGGTGGCTTTCCCGGCATGCCGCGCGGCCTGAGCCTGCCATCCGGCCTGTCGGGGCTGATGAAAAAGAAATGACCGCGCCGGTTCTGCATACCCAGCGGCTTGTGCTGCGCCCTCCCGTCATGGCCGATTTCCCGGCCTATGCGGCGTTCTGGGCGTCGGAGCGCACGCGCTATATGGGCGGGCCGCGGGACGCTTCGGGCGCGTGGTTCTGGTTTTGCCATGACGTTGCGCAATGGGCGCTGCTGGGGCACGGCGCGCTTATGCTGGATCACCGTGAGACCGGGGCAACCGTCGGGCAGGTCGGTATCAATGCCGGGCCCGAGTTTCCCGAGACCGAGCTGGGCTGGTTCGTCTATGCCGGGCATGAGGGGCAGGGCTTTGCCACCGAAGCGGCGGGTGCCTTGCGCGATTGGGCCTTTGCCAGCCTGCCGGTTGAGTCGCTGGTGAGCTATACCGATGCTGACAACGCCGCCTCGATCCGGGTGGCGCAGCGGCTGGGGGCGGAGCTGGATGCAAAGGCGCCGCGTCAGGACCCGCAAGATCTGGTCTGGCGGCATGTGCGGGGGCGGGTATGATGCCATGGTCCGCACCTTTGACGCCGCAGATGCAGGCGGCGGCTGCGCAGCATGGCGCGGCGTTGCCCGTGCTGCGCGCCGGTCGGCTTACCCTGCGCGCACCGCGCCTGTCGGATTTCGAAGCCTATCGCGCGATCGCCTGCACCGAGCGGGGTCAGTATCTTGGCGGTCCGATGACCGAGGATGAGGCATGGGACGATTTCGCGCGGATGACGGCGACCTGGCTTTTGCGCGGGCATGGCGTCTGGACGGCGGAAGATGACGGGGCCGGCTTGGCAGGCTTTGTGCTGATCGGGTTCGAGCCCGGCGATCAGGAGCCGGAGCTTGGTTTTGTGTTCCTGCCGGCGTTTGAGGGGAAGGGACTCGCGTTTGAAGCGGCTACCGCCGCGCATGACTACGCTTTTGCCGCTTTGGGCCTGACCACATTGGTCAGCTATATCGACCCCGCCAATAGGCGGGCGCAGGCACTGGCTTTGCGGTTGGGGGCTGTGCCGGACGGCCAGGTCGACGGCGCAGATGTCTGGCGTCACGTCAGGAGGACCGTATGACCGATACCGCCGCCCGCGCCGCCGAGGTGCTCAAGGAACACCGCCAGTCCATTGACCGGCTGGATGCCATACTGGTTTATACGCTGGCCGAGCGGTTCAAGCACACGCAGGCGGTGGGGCGGCTTAAAGCCGAGCACGATCTGCCGCCGAGCGATCCGTCGCGCGAGGCGCTCCAGATCGCGCGGCTGGAGCAATTGGCGCAGGACGCCGATCTCGACCCCGAATTTGCAAGGAAATTCCTGACCTTCATCATTTCCGAAGTCATCAGGCATCACGAGAAACTGCAGAAGTAACCCGGGCGGCGGGGTGAACCCCGCCCTACCCACATCGAGAAAACTGAAGGAGACCACCCATGTCTGTTAAAATCCGTCTTGCCCGTGGCGGCTCGAAAAAGCGCCCTCACTATTCGATCGTCCTCACCGACTCGCGCAATCCGCGTGACGGCCGTTTTCTGGAAAAGCTGGGCGTCTATGACCCGATGCTGGCCAAGGATGACGAAAAGCGCGTTGTCATGAACCTTGACCGGATCAAGGAACTGCTGGCGACCGGCGCACAGCCGACCGACCGTGTGGCACGCTTCTTGGAATCGGCCGGCGTGCTGGAGAAGAAAGCCCGCAACAACCCGAAAGCGGCGGTTCCCGGCAAGCAGATGGCGGAACGCGCAGCCAAGAAAGCTGCTCGCGCTGAAGCGCCTGCCGAAGCGGCTGCCGAAGAGTGATCTTTGATTGCGTGGTCCCCGCCCGGGGACCACGCCCGTTTTAGGATCAGCCATGACCGAACACCCTGACCGAATCTGTGTCGGCTCCATCGCGGGCGCTTTTGGCGTGCAGGGCGAGGTGCGGCTGAAATCATTCTGCGCGGAACCCGAGGCGATCGCGGGCTATGGCCCGCTGTTCACCGCCGATGGCAACCGCAGTTTCACCATCAAGCTGACCCGGCCCGTGGCAGGGGGGCTTGGCGCGCGTATCAACGGGGTTGCGACCAAGGATCAGGCAGATGCCTTGCGCGGCACGGATCTGTATGTGGACCGTGCCCGGTTGCCGTCGCTGCCCGATGACGAATTCTATCACTCCGACCTGATCGGGCTGGAGGTTTATGACACCGGCGGTGTGCTTCTGGGTGCCTTGCGTGCGGTGCACAACCACGGCGCGGGCGACCTGCTGGAGGTTTATGCGCCGACCCGCAAGCAGCCCTTGCTGATCCCGTTCACCAAGGCGGCGGTGCCGACGGTGGATCTGGCGGCACGGCGGATCGTGGCGGATCTCCCCGAGGGGCTGGAGTGAAGGGCGGGCCGGTGGGCAGGCCTGAAGCGTTGCGGCAAAACCGGACAGGGGCCTGCCATGTCTGATGAAATTCCCGATGATGCCTCGCTGGCCAGTGCCCCCTCCCGTTCGCACGGGCGGTTGTCGGCCAAGCCGGTGCTGCGCCCGCGCGATCTGTTTGACGATGCGCGCGCCGTACGCGGGGCTTGGCTGGCGCGGGTGATCACGCTGTTTCCGCAGGCGTTTCCCGGCGTGCTGGAGCAATCGCTGACCGGCAAGGCGATGGACCTGGGTCTGTGGCGGCTGGAGACCTATGATCTGCGCGGCTTTGGAATCGGCAGGCATCGCAATGTCGATGACACGCCTGCCGGGGGCGGCGCGGGGATGGTGCTGCGCGCCGATGTGGTGGACGCCGCCTTTCAGGCGGCGAGTGTCGGGGCCAACCCCGACCGGGCGCGCTGGCCGGTGGTCTATCTGTCGCCGCGCGGCAAGCGGTTCGATCAGGCGATGGCGCGGCGCTTTGCGGCGTGCGAGGGGCTGACGCTTTTGTGCGGGCGGTTCGAGGGGGTGGATCAGCGGGTGCTGGACCACCATGCCGTCGAGGAGGTGTCGCTGGGAGATTTCGTGTTGACCGGGGGCGAGATTGCGGCGCAGGCCATTCTGGATGCCACCGTGCGGCTGTTGCCCGGTGTCGTTGGCAACGCCGAGAGTCTGGAAGAGGAAAGCCATTCCAACGGCTTGCTCGAACATCCGCACTATACTCGCCCCCCGGAATGGGAAGGGCGGGAGATCCCGCCTGTGCTGTTGTCGGGCGATCACGGCAAGATCGCCAAATGGCGGCGGGCCGAGGCCGAGGCGCTGACCGCCACGCGGCGGCCGGATCTGTGGGCGGCATGGCAGCAGGGGCAGAAGCCCCGGAAATAGGCGGCCCGCTGCTGCGCGTCTGAACCCTTGACCGGCCCTGCGGCAGACCCTATACGCGGCGGGTCCGGGGTGGAATCGCCCGCGGGCCCGTTTTGCATTTCCCGGCCCCCTTTCTTCGGTGGCAAGACGGGACGGCAAGCGGCTCAGCAAAGCACGTCTGACCTCTGGCGGGCTCATCCATCGTGATGGGGACCCGGTGAAGACCAAGAGCTCTCTGGCTGCATCACCTCTGCGGACCCACCGCAGGATAGGAAAGGACCAGGCATGAACCTGATCGCCCAACTCGAAGCCGAGCAGATCGCTGCGCTTGGCAAGACCATTCCGGATTTCAAGGCCGGGGATACCATCCGCGTCGGCTACAAAGTGACCGAAGGCACCCGTTCGCGGGTTCAGAACTACGAAGGCGTCTGCATTGCCCGTCAGGGCGGCATGACGATTGCTGCGTCGTTCACCGTGCGCAAGATCTCGTTCGGCGAAGGCGTGGAGCGTGTGTTCCCGCTGTACTCGACCAACATCGACTCGATTGATGTGGTGCGTCGCGGCAAAGTCCGTCGCGCCAAGCTGTATTACCTGCGCACCCGTCGCGGAAAATCGGCACGTATCTCGGAAGATACGACCTATAAACCGAAATCTGAGTAAGGATCGGACCGATGAAAGAAGGCATTCACCCCGACTATCACTTCATCACCGTGAAGATGACCGACGGTTCGACCTATCAGACCCGTTCGACCTATGGCAAAGACGGCGACAGCCTCGCGCTGGACATCGACCCGCTGGCACACCCGGCATGGACCGGCGGCAATGCCAAGCTGATGGACACCGGCGGCCGCGTGTCGAAGTTCAAGAACAAATACGCCGGTCTGGGCTTCTGATCCCGACCCCTGGTGTTACGGAACAGCCCCGCTTTGGCGGGGCTTTTTCTTTGCGCGGCCCCCATGGCCACGGGTTTGCTGGCGCAGGTGTCACAAAGCAGGTGTCGCATTGTTCCGGCCTTGCCTTCGCGCTTTCCCTTGCGCGGGAAGCCGCCTAAAAGAGCGGACAGACCGGGAAAAGGGGCAGGGCATGGCGCATATCATCGTCGTGGGCAATGAAAAGGGCGGATCGGGCAAATCGACCACCTGCATGCATGTGGCCACCGCGCTTGCCCGGCAAGGCCATCGGGTCGGGGCACTCGACCTGGACCTGCGGCAAAAGTCTTTTGGCCGCTATATCGAGAACCGCCGGGCCTATCTTGCGCGCAGCGGGCTGACGCTGGCCACGCCCGATTACCGCGACCTGCCCGATCTGGATGAGGCCAGCCTCGCCCCCGGTGAAAACCCCTTTGATGCGCGCCTGTCGGCAGCGGTGGCGGCACTGGACCCGGTTTCGGATTTCATCATCATCGATTGCCCCGGCAGCCACACCCGGCTGTCACAGGTGGCACATTCGCTGGCCGATACGCTGGTCACGCCGCTGAACGACAGCTTCATCGACTTTGACCTGCTGGCGCGGACCGATCCGGAAACCGGCAAGGTCAAGGGCCCGTCGATCTATTCGGAAATGGTCTGGAATGCACGGCAACTGCGCGCGCAGGCGGGGTTGAAGCCGATCGACTGGATCGTGCTGCGCAACCGTCTGGGCGCCCAGCAGATGCACAACAAGAAAAAGGTCGGTGCCGCGCTGGAGGAATTGTCCAAGCGCATCGGCTTTCGCGTTTCGCCCGGATTTTCCGAACGGGTGATCTTCCGCGAGCTGTTCCCGCGCGGGATCACGCTGCTGGACCTGAAGGACACCGGCGTTGACCAGCTGAACATCTCGAACATCGCAGCCCGGCAGGAAGTGCGCGACCTGATGCGCGAGCTGCGCCTGCCGGGTGTTATGCCGGATTTCTGATGAACAGCGCGGCCCGCACTTCGTGACGGGCGTCGCGGGTGCCGATACGGCTCAGCCTGTGGGAAAAGGCATCATCGGTCGCGTCGGCCTTTGGGGCAAAGAAGCCGAATTTCTGAAACAGCGAAAGGGCGTAGGTCATGACCGGCTCCTGTGGTGATATGTCATCCGCGTTGGAACCAGAATTGCTGCGGGTTGCGGCAAAATCACGGCGGCCTGTGGCCGAAGGCAAGGCATTTCAGGATGGGCGTGTTGCCGGACTTGAGCCGGGTGGCACGCGGTGGCACAACCAGACCCTGTAAATGGAGGAGTGCCATGCCCAACCCGCTGTTTGATACGCTGTTCGCGCCGTTGGCCGGGCAGGACCGGCCCCTGCTGCATCTGGCCGACGGGCATCAGATTACAGCTTCGGCCTTTGCCGCGCAGGTGGGGCGGCTGGCCCTGGCACTGCAGGCGCTTGGTGTGGGGCCGGGCGACCGGGTTGCCGTGCAGGCAGCCAAATCGTCCGAGGCGCTGGCGCTCTATGGCGCGACAGTAGCGGTGGGGGCGGTGTTCCTACCGCTGAACACCGGCTACACGGCGGCAGAGCTGGATTACTTCATCGGCAATGCCACGCCGCGCGTCTTTGTCGGCGATCCCTCGCAGATGTCGGTGCTGGCGCCGGTCTGCACGGCCCATGGCGCGCAGTTCCAAAGCCTGTCGGGGGCGGGCACCGGCAGTCTGATGGATCTGGCGGCGGTGCAGGGCGCAGATTTCGTGCCGGCGGGACGCGCGGGCAGCGATCTGGCGGCGATCCTCTATACCTCCGGCACCACCGGGCGATCGAAGGGGGCGATGCTCAGCCATGACAACCTGCTGTCGAATGCGCGGGTGCTGGCCGATCTGTGGCAATTCACCGGCCGCGATGTGCTGCTGCATGCGCTGCCGATCTTCCACACCCACGGGCTGTTTGTCGCGTCAAACATCAGCCTGCTGACCGGCGGACAGATGGTGTTCCTGCCCGGCTTCGATCCGGAGCGGGTGATTGCGGCGCTGCCGCACTGCACAGCAATGATGGGGGTTCCCACCTTCTACACCCGCCTGCTGGACGATGCACGGCTGACCCGCGATCTGACAGGCCATATGCGGCTCTTTATCTCCGGCTCGGCCCCGCTATTGCCGGAAACGCACATCGCCTTCGAGACCCGCACCGGAAAACGTATTCTGGAGCGGTATGGCATGACGGAAACCAACATGAACACCTCCAACCCCTACGACGGCGATCGTCGCGCGGGCACGGTGGGCCTGCCCCTGCCGGGGGTGGAGGTGCGGATCATGGCCGAGGGGCGCGCGGTTGCCCCCGGTGATGTCGGCGTGATCGAGGTGCGCGGCCCGAACGTGTTTCAGGGCTATTGGCAGATGCCCGACAAGACCGCCGAAGACCTGCGCCCCGATGGCTGGTTCATCACCGGCGATCTGGCCACGCGCGATGCCGACGGCTACATCACCATCGTCGGGCGCGCCAAGGATGTGATCATCACCGGCGGCCTCAATGTCTATCCCAGGGAGGTGGAGGAGCTGCTCGACACGCTGCCCGGCATCGCAGAAAGCGCGGTGATCGGCCTGCCGCATCCCGATTTCGGTGAGGCAGTCTTTGCCATCTTGGCCCGCGCCAAAGGTGCAGAGCCTGATCTTGCCGAAATCCGTGCCGCCGTTGCCGAACGGCTGGCAAAATTCAAGCACCCCAAGGGTTACGCCGTGGTCGACGCTTTGCCACGCAACACCATGGGAAAGGTGCAGAAAGCCGGCTTGCGCAAGACCCATGCCCAAACCTTCGGGCGCTGATCCTATCCTTCATCTTGGCGAAAATACTCCGGGGTCCGGGGCAGAGCCCCGGGGCTTTCCGCATCCTCCACATCACCGGACAATTCCCCCTTCAGAAAGCGCTCGAACGCGTCCAGATCCACGGGTTCGAACTGGCCAAAGCCCTGCATCCAGACGCTGGCCGCGCGCAGGGCGTCAGGCTCCAGCCTGCACCAGATCACCCGCCCGCGCTTTTCGCGGCTGACGAGTCCGGCTTCCGTCAGCACGTTCAGGTGTTTGGAGATCGCGGCAAGGCTCATCTGGAACGGCTCGGCCACATCGGTCACCGCCATATCGTCCTCCAGCAGCATCGCAAGGATCGCCCGCCGGGTCGGGTCGGATAGGGCAGCAAAGACGGGTGACAGCGGATCGGTCATGGCGCAAACCATGGCCATTGTTTGGTAAAAAGGTCAACCTTCCGGTTGAGGTTTCAGGGGTGTGGCAAGGCTCCGGTCAAAAATCAACTGATCAGTTGAATATCGCGAGGCGAACGGACCAGCGCCATTGAGGATGGAAATACCGAAGGGATTTGTCGCAATCATTTGATTTGCAATGAAAATATCAAATCTTCTGCGTGCTTGACTCGGGGCCGCTCTGCCATTAGCACCGCCTCAACCATCTTCATGGGGGCAAGACCGGTGTCCGACCCGCAAGATCCGTCCGATGACGCCCGGTTAAAGGTGTTGGCGGCCCGGATCGCAGCGGCAAAGGCAGCCACGGAGCCGGAGCCCCATATGAAGAAAGACTATTCCCAGGCGCAGGTCGCCTGGCGGATGGTCATCGAGCTTGTGGCCGGTCTGGTGATCGGTTTCGGCATCGGATACGGGCTGGATATCCTGTTGGGGACCATGCCCATTTTTCTGGTGCTTTTCATCGGGTTCGGTCTGGCTGCAGGGGTGAAGACCATGCTGCGGTCGGCGAATGAAGTGCAGGAACGCCGGCTGGCACAGGACGCAGCCGAACAAAGGGATGACTGACGTGGCGGAAGAAACAGGCTTGGTGTTCCATCCGATGGACCAGTTCATCGTGAAGCCGCTGTTCGGCGACGGCCCGGTGATGTGGTACACGCCGACCAACGCGACGCTGTGGATGCTGATCGCTGTGCTCTGCGTTGTGGCGCTGTTCGTGCTCGGCACGCGGGGCCGTGCGGTGATCCCGAGCCGTCTGCAATCGGTCGCGGAAGTGTTTTACGGCTTCATCTACAAGATGGTCGAGGATGTGACCGGCCATGACGGGGTGAAATACTTCCCTTGGATCATGACCCTGTTCCTGTTCATCTTTTTCTCGAACATGCTGGCCCTGATCCCGATGTCGTTCTCGCCCACCTCGCAGATCGCGGTCACGGCGGTTCTGGGCTTTGGCGTGTTTTTTGCCGTCACCATCATCGGTTTCGTCAAGAACGGCACCCATTTCCTCGGGCTGTTCTGGATGAAAGACGCGCCGCTCTTCCTGCGCCCGATCATCGCGGTGATCGAAGTCATCTCCTACTTCGTGCGTCCGGTCAGCCATTCCATCCGTCTTGCAGGCAACATCACCGCCGGTCACGCCGTGATCAAGGTGTTCGCCGCTTTCGCCGGGGTGGCGCTGATCGCCCCCGCCTCGATCCTCGCGATCACCGCCATCTATGCGCTTGAGGTGCTGGTGGCCGTGATCCAGGCCTATGTCTTTACCATCCTGACCTGTGTTTACCTCAAGGATGCGCTGCATCCGGGGCACTGACACCGGCTCGTCTCTCACTCAGAAATCCCAATTCCATCGCAAGGAGCATCATATGGAACTCGCAGCAGCAGCCGCACTCGGCAAATTCATCGGCGCCGGCATTGCAGCCATCGGTGCAGGCATCGCCGCCGTCGGCGTGGGCAACGTGGCCGCCAACTACCTGGCAGGCGCATTGCGCAACCCGTCGGCAGCCGCCGGTCAAACCGCGACCCTGTTCATCGGCCTGGCGTTCGCCGAAGCTCTGGGCATCTTCGCCTTCCTCGTCGCCCTCCTGCTGATGTTCGCAGCCTGATCACCCTTTGACGTCTTGCGAAACAGGGGTGCAGCGCGTTTGCGTTGCCCCCTTGGGTTTCAAAGGGTCCGATGGAGGACATGATGGCTACTGAAACACTCGCAGAAGGTGTTGCGCATGGCGGGGCTGCTGTCAGCTCCTGCCTTGGGCTGAACGGCAGTGCCATCGGCATGCCGCAGCTTTGCGCCGACTGGATGCCGAACCAGATTTTCTGGCTTCTGGTCGCGCTGATCGCGATCTACTTCTTTCTGTCGCGCATCGGTCTGCCGCGGATTGGTGCGGTTCTGGCGGAACGTCAGGGCACGATCACCAATGACATCGCCGCTGCTGAAGAAATGAAGCTTCAGGCGGTTGCCGCCGAGCGCGCCTACACCGACGCTCTTGCGCAGGCGCGGGCTGACGCCAACAAGATCGTGGCCGAGGCCAAGGCCGAGATCCAGAAGGATCTGGATGCGGCACTTGCCAAGGCCGATGCCGCGATTTCGGCCAAGTCTACCGAGTCCGAGGGCCGGATCGCGGAAATCCGCGCCGGAGCGATGGATGCGGTGGCCGAGGTTGCCAAGGATACGGCGCAGGAGCTGGTTGCGGCGCTGGGTGGGTCGCGTGATGCGCGCGCTGTAACGGCGGCGGTTTCCGCCCGGCTGAAAGGGTGATCCGATGACCAGACTGACCACCATTCTTCTGGCACTGGCAGCAAGCCCGGCCTTTGCGGCCAGCGGCCCGTTCTTCAGCCTGCGCAATTCCGATTTCGTTGTGACGATCGCCTTCCTCGTCTTCATCGCGATCCTGATCTACTTCAAGGTTCCGTCGAAGATAACCGGCATGCTGGATGCCCGTGCGGTTCAGATCAAAGCCGATCTGGAAGAGGCCCGCGCCCTGCGCGAAGAAGCCAAGGCTCTGCTGGCGTCGTATGAGCGCAAGCAGAAAGAGGTCAAGGAACAGTCGGAGCGGATCGTTGCCGCGGCCAAGGCCGAAGCAGAGGCCGCTGCGGCGCAGGCCAAGGCTGACATGCACGAAGCGATCGCCCGCCGGATGGCAGCGGCGGAGGAGCAGATTCAGGCAGCCGAAAATTCGGCGGTGCGGGCTGTGCGCGAAGAGGCGATTTCCGTGGCCGTTTCCGCCGCTGGCGCGGTTCTGGCCAAGCAGATGACGGCGGAGTCGGCACAAGCCTCGATCGACGCGGCGATCAAGCAGGTTGACGCCAAGCTGCACTGATCCAGATTGCTGAAAGATGAAGAAAACCGGCTACTTAGGCCGGTTTTTTTCGTCAGCGCGTCCGTTCGTGCTGAAATCGCTGCTGGGCAATCGCCTCGTTCCGGTCGGCCTTGATCTGGTCGGACAGGGACTGTTCCACATAGGTCAGGTGCGCCTCGACTGCGGCGCGGGCGGCGGCGGGGTCACGCGCCTGCAGGCCGGTGTTGATGGCGCGATGCTGGTCCAGCAGCATGTCGCGGGTGGTGCGGTTGCGGAACATCATCTGTCGGTTGTAAAACACGCCCTGCCGCAGAAGATCATACATGGACCGCATCATATGCAGCATAACCACATTGTGGCTGGCCTCGATGATGGCCAGATGGAAGTCGGCATCGAAGGCCGCCTCATCGGTCGGGTCGCGTTTCAGATGGGCGGCTTCCATTTTTTGAAAGATGGCATCCACCACCTTCAGATCGGTGTCCGAACCCAGACGGGCGGCGCGTTCGGCGGCCAGCCCCTCCATATCGCGGCGAAAGGCGATGTAGTCGAACACTGCCTCGTCATGGGTGGCGAACAACTGCACCAGCGCGCCGGAGAAGGCAGAGCCAAGCACCTCGGCAACATAGATGCCGGCACCCGCGCGGCTGACCAGCAGGCCCCGGCTTTGCAGATCGGCAACCGCATCGCGCAGCGAGGGGCGGGAAACGCCCATACGGTCAGAGAGTTCACGCTCTGACGGAAGCCGTTCACCGGGGCGCAGGATGCCGCGCAGGATCAACTGCTCGATCTGGCGCACCACGGAGTGCGAGAGCTTTTCGGTCTGGATCTTTGTAAACGGCATGGATGCGGGCACCTGAATGGATTGGTCAGAATCTATGACCACCGCGAGGTGTTCTCAAGGATAAACTCGGCGGGCCCTATTCAGCAAAAGGGCCGCCCGTTGCCGGGCGGCCCTTTCCGTAATCGCCGAAGCTTTACGACGTCGGGCGGATGATGATTTCTACACGACGGTTCTGCGCGCGGCCCTGCGGGGTGGCGTTCGAGGCGATCGGTTGGTCAAAGCCGCGACCGATGTTGGTGATCCGGCCGAAGGGAACACCGTTCTGGGTCAGCACCGACGACACAGCAGCAGCGCGGCGCTGCGACAGGTCGTAGTTGTAGGCCGCCGAGCCGGTGTTGTCGGTGTGGCCGATCACTTCGATCCGGCTATTGGGATAGCGGATCAGGCTTTGTGCCACAGACCCCAGATCGGCGCGCAGATCGGGGCGCAACGCCGTGCTGTCCACCGCGAACAGCAGATCCTGCGGCAGGTTCACCGTCAGATAATTGCCGTTATTGGTCACGGTCACGTTCGGGTTGTTGATCGAACCGCGCAGTTCTGCCGCCTGACGATCGAGCGTGGCGCCGATGGCACCGCCTGCCGCCGCGCCGATGACGCCGCCGATCACGGCTTTTCCCAGACGGTCACTGCCCGAACTTGCGCCTGCCGCGGCGCCGACCAGACCGCCCATGAGCGCACCCTGCTGGGCGCGTGCGTTCGGGTTGTCGGGGAACGCGTTCGGATCAACACAAGCGGTCAGCGCCAGAAGCGATGCCGCGGAGAAAAGGAGTGGGGTCTTGAAAGTCATTTCTGCCGCCTCATGAATATTATGCGTCGCGGGCCAGAGCCCGCAAACTGCCAATCATCTATAGCAACGCGCCGACCCGCCATACAGTTCCCATCGGGCTTGCGCAGAATTCCGCGCATCACATTGCGGTGTTCGCGGCATCTGCCCGGGCGGATTCATGGGCGAGGATGGCGCGTTTGACCGGCAATCCCCAGTGATACCCCCCCAGCGCCCCGCTTTTGCGCACCGCGCGGTGGCAGGGGATCAGCAGGCTGATCGGGTTGCGGCCAACGGCGGTGCCAACAGCGCGCACCGCTTTGGGGTGGCCGATGACGGTGGCGATGTCGGAATAGGTGGTGACATGGCCCGAGGGGATGCGCAGCAGCGCCTCCCAAACCTTGATCTGGAACGGCGCGCCGATCAGGAACAGCGGCGTGTCGGCGTTCTGACCTTGGCGCGCGCCAAAGGCTTGCAGCACCCATGGGCGCAGCGCCTCCGGGTCGTGGAGGAACTGCGCGCGTGGCCAACGGCCAAGCAGATCGTCAAGCGCCGCGTCATCGCCGCTTTCAGCGGCAAAGCCGATGCCGCAGATCCCGCGCTCGGTGCCCGTGACGATGGCGCGGCCAAAGGGGCTGTCGAACCAGCCGTGTCTGATGGTCAGGCCTTCGCCCGCGCGGGCGAAATCGCCCGGCGTCATCGCCTCCCATGTCAGGAACAGGTCGTGCAACCGACCGCTGCCCGACAGGCCCGCGCCGTCCGCCGCCTCCAGCGTGGTGTGGCGGGTGGCGAGCAGCGATTTGGCGTGGTCCAGCGCCAGATACTGCTGATAGCGCTTCGGGCTGACGCCGACCCAGGCAGAAAACACCCGCTGGAAATGTGCCGCACTCATCCCCATGCGGGCGGCGAGTGCATCAAGCGTCAGGCCCGGCCCGGCGCTGTCGATCTCACGCATGGCGCGGCCAATGACGTTGTAATGGTATTCCGGCGACAGGTCTGACATGGCGGCTTCTCCTTGCGGCCACATTAGGTCTGGAATGGCGGCTTTGCGACCCGTTTCCTGCGGGTTTGAGCGCTTGCGATACCGCGCCGAGTGTGGTGCAAACACCTATGGTCAGGCAGCTTGATTACCATGCGATGCACGCGATTTTCACCCGGTTCCGCGAGGCGGAGCCGGAGCCGAAGGGCGAGCTGGAGCATGTGAACGCCTTCACGCTTGTGGTGGCGGTGGCCCTGTCGGCGCAGGCGACCGATGCGGGGGTGAACAAGGCCACGCGGGCGCTGTTTGCAATTGCCGATACGCCCGCGAAGATGCTGGCTTTGGGCGAGGAGAGGGTGATCGAGCATATCCGCACCATTGGCCTTTATCGCAACAAGGCGAAAAACGTCATCAAGTTGAGTCAGATTCTTGTGGATCACTATGGCGGTGAGGTGCCATCCAGCCGCGCCGCGCTGCAATCCTTGCCCGGCGTCGGGCGCAAGACGGCGAATGTGGTGCTCAATATGTGGTTCGGTCAGCCGTCGCAGGCCGTGGATACGCATATCTTCCGCCTCGGCAACCGGTCCGGCATCTGCCCCGGGCGTGATGTCGATGTGGTGGAGCGCGCGATCGAGGACAATGTGCCGGCGGAGTTCCAGCACCATGCGCATCACTGGCTTATTTTGCATGGCCGGTATATCTGCACCGCGCGTAAACCCAAATGTGCTATCTGCCCGATCCGGGTTTGGTGCCTTTATGAGGAAAAGACTGAATGAAAACCTATCAGGTCGTCGGCATCGGGAATGCCATTGTGGATGTCTTCGCCCAGTCGGACGACAGCTTTCTGGAGCTGATGGGGATCGAAAAGGGCATCATGCAACTGGTTGAGCGCGAGCGGGGCGAGCTGCTTTATGCCTCGATGAAGGACCGCAAGCAGATGCCGGGCGGGTCGGTGGCCAATACTTTGGCGGGTCTGGGCAATCTGGGGCTGACCACCGGGTTCATCGGGCGGGTGCATGATGATGCGCTGGGGCGGTTCTATGCGAAGTCGATGAATGACAATGGCACCAGTTTCGTGAACCCGCCGGTTCCCGGGGGTGAATTGCCGACCTCGCGCTCGATGATCTTTGTCTCGCCCGATGGCGAGCGGTCGATGAACACCTATCTGGGGATCTCGTCCGAGCTTGGCCCGGATGACGTGGTCGATGAGGTCGCGGGGCAGGCGGAGATTTTGTTCCTCGAAGGCTATCTCTACGACAAGCCCAAGGGCAAGCAGGCGTTTGAACGCGCGGCGCAGCTGTGCCGGGCCAATGGCGGCAAGGCCGGAATCGCGCTGTCGGACCCGTTCTGCGTGGACCGCCACCGCGATGGCTTCCGCCATCTGGTCCGGGATCTGGATTATGTGATCGGCAACGAACATGAATGGGAGTCGCTGTATCAGACCGACCTGAGCAGCGCATTGGAACAGGCGGCACAGGATTCCGGGCTGGTGGTCTGCACCCGGTCGGGTCACGATGTAATCTTGGTGCAGGGCGACGAACAGGCCGTGGTTCCGGTAAAGCGGATCGTGCCGGTCGATGCCACCGGGGCAGGGGATCAGTTCGCCGCCGGGTTCATTTATGGCATGGCGACCGGGCAAGGCCTTGCCACTTCAGGCCGTATGGGCTGTGTGGCGGCGGCCGAGGTGATCAGCCATTTCGGCGCGCGGCCAGAGGCGGATCTGAAAGCGCTGTTCCGGCGTGAAGGGCTGATCTGACGCCCGCCGCCTGCAACCACATCGCGTCGATCCGGTCGATCTCGGCCGGATCGAAGCGGTGGGCCTCTTTCCAGTACTTGCCGGATGGAACCATGTAATCCAGTTCCGCCTCGCGCCGAAGAGCAGCTTCGATGAGGGTGGGATCAAAGTTCTGCGGCGCTTGCTGGCCAAGCGCCGGGTGTGGCGCGCGGGGGTAGATCAGGCGGCTGTCGGGTGCCTCAGACAGATTCACCACGGCACAACCGGCCCGTGCCGCCAGCATCATGAACCGCGCCGATTTTGCCTCGAGCGAACGCAGGCTGATATCGGGGCGCAGCGGATCGGCTGTGCCGGTGCCATAAAAATGCGTGTTTCCGGCGGAGGGATAGACCATATCGCAGCCAATAAAGCCCATCACATTCGGGCGCAGCGCCGCAATCGCCCAATAGGCGGCGGTAAAGGCCATGGTGCCGCCCGCGTAAACAAAGCCCCCAAGCGCATTTTGCAGCGGCACATAGTCTGCCGAAGTCACGATCCGCTGGCCGGGAGCAATCCGGGTCGGCCGCCGATCGACCGGGAAGTCATCGGGGTGGATCAGCACATCCCAGTCGGGCCGGACTTGCCAGGCGTTGTTGATGGCGACCAGCAGGGCATCGCCCTTGGTCCAGCCCTGCGCCGCCACAACGCCGGGGCCTGACCCCATGATGATCACTCTTTGCATCGCTCGCCCCCGTTTCTGCTCCGCAGCAATTAGGGCGGTAGGTGCGCAAAGCCACCCGAAAATCAGTCGCCCAGCTTGGCGTGAACCTCATCAAGATCAATCTGGCCCAGTGGCATCTTGTTGCCGGGATTGTCGAAATCATATTTGAACAGCTGGAAGTCGCGCTTGTAGATTTCCCAGACCAGATGCCGCGACAGATCGTCGAAGTAATCCTCGACCGGATGCGCACGCTTTGGCCCGTGCCCTTCGCTTTCGTTGAAACGGGGGATCTGCTTCAGATCGACGGGGTGACGGTGCGTGGTGTGGTCCAGCACCACCTGCATGCCGTCATTGAACATCTCGGTAAAGAAGATGTGGTCATAGCGCCCGCCGTTGACGATGAAGGTGGAGATATGGCCCGACATCGCCGACCAGTGGATGTCCGGCTCCATCGGCTTGCGCCAGCGGATGGTGTCGCGGGCGAACAGCAAAAAGCGGCGGAAGCTGCGGATCTGGTCGAAGTCGAAATCCGTCTCGGGGCTGCCGACCTCGATCCCGTATTTCTGCGCCAGTTGCGGCACCAGGTTGCCACGATAGCGCTTGCCATTGCGCTGGATGCCGCAGATCTTGTCGAAGAACGAAGACAGGATGCGTTGATACGGGTTGCGCACGCAGGTAAAGGCATAGGATTTATGCCCTTTCACGTTCTGCTCGATCAGCGGCTGGCTGTCCTCCTGCGCCCATTTGTGCAGGCCTTTTTTCGAATCGTGGATGTCACCGTCGAAAAATGCGCCATGGTCGGAATAGAACATGATCTGGCCGATCGTCGAGCAGGCGCATTTCGGCACAACGCGGTAGACCATGCTTTCGCTTTCCGTCATCCATGTGCCGGGAAAACCCATATCGAACTGCTCCATTCCTGCCGGGCTTGGCTGCCCGGAGTATTCTTGGCGACAGATTCGCAAATAAACTCTGTCGTTTCAATGCGTGATAAAGCTATTTAGGGAAACAGTGACTCAGCCGCCTCGGGGACCGTCGCCAATATGGCAAGAATAGCCTACATCCTGCTGACCCACAAAGACCCTGACGGCATCATCGCGCAGGCTGAGCGGTTGACCGCTGGCGGGGACTTTGTCGCGATTCATTTCGATGCCAATGCCAGTCAGGCTGATTTTGACCGGATACGGACCGCGCTGGCTTCTAATGCTTCGGTCGTCTTTGCGAAGCGGCGGGTCAGATGCGGCTGGGGCGAATGGAGCCTGGTGGAAGCCTCCTTGCTTGCCGTGCGCGCCGCGGTGGAGACCTTCGAGAGAGCGACACATTTCTACATGCTCTCTGGCGATTGCATGCCGATCAAATCGGCAGAATATGCGCATGATTTTCTGGACCGTGACGATGTGGATTACATCGAAAGCGTCGATTTTTTCAATTCGGACTGGATCAAGACCGGCATCCGCGAAGAGCGGTTGATCTTCCGTCACTATTTCAATGAACGCAGCCAGAAGGTGTGGTTCTATCGCTCGATGGACTGGCAGCGCAAACTTGGCCTGAACCGCAAGGTGCCTGCCGATATCCAGATGCAGATCGGGTCGCAATGGTGGTGCCTGCGCCGCCGCACGATCGAGCAGGCGTTGCAGTTCTGCGATCGCCGCCGCGATGTGATGCGGTTCTTCCGCACAACATGGATTCCGGATGAGACGTTTTTCCAGACGCTGGTGCGCCACCTGGTGCCCGAACATGAAATCCGCAGCCGGTCGCTGACATTCCTGATGTTTACCGATTACGGGATGCCGGTGACCTTCTACAACGACCACTATGATCTGCTGCTAAGCCAGGACTATATCTTTGCCCGCAAGATCAGCCCGCAGGCCAGGGAGCTGAAAGCGCGGCTGGGCAAGCTGTATACCACCAAGAATGTGCGGTTCCAGATCTCGAACGAAGGGCGCAGCCTGTTCAAGTTTCTGACCGGGCGGGGCCGGATCGGCCGCCGCTTTGCGCCCCGGTTCTGGGAGCGCGAAAGCACGGTGGGGCGGGAACGTCAGCTGATGATGGTGACCTGCAAGAAATGGCACGTGGCCAAGCGGCTGGTCGACCGGGTGCGGCAGGTCACCAACATGCCGGCGATTGAATATCTGTTCAACGAAGACAGCACGCCCTTGCCCGATCTGGGCGGCATCCAGACCACGCTGGAAAAGCGCACCCGCCACCGGCGCGCGCTGGTGCGGATGCTGTTCGACTATTGGGAAACCGACAAGCTGGTGCTGTGCATCGACCCGGCGAATGTCGATCTGATGCAGGATTTCTACAATGACAAGGCGACGGTGCGGCTGCTGGAGATCGACTGCGATTTCACCGATGAGTACCTGATCGGCCATGCGCGGCGTGTCGGTCTTGCCGGGGACCGCACCCCGCAGGAAACCATCGACCGGCTGTTGCCAACCATCCGCTATGATGTGAAGTTCGAGTCCGACCGGCTGCGCGATGCCGGGTTCAAGGATTTCCATCGCATCCGCCAATCGGCCAGTGTCGATGAAAACACCACCCCTCTGGCCGCGTTTCTTGATATCCCGGTTGAAAAAGCCCGTCAGATTGCGGGCAGTGACTACCTGTTTGTGGATTGAGCCAATGACAAAACCGTATGATCCGAACAACGTCTTTGCCCGCATCCTGCG
Organism: Paracoccaceae bacterium; assembly: GCA_046296515.1. Lineage (GTDB taxonomy): Bacteria > Pseudomonadota > Alphaproteobacteria > Rhodobacterales > Rhodobacteraceae > Pseudotabrizicola. Next base: position 209,959 of record JBKBKR010000004.1, on the reverse strand, counting down.
CGGCGAGATCCCCAACAAGACCGTGCTGGAAACCACCCATGCGCTGGCCTTTCACGACATCGGCCCGCAAGCGCCGGTGCATGTGCTGGTGATCCCGAAAGGGGCTTACGTCGATTTTGCCGAGTTTGCGGCAAAGGCATCGGCGGAAGAGCTGGTCGATTTCCACCGCGCCTGCGCGCAGGTCTGCGAGATGCTGGGCCTGACCGGGGCGGATGGCTACCGCGCCATCACTAACGCCGGAACCCATGGCATGCAGGAGGTGCCGCACTACCATCTGCATATCCTGGGGGGCCGTGTTCTGGGCCGTCTCGTCACGCCCGCCTGATCCGATGGAGCGGCTGCGCCGCACGCTTTTTGTCTCGTCGCGTGCGTGCCGCACGTCTCCTCGGGGCACGCCTCCGGCGGGAGTATTTGGGCCAAGATGAAACCCGGCCCGCGAATTTCATCTTGGCAGAACACCCCGGGGTGAGGCGAAGCCGTGGGGCGGAGCCGCTTTGCGCCAGCCCGGATCAGTGCGCGGCGGCCCAGTTCTGACCCTGACCTGACTCGACCGTCAGCGGCACCTTGAGCGTCAGCACCGGGTGATGGGCGTTTTCCATCACGGTCTTGGCGATGCGGGTCAGTTCGGCGGCGTCGTCTTCGGCCACGTCGAACAGCAATTCGTCATGGACCTGCAGCAGCATCTTGGCGTCGAGGTGCTGGATTGCGTCGGGCATCCGAATCATGGCGCGGCGGATCACGTCGGCAGCGGTGCCCTGGATGGGAGCGTTGATGGCGGCGCGTTTGGCGAAGCCGGCGGTAGGGCCTTTGGCGTTGATCTCGGGGGTGTGGATCTTGCGTCCGAACAGGGTCTGGACATAGCCCGACGCCTGCGCAGACTTGACCGTTTCGGACATGTATTCCTTTATGCCGGGAAAACGCTCGAAATAGCGGTCGATGAAACCCTGCGCCTCGGCACGGGGGATCCGCAGGTTGCGCGCGAGGCCGAAGCCGGAGATGCCATAGATCACGCCGAAGTTGATCGCCTTGGCGCGGCGGCGGATGTCGGGGGTCATCTGGTCCAGCGGGACGCTGAACATCTCGGATGCGGTAAGGGCGTGGATGTCGATGCCGTCCTTGAACGCCTGTTGCAGCGACGGGATATCGGCGACATGGGCGAGGATGCGCAACTCGATCTGGCTGTAGTCGAGCGAGACCAGCACCCGGCCTCTGGGGGCCACGAAAGCCTCGCGGATGCGGCGGCCCTCCTCGGTGCGGATCGGGATGTTCTGCAGGTTGGGATCGGTGGAAGACAGCCGCCCGGTCACAGCACCGACCAGCGAGTAGGAGGTATGGACGCGCCCGGTTTCCGGGTTGATGTGGTCTTGCAGCGCGTCGGTATAGGTGGATTTCAGCTTTGCCAGCTGCCGCCAGTCCAGCACGCGGGCGGCGAGCTGAGCACCCTGCGGGTGGTCTTCCAGCGTCGTGATATCCTCCAGCACATCGGCGCCGGTGGCATAGGCCCCGGTCTTGCCCTTGGCGCCGCCGGGCAGGCCGAGGCGGTCGAACAGCACCTCGCCCAGTTGTTTGGGGGAGCCTACGTTGAAGGTCTCACCGGCAAGCGTCTGGATCTCATCCTCCAGCCCGGCCATTTTCTGGGCAAAGGCGTTCGACATGCGCGACAGCGTGTCTCGGTCGACCTGGATGCCATGCATCTCCATCCGCGCCAGCACCGGCACCAGCGGGCGTTCCAGCGTTTCATAGACGGTGGTGACGCGGGCCCGGTGGAGGTTGGGGCGGAAGGTCAGCCACAGGCGCAGGGTCACATCGGCATCTTCGGCGGCGTATTTCACGGCATCGTCGATCGCCACCCGGTCAAAGGTGATCGCCGATTTGCCCGAGCCCAGCAGCGGTTTGATCGGGATCGGGGTATGGCCGAGATGGGTTTCCGACAGCACGTCCATGCCGTGGTTGTGGACCCCGGCATACATCGCGGAGGACATAAGCATGGTGTCTTCGATCGGTGCAACCGTCACGCCGATGCGGGCAAAAATCTTCCAGTCATATTTCATGTTCTGGCCGATCTTCAGGATCGAGGGGTCTTCAAGGACGGGTTTCAGCACCGCCAGCACCTCCGCCAGCGGCAGTTGCCCCGGCACCAGATCGGTGGAGCCGAACAGATCACCGCCGCCCTGTTTGTGGCCGATCGGGATATAGCAGGCGCAGCCGGGATCGACGGCGAGGGACATGCCGACCAGTTCAGCGCGCATCTCATCCAGGCTGGTGGTTTCGGTATCCACCGCGACATGGCCGATGTCGCGGATGCGATCGGCCCAGACCTGCAGGGCTTGCAGGGTGTCCACACGCTCATAGGCGTTGTGGTCAAAGGGCAGGCGTTCGGGGGCGGAAGTCGCCTGCGGCTCTGTGGTCTCTTGCAATGCGGGGGCTTCGACCTGCAGCCGTTCGGAGACGCGGCGGGTGAGGGTGCGGAATTCCATTTCCTGCAGGAAGGGCAGCAGTTTTTCCGGGTCGGGCTCATGCATGGCCAGATCCGTCAGGCCGAAGTCGAGCGGCACCTGCGCATCGAGCGACACAAGGCGCTTGGAGATGCGGATCAGATCGGCATTGTCGATCAGCGCCTCGCGGCGTTTGGGCTGTTTGATTTCACCCGCGCGCTCCAGCAGGGTTTCCAGATCGCCGTATTCGTTGATAAGCAGGGCGGCGGTTTTCAGCCCGATCCCCGGCGCGCCCGGCACGTTGTCAACAGAATCTCCTGCCAATGCCTGCACATCGACCACACGTTCTGGTCCGACACCGAATTTCTCGATCACCTCGTCGCGGTCGATGGTGCGGTCCTTCATCGGGTCGCGCATCCGCACGCCATTGCCGACCAGTTGCATCAGATCCTTGTCCGAGGAGATGATGGTGCAGGCCCCGCCCGCCTCCACCGCCTGGCGGGCGAGGGTGGCTATGATGTCATCGGCCTCATACCCGTCGATCTCGATACAGGCGACGTTGAAGGCGCGGGTGGCATCGCGGGTAAGGGGAAATTGCGGGCGCAGGTCTTCGGGTGGGTCGGGCCGGTTGGCCTTGTAGAGGGGATAGATATCGTTGCGGAAGGTCTTGGAGGAGTAGTCGAAGATCACCGCGATATGGGTTGGCACCTCGCGGCCCGATTTGGTCAGCTCACCCCAGAGGATGTTGCAGAACCCGGCGACGGCCCCCACCGGCAACCCGTCGGATTTGCGCGTCAGTGGCGGCAGGGCGTGATAGGCGCGGAAGATATAGGCCGAGCCGTCGATCAGATGCAGATGGTGCCCCTTGCCGAATGTCATGCCGCGCGTCCTTGCTGTGATCCTTGTGGAGTATTGCCACGATCTGCCGGACGCTTCCACCCACCAAGGCGGTCATGTTAGGCTGATGCCGGAAGCGGAGGTGTGTGATGCGCAGATTTCTCGGGGCTTTAGTGGGGATGGTCATCGGCACCTGCGGCGCCTTTGTCCTCGGGATCGGGCTGCCCATGTTCATCCCGATCTCGCAGGCCGAAGGGGCCTATATGATGGGGGTCGTCTTTTTCTGGGTGCCGCTGGCTGCTGTCGCGGGCGCGGTGATCGGCGTGGTGCTCGGCGGCAGGGCGCGGGGATAGCCGGGATTTCTCAACCCGCACAGGGCGCGACTTCCCGACAAGCGCCCGCGGGGGGAGCGCAGAGGGTTGGCTTGACAGAGGGCGGGAAGCACGGCAGTTTGCGCGCCATGCTGCACCTGAACGCATCCCCCAACGCTTCGGCGTCGTTTTATTGGACCTGCGCCATATAGGCGGCAGGGCAGTTTCGTTTGAAACCCCCATCAGCCGCCCGCGAGGGTCAGGCCGAAGGAAATGGTTCCCCCTCGCGGGCCCTTCGCGAGAGAGACACCAGACCGTGATCCCCAACCATCCCCCCATCGACATCCGCCCGCTGGGCGCGGCTGATCTGCCCGAGGTGCACCGCATGCTGATCGAGCTTGCCACCCATCATGGCGATGTGGCCACCATCACGCCGCCCCGGTTGCGCGCTCTGGTGCTGGACGCGCCCGATCTGCGCGGGCTGGTCGCCTTTCCGGCGGACCGTCCGTCCCGTCTTCCGGTCGGCTATGCGCTGCTGGCGCGGCGCACCGACCTGATCACCGGGCGGTCGGGCTATGATATTGCGCATCTGTTTGTGCAGGATGTGTTTCGTGGTCAGGGTATCGGGCGCGCGTTGATTTTTGCGGCGCGGAGCCTTGCGCAGGCCGAGGGCTGCACGAGACTGACCATTGGCACCCATCCGGCAAATGCACGGGCGGCGGCGGCTTACCGGGCGATGGGGCTGGCCGAGCGTCCGGCGCCAGGGCCGTCGTTTGCGGTTGAGTTGGCGTAGGCGCGCGCCTCAGTGGTCGTCGTGCGCGTGCTCACGGTCGATCACATAGCGTTTGTCGCAATAGCCACATTCGACATAGCCCAGATCCTGCGGGATCGTCATCCAGACGCGGGGGTGGCCCAAAGCACCCTCGCCGCCGTCGCAGGCGACTTTCCAGGTGGTGACGATCTGGGTTTCGGGCGCGTCGATGGGCATGGCGGAATCCTATGGCTTGCTGCGCCCGCATCATACGGAAAACCGGCGGGCGGGCAAGGGTGGGGCGTGTCAGATGCCGATCGGGCGGTTGCGGGATTTGAGGGCCTGCAACCACATCAAGCCATGCACCGTGGCGCGGGCCGGCCGGTATTCGCCCGCGACCCAGACCGTGCCGCCGGCGGTATCCAGTTCGGCACAGAGCGCGGGCAGATCAAAGCCGCCGCCGCCCGGCTCGTTGCGCGACGGAAAGCCCGCGATCTGCACATGGCTGACGCGGTGACGGTGCGCGGCCCAGACCGCACTGGCATTGCCGTGGATGCGGGCAGCGTGCCAGACATCGAACTGCAACCCGATCTGCGGGGCGTTCAGGTCTTCCAGAATCCGCGCGGCCTGATCGAAATCGTTCAGGAAATAGCTCGGCATGTCGTCAGGGTTGATCGGCTCCACCGTCAGGGCCAGATCGGGCGCCTGCTGCACTGCCCAGGCCAGGTTCTCGCGGTAGACCTGTTCGGCCTGCGGCCCCTTGGCCACCCCGGCCATGACATGCAGCCGTTCGGCGCGAAGTCGGGTGGCAAGCGATGCTGCGCGCAAGAACCCGTCCCGGAACCGGCTTTCTTCGCCCGGTATGGCGGCAAAGCCCCGATCGCCCGCCGACCAGTTGCCGGGCGGCGTGTTGATCAGCGCCAGCGGCAGGCCGGACAGCGCCTTTTCCCATTCCGCTTCGGGGTGGTCATAGGGAAACAGGATTTCGGCCCCGTCGAACCCTGCCTGTGCGGCCAGTTCCGGTCGGTGCAGGCTGGGCACCTCGGTGAACAGCATCGTCAGGTTTGCGGCAAATCGGGGCATTCAGGGCAGGTCAGCCGATGGGATCATGGGAAAGAAAACATCCGCCGACCAGACGCCGAACCAGGGGGTGCCGTCAACATCTTCCTGCAGGCCCAGATCAACCAGCCGGTAGAAAGTCTTGCGGTCGATCAGCGCCTCCATCCCGGCGCGGATATGGATATAGGGTGCAGGTTCGCCGGTTGCGGGGTCGCGGGTCACGCGGATGGCATGGTCAGGGCCGGCCGTGACCTCGTCTTCGGTTTTGGTTGAAAAGGTCAGGCGCTGGTCGCGGCCCGTGCCCTTTGCAATGAAGTCCACCGCCAGAAACGGCGCGTCATCAACCCGGATGCCCAGCTTTTCCACCGGGGTCACCAGAAAATACCGATCGCCTTCACGCTTCAGGATCGAGGAGAACAGCTTTACCATGGGGGCCCGGCCAATCGGCGTGCCCTCATGAAACCACGTCCCGTCGCGGGCGATACGCATGTCCATCTCGCCGCAATAGGGCGGGTTCCACAGATGCACCGGCGGCAGCCCCTTTTTCGGCAGTGCCGCCAGCGAGGCGGTCAGACTGTCGGTTGAAACAGTGGCGCGCGGGTCTTTCGGCATCGGGTGTGGAATTCCTTTCGCTGGACAAAGCCCCGAGCGCGGGGTGGTCGGCCAATATAAGCCTGCTTTCGGCATTTGACCACTGCGCGTTCACGCTTGCACAGCACGCCGCCGCAGGGCCGGACAATGCGCAAAGGCGGCAGTTTACCCGGTGAAACCGGGATGGCGGTGTCGCCACCCCTTGCATCTGAAGGATCTCCCGCGCATGCAGGGGATATGACCGTTGTATCAGATCAGACCTCCCTGCCACTTGCGTCACTCGGCTGGACGGCGTTTTTCGATGCCCAACTGGAGCCCGACGACAGCGGGCTGGAGCCGGTGCGGGTGGCCACCGTCCACCGGGGGCGGATGGGCGGGCAAACGGTGCGCGGGCCACTGCGGCTGCAGATCCCGCCGCTGACCAACACCGCCGATTACGCGGTGGGCGACTGGGTGCTGGTAGAGCCGGAAACCGACCTGCTGGTCCGCAGGCTGGACCGCCACACGCTGATCCAGCGCCGCACCGAGGGCGGGCGGGTGCCACAGCTGATCGCGGCCAATGTCGATACGCTGTTCATCGTGACCTCGTGCAACGACGATCTGAACCCGGCGCGGCTGGAGCGTTATCTGGCGCTGGCCAATGAGGTGGGTACCGTGCCGGTTATCGTGCTGACCAAGGCCGATCAGGTGGCGGATGTGGCACCCTATGTCGGCCAGGTGAGCGGATTGCAGCGTGGCCTGCCGGTGGTAGCTTTGAACGCCAATGCGCCCGATGCGGCAGTTGCGCTGGCGCCATGGTGCGGCGTGGGGCAGACGGTGGCGCTGGTTGGCTCGTCCGGCGTGGGGAAATCGTCGCTGCTGAATACGCTGGCCGACAAATCTGCGGGGGAGGCGCAGGCGACAGGCAGCATCCGCGAGGATGATGCCAAGGGGCGGCACACCACCACGTCACGCTCCCTGCACGCCCTTCCGGGCGGAGCCTGGGTGATCGACACGCCGGGCATCCGCACGCTGCATGTCAGCGATATTTCGGTGGGCCTCGATGTGCTGTTTGCCGAGATCGCCGAACTGGCCCCGCACTGCCGGTTCCGCGACTGCACCCATGCGCATGAGCCGGGCTGCGCAGTGCAGGCGGCGGTGGCGGCAGGCACGCTGGACCCGGCCCGGCTGGAACGGTGGCGCAAGCTGCGGGACGAGAACCGCACCAATACGCCGGTGATCTCGGGCTCGCGCGGCAACAAGACTACGAAAGCCTATGGCAAGCATCGCTGATGCGGCTTGATAGACTTTTCCTATCAAGCAACGGATTTGCGATATTGATTGGCGATGCTTCGGCGCGGTAGACTGGACGATGACGCAAGCCAAAGGCCAGCCATGCCCGCACACCAGCCCGCCCCGACGGACCTTGAGATCAGCGCATTGATCGACCGGCACCTTTCGCTGGAGGGGCCGCTGCTGCCGATCCTGCATGACATTCAGGCGCGTTTCGGCCATGTGCCCGCCAGCGCCCAGCCGCTGATTGCGAAGGCGCTGAACATCAGCAAAGCCGAGGTGCATGGTGTGGTGTCGTTCTATCACGATTTCCGTGAGGCGCCTGCCGGGCGGCATATCGTCAGGATCTGCCGGGCCGAGGCTTGTCAGGCGATGGGTGGCAATGCGCTGGCCGAGGAAACGCTCACGAAATTGGGCATTGCCTGGCACGGCACCACGGCAAATGGCGCGGTGACGGTGGAACCGGTCTATTGCCTCGGGCTGTGCGCCTGTGCCCCGGCGGCGATGGTGGATGGCCGGGTGGTGGGCCGGGTGGACCGCGCCCGCATGGATGCACTGCTGCGGGAGGCGGGGGCATGAGGATTTATGTGCCGATGGACAGCACTGCGAAAGCGGTCGGCGCGGATGAGGTGGCCGGGGCAATTCTGGCTGAGGCTGCGCGTCGGGGGCTGGCGGTGGACCTGGTGCGCAACGGCTCGCGGGGTATGGTCTGGCTGGAACCGCTGGTCGAGGTGGAGACCGGGGTGGGGCGGCAGGGCTTTGGCGCGGTTACGCCCGGCGATGTGCCTGCGTTGCTGGACGGCACGCTCAAGGGGTTGGGGCCGGTGGAGGATATCCCGTTTCTGGCCCGCCAGACCCGCCTGACCTTTGCCCGCTGCGGGATCACTGACCCGCTGAGCTTGAGCGATTACGAAGCACACGGCGGGCTGGTTGGCCTGCGCCGGGCGCTGGGGATGACCTGTGCACAGATCGTGCAGGAAGTGACCGACAGCGGTTTGCGCGGCCGGGGTGGGGCGGGGTTTCCCACCGGCATCAAATGGAACACGGTGCTGGGGGCCAAGGGGAGCCGCAAATACATCGTCTGCAATGCCGATGAGGGCGACAGCGGCACATTCGCCGACCGCATGATCATCGAGGGCGACCCGTTCACCCTGATCGAGGGCATGGTGATTGCCGGGCTTGGCGTCGGGGCCACGCGCGGCTTTGTGTTCCTGCGCTCGGAATATCCTGATGCCATCAAGGTGATGGATGCGGCCGTGCGGATCGCCCGCGCAAACGGCTTGCTGGGTCCGGATATTCTGGGCTCGGGGCGGGCTTTTGATCTGGAAATCCGTGTCGGGGCCGGGGCCTATGTCTGCGGCGAGGAAACCTCGCTGCTGAACGCTTTGGAGGGCAGGCGCGGCGTGGTGCGGGCCAAACCGCCGCTGCCCGCTTTGGAGGGGTTCATGGGCCGGCCGACGGTGGTGAACAACGTGATCTCTCTGGCGACGGTGCCGGTGATCTTCGAGAAGGGTGCCGCGCATTATGCCGGTTTCGGGCTGGGCCGGTCGCGCGGCACGGTGACCCTGCAGATCGCGGGCAATGTGGCGCGGGGCGGGCTGTTCGAGACCGCCTTTGGCATGAGCTTGGGCGAGTTGGTGATGGATGTGGCGGGCGGCACCGCGACGGGACGCCCGGTCAAGGCGGTGCAGGTCGGCGGGCCGTTGGGGGCCTATATGCCGGTGTCGAAATTCGACACAGCGTTGGGGTATGAGGATTTTGATGCGGCGGGCGGGTTGATCGGCCATGCCGGGCTGGTGGTGTTTGACGACAGCGCCGACATGCTGGGCATGGCGCGCTTTGCCATGGAGTTCTGCGCGGTGGAGTCCTGCGGCAAATGCACACCCTGCCGGGTGGGTGCCGTGCGGGGCGTGGAAACGATCGACCGCATCGCGCGCGGCGATCCCGATGCCATCCCGATCCTGACCGACCTGTGCGAGACGATGAAGCTGGGATCACTCTGCGCATTGGGCGGTTTCACGCCGTTTCCGGTCATGTCGGCGCTGACCCATTTTCCCGATGACTTCGCTACCCGGAAGGAGGCTGCAGAGTGAAGGATTTCATCCTCCCCGATGATCGCGACATGGGCACACCCGCCAAGACCGGCAAGCCGGTGACGCTGCACATCGACGGCTTCGAGGTCACGGTGCCCGAGGGCACCAGCGTGATGCGCGCCGCCGCCGAGGCGGGGATTCAGGTGCCGAAGCTCTGCGCGACCGACTCTGTGGAGGCGTTCGGCTCCTGTCGGTTGTGCGTGGTCGAGATCGAGGGGCGGCGCGGCACGCCGGCATCCTGCACCACGCCGGTTGCCTCCGGCATGGTGGTGCGCACCCAGTCGGATACCGTGCGCAAGGTGCGGCGGGGGGTGATGGAGCTGTATATCTCTGATCACCCGCTGGATTGTCTGACCTGTGCGGCCAATGGCGATTGCGAATTGCAGGATATGGCGGGGGCGGTGGGCTTGCGCGATGTGCGCTATCAGGCTGAGCAGACCCATTTCCGCCCGCGCAACACCAGCGGCGAGGCCAATACGCAGTTCATCCCCAAGGATAGTTCCAACCCCTATTTCACCTATGATCCGGCCAAATGCATCGTCTGCTCGCGTTGCGTGCGGGCCTGCGAAGAGGTGCAGGGCACCTTTGCGCTGACGATTCAAGGGCGCGGGTTTGACAGCCGGGTGTCGTTCGGGGCCAAAACCGACACGGCAATGGAGTCCGATTGCGTCAGCTGCGGGGCCTGTGTTCAGGCCTGCCCGACCGCGACCTTGCAGGAAAAATCTGTGATCGAACTGGGCACGCCCACGAGATCGGTGATCACCACCTGCGCCTATTGCGGGGTCGGCTGCTCGTTCAAGGCGGAACTGAACGGCGACCAGCTGGTGCGGATGGTGCCCTACAAACACGGCAAGGCCAACCGCGGGCATTCCTGTGTGAAGGGGCGCTTTGCCTATGGCTATGCCACCCACCGCGACCGCATCCTGAAACCGATGATCCGCGACCGCATCGACCAGCCCTGGCAGGAGGTCGGCTGGGACGAGGCTTTGCGCTTTGCCGCCGACCGGATGCACGGGTTGCAGGAGAAGCATGGCCGCCGCTCGATCGGGGTGATCACGTCGAGCCGCTGCACCAATGAGGAAACCTATCTGGTGCAGAAACTGGCGCGCGGGGTGTTTTTGAACAACAACACCGACACCTGCGCCCGGGTCTGCCATTCGCCCACCGGCTATGGGCTGGGCCAGACCTTTGGCACCTCGGCGGGGACGCAGGATTTCGACTCGGTGGAACATTGCGATGTGGTGATCGTGATCGGGGCCAATCCGACCGATGGCCACCCGGTCTTTGCCAGCCGCCTGAAAAAGCGGCTGCGGGCGGGGGCGAAGCTGATCGTGATCGACCCGCGCCGGATTGATCTGGTTCAATCGGCGCATATCAAGGCGGCGCATCACCTGCCGCTGCGGCCCGGCACCAATGTGGCGGTGGTCTCGGCCCTTGCGCATGTGATCGTGACCGAAGGGTTGATGGATGAGGCGTTCATCCGCAGCCGTTGCGACTGGGATGAGTTTCAGGACTACGCGGCCTTCATCTCCGACCCACGCCATTCGCCTGAGGCGACCGAGATGCTCACCGGCGTGCCTGCGGCGGAGCTGCGCGCGGCGGCAAGGCTGTTCGCCACCGGTCGGAATGGCGCGATCTATTACGGGTTGGGCGTGACCGAACATTCGCAGGGATCGACCACGGTGATCGCGATCGCCAACCTTGCCATGCTGACCGGCAATGTCGGCCGCCCCGGCGTGGGGGTGAACCCGCTGCGCGGGCAGAACAACGTGCAGGGATCGTGCGACATGGGATCGTTCCCGCACGAACTGCCGGGGTATCGCCATGTGAAGGGCGCCGAGGCGCGCGGCGTGTTCGAGGCGGCATGGGGCGTAACGATCGACCCCGAACCGGGGTTGCGCATCCCCAACATGCTGGATGCGGCGGTGGAGGGCACGTTCAAGGGGCTGTATTGTCAGGGCGAGGACATTTTGCAATCCGACCCCGACACCAAACACGTGGCGGCGGGGCTGGCGGCGATGGACTGTGTGATCGTCCACGACCTGTTCCTGAACGAGACCGCAAATTACGCCCATGTCTTCCTGCCCGGCTCGACGTTCCTTGAAAAGGACGGCACCTTCACCAATGCCGAACGCCGCATCAACCGGGTGCGCCGGGTAATGGCCCCGCGCAACGGCTATGCGGATTGGGAGGTGACGCAACTTCTGGCCCGCGCCATGGGCGCGAACTGGCACTACACCCATCCGTCGCAGATCATGGATGAAATCGCGCTGACCACGCCCAGCTTTTCCGGGGTGAGCTATGACGTGCTGGAGGAAAAAGGCTCGGTCCAATGGCCCTGCAATGCGGCCAGCCCCGATGGCACGCCGCTGATGCATGTGGACGGTTTCGTGCGCGGCAAGGGGCGGTTCATCGTCACCGAATATATCGCGACCGAGGAACGCACCGGCCCGCGCTTTCCACTCTTGCTGACCACCGGGCGGATCCTGTCGCAATACAACGTCGGCGCGCAGACAAGGCGCACGGCGAATGTGGTCTGGCACGATCAGGATGTGCTGGAAATCCACCCGCATGATGCCGAGGTACGGGGGGTGAAGGAGGGTGATTTCGTTCGCCTCGCCTCCCGCTCGGGGGAAACCACGCTGCGGGCAAGCCTTACCGATCGCGTATCGCCGGGGGTGGTTTACACCACCTTCCACCACCCCGACACGCAGGCCAATGTGATCACCACCGATTTCAGCGACTGGGCGACGAACTGCCCGGAATACAAGGTGACGGCGGTGCAGGTGTCGCCCTCGAACGGGCCATCTGACTGGCAGGAAGATTACAACGCGCAGGCGGCGCAGTCGCGGCGCATCCTGCCTGCGGCGGAATAGCCATGCGGGTGGCCACCTACAGCCTGAGGGGGCTTTCGGTGCAGGGCGGGCAGGCGCGTGAGGTCATGCGCTGCCTGCCGGAAGAGCTGCCGGTGGCGCTGGTGTTCAACGGCACCACGGCGGCGGTGATGATGGCCTCACCCTGCGATCTGCAGGATTTCGCCTTTGGCTTCGCGCTGAGCGAGGGCTTCATCGACCGGCTGGATCAGGTTCAGTCGCTTGAAATCGTCGTGTATGATGCCGGGTTGGAGGCGCGGTTCTGGATTGCCGAGGATCAGGCGGCGGCGTTGCAGGCCCGCCGCCGCAGCATGCTTGGCCCGGTGGGGTGTGGATTGTGCGGGATCGACAGCCTGGAACAGGCGATCCGCCCCTTGCCGGTGCTGGCTGCCTCGGGGCCAAGGCTCACACCGGCAGAGGTGGCACAGGCGACCGACCTGTTGCAGGCCCATCAGCCGCTGCACGACCAGACCCATGCGGTGCATGCGGCGGGGTTCCTGTTGCCCGGGCAGGGAATCGTGCTGGCGCGTGAGGATGTCGGGCGGCACAATGCGCTGGACAAGCTGACCGGGGCAATGGCGCGCAGCGGGGTCGATGCCGGGACGGGGGCGATCGTGCTGACCTCGCGGGTGTCGGTGGAAATGGTGCAGAAAACCGTCATGGCCGGATGCCCGGTGCTGATCGCGGTGTCAGCCCCCACCGCCCATGCCCTGCGGCTGGCGCAGGCCGCGAAACTGACGCTTGTGGCCTTTGCGCGCGGCGGCGGGTTCGATATCTATGCCCATCCTGACCGAATTCAGACCGGAGCCTGTGATGCAGCCTGAAAAGATGGTCATGATGGCCAACCAGATCGCCACATTCTTCCAGACCCAGCCGGATGATGACCGGGCGGGCAAGGTTGCGGCGCATATCAATGACTTCTGGGAACCGCGGATGCGGCTGCAGCTGCTGGACCACGCCGCCGCCGGCGGCGCGGGCCTGTCACCGCTGGCACTGGAGGCCTGCCGCCATATCCGCTCGCCGGTGGCGTGATCCGCCACCGGCGCGCGGCTTGGGCAAGCGTCAATGCGCGCCGCCCTTGTCGCGATAGCTGGCCAGCAGGAAGAACACCACAACCGCTAGCACCCCGATCAGCCCTGCCGAGGTGGTGAGCAACACCGCATGCGTTGTGGAAAACGCCGCCTTGCCCGCCGCGATCAGCGCCGCCGCCGGGCCTTCGGTCAGCTTTTGCGCCACCAGATAGCTGTCGCCGATCGACCGCGCCGCCTGCACCGCCAGTTCGGGCGGCAGGCCCTCGGGCAACGCGATGGTCCGGCCAAAGATCCCCGCCATGAACACCCCGAACAGGGTGATCCCCAGTCCGGTGCCCAGCTCATAGCTCGTCGCTTCCAGCGAGCCTGCGGCTCCGCCCTTGCTCGCCTCGACCGAGCCCATGATCGCGATCGACGATGCCGTCAGCCCGATGCTGAGCGTCAGGCCCAGAGCAGCCAGCAACCCCGGCACGATCAGCCCCGGATCGTTGAAATCGCTGAAGGCGAGGCCCGCCAATGCGCCTGCCGACAACAGCAGCGACAGGCTGGCTACCACGCGCAACCCGAACATTGTGGTCAGCTTGCCCGCCAGCGGGCCGCCAACCGCCGCCGCTACCATGATCGGGATCATGAAAATGCCGGCCTGCAGCGGTGTTTTGCCCAGCACATATTGCAGCTCCTGCGCCAACGTAAGCTCTACCCCGGCCAATGCGCCGGTGGCCACAACCGCCATGATCATCCCCGCGACAATAGCCGGGTGGGAGAATAGTGACAGATCCAGCATCGGCGTGGCTGAACGCAGCTGCTTGCGTCCGAACAGCACCAGCAGGACAAAGCCAAAGCCCAGGACCAGCGCCACCACGGCCAGCGGCTGGGTGCCGCCAAACCCGGCCTTGATGCCGTATACTACCGAAATCATACCCAGAATCAGCAGGATGGCCTGACCGATCGGCCATGCGCCCGGCGTCACCTCCTCACGCCGCGGCAGCAGGGCATAGCAGGCCGGGGCCACCACCAGCATCACCGGCACGTTGATCAGGAACACCGATCCCCACCAGAAATGCTCCAGCAGCCCGCCGCCGACCAGCGGCCCGATCGCCGCGCCCGCCGCGCCAATCGTGCCCCACAGGCCAAGCGCAATCGCCCGCTCGGCATCATCCTCGAAGGTCCGACGGATGATGCCCAGCACGCAGGGCATGATCATCGCTCCACCCATCGCCAAGAGCACCCGTGCCGCGATCAGCATCGCCGGATTGGTCGCAAAGGCCGCCAGCCCCGAGGCGATGCCGAACACCACAAGCCCGGTCAGCAGAATGCGCCGGTTGCCCACCCGGTCGGCCAGCGTGCCCATCGGCACCAGAAGCCCCGCCATCAGCAGCGGGTAGATGTCGATGATCCAGAGCACCTCGGTATTGGTGGCACCCAGCGCCTGCGTCAGCGTCGGCACCACCACATGCAGGATGGTCATATCCAGCACAACCGGCAGGAATGCCAGCATGACAGCGACCAGAACCAGCCAACGCTTCGGGTCGGCAGAGCGGGTGGAAACGGCAGAAACGGACATGATTCACCTGAAAAGAAATTGCGCCCGTCGATATAAATACATACGTATGGATTTCAACGGCAAAGTTTCATGACAGGGCAACGGCACCCATGGGCAGAAAACCGACCATCACCCGTGACAGCCTGCTGGACGTGGCAGAAGACATCGTCCGCACCGAGGGTGCCAAGGCGCTGACCATCGGGGCTTTGGCCAGTGCCGCCGGGATCTCGAAGGGCGGGGTGCAGTATTCCTTTGCCTCCAAGGATGATCTGGTGCGCGCCCTGATCGAACGCTGGACCCGGCAGTTCGACGCATTGCTGGAGTCCGATGAGTCGCTCGACGCTCCCGCGCTGGTCCGGCAGTACATCCAGGCAATGCGCGCCTCGCAGCAGGCGATGAATGCCAAGATGGCCGGGCTGATGATCGGCTATATCGAAGACCCGGAAAACCTGCGCGAGACCCGGCGCTGGTATCAGGCGATGTTTGCCCGGCTCGGCGCCGCCACCCCCGAGGCACAGGCCGCCCGCGTCGCCTTTCTGGCGGTCGAGGGGTTGTTCTTGCTGCGCATTGTCGGCATTGACGAGGACGGCGACTGGGCCGGCTTTGTCGATGACGTCGAGGCGGTTCTGACCCGGCTGATCTGACCCTTACGGCCGGGAAGACCGGCAAGACGGTCGGCTTTGCCGCTGCCAGTGCGGCAAACAGCGGTGTTGATCCGCCTTCTGCCGGGTTGTCCACAGAAGATTTGCCAAGAAATCACTTTACAGGCTTCCGCTTCTGCAACACCATATCTAGTAAGGGTGCTGTCGGGCATACGCAGCTCCTTGCCAGACACCCAGCATTTCGTGGGTCACGCCCCACGAAAGGCATCATGAAGAGGCCGGGCAATGTCACTTTCCGAAGATTTCCTGTCAACCGACGATATGCATCCGATTGATATCGTCGAAACCTTGGCCGAACACCATGCGTGGGAGTTTGACCGGGTCACCGATGATCAGATCGCCATGGCGGTCGAAGGGCAGTGGCGCACCTATTCGCTGACGCTTGCATGGTCGGCGCAGGACGAAACCCTGCGGCTGATCTGTACCTTCGAGATGGAGCCGCCCGAGGGCAAGCTGCCGGGGCTGCTTGATGTGCTCAACCGCTGCAACGATATGGTCTGGACCGGCGCCTTCACCTATTGGTCCGACCAAAAGCTGATGGTCTGGCGCTACGGGCTGGTGCTTGCAGGCGGACAGGTGGCCGGGCCGGAACAGATCGACCGGCTGATTTCCAGCGCGGTGATGGCGGCGGAACGCTTCTACCCCGCGTTCCAGCTGGTGGGTTGGGGCGACAAGACCCCGGCTGACGCGATGAAGGTTGCCATTGCCGAGGCATACGGTCGCGCCTAACCTTGCCCCGTCAAGACGGGGAATATGATGAACTTGGATATGATCAACCGCCGGGGCCTGGTGCTTCTGGGCTGCGGCAAGATGGGATCGGCCATGCTGGAAGGCTGGTTGGGGCAGGGGTTGTTGCCACAGGCGACATGGGTTCTTGACCCGCATCCTTCGGACTGGCTGAAGGGGATTGCGGCAAGGGGCCTGACGCTGAACGGCGGCATGCCGGAGGCGCCCGCCGTGGTGCTGATTGCGGTCAAGCCGCAGATGATGGGGGCCGCGCTGCCGCAGATCGCCGGTTTCGGCGGCAGCGACACGCTGATCGTGACCGTGGCGGCAGGCACGACGATTGCCACCTATGAGGCGGCGTTCGGCACAGGCACCCATATCGTGCGCGCCATGCCCAACACCCCCGCCGCCGTCGGGCGCGGGATCACCGCCATTACCGGCAATGCGGCGGCAACCCCCGCCGATCTGGACCTTGCCGAAGCGCTGCTCTCGGCGGTGGGTCAGGTGGTGCGGCTGGAAGGCGAGCATCAGATGGATGCCGTCACCGCCGTCTCCGGCTCCGGTCCGGCCTATGTGTTCCACCTGATCGAGGCACTGGCGGCGGCGGGCGAGGCCGAGGGACTGCCCGCAGACCTTGCTATGCAACTTGCCCGTGCCACGGTGACCGGGGCAGGGGAGCTGGCGCATCGCGCCCCGGAAAGTGCCGGACAGCTGCGCATCAACGTCACCTCGCCCGGCGGAACCACGGCGGCGGCTCTGTCGGTGCTGATGGAACCGGAGACCGGCTTTCCGGCCTTGCTGCGCCGCGCCGTCAAGGCCGCCGCCGACCGGGGGCGGGAGCTGGGCAAATGATCACCTATGATGATTTCCGACAGGTGGACATCCGGGTGGGCCGCATCACCCGCGCCGAACCCTTTCCCGAGGCGCGCAAGCCGGCGATCAAGCTTTGGGTCGATTTCGGCGAAGAGCTTGGCGAAAAACGCTCCAGCGCACAGCTTACCCGCCATTACACGCCGGAAACCCTGATCGGGCGGCAGGTGGTGGCGGTGGTCAATTTCCCGCCGCGCCAGATCGGCAAGGTGCTGTCCGAAGTGCTGGTGCTGGGTGTGCCGGATGAGGCAGGCGAGGTGGTGCTGCTGTCGCCTGACCGGATGGTGCCCCCTGGTGGAAGGATGTTCTGATGAAACTGCTGATCACCCGCCCGCTGCCGGATGATGTGATGGCCGCCGCTCGTGCCCGGTTCGATGTGACGCCACGTGACAGCACGCGGCCCCTGACCGCCGCTGAGTTGCGCGCCAGCCTTCGCGATCATGACCTGATTCTGCCCACACTGGGCGACCGCTATCAACCCGATGTCTTTGCCGATGTGCCTGCCCCGCGGGCGCGGATGCTGGCCAATTTCGGCGTGGGCTACAACCATATCGACGTGGCCGCCGCCCGCGCTGCCGGTCTGGTGGTGACCAACACCCCCGGCGCAGTCACCGATGCCACCGCCGATATCGCACTCACCCTGATTCTGATGACCGCGCGGCGCGCCGGTGAGGGCGAGCGTATGGTCCGCGCCGGCCGCTGGGAGGGCTGGCATCCGACCCAGATGCTGGGCCTGCACGTCTCGGGCAAACGCATCGGCATCATCGGCATGGGCCGCATCGGCAAGGCGATCGCGCGGCGCGCGCAGGCCGGGTTCGGGATGGAGGTGGTGTTCTTCAACCGCTCGCCCGTGGCCGATGCCGGCGTGCCCGCGCGGCAAGTTGATCTGGCCGAGGTGATGGCGGCTGACGTCGTCGTGCTGGCCGTGCCCGGGGGAAAGGACACCCATCATTTGATAAACGCTGAAACGCTGGCGCACATGCAGCCCCATGCGGTTCTTGTGAACATCAGCCGCGGCGATGTGGTTGACGAAGCAGCCCTTGCGGCAGCGCTCACCGGCGGTCGTCTTGCCGGGGCGGGTCTGGATGTTTATGAGTTCGAGCCGCAGATCAACCCGGCGCTTTTGGTGCTGGAGAACGTCACCCTGCTGCCGCATCTGGGCACCGCCGCGCTGGAAGTGCGCAGGGCCATGGGGATGATGGCGGTGAACAATCTGATCGCCTTTGCCGAAGGACGCGCCCTGCCAAATCCGGTGTAGCGTTATCGGCTTTCACCTTGCCCAAATTCGCTCCGCGGGGAGTATTTTGAAATCAGCAATGCGCAGGGGCACCTGTTCCGGTCCGGGCGGGCTTCCCATGATCCTTCAGTTTTTCTGAAATGAGAGCGATCTGCCTTGGATTTGCCAAAGGCTGGCCCGGCGCGCGCCGCAGCTCTGGGACAGGGCTGGGCAGGTGGTCTGGCCCATGCGGGATCCGGGCCAGACAAGGAGCGGGTGATGGTCTGGCCGGAGCCGGAACGGGTGGGGCAGGGTGGAGCTTTGGTGGTGGCCGAGGGGATATTTGCCACAACTCCGATCGCCACCACCGCAGGCTGGTGCCCGGCCGGGGATCTGGGGCCGGGAGCGCTGGTTATGACCTTTGACGGGGGCAGCCAGCCGGTGTTGCAGGCGCAGGTTCTGGCTATTGAAGATGCGCCACCCGGCCTTTGGCCTTTGCTGGTGCCCGCCTGGGCGATGGACAACCGTGACGACCTGGTGCTGCTGCCCGACCAGAAGGTTCTGATCGAGTCGGATGCTGCCGAGGACCTCTATGGCGACCCGCTTGCGCTGATCCCGGCGCGGGCGTTGGAGGGGTGGCGGGGGATAGAGCGTTTCAGGCCTTTGCCGATGTCGGTGGCGGTTCAGCTATGCTTTGCGCGCCATCAGGTGATCTATGCCAGTCGGGGGGTTCTGCTGTCCTGCGCGGGCGATCCGCTGACCGATACCGATTGGCGCGCCAGGGATTACAGCAGCTACTCGCTGGCGCAGGCGCAGCATCTGATCGCCTGCCTGATGGCCGAAGAGACCGGCGCGGCCCTGCGGATGGCAGAGCAGCGCCGGTCGGGGTCGGGGGTTTAGGCCGCCTTGCGGGCGGTTTTGCCGTAGAAGGTGGCGCCCGATGCCGCCATGTCGCGCAACAGGTCCGGCGTTTTGAAGCGGTCGCCTTCGGTGACGGTCAGCGCCTCGCAGATCTCCACCGCGCGGGCGGCACCGATGATGTCGAGCCAGCCGAACGGACCGCCCGACCAAGGCGCAAAGCCCCAGCCGAGGATTGCGCCGACATCGCCTTCGCGGATATCGGTCAGCACGCCGTCTTCCAGCGCGCGCACGGCCTCCAGCACCTGCGCCATCAGCAGGCGGTGCTGCACATGGGTCAGGTCGGGTTGGGTTTCGGCGACCGGATATTGCGCCGCCAGCCCGTCCCACAGCCCTTCGCGTTTGCCCGCATCGTCATAGGTGTAGAACCCGGCATTGGCCTTTTTGCCCAGGCGGCCCCGATCGGCCATCTGGAACAGCACGTCATCCACCGCGCCGTCGGGGTAGGCGTCGCCCATGGCCGCGCGGGTCGCCTTGGCAATCTTCACCCCAAGGTCGATCGAGGTTTCATCCACGAGCTGCAGCGGACCCAGCGGCATGCCGACCAGCCGGGCCGCGTTTTCCACCAATGCCGGTTCCACGCCTTCGGCAACCATGCGGATGCCTTCGTTGATATAGGGGATGATGCAGCGGTTGGCGTAGAAGAACCGCGCATCATTGACCACGATCGGCGTCTTGCGGATCTGGCGCACGTAATCCAGCGCGCGTGCCACCGCCACATCCCCCGTCTGATTGCCGCGGATGATTTCCACCAGCAGCATCTTGTCCACCGGAGAAAAGAAGTGGATGCCGATGAACTGGTCGGGGCGCTGGCTGGCTTTCGCCAGATCCGAGATCGGCAGGGTGGAGGTGTTGGTGGCAAAGATGCAATCCTTGCCCACAACCGCCTCAACCTTGGCCGTGACATCGGCCTTGACCTTCATATCCTCGAACACCGCCTCGACGATCAGGTCGCAGCCCGAAAGGGCGGCGTAATCGGTGGTGGTGGTGATGCGGGCCAGCACTTCGGCCTTTTTCTCCGCCGTCACCTTGCGCCGCGCGATACCCTTGTCGAGAATGGCTTCGGAATGAGCCTTGCCCCGGTCCGCCGCATCCTGTGCGGCGTCGATCAGTACCACCTCGATACCGGCATTGGCGCTGACATAGGCGATGCCCGCCCCCATCATGCCCGCGCCGATGATGCCGACTTTTTTCACCGTCTGATCGGGGGCGTCGGGCCGGTTCGCGCCTTTTTCCAGCGCTTCTTTGTTGATGAACAGGCTGCGGATCATTGCCGTGGAGGACGGGTTCATCAGCACCGAGGTGAAGTGCCGTGCCTCGATCTTCAGGGCGGTATCAAACGGCACCATTGCCCCCTCGTAGACCGCGCTCAGAAGGGCCCTGGCGGCGGGATAGACGCCCATGGTCTTGCCATGCACCATGGCCGACGCGCCCACAAAGGTCATGAATCCCGCCGGGTGATAGGGGGTGCCGCCGGGCATCTTGTAGCCCTTGGCATCCCATGGCTTGACCAGATCGGCCTCTTTGGCCGAGAGCACCCATTCTTTGGCACGGGTCAGCAGGTCTTCCGCAGGGACCACCTCATCAATCAGCCCGCCCGCCTTGGCCCCCTTGGGATCGGACAATTTGCCCTCCAGCAGATAGGGTGCGGCCATCATCGCGCCCATCTTGCGGGCCAGCCTTGTGGTGCCACCGGCACCGGGGAAGATGCCGACCATGATCTCGGGCAGGCCGATCTTGGCCTTCGGGTTGTCCGCCGCGATGATGCGGTGACACGACAGCGGCAGCTCCAGCCCGATGCCAAGCGCGGTGCCGGGCAGGGCTGCGACGATCGGCTTGCCGCCTTTCAGCGTCTTGGCGTCCATCCCCGCACGCTCGATCTTGCGCAGGATGGCGTGCATCTCCATCACGCCGTTGAAAATCCCTGCGGCCCCGCCGTCATCGCGCATCTTTGCGATGACGTTCAGATCCATCCCGCCGGCAAAATCCTTTTTGCCGCTGGTCAGAATCACACCCTTGACGGCCGCATCGACAAGCGCGGTGTCGATATGGCCGTTCAACTCCGCAAAGCCCGCAAGGGACATCACGTTCATGGATTTGCCCGGCACATCCCAGGTGATTGTGGCAACGCCATCTGCGTCAACGGCATAAGTAAAATCGGTCATTTTTCCGGTCCTTTCCGAAGGTCGGTATTGGCGGGGCTGGCCAGCAGCATCGGCCAGCGTGATTTGGCAATTGCATTGGTGATGGAGGCCGCGCGCCAGTGGCCATCCTCCCGGCACAGGGTGATCTGCGACGAAAACGGATCAAACACCCGCATCCCGCCCGAGATCACATGGGTTATGTAGCGACCAGAGATCAGGTCTGGGTCAAGCGTCTGTGCGCCTTCAACGAGGCGGATATAATCCGTCACCCGTTGCGATTTCAGCATTGCGCAAAAGCTCTCGAACCCCTCGCGCAGCGCTTCATCCGTGTCGAGCGAGATGCTCTCGGCATGGGTCACCAGATGAAACGGCACCACCATCCCGGCACGGTAGGCCGCGAAATCTCCCGCCAGAACAGCGACGGAGATTTCGTCCAGATAGGTCTGGAGAATGGTGGCGGCTTGCATGGCTTACACCCGCTCGATGATGGTGGCGGCCCCCATGCCCGAGGCAATGCACAGCGTGGCCAGTCCAACCCCTTTGCCGGTCCGCTCCAACTCGTCCAGCACGGTGCCGATGATGATGGCCCCGGTCGCTCCCAGTGGATGGCCCATGGCGATGGAGCCGCCGTTGGGGTTGACCTTCGATGGGTCCACATCAAAAGCCTGCATGAAGCGCAGGACCACGCTGGCAAAAGCCTCGTTCACCTCGAACAGGTCAATGTCGCTGATGTTCATGCCCGAATCGCGCAGGATCTTTTCGGTCACCGGCACCGGGCCGGTCAGCATGATTGTCGGGTCGGTGCCGATCTTGGCGGTGGCGCGGATACGGGCGCGTGGTTTCAGCCCGTGAGCGCGGCCAAACTCGGCATTGCCGATCAGCACCGCCGCCGCCCCGTCAACGATGCCCGACGAATTGCCCGCATGGTGGATGTGGTTGATCCGCTCCAGATGCGGGTATTTCATCAGGGCGATCTTGTCGAAGCCCGGCATCACCTCGCCCATGTCCTTGAACGCAGGCTTCAGCGCGCCAAGCGTCTGCATATCGGTGCCGGGGCGCATGTATTCATCACGATCAAGGATCGGCAAGCCGTTCTGGTCCCGGATGGTGATCATCGAGTTCGCAAAGCGGTCGTCCGCCCAGGCCTCGGCTGCGCGGCGCTGCGATTCCACGGCCAGAGCATCGGCCATGTCGCGGGTGAAGCCGAATTCGGTGGCAATGATATCGGCGGAAATACCCTGCGGCACGAAATAAGTCTTCATCGCCAGGGCCGGGTCCACGGCAATCGCCGCGCCATCACTGCCCATCGCAACCCGGCCCATCATCTCGACCCCGCCTGCGATATAGGCCTGACCGGCGCCACCCTTGACCTGATTGGCGGCCAGATTGACCGCCTCCATCCCCGAGGCGCAGAAACGGTTGATGGCAAGGCCGGGGATGCTTTGGTCCAGATCAGACAGCAGCACAGCCGAGCGCGCCAGACAGCCCCCCTGCTCCCCCACCTGGGTAACATTGCCCCAGATCACATCCTCGACCGCATGGCCCTCCAGCCCGTTGCGTTCCTTGATCGCGTTCAGGATCCTGGCCGACAGCGCGACCGAGGTCAGCTCGTGCAGGCTGCCATCCGCGCGACCCTTGCCGCGTGGGCTGCGAACGGCGTCATAAATAAAGGCTTCTGACATGTGGTCCTCTCCTTACGCCCGGTCCGACGGGTTGCCGGGCATCAATTCATAGGGGTGTTTCCAGCCCGGCAGCGCCGCAATGCGGTCAAGCCAGGCGTCGATATGTGGCCAGTCCTTGCGGTCGAAACCGTAGGGTTCCGGGTAATACAGATAACCGCAACAGGTCAGATCGGCGATGGTCACCCCATCCCCCACCATCCAGTCGCGCCGCTCCAGATGGTCGTTGAGCACAGCATAAGAGGCCTTGAGCCGCCCCTGCAAGAACGGCACCACCCCTTCGGGGCGCTTGTCGGCGGGTGCAAAGTTCATCAGGAACCGCACGGTGCCGATCTGGGACGACAGCTTGTGATTGTCCCACAACAACCAGCGCACCACTTCGTTCCTTGCCTTGGGCGTCGCCCCGCCCAGGGCCCCCGCCTTGGCCGCAATATGCAGCAGGATGGCCCCTGATTGGGTCAGCACCGCCGCGCCGTCCACCAGCACCGGGACTTCGCCCATCTCGTTCACTTCACGGAAGGCGGCACTGCGGGTCTCACCGTTGAAAAAGTCCACAAACCGCGGCTGCCAGGGTGTCCCGGTCAACGCAAGGGCCAGCGCGCATTTATAGGCATTGCCGCTCTCGCCAAAGCAATACAGCTCCACCATGCCCTCCCCCGTGATGCCCATCATCGGTTCTTCCATAGCCATCGGCCCTCCCAGACCTGACGGGATCACCGGGGGGTTCACACCCCCGGACCCCCGTGGAGTATTTTTGCCAAGATGAAGCAAGGTTCCGTTAATCCTGTCATCCTATCCTCAAACGCGCGGTACAAGCTGGAGAGCCGATGACCGCCCAAGGTGATGCCTCGCTCCGAAGCCCCGCATAGCCAAAACGGACAGTCGGGGCGGGGTGGACCTGTGACTTTCATCTTGGCCCAGATACTCCCCCGCCGGAGGCGTCCTCCGCTGTCGCATCCCGCCCGTTTCAGCGTTTCCGATCCTCAAGTTCCGAATTGAACAACCGGAGCCTGTGGACCAGATTGTCCTTGTTGGTGACGCTGTCGAAATGCTCGAACAGAAACGACAGCGCCTCACCCTCATCCAGCCCGGCCTCCGCCGCAAAGCGTTTCAGCCTGCGATAGCCGTCCTCGGTCATGGCGACGGGAAAGCGGCGGGTCAGGCGGAAACGTTTCGGCATTGAGTCTCTCCAGCATGGGGCAGGGGGATTTTTCGCAGAAAAATCGTGATCCCCCGAGGTTTCCCACAGCTTAGAACGCCTCGGCAGACAAGGCCATCACGGTCTCGGCCCCGGTTTCGATGCGGGCGAGGTGCATGGTGCAGGCGGGCAACTGGCGGGCCATGTAGAACCGTCCGGTGGCGATTTTGGCTTCCAGATAGTCGCGGTCGGCGTGGCCTGCGTCCAGCGCTTCAAAGGCGGCCTTTGCCATCCGGGTCCACATCAGGCCAAGGCAGACATGGCCCATCAGATGCATGAAGTCATAAGACCCTGACAGCGCGGCGTTGGGGTTTTTCATGCCCGATTGCATGAAGAACATCCCCGCCTGTTGCAATTGCTTGGACGCGGTTTTTAGCGGTTCGGCAAAGCCGGTCATCCGCTCGTCACCGTCATGTGCCTTGCATTCGGCCTTCACCATCTCGAAAAACGCCATCACATGCTTGCCGCCGTCCTGCGCCAGCTTGCGGCCCACGAGGTCAAGCGCCTGCACGCCGTTGGCACCCTCATAGATCATCGCGATCCGGGCATCGCGGGCGAACTGGCTCATGCCCCATTCCTCGATATAACCATGCCCGCCAAACACCTGCTGGGCCTGCACCGCCATCTCGAATCCCTTGTCGGTCTGGAAGCCCTTGATCACCGGGATCATCAGGCTGACCAGCCCTTCGGCCGCCGCATCGCCCTGCCGCACCGAGCGGTCGATCAGGTGGGCGGCCCAGAAGGTCAGCGCGCGCGCGCCCTCGACAAAGCTTTTCTGCTCCATCAGGTTGCGGCGGATGTCGGGGTGCACGATCAGCGGGTCGGCGGGCCCCGAGGGGTTTTCCGCCCCGGTCACTGCGCGGCCCTGCAGACGATCTTTCGCATAGGCCAGCGCATTTTCATAGGCGGCGGCAGCCTGCGCATAGCCTTGCAGACCGACGCCCAGACGCGCCTCGTTCATCATGGTGAACATGGCCCGCATGCCCTTGTGCAGGTCGCCCAGCAACCAGCCCTTGGCGCCATCGTAGTTCATCACACAGGTGGCATTGCCGTGGATGCCCATCTTTTCTTCGATCTTGCCGCAGGACAGGGCGTTGCGCTCGCCAAGCGAGCCGTCCTCATTCACCAGGAATTTCGGCACGATGAACAGCGAGATGCCCCGCGTCCCCTCACCGCCGCCCGGGGCCTTGGCCAGCACCAGATGGATGATGTTCTCGGCCAGATCATGCTCGCCCGCCGAGATGAAGATCTTTTGTCCGGTGATCAGATAGCTGCCATCGCTTTGCGGTTCGGCCTTGGTGCGCATCAGGCCCAGATCGGTGCCGCAATGCGGTTCGGTCAGGTTCATGGTGCCGGTCCAGTCGCAGGACACCAGCTTTGGCAGATAGGTCGTCTTCTGATCTGCGGTGCCATGGGTGTGGATCGCAGAATAGGCCCCATGCGTCAGGCCCTGATACATGTTGAAGGCCATGTTGGCGGAAACGAAAATCTCACCCACGGCAGAGCCCATCAGATAGGGCAGGCCCTGACCGCCATATTCCGGGTCGCAATCGAGTGCGGTCCAGCCGCCCTCCTTCATGGACTTGAAGGCGGCATCAAAACCCTTTGGCGTGCGCACCACGCCGTTTTCCAGCACACAACCCTCCCTGTCGCCGACCGCGTTCAGCGGCGCGAGCAGGTCGGACGCTACCTTGCCCGCCTCTTCCAGCACCGCGCCGGTGAAACCTTCGTCGAGATCGGCGTAGCCGGGGGTGTCGGCGGCGGTGACCTTCAGAACGTTGTGCAGCAGGAACTGCATGTCCTTTACGGGGGCGGTATAGGTTGGCATCGGTGCTCTCTCCCTTGGTCGGTCTTTGTGTTTACTCTGCCGCGCGGCGCAGACCGGCGATCATCGCCTCGTTCGCGTCAAGCTCGGTTTTCAGTTCGGTGATGGCTACATCCAACTCGGCACGCTGCGCCTCCATCTGGGCGAGGCGTTGCTGGGCCAGTTCATAGGTGCGGATCGTCTGCGCATGGTTGGACCCGTCGCGGTCATACAGATCGAGGATCTGGCGGATGTCTTCCAGACTGAAACCAAACCGCTTGCCGCGCAAGATCAGTTTCAGCCGGGCGCGGTCGCGCCGGGTGAACAGGCGACGACTGCCGTCACGCTGCGGAAACAGCAGTTCCTTCGCCTCATAGAACCGCAGGGTGCGGGGCGTGACGTCGAAAGTGTCGCACATCTGGCGAATGGTCATCAGGTCATTGGTCATCGTCATGCACTCTTGGACACATACATCTGACCAGCAGATGTGCGCTTTGCAGTGACCATACTAGAGTGCTTGACGTTAACGTAAATGTAACGTCACGTAAGAATGTCGGATGACGTGATGTAAGGTCAGTTTAGTTTCGAGATCGCGTCCACCGTCGTCGCCCGCAGGGCGCGCAAATCGTCGATCGTGGCGTCGAGTTCCGCCTTTTGCCGCTCCAACTCGCCCAGCTGCCGGTCAGCGAGACCCAGAAAGGTCTCGTATTGCGGGCGCGTGCCCTGTTGGACATACATCAGCAGCCATTGCCGTATCTCCTCCAGACTGAAGCCGAACCGCCGACCGCGCAGGATCAGCGTCATCCGCGCCAGTTCGCGCGGGCCGTAGAACCGGGCGCGGCCCTCTTTTTCGGGCGAGAGCAATTCAATGTATTCATAATAGCGCAGGGTGCGCGGGGTGACATCGAACCGGGCGCACATTTCCTTGAAGCTGAGGCGGCTGGTGTCGGTCATCGCGGTCCTCCGTTGGTTCAACCTACGCAGGGATCAACCGGGGCGCAATGTCCACGCGCGCAATTCGCGTCTTGCAGCGGCGGGCGAAGCGGGGATTATGGGCGCCAAGGAGCCGCCATGACCGATATCATCCGCATAGCCCGCCAGTTCATCGAAGCCATTCCGCATGCCCGCGCGCTGGGGATGGAGTTTGAGAGCCTTGGCGATGGCAAGGCGGTGATTTCCATGCCCTATGATCCCCGTTTTGTCGGCGATCCGGCCACCGGGGTCATCCATGGCGGGGCGGTATCGGCGCTGATGGACACCGCATCGGGGGCGGCGGTGATGTGCCACCCGACTTCCCCCGCCTCGACCGCGACCCTGGATCTGCGGATCGACTATTTCCGCGCGGCGACCCCGGGGCAGGCGATCACAGCGCGGGCGGAGTGTTATCATGTGACCCGCTCTGTCGCCTTTGTCCGGGTAACGGCCACCGATGAGGATGAGGCGCGGCCCGTGGCCGCCGCGACCGGGGCCTTTACGCTGGACCGACCGAAAGAGGCCACGACATGAAATCGCCCACGAGTTCTCTGCGCCCCGAACCCGTGCAGGTGATCAAGCAACGCCGGGATACGGCCTTGCGCGGCCTGCTGTCCGGCGTGCCCTATATAGCCTATCTCGGCATCCAGTTCGACCGGCGCGGCGATGAGCTGACCGCAATCCTGCCGTTTGATGAAAAACTGATCGGCAATCCGGCGCTGCCCGCGCTGCATGGCGGGGTCACGGCGGCGTTTCTGGAGGTGGCGGCGATCATCGAACTGGCCTGGGGCAGCCTGTGGGAGGAAATGGAGGCGGGGCGCGTCGACCCCACCGCCGAAATGGGGCCGGTGCGTCTGCCAAAGACGATTGATTTCACGGTCGATTACCTGCGATCCGGCCTGCCGCGCGATGCCTATGCCCGCGCACGGATCAACCGCTCGGGTCGGCGCTATGCGAGCGTGCACGTCGAGGCGTGGCAGGACAATCGCGCACGGCTGTTTGCGCAAGGCACCGGGCATTTCCTGATGCCGCCACCGCCGGGTGCGCCTGCGGAATGACCGCGCCGCCCACGACCGTTACCAATGCCCGGATCTGGGCGATCTCCTGGCCGTTCATCCTGTCCAATGTCACCGTGCCCATCCTGGGCGCGGTCGATACGGCGGTGGTGGGCCAGATGGGGGCCGCCGCGCCGATCGGGGCGGTCGGGCTTGGTGCGGTGGTGCTGGCGTCATTTTACTGGATTTTCAGCTTCCTGCGCATGGGCACCGCCGGTCTGGCCGCACAGGCGCATGGGGCGGGTGATCTGGCCGAGCGGGATGCCACACTTTACCGCGCATTGGTGATTGCCGCAGGCGCGGGCGCGGTGATCGTGGCGCTGCAGATGGCGGTCATGTGGGCGGCGTTTTCAGTCGCCCCGGCCTCGCCCGAGGTGGAAACACTGGCACGGCAATACCTGAGCATCCGCATCTGGGGCGCGCCCGCCACCATCGCGCTTTACGCGGTCAACGGCTGGCTGGTCGCGGTGGAGCGGGCCCGGGCGGTGCTGCTGCTGCAGTTGTGGATCAATGGTGTCAACGCCGCGCTGGACATCTGGTTCGTGCTCGGCCTCGGCTGGGGGGTGGAGGGCGTGGCCATCGCCTCGCTGATCGCGGAATGGACAGGGCTGGCGCTTGGCCTGTGGCTGTGCCGCGATGCCTTTGGCCGCGCCTTTGCCCCGGCGATGGTGCGGTTGCGTGATGCCGCCGCCCTGCGCCGCATGGTCACGGTCAACAGCGCCATCATGCTGCGCACCGTATTGTTGCAGGGCGCGTTCACCGGCTTTGTGTTTCTTTCCGCAGGTCTGGGCGATCTGCGATTGGCCGCCAATCAGGTGCTGATGCAGTTTCTGGCGATCACCGCCTATGCGCTGGATGGCTTTGCCACCGCTGCCGAGACGCTGGTCGGACAGGCGGTCGGCGCGCGCAAGGGCCGCGAGATTGACCGCGCGGCCGATATGTCGATGCGCTGGGGTCTTGGTGGCAGCATGATCATGGCCGCCCTGTTCTCGGTCGCAGGCCCGGCGCTGATCGACCTGATGACCACCGCCCCCGATGTGCGGGCCGAGGCGCGGCTGTACCTGCCTTGGGTCATAGCCGGGCCGCTGATCGGGGTGGCAAGCTGGATCTACGACGGCATCTTCATCGGGGCCACGCTGACCCGCGCCATGCTCAAGGTCGTGGCTTTGTCGGTGGCGCTGTATGTGGCGCTGGTGTTGGCGCTGATCGGGCCATTTGGCAACCATGGCCTCTGGGCCGCGCTTATGGCGATGAACGGCGCGCGGGGGCTGGCTGGATGGTGGTTCTGGCGCAGCGCGCGGCCTGTACTTACCGCTTCATAAGCCGGAACATGGCAGAGGCACCATAGCCCGCCACCACCGCAATCAGCAGCGACAGCAGGCCATAGATCAACGGCTGATCCCGCGAAAGGTTGAACAGGAACCGCTCCAGCCCCTCCTTGCGGACATTGATCTGCCGCTCGATCCGGTCCACCACCTGACCGTCGCGGGTCAGGAAGATCCGCACGCGGTACAGGCCTTCGGTCAGGTTGGCGGGCAAAACGACATCAGACCGGAACAGCGTGGCCTGGGTAAACTGCACAGACCGCTCGTTGAGCCGGTAGCGGTTCTCGGCCTTGCGCACGCGTATCAGGGCTTCAAGGAAATCCGGCGCGTTCTGTGCCTGTTGCGAGATTCCGACTGCCCGGATCGCGCGCGGGATCGTGATCTGGTGGCGCAGATTCTCGGTCTCGGTCAAAATGTCCTTGAGGTGGCCTGTGGTGGAGATGGCGTAAAACGAAGGGGCGCTGGAAATCTGCACCGATTCGCGGTTGATCCAGATCCCGGCGGTGCGCTCCTTCTTGCGCACGGTGATCGGGGTTGATGGCCCCTCGACCGTGATGATCACATGCAGCGTGCCGGGCGGGGTAGGTGCGGTCCGGCGGACGGCACCATAGATCAGGATCTCTGATCCATCAAAATCCGCCGTGATCGACACCCGGTTCTGGCTGAGACCCGCGACAATATCCTCGCTCGCCGCAAGGGCTGGCAGGGCCGAGAGCAACCAGAGCAATGCCGCGCGGATCATGGCAGCAATCCCGGTGTGATGGAGTAAAGCTCCGACGGACGCAGCAAGAGATCCAGCGCGATCTTGAACGCCACGCCCAGCACCAGAAGCGACAACAGGATGCGCAGCTGTTCCGCCTTCAGCCGCCCGCTGACCTGCGCGCCCACCTGCGCCCCGATGACCCCGCCCAGGATCAGCAGCACCGCCAGCATCATATCGACTGTATTGGCGGTGACCGCATGCATCACCGTGGTGAAAGCGGTGACAAAGATGATCTGGAACAAGGAGGTGCCGATCACCACCTTGGTCGGCATGCCCAGCAGATAGATCATGGCAGGCACCATGATGAAGCCGCCGCCGACTCCCATGATCGCCGCCAGAAAACCGACCAGCGCGCCCACCGCCAAAGGCGGCAGCACCGAGATATACAGGCCAGAGGCCCGGAACTTCATCTTGAACGGCAGGCCATGTACCCAGCTGTGGGTATGCGAGCGGCGGATCGGTGCGCCGACCCGGCTGGACCGGCGCAGCGCATTCACCGATTCCCAGAACATGGTCAGACCGATCAGCCCGAGAAACAGCACATAGGACAATTGCACGAACAGATCGACCTGCCCCGCCGCCGTCAGCCGGGCAAACACCCAGACCCCGCCGGCCGAGCCGACCATGCCGCCCGCCAGCAGCACAAAGCCCATCGGGAAATCCACCGCCTTGCGCTTGACCTGCGCGAGCACACCGGAAACCGACGAGGCCACCACCTGATTGGCCCCGGTCGCCACCGCAATCGCCGGGGGAATACCGATGAAGAACAGCAAGGGCGTGATCAGAAACCCGCCGCCCACGCCGAAAAGACCCGACAGAAAGCCGACGACTCCGCCGATCCCCAGCAGCAGGAACAGATTGACCGAAAGATCGGCAATGGGGAGAAAGATTTGCATGTCGGGCCCCGGCGGGCGAAAGGGCGGTCAGTCCAGAGGCTTGCGCGCCTTTGGCAGCGAAGTCAAACCACGATGCACGTCATCGGAGCGTGGTCAGGAAATGCCGCAGGATACGTTCCAGTTTTGCCGCACCCAAGGGCGCCATGGCCTTGGTATGCTCATGGCTGATCTGCTCATCCGACATGCCGGCGGCCATATTGGTAATGGTGGAAATCGCCGCACAACGAAGGCCAAGGAAACGGCCCAGAATGATCTCGGGCACGGTGGACATGCCGACCGCGTCGGCACCGAGCAGCTTGAGCATCCGGATTTCCGCCGGTGTCTCGAAAGAGGGGCCGGAATACCAGGCGTAAACCCCGTCCTTGATGTCGATCCCCTCGGCCAGCGCACTGGTGCGCAGGGCCGCGCGCAGGTCGGGGTTATGCGCATCGGTCATCGGGACAAACCGTGCATCCGTCGGCTCGCCGATCAGCGGGTTGAGGCCGTTGTAATTGATGTGATCCGACAGCAGCATCAGATCGCCCGGCGGAACATCCGGGCGCATCGACCCGGCGGCATTGGTCAGGATCAGGCTTTCCGCGCCCAAGTCCTTCAACACCTCCAGCGCCAGCCGCATCGCCGCCGGATTGCCTTTTTCATAGTAGTGCTCGCGCGCCCCGAACACCGCCACCCGCACCCCTTCCAGCGTGCCGATATGCAGGTTCGGATTGTGCCCCGACACCGCCGCATGCGGAAAGCCGGGTAGATCGGCGTAGGGAATGGCAACCCCGTCCACCGCATGCGCGAGATGCCCAAGGCCGGAGCCCAGGATCAGCCCGAGTTTGACCGGCGCATCTCCTGCCCGCTTGTGGATCAGGCTCATGGCCTCGGTTCTGGTGCTCATTCTGTTACCTTCATTCCTGCGGAGTCCCCCGGGGGCGCTTCGCCCCCCGGACCCCCCGAGGATATTTTCAAACGGATGAAAGACAAAGGCCGTGTCTTCATCTGTTCACAAATATCCCACGGGGGGCCGGGGGTGTGAAACCCCCGGGGGGTTGGTTTCAAACGCGGCGCTTACCGTTCTTTGACATAGGGTTGCCCCCCGGCGCGCGGCGGGATCGCCTTGCCGACAAATCCGGCCAGCACCAGAACGGTGAGAATATAGGGCAGCGCGTCGAGCAGCGGCACCGGCACCCTGACCTGAACCACTGCCTGCACCACGTCGGGGCGCAGGGCGAGCGCCTGGAAAAAGCCGAACAACAGGCAGGCCCACATCGCCGCCACGGGGCGCCATTTGGCAAAGATCAGCGCGGCAAGGGCGATATAGCCGCGCCCGGCGGTCATCTCGCGACCGAATCCGGCCTGTAGGGCGGTCGCCATATAGGCCCCCGCAATGCCGCACAGGATGCCGGTGATCGCCACGGCGGCAAAGCGCAGGCCAATGACCGACACGCCGGCGGTATCCACCGCCGCCGGATTTTCCCCCACCGCCCGCAGGCGCAGGCCAAAGCGGGTGCGGAACAGGATCCACCAGGTCAGCGGCACGATCAGAAAGGCCATGTAGACCAGCACCGAATGGCCTGAAATCACCTCGTAATACAGCGGGCCGATCACCGGCACCTCGCGCAAGTCCTTGGCCCCCGGCAGGCTTACCGGGTTGAAGCGCGCGGCGCCCGACAGCGGCGGCGTGCGGCCACCCTGTTTGAACAGCGCCTGCGCGATCAGCACCGTGAGACCCGAGGCCAGAAAGTTCAGCGCGACGCCCGAAATCAGCTGGTTGCCGCGAAAAGTGATCGCCGCGATCCCGTGCAGAACCGCAAACAGCAGCGATGCGCCGATCCCCGCCAAGAGCCCGGCCCAGGCCGAGCCGGTCAGCGCCGCCACGGCACCTGCCGACATCGCGGCGGCCAGCATCTTGCCCTCCAGCCCGATATCGAAGATCCCTGCGCGTTCGGAGTATAGCCCGGCCAGACAGGCCAGCAGCAAGGGTGTGGCGAGCCGCACCGTTGTATCAAGCACCTGCAAAAGTGTTGCGTAATCCATCAGGCCGCCCTCATCGCTCTGGCCGAGCGGATCAGTCCAAAAGCACGTTCAAGGATCATCCGCACCATCATGTCCAGCGCGCCGGTGAACAGGATCACCAGCCCCTGCACCACGATCCGCATCTCGATCGGGATCGTGGTCCACAGCCCCAGCTCTGCACCACCCTGATAGAGAAAGCCGAACAAAAGCGCCGCCAGCACCACGCCGAACGGGTGGTTGCGTCCCATCAGCGCCACCGCAATGCCGATGAACCCGGCCCCTTCGGAAGAATTCTGCAATAGCCGTCCGGCCTCCCCCATCACGTTGTTGATGCTCATCATTCCGGCAAGGCCGCCAGAAATCAGCATGGCAATGATGGTGATGCGCACCGGGTTGATGCCGGCGTATTTCGCCGCCGCTTCGGACTTTCCGAAAGCACGGATCTGATAGCCCAGCCGGGTGCGCCAGAGCAGCGCCCAGACCACCACCGCCATACCAAGCGCGATGAAAAGGGTGATATTGGCGGGCACCGGCCGTTGGAAGATCATGCTGAAACCGGGGATTTCGTTCAGCGCGGGCAGGTTCGCCCCCGCAGGAAAACGGGCCGAGGCCGGGTCCATCTGGCCACTGGGGCGCAGCACATCCACCAGGACATAGACCAGCAGCGCCGCGGCGATATAATTGAACATGATCGTGGTAATCACGATATGGCTGCCGCGTCTGGCCTGCAGATAGGCCGGAATCGCGGCCCATGCCGCGCCGAACAGCGCCGCCCCTGCCGTCGCCGCGATCAGCGCAATCGTCCAGTGTGGCCAGGGCAGCGACAGGCAGACCAGTGCCACGCCCAAGCCTCCCATCTGCGCCTGACCCTCACCGCCGATGTTGAACAGCCCGGCATGAAACGCCACCGTCACCGCCAGCCCGGTGAACATGAAGCTGGTCGCGTAATACAGCGTATAACCCCAGCCATAGGGCGAACCGAGCGCGCCATCGACCATGACCTTGAACGCCTCCACCGGGCTTTGCCCGATCACCAGCAGCACCAGCGCCGAAATCACGGCGGCGAACAGCAGGCTGACCAAAGGCACCAGCGTCAGGTCGGCCCATCTTGGCAAACGGTCCATCAGGCGGCCTCTCCCGTATTCTTGCTGGTCATGCCTGCCATCAGCATCCCCAATTCGCGCTCATCGGTGGTAGCGGGGTCGCGCATCCCCATGATCTGGCCATCGAACATCACGGCAATGCGGTCTGACAGCGACATGATCTCATCCAGCTCCACACTCACCAGCAGGATCGCCTTTCCGGCATCGCGCAGCGCCACAATCTGTTTGTGGATGAACTCGATCGCCCCGATATCCACGCCGCGGGTCGGCTGGCCGATCAGCAACAGGTCGGGGTTCTGCTCCATTTCGCGCGCGACCACGATCTTTTGCTGGTTCCCGCCCGAGAAATTCTTGGCCTCCAGCGTGCAGATCGGCGGGCGCACATCATAGGTGGCCATCTTTTGTTCAGTATCGGCGCGCAGCGCGTCATTGTCCATGAACAGCGCCGATTTCTGGTATTTCGGGTCGTTGTGATAGCCAAAAGCCACGTTTTCCCAGGCACTGAAATCCAAGATCAGCCCGTGGTGGTGGCGGTCTTCGGGCACATGGGCGATGCCGGCCTCACGCCGGCTTTGCCCGTCAGCCCCCGCACCGGACAGAGGCAGATCCACCCCGTTCAGCGTGATCCTGCCGCTGGCCTTGGTCATGCCGCCCAAGGCTGCCAGCAGGTCGGATTGTCCGTTGCCTGCCACCCCCGCGATGCCCAGAATTTCCCCGGCGCGGATCTCAAGGCTGATGCCTTTCAACCGCTCCACACCATGCTCATCGCGCACGTGCAGATTCTCGACCGACAGCACCACCTTGCCCGGCACCGCCGGGGTTTTCTCCACCTCCAGCAGCACCTTGCGTCCCACCATCAGCTCGGCCAGATTTTCGGGGCTGGTTTCAGACGTTTTCACCGTGGCCACCATGGTGCCGCGCCGCATGACGCTGACGTTATCCGTCGCCTCCATGATCTCGCGCAGTTTGTGGGTGATCAGGATCACGGTTTTCCCCTGACCTTTCAGACCTTTGAGGATGCGGAACAAGTGGTCGGCCTCATCCGGGGTCAGCACCCCGGTCGGCTCGTCCAGGATCAGGATATCGGCCTGCCGGTAAAGGGCTTTCAGGATCTCCACCCGCTGCTGATGGCCCACCGACAGATCTTCGACCAGCGCATCGGGGTCAACGTCCAGCCCGTATTCCTGCGCCAGTTCGCGCAGCACGCGCCGTGCCTTTCCCAGCGATGTGTTCAGAAGCGGGCCATCCTCGGCCCCCAGCACGATATTTTCCAGCACCGTGAAATTCGGCACCAGCTTGAAATGCTGGAACACCATCCCGATACCGGCGCGGATGGCGCTCTGGCTGTCGGGGATCGGTGTCAGCTTGCCGCTGACCAGGATCTGGCCGGAGTCGGCTTTGTAAAATCCGTAAAGGATCGACATCAGGGTCGACTTCCCGGCACCGTTCTCACCGATGATGCCGTGGATCGTGCCCTTTGGCACGGCGATGTTGATGTCCTTGTTGGCCTGAACCGGGCCGAAGGCTTTGGAGATGCCCTTCAGCTCGATGGCAAAGGGGGCGGCAGTTGCCTGCCGCCCCAAGGTTTGCGCCGCTGCGGCCATCAGAATGTCGCAGCCGGGCAGGTGTCGTCGGAAGTGTAGTCGTGAACAACCAGCTCACCCGATTTGATTTTCTCGGCGGCAGCATCCACGGCAGTCTTCATTTCGTCGGTTACCAGTGCCGCGTTGTGTTCGTCCAGCGCATAGCCGACGCCTTCGTTGGCAAGGTTCAGCGCCTGCGGCGTGGTGTCCAGATCTGCCCCTTGCGTCATCGAGTTGAAGACCGCCACATCAACACGCTTCAGCATCGAGGTCAGCACCGAACCGGGGTGCAGGTGGTTCTGGTTGCTGTCCACGCCGATGGACAGGATGCCCTCATCGGCCGCCGTTTGCAGAACGCCCAGACCCGTGCCGCCAGCGGCAGCAAAGATCACGTCAGAGCCTTGCGATTTTTGTGCCCGTGCCAGTTCAGACCCTTTGACCGGGTCATTCCACGCAGCAGGGGTGGTGCCGGTCATGTTCGAGATGAACTTGATGTCGGGGTTCACCGCAACCGCGCCTTGCGCATAGCCGCAGCCGAATTTGCGGATCAACGGAATGTCCATGCCGCCGACAAAGCTGACGGTGCCGGTTTTCGATGCCATGGCGGCCAGCATGCCGACCAAATACGACCCTTCGTGTTCGGCAAAGCCGATCGACAACACATTCGGATGCGCCTCGGGATCGACCCATCCGTCGATGGTCACGAATTTGGTGTCTGGAAACTGCGTTGCCACGGATGGGATGGTGTCGCCGATGGCAAAGCCGGTGGTGACAATCGGGTTTGCGCCGCTTTCCGCAAGCCGCTGCAGCGCCTGCGCACGCTGAGCTTCCTGCTGGATCTCGATTTCCTTGTAGGATCCGCCGGTTTCCT
Organism: Paracoccaceae bacterium; assembly: GCA_046296515.1. Lineage (GTDB taxonomy): Bacteria > Pseudomonadota > Alphaproteobacteria > Rhodobacterales > Rhodobacteraceae > Pseudotabrizicola. The sequence goes on along the minus strand of JBKBKR010000004.1, from coordinate 173,377 downwards.
TTGCCCAACGTTCCGCGCCCTCATAGGCCGCCTCGTTGAAGGACTTGTCGAACTTGCCGCCCATATCGTAGATCAGCGCCGGTTCCGCGCTGGCGACGCCAGCGGTCAGGGCCAGCACAGCGGCTGCGCCCAAAAGGTGCTTCATCATGGTCATGGAGAATCTCCCGGTTGTCATTGCGACGATTGCGTTTTTTGGGGCCCGGTGCCTGCCATGACGGCGGGTCCGGATCGTCGCCAATTTAGGGCAGGGTCGTGACAAAGGGTCAAGTGCCATTTGAAAACCTGCGCGTGAGATTTGATCTTCCGATCAAATTCAAGGCAGTCCCGGACGGGGATAACGCAAGGTCAAAGGGCGCGGGACAGGATCAGCGCGTCTTCGCTTTGGCCCGCCGTTCCCGTGTAATAGGCCTTTCTGAGGCCCACCTGTGCGAAACCGGCACTTTCATATAGCGCGATGGCGGGGGCGTTCCCGGCTGCGACCTCCAGAAAGGCCTGCGCGGAGCCGTGCGTTCGGGCCTCGGTCAGGAACCGGCTGACCAGTCCCGCACCGATTCCCTGTCGCCGTGCGGCGGGCAAAACCGCCAGGGTCAGCAGTTCCGCCTCTCCGGCAACGGCGCGCCCGATCAGAAAGCCAGACGACTCGGTGAGCAGAAAGACATGGGGGCTGTCGAGCAATGCCTTGAATTCAGAAGTATTCCAAGGGCGCGGCAGGATGAAACAAGCCGTGTGGATGGCTGCCAGTTCCGCCACATCAGGCATCAAGAATCACCGGCGGTGGATCACTTGGCGGCGCGGCATCGGCACCGCGCAGGTAAAACGGGGCAGGGCGGGGGTGTGGGGTGCCAAGACGGGTGGCCGCGATCCTGGCAATGGCTTCGACCATCGGCATCGCGGGTTGCAGCAGCGACCCGCTCAGATCCGCCGCTGCCGATCCGGTGACCCGACCCGATACCGCCAACCCTGCAAGGTGAAGCAACTGCGCTTTGTCCGGCCCGTCTGAGTCGAAACGCTGCACATAAACCTCATCGCGCCGCGCATCTTCTACCACGGTGAGCGGGCGAGGCAGGCCATGGGCCAGCGCCTCAAACCGCGTCACACCGATCGCAGGCACATCCAAGGACAGCGAAAGCCCGCGCGCCGCCGCAACAGAAATGCGCACCCCGGTAAAGTTCCCCGGCCCGGTGCCAACGGCAATCGCCGCCAGATCGCGCCAGACGAGACCAGCCTCGGCCAGCACCTCTTCCAGTAGCGGCAGCAGCCGTTCGGCCTGACCCTTGGCCATGTCCTCGACCCGGATCAGGCAGCGGCCATCCGGCAAAAGCAAAGCGGCGGCGCAATGCGCCGCCGATGTGTCGAATGCCAGAATGGTTTCAGGCGGCAACCGGGCGCACCTCGGTCACTTCAGGTATGTAATGGCGCAAAAGGTTCTCGATCCCCATTTTCAGGGTCAGGGTCGACGACGGGCACCCGGCGCAGGCCCCCTGCATATGCAGATAGACCACGCCCCGGTCAAAGCCGTGGAAGGTGATGTCGCCGCCATCCTGCGCCACAGCCGGGCGCACACGGGTATCCAGCAATTCCTTGATCTGGCGCACGATGTCCCCATCTTCGCCGGTGTGCTCGGCATGGCCGCCAGCGGCCTTGGCCTCGCCTTCCATCACCGGGGCACCGGATTGGAAATGCTCCATGATGGCACCAAGAATGGCCGGCTTTATATGCTGCCAGTCGGTCTCATCCGTCTTTGTGACGGTCACAAAATCGGTGCCGAAGAACACGCCGGTCACCCCACCCGCCGCAAAGATGCGTCGGGCCAGTGGCGATTTGTCCGCCGCCTCGGCGTTCGGAAAGTCAGCGGTGCCGATTTCCAGCACGGTCTGGCCGGGCAGGAATTTCAGCGTGGCGGGGTTCGGGGTCGACTCGGTCTGGATGAACATGGCTATCTCCGACAGTTCCACTCGGATATGGCGCTTTGCCCCGCACAAGTCAACAAGCGGCCCCGGAAAGCGGCGTTCAGGCTTCGGCCTCGTCCGACCCGAAATAGGCATACATCGCCTCCAGCGGAGTCAGGTCGCGTAGGGCCTTGTGCGGCAGGTCAGAGGTCAGCGCGTTGCAATAGTCCACCGTGGCGGCCTCGGCGCGCAGCAGCGCCCCGACATGGGTGGGTTGGTCAAGAAACGTCGTCTGCGATGGAAGAGCGGTCATGGCTTTGGCCTTTCGTACCTCTCCTCCCTGCGGACAACCTAAACCTAGCCGCGCCGCAGCAAAAGGCCAAAGCCTGCATCCCCGCCCTGCGCCCTGCGCAAGGCTCAGGTGATACGCTCCAGCCGTTCCTTTGACATCTCGCCCGGAACGATGGTGATGGGGATCGGCAGGCCGCCGGCGTTTTTCGACATTTGCGTGACCAATGGGCCGGGGCCGGATTTGTCGCCGCTTGCCCCCAGAACCAGCACCCCGATTTCCGGCGCTTCGTTCACAAGCTTCAGGATTTCCGTCACCGGATCGCCCTCGCGGATCACAAGATCAGGGTTCACCCCTTGTTTGTCGCGCATCCATTTGGCGAAGACCTCGAAATGCGCCTCGATCCGCTCGCGCGCCTCGGCCCGCATCAGATCGGCCACGCCCATCCAATGCTGGTATTCTTCGGGCGGGATGACCGACAGAATGGTGACCCCCGCGCCGGTATGGGCCGCCCGCAACGCGGCAAAGCGCATCGCGTTCAGGCATTCCCGGCTGTCGTCCAGAACGACAAGAAACTTCCGCATTTTTCAAACTCCCCAAGCGGACGCATCATGGCGGATCGCCGGGGGGGCTGGCAAGCCTTCCCTGTGCGTCAGGCAAACCGCCGGGCCGCGTCCAGCGCAAGGCCGGTGCCGACACTGCCGAACATGTCGCCGGTGGCGATGGGGGTGCCGGGCAGGCAGCGGGTCACCGCGTCGCGCAGCACCGGCAAGCTGGCCGAACCGCCGGTCATGAAAACGGTGCCGATGTCTCGGGGTGCGACGCCCGCCCGCCGCAGCACCTCGGCCAGCCCAGAGGTCAGGCGCAGCACGGGCTGCGCCACGGTTGCCTCGAACCCGGTGCGCGACAGGGTCTTGTCGCGCCCGCCGGTCAGTGCGGCGATCAGGATCTGCGTGACCGTGCGGTCCGACAGGTCGATCTTTGCCGCCTCTGCCGCCATGGCCAGCGCATGGCCATGGCGAAGTTCCAGAACCGAAAGCAGCCGGTCCAGCAGATCTGGCCGCGCCGCCCGCTGGCGCAACTCCCTGATCTCACGTGCCACACCCGGCGCATACATCGCGTTGATCCGGTGCCAACTGGCGAGATCAAGGTAATAGTGCTGAGGCATCGGGGCCTTGCCGCCATGCACCAAGGACCCAAGCCCCAGATCCGGCATGATATGGTCAAGGCTCAGCATCCGGTCCAGATCGGTGCCGCCCAGCCGCAGGCCATGGTTCGCCAGAATGTCGCCGGAGCGATCCGCCCGCCGCGCGCCATCCGTTGATACGCGGATCACCGAAAAGTCGGTGGTGCCGCCGCCGATATCGACGATCAGCACCAGTTCTTCGGCGCTGATCCGGCTTTCATAATCCAGCGCCGCCGCAATGGGTTCATACTGGAACCCGACCTCGGCAAACCCCTGTTCCCGCGCGATTCCCTCCAGCACATCCTGCGCCGCCTGATCGCCTGCCGCGTCATCGTCAACGAAATGTACCGGACGGCCCAGCACCACGTGATCGGTGCCGGGCTGCGCCGCCTCCAGCTTGCCGCGCAGATGGCCAAAGAACCGGCCGATGATCTGCGTAAAGGCAATCGCCCGGTTGCCGACCCGTGTTTTCTCGTGGATCAGGTCGGACCCCAAGGCGCTTTTCAACCCGCGCATCAGCCGTCCGTCATCGCCTTCGACATAGGCGGCCATTGCTGCGCGGCCAAACTGCGGCGGTGCGCCTTCAGCGTCCCAGAACACGGCTGAGGGCAGGGTGACCTGCGCCCCCTCCAGCGCAATCAGCTGCGCCCCGTTCCCCGCCGGAATTGAAACGGTGGAGTTGGAAGTGCCGAAATCCACCCCGCAAACGCGTGCCTGTGCCATGTTGCCCCCTGATTGCAAGCGGGCGGGGGTAAGCGGTTTGCGCAGTGCTGTAAAGGGCTACTCCGCCTCGGCCAGCAGGGCTGCCAGATCAAACCGGCTGTTCACCATCGCCAGCGTGCCGTTGGTATCGCGTGGCCAGTCCGCCTCTGCCCGATCAACATACAGCTCCACCCCGTTGCCATCGGGGTCGGTCAGGTAAATCGCCTCGCTGACCCCGTGATCCGCCGCGCCGTCGATCGGCCAGCGCGCTTCGACCAGCCGCTTGAACACCTGCGCCAGCGCCTTGCGGTCGGGAAACAGAAAGGCGGTGTGATAAAGTCCGGTATGGCCGGGCGGCGGCGGCGTGCCCCCGGCACTTTCCCAGGTGTTCAGCCCGATATGGTGGTGATAGCCCCCCGCCGCCAGAAACGCAGCTTGCGGGCCATAGCGCTGCGTCACGCCAAAGCCGAGCAGGCCCGAATAAAACCCGATCGCCCGCTCCAGATCCGCCACCTTCAGGTGGACGTGGCCCACGCGGGTGCCGGGGTGAATGGTGGTCATCTTGCTGTCCTCCGGGCCAATGCTGCAACGAAAGAACTTTACCGCGGTCCTCCGCCAAGACACAGGCGCATGGCCGCACAGGCGATGTGGAAAAAGGCCCCCGATCCAAGGGGAATGGACCGGGGGCAACAAGGGCGGGGCTGCGTGGGGCCGGGGACGGACCCGAGTGGCAGCAAAGAGGGGGACAGGCCCGCCCGTCACCCTTAGCGTTAGCGCGGCTTGGAATCAGTCATGTGACACGCGCCGCGCGGCGCAGGGCCCGGATCACCATTGTTTGCACCAGACCTGCCAGCATCAGTGCCAAAGACAGCATCGCCCCGACCAGCCCGACAACCAGCGAGATCGCCGTATCGCCATAGCGCAGCGTGGCGCGCAGCAGCCGCGACTTGCCCAAAACCTCGGCACGAGAGACGGTTTTGGGTCCTAACGCCTTGGCGGCATTTGCCAAACGCTTGGCGTCTACCGCATCATCCACCAGCGGCAACAGATGCAAGGCGGGGAGCGGGCCGGTCGCATCGGCGACCCGGCCAAGGTCGGTGACCGTCTCGGCCAGCGGGCGCAGGGCGTCGGTGCGCAGCAGCGCCACCGCATCATCGGCGCCGCGCACCTTTGGCAGATCGGCCCAGCGGATGCCGTCTGTCATGGCACTGGTCATCCGGGCGGTCAGTCGGGGCGACAAACGCCCCATCCCCCGAGCCAGCCGAATCGTTGCCGCACCGGCCTTGATCGTGGCCGAACTGCCACCCGTCGCGACGAAAGCCGCCGTCGCCCCCAGCCCCACCACCGACAGCCCGAGGTCAAGCTGATCCACCGGCTCGCCCATGCTGTAATCGGCCCCCGCCTTGACCAGCCCCCGCAGATCCTCCACCGGGGTCAGCAGGATCGGGGCCTTGCAGATCAGCGCGGTCGACAGCGAACAGGTGCCGATATCCCAGATGCAGGCAAGGCAATCGCCCGACAGGGCGAGCAGGCCGGAGTCCTGCTCCCACGCCGACTCATAAGCGGCTGGCAGCGCATGGCCCTGTTCTGCCGCCACCTCGGCCAGCGCCTTCAGCGCGACCCAGTTGCGCGGCTCATCTGCCAGACGGGCGGTGATCAGCGCGGCCAGCCGCTCGGGTGTCGCCTCGCGCGCCACCATGCGGTCGGTCAGCGCCTCGATCTCGGCAGCGGCGCGGTTGATCATGGGGGCGAGGGTGGGGTTGTTGGCGATCCGGATGCCGGAGTGCAGGGTCATGCCCAGCGACCCGGCAAACAGCAAAAGCAAAAGGGTCCGCGCCAGACGTTTCATTGCTGGCACCATAGCAAGACCGGGCAGCCGGTCACAGTCACATCCGCGCGGGGAAAGGGGCGGCCCGGAGCCGCCCCTCGATCAGCGCCGCGACCGGATCATGCCGGTGATATCGTAAACTTGGTCAAGGATGGGCCGCGCAATCGCCTCGGCCCGGTCCGCGCCTGCGCCCAATATACGGTCAATCTCGGCCGGGTCCTGCATCAGCCGGTTCATCTCGGTGGTGATCGGGGCCATCACCGACACCGCCAGATCCGCCAGCTTCGGCTTGAAGGTGCCGAACTGCGCGCCCGCGTGTTCCGCGATCACTTCGGCTGCGGTCATGCCCGAGAGGGCGGCATAGATGTTGACCAGATTGCGCGCCTCGGGCCGGTCTTTCAGCCCGTCAAGGCTGTTTGGCAGCGGCTCCGGATCGGTCTTGGCCTTGCGGATCTTGGCGGCGATCGCGTCGGCATCATCGGTCAGGTTGATGCGCGACTGGTCCGAAGGATCGGATTTGGACATCTTCTTGGTGCCGTCGCGCAGGGACATGACACGGGTGGCGGCCCCTTCGATCAGGGGTTCTACGATGGGAAAGAACTCCACCCCGTAGTCGTGGTTGAACTTGGCCGCGATGTCGCGGGTCAGCTCCAGATGTTGCTTCTGATCCTCGCCTACCGGCACATGGGTGGCGTGATAGGCCATGATATCGGCGGCCATCAGCGCGGGATAAGCATAAAGGCCAAGGCTAGCGTTCTCGGCGTTCTTGCCGGCGGTCTTGTCCTTGAACTGGGTCATTCGGTTCATCCAGCCCAGACGCGCCACGCAGTTGAAAATCCACGCCAGTTCGGCATGGGCCGAGACCTGCGACTGGTTGAACAGGATCGACCGCGCCGGATCGACGCCCGAGGCGATGAAGGCGGCAGCCCCCTCGCGGGTCTGCTGGCGCAGCTTGGCCGGGTCTTGCCAGACGGTGATCGCGTGCATGTCGACCAGACAATAGATCGTCTGGGTCCCCTCATCCTGCTTTTCGGCAAAGCGTTTCAGGGCGCCGAGGTAATTGCCAAGGGTCAGCCCGCCCGAAGGCTGGATGCCCGAGAAAATCCGTGGCGAAAAAGCCTGAGGCGTTTGGACCGGCTCGGCCATTGTGGTCTCCATCTGGATAAAGCTGCTGCGCTGGCGTAATCCATGGGCAAGGGGGCGTCAATCGTGGCCGCCCCTGCCAGGAGTTTGCCATGCAGGACATGAATGCCGCCCCGATCAACCCCTTGCCGCTGGTGGTCTGGGCGCTGTCCCTGCCGATCATCGCGATGGAACTGGTCCTGAGCGCTGCCGGGGCCGGGCTGATCGGTGGGGCGGAGGGGATCGGCTGGCGGCTGCAGGCGCTGGAGCGGTTTGCCTTCTCGCCCGAACTGATGCGGTATTTCTTCGACACCGGGCAATATCCGCTGGACGGGGTGCACCGGCTGGTGAGCTATCCCTTCGTGCATGGCAGCCTGACCCATGTGGTGTTCGTGGTGGTGATCCTGCTGGCGCTGGGCAAGATGGTGGGGGAGGTGTTCCGCTGGTGGGCGGTTTTGCTGATTTTCTTCGCCTCGGCCATCGTGGGGGCCTTGGTCTATACGCTGGTTCTGCCGGGGGTTCGTGCGCCGCTGATCGGTGGGTATCCGCCGGTTTACGGCTTGATCGGGGGGTTCACCTTCCTGTTGTGGGTCAATCTGGCGGCGGTTGGTGCGAACAAATACCGGGCCTTCACGCTGATCGGGTTCCTGCTGGGCATCCAGCTGGTTTTTGGGCTGCTGTTTGGCGGCGGGTATGAGTGGGTGGCGGACCTGACCGGATTTGTGACCGGGTTTGTCCTGTCCTTCGTGGTCAGCCCGGGGGGCTGGGGGCGGGTGCTGGAGAAGGTGCGGCAGCGCTGAGTGCCCCCTGTGTTACAGGGACGGTTGTTGTTTTTTATCAATGGTTTGACCCCGTGGCATTAAGGATTTTTTAAGGTTTCGGGGCCGCTCATCCGGCCTGACGGCCGTCTTCGCCGGGGCTGCACGGAAGACGGCCGTCAGGCCGGATGACGCCTTGGCTCAGCCCTGTTTGCGGCGCAGCGCGGATCTGAAATCCGACAGGCGGAACGCGCCGATCAGCGCGCCGGTGGCGAAATAGCTGACCACGCCTGCGCCGATCAGCAGCGCCAGACCGATGTAGCGCACCCCGTCAGTGCCGAGCATCGGGCCGAGCGCTGTCATGGCACCAAACAGCACCAGACCCATGACACAGGCCGCCACCATGATCCGCCACGCGCGGGCGCGCAGGCGGTCATCGACCTGCGCCTCCGGCCCCATGCCGCGACTGCCGCGCCAGAGTTGCCAGACCATCACCCATGCCGAAAGCGTTGTTGCCAGTGCCGCCGCGACAAAGCCGATCAGCGGCATCAACCCGATGGCAATCAGCGCATTCACGATCATGCAGATCACCGCATAGCGGAACGGGCGCCGGGTGTCTTCGCGCGCGTAATACAGCGGTTGCAGCATCTTCTGGAACACAAAGGCCGGCAGGCCCAAACCATAGGCCGCCAGTGCAATGGCGGTATTGGCGGTATCATCCGCGCCGAATTCGCCGCGCTGGAACAGCACGGCGCAAAGCGGCATGGCGATCACCACCAGCGCCACTGCGGCCGGAAAGGTCAGCGCCAGCGCGAATTCGGTGCCCCGGTTGAAGCTGTCGCGCCCGCCTTGCGCATCGCCTGCGCGCAGGCGGCGCGACAGATCGGGCAAAAGCACGGTGCCGATCGCGATGCCGACCACACCCAGCGGCAATTGATACAGCCGGTCGGCATAGGAGAGCCAGGCCACCGCACCATCGGTAAAGCTGGCGACCTGACGGCCCACAAGCAGGTTGATCTGGATCACCCCGCCCGCCAGCACGGCAGGGGCGGCGATGAAGAACAGGCGCTTCAGTTCCGGCGTCATTTTTGGCCACGTCGGCACCACCGCAAACCCCATCCGCGCTGCCGACCACCATGTAAAGGCGAATTGCGCCACGCCGGTTACCGGCACGGTCCAGGCCAGTGTCAGGCCCATATCCCAGCCGAACTGTGCGGCCATCAGCATGGCGGCGATGAACATCAGGTTCATCAGCACCGGCACAAAAGATGCCTCGGTAAAGCGGCCAAAGGCGTTCAGCACGCCCGAGAGCAGGGCCACAAGACTGATGAACAGGATGTAGGAAAACCCGATCCGGCCATAAACCACGGCCAGATCAAAGCGTTCGTCACCCGCAAATCCCGATGCCATGGCCCAGACCAGCCATGGCATCGCCAGCGTGCCCAGCAGGGAAAACACCAGCAAGATCGCCGCCAGCCCGGAAAAGGCATCGCGGGCAAAGCCCTTTGCATCCTCGCCACCTTCGAGCTTTTTGGCAAACATCGGCACGAAGGCCATGTTGAACGCGCCTTCGGCGAAGAAGCGGCGGAACATGTTGGGCAGGGAAAAGGCGATCAGGAAGGCCTGCGCCACCGGCCCCGACCCCAGATAGGCCGCCATCATGATGTCGCGGGCAAAGCCTGCACCGCGTGACAGCAGCGTCCAGCCGCCGACCACCATGATCGAGCGGATCAGCCGGATCGGTTTCATGTCGCGGCGCGCTCCCGGCCCTCGGTGATGGCCTGGCGCAGCTTTTTCTCCAGCGCGTCCTGTTTGGGTTTTGAGTGCATTTTCAGACCGAACATGTCCTTGACATAAAAGCTGTCCACCACCTGCGCGCCATAGGTCGCGATAACGGCGCTTGCGATGTAGATGTTGTTGTTCGCAAGCGTCCGGGTCAGGTCATAGAGCAGGCCGGGGCGGTCGCGGGTATCGACCTCGATGATCGTGTAGATATCCGATCCTTCGTTGTCGAACATGATATGGGTGGGAAAGCGGAATTCGCTGTCGCGCTTTTTCACCCTGTCACGGTCTTTCAGCGCGTCGCGGGCCACCACCTCGCCGCGCAGGGTCTTGTCGATCATGCTGCGCAGCCGGGGCAGGCGGGCCTCGTCATAGGGTTTGCCCTCGGCGTCCTGCACCCAGAAAACGGCGGTGGCATAGCCGTCTTTCGACGTGTAGGTGCGGGCATCGACCACATTGGCGCCCACCAGCGCCAAAGCCCCGGCCAGACGCGAGAAGATGCCGGGATGATCGGCCAGCGCAAATGCGGCACGGGTGGCATCACGGTCGGGCTCCGGGTGCAGGTCGATGCGGATTTCGTCATCTGCGAGGCCCCGCAACAGACGGGCGAACACGGCCTGCGTTTCCGTCGGCAGGCCCTGCCAGTAGGGCGGGTAGTGCCGGGCCAGTTCGGCGCGGAGATCGGCGGGCGGCCAGTCGGCCAGCGCGCTGCGCAGGGCCTTTTTGCCCTCATCCTCGCGCTTGGTGCGGTTGACGTTTTCCAACCCGTTTTCAAGCGCCTCCGCCGTCTCGTTGTAGAGACGGCGCAGCAGCATGGCTTTCCAGTTGTTCCAGGTGCCGGGGCCAACGCCGCGGATGTCGCAGACGGTAAGCACGGTGAGCAGGTCCAGCCGCTTGCGGGTCTTCACCGCCTTGGCAAAGTCGCGCAGCGTGCGCGGATCGCCGATGTCACGCTTTTGCGCCATGTCGGACATCAGCAGGTGATAGCGCACCAGCCATTCGACGGTTTCCACCTCATCGGCCGTCAGGCCAAGCCGGGGGGCGATGCGGCGGGCCATCTGCGCGCCGATGATCGAATGGTCCTCGGGCCGGCCCTTGCCGATATCGTGCAGCAGCAGCGCCACATAAAGCACCTTGCGGTTGACCCCGGTACTCAGGATGCGCGAGGCAACCGGCAGTTCCTCCACCAGCTCACCACGTTCGATCTGGGCGAGGACAGAGACGCATTGGATGATGTGTTCGTCCACCGTGTAATGGTGATAGACGTTGAACTGCATCATCGCGACGATACGTTCGAATTCCGGGATAAAGGCCCCCAGAACGCCGATTTCATTCATCCGGCGCAGGGCGCGTTCGGGGTTGCCGTGCTTGAGCAGCATGTCGGTGAACAGCCGCACCGCCTCGGGGTTGTCGCGCATGTCGTCGTCGATCAGGTCCAGGTTGGCGGCGATCAGGCGCAGGGCGTTGGGGTGGACGAGATAGCCGGTGCGCAGCGCCTCCTCGAACACCTGCAACAGGTTCAGCTTGTCGGCGAGGAAGGCGGTCTCGTCGATGACATTGATGCGGCCCTGTTGCAGCACATAGCCTTCGCGCACCCGTTTCTTGCGCTTGAACATGCCCAGCAGGCTGGCTTCGGGCTTGGCGTGGCGGGCTTCGAGTTCGGTAAGGAAGATCCGGGTCAGCTCGCCGACGCGGGTGGCGTGGCGGAAGTATTCCTGCATGAATATCTCTACCGCGCGGCGGCCGTTCGCGTCGCGGTAGCCCATCCGCCCGGCGACTTCGACCTGCAGGTCGAACGTCAGCTGGTCCATGGCGCGGCCAGTGATGTAGTGCAGGTGGCAGCGCACATTCCACAGGAATTCCTCGGCGGTGCGGAAGGTGTCATATTCCTCGGGGCGGAACAGGCCGATGGCCACCAGCTCTCGCGCGGCGGGCACGCGGTGCAGGTATTTGCCGATCCAATACAGGGTTTGCAGGTCGCGCAATCCGCCCTTGCCCTCTTTCACATTGGGTTCCAGCACATAGCGCTGGCCGCCCTGCCGCTTGTGGCGGTCGGCGCGTTCGGAGAGCTTGGCCTCGATGAATTCCGGGCCGGAGTTGCGGAACAACTCGTTCCACAGCCGGTCGCCAAGGTCGGTGGACAGCGGCTCGTATCCGGCAATGAAGCGGTGTTCCAGCAGGGCGGTGCGGATGGTGATGTCTTCGCGACCCAGCCGGATGCAGTCTTTCACGGTGCGGGTGGCGTGGCCGACTTTGAGCTTCAGATCCCACAGCATGTAGAGCATGGATTCGACCACGCTTTCAGCCCAGGGGGTGGTTTTCCACGGTGTCAGGAACAAAAGGTCCACATCCGAGGCGGGGGCCATTTCGGCGCGGCCATAGCCGCCGACCGCCAGAACGGCGATGCGCTCTGATTCGGTGGGGTTCGACAGCGGGTGCAGCCAGCGGCAGGAAACCTCCAGCGCCAGGCGTACCAGTCCGTCGGTCAGCACAGACTGTCCCAGCACGAGCGCGCGGGCATCGCGGGGGCGGCGCACAAAGGCCTCGGCCAGGGCTGCATTGCCGTGCGCGCGCGCCTCGGTCAGGTGGCGGACGGCGATGGTGCGCAGCGCGCGGCTGTCGGCGGCCTCGGCCCGCTCTTGCGCGATGGCGGCGAGACAGGCTTCGGTGTCGATGATCTGCGCGATCGGCAGAAGCATGTCAGGTGCAGCCGTGGTGGCTGCACCTGAAATCGGGCCGGGGACCGGGGGCGGGGTTGCGGCGACACGCGCCATCGGCCTGCCTTATGACCCGAAGCCGCCAAAGCTGCGCGGAGCCGCGTCGATGATCACAACCTGATTGTTGCGGATCTGGGCAACAGCGAGCCCGCGTTCGTTCTGGCCGTCCGGGCGCAGGCGGAAGATGCCGTTGACCCCGACAAAGCCTGCGGGCTGCGACAGCGCCTGCCCGGTCAGGGCATTGGCGCGGCCTTGTTTGAGCAGGGCGCCGATTGCTGCGATACCGTCATAGGCCAGACCTGAAATCGGGTGTGGCGGCTCGCCGAAGGCGGCCTGATAGCGCGACTGGTATTGCTGATAGAGCCCCGGATCGGGAAGGGCAAACCAGCCGCCCTGCACGCCCGGAAGCGTCAGCGTGGCCTGCGGAATATCCCAACGGGTGAGGCCGATGAACTGGGTGGCTGCCGGGCCAAGGCCGTTGTCGGCCAGAAGCTGGCTGATCAGGGGCAAGGCACCTGCGGTATCGGCAGTGAGGAAGACGGCATCGGCATTGTTGTCACGCGCCGCAGCCGCCAGACGCGGCGCTGCGGAGACCACACCGTTTTGCGAGAACTCGTAGGAGCCGACCCCGACAACGGTGCCGCCCGCGCGGGCGACGCCCTGTTCGATCGCGGCGCGGCCCAGCTGGCCGGCGGTGTTCTGGTCATGCACCACCATGATCCGGCGCTTGCCGTTGCGCACGGCATAGCCGGCCAGACGGGCGGCGGTATTGCCGAAGGTTGGGCCGAGGATGAAGACGTTGCGCCCGGCGATATCGGGGTTGTTCGAGAAGGCCAGCACATTTACGCCGCGCGCGGCGGCGGCGGCCCCGGCGGCATTCGCCTCTTGGGCGAAGACCGGGCCGAGGATGATCTTTGCCCCGTCATCAATGGCCTTGGTGGCCATCGCCTGGGCGGTGCCGGGTTGACCGGCGGTGTTGTAAACCCGCAGGTCGATCCGGGTGGTGCCCAGATCGGAAATCGCCAGCCGGGCCGCGTTCTGCAACGAGCGGGAAAGAAGCTCGTCGCTGGCCTGACCGGAACCCGAGGGCACCAGCAAGGCCACGATGACCGGCGCGGAAGAATCAATCGAGGGGCCACCCGCACCCGGGCCGGTGGCGGGCTGGCAGGCCGCAAGTGCGAGGGCAGCAACGGCAACGGCCGCACGACCCAGCGACTTGCGGGCCCGGCGTATAACAGACAACATAAGGACTTCCTCTTCCCGAACGGCGCAGCTCTGATGGCTGAACTTACGGGCAATGGCGGACGAAGTAAACTTGTCAGGACCAGCCAGATGACAGCCGACAGCCAGGATTCTGCCTTCCGTAGCCCGCATGTCGTTGCCGCGCGCGAGATTCCGCCGGGGCTGCATTTCGTGGCGACCCCGATCGGGGCGGCGCGCGACATCACGCTGCGGGCGCTGGACCTGCTGGCGGGGGCCGATGTGCTGGCAGCAGAGGATACGCGCAGTCTGCGGCATCTGATGGAAATCCATGGGGTTGCGCTGAAAGACCGGGCGCTGGTGCCCTATCACGAGCACAATGAGGCACAGGCCCTGCCGCGCCTGATGCGGGCGCTGAGCGAGGGCAAATCGGTGGTCTATGCGTCAGAGGCAGGGACGCCGCTGATTTCCGACCCCGGATTCGGTCTGGCGCGGGCTGCAATCGCCCAAGGGCTGCCGGTGCTGGCAGCCCCCGGACCTTCCGCCGTGCTGTGCGCGCTTACGGTGTCAGGCCTGCCGTCCGACCGGTTCCTGTTCGCAGGGTTTCCGCCCTCGGCAAAATCCGCACGGCGAAGGTTTCTGAACGAGCTGGTGCGGGTCGGAGCAACACTGATACTGTATGAAAGCCCGAAGCGGATTAGGGAAACATTAGGGGAATGCGTGCAATGCTTCGGGGAGGAAAGACAGGCTGTGGTGTGCCGGGAACTGACCAAACGGTTTGAAGAGGTCACTCGCGGCACTCTGGCGGAACTGGTGACGGCCTATGATGGGCGTGATGTGAAAGGTGAGATTGTCCTGTTGATCGACCGGGGGGCGGCGGTGCAGGCAGATGCCGAAACCGTGGAGGCGGCACTGGACCGGGCGATGGAAAGCATGTCGGTCAAGGATGCGGCGGCGGCGATTGCCGATGCCTATGGCTTGCCACGGCGCGAGGTTTATCAGCTTGCGCTGGGGCGCGGCCGGTCGAGAAAGGATGCGGGATGAGTGGACGCAGAAGTTATTACGCCGGGGTCGCGGCAGAGGATCAGGTGGCGCAGCACTATGCTCGCTCCGGTCGGACGGTGGTTGCGCGGCGCTGGCGCGGACCAGGCGGCGAGATTGACCTGATCGCCCGTGACGGGGCGGAGGTGATTTTCATCGAGGTCAAGCAGGCGCGCAGCCATGCTGTCGCCGCGGAACGGGTGACCTTGCGTCAGATGGCGCGGATCTATGCTTCGGCCGCCTGCTTTATCGGCGGGGAGCCTGCAGGGCAGAATACCCCGGTGCGGTTTGACGTGGCCCTGGTCGATGGGTCGGGTCGGATCGAGGTGCTGGAAAACGCTTTCGCCGCCTGACGGTTTGCATCTTTCCCGGGATTGCGCCAATGCTGGCGCGATCACGGAGGATTGCCCATGCCGCTCAAGGTTGCCCTGCAGATGGACCCGATCGGGTCGGTCAATATCAATGCCGACAGCACGTTCCGGATAGCGCTGGAGGCGCAGGCGCGCGGGCATTCCCTGTTTTACTACCCGCCGGACCGTCTGGCCTTTGTCGAGGGGCGGGTGATGGCACGGGGATTCTGGATCGAGCTGCGGCGCGAGGTCGGGAATCATGTGAGCTATGGGCCAGAGGTCGAGATGGATCTGTCGGAGATGGACGTGGTCTGGCTGCGGCAGGACCCGCCGTTTGACATGGGATATATCACCACGACGCATCTTCTGGAGATGATCCATCCGAAGACGCTGGTGGTGAATGATCCGTTCTGGGTGCGGAACTTTCCGGAAAAGCTTCTGGTTCTGCGGTTCCCGCAGCTGACGCCGCCGACCGCAATCGCGCGGGATCTGGCGACGATACGGGCGTTCAAGGCGCGGCATGGGGACATTATCCTGAAGCCTCTTTACGGCAATGGTGGGGCCGGGGTGTTCCGGCTTGACCCGAATGACCGCAATCTGGCCAGTCTGCACGAGATGTTCACCGGCATGAACCGGGAGCCTTTGATCGTGCAGAAGTTTCTGCCGGCGGTCTCGGCGGGGGACAAGCGGGTGATTCTGGTGGATGGCAAGCCGGTGGGCGCGATAAACCGGGTGCCGCAGGACGGCGAGACGCGGTCGAACATGCATGCGGGGGGGCGGCCGGAGAAGGTTGGGCTGACCGCGCGCGATCTGGAGATCTGTGCGGCGATCGGGCCGGTGCTGCGCGATAACGGACAGGTGTTTGTTGGGATTGATGTGATTGGCGACTGGTTGACGGAGATCAACGTGACTTCACCGACCGGGATCCAGGAGCTGGAGCGGTTTGACGGGACCAATACGGCGGCGCTGATCTGGGAGGTGATTGAGGCGAAGCGCAGCGTTTAGTTTTTTTCTGCGGGAACGAATTTTCTGCGAAAATTCGTTCTTTTTCTTAAATGGACGTTTCAGTGGGGAGGGTGGGCAAGCGCAAATTTTGGCAGAAAATTTGATCTGTCCTTACTCATGATTTTGATATCGCCGCAAACCTGTAGCTGATCGCTTCGGCCACGTGCGGGACGCGCACTTCTGTTGATCCGTCCAGATCGGCGATGGTCCGGGCGACGCGCAGCACGCGGTGGTACCCACGGGCGGTCAGGCCCATGCGTTCGGCGACGCGCGAGATGAGGGCGCGGCCTTCGGCATCGGGGGTGGCGACCTCTTCGAGGCGCCTCCCTTCCAGATCAGCATTGACTCGCAGGGTGTGGTCATCGGCGTAGCGTGCGGTCTGCCGGGCGCGGGCGGTGGCAACACGGGCGGCAATGTTGGCGGAGCTTTCCCCTGTGGCAGGCAGGTCGAGGTCGGCATAGGCGACGGGGGGCACATCGATGCGCAGATCGAAACGGTCCATCAGCGGGCCCGAGATCCGGCCCAGATAATCGTCACCGCAAAGCGGTGCCTTGCCGCAGGCACGGGCGGGGTCGGACAGGTAGCCACAGCGGCAGGGGTTGGCGGCGGCCAGCAGCAGGAACCGGCAGGGATAGCGGATATGGGCATTGGCGCGGGCCACCATCACCTCGCCGGTCTCGATCGGTTGGCGCAGGGTTTCCAGCACCTGACGGGGGAACTCCGGGAATTCGTCCAAAAACAGCACCCCGTTGTGGGCGAGAGAGATTTCGCCCGGCTTCGCGCCCTTTCCCCCGCCGACGATCGCGGCCATCGAGGCCGTGTGATGTGGCTCGCGGAACGGGCGGTCTCGAGAGATGCCGCCTTCGGTCAGCAGCCCGGCCAGTGAGTGGATCATCGAGGTTTCCAGCGCCTCCACCGCGGAAAGCGGTGGCAGGATGCCGGGGAGCCGCGCGGCCAGCATGGATTTGCCAGAGCCGGGCGTGCCCACCATCAGCATGTGGTGGCGGCCTGCGGCGGCGATTTCCAGCGCGCGCTTGGCGCGTTCCTGCCCTTTGACTTCGGCCAGGTCACGGCCGCCGGTCCGGGGCAGCACCTCGCCCGCCTCGGCGGGGGGCAGCGGAGATTGGCCGGTGTAATGGCGCACCACCTCGTCAAGCGAGGCAGCGGCGAGCACCTCGGTTGCCCCCACCCATGCCGCTTCGGCCCCGCAGGCGCGGGGACAGAGAAGCGCCCGGTCGCTGTCGGCGGCGGCCATGGCGGCGGGCAGCGCGCCGATCACCGCGATCAGGCGGCCATCGAGCGACAGTTCCCCCAGCGCGACGGTGCCTTCCACCTCGTCCTTCGGGATGATGTCGATGGCGGCCAGAAGCGCCAGGGCGATCGGCAGGTCAAAATGCGAGCCCACCTTGGGGAGGTCCGCAGGCGAGAGGTTGACGGTGATCTTCTTGGTTGGAAGCGCGATCGACATCGCACTCAACGCGGCGCGCACCCGTTCCTTTGCCTCGGACACCGCCTTGTCGGGCAGGCCGACCACCGTAAAGCCGGGCATGCCGGGCGAGACGGCGCATTGCACCTCGACGAGGCGTGCCTCGACCCCCTCGAAGGCGACTGTATATGCTTTGGCCACCATTTTTTACCCCGATCCCACAAGAAAGGGTTAATGGGCCAGGGTTAGCGAATGGTTAACGCCGCCTGCACTGCGCAGCCGGTCAAAGCAGGGCCGTGAATTTGGGCCAGGCTTCCGGATTGGCAACGGTCTTGTCGCGGCAAAAGGCATTGCAAAAGCCGAATCTGCGGCCATCCAGTTCAAGCACATGGGTAACGGGATCGCCGGAATAGGGGCAGGCGGTGTTTTCCGACGTCGTGCCGTCCACCGCGCGGGCGGGCAGCGGGGTGGGGCCGGGCCAGGGCCGCGTGGGGTAGTCGCGGCGGTAGAAGTCCTGATCGGCGCCGTCGATCAGGCTCATGGCGCGCCATTGCCGGAAGGAAGGGTGCGCCAGATGGGCCTGCACATAGCCCATGGCGCGGGGGCTGACCGGCAGGTTGTAGGTGGCAATGCGGCTGGCGACGGGGGCGAAGAACACGTCAGCAGCGGAATAGGCGCCGCAGAGCCAAAGGGATGATCCGGTCTGGTCCCATGCCCAATCCCAGAGCGTTTCCAGACGTTTGAGGTCATCCAGCACCGCTTGCGGCGGGGCGCAATCAGTGTAGCTGACCCGCAGGTTCATCGGACAATGGTTGCGCAGGGCGGTGAAGCCTGCGTGCATCTCGGACGCGAGCACACGGGCGATGGCGCGGCGTTTCGGGTCTGATGGCCAGATGCCGGCGTCCGGGTGGCGGGAGGCGAGTTCCTCGGCAATGGCGAGGCTTTCCGGAATCACCACGCCATCGGGGGTGCGGATGGTGGGGGCGGTGCGGGCCGGGGGGAACTGTTTCAGCAGAGTGGGCAGCTCATCGGTATAAAGCCGCGCCTTGTGCAGTTTGTAGGGGATGCCGAAGGCGGCAAACAGCAGCCAGCCGCGCAGGGACCAGCTGGAATAGGCGCGGTCGCCGATCACGAGGTCATAGGGAATGGTCATCTGGCGGTTTCCTCTGCGCTGGGGTCGGGTCAGCTAAGGGCAGAGCGCAGGTCATGGAAAGTGATGATTTATGGGGTTGGACATCACGGAATGTGATTGATGCGCAGTGCCTGCCAGCCCGATGAGGATTTGTGCAGTTCGGTGACCGACAGGTTGTCGATCCTGTGCTGGAAAACATCCTGTGCGGTGAGGCCAAGGCGGCATTGCATTGCGGCGAGGATCGCGCCGAAGTGGCAGACGACGATGGCGTGGTCGGGCAGGCGGTCAAGCGCTGCCTCGATGCGGGCGGTGATGTCATGCCAGCCCTCGCCACCCGGCGCGCGGATTGCGCCCGGGGTTTCCCAGAAGGCGCGGATGTGGGCGGGGGCTGCGGCCTCGGCCTGGGCATAGGTCTGCATTTCCCATGTGCCGAAGTGCAGTTCGCGCAAGGCCGGGTCGTGCGGCAGGCGGGGCCGCGTGGGCAGGGAGAGCGCATCAGCGGTGGTGATGGCGCGCGACAGGTCGGAGGAGATCAGCGCGGCATCGGCCGGCAGATGGGCCGACAGGCGGGCGATCGCGGCGGTGTCGGACAGATCGGCGGGCAGATCGGTCCAGCCGACCATTGCTTTCGCATGGGTCGGGCCGTGTCGGATGAGATGCAGGTGAGTCACAGGATGCCTTCGGGCAGGCTGCCCTTGAGCACCATGGGCAGGCCGGCCATCACGCCGACAACCAGCCCGGCGCGGGTGGCGATCAACTGGTTGAGGCGGCCCTGTACATCGCGGAATTGCCGGGCGAGGGCGTTTTCGGGAACGATGCCCATACCGACCTCGTTGGAGACGATAACAATGGGGGCGGCGCTGGTGGTGAGGGTTTCCGCAAGGCGTTGGCTGGCGTCATCGAGGTTCTGCCCCGCCAGCAGCATGTTTGACAGCCAGAGCGTGGCGCAGTCGATCAGGACCACCCCGGCGGGGCCGCAGGCGGCGAGGGCTGGGGCGATGTCGGTCGGGGCTTCGATCGTGGTCCAGTCCGGGCCGCGGTCAGCACGGTGCCGGGCGATGCGGTCGCGCATCTCGGCATCAAAGGCTTGGGCGGTGGCTATGTAGGTGCGCGGGCGCCCCGAGGCGGTGACCAGCCGTTCTGCCAGCCGGGATTTGCCGGAGCGGGCGCCGCCAACCACCAGCGATAGGGCGGGGAGCGAAAAAGTCGATGGGGGAAGTGATCCGGTTGCGGTCACGCTGCGTAGAACCTTTCAAAAGCGGGCATTGGCCCGAACGATTGTTGCGGATGGGTATCGACAACCGGGGGTATCAGGATGGCACTGGACGGATATAGCGACCAAACCATGTCCCGCCAAGCAATGCGGGCAGAATTGCTGGATGCCGAGACGGAACTGAAGCTGGCCTATGCCTGGCGCGATCAGCGTGACGAGAAGGCGCTCCACCGGCTGATCACAGCCTATATGCGGCTGGCCATCAGCATGGCGGCAAAGTTCCGGCGCTATGGTGCGCCGATGCCCGATCTGATTCAGGAGGCCTCGCTTGGCCTGATGAAGGCAGCGGACAAGTTCGACCCCGATCGCGGTGTGCGGTTTTCAACCTATGCCGTGTGGTGGATCAAGGCCAGCATCCAGGACTATGTGATGCGCAACTGGTCGATGGTGCGCACCGGCTCCACCTCCAGCCAGAAGGCGCTGTTTTTCAACCTGCGCCGCGTGCAGGCCAAGCTGGAGCGCGAGGCGGCGCAGCGGGGCGAGACGCTGGACCAGTTCCAGCTGCGTCAGATGGTGGCGACCGAGGTGGGGGTGCCGCTGGCCGATGTGGAGATGATGGAGGGGCGGCTATCAGGCTCCGACTTCTCGCTCAACGCCACGCAGTCGAGCGATGAGGACGGGCGCGAATGGATAGACGCCTTGGAGGATGACTCGGCGGGCGCGGCGGAGCAGGTGGAACTGTCTCATGATGCCGAGCGGCTGCGCGGCTGGCTGGTGACGGCGATGCAGGCGCTTAACCCGCGTGAACGGTTCATCGTGGCCGAGCGCAAGTTGCGCGACGAGCCGCGCACGCTGGAGTCTCTGGGTGAAGAACTGGGGCTGAGCAAGGAGCGGGTGCGGCAGCTGGAAGCAGCGGCTTTCGGAAAGATGCGGCGCAATCTTGAAACCCAGTCGCGGGAAGTGCATCACTTCTTGTTATGAAAGTTTCGTTCCTGACCGCTGGTCTGATTGTTGCCGCTGGCCTTGCGCAAGCGGCGCAGATCGGTTCCGAGGTGCTGGATACCGTGCCGCGCGCCGATGTGGTGGTGCTTGGCGAGATACACGACAATCCCGAACACCACATGAATCAGGCTCGGGCGGTGTTTTCGCTGACACCCAAGGCGGTGGTTTGGGAAATGCTCAGCGAGGCGGCGGCGGCACAGGTGCCCGGAGATCTGGGCGATCCTGACATGCTGGCGCGGGCTTTGGGCTGGGACAAAAGCGGCTGGCCTGATTTTGAAATGTATTATCCGATCTTTGTCGCCGCGCGCGCGGCGCGGCATTACGGGGCCGAGGTGCCGCGTGATCTGGCGCGGCGGTCGGTGACGGAGGGGGCTTTGGCGGTGATGCCGGATGGCCCCGGTCTGGCACGGGCGCTGCCGGAGGCGGAGCAGGCGGCGCGCGAGGCGGAGCAGATGGCGGCGCATTGCGATGCGATGCCTGCGGACCTTTTGCCCGGCATGGTGCAGGCGCAGCGCTTGCGCGACGCCTATCTGGCGGCGGCGGTGTTACGGGCGCTGGGCGAGGGGGGGCCGCCGGTGGCGGTGATCACCGGCTCGGGCCATGCGCGCAAGGATTGGGGTCTGCCTGCGGTGCTGGCCGATGCCGCGCCCGGCGTGACGGTGCTGTCGGTCGGGCAGCTGGAGGGGGCGGCGCCGGAAGATGCGCCGTTTGATCTGTGGCTGGTGACGGAGCCAGTGGAGCGCGACGACCCCTGTGCGGCGTTTCGCTGACGGTTCCGGGGCGGCAGACCTAATTTACAGCTGCCTGCGCCAACGCTAGCCTGGCCCCCTTTGCCCGCAAAGGAAGTTGTGATGCGCAGCCTCGGTGCCCTGGTCTTTCCTGGCTTTGAACTGCTCGATTTGTTCGGGCCGATGGAGATGTTCGGACTGCTGGACAGCGAGTTTTCTTTGTCGCTCGTGTCAGAGACGGGTGGCGCGGTGGCAAGTGGGCAGGGGCCTTCCGCCTTTGCTGACCGGAGGCTGGAAGATGGTATTGAGTACGACATCCTGTTTGTGCCGGGAGGGCGGGGAACGCGGCGCGAGGTTGGCAATGCGCGCCTGCTGGACTGGATCGCGCGCACATCGGCGCAGGCGGAGTATACGGTGAGCGTCTGCACCGGCAGCGCCTTGCTGGCAAAGGCCGGGGTGTTGGACGGGCGGTCTGCCACGACCAACAAAGCCGCCTTTGGCTGGGTTGCGCAGCAAGGACCGGCGGTGAACTGGGTGCGCGAGGCAAGGTGGGTGGAGGATGGCAGGTTCATCACCTCGTCGGGTGTATCGGCCGGGATGGATATGGCGCTGGGCGCGATTGCGTTGATGCATGGGGTGGAGACGGCCGAAAAGGTTGCGGGCTGGGGCGAGTATCTGTGGAATCGGGATCGCAGCCATGACCCGTTCGCCAAGGCGCATGGGCTGGTGTGACCGGGCGGGGGTATTGGCTGGCTGACGGGGTGTTGCCTTTTCCGGGCATTGCGCCCTAACGTCCGGGGGCAAACAGGGGGCTTGAGATGCTGGCCGGGAAAAGGGTGCTACTGATCATTGGCGGCGGGATTGCGGCCTATAAGTCTTTGGAACTGATCCGGCTTTTGCAGAAGGCCGGGGCATCGGTGGTGCCGGTGCTGACGCGGGCGGGGGCGGAGTTTGTGACGCCGCTGAGCGTGTCGGCGCTGGCCGGACACAAAGTGTATCAGGATCTGTTCGATCTGACCGATGAGGCGGAGATGGGGCATATCCAGCTGAGCCGCGCGGCGGACCTGCTGGTGGTGGCCCCGGCGACGGCGGATCTGATGGCGAAGATGGCAGGTGGTCGGGCCGATGATCTGGCCTCCACCCTGCTGTTGGCGACCGACAAACGGGTCTTGGTGGCCCCGGCGATGAATGTGCGGATGTGGGGGCACCCGGCGACGCAGCGCAATGTGGCGGCGTTGCGGGGCGATGGGGTGCTGATGGTCGGCCCGAATGAGGGCGAGATGGCCTGTGGCGAGTATGGTCCGGGGCGGATGGCGGAGCCGGCGGAGCTTGTGGCCGCCATCGCGGCGGCGCTGGGGGGCGGGCCTTTGGCGGGGCGGCATGTGCTGGTGACATCCGGCCCGACGCATGAGCCGATTGACCCGGTGCGCTATATTGCGAACCGCAGTTCCGGCGCACAGGGGACGGCGATTGCGGCGGCCTTGCGCGATCTGGGGGCGCGGGTGACGTTTGTGACCGGGCCGGCCTCGGTGCCGGTGCCAAACGGCGTGGATGTGGTGCGGGTGGAGACGGCGGCGCAGATGCTGGCCGCGGTGCAGGCGGTGTTGCCCGCCGATGCGGCGGTGATGGCGGCGGCGGTGGCCGATTGGCGGGTGGCCAATGCGGCAGGCCAGAAGATGAAGAAGGATGGCGCGGGGCAGGCACCGAGGCTGGAGTTTGCCGAGAATGTGGATATCCTGGCGACGGTTTCGCAGGGCCTTGCGCGCCCGCGTCTGGTGGTGGGTTTTGCCGCAGAGACCGAGCGTGTGGTGGAACATGCGACCGCCAAGCGGCTGCGCAAGGGCTGTGACTGGATCGTGGCAAATGATGTATCCCCTGCCACCGGCATCATGGGCGGGGCAGAAAATGCGGTGACGGTGATCACCGATGCCGGGGCCGAGGTCTGGCCCCGCATGGCCAAGGACGCGGTGGCGCGGCGGTTGGCGGAAAAGATTGCGGAGGCATTGCAATGAACCCGGTGGTGAAGATCGTGTTCGAAGATTGGGCGGACCGCGATCTGCCCTTGCCGGGGTATGAAACGCAGGGGGCAGCGGGGGCCGATATCCGCGCCAATCTGCCCCCCGAGATGCGGGCGGCGGGGTTCACTCTGGCCCCGATGCAGCGCGCGATCTGCCCGACCGGGATAAGCGTGGAAATTCCGGAGGGGTATGAGATGCAGATCCGGCCAAGATCGGGGCTGGCAACGAAATCGGGGATCACTTTGCCCAATACGCCCGGCACGATTGACAGCGATTATCGCGGGCCGCTGGGGGTGGCTTTGGTCAACCTTGGTGATGCGCCCTATACGGTGCAGCACGGCGACCGGGTGGCGCAGATGATCGTCGCCCCGGTGGTGCAGGCGGTGTTTGCGGTGGTCGAGGGCTTGGGCGATACCGCGCGCGGCGCGGGTGGGTTCGGCTCCACCGGGCGGTCATGATCGGCATATTGGGCTTTGTCGCGGTCTTTGCGGGTGGGCGCTGGCTGGGCTGGCCTGCGCGCTGGATCTGGTTGATGGCCTGGGGCTGGCTGTTGGTGCTGCTGCTGGCGCATGCGCCCTATATGCCGCCTGAGCTGGGGGCCTTTGTCGGCGGTGAGTTTCGCGGCTGGTTCGTGCTGGGGGTTCTGGCGGCGCTGGTGACGGGCTATCGAGCGGTTTTGCGTCGGGTGCGGGGCCGGGTTGAGCCGGTGGCGGGGGTGGCAAAGCCGGGCGCGTTCTCCCCGGTGGAACTGGACCGCTACGCCCGCCATATCATGTTGCGCGAGATCGGCGGGCAGGGGCAAAAGCGGCTGAAGGCCGCAAGGGTGCTGGTGGTCGGGGCGGGGGGGCTTGGCTCGCCGGTGCTCATGTATCTGGCGGCCAGCGGAGTGGGGGTGATCGGGGTGATTGATGGCGACGGGGTCGAGGGATCGAACCTGCAACGCCAGATCATCCACACCGATGCGCGGATCGGCATGCCAAAGGTGTTCTCGGCCGAAATCGCGATGAAGGCGCTGAACCCGTTCATCGAGGTGCGGCCCTATCACCGGCGGCTGGACGAGGGGTTGGCGGCGGAACTGGTGGCCGACTATGATCTGGTGCTGGACGGCACCGACAATTTCGACACCCGCTATCTGGTGAACCGGGTTTGTGCCGCAGCGGGCAAGCCATTGATTTCGGCGGCGATCACCCAATGGGAGGGGCAGATCAGCCTGTATGACCCGGCGCGCGGCGGGCCGTGCTTTGAATGCGTCTTCCCGGTGCGCCCGGCACCGGGGATGGTGCCGACCTGCGCCGAGGCCGGGGTAGCGGCCCCCCTGCCGGGCGTGATCGGCGCGATGATGGCGATGGAGGCGGTGAAGTTCCTGACCGATGCGGGGACCGGGTTGCGCGGGCGGCTGATGATCCACGATGCGCTCTATGCGGAAACGCGGGTGATCGGGGTCAAGCGGCGCGCGGGTTGCGCGGCCTGTGACGGACGCTAGAGGCGTTTTCGGACCATGTAGCGTGGCAGCGGGCCCTTTTCGGCCCATCTGCAGTCTCATGTTGAAGTCAGGCAAGGCAAACCGTGTGTCCGGTGCGACGACCGCGCACCAAGCAATATCCCGTTCAGCTTGCAAGATCATGTCACGCCGGCGCTGCACGACCTGGCCTTGCGTATATTTGCCAGGATGAAACCCCTGCGCTGGGCCTACGCAAACTTCAGGCCTTGCGCGGCACCAGCCCTGCCAGGGCCCGGCTGACGGTGCCGGAGGTGGAGGGTCGGTCGACCGCGACAAAGGGCATCGGGCGGCACAGGTCTATGGCGGCAAGCCCGACGCGGGCGGTCAGCGCGCCGTTGACCACGCCCTCGCCAAAGCGGCGCGAGAGTTTCGACAGCACGCCGCCCCCGGCGACGGATCCGATCAGGTCATCGGTCAGCGCCAGGGCCCCCGCCGCCAGCAACGAGGCGAAGACCCGGCGCAACAGGCCCCATGACCCCAGCGCGCCCGAGCGGCCACCGTAGATCTCGGCGATGCGGCGGATCATGCGCAGGTTGGCGACCAGTGCCGTGGCCACATCGGCCAGCGCCAGTGGCACCAGGGCGGTGACCATGGCGACCTGCCGCGCCGCTGCCTCCACCTCTGCGCGGGCGCGGGCGTCGAGCGGGGGCAGCAGTTCGGCCTCGGCCAGCGAGAGCAGGGCGTCGGCGTCGAGCACCTCGGCCTCACGTTCGGCAAGGCGGGCGCGGCCCCATGCGGTGTCGGGGCGCGCGGCGTATAGGCTCACGAGGGAGGCCACGGTTCGGCGGGCGGATTTCAGGTCGGCAGTCTGGCGGGCGGTAATGGCTGCACTGCGCAGGTGATCGAGGCGGACCAGCCGCAGATAGGCCGACCATTCGCGCCCCGCCAGCAGAACGGCGGCCAGCAGCGCCAGCACCAGTAGCACCCCTGCCACCCAGCCCAGCAAAGCGTTGCGGGCAAACAGGCCGGTCACGAAATCATAGGCGGCGACCGAGAGGGCAAAGGTGAAGAACGCACCGAACGCCCACAGGGCAAACCGCGCCAGCCTTGATCGCGGCGCGCGGATGCGCGCTGCAAGTTGCATGGCCTGACCTTGCGGCAGATCATCCGGCACCGGCGCGGCGGAGGCGGGGTCAACCTCATCCTCCAGGTCCAGAACAAGCGGTTTGCGTGGCGGTGGCAGGTCGGTCACAGCCGGTCTCCGATCAGGAATTCGGCGGCCCGGTCCAGCCTGATATGCGGCGGGCCTTCGCCGGGCTTCAGGGTCATGCGGGCGGGAGCGAAGCCCATCAGCGAGAAATCGGCATCCAGCCAGCGCTCCGCCCCTTCGCGGGCGGGGGCCAGGATGCGGGCGGGGTCGGTCGGCAGATCGCCTGCATACATGGCGGCCTGCTTTCCCGTGGACAAAAGCCGCCCGCGCACCAGATCCAGCGCCGCGCCGTCGCGCTGCACGCTGTCCTCCACCGTCGCCCGCAAGGACGCCAGCGACAGCGCCATGGTGCGCGCGCCCGAAAAATCGGCGCGGCGGCGGGCGTCGGACAACAGCGCCTCGGTGATCGCGGTCAGGGCGCTGTGCTGGTGGTGGTGCAGGTGGTCGGCCTTGGTGGCGGCGAACAGGATCTTTTCCACCCGCTTGCCGCCCAGAATTCGGCTGAGCCAGCCGTTCGCACCGGGGCGGAAGGCGGTCAGGATCTCGGCCATGGTGCGGCGCAGATCCTCCACCGCGCGCGGCCCGGCATGAATCGCGCCCAGCACATCCATCAGCACCACCTGCCGGTCGATGCGCGAGAAATGGTCGCGAAAGAACGGCTTCACCACCTTGGCCTTATAGGCCTCATACCGCCGCTCCATCTCACGCCAGAGGCAGCCGCGCGGGGTGCTGGCGGGCAGGGGCAAAGGGGCGAAGGTCAGGACGGGCGAACCCGCCAGTTCCCCCGGCAAGAGGAACCGCCCCGGCGTCAGGTCGGACCAGCCCTTGCCGCGCGCGGCATGCAGATAGGCGGTGAAACCCGCGGCGAGGCCTTGCGCGCGCGGCTCGTCCAGCGCAAGCGCGCCATCCTCGGCGCGGGCCTGCGCCATGAAGTCGGCCGCCTCGGGCCGCTTGGCGATCCGCTCCAGCGTCTCTTCCGCCCAGCGGGCATAGTCCTTGTCCAGAAGCGACAGATCCAGCAGCCACTCGCCGGGATAGTCCACGATATCAAGGTGCAGCCGCGTGTTGCCGGTCAGCCCCAGAAAACCCGAAGGCCGCAGCCGGAACGACAGCCGCAATTCCGACACTGCCCGCGTCGATTGCGGCCAGCGCGGATCGGCGCCCATCAGCGCGGTCAGGTGGCTTTCGTAGTCAAATCGCGGCAGGGTCAGGTCGGGCTGGGGCTGCAAGAGCACCGTCTCGATCCGGCCCTGTGCCTGTGCCACCAGTTGCGGCATCCTTCCCCGGTCCAGCAGATTGGCCACCAGCGCGGTGATGAACACGGTCTTGCCCGCGCCCGACAGGCCGGTGACCCCCAGCCGCAGGCCGGGGTCGAACAGATCGGTCACCGCACCCGTCAGCCCATCAAAGCTCCGGGTGATGCCGTCGGTCAGGGAGGACAGGACCAATTGGGTATTCCTTGTGCTTGCCCCCAACATAGTCACACCCTCCGGCGCTGGGTAGGGGGAAAGGCCCGGCCAAAGGGCATAACCCTCTGCCGGATTGCTGCTTTGAAAATACTCCCGCGCGGAGCGCCCCGCACCCACCACCCGCGCCACGGCGAGAGTCACGGCGGGCTTGCAGCGCAGGCCAGATCCGCTATGCAGCGCAGATGCCCCGCTTTGCCCTGAAGATCGACTATGACGGCACCCCGTTCCAGGGCTGGCAACGGCAGGCCGCCGGACAGCCTTCGGTGCAGGCGGCGGTGGAGGCGGCGCTGGCGCGGCTGGAGCCTGGGCCGCATACCATTGCCGCCGCCGGGCGCACCGATGCCGGCGTGCATGGCACCGGGCAGGTGGCATCGGTGGATCTCGCGCGCGACTGGATGCCGTTCCGGCTGTCCGAGGCGCTGAACTGGCATCTGAAGCCGGCGCCGGTGGCGGTCATTGCTGCGGCGCGGGTGGCGGATGATTTCCACGCGCGCTTTTCGGCGATGGAACGGCGCTATCTGTTCCGGCTGGTGGCGCGGCGAGCGCCGGTGACGCATGACCGGGGCCGGGTCTGGCAGGTGCTGAGCCCGCTGGATGCGGCGGCGATGCGGGCGGGGGCGGTGCATCTGATCGGGCGCCACGATTTCACCACCTTCCGCTCATCCCTCTGTCAGGCGAAATCACCGATGAAGACGCTGGACGAGATTTCCATATCCGAGCACCCTTATGCCGGGGGCGTGGAATACCGCTTTGTCCTGCGCGCGCGCAGCTTCCTGCACAATCAGGTCCGCTCCATCGTGGGCACGCTGGAGCGGGTGGGGGCGGGCGCGTGGCAGCCTGAAGATGTGAAAGCGGCGCTGGAGGCCCGGGACCGGGCCGCCTGTGGCCCGGTCTGTCCGCCGCAGGGGCTGTATCTGACCGGGGTGGGCTATCCGGTTGATCCCTTTGCTTGAAACTGCCGCCTGACGGGTTAGGGTCTGGTCTCAAAGCTGGGAGGCAGAGATGACAAAACCAAAACTGTTCATCGCGCGCAAGCTGCGTGACGTGGTCGAGGCGCGGGCGGCGCGGCACTATGAGGTGATCCTGAACCCCGAGGACCGGCTGTTCCCGCGTGAGGAGCTGATTGCCACCTGCCGGGAGGTGGATGCGGTTTTGCCCTGCCATTCGGAGCAGTTCAATGACGAGGTGATCGCCGAGCTTGGGCCACGGTTGAAGATCATAGCCAATCATTCGGTGGGCACCGATCATGTGGATCTGGCGGCGGCGAAGGCGGCGGGGATTGTTGTGACCAATACCCCCGATGTGCTGTCGGATGCCACGGCCGAGATTGCCATACTGTGCATGCTGGGAGCCGCGCGGCGCGGGGCCGAGGGCGATGCGATGATTCGGGCGGGGAAATGGGATTTCTGGTCGCCGGCCTTCATGGTCGGGCGTCAGGTGACGGGCAAGCGCTTTGGCGTGCTGGGCATGGGCCGTGTGGGACAGGTCACGGCAGAGCGCGCACGCGGGTTTGGCATGCAGGTGCATTACCACAACCGTCGCCGGTTGCCTGATCATCTGGAAAAGGGTGCGGTGTTTCATGACACGCTGGAGGGGCTTTTGGCGGCGTCGGATGTTCTGAGCCTGCATTGCCCGTCCACCCCGGACAATGCCGGGATCATCAACGCGCAAACGCTGGCGTTGCTGCCCGAACGGGCGATTCTGGTG
The DNA here is from genome assembly GCA_046296515.1 of Paracoccaceae bacterium. GTDB lineage: Bacteria > Pseudomonadota > Alphaproteobacteria > Rhodobacterales > Rhodobacteraceae > Pseudotabrizicola. Next base: position 144,162 of record JBKBKR010000004.1, on the reverse strand, counting down.
AACACCGCGCGGGGCGGGCTGGTGGATGAGGCGGCGCTGGTTGATGCGCTGGCCTCGGGCCGTTTGTTTGCGGCGGGTCTCGATGTGTTTCAGATCGAGCCGGGGGGCAATCCGGCGCTTGCGGCGCTGCCCAATGTGTTCTTGCTGCCGCATATCGGCTCGGCCACGGAAGAGACCCGTGACGCCATGGGGTTCCGGGCGCTGGACAATCTGGACGCATTTTTCGCTGGACGGGAACCGGGTGATCGGGTGGCATGAGGGGTGACATATACCGATGATCCGGGAGTTGTGGTAAATTAAACTGACCAGTGCTTGCTTTTCAGCCCCCCCGCATTAAACTTCGGGAAGATAACAGGCTGCGAGGAGCAGCCATAATTGTCTGGGAGGACACCATATGACCGATACCCGCGACACCGGGATTTCCCGTCGTTCGTTCCTGCGCAAGGGTGCTGTTGGCGGCTCTGCTGCCGCTGCCGCCTCGGTGCTGGCAGCGCCTGCGGTTCTGGCGCAGGCGCCGATCGTGATGAAGATGCAGACCTCGTGGCCCGCATCCGACATCTGGATGGATTTCGCCCGCGAATACGTGACCCGCGTGGAGGAAATGTCGGGAGGCCGGCTGAAAATCGACCTGCTGCCCGCCGGCGCGATTGTCGGAGCGTTCCAGGTGATGGACGCGGTGCATGACGGTGTTTTGGATGCAGCCCACACCGTGCCGGTCTACTGGTATGGCAAGTCCAAGGCAGCGTCGTTCTTTGGCACCGGTCCGGTGTTCGGCGGGTCGGCCACGACCATGCTGGGCTGGTTCTATCAGGGCGGTGGCGCCGAACTGTATCGTGAACTCACACAGGACATCCTTGGCCTGAACGTGATCGGCATGATGGGGATGCCGATGCCGGCACAGCCCTTTGGCTGGTTCAAGGGCGAAGTGAACACGCTGGCGGACATCCAGGGCTTCAAATACCGCACCGTGGGGCTGGCCGCTGACCTGCTGCAACAGATGGGCATGTCGGTGGCGCAGCTTCCGGGCGGTGAGATCGTGCCTGCAATGGAACGTGGCGTGATTGACGCGTTCGAGTTCAACAACCCGTCGTCGGACCGCCGGTTTGGCGCACAGGATGTGGCCAAGAACTACTATTTGTCATCTTATCACCAGGCGTCCGAGGCATTTGAATTCCTGTTCAATGCGGACTTCATGGAAGATCTGGAGCCCGATCTGCAGGCGATCCTGAAATATGGCGTCGAAGCCTCGGCCACGTCCAACCTGATGCTGGCGATGCGCGAGTATTCCAAGGATCTGTCGGAACTGCAGACTGATGACGGGGTAACCGTTCACCGCACGTCAAAGGAAATCCTCTCGGGCCAGCTGGAGGCCTGGGACAAGCTGATCACCGATCTGGAAACCGATGCCTTCAACAAGAAGGTCATGGACAGCCAGAGGGCATGGGTCGAGAACGTGGCCTATTTCGAGTTGATGAACGCGCCGGATCTGGGGCTGGCTTACGAGCATTACTTCCCCGGCAAGCTGAAACTGTAGCCTGATCCGGGGGCGCGCGAATTGCGCCCCCGTTTTCCTGTGCCGTTATCCTTGCTGCGGGCTGACCTGCCCGCGTGACTACCTGAACGGAGTTTCCCATATGCTCGGGTACATTCGCTTTGCCGACCAACTGTCCGCGTGGTTTGGCAAGACCTTCGGCTGGCTGGTCATTCTGATGACCTTTGGCATGGCCTATGAGGTGCTGGTCCGCTACGCGTTCAACCGCCCGACGCCCTGGGCGCTAGACCTGAGTTTCATCATGTATGGCACGGTTTTCATGATGGGCGGGGCCTATACCCTTTCGCGCGGGGGGCATGTGCGGGGCGACTTCATTTACCGGACATGGCGGCCGCAGACGCAGGCCCTTGTGGATCTGGTGCTGTATGTGCTGTTCTTCTTTCCTGGGATTCTGGCGCTGGTGTTTACCGGGTGGAAGTACTCCAGCCGGTCCTGGGGCTATGCCGAAGTGTCGGTCAACAGCCCGGCGGGCATCCCGATCTATCAGTTCAAGTCGGTGATCGTGGCGGCGGGCATCCTGCTGCTGATCCAAGGGCTGGCGCAGGTGTTCCGCTGTATCATCTGCATGCGCACCGGTGCGTGGCTGGAGGCGGACGAAGACGTCGAGGAAACCGAACAACTGCTGATCCGGCAGGCCGCCGAGGCCGCTGCCGATGCGGCTGCCAAGGCCAAAAGGTAATCGGCGCAACCGCCCCCCACTTCCGGAGTTCGCACACGTGACCGACCCGCAAATCGCCCTTATGATGCTGGGCATCTTCATTGCCTTTGTCTTTCTGGGGTTCCCGATAGCCTTTACCCTCATGGCGCTGGGCATTGCCTTTGGCTATTACGCCTATTTCGACCCCAGCCGGATGTGGCGGGCCTTCAACCGGCTGGGCGAGGATGCCAGCTGGTGGGACAGCACTCGATTGTGGGTCGAGGGGTTCTACAACAACCGGATCTTCGACCTGTTCGTAAATCAGACCTATACGGTTATCTCGAACGAGGTGCTGACCGCGATTCCGCTGTTCCTGTTCATGGGCTATATCGTGGAACGCGCCAATATCGTCGACAAGCTGTTCGGCACGCTGGCGATTGCCACCCGCAACATTCCCGGTTCGATGGGCGTCGCGGCGCTTCTGACCTGTGCGCTGTTCGCAACTGCCACGGGGATCGTGGGGGCGGTGGTGACGCTGATGGGGCTGCTGGCGCTGCCGCAGATGCTGAAAGCGCGCTATGATCATTCCTTCGCCACGGGCATCATCTGTGCGGGCGGCACGCTGGGGATTCTGATTCCGCCGTCGATCATGTTGATTGTTTATGCGGCGTCGTCGGGTGTTTCCATCGTGCGGCTGTATGCAGCGGCGCTGCTGCCGGGGCTCACGCTGGTGGGGTTGTATCTGGTATATATTATCGGGCGGTCGATCCTGAACCCGAAGCTGGCCCCCAAGCCCACGCGCGAGGAAATGCCCGAGGTGCCGATGGCAAAGCTGGCCTGGATGCTGCTGACCAGCTTTTTCCCGTTGGCTTTCCTGATCTTTGCCGTGCTGGGCTCGATCCTGTTCGGGCTGGCGACGCCGACCGAAGCCGCGTCGATCGGCGCCTTGGGCGGCATGGTGCTGGCGGTGGCGTATCGCGCCATGACCTTTGACCGGCTGCGCGAGAGTGTTTACCTGACGGTGCGGACCACGGCGATGGTGTGTTGGCTGTTCGTCGGCTCTTACACCTTTTCGGCGGTGTTCAGCTATCTGGGCGGCGAGCATGTGATTGCCGATTTCGTCATGGGGCTGGATCTGACGCCGATCCAGTTCCTGATACTGGCGCAGGTGATCATCTTCTTGCTGGGCTGGCCGCTGGAATGGTCGGAAATCATCATCATCTTCGTGCCGATCTTCCTGCCGCTGCTGCCACTGTTCGGGATTGATCCGCTGTTCTTTGGCGTGCTCGTGGCGCTGAATCTGCAGACATCCTTCCTGACCCCGCCCATGGCGATGAGTGCCTATTACCTGAAGGGCATTGCACCGCCGCAGATCATGCTGACCGAGATTTTCAAGGGCGTGTTGCCCTACTGTGGGATGGTCGTGATCTGCATGGTGCTGCTGTATCAGTTCCCGCAGATCGTGTTCAGCCTGCCGGAGGCATTCTATGGCCCGGGGCGATAAGGTGGCGGATCTGACGGGGCTGGGCGCGCTGGTACTGCGCGATCGTCTGGCAACGGGTGCGGTGCGGGCGGTCGAGGTGGTGGAGGCCTATCTGGCACGCATCGCCGAGGTGGAGCCGCAGGTGCAGGCCTGGGCCTGGCTGGATGGCGACCATGCGCTGGAGCAGGCGCGCGCCTTGGATGCGCGCCGTCAGGCGGGGCGGCCCATCGGGCCGCTGCATGGCGTGCCGGTGGCGTTGAAGGACATCATCGACACCAAGGGTATACCCACAGCCAACGGACTGGCGGTGGATGCGGGCCGTGTGCCTGCCGAGGATGCCTGGATCGTTGCGCGCATGCGCGCGGCGGGGGCGATCATCCTTGGCAAGACTGTGACAACCGAGGGCGCCTATATGCACCCCGGCAAGACCCGCAATCCGCACAATGCCGCGCATACGCCCGGTGGGTCGTCGCAAGGGTCTGCGGCGGCGGTTGCGGCGGGGATGGTGGCTTTGGCGATTGGCACGCAGACTGGCGGTTCGGTGATCCGGCCTGCGGCCTATTGCGGGGTGGTGGGGGTGAAGCCCAGCTTCGGGATGATTCCGCGCAGTGGAATTTTGCCGCAGTCGCCATTTCTGGATACTGTGGGGGTGTTTGCGCGCACTGTCGAGGATGCGGCTTTGCTGGTCGAGGTGCTCACCGGCTATGACCCGGCCGATAGCGCCACGGAGCCGGTGCCGGTGCCGCGCCTGCTGGATGTGACCCTGAGCCGTGTGCCGGTCACGCCGATGTTCGCCTTTGTGCGGCCACCGGGATGGGATGAGGCGGACCCGCAGATGCGGGCTGCAGTGGAAGAAGTCGCGGCGCTGCTGGGGGAGCAGTGCTTTGACGCGGATCTGCCGGGTCTGGGTGAGGTGGCGGCGATCCGGCAGCGGATCAACTTTGCCGAGATGGCCAAGTGCTATTACGGGATCGAACGGCGCGGGCGCGATCAGATGTCTGATGTGCTGCGGGCGGCAATGGATGAGGGCAAGGCGGTGCCGGCGCGCGACTATCTGGCGGCGCTGGACTGGCGGATGCTGCTGAACGCAGCGCTGCACCCGGTGTTTGAACGCTGCGATGCGATCCTGTGCCCGGCGGCCCCCGGCCCTGCGCCCGAGGGGCTGGGCTTTACCGGATCGGCGATCTTCAACGGGGTGTGGACGCTGGCCGGGGTTCCGGCGGTGACTTTGCCGCTGTTCTGGTCTGACAGCGGTTTGCCGATGGGGTTGCAACTTGTAGGGCGGCGGGGCGATGATGCGCGGCTGTTGCGCACCGCGCGCTGGCTGATGGCGCATGTGGACGTGCAGGCAAAAGGGGGTGCAAGCCAATGAACAATGCAATGGCGCTTTTTGCGTTTGCGGTGCTGCTGGGGTTTTTGGGGATCTTGCTGTGGCATGTGCCGCGCTGGGATCTGATCGGGGTGGTAAGCGTGACGGTGGCGTTGGCAGGCTGGGACCTGATCCGGAACCTGCGTGACAAACGCGGTTAGGGGCCGGTCTTCCGGCGTGACCGCCGTCATCGCCGAGCGAGGAGAGCGGTCACGCTCGATGAGCGGCCCGGTGACGTTCCGGGTCAGCTTTGCGGACGTTCGGCCCAGCCAGCAAAGATGCGTTCCAGTACCAGCACAGCGTAGTAAAGCAGGATGCCGAGGGCTGCGAGGGCGATCAGCACGGCGAACATCAGCGGGTAGTCGCCATTGGTTTCGCCCGATTTGAAAAGCGCGCCGAGGCCGCGGCCGTGGGGGGCCACGATTTCCACCAGATTGGTACCGATGAAAGCGAGGGTGACCGAGACCTTCAGCGCGCCGAAGAACTCCGGCAGGGTTTTGGGCAGCGCGATCTTGCGAAAGATGGTGAGGCGGGATGCACCAAGGCTGCGCAGGATGTCGCGGTATTCCGGCTCCAGCGTAGACAGGCCGATGCCGACCGAAACTGCGATCGGGAAAAAACTGATCATGAAGGCCATCAGCACGGTATTGAAATCATGCTGGCCGATGAAGATCAGGCTGATCACCGGAACCAGCGTCGCCTTTGGTATCGCGTTGAAGCCGACCAGCAGTGGATAGAGCCCGTCTCGGGCGATGCGGGAAAAACCCATCACCATCCCGATCAGGGTGCCGAACAGCACGGCAAGGCCGAGGCCAAGCACGGTGCGCCACAGGGTCTGCCAGCCCATTTCAAGGAAAAGCCAGCGGTACTTCCAGAAGGCGGGTGGCAGGTCGGAGGGGGAGGCCATCTTGTAATTGGGCCAGTCGTTGACCCAGACCAAGGCCTCCCATGCCACGAGGAAGAGCAGGACGGCCAGAATGGGCACGGCGATTTTCTGCAGGGTTTCCATCAATGCACCGCGCCGTCGCGGCCTTGCGCAATGCGGATCTGGTCGCGCAGGGTGTGCAGCATCTCTTGCGCCTTTGGCTGGTAAAGGATGTCGAGCGTGCGGTCGACGGGCAGGTCCACATCCAGCACCATCTGGGTGCGGGCGGGGCGGCCAGACAGCACAAAGACCTGATCGCCGAGGAACACGCTTTCGCGCAGGTCATGGGTGATCAGCACACAGGTGAAAGGTTCGGCCGCGCGCAGGTCGCGCATGGTTTGCCACAGGTCTTCGCGGGTGAAATTGTCAAGTGCGCCAAAGGGTTCGTCCATGATCAGCACATCGGGCTTGTGGACAATGGCGCGGCACAGGCTGGCGCGCTGACGCATGCCGCCGGAAAGCTCGCTGGGTCGCTTTGATTCGAAGCCTTTCAGCCCCACCATCTCCAGCAGGTGCAGGGCGCGGGCCTCGCGGTCTTTTTGCGGCATGCGGGGGGCGACGATTTCCAGCGGCAGGATCACGTTTTCCAGGATCGTGCGCCATTCCAGCAGAACCGGGTTCTGGAACGCCATGCCGACGGTCTTGCGGGGGCTGGTGACGCGTTCGCCGTGCAGCCAGACCTCACCGGAATCGGGTTTCATCAGCCCTGCGACCAGCCGGGTGAGGGTGGATTTGCCGCAGCCCGAGGGGCCGACGACGGCGGCGAATTCGCCTTCGGGCACAGCGATGTTGAGGTTGTCCAGCACCGGCAGCGGGCCGGATTTGGTGCGATAGGCGTGGGTGACGCCCTTGATGTCTATGAGATTTGCCATTGCGTGCGCCGCCCGGTTGGTCCGGGCGGCGGGAGCCTGTTACTGCATCATCAGGCTGCCATCGGTGGGCAGCCAGGCAGGGTTGAAATACAAAGCGGCGTCAGGGGTGTTGGTGAAGGTGTAGACCGATTTGGTCTGCTCGATCGCCTTTTCCATCCGGGCTGCGTCGATGTTGCCAAGGCCATTGGCCATGACCCAATCGGTCATCACATTGTCCTTGATCGACAGCGCCAGACGCTCGCCTTCGAGCGCGGCATCGGCGGCGGGGTTGCGGCTGATCAGGCTGGCGATGGCGGCATCAGGCTCGGCCACGGTGTCTTTCCAACCCTTGGCGATGGCGCGCAGGAAGCCGGTGACGGCTTCGGGGTTGGCGGTGGCGAAGTCGGTGTTGACGATCACCGCATTGCCATAGAGCGCCACCCCGTGATCGGCCATCAGGATGACCGAGATATCCTCTGCCGGGACGCCAAGGCGCTTGACGTTGAGGCTGGAGGTGAAACTGAAGCCGGTGACGGCGGCAACCTTGCCTTCGGCCAGCATCGGTTCGCGCACCGGGAAGCCGACGGGCTCGACGGTGACGGAGGCCATGTCGATGCCGTTCTCGGCCGCGAAGATCGGGAACTGCGCCCAGGCGCCATCCGGTGGTGGTGCGCCCAGAACCTTGCCGGCGATGTCGCCGGGCGCGGTGATGCCCAGCGATTTGCGGCCGACCATGGCGAAGGGCGGCTTGTCATAGATCATCATCACGGCGGTGACCGGCGCGCCGGGGTTCTGGTCGAGGAATTTCATCAGGCTGTTGATATCGGCGAACCCGACGGGATAGGCCCCGGTGGCCACTTTCGGGATCGCATCAAGCGAGCCTGCGCCTTCGGTGATCTCCACCGTCAGGCCCTCCGCTGCGAAATGGCCCTTGTCTAGGGCAACGAAATAGGGGGCGGCGGGGCCTTCGAATTTCCAGTCCAGCGCAAAGGGCATGGCGGTTTCGGCCTGGGCCACCTGCGCCAGCAGGAGAGCGGAGGCAAGGCCGGACAAGAGGCCGGAAAGAACGGGGCGGATCATGGGGCAGACTCCGGTTGGGGTTTTCCAAACGGTAAAGGATGTGTGACGGAGTCACAGGCCGGGGCTGTGGGGCGCCCAGGTTTTGCGTGAAGATGCTTGCGAACTGGGCGGATGCGCGTGCGATCGCTGCAAAGTTGGGCGTTGTGATGGTGCTGTGGGTGATGGGTCTGGCAGGATGCTCTGGTGTCTGCCGGGGGACGCCTCCGGCGGGAGTATTTGGAAAGCAGCAAAGCCCGAGGGGGATCGCCTTGGGGGAGGGCTTACTTGTGCAGGGAGGCGAGGGTGCGCTGGCAGGGGGCAGCGGGGGCGCGGCCGTCTGGCCCGGTGTGTCTCAGGCGAAGATTGCCGGGACCAGCGCGCCGCGGGCCTGGATGACCTGTGCCGCCAGCGCCATGGCGGCCTGTGCGGCGTTGTCTTCGCTTTGCCCCATTGCCAGATGGGCGAGGAAGCCCCCGGCAAAGCTGTCGCCGGCGGCGGTGGTATCGACGATCTGTGCCACCGGGGTGGCGGCGTGCCGGCGGGTGCCATGGTCGGGCGACCACAGGGTGACCGGGCCGCCGCCATCCTTGACCACCACCCGGCTGGCCCCGGCCTGTTGATAGCGCGCGATCGTGTCGGTGGCGGTCTTGTCGCCCCAGAGGCCGGTTTCCTCGTCAAACGACGGCAGCACGATATCGGCAACCGATGCGCCCAGCATCACGCCCGTCCGCATCGCGTCGGCCCCTTCCCACAGGCGCGGGCGCAGGTTGGTGTCGAAGGCGATCAGGCTGCCCTTGGTGCGGGCAAGCCGCAGGGCGGCGCAGAAGGCCCGGCGGTGGTCGGGCGACAGGATGGCGAGGGTGATGGCAGAGAAGTGGATGATGCTGCGCCCATGCAGGGTGGAGGCCAGCCAGTCTGGATCATCGGCGAGGAGCTTGGCCGCCGATTGGCCGCGCCAGTAGGAAAAGCTGCGCTCGCCATCGCGCAGGCTGATCATGTAGAGGCCGACGGTGCGGTCTTGCAGGCGGCGCAGGGCGGTGGTGTCGATCCCTTCACCGGCGATGAAGGTGGCCATTTCTTCCGACACCGCATCGCTGCCGATGCAGGAGCCATAGGCGACGGACCAGTCTGCCGGCAGCAGGCGGCGGGCATACCAGGCGGTGTTGAAGGTGTCGCCCGCAAAGCCGCGCGCATAGTCGCCCGAGGCGGTGGGCGACATCTCGACCATGCATTCGCCGATGCTCAACAGGGATTTCGACATGGGTGCGGCTCCTATCCTCTCGCGGTGGCTGACGTTACCCGAGGTGCGCGGGGGCTGCAACGGGGGGCGGATTGCGCCGGGCCTTTGCCGGGGAAGCGTGTGGGAACTGGCGCAGCCAATGACTTGGTGGCAAAGAAGGGCAGCGGAGGGCTGGCAGATGGCGGATGACGCGGCGCGCTACATTGCAAAAGGAGTGGCCCATGTGGAACTGCACGTTGTGGCCGGCCCGGTCGCGGTCAGTTTCGTGCTGCTGCCGAAGTTCACAATGCTGGCCTTTGCCTCGGCGATCGAGCCGTTGCGGATCGCCAACCAGCTGACCGGGCAGGCGCTGTTCCGCTGGCAGACCCTGTCGGCGGACGGGCAGGCGGTGGCCTGTTCCAACGGGGTGCCGGTCATGGTGGACGGGGCCTTTGGTGCGGTGCAACCGGAAGGGGTGGTGCTGGTCTGTTCCGGGGTGGAGCCGGAGCATCAGGTGAGTGCGGCGCTGGCCGACTGGCTGCGCGGGTTGTGGCGGCGCGGGCGGGTGGTGGGGGGGCTGTGCACCGGGGCCTATGCGCTGGCGCGGGCGGGGATACTGAAGGGGCGGCGGTTCACGCTGCATTGGGAGAATCTGGCCGGGTTTGCCGAGAGTTTCCCCGATCTGGAGGCGGCGCGGCAGGTGTTCTGCATGGACGATCGGATTGTGACCTGCGCGGGTGGTGTTGCCGCGGCGGATCTTATGCTGGAGATCATCCATGAACGGTTCGGCATCACCCTGAGCCAGGAGGTGATGAACATGTGCCTGCTGGCGCAGCGGCGCAGGCAGGGCGATGAGCAGATGACATCATTGGCCGCGCGGCTGGGCACCCGGCATGAAAAGCTGATCGAGGCGGTGGCTTTCCTTGAGGCGCGGATCGAGGAACCGTTCGATCTGGATGCCTGTGCCGCGCAGCTGGGCCTGTCGCGGCGCCAGATCGAGCGGTTGTTCAGCCGCTATCTGGGGGTGACCCCTGTGCGGTATATGAATGACCTGCGGTTGCAGCATGGCCGCGCCTTGCTGGCGGAAACCGATATGGGCGTGACCGAGGTGGCGATTGCCTGCGGCTATGCCAGTAGTTCGCATTTTTCCAAATCTTTCCGGGTGAAATACGGGGTCTCGCCCTATAGATTCTCGCATTTTGGCAAGTAGCGCCGGAAGACCAGCTTTGGGATTGTAGAAGATCGTTCCCCAATCCGGCGGAGTTCCGAGGACTGTTGCTGTTTTGCAATAGGCAAAAGGTCAATGCCTTGCTAGGGTTGGGGCAATAAAAACACGAGCAGACCAAATGAGGGACAGGCATGGGAACGGGCTCCAGAGGCACGTTCGTCATTTCCTGGTCACAGACAGAGATTGATGGCCTGAGTGCCGCCCCGCTGGACGTTCTTGCCGTTGGTGCCTCGTGGCGCTGGTCCGGTCAGCCCGTCCGTGTGGATGGTCAGGGCGGCATGCTTCTGCTGGAGGGGGCCGAGGGAATTGCGGATATTCGCAGGCGGGCGGCACGGATGGTGCGCCGCCTGATCGGCGTGGCCGTGACGGGCGATGCGGTTGCGCCCGGCGCAGAGGCGGTCGAGGAGGAAGACGCGCCTGATCAGGGATTTATCGTGACGGATGGTCACCAAAGCTGGTCTGTCACCGTTCTGCCAGTGCCGGATACCGGCGCGCGGCTGTTGATGTTCGTCGGCGACCTGCCGCCGCCGGGGCAGGATCTGTGGGTGGTGCGCACCGCCATTGACCGCACCCATTCGGGCGCGGGGGCCAAGGTGGCGGGCGGGGTGATCTGTTTCACACCGGACACCCGCATTGCCACGCCGACCGGCGCGCGGCTGATCCAGGATCTGCGACCGGGTGACCGCATCCTGACCAAGGACAATGGCGCGCAGGATATCCTGTGGACCGGCAGCCGCAGGATGAGCGGCGCGCGGCTTTATGCGATGCCGCATCTGCGGCCGGTGCGGTTCAGGGCCGGGGCGCTGGGGCTTGACCGACCCGATACAGATCTGGTGGTGTCGCCGCAGCACCGGATGGTGCTGAGCGGGCCAGCCGCACGGGCTCTTTTCAACACCGAGGAGGTGTTGGTCAAGGCCGAGGATCTGCTGAACGATGCGACGATCTGCGTCGATCATGCGCTGCGCGAGGTGACCTATATCCATATCCTGTTGGACCGGCACAATATCGTCTGGGCCAACGGGATGGAGACCGAGAGTTTCCACCCGTCGAACACCGCGATGGACACAATCGAGCCGGCGCAGCGGGAAGCGCTGATGGCGATCCTTCCCGAGGGTGCCGAGAATCCGGCCAGCTATGGCGATTATGCCCGGCGCAACCTTTCCTCCTCCGAGGTGGCGATCCTGCGCCATGATACGGCGGCTTAGGCGCTTCGGGCCGATGGTGCAGGGGGGCTGTCTGCCCCCCGTCGCTTCGCTCCTCCCCCCGAGGATATTTGGAAACAGATGAGGGGGATCTGTTGACACTGTGGTTTTGACGCGTATAAGCGCGATCTGTCCCGGCGGGTAACCTCCGGGGCTTTTCATTGGTGTTGGTGGACCCCGCAAGGGGATGCCTGTCGGGCCGAAGCCTTTTCGAAGGTGGGGGCCAAAGGACAACGCCCTTCATATAATCGAAGGAGATCAGCCGTGACCAAACGCACGTCTGCCAAGTACAAAATTGACCGCCGCATGGGCGAAAACATCTGGGGCCGCGCCAAGTCGCCCGTCAACAAGCGGGAATATGGCCCGGGCCAGCACGGTCAGCGCCGCAAGAACAAGCTGTCGGATTTCGGCACCCAGCTGCGCGCCAAGCAGAAGCTGAAGGGTTACTATGGTGACCTGACCGAAAAGCAGTTCCGCAAGATCTTTGGTGAGGCCGAGCGTGTGCGCGGCGACACCGGCGAGATGCTGATCGGCCTGCTGGAGCGCCGTCTGGATGCGGTGGTCTACCGCGCCAAGCTGGTGCCGACCGTGTTTGCCGCCCGTCAGTTCGTGAACCACGGCCATGTGCAGGTGAACGGAGCTCGCGTGAACATCGCGTCCTACCGTGTGAAAGAGGGCGACGTGATCTCGGTCCGCGAAAAGTCGCGTCAGCTGGCGATCATTCTGGAAGCCGTGCAATCGTCGGAGCGTGACGTGCCGGATTACCTGGAAGTCGATCACAACAAACTGGTGGTGACCTTCGTGCGCACCCCGGGTCTGGGCGATGTGCCGTATCCGGTGGTAATGGAACCGAACCTGGTTGTCGAATATTACGCGAAGAACTGATCTTTCGCGCAGGATTTTGCAAGGGCCGCCCCAAGGGGCGGCCCTTTTGCAACTGCGGGATGTGTGCCGGGATTCCGGCGGCCAACTGCCTCTTCTGCGATCTATAATCGCACTGGTCTAAGCGCCCCTTGCCCGCTAGAACCGCCGGGTGAGTTGGAGGCCACCATGCACGACACCATTCGCCCGCAGCCCGGTATTCTGGACATTGCCCTGTACGAAGGCGGCAAGGCGCATCTGACCGGCGTGTCCAATGCGTTGAAGCTGTCGTCGAACGAGAACCCCTTTGGCCCCGGCGACCGGGCGAAAGAGGTGTTCGGCAAGACCGTTCACACCCTGCACCGCTATCCCGGCACCGATCACGCGGCACTGCGTCAGGCGATCGGCGATGTGCATTGGCTGGACCCGGAGCGCATTATCTGTGGCGTTGGCTCGGACGAGATCATCACCTTTCTGTGCCAAGCCTATGCCGGGCTAAAGGATGAGGTGGTGTTCACCGAGCATGGCTTCCTGATGTATCGCATCTCGGCGCTCGCGGTCGGCGCAACCCCGGTGGAGGTGCCGGAGCGTGAGCGGATCGCCGATGTCGATGCCATTTTGCGGGCCTGCACCAAGCGCACCAAGCTGGTGTTCATCGCCAACCCCAACAACCCGACCGGCACCATGATATCTCCCGCCGAGATGGAGCGGCTGGCGGCAGGGCTGCCACCGCAGGCCATTCTGGTGATCGACGGGGCCTATGCCGAATATGTCGAGGGCTATGACGGCGGATCTGGTCTGGCCACGCTGCGTGACAATGTGTTCATGACGCGGACGTTTTCCAAGATTTACGGGCTTGGCGGGCTGCGCATCGGCTGGGGCTATGGGGCGAAGCATATCATTGATGTGCTCAACCGTATCCGCGGGCCGTTCAACCTGTCGACCACCCAGCTGGAAGTCGCCGAAGCGGCGGTGCGTGATCAGGACTGGGTGAACAAATGCCGGGGCGAGAATGCCCGGATGCGGCACTGGCTGGCCGAGGCCTTGGCCGAGGTGGGGGTGCCGTCGGATACCAGCATGGCAAATTTCGTGCTGGCCCGTTTTGCCAGCGTGGAGGAGGCCGAGGCCTGCGATGCCTTCCTGCAGTCGCAGGGGCTGATCGTGCGGCGCGTGGCGGCCTACAAGCTGCCGCATTGTCTGCGGATCACCGTGGGGGATGAGGCCGGGTGCCGGCGGATCGCGCACGCGGTGGGGCAGTTCAAGGGGCTGAAATGACGGTGCTTTACCACCGTGTGGCGCTGATCGGGCTTGGGCTGATCGCGTCGTCGATGGCGCATGCAATGCGACAATACGGGCTGGCGGGAGAGATCACCGGCCATGCAAAATCAGCCGAGAGCCGGGAGATTGCCCTGCAGATCGGGCTTTGTGACGCGGTGTTTGCCACGGCGGCCGAGGCGGTGCAGGGCGCGGATCTGGTTGTGCTTTGCGTGCCGGTGGGCGTGATGGGTGCGGTTGCGGCCGAGATCGGGCCGCATCTGAAGCCCGGCGCGACGGTGACGGACGTGGGCTCCGTCAAGGCCGCAGTGGTAGCGGCGGTGGCGCCGCATATGCCGGTGGGCGTGCATTTCATTCCGGGCCATCCGATTGCGGGCACCGAACATTCCGGGCCGAGATCGGGTTTTGCCACTCTGTTCCAGAACCGCTGGTGGCTGCTGACCCCGCTGGAGGGGGCGGACCGTGAGGCGGTCGCGCGGCTGCGGTCCTTGTGCGAGGGCATGGGGGCCAATGTCGATGAGATGGATGTGGTGCATCATGATCTGGTGCTGGCCGTCACCAGCCACACGCCGCACCTGATCGCCTATACCATGGTCGGCGTGGCCGAGCATATGCGGCGGGTGTCGAATTCCGAGGTCATCAAGTATTCGGCGGGCGGGTTCCGTGACCTGACGCGGATCGCGGCCAGCGATCCGGTGATGTGGCGCGATGTGTTTTTGACCAACAAGGATGCGGTTCTGGATATCCTTGGCCGTTTTACCGAAGAGCTGTTCACCCTGCAACGCGCCATCCGGATGGGCGATGGTGAGCATCTTCACGCCTATTTCACCCGCACCCGCGCGATCAGGCGTGGCATTATCGAGGCGGGACAGGATACTTCGGCACCGGACTTCGGGCGGGCTCCGCAGGGCGGAGGAGAGGGCAAGGGTTGATGTTCAGGGCAGTGATGGCAGGGGTGGTGGGTGTGGTCGTGGCAAGCGCCGCACTTGCCGATGCGCCGTCCACCTCGCTGCGCCCGATGCCCCGGCCCGGTATGATCGCTGTCGCCGAGGCGGTAACGGTCGGGATTTCCACGCATGTGGCCGCACGTCCGGCGATGGCACAGTCGGTGCGCCCCAGGGCGCGGCCCGATGGTCTTTTGGCGGCTGCCCCCGTTTTGGCTGCCCCCTCACTCGCGCCAGAGATGGTTGTCGCGACCGCTTCGGTTGCTGTCCCACTCCAGAGGACGGGGTTGTTCGGGCTGCTGCGTCCGTCAAAGCGGCCCGAGGGGTTGACCAACAAACAGCTGGTCGCGGCCACGATCGCGCCGGTCACGCCCGGCAAACAGGGCGTGGTGTCAAAGAAAGGCTCGGTCTGCGGCGATCCGTCGATCCGGGGCGAGACGCTGGCCCCGATCACCTCGCGCGTGCAGGGGTGCGGTGTGCCGGACCCGGTGCGCATCACCAGCGTCGCCGGTGTGCGGTTGAGTCAGGCGGCGACAGTGGATTGCGACACGGCCCGCGCGCTGAAGACATGGGTGGAGCGCGGGGTGGAGCCTGCCTATGGCAAAGGCCGCGTGGTGCAGTTGCAGGTGGCGGGGCACTATGTTTGCCGCACCCGCAATCACCGCGCCGGGGCCAAGGTCAGCGAGCATGGGCGGGGCCGGGCGATCGACATTTCCGGCTTTACCTTTTCGAACGGGAAAACCGTTCCAGTTCTGCGGAATTTCGACCAGAAAATGCGAAACGCCCACAAGGCGGCCTGCGGTATCTTCAACACCACGCTTGGGCCCGGGTCGGACGGGATGCACGAGGATCATCTGCACTTCGACACCGCAAAGCGCGGCAGCACTTACTGCCGCTAGTCGGTATGTCAGTTCAGGCGCGGCGCGGGGCCGAGTGGCAACGGGCCAAGCGCCATCTGGCCGCCGGCAAAGATGAGCGGCATTTCCAGCGTCTCCGGATCGCCCGAGCTTCCGGCAACGGCCTGCATCAGGTTCTCCATCGTCGGTGCGATTTCGGGCGTGATCAGGCCCATGGTGGTTGCCAGCGTCACCAGATTGCGCCAGCCGGTGACACGGATGTCGATCCGGCCTTCGGGAAATCCGTCCACGACCAGCAGATCACCTTTGGCAAAGACCGACAGATAGCCCCAGGTCAGCAACACCTCGCGCACAGACAGTCCGATGAGGGTGGGGCGGGTCTGGGCGGCAAAACGATCCAGAGGGGCGGAGAGGGTGGCATTGGCATCGACCCGCGCCAGTTCGATCTGCGGTGGCAAGTCGGGCAGGCGGGCGGCAAGCGCGGGGTCGGGTGACAGGTCCAGAAGCTCCAGCCCGATGTCATAGGCATTGGTCCGGCTGGGATCGGCGCGGGTGGCAAGGCGCAACGTGTCGGCGACCAGAACCCAGCCGAGGCTGGATTCCGCCCGCACGGCATCGCCGACCAAAGTGGTGCGGTCGAGCGTCAGGGCGGTGCCCGGCGACACGACGACACTGGCCTGCAGTTTTCCGGATTGCAGCGTGATATCTTCCGCCGGGGTGCGGATCGTCTGCTCGGGGGCAAAGGCCGCGATCACATGCCAGGGCTTGTAGCTGAGCGAGAAGACCTGAACAAAGGGCGCCTCCCAGCGGATTTCGCTGCGCCGATCCTTTACGCGCGGTTCGGTCACCGTCAGATCGAACCGGTTGGGAAAGCCGGAAACGCTGTAGCCGGCCTGCGCCAGATCCAGCCCCTGTGCCGGGGCCTGTTGCAGAAACGCCGCAAAGCCGCGTTCCACTGCGGTTTTTCCCACAAACCAGTATCCCGACCACAGCACCACCAGAACCGTGGCAATCCAAAGCAATGCGCGCATCATCGGCCCTTTTCTTTCATCCGTCTGTGTTGTTTAGAGGCAGCACAGGCGGAGGGCCAGTCACTTGACCGAGACGTTGTGGGTCTTTGGATACGGATCACTGATCTGGAACCCGGAATTCCCGGTGGCCGAGACCCGCATCGCGCGGGTACAGGGCTGGCGCCGGTCGTTCTGCATGCGCTCGATCCACCATCGCGGGTCCGAGGCAGACCCCGGTCTGGTGCTGGCGCTGGATGCCGCCAAAGGGCACTATTGCGACGGGGTGACATTCCGGGTGGCCCCGGGTGCCGAGGCCGACACGCTGGCATGTCTGCGCGAACGCGAGCTGATCTCGTCGGCCTATCTGGAAACGCGGGTGCCGGCGGACTGGGTGGACGGCGGTGGCTGCGAAGCGCTTGTCTATGTGATCGACCCCGATCACTGGCAGTATTGCGGCGGGATCGCGCTGGAGGAACAGGCGCAGATCATCGCGCGGGCGGTCGGGGGGCGTGGGTTGAACCGCGACTATCTGTGGTCAACGACGGGGCATCTGACCGAACTGGGCATTTCCGACCCGGAGCTGGAGTGGCTGGCGGCGCGGGTGCGCGCGCTTGTCGGGTAAGAACACCGAGAATTTCTTTGGCAGCAAGGGTTTCATGACGTATCGTCGGGCAAAGCAGAACAAACGGGCAGGCAGCGTCTGATGAAACAGACCAGGGCCGAGGCGAAGGCCGAAGCACGCCGCACTGGGCGAGAGCGCAGGGCCGCGAAATTTACGCAGCCGATCCAGCAGATCGTGACCATGCTGGCGATCGCCGGGCTGGTGGCGGCCGGTGCATGGTTGATCCATGGTCAGGTGGCCGAGGTGTTCCGCTCGAACCTGTATCTGAACGGGTTCATTGCGTTCATCTTTGTGCTTGGGGTGTTCACCTGCTTCTGGCAGGTGCTGATCCTGATCCAGTCGGTCAGTTGGATCGAGGATTTCGTAAGCCACGGGCCGGGGGCCGAGACCCAGCGCGCGCCGCGTCTGCTGGCACCGCTGGCATCGTTGTTGCGCACGCGTGGGCAGCAGATGCAGATTTCGTCATCGAGTTCGCGGTCGATCCTCGAATCGGTTGCCACCCGGATCGACGAGGCGCGAGATATCACGCGCTATCTGACCAACCTTTTGATTTTCCTTGGCCTTCTGGGCACGTTTTACGGCTTGGCCACATCTGTCCCCGCGATCGTGGAAACCATCCGCTCCTTGTCGCCGCAACCCGGCGAAAGTGGTACCGTGGTGTTCCAGAAGCTGATGGGCGGGCTGGAAGCGCAGCTTGGCGGGATGGGGACGGCGTTTTCATCGTCGCTGCTGGGGCTGGCGGGGTCGCTGGTTGTCGGGTTGCTGGAACTGTTCGCGGGGCATGGCCAGAACCGCTTTTACCGCGAGCTGGAGGAGTGGCTGTCATCGATCACGCGGCTGGGGTATTCCAGCGGCGAGGGTGAGGGTGAGGGCGACGGTGGCGGCGAAGCGATGGCGATGGTGCTGGACCAGATGGCCAGCCAGACCGAGGTGTTGCAGGGGCTTTACGCTCAGTCGGATGCCGGGCGCATTGCGGTGGAAGAACGGATCGGAGAACTGGCCGCGGCCATGACGGCGCTTGCCAATCGGCTGGAAGCGGAATCCGGTCAGGCCGCCACACTCGACCGGATCGCCGAAGGTCAGGAGCGGTTGATCGCAGCCCTGGCCTCGACCGAGGGTGGCGCGCATCCGGATGCGGAAAACCGGATGCGGCTGCGGTCGATTGACCTGCAGATGCTGCGCATCCTGGAGGAGATCTCGGCCGGGCGGCAGGAAAGTGTCGCCGATCTGCGGGGCGAGCTTTCGGCGCTGACAGCGGCGGTGCGGCAGTTGTCACGAACGGGTGTGGGGCGCTAGGCCATGGGCCTGTCGCGGCGGCGGGACGCGTCGATCATCTGGCCGGGGTTCGTCGATGCCGTCACCACGCTGGTGATGGTGCTGATGTTCGTGCTGACGATCTTTACCGTCATGCAATCAGTGCTGCAGGAAACCATCACCACACAAGACAGCGAGCTGAATTCGCTGACCGATCAGATCGCCGCCCTTGCCGATGCGCTGGGGCTGGAACGGACCCGGGTTGGTGCATTGCAGGCCGAGGTCGGTGTGTTACGGTCCGACCTTGCGGCGAGCGTGGCCGAGGGCGTGCGGCAGGCGGCGCTGGTGACCGGGTTGACCGGACGGCTGGCTGTGGCGGAGACGGAATTGCAGGCGGCCAAGGCACGGGTTGCCAGTTTCGAGGCACAGGTGGCGAGTTTGCTGGCCGAGCGCGATGCGGCGCGCGGGCAGGTGGCCGATCTGACAGTCAGCAATGCCGAGCTGGAGGCGGCGCGGGCCGCCTTGCTGAGCGAACGCGATGCGCTGCAACTGGCCGTAGCGCGGGCGCGGGCCGAGATTGATCAGGGCGTCGAGGCCGCGCGGCTGGCAGCGGCGCAGCGCGAGGCGCTGGAGGCGCTGATTGCCGATCTGCAGGCTCGTTCGGCGGATGATGCGGCGGCATTGTCGGCGGCGCAGGCGGAGCTGTCGGAGGCGGAGGCGGCGCGGCTGGTCGATGCGGCGGCGCTGGAGGCTCTGCGGGCGCGAATGGCCGGATCAGATGAGGCGATGGCGGCGATGACGCTGGCGCTTGAAGAACAGCGCAAGCGAGCCGAGGAGACCTTGCTGCTGCTGGCCGCCGCGCAGACCGAAGCCGCGCAAGCGGCGGCGGATGTGGATCAGGGTGCGGCATTGCTGGCGGCGGCGGAACGGGCGCTGACCGATGAACAGGCCAAGGCGATCGAGGCGGCGGAGCGCGTGGCGCTGCTGAACGCGCAGATCACCGCCCTGCGCGCGCAACTGGGCAGCCTGCAGGCGGTACTGAACGAGGCGAGCGACAAGGATGCCCTGGCACAGGTGCAGCTTGAGGCGCTTGGGTCGCAGTTGAATACGGCTTTGGCACAGGTCGCCTCGGAGCAAAGACGGCGGGCGGCGCTGGAGGAGGCGGAGCGGCTGCGGCTGGAGGCCGAAAACGCCGATCTGGAGAAGTTCCGCAGCGAGTTCTTCGGCCAGCTAAGCCGTTTGCTGGAGGGGCGTCAAGGCGTGCGTGTGGTGGGTGACCGCTTTGTATTTTCCAGTGAAGTGCTGTTCCAGCCCGGTGCCGCTGACCTTGCCCCGGAGGGACGCACGCAAATCGCCGGAGTGGTGGAGATATTGAACGAAGTCCGGGCCGACATTCCCGATACGATCGACTGGATCATCCGGGTTGATGGCCATACCGACAACGTGCCGCTTTCCGGGGCCGGTGCCTTTGCCGACAACTGGGAACTGAGCCAGGCCCGGGCGCTGTCGGTGGTGCGGTTCATGCAGAATTCGCTGGGCTTTCCGCCTGAGCGGCTGGCGGCGACCGGGTTCGGCGAGTATCGGCCGGTGGTCGAGGGGGCCAATGAGGCCGCCCGTCAGCAGAACCGGCGGATCGAGCTGAAGCTGACCGAACGCTGACGGCGGAACCGAGGAGCGGAACGCGTGTGGCTGACCCCGGTGGCTTTGTCCCCGGACCCCCAGAGTATTTTTGCCAAGATGAATGGAACAGGCCGGGCGAGGGCTTTGCCTTGGCCTGGCGGTGCCGGATCGTATCGGGGGGCGCAAGGCTGCGGGTTGCCGGGCGGCGTGGTTTGTCGGGGTCGGGGGCACGCAGTGCCCAAGGACGATTGAGCGGGCTCCGGCCGGCAAGGGGTCGGCCAGCGCACAAGGATAAGGCCCCTGCTTGCACAGGGGCCTATCAGAGGTTTTGCAGAGGCCGGTTTATTCTGCGGTAAGAAGCGGTGGTTTGGAGCCGGTGAGGCGGGGCTTTTGCGGCTCGTCGATTTCGAGCACGATGGCATCGTCTTTCACCGTTACACGGACCACACCGCCTTTGACCAGCTTGCCGAACAGGAGTTCCTCGGCCAGCGGCTTCTTGATGTGTTCCTGGATCACGCGACCAAGCGGGCGCGCGCCCATCTTGTCATCATAGCCCTTGTCGCCCAGCCAGTTCGTCGCCTCGGGCGTCAGTTCGATGTGAACGCCACGATCCATCAGCTGCGCTTCGAGCTGCATCACGAATTTCTCGACCACCTGGAAGATGGTATCCTTGCCCAGGGCGGCGAAGGAAATGACCGCGTCCAACCGGTTGCGGAATTCCGGTGTGAAGGTCCGTTCGATCGCGGCGGTGTCTTCGCCGGTGCGCTTGTCGCGGCCAAAGCCGATCGCCGATTTCTGCATGTCGGCAGCCCCGGCGTTCGAGGTCATGATCAGGATCACGTTGCGGAAATCGACGGAGCGACCGTTGTGGTCGGTCAGTTTGCCGTGATCCATCACTTGCAGCAGGATGTTGTAGACATCCGGATGTGCTTTTTCCATCTCGTCGAGCAGCAGCACGCAATGCGGATGCTGGTCGACGCCATCAGTCAGCATGCCGCCCTGATCAAAGCCGACATAGCCCGGGGGCGCACCGATCAGACGGGAGACGGCGTGTTTCTCCATATACTCCGACATATCGAAACGCAGAAGTTCCACGCCGAGGCTGGAGGCCAGTTGTTTGGCCACCTCGGTCTTGCCCACCCCGGTCGGCCCGGCGAACAGGTAGTTGCCGATCGGCTTTTCGGGTTCGCGCAGACCGGCGCGGGCCAGTTTGATGGCAGAGCAGAGCGCCTCCACCGCCTTGTCCTGACCGAAGACCACGCGCTTGAGCGTTTTTTCCAGATCGCGCAGGGTTTCGGCATCGTCCTTGGAGACGTTTTTCGGCGGGATGCGGGCGATCTTGGCGACCACAGCCTCGATCTCCTTGGTGCCGATGACCTTTCGCCGCTTGGAGTCGGACAGCAGGTGTTGTGCTGCCCCGGCCTCGTCAATCACGTCGATGGCGGAGTCGGGCAGCTTGCGGTCGTTGATGTAGCGACTGGCCAATTCCACTGCCGATTTGATCGCATCGGCAGTGTAGCGCAGGTCGTGGTGCGACTCGAAATGCGGTTTCAGGCCCATCAGGATCTTGATTGCATCCGGGATCGAGGGCTCGTTCACGTCGATCTTCTGGAAGCGGCGCGACAGGGCGCGGTCTTTTTCGAAGTGCTGACGGAACTCCTTGTAGGTGGTCGAGCCCATGCAGCGCAGCTTGCCGCCCTGCAAAGCGGGTTTTAGCAGGTTGGAGGCATCCATCGCGCCGCCCGAGGTGGCACCGGCGCCGATCACGGTGTGGATCTCGTCGATGAAGAGGATCGCGTCGGGGTGATCCTCCATCTCTTTGACCACGGCTTTCAGCCGCTCCTCGAAGTCGCCACGATAGCGGGTGCCGGCCAGCAGCGCGCCCATATCAAGGCTGTAAATGGTCGCACCGCCGAGAACGTCGGGCACCTGCCGGTTGATGATCTTCCACGCCAGACCTTCGGCGATGGCGGTTTTGCCGACACCCGGATCACCCACCAGAAGCGGGTTGTTCTTGCGGCGGCGGCAGAGCACCTGAATGCACCGTTCCACCTCGGCATCGCGGCCGATCAGCGGGTCGACATCGCCCTTCTTGGCTTTGACGTTTAGATCGACGCAATATTTCGACAGCGCCGATTCCTTGGCCTCACCAGCCTCGGCCTTGGGCGTCTCATGGTGTTCTTCGGCGCCCTGCACGGGGCGGTTTTCGCCGAAGGAGGGGTCCTTGGCCACACCATGCGCAATGAAGTTGACCGCGTCGTAACGGGTCATGTCCTGTTCCTGCAGGAAGTAGGCAGCGTTGCTTTCGCGTTCGGCGAAAATGGCGACCAGCACATTGGCGCCCGTCACTTCATTCCGGCCCGAAGACTGGACATGGATCGCAGCGCGCTGGATCACGCGCTGGAAGGCGGCTGTTGGCACCGCTTCGGACCCTTCGACATCGGTGACCAGCGTGGAGAGGTCATCGTCGACGAAGTCCACCAGCGTTTTGCGCAGATCATCAAGGTTAACCGAACAGGCCTGCATCACGCGGGCAGCGTCGGGTTCGTCGAGCAGCGCCAGCAGCAGATGCTCCAGCGTTGCGAGTTCATGGCGACGGGCATTGGCCAGGGCCAGGGCACCGTGGATGGCTTGCTCGAGAGTGGTTGAAAACGAAGGCACTTGCTGCGTGCTCCTGTTCCTCGGGGCAGGTTCGGGTGTTCGTCACCTTTACCGACCGTTGCCTCATAAGCTTAAAGTTCGGTTTTATTTGCCGTACTTCAAGAAGAATATTCACGCTTTGGGCATTGGTGACATTTGTCACATCAAAAGTGATCAGCCCGTGAGCGTTCTCGCTTCAGAACCTGTCCTTCCGCTTGCGGATTTCTGCAAAGGTTTCCGCGTCGGTTGCGCGGGACATTCCGACGGCAGCCTTGAGGTCTGGCAAAGCGGCGCGCAGGAACGGGTTGGTGGCCAGTTCTTCGGACAGGGTCGAGGGCACGGTGGGGCGAACATCCTCGCGCGCCAGAGCCACCCTCTTGCTACGGGAGATAAGCGCTGGATTGCCGGGTTCAAGGGACAGGGCAAAGCGGATGTTGGATGTGGTGTATTCATGGCCCGAGCAGATCAGCGTTTCGGGCGGCAGGGCGGCGAGTTTTGACAGGCTGGCCCACATGGTTTCCGGGCTGCCCTCGAACAACCGCCCGCATCCGGCAGCCATCAGGCTGTCGGCGGTGAAGGCAAGGCCGGAGGCCGGGAAGTGGAAGGCGATATGGCCGATGGTGTGGCCCGAAACGTCGATCACATTGCCGGTTTGCGTACCGATGGTGACGGTATCGCCTTCGGCCAGCGCATGGTCGAGCGGGGGCAGGCGATGTGCGTCGGCCTTGGCGCCCCAGACCTTTGCGCCGGTGGCGTCGCGCAGGGTGGGGACGCCTGCGATATGGTCATCATGGTGATGGGTGATCAGGATGTCGGTTAGCTGCCAGTCACGGATTTGCAATGCGGCCAGAATCGGTGCAGCGTCGGGCACATCAACGACGGCAGTCGCTCCGGTCGCGGAATCGTGGATCAGAAAGGCGTAGTTGTCTTTCAGGCAGGGGATGGTCACAAGATCAAGGGGCATGGTCTTCCTGTCGGTTGACTGCGTCGCATATGGCCAGCATGGCCCGGAAGAAGGATGGTCCGCAATGCATCTTGATGTGCTCGATCTGCGCAACTTTTACTATCGCACCCAGTTGGGGCGCGTGGCGCAGCGGGCGATCCGGGATCAGGTGGTGCGGTTCTGGCCGCCGGTGGCGGGGCAGACGGTGGCGGGCTTCGGCTTTGCGGTGCCGTTGTTGCGGCCCTATCTGCCAAAGTCACGCCGGGTGATCGGGCTGATGCCCGGGCCGCAGGGGGTGATGCCCTGGCCGGCGGGGATGCTGAATGTCTCTGTGCTGTGTGAGGAAACCGCCTGGCCGCTGTCCACCGGGTTTGTGGACCGTCTTATTCTGATGCACGGGTTGGAGACATCGGAACAACCGACAGCGGTGCTGGAGGAGGCGCACCGGGTGCTGGGGCCGGGGGGGCGGGCACTGTTCATCGTGCCGAACCGATCCGGCCTTTGGGCGCGGCGGGATGGGACGCCCTTTGGCTTTGGCAGGCCCTATAGCGTCGGCCAGCTGGAGGCGCAGTTGAAAAGGCATGGTTTCACCCCGGACCGTGCCGCAGCGGCCCTGTTCGCGCCGCCGTCTACCGGGCGGTTCTGGCTGCGCACGGCAGACTTCTGGGAGCGGATCGGCAAGCACGCGCCCTGGCTTGTGGGCGGCGTGCTGATGGTCGAGGCGACAAAGCAGGTCTATGCGCCGACGCGCGGGGGGCTGGCGGCCGCGGTACGCCGCCCGCTCCGGGTTCTGGAAGGGGTGGGCCAGCCGGTGCCGACACCCGCCGGGGCCAGCCGGACGGAACGGCGGGCCGACCCCGGCCATGAGGCGGGGCAGGAGATTCGCGGGCAGCTGATTCAGTGCTGATTTACGCGGCTTGACGCGGGGCTGACGCCTGTTTCTTGCTGGGATTTTGCCTTTGTGGTCCGATCCGGAGGGTGCCAAAGAGTCGCACCTTTGCAGGTGCAGCGTTAACATATGGGAAACCTGCATCGAACGATCACAAAGTGGCGACCAACACGGTTGCGGGGTGGCAAAGGCTCTGCTAGAGACGCCGAAAATCAAGACGCATACGGTTGTGTGCGCCATTGGCGGCCTCTGACCTGCCGGCGTGCGGGGACGGGCCTAAGACAACGGAAGGGATGACGTGTCCGAACCAGCTTCGATCTCCTCCGGCATCGCCGCGCGCTACGCCACCGCTCTTTTCGAGCTGGCAAAGGAAGAGAGGGCCATTGCGGCCCTTGAATCCGACGCAGACGCGCTGACTGCCGCTCTGTCCAGCAGCGATGATTTCGGGACGTTGATTTCGTCGCCCGTGATCACCCGTGACGATCAGGCCCGGTCGATGGCTGCGATTGCCGCCAAGATGGGCCTGTCGGATCTGACCGCAAACACCCTGCAACTGATGGCGGCCAAGCGCCGCCTTTTTGTGTTGCCCCAGATGCTCAAAGGCCTTGCCGCCCGCATCGCGGAGGAAAAGGGCGAAGTGACTGCCGAAGTGACCTCGGCCACTGCCCTTTCGCCGGAGCAGGCCGAAACCCTTGCGGCCACGCTGAAGTCGCGCGTGGGCAAGGATGTGAAATTGAAAACCACCGTTGATGAAAGCCTCATCGGCGGTCTTGTCGTCAAGCTCGGCTCCACCATGATCGATACATCGGTCAAGGCAAAGCTCGCAGCTCTCCAGAATGCAATGAAAGAGGTTGGGTGATGGGAATTCAGGCTGCTGAGATCTCTGCGATCCTGAAAGAGCAGATCAAGAACTTTGGCATGGATGCCGAAGTGGCCGAAGTGGGCCGGGTTCTTTCGGTAGGTGACGGGATTGCCCGTGTGCATGGTCTGGACAATGTCCAGGCCGGTGAAATGGTGGAATTCCCCGGCGGCATCCGCGGGATGGCGCTGAACCTTGAAGTCGACAACGTCGGCGTCGTGATCTTCGGCTCCGACCAGGACATCAAGGAAGGCGATATCGTCAAGCGCACCAAGTCCATCGTGGACGTGCCTGCCGGCAATGCGCTGCTGGGTCGTGTGGTGGACGGTCTGGGCAACCCGATCGACGGCAAAGGCCCGATCGAGGCAACCGAGCGTCGTGTGGCCGACGTCAAGGCCCCCGGCATCATCCCGCGCCAGTCGGTGCATGAACCGATGGCGACCGGCCTGAAGGCCGTTGACGCCATGATCCCGATTGGCCGCGGCCAGCGTGAGCTGATCATCGGCGACCGTCAGACCGGCAAGACCGCCGTGGCGCTCGATACCATCCTGAACCAGAAGTCCTATAACGAGGCGGCTGGCGACGACGAGAGCAAGAAACTCTACTGCATCTATGTCGCGATCGGTCAGAAGCGCTCGACCGTGGCGCAGTTGGTGAAGAAGCTGGAAGAGACCGGCGCGATTGCCTATACGATCGTGGTGGCCGCAACCGCCTCCGACCCGGCTCCGATGCAGTTCCTCGCACCCTATTCGGCAACCGCGATGGCCGAATTCTTCCGTGACAACGGCCGCCATGCGCTGATCATCTATGATGACCTGTCCAAGCAAGCCGTGGCCTACCGTCAGATGTCGCTGCTGCTGCGCCGCCCGCCGGGCCGTGAAGCCTATCCGGGCGACGTGTTCTATCTGCACTCCCGTCTGCTGGAGCGGTCGTCGAAACTGAATGCCGATTTCGGTTCGGGCTCGCTGACCGCGCTGCCGATCATCGAAACGCAAGGCGGCGACCTGTCGGCCTTTGTTCCGACAAACGTGATCTCGATCACTGATGGTCAGATCTTCCTTGAGACCGAGTTGTTCTACCAAGGCATCCGCCCGGCTGTGAACACGGGTCTGTCGGTGAGCCGCGTGGGTTCGTCCGCACAAACCAACTCGATGAAGACCGTGGCCGGCCCGGTGAAACTGTCGCTCGCCCAGTATCGTGAGATGGCGGCGTTTGCACAGTTCGGTTCTGACCTTGACGCCTCTACCCAGCAGCTGCTGGCCCGTGGTGCGCGTCTGACCGAGCTGATGAAGCAGAACCAGTATTCGCCGCTGACCAATGCCGAAATCGTCTGCGTGATCTATGCGGGCACGGCTGGTTTCCTTGACAAGGTTGCCGTGAAGGAAGTGGGCCGGTTCGAGGCCGGGTTGTTGTCGTTCCTGCGCAACCAGCGCAAGGATATTCTGGACTGGATCACCAGCTCGGACCCGAAAATCAAAGGCGCTGATGAGCAAAAGCTGAAAGACGCTATCGCTGAATTCGCCAACACCTTCGCTTAAGCGTCTGAAAGGACAGGGATATGCCCAGCCTTAAGGATCTTAAAAACCGGATCGGCAGCGTCAAGAACACGCGCAAGATCACGAAGGCCATGCAAATGGTGGCCGCGGCGAAACTTCGCCGCGCGCAGGATGCGGCCGTGCAGGCCCGCCCCTATGCCGAACGGATGAATGCCGTGATGGCGGGGCTGGCGGCAGGCGTTGGCCAATCGGCCAGCGCACCCCGGCTGCTGGCCGGGTCGGGTCGTGACCAGGTGCATCTGCTGATCGTCATGACCGCTGAGCGCGGGCTTTGCGGCGGCTTCAACTCCAGCATCGCGCGTCTGGCACGCGTCAAGGCGAATGAGTTGCTGGCCGCGGGCAAGACGGTGAAAATCCTCACCGTCGGCAAAAAAGGCCGCGAACAGCTCAAGCGCGATCTGTCCGAACACTTTGTGGGTCACGTTGACCTGACAGAAGTGAAGCGGGTCGGTTACGCCAATGCCCAGGGGATCGCGCGCGATGTGCTCGCGCGGTTTGAGGCGAATGAATTCGACGTCGCCACACTGTTCTACAACCGATTTCAGTCGGTGATCAGCCAGATCCCGACCGCTCAGCAGATCATTCCGGCCAGGTTCGAAGGCGACGCCCCGTCGGCGCTGTATGACTATGAACCGTCGGAAGAGGCCATTCTGGCCGACCTGCTGCCGCGTGGCGTGGCGACGCAGATCTTCACCGCTTTGCTGGAAAACGGCGCATCCGAACAGGGTGCCCGGATGAGTGCGATGGACAATGCCACCCGGAACGCGGGTGACATGATCAACAAACTCACCATCCAGTACAACCGCAGCCGTCAGGCCGCGATCACCAAAGAGCTTATCGAAATCATCTCGGGCGCGGAAGCGCTCTGACGAACTGGAGAAACACTATGGCAAAAGCACCGAAAGCAGCTGCCGCGGCTGGCAAGGTCACCCAGGTGATCGGCGCCGTGGTTGACGTTCAGTTCGAAGGCGCGCTTCCCGCAATTCTGAACGCACTGATCACCGACAACAACGGCAAGAAGCTGGTGCTGGAAGTAGCACAGCATCTGGGCGAAAGCACCGTGCGCACCATCGCCATGGACGCGACCGAAGGTCTGGTCCGTGGGGCGCCGGTGTCGGACACCGGCGCGCCGATCTCGGTTCCGGTGGGCGATGCCACCCTGGGCCGTATCCTGAACGTCATCGGCGAGCCGATCGACGAAAAGGGCCCGGTTGACACCACCACGTTCCGCGCCATCCACCAGCCTGCACCTTCGTTCGCAGAGCAGGCCACCACGTCGGACATTCTGGTGACCGGGATCAAGGTCATCGACCTGCTGGCCCCCTACTCCAAAGGCGGCAAGATCGGCCTGTTCGGCGGTGCCGGCGTGGGCAAGACCGTGTTGATCATGGAACTGATCAACAACATCGCCAAGGTGCACTCGGGCTATTCCGTGTTCGCTGGTGTGGGCGAACGGACGCGTGAGGGCAACGACCTTTATCACGAGATGATGGACTCGGGCGTTATCGTTGCTGATGACCTGACCAAGTCGAAAGTGGCGCTGGTCTATGGTCAGATGAACGAGCCTCCGGGCGCGCGTATGCGTGTGGCCCTGTCGGGTCTGACGCTGGCTGAACAGTTCCGCGACCAGTCGGGCACCGACGTTCTGTTCTTTGTGGACAACATCTTCCGCTTCACGCAAGCCGGTTCCGAAGTGTCGGCTCTGTTGGGCCGTATCCCGTCGGCCGTGGGCTATCAGCCGACGCTGGCGACCGACATGGGCGCTCTGCAAGAGCGGATCACCTCGACCAAGAACGGTTCGATCACCTCGGTTCAGGCGATCTATGTTCCGGCCGATGACTTGACCGACCCGGCACCTGCGACATCGTTCGCCCACCTTGACGCCACCACGGTTCTGTCGCGTGCCATCTCGGAACTCGGCATCTACCCGGCGGTTGACCCGCTCGACTCCACCTCGCGTCTGCTTGACCCGGCGGTGATCGGCGATGAGCATTACAAGGTTGCGACCGACGTTCAGCAGATCCTGCAACGCTACAAATCGCTGCAGGACATCATCGCAATCCTCGGCATGGACGAGTTGTCGGAAGACGACAAACTGACCGTTTCTCGCGCCCGGAAAATCCAGCGTTTCCTGTCGCAGCCTTTCGACGTGGCAAAGGTCTTTACCGGGTCGGACGGTATTCAGGTGCCGCTGGAAAAAACCATCGCCTCGTTCAAGGCTGTGGTTGCCGGTGAATACGATCACCTGCCGGAAGCCGCCTTCTATATGGTCGGCGACATCGAAGACGTGAAAGCCAAAGCCGCCAAACTCGCCGCCGCTGCGGCCTAAGGAGGGGATCATGGCAGTTCAGTTCGACCTCGTCAGCCCGGAACGGCGCCTTGCGTCGGTTCAGGCGACCGAGGTGCAGATCCCGGGCGCCGAGGGCGACCTGACAGCGATGGAGGGGCATGCCCCCACCATCACCACCCTGCGCCCCGGCATCCTGAAAGCGGTCGGCGCTGAGGGGACCAAGGCCTATATCGTGACTGGTGGGTTCGCCGAGATCACCGCCACAGGTGTTTCGGTTCTTGCCGAACGCGCGGTGCCTGTCGAAGAGGCGACGCCCGCCCTGATGGACAGCCTTGTGGCCGAAGTCCGTGACGCGGCTGGTATTTCGGAAGACAAAGACGCCGCCGACAAGGTGGTGGCCGACATGATGGCGGTGCGCAGCGCGATCGGGCAGTAATGCTCTGAATCAGTTGAAGTCTGGACAGGCCCCGGCATATGCTTGGGCCTGTTCACTTTGAGCTGCAGGTTTTTGCGTGAGATGGCACCAGAGCAGGGGCGCCAAAGAAGGTCAGCGGCATGAGGCGTTTACCACCCGGAAGTATCGGCGTCGCACAGGGCTCACGGGTTCTGTTTTCCGACTTTGCCGATGGCGGAGTGATGTGGACCGGCGAGGGGAATCGCGAAAGCCGCCATGTCGTGCGGTTCAGGGAGCCGTTTCGGCTGCCCCCGGTCGTGCATGTCGGCATCTCGATGTGGGACACCGACCACCAGACCAATGCCCGCGCCGATATTACCGCCGAGAACGTCACCGAAACCAGCTTTGATCTGGTGTTCAAAACCTGGGGCGACACGCGGGTCGCCCGGATCCGCGCCGACTGGATGGCGATTGGCCAGGTGCCGGATGAAGACGACTGGGAGGTCGAGTAGGAGGCGCGGTCTTCAGCCGCGCTGATACATGCCTTCATAGATCGGGACCAGGGTTTCGGTCTCGAACAGGCTGGAGACGCTGGTCCCGTTCCAGATGTTCAGGATGGCCTGCGCAAACATCGGCGCGGTCGGCACGATACGGATGTTTGAGGCGGCTGTTGCGGCGGCGCTTTGCTCGATCGAGTCGGTGATGACCAGCGATTTCATGACCGAATTCTTGATCCGTTCCACCGCGGGGCCGGACAGAACGCCGTGGGTGATGTAGCTGTGTACCTCGGTCGCGCCGTTTTCCATCAGCACTTCGGCAGCCTTGCACAGGGTGCCCGCCGTGTCGCAGATGTCATCGACGATGATGCATTTCTTGCCGGTCACATCGCCGATCACGTTCATTTCCGCAATCTCGCCGGCCTTTTCGCGGCGCTTGTCGACGATGGCAAGCGGGGCATTGATCCGCTTGGCCAGTTCGCGGGCGCGCGCCACGCCGCCGACGTCAGGCGAGATGACCATCAACTGATCCATCTGGCCTTTGAAGTGATGCTCGATATCGAGCGCAAACACCGGGCTGGCGTAGAGGTTATCCACCGGAATGTCGAAGAACCCCTGGATCTGGGCCGCGTGCAGATCCAGCGTCAACACGCGGTCAACCCCGGCGCTTTCGATCAGGTTGGCCACCAGCTTGGCCGAAATCGGGGTGCGGGCCTTTGCGCGGCGGTCTTGCCGGGCGTAGCCGAAATAGGGGATCACGGCGGTGATGCGCGACGCCGAGGAGCGGCGCAGCGCATCAACCATGATCAGCAGTTCCATCAGGTTGTCATTGGCGGGGTTCGAGGTGGGCTGGATGACATACATATCCTCACCACGCACATTCTCGAACACCTCGACAAAGATTTCCTGATCGTTGAAGCGCTCGATCCGCGCGTCGACCAGCCCGACGGACATGCCGCGATGTACCGACATGCGGCGCGCGATGGCTTTGGCAAGCGGCATGTTCGCATTGCCGGAAATCAGCTTGGGTTCGGTGATGGCAGGCATGTTGGGTCTCCGGGGCCACGGAATCGGATCATTGACACCGCTTATCACCCGACTAGGGTCTTGCAAACCGATGCAGGCCGATAGGATGGCAAATGACACAAATCGATTACTTTTTCGCAACCATGTCGCCATATTGCTATCTGGCCGGAACCCGCCTTGAGGAGATAGCCGGGCGCCATGGGGCGACGATCGTCTACAAGCCGATCAATCCGATGGCGCTGATGCCGCGCATGGGCGGGCAGGTGCTGGCTGACCGGCACGAAAGCCGCCGCGCCTACCGCTTGCAGGAGCTGCGGCGGCTGCCGCTGAAACTGGGGATGCCGCTGAACCTGCGGCCTGCGTATTTCCCGGCCAATGCTGCGCCGTCCTGCTATGCGATCATCGCCGCTGCTGCCACGGGCGCGGATGTGGGGGCGCTCGTGCATGCGTTTTGCCGCGCGGTCTGGGCCGAGGATCGTGACATTGCCGATGATGCGGTGGTGAGGGATATCCTTGCCGCCAACGGCTTTGATCCGAAACTGGCCGACAGCGGCATGCTGGCCGGGGCCGAGACCTATGCCGCCAATCTGGAAGAGGCGGTCACGCGGGGGGTGTTCGGCGTGCCGTTCTATCTGTTGGGTGAAGAGGCGTTCTGGGGACAGGACCGGCTGGCGGA
The DNA here is from genome assembly GCA_046296515.1 of Paracoccaceae bacterium. Classification (GTDB taxonomy): domain Bacteria; phylum Pseudomonadota; class Alphaproteobacteria; order Rhodobacterales; family Rhodobacteraceae; genus Pseudotabrizicola. Next base: position 112,424 of record JBKBKR010000004.1, on the reverse strand, counting down.
TCTGGACCTTTACCTCGCGGGCAAGCTCTGACGGCTCAGCCGCGGAACGCGGCGAGCAGGGTATCAACTTCCGCTTCGGTGGTGGACCATGCGGTGACGAGGCGGCACAGCGTCTCATCGCTCTGGCTATAGACCGCTCCGGCTGTCCGCGCGTGGGCGTGGGTGGCAGCGGGCAGGCGGGCAAAGATCAGGTTGGCGGGGGTAGGGTGCAGGATTTCGGCCCCCGGCACCTGCGCCAGACCCGTGGCCAGCCGGGAGGCCATTGTGTTGGCGTGGCGGGAGAGGGTGAGCCAGAGATCCCCCTCAAACCACGCCTCGAACTGGGCGGCGACAAAGCGGAGCTTTGAGTTCAGATGGCCGGCGCGCTTGCGGCGCAACTCGCCTTCCCATGCTTTGGCGGGGTTGAACAGCACCACCGCCTCCGCCCCCATCAGCCCGTTCTTGGTGCCGCCAAGGGACAGCACATCGACGCCCGCGCGCCATGACATTTCGGCCGGTGTGGCACCCGTTGCCGCCAGAGCATTGGCAAAGCGCGCGCCGTCCAGATGCACGGGCAGGCCATGGGCCTTTGCCACAGCGGTCAAGGCGGAGAGTTCGGCAGCGGTATACAGCGTGCCCGCTTCGGTCACATTGGTCAGGCTGACCGCGCCGCGCTGTGCCACATGGACCGAACCGCCGGTCTGGTCCATGGCCTGTGCCAAGGCGTCTGGGGTGATCTTGCCATCCGGCCCGTCGATCAATGTCAGCTTGGCACCGCCCGAAAAGAATTCGGGCGCGCCACATTCATCTTCAGCGATATGGGCGTGGCGGTGGCAAAAGGTGGTGGCCCAGGGCGGGGTCAGCAGCGAGATGGCCAGTGCATTGGCGGCGGTGCCTGTGGTCAGCAGCAGAACCTCGGCCTTGGGGGCCTCAAAGATCAGGCGAATCCGGTCGCGCAGGGCGTGGCTGGCAGCGTCATTGCCATAGGACAGGGCGTAGCCTGCGTTTGCGCGCTGCATGGCGGCAAACACAGATGGGTGGACCGGCGCGCCGTTGTCGGAGGCAAAGAACATCAGGGGGTTTCCTCGATGGTGTAGTCTTCCCAATCATCCTCCGACACTTCAAACTCCGGAATGGTCCAGCCACGCACCGACGCCCCAGCTTTGTGGGTGCTCTCCGGATCGCCGGTGATCAGCGGGTGCCAGTCGGGCAGGTTTTTGCCTTCATGCAGCAGGCGATAGGCGCAGGTGCGCGGCATCCAATAGGCGATCTTTGGCAACGTCTTGGGGGACAGTTGCACGCAATCGGGCACGAATTGCTTGCGGATCGGATACTGCATGCAGCGGCAGGTCTCGCCATCCAGCAGACGGCAAGCGACGCGGGTGTATTCCACCTCACCGGTGTCTTCATACTCGATCTTGTTCAGACAGCACTTGCCGCAGCCGTCGCACAGCGCCTCCCACTCCTCGGGCGTCATTTTGGTCAGCGGGATGGTTTCCCAGAACTTCGGACGCATGAGGGGGCCTTGGGGCAAAGGGTTACAGCGTGGCCAGAATGGCGCGGGCGCGGTCGCAATCGGCGGCCATCTGGGTGATCAGGGCCGGCAGGCCATCGAACTTCGACTCGGGGCGGAGGTGATCGACAAAGGCGACCGAGAGATGGGTGCCATAGAGATCACCGTTGAAATCAAAGAGAAAGGTTTCAAGGTTGGGCTGGTTCACCCCGAACATGGGGCGCACGCCAAGGCTGGCAGCCCCGTTGTAGCTGCCCTTGTGGGGGCCGGTCAGCACATCGGCCTTGACCGCGTAGACGCCCAGCTTCGGCAGGTGCAGCCCGCTGACGGACATGTTGGCGGTGGGGTAGCCCAGATCACGCCCGCGCTTTTCGCCGTGGATCACCTCACCTTCGATCCGGTGCCAATGGCCCAGCATCCGGGCCGCATCGCGGGCGCGGCCCTCAGACAGCGCGGTGCGGATGGCGGAAGAAGAGATCGGCAGATCGGCGCTGGTGATCAGTTCGGCGATGGTGGTCTTGAAGCCATGGGTCAGGCCAAGGGCCTGCAGATCGCCCGCCTTGCCGGACCGGCCCCGGCCGAAACAGAAATCCGCGCCGACGACGACATGGCGGATGCCAAGCCCATCGGCCAGCACCTCGCGCACAAATTGCTCTGGCGTCAGCGCGGCGAGGGCTTTGTCAAAGGGAAGCTCATACAGATGCTCCACCCCCAGCTTGGCCAGCCGGTTCAGCCGCGCCTCGGCGTTCATCAGGCGAAAGGGGGGGGCGTCAGGCGCAAAAACCTGTCGCGGGTGCGGCTCGAATGTGATGATGCCAAGCGGAGCCGTGCCACGGGCAAGGTCGATCACCGCCTGATGGCCCAGATGCACGCCATCGAAATTGCCCATGGCACAGGATGCGCCGCGGGCAGTTGGGGCGAGCCCCTGCCAGGATCGGTGGATCTGCATTCTACCCCGGTCTGGGGCAGATGCCCCGTCAGTCGAACTTGCGGCTTGGCGCCAGAACCAGCGCCTCGCCCTTTAGCACCACCGTTTTACCCACAGAGCAATGGGTTTCAAGGGTCACCCGGCGTTTTGCGTGGTCGATTGCCGTAACGGTGACCACGGCATCCACCATATCACCGGGCCGCACCGGGGCCATGAAGCGCAGCGACTGGCCCAGATAGACGGTGCCATGACCGGGAAGCTGCTCGCCGATGACGGCAGAGATCAGCCCGGCGGTCAGCATGCCATGGGCGATCCGGCCTTCGAATATGGTGTCGCGGGCATAGGCATCATCCAGATGGACCGGGTTGCGGTCGGTCGAGACTTCGGCAAACAGCTCGATATCTCGGTCGGTGATCAGCTTGGACAATCCGCGCGTCATGCCGATTTCCAGATCTTCGATGCAGATGGTGCCGCGGGGCATATTGTCCAACATCTTGCGATTCCCGTGCTTGTGCTGCGGCGACCTTAGCAAATGCCGCAGCGCAGCGCAATTCTGGCGCGCAAGTTATTTTCACAAATGCGACCGATGGCGCAATTATGTTACCTTGCGGATCCGGCGATCAACGCAAATGACCAATGGCCCAGGTGGCGGAAAGCTGGTGGCCCGCCAACCAGCTTTCCAGCAAACCCTTGTCCGGGTGGTCGGACTCCGGCCCGAACTCATGCGCGGCAATGCCGCCGGTCACGAACAACGTGTCCAGCCCCTCGCCAATGCCGCCCTGCACATCGGTGTTGATGCCATCGCCAACGCACAGGATGCGCGCTTCGTCCAGCCCAAGGCGCTTGCGGGCAAGATCATAAATCGGCGGGTGGGGCTTGCCGTAATACAGCGCCTCGCCGCCCATCTCTTCATAGGCCTGCGCGAGGGCCCCGGCGCAATACAGCCGCCTGTCGCCCATATCGACGATGATATCGGGGTTGGCGCAAAGCATTTTCAGGCCTTTCACTTTTGCCATCAGCAGCTTGCCCCGGTAATCGTCGGGCGTTTCGGTCAGATCGTCCAGCAGCCCGGTGCAGACAACGCCGGTGGCCTGATCCAGCGGCACGCGGGTGATGTCGGCCATTGCGGCAAGATCGGCCAGATCTCCCTCGAAATCGGTGAAGAACGGCTCATCCTTGGGTGCACCGATGTGGTGAACACGTGGGCCGGCGGCCCCCGACAGCATGGCGACCTGCGTGGCATCGCCGGAGGAGGCGATGTCATCCCAGCTGTCGCGCGGCAGGCCCATGGCATCCAGATGCTTGATGATGGCGGATTTCGGGCGGGGGGCGTTGGTGACGAGGATCACTTTGCCACCGCCCGCGCGGAACCCTTGCAACGCCGAGACGGCAGCCGGGAACGGTGTCACGCCATTGTGCAGGCAGCCCCAGAGGTCGCAGAACAGGGCGTCATAGCGGTCCGCGATCTGGGACAGGGAGCGGATGATTTCGGTCATGGCCGGGCCTTTCGGTTCTGTCTGCATCTGTTTGGTGCCATATCCGGGGACCATGGCCCTGTCATGAAAAAAGGGCCGGGGATTTACCCGGCCCCTGATCAACGCATGAAACGGTTCAGAGTTTCAGCGCCGGGATGATCTGCTTCTTTCGGCTCATCACGCCGGGCAGCACCACGGTATCGCCGGTCACGGTGAAGCCGAAGGACGCTTCGGCCATCTGCCTGACCAGATCATTGGGCACCAGAAGCGTGGCCTCTTCTTTCAGGATATCGACGACGAACAACAACACTTGGTCGGCGCCATCCTCTTTCGCCACGGCGTCCATCGAGGCCATCAGGCTGGCCTTGCGGTCGAGCACGATTTTCGGCGCGGTGGTTTCGAGAACCGAGACCCGCAACTCCTTGCCCGCGACGGTGTATTCCTTCGAATCCATGCGCAGCAGCTCGGCATCCGAGAAGGCGGAGACGTCGGATTTGGCCTCGAACATCGCGGTGGCCAACTCGCCGATGTTCACCCCCAGATCGGCGGCCAGCTTTTCCGCCACAGCGCGGTCATGCGCGGTGGTGGTGGGCGATCGGAATTCCAGCGTGTCGGAGACGATGCACGAGAGCATAGCGCCCTTGATACCGCGCGGGGCAGTCGTCACCGCGTCACCCATCAGGTCGTGCATGATGGTGGCGGTGCAGGCCAGCGGACGGATGGTGATGTCGATCGGACCCTTGGTTTTCAGGCCGCCGACAAGCATGTGGTGGTCGATGATGCCGATGATCTGCGCGTCATTGATCGAGGGCGGCAGTTCGGCCGGGTTGTTGGTGTCGACGATCACCACCTTGTCGGTGGCGGTCACGTCCGAGATGATTTCGGGTTTGGACAGATCCCAGTGCTTGAGCATGAAAGTGGCTTCGGTATTGGGTTCGCCCAGCAGGACCGCCTTTGCCTGCGTGTTGCAGACATTGGACAGATACCACGCCCAGATCAGGGGTGAGCCGGTGGAATCGGTGTCGGGGGATTTGTGGCCGAAGACGAGCGTGGTCATGGAGGGCACCTATGGGCATGTGATTTGTCGCGGCTTATAGGCCTGCGCGCCGGGCTTGTCACCTGTGCGGCGCGCAGGCCTGCCGCGATGCTGCGTCGCAGCAGCTCGCTCAGGGGGCAAGCGGGGTCAGCGTCCAGCCCTGCTGTTGCAGCAGATAGGGGATGCCATGCTCGCCCGGCAGGTGCAGCGCGCCAAAGGCTGCGACGACCGGTCCCTTGGTGGCGGCGGTCTCGATCACCGGAATCCAGCCCTGGTTGCGGCTGATCAGCAGGGCCTGCTCCATTCGGGCCAGATCAGCCTCCACCTGCTCGGGGGTGTAGCCGGGCATCTTCAGGGACAGATCCCGCATCAGTTCCCAGACCAGCCGCGATTCGCCCGCGAAATAGCTGTCGGACAGGGTTACGATGTAATCTTCGGCCTGATCCTCGATGGCGAGCGAGGCGCGCAGCATCGAGATCTGATCTTCTCGGGAAAAGCTGTCGAAGAGCGAGAAAACGGTATCAAAGGGCTCCAGCCCCTGAACCGGCACGCCGCGTTCCGTTGCGGCGTCTATGATCAGATGATCGAGTCCGGTTCTGGCCTGGGACTGCACATCTGCCATCATGCAGGGCGGCACCGCCAGCAGAACGGTCAGATACCACGGCTGGAACTTTGCAGCCATGAAGCCGGGAATCCCCCGGAGTGACATGGCGTTGGACAGGCTTTCCCAGTCGGAAGGGTCCATCAGCGTGGGCAGAGTGGTGTCAGGCATGATGAACAGCGTGGGGTCTTTGGTGACGGCTGCCATCAGCGCGGCCTCTTCCTCTGGCCCCGCTTCCACCAGCAGGGTGGTGGCGGTATCGAGATGGGGCAGGACCGAGTCCAGCAGCTGATCATGGCGTGGGTCTGCAAGGTGATAGGTGCCGACCAGAGTGATCTGCTGGTCACCTTTGGTTGCGCGCCACAGATTCCCCTGATGGAACGGATGGGTCGCCGCCGATTGCTGCAGCCGGTCGCGATCTGCTGCTTCCATCGCCGACAACAGGTTGATGCCCTGACAGGCGGCCTGCGCGGGGCCTGTCAACGCCAAGGGAATGGCCATAAGGCACAGCAAGCTCAGAAAGTTACGCATAAAAAACCCCTTTGGATGCGGGCGGAGGGTGGCAGGCATGGCGGGGGATTCCAAGTAAAAATGCGGGCATCTTGCGCATGTGCCCCGGTTGACAGATGCCGCTGTTACGCCTAGATAGGCGTCGTTAGCACTCGCCGACAGTGAGTGCTAAAAGACTCAACCTGGAACCTAAGGGAGTGTTACCAGATGGCTTTCAAACCGCTGCATGACCGTGTGCTCGTTCGCCGCATCCAAGGCGAAGACAAGACCAAGGGCGGCCTGATCATCCCCGACACCGCCAAGGAAAAACCCGCAGAAGGCGAAATCGTCTCGGTCGGTGAAGGCGCGCGCAAGGATTCGGGCGAGCTGATCGCACCGTCGGTCAAGGCCGGCGACCGCATCCTGTTCGGCAAATGGTCGGGCACCGAAGTGACGCTGGAAGGCGAAGAACTGCTGATCATGAAAGAAAGCGACATCCTCGGCATCATCGCCTGAGGACCGGATGGCGGGGTGAACCCCGCCCTACCGCTTTTGATTTCAACATCTTGGACGAGGAGTCTGCACCATGAGTGCCAAAGACGTACGTTTTGATACCGATGCCCGCGACCGCATGCTGCGCGGTGTGAACATTCTGGCTGACGCTGTGAAGGTTACGCTGGGCCCCAAAGGCCGCAACGTGGTGATCGACAAATCCTTCGGCTCGCCCCGCATCACCAAGGACGGTGTGACGGTTGCCAAGGAAATCGAACTGTCCGACAAGTTCGAGAACATGGGCGCGCAAATGGTGAAGGAAGTCGCTTCCCGCACCAATGACGAAGCTGGCGACGGCACCACCACCGCGACCGTGTTGGCCCAGGCCATCATCAAGGACGGCCTGAAGGCTGTCGCTGCCGGCATGAACCCGATGGATCTGAAGCGCGGCATCGACATCGCCGTGATCAAGGTTGTGGCTGCAATCAAGGCCGCTTCGCGCCCTGTCAAGGACAGCGCTGAAGTCGCTCAGGTCGGCACCATTTCCGCCAACGGAGAAGCGGAAATCGGTCGCCAGATCGCTGACGCGATGCAGAAAGTCGGCAACGAGGGTGTGATCACCGTCGAAGAGAACAAGGGTCTCGACACCGAAACCACCGTGGTTGAGGGCATGCAGTTCGACCGTGGCTACCTGTCGCCCTATTTTGTCACCAATGCTGACAAGATGATCGCCGATCTGGAAGACGCCTATATCCTGCTGCACGAGAAAAAACTCTCGTCGCTGCAGCCGATGGTGCCTTTGCTGGAAGCCGTAATCCAGTCGCAGCGCCCGCTGATCATCATCGCCGAAGATGTCGAAGGCGAGGCTCTGGCCACGCTGGTTGTCAACAAGCTGCGCGGCGGTCTGAAAATCGCTGCTGTCAAAGCCCCGGGCTTTGGCGATCGTCGCAAGGCGATGCTGCAGGACATCGCCATCCTGACCGGCGGTCAGGTGATCAGCGACGATCTGGGCATGAAGCTGGAGAATGTCGGCATCGACATGCTGGGCCGTGCCAAGAAAGTCACGATCAACAAAGACAACACCACCATCGTTGACGGTGCTGGCGACAAGGCCGAGATCGAAGCCCGCGTGGCCCAGATCCGTGCGCAGATCGAGGAAACCACCTCGGATTACGACCGTGAGAAACTGCAAGAGCGCGTGGCCAAACTGGCTGGCGGTGTTGCCGTGATCAAGGTTGGCGGCATGACCGAAGTCGAAGTCAAAGAGCGTAAAGACCGCGTTGACGACGCGCTGAACGCAACCCGCGCTGCCGTGCAAGAAGGCATCGTTGTGGGCGGCGGCGTCGCTCTGGTTCAGGCTGGCAAGGCTCTTGAAGGTGTGACGGGCGCAAACGCCGACCAGAACGCCGGGATCGCCATCGTGCGCCGCGCGCTGGAAGCGCCGCTGCGTCAGATCGCCGAAAACGCTGGCGTCGATGGCGCTGTCGTGGCTGGCAAGGTCCGCGAGTCGACCGACACCTCGTTCGGCTTCAATGCTCAGACCGAAGAATATGGCGACATGTTCTCCTTCGGTGTGATCGACCCGACCAAAGTCACGCGCACCACGCTGGAACATGCAGCCTCGGTGGCCTCGCTGCTGATCACCACCGAAGCCATGATCGCCGACAAGCCGGCCAAGGAATCGGCCGGTGGCGCTGGCGGCGGCATGGGCGGAATGGGCGGCATGGACGGCATGATGTGATCATGGATGGCATGATCTGATCATGCCGACATGATATGCCGTTTCCGTCAGGAAACAGGGGGCGGTCCGAAAGGGCCGCCCCTTTTCGTTATCCCGTCTTGATATGGCCGGATTGCCGGGCGATGAAAGCGCAATTGCCGGAGGTTTCATGCCGCATTTGCTGATGCTCGCGCCCGCGCCTGTGATCCGTCTGCCTGACGGGCGGCTGCGGTTGGATGTGAAGTATGTCGAGGGCATGCGGGCGCATCGGGACCAGTGGGATGGCCCGGTGTCAGCGGTGGTTTGGGAAGGGGCGGGCTCGGTGCCGTTTGGGGCAGAGTATGCGCCACAGGATCTGGGGTTTGATCTGACCGTTTTGCCTGAGGGTGCTTTGGCGCCTGCAACCGGGGCCGACCTGATCGCAGCCCCAGCCGATATGGCGCAGGCCTTGGGGCTGGCCTGGGGGCCGGTGCCGGTGGTCTTTGTTGTGGAGTACACGATCGGCACGCGGCTGCGCATTGTGGCGCTGGACCGCGACAGGGGACTGCTGCGCAAGGGCTGGTCTGCGCTTTGGAATCTGCGGGTGGAGCGGCAGCGGCGGGCGGCGTTCTGTCGGGCGGCAGGGGTTCAGTGCAACGGCTATCCGGCGTTTGACGCCTATGCCGGCCTCAACGCCCGCACCATGCTGTATCTAGATGGCCGGATGCGCACCGCGATGATGGCCACACCGCAGGAGATGGCGGCCAGGACGGCGCGTCAAGGCCCGCTCCGGATCGTACATTCGGGGCGGCTGGAGCCGATGAAGGGCGCGCAGGATCTGGTGCCGGTGGCGCGGGCACTTGTGGCGGCGGAGGTAGATTTCACGCTGGATGTGTTTGGCACCGGGGCTTTGGAGGCGGAGCTGCGCGTCGGGGCCGAAAGTTTGAGTGGGCGGCTGCGTCTGCATGACCCGGTGGATTTTGAAACCGCTCTGGTGCCGTGGATGCGCACCAATGCGGACCTTTTCCTCAGCTGCCACCGTCAGGCGGACCCGTCCTGCACCTATCTGGAAAGCCTTGGCTGCGGGGTGCCGGTGCTGGGCTATGCCAATGAGATGTGGGGCCGGATGGCGGCAGAGTCGGGTGGGGGCTGGGCCGTGCCCTTGGGCGACCGGCGGGCGCTGTCGGACCGGATCACGCAACTGGCGGGGGATCGCGCGATGATCGCGAGCGCCGCGCAATCCGGGCTTTCCTTTGCGCAAGAGCACGGTTTTCAAGAGGAATTTTCCAAACGCATGACGCATTTCGCGGCCTGTCTGACCCCGCAGCGCGCGGTGGTCTGACCTGGCGTTAACCCATTGTTGATAGCCCTGCTCTTCGCATGGCCGGGGGCAACCGCTGGCCGATGGGACCAAGCGAGGGTTAAGGACATGAACAAGGCGATTACCGACGGGCTGGTGCTGATGCCGCCACGATTCTCTGCGGGGCTGAACCTGTGGTCGCGCGAAGACGGCCAGCCGGGGCAGGGGTCCTATGCGGGGCAACCCAATGCGGCCTTTGTTCCGGCGGATCAGGATTTCGGCGGCGCGTTGGAGTTGCAGAAAACCCAAAGCACGCAAAAGCTGCGCTGTTTTCAGCAGATCCCGATGCAGCCGGGGCTTTATCTTCGGGTCAGGGTCCGGCTGAAATGCATCTCGGGGTCTTTTCCATCGGTGCGCATTGCAGGCTGGGCCGGGCGGTCGAACGGGACCAATGTGCCGGGGGTGGTGCAGTCGGGGCCATCGCAGGCGCTGACGCAATACGGACAGGTGGTGGAGATCACGGCGATCATCGGGGCCGGCGGGCGGGGCGGCGTTACCATGGCGTGGGGGACGACGGCGACCTATGGCCATATCGGGCTGGACCTGACCGGGCCGAATGGCGGGGTGGTGCGGATTGACGATATCGAGATCGAGGATGTCACCGGGATCTACCTGCGCGACATTTTTGACGCGGTTGATGTGCGTGACTTCGGCGCGCGTGGTGATGGCGTGGCCGATGACACCGCCGCCTTTGCCGCCGCCGACAGCGCGGCGCAGGGCCGCACCCTTACGGTGCCTGCGGGTACCTACCGGATTGCCGGGAACCTGACCATCAACAACCCGATCCGGTTTCAGGGCATCCTGATCCAGCCCGACAACGTGCGGCTGGCACTGACGCGGAACTATGACCTTGATACCTATACCAGCGCCTTCGGCAACGAGCTGTTGGGTTTCCGCAAGGCCTTGCAGGCGCTGTTCTACTTCACCGACCATGTCGCGCTGGACTTGTCGGACCGCCGTGTCGATCTGGTCGAGCCGCTGGATGTCGCGGCCATTGCTGGCCTCACCACCTTTGCACAGCGCCGGTTCCTGACCAATGGCCAGCTCAATGCGGTGGCCGGGCCGGGTTGGGACAACGTGACGGTGACATCAGGCACCACCTATAACCCTGCCAATCCGACCCAGCTGACGGCCGTTGCCAATATCGCCAATGTTCCTTTGGGCGCGCGGGTCAGCGGCAATGGTGTCGGGCGTGAGGTCTATGTTGTTGGCAAGAACCTCGGCACCAATACCGTGACGCTGAGCCAGCCGCTTTGGGGCGGGGCGGGCACCCGGACGCTGGCCTTTACACGCTACAGGTATCTGCTGGATTTCTCGGGCTTTGACGATCTGTCGCGTTTCGAGATCGACCGGCTGGACCTGAACTGCAACGGGGTGTGCTCGGGTGTGATGTTGCCGCGCATCGGCCTGACCCTGCGCATCGGTGACTGTGTGTTCAACCGCCCCAAAGACCGCGGCATCACTTCGATCGGGTCGGGGTGTCAGGGGTTGATCGTGGATGGCTGCCAGTTCTGGTCGAATGAGCAGGCCATGCTGGCGCAGGACCGCACCACTATCGCGTTGAACGTCAATGCCAATGACACCAAGATCCGGTCCAACCGCGTGGTGCGTTTTGCGCATTTCATGGTGGCGAATGGCGGCGGGCATCTTATCAGCGGCAACCACTTCTTTCAGGGCGACAACGCGCCCGCTGGCATCCGCCGTGCCGGGATGATCATCACGCAGACCAATCCGCGCCTGACCTTTACCGGCAACTATGTCGACAACTGCTTTATCGAATGGTCGAACGAGCATGATGCCAATCCGGATTTTGTCAGCGGCTTCAGCTTTGGCAATATGTCGATCGTCGCCAACCACTTCTTTGCCAGCGGCGTGGCACCATGGTTCCGCTGGATCGTCATCGCGCCCAAGGGCTCGGGCCAGTTCATCCAGGGGTTGAGCGTTTCGGACAACACGTTCCGCACTGTCAACGGCACGGTTGACCGGGTGGAGGCGGTTGATACCACCAACGGCACGCTGGACTATGGCCGGTTCCGCAATGTGAACTTCGGGTCGAATGCGTTCAACGGCGTCAGCCAGATCGTGAACAATCCGCTGACCATTCTGCACACGCAGAACACGGCGGCAGATACCTGGGTGGTGGATGGCAGTGCGTTCATGCCGTTCGGGGCGCGGGTGCGCAACACCCAAAGCCTCGTCGCCGATGGGGCGATCATCAACGCCTCGAACGCGGTGCAGTTTGTGACGCCTTACGCGCTGAATGAGCAGGGGGCCGCGCGCGATCTGGTTCATCTGCGGTGGCCGTCAGCGGTGAGGGGGAAGATCCTGGCCACAATCCGCTGTGACAATCCGACCTGAAGGTTCTGGCCGACCTGATGGTTCTGAGCCACGTCGGGGAAGGGGGCGGTCGGTAGGACCGCCCCTTTTTTCGGCCCGTCCAAAGGACTGTGCCGGGCGCGGTCTGCGGGTTAAACGGGGGGCGGCGGGCTGGCCCTTCTCCGGTCCAAGGCGATTGACTCGCAGCCCTGTGAAGGGCTTGGTTGCGTCATCCAAGTGACCGGGCGGGACGATGACTGACAAAACGACCGACAGAATTGCAGAAAAGCACTCTGAATTCCTGCCGAAACTCGTGACGGTGCTGCGTGAAGGTTACTCATTCCAGGATTTCCGTGCTGATGTTCTGGCCGGGCTGACCGTGGCGATCGTCGCTTTGCCGCTGTCGATGGCGATTGCCATCGCCAGCGGGGTCGGGCCAGAGCGTGGGCTTTACACCACGATCATAGGCGGCTTTCTGGTCTCGGCCCTTGGCGGCAGCCGGTTTCAGATTGGCGGGCCTGCGGGGGCGTTCATTGTGCTGGTCTCGGCCTGTGTCATGCAGATCGGGGTCGAGGGGCTGATCCTTGCCACCTTGCTTTCCGGCATCTTCATGATGCTGGCGGGGGGGCTGCGGCTGGGCACCTATATCAAGTTCATTCCCTATCCGGTGACGGTCGGATTCACCGCCGGGATTGCGGTGATCATCTTTGCCAGCCAGATGAAGGATCTGTTCGGCCTGACGCTCGCCGCGCAGGAGCCGGCCGAGATCTTGCACAAGGTCGGGGCGTTATGGGGCGCGCGGGGCACCGTGACCCCGGCGGCTTTTGTGGTTGCCATGGCCACCATTGCTCTGATCCTGGGGATCAAGCGGTTGCGTCCGGGTTGGCCGAACCTGCTGATTGCGATTGTGACGGCGGCGGCTGTGGTGGCATTGACCGACCTGCCAGTCGAAACCATCGGCTCGCGCTTTGGCGATCTGCCGCGTTTGCCGCCGTTGCCGTCTCTGCCGGCGTTAAGCGCCGAGGCGGCGCTGGCCGCGCTGCCCTTTGCGGTCAGCTTTACCTTGCTTGGCGCGATCGAGTCGCTGTTGTCTGCCGTGGTGGCTGACGGGATGAGTGGACGGCAACACCGCAGCAATGCCGAACTGGTGGCGCAGGGTGTGGCGAATATCGGTTCAGCGCTGTTTGGCGGATTTTGTGTGACGGGCACGATCGCGCGGACCGCGACCAATGTGCGCGCGGGCAGCCGGGGGCCGGTGTCGGGTATGCTGCATGCGCTGTTCGTGCTGGCGTTCATGCTGGTGGCGGCCCCCTTGGCGGCGTTCATCCCCTTGGCGGCTCTGGCCGGGCTGCTTGCGGTGGTGGCCTGGAACATGGCCGAGAAAGAAGAGTTCTGGGGCCTGCTGAAATCGTCAAAGGGCGATGCCATGGTGGTGATCGTGACCTTTCTTCTGGTGGTGTTCCGAGATCTGACCGAGGGAATCGTAGTGGGCTTTGCCCTGGGCGGGCTGGTGTTCGTCCGTCGGATGTCGGAAGCGGCAGAGGTGGAGACGGCGCCCGATATGCTGCCGTCACAAGGCCGGGGGGCAGACCGCGACCGGGTGGTCTACCGTCTGCGTGGCCCCTATTTCTTTGGTGCGGCGGCGCGGCTGGGTGTGGTGCTGGACCGCATCGCCGACTATCCGCGCGCCTTTGTGATTGATTTCAGCGATGTGCCCTTTGTCGATTCCTCCGGCGCGCGGTCTTTCGAGTTGCTGGCGCACAAGGTGGCGCGCAAGGGGGGGCAGTTGTACCTGATCGGAACCCGGCCCGAAGTGCGGCGCGGGTTGATAGCGCAGGGCGCGCGCGAGCCGCTGGTGCGCTATCTTTCCGACCTTGAAAGCGTGGCCGATGCCGAGGCACGGCGTTAGCGCAACCATGATTCGCACCGCTGCGCGCAGATTTTCCATCTGCCGCAGCCGTTGACAGGGCGCGTTCCGCGCCACGGATGCCCCATGGTCAGAGCCAGATCCGGCTTCACGCCGGCGTGAAGCGCCAGAGCGTTGAAAAACTTCGCCAAATTTTCTGAAATTTTCGGATATTTCCATCATTGACACGGTATCGGAAAATTAATTTACAGAAATATCCTGATAATAAAAGGGGTTACTTAAAAATTGACCACGGGTTACACTCTTCTTGGGTTGAGGGTGGTCTGGTTGGCAACATCATGTGCCGCAGGGTCGCAAGTGGCGGGCAAAGTTCAGTCCGCGAAGGAGGAGACATCAAATGACAGATCAGGGTTCAGCAACGGGCGTCTACACCGCATCGGCTGATTTCATCGCCAACGCGCATATCGACGCCGAAGGCTACGCGAGGATGTATGAGCACTCTGTCAATGATCCCGATGCCTTCTGGGCCGATCAGGCGCAGCGCATCGACTGGATCAAGCCCTTCACCAAGGTGAAGGATGCCAATTTCAACTACGGCAAGGTGTCGATCAAATGGTTCGAGGATGGCACGCTGAACATCAGCGCCAATTGCATCGACCGCCACATGCTGACCCGCGCCAACCAGACCGCTATCATCTGGGAGCCGGACAACCCGGCCACGCCGGCGCTGCACATCACCTATGCCCAGTTGCTGGAAAACACCTCGCGCATGGCCAATGTGCTGAAGGCGCAGGGCGTGGGCAAGGGCGACCGGGTGGTGCTGTACCTGCCGATGATCCCCGAGGCGGCCTATGCCATGCTGGCCTGCGCCCGGATCGGGGCGATCCATTCCGTGGTCTTTGCCGGCTTCTCGCCCGATGCGCTGGCCAACCGGATCAATGATTCCGAGGCAAAGGTGGTGATCACCGCCGATTTCGCGCCGCGTGGCGGCAAGAAAACCGCGCTGAAATCAAACACCGACAAGGCGTTGTTCGATTGTTCCGACCGGGTGAAATGCCTTGTGGTCAAGCACACCGGCGACCAGACCACCTGGATCGAGGGGCGCGATATTGATGTGAAGGCCGAAATGGCCGCCGCAAAACCCTATTGTGCCTATGTCGAGGTGGGTGCCGAAGACCCGCTGTTCATCCTGTATACCTCCGGTTCCACCGGGCGGCCCAAGGGGGTGGTGCACACCTCGGGCGGCTATCTGGTCTATGCGGCGATGACGCATCAGTACACATTCGACTATCACGACGGTGATGTGTTCTGGTGCACCGCCGATGTCGGCTGGGTCACCGGCCACAGCTACATCATCTACGGCCCGCTCGCGAACGGCGCGACCACGATCATGTTTGAAGGTGTGCCGACCTTCCCCGACGCGGGCCGGTTCTGGGAGGTCTGCGCCAAGCACAAGGTCACTCAGTTCTACACCGCCCCCACCGCGATCCGCTCCCTGATGGGCATGGGCACGGAGTGGGTAGAAAAGCACGACCTGTCCTCGCTCAAGCTGCTGGGCACCGTGGGCGAGCCGATCAACCCCGAAGCGTGGAACTGGTACAACACCCATGTCGGCAAGGGGACTTGCCCGATCGTGGATACGTTCTGGCAGACCGAAACCGGCGGCCACCTGATCACCCCGCTGCCCGGTGCCATCCCGCAAAAACCGGGCGCGGCGACCAAGCCGTTCTTTGGCATCAAGCCGGTGATCCTCGACCCGGCCAATGCCGAAGTGCAGTCCGAGACCGCCGCTGTCGGGGTGCTTTGCATCGCTGACAGCTGGCCGGGCATGATGCGCACCCTGTGGGGCGATCACGCGCGGTTCGAGGAGGCGTATTTCTCGCAATACCGCGGCTATTATTTCACCGGGGACGGGTGCCGCCGCGATGAGGACGGCGACTACTGGATCACCGGCCGGGTGGATGACGTGATCAACGTCTCGGGTCACCGCATGGGCACGGCCGAGGTGGAATCAGCACTGGTGGCGCATGAGGCTGTGGCCGAGGCGGCGGTGGTCGGCTACCCGCATGACATCAAGGGGCAGGGCATCTATGCCTATGTCACCCTGATGAACGGGGTGGACCCGACCGATGCCCTGCGCAAGGAGCTGGAGGGGTGGGTCCGCAATGAAATTGGCCCGATCGCCAAGCCGGATCTGATCCAATGGGCGCCCGGCCTGCCGAAAACCCGCTCGGGCAAAATCATGCGCCGTATCCTGCGCAAGATTGCCGAGAATGACTTTGCCGCTCTTGGCGACACCTCGACGCTGGCCGATCCGTCGGTGGTCGATGACTTGATCGAAAACCGGATGAACCGGGGCTGAGCGGGGATGCGCGACATGACCACTCCCACCGTTCTAATCCTCCTTGGCCCGCCGGGCGCAGGCAAGGGCACACAGGCGCGGATGCTGGAAGAAGATTTCGGTCTGGTCCAGCTTTCCACCGGCGATCTCCTTCGCGCCGCCGTTGCCTCGGGCAGTGCGGCGGGCCAGCAGGCCAAAGCCGTGATGGAGGCGGGCGGGCTGGTCAGCGATGATATCGTGCTGGCCATCCTCCAGGACCGTCTGGCGCAGCCCGATGTGGCACGCGGTATCATCCTCGACGGCTTTCCGCGCACCGACGCGCAGGCCGCAGCCCTTGACGGGCTGCTTGCCGGAGCAGGCCAGCGCGTCAACGCCGCCATCAGCCTTGAGGTGGATGACGAGGCGATGATCGACCGCGTGGCGGGCCGCTATACCTGCGGCAGCTGCGGCGAAGGCTATCACGACACATTCAAACAGTCCGCAACACCGGGCGTTTGCGACAAATGCGGCGGCACGGATTTCAAACGCCGGGCCGACGACAATGCCGGAACCGTGCGGGAAAGGCTGAAAGCCTACCACGCACAGACGGCACCGCTGATCAGCTATTACGATGGCAAAGGCGTTCTGAAACGGATCGACGCGATGGGTGACATCAATGCGATCCGCCAGACGCTGGGCACCGTCGTGACAGGGGTGTCAGCGCAGTAAGGGGGGCCTGCATCCCCTTCGGGGGTGCGGGTGTGGAGAGAAAACACAGGGAGTAACATTCATGGCGGACAGAACTTCGTCCAGCGCCTATTGGGCAGCCAATGTGCGGGTGATTCTGATATCACTTGCCATCTGGTTCTTCTGCTCGTTCGGCCTTGGCATCATCCTGCGTCCGGCACTGTCGGGCATCATGGTCGGGGGCGCTGACCTTGGCTTCTGGTTTGCGCAGAACGGCTCGATCTACGTCTTTCTCGTGCTGATCTTTGCCTACGCATGGCGGATGAACAAGCTCGACAAAGAATTCGGCGTCGAAGAATAAGGGGCAGGGACAGATGGATCAATTCACACTGAACCTGATCGTGGTTGGCTTCACCTTTGCCATCTACATCGGGATCGCGATCTGGGCCCGCGCGGGCACCACCGCAGAATTCTACGCTGCCGGACAGGGGGTCAACCCGGTCCTCAACGGCATGGCGACGGGCGCTGACTGGATGTCGGCGGCCTCGTTCATCTCGATGGCGGGCATCATCGCCATGGCCGGAGCAGGCGGTTACCAGCAATCGGCCTTCCTGATGGGCTGGACCGGCGGCTATGTGCTGCTGGCGCTGCTGCTGGCACCTTACCTGCGCAAATTCGGCAAGTTCACAGTGCCGGAGTTCATCGGCGACCGTTTCTATTCGGGCGGTGCCCGTCTGGTCGGCGTGATCTGTCTGATCGTGATCTCGGTCACCTATGTGATCGGCCAGATGCGCGGCGTGGGCGTGACATTCGCCCGCTTCCTTGAAGTCTCCACCGACATGGGTCTGTATATCGGCGCGTCGATCGTGTTCGTCTACGCCGTGTTCGGCGGCATGAAGGGCATCACCTACACGCAGGTGGCGCAATATGTCGTGCTGATCATCGCCTATACCATCCCGGCGATCTTCATCTCGCTCAACCTGACCGGCTCGTTCCTGCCGCAGCTTGGGTTGATCGGCAGCTATGCGCCAACGGGGGGCGATGTCACCCTGCTGGCCAAGCTGGATACGGTTGTGACCGAACTGGGCTTCACCCAGTATACCGCCGACACCACGAACATGTTCAACATGATCCTGTTCACCATGTCGCTGATGATCGGCACCGCCGGTCTGCCGCATGTGATCATCCGCTTCTTCACTGTGCCAAAGGTCGCCGATGCGCGGTCCTCGGCCGGTTGGGCGCTGGTGTTCATCGCGCTGCTTTATACCGTGGCCCCGGCGGTGGGTGCGATGGCACGTCTGAACCTGACCACCACCTTCTGGCCCAATGCCGTGCAGGGCGACGCTCTGGCAGGCGAGGCGATCAGCCTGGAGGCGATCAACACCGATCCGACCCTTGCCTGGATCAACACCTGGAAAAACACCGGACTTCTTGGCTTTGAAGACAAGAACGGCGATGGCCTGATCCAGTATTACAACGATGCCAACCCTGCGATGCAGGCCATTGCGGCCGAACGTGGCTGGGTCGGCAACGAACTCACCAAGGTCGACAACGACATGATGGTGTTGGCGAACCCTGAAATCGCGGCGCTGCCGGGTTGGGTGATTGCTCTTGTGGCTGCCGGTGGTCTGGCTGCTGCCCTGTCAACGGCGGCGGGTCTGCTGCTGGCGATCTCCTCAGCCGTGTCGCACGACCTTATCAAAGGGTCGATCAACCCCAACATCTCGGAAAAGGGCGAACTTCTGGCTGCCCGGATCTCGATGGCCGGTGCGATCGTGGTGGCGACATACCTTGGTCTCAACCCGCCCGGCTTTGCCGCGCAGGTGGTGGCCTTGGCCTTTGGTCTGGCGGCTGCAACGATCTTCCCGGTGCTTATGATGGGGATCTTCTCCAAGCGGGTGAACAAAGAGGGCGCGATTGCCGGCATGCTGGCGGGCCTTGTGTTCACAGCCGTCTACATCTTCCTCTACCTCGGCTGGTTCTTCATCCCCGGCACCAACTCCTATGCCAACACGCCTGATCAGCACTTCTTCGGCATCTCGCCGCTGTCGATCGGGACTGTGGGCGCGGTGGTGAACTTTGTTGTCGCCTATGCGGTGTCGGCTGTCACCAAGGCCCCGCCGCAACACGTGATCGAGCTGATCGAGTCGATCCGCGTGCCGAAAGGTGCAGGCGCAGCGACCGGCCACTGAAACACCTGCGCGCCCCCGGACATTCCGGGGGCGCGTGTCTTTCATAGGATGATTGCCATGGACCATTCGACAGACGCGATCATCGGCTTTCTGGAAACGGTCCACCCATACGATACCCTGCCGCAGGAAGAGTTGGCGCGTGTCGCCACTTCCTTCAGCCGCAGGGAATATGCTGCCGGAGAAGAGGTTTACCTTGCGGGCGAACCGCTCAAGGGCCTGTATCTGGTCAAGCGCGGCTCGGTCGAGGTGCAGGAACCCTCCGGTCAGGTGATTTCCCTTCTTGGTCCCCGCAACAGCTTTGGCGAACGCGGGCTTGCGCGCGACGGGCTGGCGGTCACCCATGCGAGGGTGACCGAAGATGCGGTGCTGCTTTTGCTGCCGGTCGCAGAATTCCGGCGTCTGATCGCCAGTTCCCCGGCGTTCGAGCGGTTTTTCAGCCGGGGGCGCGGGCATGAGCAGCGGGGTGGCGATCTGACCACGCAAAAAGTGGGTGACCTGATGGCCCGCAAGCCGGTGGTCGTGGGGCCAGATGATACGGTGCGGGCGGCGGCGCAAAAGATGCGCGATGCAAAAGTGTCCTCGCTTGGTGTGGTGCAGGACGGGCGGTTTCTGGGCATCATCACCACCCGCGACATGACCAACCGGGTGTTGGCCGACGGGCTGGACCCGTCTACCCCGGTGGCCGAGGTGATGACCCTTGATCCGGTCTCGCTGCGCCCCGACTCGCTGGGCTCCGATATTCTTCACATCATGCTGGAACGCCGCATCGGTCATCTGCCGGTGGTAGAGGGTGGCACGCTGGTCGGTATGATCACCCAGACCGACATCACCCGGTTTCAGGCCGTCAGTTCGGCCCAGCTTGTGCGCGATGTGGCGGTCGCGGAAACCGTGGCTGATATGGCCGCTGTCACCGCTCGTATCCCGCGCCTGCTGGTGCAGCTTGTGGGGGGCAACAGCGCACATGAGGTGGTCACGCGCCTGATCACCGACATCGCCGATACCGTCACCCGCCGCCTGCTCGCCATGGCCGAAGCAGAGCTTGGCCCCGCCCCGGTGCCCTATCTTTGGCTGGCCTGCGGATCGCAGGGGCGGCAGGAGCAGACCGGCGTGTCGGATCAGGACAATTGCCTGATGATCGACGATGCCGCGACCGAAGACGACATGCCCTACTTCCACGCTCTGGCAAAAATCGTGTCGGACGGACTACACGCCTGCGGCTATGTCTATTGCCCCGGCGACATGATGGCGACAAACCCGCAATGGTGCCAGCCCGTGCGGGTCTGGCGAGGCTATTTCCGCAAATGGGTGCAGACGCCGGACCCGATGGCGCAGATGCTGGCAAGCGTGATGTTCGACCTGCGCCCGATCGGCGGGCAGGCCAGCCTGTTCACCGACCTGCAACACGAAACGCTGGAGATGGCATCACGCAACTCGATCTTCGTCGCCCATATGATCAGCAACAGCCTGAAGCACACGCCGCCTTTGGGCCTGCTGCGCGGCTTTGCCACCATCCGCTCGGGTGACTACAAGAACCACATCGACATGAAGCTGAACGGCGTGATCCCGGTGGTCGATCTGGGCCGGGTCTATGCGCTGATCGGCCAGCTTGAACCGGCCAACACCCGCGCCCGGCTGGAGGCGGCCGAGGGTGCCGGAGTGATCAGCGTATCCGGTGCGCGCGATCTGATGGAGGCCTATGACCTGATCGCGCAGACCCGGCTGGAAAGTCAGGCGCGTCTGGTGCGGTCGGGCCGCAAGCCCGACAATTTCCTCGCCCCGTCGGACATGTCCGACTTTGAACGAAGCCACCTGCGCGACGCCTTTGTCGTGGTGCGGACCATGCAATCAGCCGTGGGACAAACCCGCGGTGCCCGGAGTTGATGAATGGCCTTTGAATTTTTCGCCGCAATCGTCGCTGCCGTCGCCCTTGGCGGCATGGCACATCTTTTGCGCAGGCTGACCGGCCACCGCCTGCCGAAATGGTTCGTGACCGTGGCGGCTGCGCTGGGGCTGGTCGGCACCACGATCTTTCTGGAATATGACTGGTTCAACCGGGTCAGTGCCGAGTTGCCCGACGGTGTGCAGGTGGTCTGGCTGTCGGAAGAGGTGATGGCGCTGCGACCCTGGACCCTGATCGCGCCGATCACCACCCGCTTTGTCGCCATGGACACCCGCGCCATCGTCCAGCACCCGAACAACGCCAGCCTGCGCATGGCCAAGCTGTTCAACTTCGGCCGCTGGCGTCCGGTGACCAACGGGCTGATGGTGTTCGACTGCGGGGCCCGCCGGCAGGTTCTGGTGACCGAAGGGGTCGAGATCACCGCCGATGGAACCCTACAGGGGGCCGAGTGGGTTACAGCATCCGAGGGAGACGGATTTCAAGCGGCGGCCTGCAAGGCAGCCTGAAGGGAGAGACAGAGATGACGGCCGAAGGGGGGAGACGGCACCGCGTCCTCGTGGTCGAGGACGAGGACAATATCGCAATAGCGCTCGACTATCTGATGACGCGCGAAGGCTATGACCACGACCGCATCGCCAACGGGGCCGATGCTTTGGCGCGCATCCGTGACACGCACCCCGATCTGGTGCTGCTCGATGTGATGCTGCCCGAGGTTTCGGGATATGAGATCTGTCAGGGCGTGCGACTGGACCCCACGTTGTCGGATGTGAAAATCCTGATGATGACGGCGCGCGGGTCGGCGATCGAACGGCGCAAGGGGTTGGCGCTGGGGGCCGACGGGTTCATCTCGAAGCCCTTCGAGCTGAAAGAGCTGCGCGACGAGGTCCGCCGACTTCTGGTCACGGAAACCTGAGGCGTGCTGCGCGCCCTGTCCTTGCGTCTGCGCATTTTCCTGCTGTTTGCAGGCCTTGCCGCAGGCGCGCTTGCCGCTTTGGTTGCGGGCCTTTGGCTTGGGTATCGCAGGCTCGGCGCGCCCGATACGATTGATGCTTTTGTGCAGGGCGGTGTGGTGGCCGGTTTCGTCATTCTGGGTGTGGTCCTCTGGGTGTGGTATCTGTTCGATATCAACGTGGCCAAGCCCATCGACTCCTTGGCTGGTGCGCTGCGCGCGCGCGCGCACTCCGATGTGAACGGCACGATTGCACCCGGGATCGCCGCCTATCTGGGAGATCTTGCCCCCGCCGCCACAGCCGCAGCGGCATCGCTGCAAGAAACGCGCAATGCGCTGGCCGAGGCGGTGGCGCGAGAAACCACCCGGTTGATGGTGGAAAAGCAGCGGCTGGAAACCTTGTTGTCGGACGTGGATGCAGGGGTGATCCTGTGTTCCGGCGATCATACGCTGGCCTTCTACAACGGGCAGGCGGTGGATCTGATGGGGGCGGGCGTGGCCGCACCGGGGCTGGACCGCAGGCTATTCGACTATCTGCGGGAAGGCCCGATCCGGCTGGCGCATGAACGCCTGATCGCCACCGGCGACAGGGATGCCGCATCCGACCTCTTGTGCGCGACCCTGACCGGCAGCCGGGTGCTGTCGGCACGGATGCGCCTGATGGCGGCCGACAACGGCACCATGCCCGGCTATGTGCTCACCCTGCGCGACGTTACCGCCGATCACGCCACCCATGCCCGGCGCGAGGCGCTGCTGGCCGAGGTGTTCGACCGCGTGCGCCGCCCGGCGGCCAACCTGTCCACCCTGATGGCCGCCATCCCCGAAGGGGCCGCCGCCCCCGGAAAGCTGGACACCGCCCTGCGCGAAGAGGTGGCAACGCTTGCCGCCGCCGTCACCGACCTCAGCCGCCGCCATGACGAGGGCCGCAGCGACGGCTGGTCGCTCGCCATGACCCGCGCCTCCGACCTGCTCGACGGCTTGCGCGCCCGGATGGAGGGCGATGGCCTGACCGCCGAGACCGAGGCCGCCCCCCTGCTGCTGCGCTGCAACGGCTTCGAGGTCATCGCCCTGCTGTCGGGCCTGACCGAAGCCATGGCGCACGAAGATGTCGCCCGCGCCTTCCGGCTGGTGGTGGAGGAAGACGGCACCGGCGCGCTGATCCGGTTGGTCTGGCAGGGCGAGGCGCTGCCGATGGCGCAACTCGAACGCTGGCTGGATGCACCGCTGGAGCCGGGCATCACCGCCATGCCCCGCCGCTCGGTCCTTGCCACCCATGCCACCGAAATCTGGCCCGAGGCGGCAGGGCAGGGTGCCAACAGCCTGTGCATGCCGATCCCGCAGGCCCGCCGCGTGGTGCGCCGGCCCGAACCGATCGCGCGGCCCGTGGTCTATGACTTCGATCTGCTCTCCAAGGCGCGCAGCGCCGGGGTGCAGGATGCCCGCCTGCATGATCTGACCTATGTGGTGTTCGACACCGAAACCACCGGCCTCTTGCCGGGGCAGGGTGACGAGATCGTGCAGATCGCCGCCGTCCGCATCGTCAACGGCCGAAGGGTCGAGGGTGAGGTGTTCAACACGCTGGTCAACCCGCGCCGGCCGATCCCGCCAAGCTCGACCGACGTGCACGGCATCACCGAAGCCATGGTGCAGGACGCCCCCTTTGTCGAAGAGGTCGCCACCCGCTTTCACAAATTTGCCGAAGGCGCGGTGCTGGTCGCCCATAACGCCCCGTTCGACATGGAATTCCTGCGCCGTCTGGAACCCACGCTCAACCTGCGCTTCGACAACCCGGTGTTTGATACGGTGCTGTTGTCAGCGGTCGTCTTCGGTCAGCACGAGGTCCACAGCCTTGACGCTCTGTCGCACCGGCTTGGCATCACCATCCCCGAAGAAGCACGCCACACCGCAATCGGCGACACCATCGCCACAGCGGATGCCTTCCTGAAACTGGTCCCGATGCTTCAGGGCCGGGGCTTTGCCACCTTCGGCGCAGTTCTGTCTGAGGTCCGCCGCCACGGTCGTTTGCTCAAGGACCTGAACTGAAACCAAAAAAGCAAAAAGCCGCCCGAAGGCGGCCTTTTTGAATTGGTGGAGCCACGCGGGATCGAACCGCGGACCTCTTGAATGCCATTCAAGCGCTCTCCCATCTGAGCTATGACCCCACCGGGTATCGTCACGTTTCCGTTTCGATGGGCGGTATTTAGGCGAGGGCGTGGGGGGGTGCAAGTGGTTTTTTGCACGCCGTCCCACGCCCTTGCGAAAACTCAGGTCTCGTCGTCATCCCCGGCCACATCGGCCAGTTCGTCCAGCGAAACATTGTCATCCGCATCGTCTTCGAGCAGATCATCATCCAGTTCCGCATCGTCGGTCGCGGTTTCCAGCAGATCGTCATCGGCTTCCAGATCATCGACCAGAACCTCTTCGTCCTTTTCAGGCACGACACGGGCAATGACCGATGCGGCCATCTTGCGACGGGCGGATTCGATATCCACGACCTCGCCCGTATAGGGGCTGACGATCGGAGAGCGGTTCAGGTCATAAAAGCGTTTGCCGGTGGTCGGGCAAATACGCTTTGTACCCCATTCTTCCTTGGGCATGGTGGTTCCCTTAAGGCTGTGGAATTGCAATAACGGCGTCGCTTGCCACAAGGGCCCGCGTCTGTCAAAGGCTTTTGGCCCCATTGCGGCCATTGTCAAGGTGGCTATGCTGTCCCGGCCCTGCAAGAGCGAAAAATGCCCCAGCTTCCCGGTTCTCCACCCGTTGAAATCACCCTGCGCCGCTCCGCCCGCACACGGCGGTTTTCCCTGCGCGTGTCGCGGCTTGATGGCCGGGTCACGCTGTCGATGCCGCTGCGCGCCCGCGAGTCGGAGGCGTTGCGCTTTGCTGCCGAACAGGAAGGCTGGATCCGTCAGACGCTGGCGCAGATGCCGGGGCGGCGGGTGGTGGGGCTGGGCGATGTGATCCCGGTGGAAGGGTTGATGCGTCTGCTGGTGGCGGGCAGTGGGCGGTCCGTCCGGCTGGAGGGTGATTCGCTCATGGTGCCGGGCGATCCGGCGCAGGCCGGGGTGCGGGTCGGGGCCTTCCTCAAGGTGCTGGCCCGCGACCGCCTGGCGGCTGCCTGTGACCGGCATGCGGCCCGGCTGGGCCGGCCCTATACAAGGTTGACGCTGCGCGACACCCGGTCGCGCTGGGGGTCTTGCGCGCATGACGGAGCGCTGATGTTTTCGTGGCGGCTGATCATGGCCCCGGTGCCGGTGCTGGATTATGTTGCTGCGCATGAGGTGGCGCATCTCGTGCAGATGAACCATTCACCCGCATTCTGGGCGGTGGTGGATCAGTTGTTTCCCCGCTGGCAGGTGCAGCGCAACTGGCTGCATACCGAGGGGCAGGCGCTGCATGGCTATGTCTTTGGTCCGCAGAACGATGCGATGGATTGACCGCGGCGCAAAAGCGGTGCTTGGCTGGCAACCATGCCGATCACACCCCGTCTGACAGACCCGAACGCCGCCGCCCATGAGCGCTTGTACCGCAGCCTGCGCCAGCAGGTGATGCATGGCGAGGTGCCGCCCGGCATGCCGCTGACCTTACGCGGGCTGGCCAAGGAGCATGGCGTGTCGATGACCCCGGCGCGCGAGGCGATCCGTCGTCTGGTGGCCGAGGGCGCGCTGACCATCTCCAGCTCGGGCCGCGTATCCACGCCCGAACTGACGCCGGAGCGGATCGAGGAACTGGCCGCCATCCGCGCCCTGCTGGAGCCGGAGATGGCCGCCCGCGCCCTGCCGCGCGCCCATTTCGCGCTGATCGACCGGCTGGCGGCAATCAACGCGCTGAACGCCGAGGCGGTGCAGCGGCAGGATGCGGTGGCCTATGTGCGCACCAATCTGGAGTTTCACCGCACTCTGTATCTGCGCGCGCAGGCCCCGGCTATGCTGGCGATCTGCGAAACCGTCTGGCTGCAACTGGGGCCGACCATGCGCGCGCTCTACTCACGACTGCGTCGGAAAGAGCCGCCGCAGTATCACCGCCTGATCCTCGCCGCCCTGAAAGCGGGCGACGAGCCGGGGCTGCGGCTGGCGGTGCGGACCGATGTGACGCAAGGGCTGCGCCATCTGGCGGGGTAGGCGCTCCCCGCCAAAGGATCAGGCGTGGATCGCGCCATCGCCGCAGGCAAGGGCCGCTTCGCGCACGGCTTCCGAATAGGTCGGATGCGCGTGGCAGGTGAGTGCCAGATCCTGTGCCGAGGCGCCGAATTCCATTGCCACACAAACCTCGTGGATCAGATCCCCGGCTGACGGGCCGATGATGTGGCAGCCCAGAATCCGGTCGGTTTCCTTGTCGGCGATCAGCTTCACAAAGCCTTCGGCCTGAAACACCGCCTTGGCGCGGGCATTGCCCATGAAGCTGAACTTGCCGACCTTGTAGGCACGGCCCTGTTCTTTCAGCTGCTCTTCGGTGGCACCGACCGAGGCGACTTCCGGCGTGGTATAGACCACACCGGGGATTACGCCGTAATTCACATGCCCATGCTTGCCGGCAAGGATCTCGGCCATCGCCATGCCCTCATCCTCGGCCTTGTGGGCCAGCATCGGGCCGATGATGGCGTCGCCGATCGCATAGAGCCCTTTGACGCTGGTGGCGAAATGGTCATCGGTCTTGATCTGGCCGCGTGGCAGCATCTCCACCCCCAAAGCCTCCAGCCCCAGACCGTCGACATAGGGTTTGCGCCCGGTGGCAACCAGAACGACATCGGCCGCAATCTCATGGGTGGTGTCGTCCTTGCGCAGCTTGTAGCTGACCTTTGCGCCGGATTTGGTCGCCTCGGCCCCCTGAACCGCAGCGCCCAGCACGAATTTGATGCCCTGTTTGGTCAGGATCTTCTGGAAGGCCTTTGCCACCTCGGCATCCATGCCGGGGGTGATCGCGTCGAGGTATTCCACCACCGTCACCTGCGCGCCAAGCCGGGCATAGACCGACCCCATTTCCAGCCCGATCACCCCGGCACCGATCACCACCATGGATTTCGGCACCGCTTGCAGCGCCAATGCGCCGGTAGAGGTGACGATGGTTTGCTCGTCCACCGCCACGCCGGGCAGCGACGATGGTTCCGACCCGGTGGCGATCACGATGTTCCTGGCGGTATGAACCTCATCGCCGACCTTGACCTGACCCGCCTCCGGGATCGTGCCCCAGCCTTTCAGCCAGGTGACCTTGTTCTTCTTGAACAGGAATTCGATGCCCTTGGTATTGCCCGCAACCACATCATCCTTGTAGGCGAGCATCTTTGCCCAGTCGACGGTGGGGTTCGCGCCCATCAGCCCCATTTTCTCGAAGTTCTCATGCACTTCGTGCAGCTGGTGCGTGGCGTTCAGCAGCGCCTTGGACGGGATGCAGCCCACGTTCAGGCAGGTGCCGCCAAGCGCGCCGCGCCCTTCGACACAGGCCACTTTCAGCCCCAACTGGGCCGCGCGGATCGCGCAGACATAGCCTCCGGGGCCGCCGCCGATGATGATAACGTCGAAATCTGCCATGGGTCTTCTCCTTGTTCGGGGGCCGGACCGGGGGCTTTGCCCCCGGACCCCCAGAGTATTTTTGCCAAGATGAAAGGGTCAGAGCAAGGCTGCCACGATCATCGTGAGGGTTGCAAAGAAGCCGATACCCCAGATGGCCGAGCGCCAGGGGCGCCAGCCGAAGGCATAGGCGGGGATATAGAGGATGCGGGCGGCCAGATAGACCCAGGCAGCCGCCTGCGTGACTGCGGTGGATTGCTGGCCGAGGGTGACGACGACCACGGCGAGGGTGAACAGGATCAGCGCCTCGAAATGATTGTTCAGGGCGCGCTGCAGCCGCGCCGTCCGGGGGGAGAGCTGGCGCGACGGCGGCTTGTCGCGGGCAGAAGAGGTATAGCCGGTGCCAAGCTCCATGTTCGCCGGGACTGCGAACAGCAGGAACTGCAGGCATTGGAGCAGACCGGCGAGGGCGAGGGCGGTGAGTTCAGGGGTCATCGGATCGGCCTTTGATGCTTTGACAGAGGCGCGCGGGCGGTCATCGCGGCGCGCCGGTCGGGGTGCAGACGAACATGATGTCATCCCACAGGCCAAGGCGCACGCGTTCCCCCTCGGTCATCTGCGCTGCGGGGGTCTGCACGTCAACCGCAAAGCCGGCTGCCCGGATGCGGTCGACCAGATCCTGCCCGTAGACCCGGCAGTGATCCGCCTGGCCAAAGCGGCGGATGCGTTCCGCATCGGACATTTCCGAGAAGTCCTCGTCGGTTTCCGCGTTTTCCCGTGCGAAGGGCACCTGAATAACAAGCGTGCCACCGGGCGCGAGGATGCGGTTCAGTTCCGACAGGGCGGCGCGGTCGTCCGGAACATGTTCCAGCACATGCGAGCACAGGATCAGCTCGAACGCATCATCGGCGGCGGCGATTGCGGTGATGTCCCAATGATGGTCCACCCCAGGGGCTGACAGGTCTGCGGTGGTGATGGCAAGCTGGGGCAGGCGTTTGAGGCGCGCGGTCAGGCCTTCATCCGGTGCGAAAACAAGGGTGCGGATGGGTGAGGGTTTTGCCGGAAATGCCTTGTCGATGAACATGGCCGCCAGTTTCTGCCGCGTTGTCGAGCCGCATTGCGGGCAGAGCCCGACGACCGGGCCGGGAAGCCAGCTGCCGAACGACCCGTCACACACCACGCATTGAACCGCATTGCCCCGATAGGCCAGGCTGCGGAACAGCCGACGACCGCGGCGGTAGATCGGGGACAGGAGCGGCACGAAGAAGTAAGGCGTGTTCATGGGGTCCGGCACCTAGGGTCACAGGGCAGAGGCGAAGGAAGTGGGGTGGCGGTTGCCCGCCACCTTCTCACAGATCCATCAGCAGGCGACGCGGATCTTCCAGCGCCTCTTTCACCCGCACGAGGAAGGTCACGGCCCCTTTGCCATCGACAATCCGGTGATCGTAGGACAGCGCCAGATACATCATCGGGCGGATGACGATCTGGCCGCCCACCACCACCGGGCGCTCCTGGATCTTGTGCATGCCGAGGATGCCCGATTGCGGTGGGTTCAGGATCGGCGAGGACATCAGCGAGCCATAGACACCGCCGTTGGAGATGGTGAACGACCCGCCCTGCATTTCCGCCATCGACAGCTTGCCATCCCTCGCACGCAGTCCGAGTTCGGCGATTTTCTTCTCGATCTGGGCAAAGCTCATCTGGTCGGCATCGCGCACCACCGGCACAACCAGACCATTGGGGGTGCCAACGGCCACGCCCATGTGGACATAATGCTTGTAGATCACATCGCCGCCGTCGATCTCGGCGTTCACCTCTGGCACTTCTTTCAGCGCATGGGTGCAGGCCTTGACGAAGAAGGACATGAAGCCCAGCTTCACGCCGTGCTTTTTCTCGAACACGTCCTTGTATTCGTTGCGCAAAGACATGATGCCCGACATATCCACCTCGTTATAGGTGGTCAGCATGGCTGCGGTGTTCTGCGCGTCTTTCAGGCGGCGGGCGATGGTGGCGCGCAGCCGGGTCATCTTGACCCGCTCTTCGCGGTTGGCGTCATCGGCGCTGACCGCACCGCGCGGCACCGAGGCCGGGGCAGGGGCGGGCGAGGCAACGGGGGCGCTTGCAGACTTGGCCACGTCTTCCTTCATCACGCGGCCATCGCGGCCCGAGCCCTGAACCTGATCGCGCGCAAGACCGGCTTCGGCCATGGCTTTCTTGGCCGAAGGCGCGTCCTCGACATCCTTGCGTTCGGTCAGCGTCTCGGGACCGGCTCCCGGCGAATTCACCGCCTCGGCGTCCTTGGCCTTGGGCTCGTCCTTGCCTGCGGAGGCAGCGGCCCCTTCGGTGATGATGCCGAGCCGGGCATTGGCAGCCACTGTCTCGCCTTCCTGCACCAGAATTTCGGCCAGCACGCCGGAGGCTGGGGCCGGAACCTCGACCGACACCTTGTCGGTTTCCAGTTCGCACAGCATCTCGTCCTGTTTCACCACATCGCCGACCTTCTTGAACCAGGTCGAAACAGTGGCCTCGGAGACCGATTCACCAAGGGCGGGAACCATTACGTCAGTCATCTTCGTCTTCCTCCACGCCGCTTGGGGCGTTCTTGACAGGGGCGGGGGGGGGCGGGCGGCGGCCCCGCAATGATCAGAGTGTCAGCGCTTCGGATACAAGCGCGTCTTGTTCCATCTTGTGGCGGCTGGCCAGACCCGTGGCGGGCGAGGCCGAGGCCGAACGACCGACATAGCGGGCGCGGGATTGGGTGGCCCCGATCTTGTTCAGCACCCATTCCAGATTGGGTTCGACAAAGGTCCAGTAGCCCTGGTTCTTCGGCTCTTCCTGGCACCAGATCACCTCGGCCCCCTTGAACCGCTCCAGCTCCTTGCACATAGACTGAACCGGGAAGGGGTAGAACTGTTCCAGCCGCAGCAGGTAAACATCATCCGCGCCGCGCTTGTCGCGTTCGGCAAGCAAGTCGTAATAAACCTTGCCCGAGCACAGCACCACGCGCTTGATATCGGCATCGGGTTTCAGCTCCAGCTCGGAATGGCCCTTTTGCGCATCATCCCACAGCACGCGGTGGAAGTATGACCCGGTGGTGAAATCAGCCGCATCCGACACCGCCATCGGGTGACGCAGCAGCGATTTCGGGGTCATCAGGATCAGCGGTTTGCGGAAAGAGCGGTGGATCTGGCGACGCAGGATGTGGAAGTAGTTCGCCGGGGTCGAGACATTGGCGATGATCCAGTTGTCATTTGCCGACATTTGCAGAAACCGCTCCGGCCTGGCGGAGGAGTGTTCCGGCCCCTGACCTTCATAGCCATGGGGCAGCAGGCAGACGAGACCCGACATCCGCAACCACTTGGATTCGCCCGAGTTGATGAACTGGTCGAACATGATCTGCGCACCGTTGGCAAAGTCACCGAACTGGGCTTCCCACAGGGTCAGCGCGTTGGGTTCTGACAGCGAATAGCCATATTCGAACCCGAGCACCGCATATTCCGACAGCATCGAGTCGATCACCTCATACCGCGCCTGACCGGTGCGGATGTGGTTGAGCGGGTAGTAGCGTTCTTCGGTGGTCTGGTCGACCAAGCCAGAGTGGCGGTGGCTGAAGGTGCCGCGCGTGCAATCCTGCCCGGACAGACGCACCGGGGTGCCTTCGGTAACAAGGCTGCCAAAGGCCAGTGCCTCAGCGGTGGCCCAGTCAAAGCTGCGGCCGTCGGCAAACATCTTGGCCTTGTTGTCGAGCAACCGGCCAACCGTCTTGTGCAGATCGAAATTGTCCGGTGCACGGCTCAGCGCCGCGCCGATTTCGGCCATGGTCTCCGGTTTGATTGCGGTCTCGCCCGCCTGATATTCATCACGCTCGCGCTCGAACCCCGACCAGCGGCCATCCAGCCAGTCGGCCTTGTTGGGCTTGAAGCTCTTGCCGGAATCGAACTCTTCGTTCAGGCGGGCCTGGAAGGCCGCCTTCATATCCTCGATCTCGCCCTCGGGGATCAGCCCGTCCTTGACCAGACGTTCGGTATAGAGCTGCAGCGTGGTCTTGTGTTTCTTGATCTCAGTATACATTGCCGGGTTGGTGAACATCGGCTCGTCGCCTTCATTGTGACCGAAGCGGCGGTAGCAGAAGATATCGAGCACCACATCCTTGTGGAACTTCTGGCGGAATTCGATCGCCACCTTGGCGGCATGTACCACCGCTTCCGGGTCGTCACCGTTGACGTGGAAGATCGGGGCTTCGACCATCAGCGCGATATCGGTCGGATAGGGCGAGGAGCGGCTGAACGAAGGTGCTGTGGTAAACCCGATCTGGTTGTTCACGACGATATGGATGGTGCCGCCGGTGCGGTGGCCTTTCAGGCCCGACAGGCCGAAGCACTCCGCCACAACGCCTTGACCCGCAAAGGCCGCATCGCCGTGCAGCAGCACGGGCAGGACCTTGGTGCGGTCGGAGTCGTTCAACTGGTCCTGCTTGGCGCGGACCTTGCCCAGCACCACCGGGTTTACCGCTTCCAGGTGCGAGGGGTTGGCGGTCAGCGACAGGTGGACCTTGTTGCCGTCAAATTCGCGGTCCGAAGACGCACCAAGATGGTATTTCACATCGCCGGAGCCATCCACGTCTTCGGGCTTGTAGGAGCCGCCCTGAAACTCGTGGAAAATCGCGCGGTAGGGTTTGCCCATCACATTGGCCAGCACCGACAACCGGCCCCGGTGCGGCATACCGACCACGACTTCGGTCAGCCCCAACTGACCACCGCGCTTGATGATCGCCTCCATCGCCGGGATCAGCGCTTCGCCACCATCAAGGCCGAACCGCTTGGTGCCCATGTATTTGACATGGAGGAATTTCTCGAAGCCCTCGGCCTCGACCAGCTTGTTTAGGATGGCGCGGCGGCCTTCACGGGTGAACTGGATCTCTTTGCCATAGCCTTCGATCCGTTCCTTAAGCCAGCTGGCCTGTTCCGGATCGGAAATGTGCATGTATTGCAGCGCGAAAGTGCCGCAATAGGTGCGCTTCACGATATCCATGATTTCGCGCATCGACGCGACCTGCAGGCCCAGAACATTGTCGAGGAAGATTGGGCGGTCCATGTCGGCTTCGGTGAAGCCATAGGAGCGGGGATCAAGCTCGGGATGCGGGGTCTTGTCGCGCATGTTCAGCGGATCGACATCGGCGATCAGATGGCCCCGGATACGGTAAGCGCGGATGATCATCAGGGCGCGGATGCTGTCCAGAACGGCGCGCTGCACCTGGGTATCCGACAGTGAAACGCCTTTTTCCTCGGCCTTGGTGACGATCTTTGCCGCCGCCGCGCGCCCCTCTTTGGCCGGGGCTGCGACCGGCCATTCGCCGGTCAGCGCCGCAGTCAGGTCATCCACGGGCATCGGCGGCCAGTCGGCACGGGCCCAGCTTGGCCCTTGCGCCGCGCGCTTGGCATCGACTTCGCTTTCGCCAAGGTCACGGAAAAACGCGGCCCATTGCGCATCGACCGACGCAGGGTCGGCGGCATGGCGGGCCTGCAACTGGTCGATGTAATCGGCATTGGCCCCGTCAAGGAAAGAGCCTGCGCGGAACTGGCTGTTGGGGGATTGCTCGGTCAAGGGGTAACCTCATCTGGGTTGGGACCGTATCGGTTGGCAGAGCGGTCAAAGGGGGCGGCACATATCCCGGATATGGGGTCTGCGGGGACGGGTGGCACCGGCATGGCATTGAAAAACAAAATACCAAACCGCATTGCGCCCGGGAAGCGGGGGCTTCCGGTCACAGTGTAGCGGATGGCCTGTTTCGATCCCATTTCGGGGCGTGTTCCTGTTGTTGAGGCTGCGGGGGTGCCCCGCAGCCCCGGGTCTGTTACTTGCCAATCGCCTTCATCACGGCCTCGCCCAGCGTGGCCGGGCTGTCGGCGACGATGATCCCGGCGCTGCGCATGGCTTCGATCTTGCTTTCCGCATCGCCCTTGCCACCGGCGACAATCGCCCCGGCATGGCCCATGCGGCGGCCCGGAGGGGCGGTGCGCCCCGCGATGAACCCGGCGGTCGGCTTCCAGCGGCCGCGTTTCTTCTCATCGGCGAGAAACTGTGCGGCCTCTTCTTCGGCAGATCCACCGATTTCGCCAATCATGATGATCGACTGGGTTTCCGGATCGGCCAGGAACATTTCCAGCACGTCGAGGTGTTCGGTGCCCTTGATCGGGTCACCGCCGATGCCGACGGCGGTGGACTGGCCAAGCCCGAGGTCGGAGGTCTGCTTTACCGCTTCATAGGTGAGGGTGCCGGAGCGCGAGACGACGCCGACGCTTCCGCGACGGTGGATATGGCCTGGCATGATGCCGATCTTGCAGGCATCAGGCGTGATGACACCGGGGCAGTTCGGCCCGATCAGCCGCGATTTCGACCCTTGCAGTGCGCGTTTCACCTTCATCATGTCCAACACCGGGATGCCTTCGGTGATGCAGATGATCAGCTCGATCTCGGCGTCGATCGCTTCGAGGATCGAGTCGGCGGCAAACGGCGGTGGCACATAGATCACCGAGGCATTGGCCCCGGTCACCGCACGGGCCTCATGCACGGAATTGAACACCGGCAGGTCAAGATGCGTCGAGCCGCCTTTGCCGGGCGTCACACCGCCAACCATCTTGGTGCCGTAGGCAATCGCCTGTTCGGAGTGGAAAGTCCCCTGCGAGCCGGTGAAGCCCTGACAGATCACTTTGGTGTTTTCGTTGACGAGTACGGCCATGATGGTCCTTCTTCTCTTAAACGCGATAGCTGCTGTAGATCAGGCTGGTGCCATCATCGACACAGCCCTGATCGGATGACGTGCCGACAACATGCCCGATAGGCGTGGAGGGGTCTTCATAGCGCACGCAGGTTGCGGGTTGCCCCGACGGGCCGATTGGCCCGGTTACGACCTTGCGGACGTAGGTCGGATACAGTTGCGGGATCAGCGCATCGAGAAGCTGCGACGTTAGCGTCACGCCTTGATGCGCGGTTTCTATGGTACATTCCTCTGGACCCCCGCCGTAGTCGACCCGCAGCACAACTGTTTCGGCGGGGGCAGTGAACCAATGGGTGGTGTGGACGTTGCCGATCCGCTCGACACGCTCAGAAAAACCCGTATTGCGAAAGGTTTGCACCCAAGCATCCATGTCTCTGGTGCGGGTCTCACACAACTGCACGGCCACGGCCATATTGGCCCAAGCCGCCTCGGCCATGGTTTGTGCCGGGGCAGGGAGGGCTGCAAAGAGGGTCAAAGCAAGTGCCATTGCTCCCCCGCCATGCCCGACTGGCCGCTTCTGATTGTGATTGAAAGGCTTCATTTCACCGACCAATTCAACGCGGGGCCTCGATCTGGATCTGAGTCCAGAGTTCAATTCCGATCATGCCAATGTCGGAATACATGTGAAGGGTCGGTCGTTCGGTAGACCATCCCGTTACAAAGTATAGGTAGTTGTCATGACCAGTGAAGTACTCCGCTTCGCCCGCCCTGCCGATGACCGAATAGTGAGGCGTCTTCCCACCAACACGCCTTACGCCCGGACTTGCATCGATCACTGTGCGGAATGCAATATCAAGCGCCGAAAAGTCGGTCGTCACAGGAGGAACGTTTGTACCGCACATGAAGTAGGTAACACCCTCTGAGATAGCTGCAATATGTATGCTGACATCCAGTTGATGCGCATTGTTAGCCACAAGAGTGCGATCATAAGCCATTACGAGTATTGCCCCGTCCGGGCTGGACACATGCCTTAAATCTGGAATCTTGGCCGAAGCGGCAACAAAAGCTGCGGGATCCGCGATCACTGCGCCGCAAGTGGTGATGAATTCTGTCAGCACCTCCTGCGCCACGGCTTCCAGCATGCTTTGCTGTGCGGCTACGGGTCCCGTCAATGCGGCCATCAGCACCGCTGCGCCAAGCACCCGCGTTCCCAACGCAAAAGGTGACGCGTCAGAACAGCGATCGTCGCCATACGCAGGAATGATCCCTGACAGCCGCATCTTCGGATCAGCCCTTCACCGCTTTGACGATCTTCTCTGCCGCATCCGACAGGTTGTCGGCGGCGATTACGTTCAGGCCGGAGTTGCGGATGATGTCCTTGCCCAGCTCCACATTGGTGCCCTCAAGCCGGACCACCAGCGGAACCTTCAGTCCGACCTCTTTCACCGCCGCGATCACGCCTTCGGCGATGATGTCACAGCGCATGATGCCGCCGAAGATGTTGACCAGAATGCCTTTGACGTTCGGGTCCGAGGTGATGATCTTGAACGCCTCGGTCACCTTTTCCTTGGTGGCGCCGCCGCCAACGTCGAGGAAGTTTGCGGGCTCTGCGCCGTAAAGCTTGATGATATCCATCGTGGCCATCGCGAGGCCAGCCCCGTTGACCATGCAGCCGATCTCGCCATCCAGCGCGATATAGTTCAGGTCGAACTTCGATGCGGCCAATTCCTTGGCGTCTTCTTCGGTCTCATCGCGCAGGGCGGCAATGTCCGGGTGGCGATACATCGCGTTGCCGTCAAACGCCATCTTGGCATCCAGCAGCTTCATGTTGCCATCGGTCATCACCACAAGCGGGTTGATTTCCAGCATGTCCATGTCTTTGTCGACAAACAGCCGATACAGGTTTTTCACGATCTGGCCGCATTGCTTGATCTGGTTGCCCTTGAGGCCCAGCGCAAAGGCCACACGGCGGCCGTGATAGTCGGAATAGCCAGCCGCCGGATCAATCGTGAACGACAGGATCTTTTCGGGGGTGTCGTGCGCCACGTCTTCGATGCTCATCCCGCCTTCGGTCGAGCAGACGATCGAAATGCGGCTGGACTGGCGGTCGATCAGCAGGGCCAGATACAGCTCGCGCTCGATGTCGGAACCGTCTTCGATA
Source organism: Paracoccaceae bacterium (assembly GCA_046296515.1). Lineage (GTDB taxonomy): Bacteria > Pseudomonadota > Alphaproteobacteria > Rhodobacterales > Rhodobacteraceae > Pseudotabrizicola. Next base: position 76,235 of record JBKBKR010000004.1, on the reverse strand, counting down.
TAGATGCGGTTGACCTGCTTTCCAGCCTCGCCGGTCTGAACGGTCACAAGGGTGCGGCCCAGCATCTGGCGGGCGAACTCGGCGGCTTCCTCGACCGAGCGGGCCAGACGCACGCCGCCCTTTTCGCCGGCTTCAGCCTCCTTGAACGAGCCCTTGCCGCGGCCCCCGGCGTGGATCTGCGCCTTGACCACCCAAAGCGGACCGTCCATCTCTCCGGCGGCGGTTTTCGCTTCTTCGGCGCGCAGCACCACGCGCCCGTCCGAAACGGGAACCCCGTAAGCCCGCAGAAGGGCCTTGGCCTGATACTCGTGGATGTTCATGAACAGCGTCCTCTGGGTCGTGGATTTTGACGCGTCATGCCATGGATACGGGTGGGAACCAAACAGGTTCGTGCCTGTTAGCGCAAAATGTCGGTAAATTCCGGCATTTGTGATCACACAATTCCGGGGTGTGATCACAGAAATCCGGGCTGTGATCGCCGCAGTCTGCATTCCGCGCAAATACGCGCTTGCCGGATAGATTTGCCCTGATTCGCGGCCCTTCAGGCAGCAGGATGCGCAGCGATCAACATCTGCCCGCGCGGCAACATCATTCCGGAGGCGGCTGAATGCCACCGGGCTCCGGCGCAGGCACGGTCGATATCGGATCGACTGAAATGATAGGGGGGACGATCAGGATGCGTCACCACGCCATCGGTCTGACGAAACGGACCCGATGTGGAACCGGGCGCCAGAAAGACTGTAAAGAACAGGCGGCTCAGATGTTGCAAACGGGGCCGCAGCCGCGCAAGGGCGGCTTCCAGCACAGGCAGCGGCAGATGCGTGAACAACCCGAAGGCAATCGCGAAATCCATTTCCGGTGGCACGCCGGGCAGGGCGAATTCGCTGTCCTCGATCAGATGATCCTCGGGCAGGCGGTCCGGCGCGTCCAGTTCCACCGACCGGCCTCTCAGCATCAGCGCGCGGCTGGCATCGGTGGCCCAGTAGTGGCCGGGGTTCAGCCAGGGCACCGCCTTGCACCCCAGCCGCAGGCTGCCCGCTCCGATATCCAGCAGGCGGTGATGCGGCTGCATCCCGGCGTCGCGCAGGATCTGCATCTGGATGCGCCCGGTTTCCTCCCACCGCCCGCCGACGATGTCGCGGTGGCGGCCCTTGGCAAGGGCCGTGTCGTAGAAGCCGGGCACGAGATAGGGGGAGACCGGATGAGCCATGGGCGCGCTCATCCAGCCTGACGGCTGTCTTCGCTGGCGAGGACCGCGGTCACGCCGGAAGAGCGCCGGTGGACGCCTCCTGCACCAGTGCAAGGCACAACTCCGTCGCCTGTGCCATATCCTGCACCGACACCCATTCCAGCGGCCCGTGGATGTTCTGCATGCCGGTGAACAGGTTGGGGCAGGGCACGCCCATTTCGGTCAGCCGCGAGCCATCGGTGCCGCCCCGGATCGGCACCGACACCGGCTCCACCCCGATCCGTGCGCAGGCGGCGCGAGCGAGGTCTACGGGGGTCATGTCATTCTCCAGCCAGTAGCGCATGTTGCGGTACTGCGGCGTGATGGCGCAGGTGATTTCCGCTCTTGGTTCCGTCGCCTGCACCGCCTCGCAGACCCGGCGCAGGATATCGCCCTTTTGCGCCAGTCCGTCGCGTTCAAAATCGCGCAGGATGAACTGGAGCGTCATTTCAGACGCGCCGCCGGTCATGTCGGTGGCGTGGATAAAGCCGTCGCGGCCGGCGGTGGTTTCCGGGGTCATGGTCGCTTGCGGCAATGCGGAAATGATCTTGCTGGCCAGGGTGATGGCGTTGACCATGCGGCCTGTCGCGGTTCCGGGGTGGATCGACACGCCCTTGACCGTGACCACCGCGCCGTCGGCGGAGAAGCTTTCATACTCCACCTCGCCCACAGCGCCGCCGTCGAAGGTATAGGCGAAGTCGGCGGCGAGGTCTTCGGGCAGGCGTTTGTCGACGCCGCGGCCGATTTCCTCGTCGGGGGTGAAGGCGATGCGGATGGGGCCGTGGGGGATGCCAGGGTTTTCCAGCAGGTGGCGGGCGGCGGTCATGATGATGGCGACGCCGGCCTTGTCATCGGCGCCCAGCAGGGTGGTACCGCTGGCGGTGATGATCGTGTGGCCCTGCTTGGTCGCGAGGTAGGGGAATTCGGTGGGGGAGAGGACGAGGCCGGGGGAGTCGGGGAAGGTGATGTCGCCGCCGTTGTAGCCTTGGATGGTGCGGGGCTTCACGCCTGTGGCGTTGAACTGGGGGGCGGTGTCGACGTGGGCGAGGAAGGCGATGGTGGGGCCTTTCGCTGTCGCCGGGATGGTGGCCAGGACGGTACCGTAGTCGGTCAGGGTGACCTCGGCCGCGCCGATGGCAGTCAGCTCGTCGGCCAGCAGGCGCAGGATGGTCCACTGGATCTGGGTGGAGGGGGCGGTGGGGGAGGCGGCGTCGCTCTGGCTGTCGAGGGCGGCGTAGCGGGTCAGGCGGGTTTCCAGCTCGGCATCGAATTGGGTCATCTTGGGCTTCCTTGGGGGTCTGCGGGAGTTGGCAAGACCTGTGGGGGGAAGTCAAGGGAGGGGTGGGTGCCCGCTGTGTTACATGGGGGTGAGTGTAGGGAAATCAAGGGGTTAGGGGTGTGGGATTAACTGAATATTAGGAATTTGCGTCTGACGGCAGCAGCCATGTCAAGGTGCGGATTTGTATTGTTGCCATTGTCGCAAGCTTTTAAGACGCCCCGTAGGGGTTATGCCAGACATTTGCACACTTCTGACAATCACGCCGCTTAAGCCCGATTGTTTCTTGAAATCACCCGTCAAAGTGAAATGATTGACACGAATCAAGGGGAATCCTAGCCTTTCAGGCCAGCAGGGTCTGTGTGAGCTTGTGCGGCTTGCAGGATGGTCTTGACCCGGTTTTTTTGAGTTTGAATTTCGTCTTTCCAGCCAATTCAGTCGCATAATCAGATCGCTGCGCAGATGCTGCGGTCGTTGTGGAGTTAAGACAAGCCCGCTCTGCCCGAGGCAGGGCCATTCACAAAGGGAGAGATCATGAAGCGTTTTCTGAAACCATCGCTGCTGGCCATTTTCATGGTCTGCGCCACCACAGCGGCACATGCAGCGACTTTGATCGGAAACTCGATCGAAGCGTATTACTACTTTCCGACCATCGGTACAGAGTATGGTGGGGCTTCGGTTGCACCCAATCCGTTTGTGGTCGGCTCTGGGGTGGATACGGTCATCAATGTCGAAGGTGTGACTTTTCTGAATATCGACTTCAGTGCAAATACGCTTGTGATTACTCTGAACACCATTCTTTCAAACCCGACTTGGAATAACGCCCTGCAAAACGGCCCTGCGTTCAAAGTGTTGAGTGGCAACGCGTTTTCGCCGGTGTCGAGCGTGGTTACGTCCAATTCAGGGCCAGTAAGCGCGTTCTTGTCTGGAGGCGATCTGATCATCAACTGGGCAGGCATGAGTTATAGCAGTGGTGACACCGTTACTGTCAGCTTTGAACCGAGTGCCGTACCGCTCCCTGCCAGCGTCGGCTTTTTGACGCTGGGTTTGGCCGGGCTTGCATGGGCAGGACGCCGTCGCCGACCCGTCGTTTGAAAGCGAGTGCGGCAACTACGTCAGGCGCGGGTTTGAAGCACGTGAAGACGTGGGTTCTGGGCGGGTCAAAGTTAAAGTAAAACGCGCGCCCCTTTCAGGGCGCGCGCTTCTCATCTCAATCGTCGGCCAATCACGCCAGCGTCGGATCAATCGCCTTGCAGGCCTCGACCAGACCTTTCACGGCGTCGACCGATTTGTCGAACATTGCCTGTTCGTCCTTGTTCAGCGTGATGTTGACCACACGCTCCACTCCACCGGCACCGATCACGGTGGGGACGCCGACATACATGCCGTTCAGGCCGAGGGCGCCATCCACATAGGCGGCGCAGGGCAGGAGGCGTTTCTGGTCTTTCAGGTAGGCTTCGGCCATCTCGATAGCGCTGGTCGCAGGCGCATAGAAGGCGGAGCCGGTTTTCAGCAGGCCAACGATTTCTGCGCCGCCGTCGCGGGTGCGCTGCACGATGGCGTCGAGCTTGTCTTGCGTCGTCCAGCCCATCTGCACCAGGTCGGGCAGTGGCACGCCGCCGACGGTGGAGTAGCGGGTCAGCGGGACCATGGTATCGCCGTGGCCGCCGAGCACGAAGGCGGTGACGTCGCGCATCGACACTTCGAATTCGACCGACAGGAAATGGCGGAAGCGGGCGGAATCGAGCACGCCTGCCATGCCGACCACCTTGTTATGCGGCAGGCCGGAGAACTCGCGCAGGGCCCAGACCATGGCGTCGAGCGGGTTGGTGATGCAGATGACGAAGGCGTTGGGGGCGTGTTGCTTGATGCCCTCACCCACCGACTTCATGACCTTGAGGTTGATGCCCAGCAGATCGTCGCGCGACATGCCCGGCTTGCGCGGCACGCCTGCGGTGACGATGCAGACATCGGCCCCGGCGATATCGGCGTAGCTGGTGGTGCCTTTCATTGCGGCGTCAAAGCCCTCGGAGGGCCCTGATTGCGCGATGTCGAGGGCTTTGCCCTGCGGGGTGCCTTCGGCAATGTCGAACAGGACGATGTCGCCGAGTTCCTTGATCGCGGCGAGGTGGGCGAGCGTGCCGCCGATCTGGCCTGCGCCGATGAGGGCGATCTTGGGTCGTGCCATGGGTATTCTCCCGTCTGGTGATGAGTCGCGCCATGGGGTAGCCCCTTGCGGCGGTTCTGGCAAGCGCTGCTTGGCGCGGTTTGTATGCGATAGTGTGCCGTGTGGCTGGCGGGCCTTGGGTGTTTGCGCTAGCGGTGGGGCAAAGGGGAGGCGGGCGTGGAAGGTGTGGCGTTCTGGGTGGCGGCGGTGCTGGCGGCGGCGCTGGTGGGTCTGGGCAAGGGCGGTTTGCCGGCGGTCGGCATGCTGGGGGTGCCGGTGCTGGCACTGGTGATCAACCCGGTGACGGCGGCGGGGCTTTTGCTGCCGGTCTATGTGCTGTCGGACATGTTCGGGCTCTATGCTTATCGCCATGCGTTTGACCGGCGCGTGCTGGCGATCCTGGTGCCGGGGATGGTGGCCGGGGTTGTGGTGGGCTGGGCCACGGCGGCTTTGGTGCCGGGTTGGGCGGTGACGGCGCTGGTGGGGCTGATCGGCTTTGTGTTCGCGCTGAACCTTTTGCTGCGGCGGCGGGTCGTGGTGAAGCCGCGCGCGGCCAAGGTGGGGCCGGGGCTGTTCTGGGGGGCGGTGACCGGGCTCACCAGTTTTGTCAGCCATGCGGGGGCGCCGCCCTATCAGGTCTATACCATGCCGCTGGGGCTGACGAAGGTGGTGTTTGCCGGCACCTCGACCATTGCCTTTGCCATCCTCAATGCGGTGAAACTGGTGCCCTATTGGCAGCTGGGGCAGCTGAGCCCGGCCAATCTGGCCGTGGCGGTGGTGTTGATGCCGGTGGCGGTGGTGTCGGTGTTTGTGGGGGTGAAGCTGGTGAAGCTGCTGCCGGAGGCCGCATTCTTCCGTTTTGTGACCTGGGCGCTGCTGGCGCTGTCGGTCAAGCTGATCTGGGACGGGGTTTCAGGAGGCCTTGCCGCATAAGAAAAGGGTGCCGCAGGGGCACCCTTTTCCGGCCTTGAGGAAAGCCGTACGAACATCGACATCAGACGTTGTCGATGGTCTTCTTCACTGCTTCCTTGGTCTCGCCAACAGCTTTCTGGGCTTCGCCCTTGCGCTCCTGAACAAAGCCTTCGGCTTGCAGTTTGGGGTTGTCGGTCGCTTTGCCGACGGCTTGCTTCACGTTGCCAACGGCTTCGTTTGCGGTGCCTTTGATCTTGTCAGATGTGCTTCCCATGGTTCATTCCCTCCATAAGTGCGTTGTATGCCGGATCAACGCGGCATCTTTCGAAAGGGTTCCGCTGTGTGCAGATTATTTCCGACGGATCAGATTTTTCGGCCCCGTGCGGGCAAATCTTCGGTCACCGCCTGATAGCCCTGGCCGGAGGCGACAAGGCACATCAGGCCAACGGGCAGGGTGACGGTGATGGCCCAGCTGCCGGAGGCGGCGGAAGCAAACATCTCCATCACGCCATTATTGGCGGCGACCCCCATGCCGCGCCGGGTCTCGCCGTATTTCTCGGTCAGGTGGCTGAGCACCAGTTCGCGCTTGCCGCATTGCGGGGCGGCGTGGACGGTGGTGGCTGCGAGGATCAGCCCGGCAGCGCCGAGCCGGGATGCGGGAAGCGTCTGGGTCATGGCGTGCCTTTCGGTGTTTTTGCTGGGCTTCCTGTCTGAAAGGCTGCGCCCCGAATACGTAGAATTGGTTAATTTCACGCGCGGGCAGCAGTCGGAGGGCAGTTGCGATGCTGCGTTGCGGCAAAATTTGGCTTGCGGTTTGTGACGGAATCGGGGTTTGTGGCGCAAGATTGTTGCTTGAGGTAGAATCAATGGCCAAGCCCGCCCGCCCGTTCCGCTCGGTTCTTTATATCCCCGGCTCCAAGGAGCGGGCGCTGGAAAAGGCGCAGGGATTGGCAGCCGATGGAATTATCTTTGATCTGGAGGATGCAGTAGCCCCCGAGGAAAAGGCCCGCGCGCGAGAGGTGCTGGCGCAGGCGTTGCAGGCCGATTACGGGTCGCGGGCGCGGATCGTGCGGATCAACGGGTTTGAGACCGAGTGGGGCCGTGCCGATGCGGCGGCTTTTGCCGGTCATCCGGCGGTGGATGCGGTGCTGATCCCCAAGGTCAGCACGGTGGCTGATCTGGATGCGGTGGCGGCCCTCGTGCCGGGAAAGCCGCTCTGGGCGATGATGGAAACCGCGCTGGGCATGCTGAACGCGGGGGCGATTGCGGGCCATCCGGCATTGCAGGGCATGGTGATGGGCACCAATGATCTGGCAAAGGAGCTGGGCGCGCGGGGTCGCTCCGACCGGTTGCCGATGCTGGCGGGGCTGGGGCTGTGCCTGCTGGCGGCGAAAGCCCATGACCGGGTGATCATAGATGGCGTGTATAATGCGTTCAAGGATGACGACGGGTTGCGCGCCGAATGTGAGCAGGGCCGCGACATGGGCTTTGACGGCAAGACGCTGATCCACCCGTTGCAGCTGCAGATCGCCAACGCCGCCTTTGCCCCGAGTGAGGCCGAGATTGATCTGGCCCGACGCCAGATCGCGGCCTTTGACGCGGCGATGGCCGAGGGGCAGGCGGTGGCGGTGGTCGATGGCAGGATCGTGGAGAACCTGCACATCGTGACGGCGCGCGCTACGCTTGCAAGGGCGGATGCGATTGCGGCGCACGCGGTTTGAGGCCATGGTGCCGACAGGCAGCCGGAGGTAACCTATGACCCTACTCGTTCTTGGCGTGGCGCTTTGGTGGGCGGCGCATTTCTTCAAACGTGTGGCACCCGATTCCCGTGCCCGTATTGGCGAGGCGGGCAAGGGGGCGGTGGCCATTGCCTTGGTGGTCAGCATCGGGCTGATGTACTGGGGTTATGGCCAGGCCGAAGGGCCGGTCTGGTGGGGGCGCAACCCGGCGCTGGTGGGCATAAACAACCTGTTGATGGTGCTGGCGTTTTACTTTTACGCGGTGTCGGGGTCGAAGACATGGCTTGCGCGGAAGGTGCGGCATCCGCAGTTGACCGGGTTCAAGCTCTGGGCGGTGGCGCACTTGCTGGTGAATGGTGATCTGCCGAGCTTCATCCTGTTTGGCGGGTTGCTGGCATGGGCTGTTGTGAGTGTGATCGTGATCAACCGGGCGCAGCCGGAGTGGGTGCCGCCAGAGCCGCGCCCCGTGGTCAAGGAGTATGTGGCGATCGGGGCCACGGTGGTGGTGACGCTGGTGGTGATGCTGATACACTTCTGGATGGGCGTGCAGCCCTGGGGGTAAGATCATGAAAATATATCGGTTTTTGTCGGATGATGACACTTCGGCCTTTTGCCACAAGGTTTCGGCGGCGCTGAACAAGGGCTGGGTGTTGCACGGCGGGCCGACCTATGCCTTTGACGCCGCGCGGGGCGTGATGCGCTGCGGGCAAGCGGTGGTGAAGGACGCACCGGGGACATATACGGCTGATACAAAGCTGGGCGATCATTAGACTGAACGTGCGCGGGCGGCATCTTCGGATCCGGGGGGCCAGCCCCCCGGGCCCCCCGGGATATTTTTGAACAGATGAAGGAGAGGACCGTGAAGACCAATCCGGGGCGTTTCTTTGAGGATTACCGGCTGGGGGAGACGATTGCCCATGCGGTGCCCCGCACCCTGTCGGGCGGGGAGCGGGCGCTGTACCATGCGCTGTATCCTGCCCGGCATGCGATCTATTCCTCGGATCAGTTTGCGCAGAGCTGCGGGCTGCCTGGCGCGCCGCTGGATGATCTGCTGGCCTTTCACACCGTGTTCGGCAAGACCGTGCCGGATATCAGCCTGAACGCCATTGCCAATCTGGGCTATGCCGAGGGGCGCTGGCTGCAACCGGTCTATCCGGGCAATACTTTGCGGGCGGAAAGCACCGTGATCGGGCTGAAGGAGAACTCCAACGGCAAGTCGGGTGTGGTCTGGGTGCGCACGCGCGGGTTCAATCAGGATGACGAGCCGGTGCTGGAATATGTGCGCTGGGTGATGGTGCGCAAGGGGCGGCTGGATGCGCCCGCGCCGGGGGCGGTGGTGCCGCAGCTGGCCGATGTGGTGGTGCCCGAGGCGCTGGTGATGCCACGGCGGCTGGATTTCACGCGCTATGATTTCGCGCTGGCGGGAGAGCGGCACCGCTGGGGCGACTATGCGGTGGGCGAGCAGATTGACCATGTGGACGGCGTGACGGTGGAAGAGGCCGAGCATATGCTGGCCACGCGGTTGTGGCAGAACACCGCCAAGGTACATTTTGATGCGACGGCGCGTGAGGATGGCAAGCGGCTGATTTATGGCGGGCATATCATCAGTCTGGCGCGGGCGTTGTCGTTCAACGGGCTGGCCAATGCGCAGATGATCGTCGCGCTGAACGCAGGCGCGCATGCCAACCCCTGCTTTGCTGGTGATACGGTGCGGGCCTGGTCCCAGGTGCTGGACCGGGCAGAAACCAGCGCCCCAGGCGTGGGGGCAGTGCGGCTGCGGCTGGTCGCGACGCGCGGCGCGGCCTTTGCCCTGCGCGGTGCGGATGGAAAGTATTTGCCGGAGGTGTTGCTGGATCTGGACTATTGGGTGCTGATGCCTGTCTGAGTCGGCAGTGCCCCGGGTTTTGTGATCACGGCCTGAAAATTCGTGATCACAAAGACCGATAATTTGGGATGTTATCGCTAAAATGCTGCAAATGCAGCTTCGCGGCGCGTGACAGGCCCGAAAAAAGCGCTATTCAGAGACATAACAATCGAAGCGCGCCCCGGACCGGCCAGTATCGGACAGGCCCGGGACCAGCCAGCGACGAAGGGAACCGATATGGCAAACGTCAAGCAGGTCAAACGGCCGCTTTCCCCGCATTTGCAGATTTACCGTCCGCAACTGACCTCGATCACGTCGATCCTGACACGGATCACCGGCAATGCGCTGATCGTCGGCACGGTGCTGGCGGTGTGGTGGCTGCTGGCGGCCGCAACCTCGCCCGACTACTTCGCCACGGCCAATGCGGTTGCGACCAGCTGGTTCGGCGATCTGGTGTTCACCGGGTCGCTCTGGGCGGTGTGGTATCATTACCTTGCCGGGCTGCGGCACCTGTATTTCGATGCGGGCAAGGGTCTGGACATTCCGACGGCGGAAAAGCTGGGCTGGGCTGTCATCGGCGGGTCGGTCGTGCTGACCGTGATCACAATTCTTCTGGTTCAGTGAGGGGCTAAGCAGATGGGGTATATCACCGATCGGAAGCGGGCCGTGGGCAAGGGTGCATCGGGCACCGGCACGGAACATCACTGGGCGATGCAGGTGTCGGCGGTGGGGCTGGCTTTGCTGATGCCGGTCTGGCTTTATGTGTTCGGCTCGGCGCTTGGGGGCACGCAGGCGGAAGTGGTGGCGACATTCTCGCGCCCGTTCCCGGCAATCCTGACGGCGCTGCTTCTGGTGGTGGGGATGAAGCATTTCGCCAGCGGTGCCACGATGATGATTGAAGATTACGCTCAGGGGACCGCGCGCAAGGTGGCGGTCATTCTGGTGACCTGCCTGGCGTGGGTCGTGGCGGCGACGGGGCTGTTTGCCCTGGCTCGCATGGCGCTGTGAAGGAAAGAACATGACGGCTTATCCTTATGAAGTGCATGACTATGATGTGGTCGTGGTGGGTGCTGGCGGTGCTGGTTTGCGTGCCACACTGGGCATGGCGGAGCAGGGGCTGCGCACGGCCTGTGTGACCAAGGTGTTCCCGACCCGCAGCCACACGGTTGCGGCGCAGGGAGGCATTGCGGCGTCCTTGGGCAATATGGGCCCCGATAGCTGGCAGTGGCATATGTATGACACGGTGAAGGGCTCGGACTGGCTGGGCGACACCGATGCGATGGAATACCTCGCCCGCGAGGCCCCCAAAGCGGTGTACGAGCTGGAGCATTACGGCGTGCCGTTCTCGCGCACCGAAGAGGGCAAGATCTATCAGCGCCCGTTCGGCGGCCACACCACGGAATATGGCGAAGGCCCGCCGGTTCAGCGCACCTGTGCGGCGGCTGACCGCACGGGCCATGCGATTCTGCACACGCTCTATGGCCAAAGTCTCAAGAACAACGCCGAGTTCTACATTGAATATTTCGCGCTGGATCTGATCATCACCGATGGTCGCTGCACCGGCGTGGTGGCGTGGAAGCTGGACGACGGCACCATGCATGTGTTCAACGCCAAGATGGTGGTGCTGGCCACGGGCGGCTATGGCCGCGCGTATTTCTCGGCCACTTCGGCCCACACCTGCACCGGCGACGGTGGCGGCATGGTGGCGCGGGCCGGTCTGCCGTTGCAGGATATGGAATTCGTGCAGTTCCACCCGACCGGCATCTATGGCTCGGGCTGCCTGATCACCGAAGGCGCGCGCGGCGAGGGCGGCTATCTGACCAACTCCGAAGGCGAGCGGTTCATGGAACGCTATGCGCCGCATTACAAGGATCTGGCGCCGCGCGATTACGTGTCGCGCTGCATGACGCTGGAAATCCGCGAAGGCCGGGGCGTGGGTGCCAATGGCGACCATATCAGCCTGCACCTGAACCATTTGCCGAAAGAAACGCTGGACCTGCGGCTGCCGGGGATTTCAGAGTCGGCGCGGATCTTCGCCGGGGTGGACCTGACCAAGGAACCGATCCCGGTGCTTCCGACCGTGCATTACAATATGGGCGGTATCCCCACCAACTATTGGGGTGAGGTGCTGAACCCGACGCCGGAGAGCCCCGATGCGGTGTTCCCTGGCCTGATGGCTGTGGGCGAGGCGGGCTGTGCGAGCGTGCATGGTGCGAACCGGCTGGGCTCGAATTCGCTGATCGACCTTGTGGTGTTTGGCCGGGCAGCGGCCATTCGCGCAGGCAAGGTGGTGGACCCGGAAGCGGCGACACCGGGCACCAACACCGCCGAGGTGGAGCGGGCTTTGGCGCGCTTTGACGGGTTGCGCCATGCGTCGGGGGCAATCGCCACCGCCGATCTGCGGCTGGAGATGCAAAAGACCATGCAGGCCGATGCGGCGGTGTTCCGCACCGACAAGACGCTTGCCGAGGGTGAGGTCAAGATGACCGAAATCGCCGGGCGGGTGGCCGATCTGAAGGTGACCGACCGCAGCCTGGTCTGGAACAGCGACCTGATGGAAACGCTGGAGCTGACCAACCTGATGCCGAATGCGCTGGCCACGATCTATGGCGCCCATGCCCGGACCGAGAGCCGGGGCGCACATGCGCATGAGGATCACCCGACGCGGGACGATGCCAACTGGCGCAAGCATTCATTGGCGCATGTCGATGGCAACAAGGTGACGCTGAGCTATCGCGCGGTGCATGTGGACCCGCTGACCACCGAGGCCGAGGGCGGGATCAGCTTGAAGAAAATCGCCCCGGCGGAGCGGAAGTTCTGATGCATTACGCCCCGGCACATCGGCCCGTTTCCGCCGTTGCACGCAAATGTGCAGCGTCGGGGGCTGGCGTGGCGGGGGGCTTGCGTCATCCTGCACGTGAAAGCGTGCAAAGGGTGGTGCAGATGCGTTGGATTGTGTTGTCGTCACTGCTGGTGCTGGCCGCCTGCGATCCGCAGGATGTGGCGGATCAGGCCGGGCGGCGTGTGGCGTCTACGGTGGTGATGCCGGTGGTGCAGATGGATATGCCGACGCCGATGGCGCGGCAGGCGACCGATTGCATCGTGCGAAATGCAACGGCTGCCGAGGTGCAGGCGCTGGCGCGGGATGTGGCGGTGGTGGCGGGGTCGTCGACCAAGGCCACCATCCGGGGCATCGCGCTGCGCCCCGAGGCGGCGGCCTGTTTTGCCGCCAGCGGCGTGCCGCCGGTGCGGCCGTGATGCGCGGGCTGGTGCTGGGCTTGCCATTGCTGCTGCTGGCTTGCGGGCCGATTCCCGTGGCGCAGGCCGAACGGCAGTGTTTTGATCGCGCCCGTCTGGCGCAGCAACCGCGCGGCGAGATCGCGGCCGGGGTGGGGTCGGGTGGCAAGGCCGCCGGGCGCATCCGGCTGGAGGTTAGCTCCGACTTCATCATGGGGCGTGACCCGTCTGCGGTTTACGACTCCTGCGTCTATCAGAAATCCGGGCAGCCCCCCAGCCGCCCGCTCTATTCATTCCCGGAATGGAAGGGATAAACCATGGTCCAATTCACGCTTCCCAAGAACAGCACGATCCGCACCGGCAAGACCTGGCCGAAGCCGGAGGGCAAGAACGTGCGCAAGTTCCAGATCTATCGCTGGAACCCGGATGACGGCAAGAACCCGCAGGTCGATACGTATTTCGTCGATATGGACAGCTGCGGCCCGATGATCCTGGACGCGCTGATCAAGATCAAGAACGAGATTGACCCGACGCTGACCTTCCGCCGGTCATGCCGCGAGGGGATCTGCGGGTCTTGTGCGATGAACATCGACGGGATCAACACGCTGGCCTGCATCTACGGGCTGGATGAGGTGAAGGGCGATGTGAAGATCTATCCGCTGCCGCATCTGCCGGTGGTCAAGGATCTGATCCCGGACCTGACGCATTTCTATGCCCAGCATGCCAGCATCATGCCCTGGCTGGAAACCAAGACCAACCGCCCGGCGAAGGAGTGGCGGCAGTCGATCAAGGATCGCGAAAAGCTGGATGGTTTGTATGAATGTGTGATGTGCGCGTCGTGCAGCACCTCTTGCCCGTCCTACTGGTGGAATGGCGACAAGTATCTGGGGCCTGCGGCTTTGCTGCACGCTTACCGCTGGATCATCGACAGCCGGGATGAGGCGACGGCGGAGCGGTTGGACGATCTGGAAGACCCGTTCAAGCTGTACCGCTGCCACACCATCATGAACTGCGCCAAGACCTGCCCCAAGGGGCTGAACCCGGCCAAGGCGATTGCCGAGATCAAGAAGATGATGGTCGAACGGGTGGTCTGACACCTTTCGCACATTGGATGGGGGCCCCGGATGATCCGGGGCCTTTTTCGTTGGGGCACTGGATATGCCGGGTGGTGTGGCCTAGGTTTCCCGAAACGTCCTGCCGGTTGGGGACGTGCCATGAGGGGACCCGCGCCATGCCATTGCTGCAACTGATCTATGCCTCGCGGCCCTTTGGCTTTGACGGGGCGATGCTGACCGCCATTCTGTTCGATGCGCGGCGCTGCAATACGCGCGACGGGATTACGGGGGCGCTGATCTGCCGGGATGACCTGTTCTTGCAGCTGCTGGAGGGGCCGGCGGCGGAGGTGGAGGCGGCTTATGCCCGCATCCGCGCTGATGACCGGCATATCGAGGTGCGGGAGTTGCTGCGGCGGGAGATTGGCGACGACGCGCGGATGTTCGGGGCATGGGCGATGAAGGATGATCCGGCGACCTCGCTGATCTGGTCGCGCGACGAGGTGGCGGTGGGGGTGCCGGAGCGGGCGGGGCAGGCGGCGGTGCTGGCTGTATTTGCGCGGCTGGCTGCGGCCTGAGCATGCCGCTGCTGTTGCTGATCTTGTTGCTGTCGGTGCTGGCCTATATGTGGATCACGCGGCGCAACTCCACCCTGACCCGCGCCTGCATGTGGCGGCAGGAACGCGCTGCCGGGCAATGGCGTTGTGCGTCCTGTGGGGCGGTGCTGCCGGGCGCGCAGGAGCCGAGGGAGTGTCGGCGCGCTGACATATAATCCGTGGAAGTGCCAGATTTTGCATGAAGTCCTGTGCGTAGTCGCAGGTCGGGCGGCCCGGTTCGGCATAGCCGGGGCGAAGATGGGCTGCTAGCCTTGGCGCGAAAACAGATGAGGGAGTGGCATGGGACAGTTGGTTGATGGCGTTTGGCATGACGAGTGGTATGATACCGACTCCACCGGCGGGGCCTTCGAGCGCAAGGAATCGACGTTCCGCAACTGGGTGACGGCGGATGGGTCGGCGGGGCCTTCGGGTGAGGGCGGGTTCACGGCGGAAAGCGGGCGCTATCATCTGTATGTCTCGCTCGCCTGCCCCTGGGCGCATCGCACGCTGATCTTCCGGGCGCTGAAGGGACTGGCCGAGCATATCGAGGTGTCGGTGGTGCATCCCGACATGCTGTCGGATGGCTGGACCTTTGGTACGGATTTTCCGGGCACGACCGGGGACCGGCAGTTCGGTCTTCCGTTCCTGCGGGATGTTTACCTGCGCGACGAGCCGCAGATGTCGGGCCGGGTCACGGTGCCGGTGCTCTGGGACAAGCAGACCGGCAGGATCGTCAGCAACGAGTCGGCCGAAATCATCCGCATGTTCAACAGTGCGTTTGACGGGGTGACGGGCAATACCGATGACTACTGGCAGGAGGCGCTGCGCGAGGGGATCGAGGCGATCAATGCGCGCGTGTATGATACGGTCAACAACGGTGTCTACCGCGCCGGGTTTGCCACCACACAGCGCGCCTATGACGAGGCAGTGCATGTGCTGTTCGACAGTCTGGACTGGCTGGAGGCGCATCTGGGCGCAAACCGCTATCTGCTGGGCGACCGGGTGACGGAGGCCGACTGGCGGCTGTTTCCCACGCTGATCCGGTTTGATCCGGTCTATCACCTGCATTTCAAGTGCAACCGGCGGCGGATCATTGATTATCCGAACCTGTGGGGGTTCACGCGCGAGCTGTATCAATGGCCGGGCGTGGCCGACACCGTGCGGTTTGACCATTTCGTGCGACATTACCATTTCAGCCATGACACCATCAACCCGAACCGGATTATTCCCATCAACCCCGTGCTGGATTACGATGCGCCGCATGGGCGCGGCTGAGGCGTCATTTTCCGACAGGAGCCTGCGCGTGAAACCTGAACTGCCCGCCCACGACCCCCCAGCGGATGCCGCCGCCCGCAAGGCGGTGGCCCCGGTGATCTGCTACCCGGTGACGGGACTGCCCGCACCCGACCTTGCGCCGCTGCTTGCTGCAAGGGAGGGCTGGGAGCAGGTGGCCGAGGTTCTGGTGCCCGCGCGCGAGGCCCGGTGTTTTGACGTGCCGGCGGGGCATTTCTTTCGGATCACCAGCGTTGAGGGGCCGCAGGTCGGCGACCTGAACCTGTGGAACGCGCATGATCTGCAGGAGCGGTTCTACAGCGGCAAGACCCGCGCGCTGCATGGCACCCATCTGAGCGCGGGGGACCGGATGTGGTCGAACCTGCCGCAACTGCGTGAGATGGCGCTGATCACCGAAGATTCGCTGGACTGGTACGGGTTTGATGCATTTGGCGGCGGGGTGCATGATGTGATCGGCACCCGCTGCGACCCCTACACGCATAACCTTCTGAGCGGTGGTCAGTATCACCATTGCTGCCATTCCAACCTGACGCGGGCGCTGGCAGAGCGGTGCGGACTGTCGTTGGAAGAGGCGGAGGGGCATGTGCATGATGTGCTGAACGTGTTCATGTGCACGGGCTTTACCCGCGATACGGGGCAGTATTTCATGAAGGCCAGCCCGGTGCGGCCTGGCGATTTCATCGAGTTCCTTGCTGGGATGGATCTGCTGGGGGCATTGTCGGCCTGTCCGGGGGGCGATTGCTCGACGCTTCATTCGTCGGATCAGGCGGCGTGTTTTCCGCTGCTGGTGCAGGTGTTCCGCCCGCAGGGGGCGGTTCAGGGCTGGCGGGGCGCTGAGGTGAATGGCTATGACCGGAGTCATGGAGCCTGAACGGGCGCTCGGCGCTCCCTTCGGGCGCTTCTCGCTGGTGGGGCGCCTTATTGCTCGCTCCGTTCGCTCTTCGGTGTGTGGCCCGAGGAGCGACCGGAGGGAGCGAGGAGGGCCCCGGATCAGCAGTAGCGCTCGACCGAGGCGGCCATGGCGTCACTGTAGCGGTCGCCGTAAGCCCAGCCGATCGGCAAGGTGGTTTCGATCCGGGCGAGGTCGCCGGGGGTGAGGGTGATGTTGCTCGCCCCGGCCCAGGCGGCGAGGTGAGTGGCGCTGCGGGTGCCGGGGATCGGGATCAGGTGGTCGCCCTGATGCAGGCACCAGGCAAGGGCGAGGGCGGCGGGGCTGTGGCCCATGTCGGCGGCAAGATGCTGGAACTGTTGCAGCTTTACCTTGTTCAGCGGCCAGTATTCTGGTGAAAAGCGCGGGATCGTGGCGCGGAACGGGCCAAGGTCATGCTGGTCGGGGTCCAGCATGGGCGCGCCGAACGCCCCGCGCGCGAGGGGCGAGAATGGGATGAAGGCCACGCCAAGCTCGGCGCAGGTCTGGATCAGGCCCAGTTCCGGCTGTCGGGTCCAGAGCGAGTATTCATTCTGCACCGCCGTCAAGGCCTGCACCGCATGGGCGCGGCGCAGGGTATAGGGGGCAACCTCGGAGAGGCCATAGCCGCCAATCTTGCCCTCCCTGATCAGCGCGGCCATGGTTTCGGCGACCGCTTCTATCGGGCAGGCGGGGTCGTGGCGGTGGAGGAAGAACAGGTCGATGTGATCGACGCCCAGACGTTTGAGCGAGGCTTCGAGTTCGCTGCGCAGATGGGCGGGATCGTTGTTGATGCCGCGCGAGGCCCCCGGCACGATGCCCGCCTTTGTGGCGATCAGCGGGCGGTGCGGCCGGGAGGCAAGCCACCCGCCGATCACGCTTTCCGACACGCCGTTGCCATAGACATTGGCGACGTCGAGCAAGGTGATGCCGTGGTCCCAGGCGGCGTCGAGGCAGGCATGGGACTCTTCGGTCGTGGTCGCGCCAAACAGTCCGCCGAAGGACAGGCAACCGAGGCCGAGGGCCGAGACCCTGGGGCCCTTGGCCCCGAGCGTGCGGTGTTTCATGTGCGGCTCCGGTCAGGGGGTGATGAAGTGCAGCCCGGTGAACCGCGCCCGCAGGGCGGCTGTGCGGGGGGCGAGCGATTCCGGCGCGTTGGAGCGCAGGCTTTCGGCGATCAGGGCGGCGATGGCGGGCGCGTCGGCGGGGGCGACGCCACGGCGCACCAGTTCGGGGGTGCCGATGCGCAGCCCGTTCATGTCGCCGGGGACGTCAGGGATAGGCAGGCCGATGCCGCAGGCGAGGAAACCCGATTTGCGCAGGGTCTTCGAGGCGGTTTGGCCGCCACCGAAAGCGGCGGCCTCGATGGCGAACTGATGGGTCTGTGTGGCCCCCCGGTCAGCGGCAAAGACCGGCAGGCCAAGGGCGGCCATCTCGCGGGAGAGCGCTTGGGCGAGAGCGACCATGGCTTGGGCATAGGCGGCGCCGTGGTCGCGCCAGTCCAGCAGGGTGATGGCGAGGGCTGCGGATTTGGCGGCGTCGAAATTGGCGGTCAGGCCGGGAAAGGCGATGTGGTCAAGCCGTTCGGCGATGGCGGCGTCATTGGTGACGATCAACCCGCCAGCGGGTCCGCCAAGGGATTTGTAGGTGCTCATCGTCATCAGATGCGCGCCCTGATGCAGCGGGTTGCCCCAGGTGCCCCCAGCGATGATGCCGCATTGGTGAGCGGCGTCGAACAGCACATAAGCGCCGACCTCATCGGCGATGGCGCGGATCTCGGCCACCGGATGCGGGAACAGGTTGAGACTGCCGCCGATGGTGATGATCTTTGGCTGGGTGGCCTGGGCGAGGGCACGCAGGCCCGGCAGGTCGATGGTGTAGCCATCGGGGTTGACCGGTGCGGCATGGGTGGTGAGGCCATAGAGACCCGCACATCCGGCGGCGTGATGGGTGACGTGGCCGCCGATCGTGCCGGGCGGGGCGATGATGGCATCGCCGGGTCGGGCCAGTGCCATGAAGCCGTAAAGGTTCGCCAGGGCACCGGAGCCGACACGGATTTCGGCATAGCGCGCGCCAAAGATTTCGGCGGCGAGTTCGGCGGCGATGACCTCGATCTCCTCGATCGCCTCCAGCCCCATCTCATACTTGTCGCCGGGGTAGCCGAGGCTGGGGCGGGAGCCGAGGCCACGCGACAGGGCGGCTTCGGCGCGCGGGTTCATGATATTGGTGGCGGGGTTGAGGTTGAAGCAGTCCTGGTCATGGATCTGCAGGTTCTGCGCGATCAGCGCCTCGATCCGGGCGTTCACCTGCGCCGAGGGCGCTGCGACGCGGGCGGCGAGGGTCTGGACATGGGCTTCGGTCGGAGCCCAGGGGCGGGGGGCGAGGTGGGGCATCGGCTATCCTTGGGCAAAGGCGGCGTGCAGGGCCATGTCGATCATCGCGGCAAAGCTGGTTTCACGCTCGGCAGCAGGCAGGGCTGCGCCGGTCAGGATATGGTCTGACACGGTGAGGATCGCCAGCGCCCGGCGCTGGTAGCGGGCGGCGAGGGTGTAAAGCTCGGCGGTTTCCATCTCGACCGCAAGACAGCCGTGGCGTTGCAGCTGTTCGTTCAGGTCGGGGCGTTCGTCGTAGAAAGTGTCGGAGGTGAAGATGCCGCCGACATGCACCGGGCCGGTGGCGGCGGCGTAGGCCTTTGCCAGCAGGCCGAAGTCAGCGACCGGGGCAAAGTGCATTTCACGGAAGATACTGGTGGAAGGCGAGCCGATGGTGGAGGCGGCCTGCGCCAGCACCACATCGCGCAGGGCGATGTGCGGCTGCAAGGCCCCGCAGGAGCCGACGCGGATCAGGGTTTGCACGTCGTAATCGCGGATCAGCTCATTGGCGTAGATCGACAGCGAGGGCATGCCCATGCCGGTGCCGTGGATGGTGACCGGGTTGCCCTGCCAGCTGCCGGTATAGGCCAGCATGCCACGGGTTTCCGAGACCAGCCGGGGGGCGTCCAGAAAACGCTCTGCCGCCCAGCGGGCGCGGTAGGGGTCGCCCGGAAGCAGGCAGGTTTCGGCAATCTCGCCCGGTCTGGCGCCGATGTGAAAGGTCATCTGGTTCCCCGCGCTGCAGTTCGCGCCGGTCTGGGAGACCGGCCAGGATTGCAGTTGTGCGGGGTTCGGGGCGCGGGGGCAAGAGGGGTCAGGCGGCGGACCAGAAGCCGGTGAAGCTGCGCCGGTTGGGGCAGAAGGCGGCATCGCGCGGGTTGGCAAGGTTTCCTTTGGCCAGCACAAGGCAGCAGGCCCCGCGATCGGGGCAGCTGCTGCAGACGTCGAGCAGATCGGACCACGTGCCGTGGTTGCGGCGCAAGGCCCCTTCGGACAGGCCAAACACCGCGCCCATGGCGATGACGCGGTCGGGCACATCGGCGGGCATCCGGGCAAAGCGGCGGAGCTGGTCGCGTGAGAGGCCAAGGTCGGTCAGGTCGCGGTCGCTCAGGGCGCTTACCTCGGCGCTGGCGCGTTGGCGCACGAGCAGGGTTTTGAGGGCGATGCTCATGGCTGGACTCCTTGCTCTGCGATGGCCGGAGGATGGCAGGGTGGCGGGCGGCTGTCCTTGATCTGGCGCAAATCCGGGCTGTCGGATCGGTTCCGGGGTCGTCGTGCCTTTGGCTTGCGGGGCCCCCCACCCCCGACCCCTCCCCACGAGGGGGAGGGGAGGCATCCGGCACCGGCGGCAGGGTCGGGCGATGACATGGCACGTCCGGGCACAAGGCGGGGCACGCAGCGGCTCCCCTCCCCCTTGTGGGGAGGGGATGGGGGCTGAGGGCGCGGCGCGGGTTATTCTGCGGCGATCGGGGCGGCATCGACCAGGGTGACGATGTCGAGCATGATGCGGTTCAGCTCGAAATCCTTGGGCGTGTAGACGGCGGCGACACCGAGGGCGCGGAGCTGGGCTGCGTCGGCCTCGGGGATGATGCCGCCGACAACCAGCGGGATATGCGACAGATCCGCTTTGCGCATCAGATCAAGGGTTTCGGTGATCAGCGGGATATGGCTGCCTGACAGGATCGACAGGCCGATGACATGGGCCTGCTGGTCCTGTGCGGCGGCGACGATTTCGGATGGCGTCAGGCGGATGCCTTCATAGTGGATGTCCATGCCGCAGTCGCGGGCACGGGCGGCGATCTGTTCGGCGCCGTTGGAATGGCCATCCAGCCCCGGCTTGCCGACGAGGAATTTCAGCGGGCGGCCGAGTTTGGACGACAGGGTGGCGACGGCCTCACGGATCGGTTCGAGCCCTTCGGTGCGGTTGGAGGGGTTGCGCGACACGCCGGTGGGCGCGCGGTATTCGCCGAAGGCCCGGCGCACGACTGCGCCCCATTCGCCGGTGGTGACACCGGCGCGGGCACATTCGATGGAGGCGGGCATGACATTGGTGCCATCGGTGCAGGCCTGTGCGAGGGCTGCGAGGGCCGTTTTGACGGCGTTCGAATCCCGGGCTTCGCGCCAGCCGTGCAGGCGGGCGATCTGGTCGGCCTCTGCCTCGGGGTCTGATTTCATGATGCTGCCGTCGCCGGTGGTGAGCGGTGAGGGTTCGGTCGTGGTGAAGCGGTTGACGCCGACCACGGTGGTTTGCTGTGATTCAATGCGGGCGATGCGGTCGGCATTGGCCTCGACCAGTCGGGATTTCATATACTCGATGGCCGCGACTGCACCACCCATCGCGTCGATCTGCGCCAGTTCGGCGCGGGCACCTTCCTTGAGGGCTGAGACCTTGCGGTCGATCGCGGGGTTGCCGTCGAACAGGTCATCATATTCCAGCAGGTCGGTCTCATAGGCCAGGATCTGCTGCATCCTGAGCGACCATTGCTGATCCCAGGGCCGGGGCAGGCCGAGCGCCTCGTTCCAGGCGGGCAATTGCACGGCGCGGGCGCGGGCGTTTTTCGACAGGGTGACGGCCAGCATCTCGATCAGGATGCGGTAGACGTTGTTTTCCGGCTGCGGTTCGGTCAGGCCCAGCGAGTTGACCTGCACGCCATAGCGGAAGCGGCGGTATTTCGCGTCGGTGATGCCGTAGCGCGTTTCCGTGATCTCGTCCCACAGATCAACGAAGGCGCGCATCTTGCACAGCTCGGTCACGAAACGGATGCCTGCGTTGACAAAAAACGATATTCTGCCGACCATGTTGGGGAAATCGGACGGGGAAACTTTCCCTTTCAGATCATCGAGCACCGCGCAGGCGGTGGCCAGCGCAAAGGCCAGCTCCTGCTCCGGCGTCGCCCCCGCCTCTTGCAGATGGTAGGAGCAGACGTTCATCGGGTTCCACTTGGGCAGGTGTTTCTGCGTATAGGCGGCGACGTCGGTGATCATACGAAGGGAGGGTTTCGGCGGGCAGATATAGGTGCCGCGCGACAGGTATTCCTTGATCAGGTCATTCTGCACAGTGCCATTGAGCTTGGCGACATCGGCCCCCTGTTCCTCGGCCACCGCGATATAGAGAGCCAGCAGCCAGGGGGCAGTGGCGTTGATCGTCATCGAGGTGTTCATCTGCTCGAGCGGGATGGCATCGAACAGCGCGCGCATGTCGCCCAGATGGGCGACCGGCACGCCGACCTTGCCCACCTCGCCGCGTGCCAGTTCGTGATCGGAATCGTAGCCGGTCTGTGTCGGCAGGTCGAAGGCAACGGAAAGGCCGGTCTGCCCCTTGGACAGGTTGTTGCGGTACAGCGCGTTGGAGGCACTGGCGGTGGAGTGCCCGGCATAGGTGCGGAACAGCCAGGGGGCGTCTTTCGGCGTCGGGGTGGTCATCATTGCCTCCATCGCGCGACTCGGATGCGCAATATTGTTTCGCTTGGTGCCAGATAGGGGAAATATTCTGGCGTTGTCAATTCGCTGCGTTGCGGCATCACGGGTTGAGAGCGTGGAGGGGGGCGCTGCCCCCCGCGCTTCGCGCACCCCCCGGAGTATTTGGAAAGCAGCAATCGCTTTGCGCGGGTGGCGGCTTTGGTTAGGGTGGCGGAATGTTTCAGACGGTTGAGATCCCTGTATGGCTGGTGGTGGTCCTGTTTGTGCTGCCGGGTGTGGCGGCGCTGGACCGGATCATCGGGCCCGGGGTGCGCTGGTTTTTTCGCCGCAGGCTGGAGCGTCTGCTGGCGCAGGTCAACGCACGGCTGGAGCGCAAGATCGAACCGTTCAAGCTGATGCGGCGGCAGGATATGGTGGTGCGGCTGCTGTATGACCCTGCCGTGCTGGAGGCGGTGGCCGAACATGCAGCGGCGACCGGCGTTCCGGGTGAGGTGGCGCTGGAGGAAGCGCGCGAGTATGCGCGCGAGATCGTGCCGGGGTTTTCGGCGCTGTTCTATTTCGGATTTGCCACAAGGGCGGCACGGGCGCTGTCGGCGGTGTTTTTCCGGGTGCGGGTGGGGGTGGTGGCCGAGGCAGCACGTTCAATTGATCCGCGTGCCACGGTGATTTTCGTGATGAACCATCGCAGCAATATGGATTACGTGCTGGTCACCTGGCTGGTGTCGGGGCGGGCGGCGATTTCCTATGCGGTGGGGGAATGGGCGCGGGTCTGGCCGCTTTCCCGTCTGATCCGGGCGATGGGGGCCTATTTCATCCGGCGCGGCGGCCACAATGCGCTCTATCGCCGGGTGCTGGCGCGCTATGTGCAGATGACGACCGCCGAGGGCACGACGCAGGCGGTGTTTCCCGAAGGGCGGCTGAGCCTGAACGGGCGGGTGGGTGCGGCGCGTATGGGGCTGCTTTCGTATATCTGGGACGGGTTTGATCCGGCGGGGAGGGATGTGGTCTTTGTGCCGGTGGGGCTGGGGTATGACCGGGTGTTGGAGGATGCGCTTCTGGTGCGCGCCGCGCGGGAGGGGGGCCGGAAGTTCCGTGCGCCGATCCTGCGGGTGATGTGGGAGAGCTTGCGGGTGGCGCTGAAGCGGGCGCGGGGCAGCCGGTTTCTGTTCGGCACGGCGGCGGCGGGCTTTGGCGCACCGGTGAGCTTGCGTGACCATATGGCGGCGGGCGGCGATCTGGACGCCTTGGGCGTTCGGCTGATGGCCGAGGTGGAGCGGGTGGTGCCGGTGCTGGCGGTGCCGCTGGTGGCGGCGTCAGTGGCGATGGGGGTGCCGGTGGCCGATCTGGTGGCGCGGCTGGAGGCGGCGGGCGCGGTGATGCGGCTGGCCCCGGGTGGGCTGGCGCAGGCCGAGGTGGAGGGGCGGGCGATGCTGCAGGCGCGCGGTGTTCTGGACGCCGAGGGCACGGTGCGCCCAGAAATGCAGGATTTGCTGACGTTTTACGCGGCCCCGGTGCGGCAGCGGTTGGGAGAGGTGGCCGAACCATAGGTTTTTCTGCGACGCGGCGGACATAAAATTACAAAATACGACCTCACGCTATTGCAATGTTGCGCGAGGCTTCATATTCCTTGGCGCATCGCGCGCCGATTCTGCGGCGCGGCATTGGATGACATCAGGATGGAGGCCCCCATGGCTCTGGACACGCAACCCGCCATCGCCGCCTATGAGGCGCCGAAGAAAGACCTCTATGAGATCGGCGAGATGCCACCTTTGGGTCATGTGCCCAAACAGATGTATTCCTGGGCGATCCGGCGCGAACGGCACGGCGAGCCGGAAGAGGCAATGCTGCAGGAGGTGGTGGACACCTGGACCATCGACAGCAACGAGGTGCTGGTGCTGGTGATGGCGGCGGGGGTGAATTACAATGGCGTCTGGGCGGGCCTTGGCGTGCCGATCAGCCCGTTTGACAGCCACAAGCAGCCCTATCACATCGCGGGCTCGGATGCCTCGGGCATCGTCTGGGCGGTGGGTGACAAGGTGAAGCGCTGGAAGGTCGGCGATGAGGTGGTGATCCACTGCAATCAGGACGACGGTGATGATGAGGAATGCAACGGCGGCGATCCGATGTTTTCCCCCAGCCAGCGGATCTGGGGTTATGAAACGCATGACGGATCTTTCGCTCAATTCACCCGGGTGCAGTCGCAGCAGCTGATGCCGCGGCCGAAGCACCTGACCTGGGAGGAATCGGCCTGCTATACTTTGACCCTGGCCACAGCCTACCGGATGCTGTTCGGGCACGAGCCGCATGATCTGAAACCGGGGCAGAATGTGCTGGTCTGGGGGGCATCGGGCGGGCTTGGGTCATATGCCATTCAGCTGATCAACACGGCGGGGGCCAATGCGATTGGCGTTATCAGTGATGAGAGCAAGCGCGAGTTTGTAATGTCGATGGGCGCCAAGGGTGTGATCAACCGTAATGATTTCAAATGCTGGGGGCAGTTGCCCAAGGTCAATACCGACGACTACAACGCCTGGCTGAAAGAGGCGCGCAAGTTCGGCAAGGCGATCTGGGACATCACCGGCAAGGGCGTAAATGTGGACATGGTGTTCGAGCATCCGGGCGAGGCTACGTTTCCGGTCAGCTCGCTGGTGTGCAAGAAGGGCGGTATGGTGGTGATCTGTGCCGGAACCAGCGGGTTCAACTGCACCTTTGACGTGCGTTATATGTGGATGCATCAGAAGCGGTTGCAGGGCAGCCATTTCGCGCATCTGAAACAGGCGGCGGCAGCCAACAAGCTGATGGTGGAGCGGCGGCTGGACCCCTGCATGTCGGAAGTGTTCCCGTGGGAAGATATCCCAAAGGCCCATACCAAGATGCTGCGCAACCAGCACAAGCCGGGCAATATGGCGGTGCTGGTGCAGGCGCCGGTGACAGGGCTGCGCACCTTTGATGATACGCTGGAAGCCAGTCGGCGGGGCTGAGCTTTCATCCCATACCGGCACGATGCCGCCGAAAGTCAGGGCTTTCGGCGGCATTTTCATGGGCTGGCCATTCCTCGGGTGACGTATTGCACCCGGAGGCGCATATAATTGCCACCACGGATTGATTTGGGTCGGGGAACTGGCCGGATTGCTGCGGATGGAATTATGCACCACGACTGGATCTTCGATGTGCTGGAGGATCTTCGGTCTTATGCCTTGCAAAACGGGCTGCCCGCGACGGCGGCGCAGGCAGAGGAGGCGTTGCGTGTGGCGCGGGCCGAGCTGGCATCGGGGTTAGCTGCGTTGCGACCGGAAACCGGGCGGCGGAACTGACGGGGCGGTTGTTGCATCTGGTGCAGGCCGGGGCTTGGCCCTATGGTCGCGCGCATGAGCATGACCGCACGCACCCCGGCCGTTTTGACCCTTTCCGACGATCAGGCCGAGGCACATGACCGTGTGGCTGCTGACCTGTTGGCGGCGGGGATTGATCTGGCGCATGGCGGGCTGACGCCGCCGGGCGAGGGGAAATCAAGCGTGCTGGCGGTGATGGGCAAGGCCGGGTCGGGCAAGACCATGCTTCTGGCGCAGCTGACCCGGGCGATGATTGATGCGGGCGTCGAGATTGTTTCGGGCG
Organism: Paracoccaceae bacterium; assembly: GCA_046296515.1. Taxonomy (GTDB): domain Bacteria; phylum Pseudomonadota; class Alphaproteobacteria; order Rhodobacterales; family Rhodobacteraceae; genus Pseudotabrizicola. The sequence goes on along the minus strand of JBKBKR010000004.1, from coordinate 50,557 downwards.
ATTACGAGGGCAAGCGGCGGAAAGAGCGGCGCACTCTGGCGGTGCTGGCACCGACCAACAAGGCGGCATCGGTGTTGCGCATGCGTGGCGTTCCGGCGACCACCATTCACCGGATTCTGTATACGCCCGTGTATGACCCGCAGTATGAAAAGATCGCCGAATGGCTGACCGGGGTGGGCGACCGGCCGGTGGTGGAGGATCTGCCCGATCTGGCGCTGGACCGGGCTTTTGCCTTTTATCAACAAGTGGCGTCGATTCCGGGGGCCTTGGCGGCGGCGGGCTTGCGAGGTTCCGACTTTATTCAGGGCTGGAAACGGCGTGAGGAGCCGCTGGATGTGGGGTTTATCGACGAATCTTCGATGCTGGACGAGCGGCAGTTTGATGATCTGCGCGAGATTTTTCCGACGCTGGTGCTGTTTGGCGATCCGGCCCAACTGGCGCCGGTGGGGCAGTCGGGCAGCATGGTGTTTGACCGGATGGGGGACAGCAAGAAGCTGATGCTCAGCCGCATCCACCGGCAGGCGCAGGACAACCCGATATTGGATCTGGCGCATGCGCTGGCCGATCCGGATATCGGGTTTGATCAGTTCGAGCGGATGGTGGAAAATGCCGCCCGGCGTGATGAGCGCGTGGTCTGGGCCGAACGGGTGGATGCTGACATGATGGCGCGCTCGCCGGCGCTGGTCTGGCGCAATGCCACGCGGATCAGGCTGATCACTGCGTTCCGGGCGGCACATGGTGCGCCGGATGATGCATTGCTGCCCGGTGAGCCGCTGATCTGCGACGGCATTGAGCTGCCGCTGAAGCACCGCAAGAAGCGCATTGATCTGGAGGCGCGGGGGCTGATCAAGGGGGCGCAGGTGATCTACCTCGGCCCCGGCAACCGGCCCGGTTTTGCCAAGATCCATGTGGTCGGGGCCGAAGACCCGCAGGTGTCTGCCGCCAGCATCATCAAGATCGAACGCCCGGATGAGGATGAACCCTTCATCGCCTCGGCGGCGACCATGGGGGCGGCGTTCCTGCATGGCGCGGCGGTGACGATCCACAAGGCGCAAGGCAGCCAGTGGGAGAATGTGCAGGTGTTTGCGCCGGACCTTTTTGCCGCAGCACAGGCCGGGCGGTCGGAGGCGGGGTTGCCGCTGTGGAAGCGGCTGGCCTATGTGGCGATCACGCGCGCAGAAAAGCGGCTGTTCTGGGTGGTGCGGGCGCGGTTGGCGCGGCCTTTGGGGCCGCTGGTGGTGGATGATCTGAAGCCGGCAAGCGTGCCGCTGACCCTGACGACACAAACCGACGCATGAGCCTTTTCCACGCGCCCTTCGCGCGTTAGGGTGCGCGCAAGGACAGGAGACCCCCCATGCGCTGCGTATTCGTTCAGTTCCGCTGTATCCCCGGCAAGACCTATGAGGTGGCCGACGCCATCTGGGACCGCGAAGTGGTGTCAGAAATGTATTCGACCAGCGGCGAATATGACCTGATGGCCAAGGTCTATATCCCCGATGAGCAGGATGTGGGCCAGTTCCTGAACACCGCGCTGTTCGACATTCCGGGTATCAGCCGCACTCTTACCACGATGACCTTTCGGACATTCTGACACGGATGCGTCAGGCCCGGTTGCCTTGGGGCGTCCACGCCGCCATATAAACGGCGACCAGAGGAGAGTGACTTGGACCGTATCCCATTGCCCGAACGCCCGGAGTGGCGCGCGAAGGCGGCAGAGCTTGGCTTTACGTTTGCCGATATGCATGGCGAGCCCTATTGGGACGAAACCTCGGCCTACGGCTTCTCTCTGGAGGAGATCGAGGGGCGCATCGAAGACCCCTGCACGGAGTTGCATGCCATGTGCCGCGAAGCGGTGGGCACCGTGCTGGCCGATGAGGCCCTGATGGAGCGGATGGGCCTGCCACGCCTGCGCTGGGACTTCATCAAGGACAGCTGGGCGGCGGGGGAACCGGAGGTCTATGGCCGGTTTGATCTGGCCTATGACGGCAAGGGCCCGGCCAGGCTGCTGGAATACAACGCCGATACGCCGACATCTTTGTATGAAAGCGCCAGCTTTCAGTGGCTGTGGTATGAGGATCAGCTGGCGGCGCGGGTATTGCCCGAAGGCTCCGACCAGTTCAACCGCCTGCATGAGGCACTGGTCGAGCGGTTTGCCAAGATCTTCCCAGCCAACACCGACCTGCATTTTGCCGCCATGTCAGGCGCGCCCGAGGATTATGCCACGGTGGAAACCATGGCCTGGGCCGCGCGCGAGGCGGGCATGGGCGCGCATTACACTGACCTTGAGAAAATCGGGATCAGCGATGAGGGCCAGTTCACCGATGCCGAAGACCGGGTGATCGGGACGCTGTTCAAGCTCTATCCGTGGGAAGACCTGTTCGCGGATGAGTTCTCGGCGCATCTGGCATCGGCGCAGTGCCGGTTCATCGAACCGGCGTGGAAGGCGATATTGTCGAACAAGGCGATCCTGCCGGTGTTGTGGCAGATGTTTCCGGGGCACCCGAACCTGTTGCCATCATTCTTTGCCGATGACACCAAGGGGTTGGCCGATGCGGCGCATCTGATGCTGGCCGGGCATGTGACCAAGCCGATCTTTTCGCGCGAGGGGGCATCGGTGACGATCACCGCGCAGGGCCGGGTGCTGGAACGGGCGACCAACCGGGAGTATGACCGGCATCCGATGATCGTGCAGGCCTATCAGCCCTTGCCGGTGATGGGGGGCATGCGCCCGGTGATCGGCGCCTGGGTGGTGGGGGAGACCTGTGTGGGGATGGGCGTGCGCGAAGACCGCGCGCTGATCACGCAAGACCTGTCGCGGTTCAAGCCGCATTTCATTGAAGGGTGAAGCCATGAAAAGATCACGCGCGGTATCGCTGGGGATTCTGGGGGCTGCGGCCTTTGGTCTGGCTGCCTGTCAGACCGAGGAACAGACCGAGGCGGCGGCCTTTCCTGACGAGCAGTCCTGCGTGGCGGCTGCGGCGCAAAGCGGCTGGTTCACGCGCGAGGATTGTGCCGTGACCTTTGCCGAGGCCAAGGCGGTGCATGAGGAAACAGCACCTCGCTATGAAAACCGGGAGTTGTGTGAGCAAGAACACGGGCCGGGGGCCTGTGGCGGCGATACCGTGGCGGGATCGGGCGGCGGCGGCAGCATCTTCATGCCGCTGCTCGCGGGTTATCTGATCGGGCAGGCGCTGGGCGGCGGGCGTGCGATGGCGCAGCCGGTGGTGCCGAAAGCCGGGGGCGGCTATGCCACGCCAACCGGGGGGACGCAGCTTTCACGGCTGAACTCGACCGGCAAGATGGGCACCACGGCCTTTGCCAAGGGGCCGACCACGGCAGGCCAGCCGCCGATGAGCCGGGCGGCGGTGGCGAGCCGGGGTGGCTTTGGCGGCTCGGCGGCGGCGCGGTCGGTGGGGAGCTGAGGCTGTTTGGCAGGCGTTGCGGCGGCCCCCCCCCCGCCGTTGGGGGCACGCCCCGACCCCACAATGGGGGAGGGAGGCGGGGGAGGGAGGCGCTTTTGTCTGCGGAGGTGCTGGCGCGGGGCTGATGTTGACAAGGGGGCTTGCCGCCCCCTTGGACCCCCGCGAGTATTTGGGCCAAGATGAAGGGGGCGGTTCGGTGCTGCGCCTTTGGTGTCAGATCGACAGGCAGACGTATTTCAGCTCCATGTAGTCATCCATGCCATGGTGGCTGCCTTCGCGCCCCAAGCCGGATTGCTTGACGCCGCCGAAGGGCGCGACCTCGGTCGAGATGATGCCGGTGTTGACGCCGACGATGCCGTATTCCAGCGCCTCTTGCACCCGGGTGATGCGGCCGATCTCGCGGCTGTAGAAATAGCTGGCGAGGCCGAAGATGGTGTTGTTGGCGGCGGCCACGACTTCCTCTTCGGTTTCAAATTTGAACAGCGGGGCGAGGGGGCCGAAGGTTTCTTCATTGGTGACCAGCATGTCATTGGTGACGCCGGTGAGGATGGTGGGTTCGAAGAAATTGCCGCCAAGCGCATGGCGCTTGCCGCCGGTCTCGACCTTGGCGCCCTTGGATGTGGCATCGGCGATGTGTTGTTCGACCTTTTCAAGGGCGGCTTCGTTGATCAGCGGGCCGAATTGCACGTCATCGGAAAGGCCATCGCCGACGCGGGTTTTCGCCACGGCAGCCTGCAGCTTTTGCGCAAAGGTGTCATAGACCCCGGCCTGCACATAGATGCGGTTTGCGCAGACGCAGGTTTGCCCGTTGTTGCGGAATTTCGACATCATGGCACCTGCGACGGCGGCATCGAGATCGGCGTCGTCGAAGACGATGAAGGGCGCGTTGCCGCCGAGTTCCATCGAGCATTTCATCACCTGTTCCGCCGCCTGCCGCAGCAGGATGCGGCCCACTTCGGTGGAGCCGGTGAAGGTGAGTTTGCGCACGAGCGGATTTTCGCAGAATTCCTTGCCGATGTCGGAGGATTTCTTCGAGGTGATGACCGACAGGATGCCCTTTGGCAGGCCCGCGCGTTCGCCAAGCACGGCCATGGCCAGCGCCGAGAGCGGGGTTTCAGCGGCGGGACGGGCGACGAAGCCGCAGCCCGCGGCGAGGGCCGGGCCGGCCTTGCGGGTGATCATTGCGTTGGGGAAGTTCCAGGGTGTGATCGAGCCGACCACGCCGATCGGTTGTTTCAGCACCGTGATGCGTTTGTCGCGCTGGTGGCCGGGGACGGTTTCGCCGTAGACGCGCTTGGCCTCTTCGCCGAACCACTCGATGAACGAGGCGCCATAGGCCACCTCGCCCTTGGCTTCCGCGAGGGGTTTGCCCATTTCGGCGGTGAGGATGGTGCCCAGATCGTCCTGATTGGCCATCATCAGATCGAACCATTTGCGCATCACCTGCGCGCGTTCCTTGCCGGTGCGGGCGGCCCAGTCTTTCATCGCCACATTGGCGGCTTCGATCGCGCGGGCGGTTTCTGCCCGGCCAAGGTTGGGGACGCGGGCGATTTCATCGCCGCGGGCCGGGTTCACCACGGCGAAGGTGTCGCCATCATCGGCGTCGATCCAGTCGCCTGCCACAAAGGCTTTGGTTGCCAGAAGCGTCGGGTCTTTCAACAGCGACGCCAGATCGGTCACGGAATCGAGCATGCGGGGTCTCCCATTTCGGTTTTGACCATGCAAAGCATGGGTCGGGCGGGCTGTCCAGTTCTTGCGATGCTGTGCGGCGGGTTTTTGATCAAATCGGGGCGGGATGGATGGATTTTGCAAGCGAGGCCGACCGGGCTTATGCCAATGGCGCGTTCATTCCGGGAGCCGACCGGTTTTTACTGAAATGGCGGGCAGAGGCGGCGGCGTTCCGGGCGGTGGCGCAGGGGAAGATGGGTCTGGAGTATGGGCCGGGGGCACGGCAGCGGTTTGATCTGTTCCTGCCCGAAGCTCCAGCGCGCGGGCTGCTGGTGTTTGTGCATGGCGGATACTGGATGGCTTTGGGGCGCGAGGACTGGTCGCATCTGGCGGCAGGGGCGGTGGCACGGGGGTGGGCCTGTGCGCTGCCGTCCTACACGCTGGCCCCAGCGGTGCGGATTGCTGGGATGACCGGGGAGATCGCGGCGGCGGTGCGGGCGGCGGCGGCGCTGGTGCCCGGCCCGGTGGTGGTGGCGGGACATTCTGCGGGGGGCCATCTGGCGGCGCGGTTGGTTTGCGCGGATATTCCCGAGGATTTGGGGCCGGAGGTGGCGCGGGTGGTGCCCATCTCGCCGCTGGCCGATCTGCGGCCACTGCTGGCGACGGAGATGGCGGCAGTGCTGCGGCTGGATGCGGCAGAGGCGGCGGCGGAAAGCCCGGCGCTGCTGCGCCCGCGTGCAGGGTTGCAGGCCCATGTCTGGGTCGGTGGGCAGGAGCGGCCCGCGTTCCTGTGGCAGGCGCGGCTGCTGGCGGAGGAATGGGCCTGCCCCTGGACGGTGGATGCGGGGCGGCACCATTTCGACGTGATCGACGGGTTGGCAGACCCCGCGAGCCCGCTGGCTGAGGCCTGCCTGGGCGGGCTTTGAGCCGGGGTTCCGCCTGTCAGGAGTTGGCGTGCATCCGTTCGATATAGGCGCGCATTTCCTCGGCCTCGTGGCGTGCGTCGCGCAGGCCCCCCATGGCGGCACGCAGTTCCGCCTCGGTCTGGGCGATCTGGTTCATCAACTCGGCCTCGCGCTGTTCCAGATAGATGATGGCCTGATCGCGGGTTTCCTCGGCATCGTGCAGCATGGTGGACAGCCGGTCCATCTCGCCCATATCGCCGCCCGCAACGCGTGCGAAACGGTGCATCAGCCAATGCGCGAACCAGCCCATGGCAAAGGCGGCCATAAGGATGATTGCGGTGACGATGATGAATTCGGTGCGGTTCATGCGATCCGGTTCACAGGGGCTATCGGTGCGGCCATTGGTCTGACGCTTGCCCTTGGCTAGCCGTCACGCGACGGGCGCGCAAGGGGGCGGCGGGTCTTTTCTGCCGGGGCGACGGAGGGGCTGTCGTCTTCGGAGGGGTCGGCTGCAGGGCCATCGGGGACGGTGCTGGCCTGTGCTGCGGGGGGCGCTTCGTCCGCCTCTGCCGGGGCGCGCGCCGGGTCGTCGGTCGGGGTGGCAACGGTCTGCGGCTGGTCGAGCAGCGCGAATTCGATGCGGCGATTTGCCTCGCGTCCGGCTTCGGTGGCGTTGTCTGCGATCGGGTTCGCCTCGCCATAGCCGGTGGCCTTCAGGGCATCGACCGTCACGCCACGGCCCTGGAGCGCCAGCAGCACCGCATCGGCGCGGGCCTGGCTGAGTGCGAGGTTGCCGCTGTCGGAGCCTTGGCTGTCAGTATAGCCCGCGATTTCCATGCGCACATCGGGGCAGTCTTCAAGCACCTCGGCCAGCGCATCCATGATGCCGGCGGTCTGGCCGTCGATTTCGGCGGAACCGGGGGGGAAGGTGATCTTGCGGCTTGCCAGAACTGCGGTGACCCCGGCGGCACATTCCTGCGGAGTCGGCAGCGCGGCAAGCGGGTCGAGCTTTTCATCGTAGCGCACCGCAACCCTGAAGGTCTGGCCGGGGCCCAGCTTGTCGGACAGCACCTGCGAGATGCGACCACGCGCGTTCTGCGAGCCGGTGACGCCTTCGACCTCGACCGTATCGGCGCGGACGACCAGCCTGCCTTCGGCGAGTTCGCCCAGCGATTCCAGCCCCGCGAGCACCCTTACGGGCCAGCCATCGGGCAGGTCATTGTCAAGCCGGGTGGCGCTGTAGACCTTGCTGACGCCGAAGCGGGCCTTTGCATAGCTGGAAGCGGCATCGCGCAGCAGTTCATCCGTCACGCGGCCACGCAGCTCGACCCGGCCATCGCGCGACAGGGTGGCGGTGAATTCGGCGGGGCCGAGCGCGGAGGTGGATTGCCGTTCCAGCGTGGCGTTGAGGGAAAAGACATCCGGAAGGGCGGAGTCCAACTCGCCCACGATGCGGTCGAAGTCGGCTTGCGAGACGGAATCGGCGGCCACAAGGGACACATCGGCATCGGAAAAGGTGATGGTGGCCGCGCCAAGCGAGGTGACGGCGCTGATCGCGGTCGCGACCGCTTCGGCCCAGCTCGGGGTGGGTACGCCAAGGCCGACCACGCAATTGGGCCGGCCGGTGACCCCGGCCGAAGCGCCTGCGGCAAGGATGCGGGCGCGGGCGCGGTCGGTATCGGCGGAGCAGGCATCAAACCGCGCGCCCTGGGCATCGAGCACGAAGCGCAGCGTAAAGGGCGTCAGCACCGGGCGGGGAGCGGAAATGTCGATCGCCACCTGCAGCCCTGCGGGTTTGGCGGTGTTCAACTCGTTGATCAGGCGGCGCTGTTCCTCGGCGCTGGTGGCGATGGCGGTGATTTCGACCCGGCCTGCCGAGACCGAGACCTTGGACCGGGGCAGGCGCCGGATCGCCTCCATCCCATAGGAAAAGGCATCATTCCAGCCTTCGGGTGCCGGATAGGCGGCGGTTTCCAGCATGTCGGAAATGGCACCGTCTGCGCGCAGGGATTGCGCTTCGGCCAGAAGCTCATCGGCCGAATCGCTGGTCGGCAGCAGGCCGATCAGCTGGATGCCATCATCATTGCGCAGCATCTCGACCGAGAATTTCGGGGCCTCGATCGCCTTGACCGGGGTGACCTCCAGCCGGTCGCGCACTCGGGCGGCATCAATGACCGAGCCCGCAAGGTTGACGGCGCGAAAGCGGGCGGCCTCGTTCGGGGCGGTGCCGATCAGGTGCAACTGCAACCCGTCCGCCTCGGGACTGGCCCAGGTGATGCCGGCATCGAGCAGGCGCGAGGTGACCGCCTGTTCGGAGCGCTGTTCGATCACCACAGCCGAGGCCCAGGCCGCCAATGCGGCGACAACGCCCGCCCCAGTGACGGCGGCAAGGGCGATGAGACCATGCGGCAACTGACGCTCGCCGATCTGGCTGCGGGTTTTGGCGACGAAGCCGGAGGTAGCGTGAAGCAAGCGCTTGGGCAAGTCATTGTCCTGTCTTGGGCCCTGCTCCGCGCGGCAGGGTCGGCAGTGCCGGGCGACCGGATGGCCGCAGGCGGATGCCCTGTCTTAAAAGCCCGCAGGTCCGGGATCAATCAGAGCCATGCGGCAGCGGCAAGAAACAGCGCAGCGATCAGGCCCGCATCGCGGTTCGCGCGGAATTCCACGAGGCAAGAGGCGGGGTCATCGACGTTCAGCCGTGCCATCTGCCGCGCCATATGCCAGCCAAAGGCCCAGACCCCGGCAAGTGCCACCACCAGTTGCAGCGGATCGCGCCCGGGCAGCAGGGCCAGCAGCACGGCAAGCGCCATCAGGGCAACGGTGGCTACCAGAAACACCCTGAGCCACCAGCCGGTATGGCTGCCAAACAAACGTGCGGTGGATTTGACGCCGATCAGCGCGTCATCCTCGCGGTCCTGATGAGCATAGATCGTGTCGTAAAACAGTGTCCATGTGATACCCGAGGCATAAAGCGCAATGGCGGCAGGCGGCACGGTGCCGGAATGTGCCGCCCAGGCCAGGATCGCGCCCCAGTTGAAGGCCAGCCCCAGAAACACCTGCGGCCACCAGGTAAAGCGTTTGGCAAAGGGGTAAATCGCGACCAGCACCAGCGACGCGAAGCCAAGCTTGATCGCAAGGCCATTGTAGCTGAACAGAATCACCGCGGCCAAAGCGGCCTGCACCCCCATCCACACCAGGGCCTGCCGCACCGAGACCTGACCGGAGGGTATCGGCCGGGACCGGGTACGGCTGACTTGCGCATCGAAATCGCGGTCGGTGATGTCATTCCAGGTGCAGCCCGCGCCGCGCATCAGGAACGCCCCCCCCGCACAACTGAGCGCCAGCCACAGATCCCACATCCGGTAGCTGTCGACCGCCGCCGCCAGTGTGATGCCCCACAGGCAGGGAATCAGCAAAAGCCAGGTGCCGATGGGCCGGTCTGCCCGGCTGAGCCGCAGATAGGGGCGGGTGGGCGCGGGGGCAAACTGATCGACCCAGTTGTCTGTCGGCGCATCTGCGACGGCCCCTGCCATATCCCGCTGTTCGGCCTCTGGCGTTTCCGGGATTTGGGTCATAGCTTGATGCCTATGGATGCAAAGGTCAGACTCTATGTAGATCAGCCGTTGGGCTTGGGGCAAGCCGTGGCGGTTGGCCCCGAACAGGCGAATTACCTGTTTGCGGTGATGCGGCTGCCGGTCGGGGCTGCGGTCTTGCTGTTCAACGGGCGGGATGGCGAGTGGCTGGCGCGGGTGGTCGACGCAGGCAAACGGCGCGGCGCGCTGTTGTGCGAGGCGCAGACAAAGGCCTTGCTGCTGCCGCCAGACCTGTGGCTGCTGTTCTCGCCGGTGCGCAAGGAGCGCACGCATTTCATCGTGGAAAAGGCGGTGGAACTGGGCGTGGCCCGACTGCTGCCGGTGACAACGCGGTTCACCAATGCCGAGCGCTGGCGGCAGGACAAGCATCTGGCCCATGCGGTTGAGGCCGCCGAGCAATGTGGCGCGACCTTTGTGCCCGAGATCGGCGAGGTGCAGCCGCTGGAGCGGGTGCTGGCGGGCTGGCCCGAAGGTCGGGTTCTGATCTGGGCCGATGAGGCGCTGGCGGGACGCTCTTCCTCCCTGACGGGCGTCATCGCTGCCGGCACCCCTTCGGCGATTCTGATCGGGCCGGAGGGCGGGTTTTCCGAGGAGGAAAAGCTGCGGTTGCGGGCTTTGCCCTTTGTGCGGCCGCTGAGCCTTGGTCCGCGCATCCTGCGTGCGGAAACGGCAGCGGTTGCCGCGCTTGTGCTGTGGCAGGCCGCGGTGGGGGACTGGCGATGAGCCTGCGCGCGTTTCGCGATGCTGACCGTCCGGCGCTGGAGGCATTCCTGCGCCGGGATGTCGCCACCTCGATGTTTCCGCTGTCCAATCTGCTTGGCTCTGGTCTGCCCATGCAGATGTGGATTGCCGGGGCGGCGGGCCGGGGGGCTGGTTTTCTGGGCCTCGCCTCCAACGGCAATCTGATGCCGCAATGGCCCGGTGGTGACTGGGCGCAGGCCGCGCCGCTTCTGGCCGGGCAGGCGGTGGCCGGGCTGCTTGGTCCGGCGGACCAATGCGACGGCCTGATGCAGGCGCTGGGACTGGCGCAGCGCGCCCGGATGAAATCGACGGTCGAGCCGGGTCTGACCCTCCGGCTGGCCGATCTGGTGCTGCCCGATTGCAGCGGGGTCAGGCTGACGGTTGCCACCGCCTCGGATGAGGCGCAGATGACCCGCTGGCGGGCGCAGGCCAACAGCGAATTGCTGGGCATGGAGGCGAGGGCGGCGCAGGCGCTTGCCATAACCGAGGTGCGACGGATGATCGAGCGCGGAACCCATCGCCTGTTGTGGCAGGGTGACAGGGCGGTGGCGATGGCGGGGATCAACGCGGCGATTCCGGGTTGCGTGCAGGTGGGGGCCGTGTTCACCCCGCCCGATTGCCGCGGACTGGGGTTTGCCCGCCGGGTGGTTGGCCTGATGCTGCAAGGGCTTCGGGCCGAAGGCGTCGAGACCGCTTGCCTGTTTGCGGCGTCACCCGAGGCCGTGCGCGCCTACCGCGCCATCGGCTTTCAGCCCAGCCACAGTTTCGGTATCCATCTCTTTGCCAGCCCTGCGGTGATCACATGGCCCTGATCCGCCCCGAAGCCCAGGCGACATTGTGGCGCTGGCGCGAGGTGGCGCTGGGCACGGTGGTTGTCGGCTTTGGCCTTTGGCTGATGCGGCTGGGGGGGTATCTGTTGCTGCCCTTTGGGGTGGTGGTCGGTCTGGCGGGGGTGGCGCTGGCGGTGCTGGCCTGGCGGCGGCTGCGCTTTGCCACGCTGGGCGAGGCACCGGGCGTGGTCCAGGTCGATGAGGGGCAGGTCAGCTATATGGGGCCGCAGGTCGGCGGCTTTGTCAGCTTGCGCGACCTGGTGGAGTTGCGGCTGATCAGCATCCGCGGGCGGCGGCTGTGGCGGTTGAAACAGGCCGATGGTCAGGCGCTGCTGATCCCGGTCGAGTCGGCGGGGGCCGAGGCGCTCTTCGATGCGTTCTCTGCCCTGCCGGGCATGTCGAGCGCCAGTCTGGTGAATGCGCTTGCCCCGGTGCCCGGAACCGGCAGCCGGGCAGTGATGGCCGGGGGAGAGAACCGCGTGGTCTGGCGCCGGACCGGGCGCGGGGCGGTGACTGCCCCGGAATGACTGGTGCAGTTGACCGATAACCTTTTGTGATATCTCCGCCGTGCTGCATCGCGCCGTCTTGACTTGGCGCGCGACGCAAGACACGTGTGATGCCCGAACCAATGACCCAAGCCGGAGCCTGATTGCCATGTCCATTCCTCAATCCGGCGGCGGTGTGATCGAAAGCCATGACCAGCTTGCCGGGCTGCTGGAATCGGGCAACAAGCCCAAAGCGGAATGGCGCATCGGCACCGAGCACGAGAAATTCGGCTGGCTTACCGACAGCCATGCGCCCTTGCCCTATGGCGGGGAACGCTCCGTCTCGGCGCTGTTTGCCGGGCTGGAGGCGCGCTTTGGCTGGACCCCGGTGCGCGAGGCAGGCAACGTGATCGGGTTGCACCGCAACGGTGCCAATATCAGCCTGGAACCCGGCGGGCAGTTCGAATTGTCGGGCGCGATGATGTCGGACATGCACGAGACGGCGGCTGAGCTGCGCCTGCATCTGGAAGAGGTGGCGGAGATTGCCGGTCCGATGGGTGTGCGCTTCATGGGGATCGGTGCGGCACCGGAATGGGGCCATGACCAGATGCCGGTGATGCCAAAGGGCCGCTACCGGCTGATGACCGATTACATGGGTCGCGTCGGCACCCATGGCACGCAGATGATGTACCGCACCTCGACCGTGCAGGTGAACCTCGACTATGCGTCCGAGGCGGATATGGTGAAAAAGCTGCGGGTGGCGATCGCGCTGCAGCCGGTGGCGACGGCTCTGTTCGCCTCCAGCCCGTTCTTTGACGGCAAGCCGAACGGACACCGTAGCTGGCGCAGCCGGATCTGGCGCGGGCTGGACGACAGCCGCACCGGCATGCTGCCCTTCGCCTTTGACGGGGATTTCGGCTTTCAGGCCTATGTCGACTGGGTGCTGGATGTGCCGATGTATTTCGTCTACCGGGACGGGAAATACATCAACGCCTTGGGCCAGTCGTTCCGAGATTTCCTGAAAGGCCGGCTGCCTGCCCTGCCGGGCGAGCTGCCCACCCTGTCGGACTGGGCCGATCACATGACGACGGTGTTCCCCGAAGCGCGGGTCAAGAAATACATCGAAATGCGCGGTGCCGATTGCGGCGACGAAGTCCATATCAACGCGCTGCCCGCCTTCTGGCTCGGTCTGATGTATGACCAGAACGCGCTGGATGCCGCCTGGGATCTGGTCCGGGGCTTCGATGCCGAAACCCGCGAGGGCCTGCGCGTCGCCGCCTCGGTCTCGGCCCTGAAGGGTGAGGCGGGCGGGATCAGGCTGGACACTCTGGCCCGCGCCGCGCTCGATCTGTCACAGGCCGGGCTTGTGGCGCGTGGCCTTGGCGAAGAGATCTACCTTGCACCGCTGTTCCGCTCCGTCGCCAGCGGCGAGGTGCAGGCCGACCGCTGGCTGCGCCTTTATCAGACCGAATGGGGCCAGTCCCTGACCCCGATCTATCAGGCGGCCAGCCTCTGAGGGGGCCAGCCCCCCGCCTGCGGCCCCCCCGGAGTATTTCTGCCAAGATGAAGCGCAAAGAGCCGCCTTGCCATTGCTGCTTCTCAAATACTCCCGCCGGAGGCATCCCCGAGGAGACGCGGCGCAGACCGCGCGACGAGATGAAAGGCATGCGGCGCAGCCGCTCGATCTGGTTTACTCGGCGGTGCCTGCATCGGCGATAAAGGGGGTATGGCTGATCAGCCGCTCGCCATCCCATGTCAGGGCCAGAAGGCAGGGGGCTGCGCCGAAGCTGTTGCAGGCCGAGCCATGCAGGCCAAGGATCAGGCTGCGGACCGGGGGCATGGTTTCGCCTTCGACGGTGAAGGCGATATCCTGGGTCAGCCAGGCTCCGGCCAGCCAGCTTTGCACTTGCGCTCCGATCACGGCGTGGACCATGCTTCCGCCCGAGCCGCCCAAATGGCCGAAGTCGGGGGCGCAGAAGGCCCCGGCTTCGTCCACGATCCAGTCATCGGCGCTGCCGTCTCCGGTAAGGTCAACGGCGGTGGCGGCGCTGTCGGGCAGGGTCAGGCTGCCGCCTTGTTCGGTGCACCAGCTGCGGCTGTCCTTGGTGGCAAGGGCGAGGGCCTCGGCCGCGGGCAGGGCACCTGTGGTGGCGAAGGCGGGGGTGGTGAGGCCGATCAGGCTGACGATCAGGAGGGGGTGGGTCATTTCTTGCCGATCCTTGGCTCCAGGCCCTGACGGATGCGGGCGATGTTGGTGCTGTGGCGGGCAAAGATCAGCGCGCCCAATGCGATGGAAAGCAGCGTCATCTGCGGGTAGCCCAGCAGCGCCAGCCAGACCGGGGTGAGGGCGGCGGCAACCAGGGCCGACAGCGAGGAGATCCTGCTGATGGCGGCGGTTACGGCCCAGGTGGCGCAGGCGGCAAGGCCGACCGGCCATGCCAGGGCCAGCAAAGTGCCGAGAAAGGTGGCGACCCCCTTGCCGCCCTTGAACCCGAGCCAGACCGGGAACAGGTGGCCGAGAAAGCTGAACAGTGCCGCAATCTGTGCTGCATCCGGCCCCACCAATGCGCGGGCGAGCAGCACGGCGACGCCGCCCTTGCCCGCATCGAGCAGCAGGGTGGCAAGGGCTGCGGGTTTGTTGCCGGTGCGCAGGACATTGGTGGCCCCGATATTGCCCGAGCCGATCCGGCGCAGATCGCCCAGCCCCAGGGCGCGGGTGATGACGATGCCAAAGGGCACCGAGCCCAGCAGATAGGCAAGGGCGGCGGTCAGCAGCAGCGGCAGGGGGGCAGAGGTGAAGTCGGGCATTTAGGAATTGGCTCCGTAAACCTGATGGCCTGCGACAAAGGTTGCCAGAACCTTACCCTCCATCCGCGCGCCGTCAAAGGGGGTGTTCTTTGACTTCGACGCCAGGGTGAAGCGGTCGAGCACGAAGGGCGTATCGGGGTTGAACAGCACGAGGTCGGCGGGAGCGCCTTCGGCCATGCGGCCTTGGGGCAGGCCAAGGCGGCGGGCGGGGTTCAGCGACAGGGCGCGGAACAGTTGCGGAAGGGTCAGCTGGCCCGCATGCCACAGGCGCAGCGCGGCGGGCAGCAGGGTTTCAAGGCCGACGGCGCCGGAAGCGGCATCCTCGAAGGGCAGGCGTTTGGATTCCTCATCGGCGGGGGTGTGGACGCTGCAGATCAAGTCGATCAGGCCGGAGGCGACGGCTTCGATCATCGCAATACGGTCCACTTCCGACCGCAGCGGCGGGGTGAGCTTGAAGAAGGTGCGGTAATCGCCCACGTCGAATTCGTTCAGGGTCAGGTGGTGGATCGACACGCCGGCGGTGACATCCAGCCCGTTGGCTTTCGCCCGCTCCAGTGCGGGCAGGCTGCGGGCCGTGGTGATCTGGTCGGCGTGGTAGCGCGCGCCTGTCATCTCGATCAGGCCAAGGTCGCGGTCCAGCCCGATGCGTTCGGCCATCGGATGCACCGCCGGGATGCCGCGCAGGGAGGCGAACTTGCCGCTGGTGGCGGCGGCCCCCTGGGAAAGGCCGGGTTCCTGTGGGTGGCCGATCACCAAGGCCCCAAGGCTGCGGGCGTAGGTGAGGGCGCGGGATAAAACCTTTGGGTCGGTGATGACGCGGGTGGCGTCGGTGAAGGCGATGGCTCCGGCATCGAGAAGAAAGCCGATCTCGGTCATCTCGCGGCCGTCACGTCCTTTGGTCAGGGCGGCCATGTGGCGGATGCGGACCGGCGAGGCCTCGGCCGCGCGCCGGGTGACGAATTCCAGAACCTCGGGCGTGTCGATGGCGGGGGTGGTGTCGGGACGGGCGATGATGGTGGTGACGCCGCCTGCGGCGGCAGCGAGGCCGGCGGAGCGGAAGGATTCCTTGTGCCGCTCGCCCGGCTCGCCGATTTTCACACCCCAGTCGATGATGCCGGGGGCAAGGCAGGCGCCCGCACAATCGATCACATGCGCCCCCTTTGGGGGGGAGCCTGCGCCGATGGCGGCGATCTGGCCTGCGTCCACGATCACGTTGCCGGTGGTGACGGTATCGCCTTCGGGGTCGATGATGCGGGCGTTTTCCAGAAACAGGGTCATGGCGGGGCCTTTGTGCAGCGGGGTCATCGCAGGGCTTCGGTCAGGCGGGTGGCGTCGGCGGCGGGGTCGGACAGGTATTTGATCAGATGCTTGTCGCCGGTGGTGGTTGTGATCTGCACCGAGCCGAAGAAGGGCCGGGCATTGGCGAGTTGCGCGCGCGGGACCGTCATGCCGCGCGGGCCGATCAGGCGGTGCGAGGTGAGATGCCACAGGTCGGTGAGCGCCTCGGAGGCGACGTAGGTGGCACGGGCGGCGATCGCGAGGGCGGCCCCGATGGGCCCCATCACCGGGTAGGGGTTGCCCTGCCACAGGAGGAACAGGCCGACGGCTGCGCCAAGGGCGATGGCCATGATCAGATGCGCGCGCCAGTAGGACACGCGGTCGGGGATGAAGGTGGCGATCAGGGTCTCGCCGTCTGTCAGGATGGGCGCGGTCATCCGGCGATCCAGATGAACAGGGCGACGAAGATCGCCAGCAGGATCAGGACCACGGTGGCCACCCGGCCCGACATGGCGGCGTCAGAAGGGCGCTTTTTCACCGGCAGATCAAGAGTATCGGTGGCGGCGTCATAGCCGCCAAGGCCGGTTCGGGCGGGCGAGGGCACTTCGTCATACCGCCCGATCAGGCGCAGGGGCGGTTGGGGGGAGAGGCGGCCCTGTTTCAGGGCGGGCCGGAACACCAGCAGAAGCGGGCCGCGCAGCGCGTCGAGTTTTGCCGCGTCGCGGCCGAGGCTGGCCTCGCTGATGCCCTGACCTTCGGTGAGGTAGCGCGACAAGCCGAATTCGGTGAAGGTGTCGGCGTCGATCTGTTCGATGTGGCTGGGGTCGAGTTGATCCACGCCCAAGGCTTGTGCGAGGGGGCCGCGCGGGAAAGCTGTCGCTTCATCTTCGGGCAGGTCGATGGCGAAGACCCAGACGCAACGCCCGGGGCCTACGGGAATGGCGAGCGGATCGGTCATGCCATGACCCCGGCGGCCTTTGCCCCGCGATCGGCGCGCAGGTTGCGGGCCAAGAGGTCCATGCAGGCCATGCGCACCGCGACGCCCATTTCCACCTGTTCCTGAATGACGGATCGGTTGATGTCATCGGCGAGTTCGCCGTCAATCTCTACCCCTCGGTTCATCGGGCCGGGGTGCATGACGATGGCATCGGGCTTTGCATGGGTCAGCTTTTCGGCGTCCAGCCCGTAGCGGTGGTAATATTCGCGTTCGGACGGGATGAAACCGCCGTCCATGCGTTCGCGTTGCAGGCGCAGCATCATCACCACATCGGCGCCTTCCAGCCCCTTGCGCATGTCATCAAACAGTTCACAGCCGAACTCGCCCACACCGGCGGGCATCAGGGTGGGCGGCGCGATCAGGCGGATGCGGTTTTCCATCTTGCCCAAGAGGATCAGGTTGGATCGCGCGACGCGGCTGTGCGCGATATCGCCGCAGATCGCCACGGTCAGGCGCTGGATGCGGCCCTTGGCGCGGCGGATGGTGAGCGCATCCAACAGCGCCTGTGTCGGGTGTTCGTGCCGCCCGTCGCCTGCGTTCAGCACTGCGCAATTCACCTTTGACGCCAGCAGGTTGACCGCGCCGGAGGAGCCGTGCCGCACCACCAGAAGATCGGGATGCATGGCGTTCAGCGTCATGGCGGTGTCGATCAGCGTCTCGCCCTTTTTGACGCTGCTTTGCGAGACCGACATGTTCATCACATCCGCACCAAGCCGCTTGCCTGCCAGCTCGAAACTGGCCTGGGTGCGGGTGGAGTTTTCAAAGAACATGTTGATCTGGGTCATCCCTGCCAGAGCGTCGGATTGCTTCACCGTGCGGCGGTTCAGATCGACATAGCGGTCGGCCAGATCGAGGACGGCGGTGATTTCCTGCGGCGAGAGGTGTTCGATCCCCAGCAGATGGCGGGCGCGGAACATGGTGCGGTCTCCTTGGCGCGGGGGATTTGGGGTGCTTATGCCAAAGGGGGGCGCAATGGGCAAGGCGCGCTGCGCCTTGCGGGGGGCGTGCCGTGGGCCTACCCTTTGCGGTATGGGAATCGCACAAGAAATTCTGGCGGATTGGCATGCGGCGCAGGCGGCGTTGCTCTGGCAGGTCGATCTGGGCATTGACGAATGGCTGCTGGATGCGCCGCTGGACCGCTATGACCTGCCTGAGGTGGTGAAGCCTGCACTGACTGCCGCGCCTGCACCGGCTGCCGCGCCTGTCGCGCGGGTGACGGCCCCGGCGGTGGTGCCGGATGCGCCGAAGGTGGATGCGGTGGCCGAGGCGCGGGCGCTGGCGGCGCAGGCGCATACGCTGGAGGAATTGCGCGCGGCGATCGAGGCGTTCGAGCATTGCGAGATCCGGCGCGGCGCGCGGAATCTGGTGTTTTCGGGTGGTCTGCCGGGCGCGCGGGTGCTGATCCTTGGCGAAGCGCCGGGGGCGGAGGAGGACCGCGAGGGGCGGCCCTTTGCAGGACCTCCCGGGCAGCTGCTGGATGAGATGTTGGCCGCCATCGGCCTGTCGCGTGAGGCGACCACGCCAGAAACGGCGGTTTACCTGACCAATATCCTGCCGTGGCGCTGTCTTGGCTCTGGCGAGCCGGTGCCGGATGATGTTGCGATGATGCGCCCCTTTGTGGCGCGCCATATCGAACTGGCCGCGCCCGAGGTGATTGTCGCGATGGGCAACACGCCGCTGTTTGCGCTGACCGGAACGCGCGGGATCGCGCGGGCGCGTGGGCAATGGATGGAGGCGCTGGGCCGACCTTTGTTGCCCATGCTGCACCCCGAAAGCCTTCTGCGCACTCCGATGGCCAAGCGCGAGGCGTGGGAGGATCTGCTGGCGTTGGAGGCGCGGTTGGCACGATGAGCCGGATTGACGAGACGATGGAGTTCATCCCGGTGCGGATCGCGGTGCTGACGGTCAGCGACACCCGCACCAGAGCCGATGACCGCTCGGGCGATACGCTGGTGGAGCGGCTGACCGGGGCGGGGCATGTGCTGGCTGCGCGGGGTATTGTGACCGACGACCGCGCATTGATTGCGGACCAGTTGCGGGTTTGGGTTGCCGACAAAGGGGTGGATGTGATCCTGACCACCGGCGGCACCGGGCTGACGGGGCGCGATGTGACGGTGGAGGCGCACCGCGATGTTTATGAGAAAGAGATCGAGGCCTTCGGCACGGTGTTCACTATCGTCTCGATGCAAAAGATCGGCACCTCGGCGGTGCAAAGCCGCGCCTGTGGCGGTGTGGCGGGCGGCACCTATCTGTTCGCGCTGCCGGGCAGCCCCGGGGCCTGCCGCGATGCATGGGACGAAATTTTGCGCTGGCAGCTGGATTTCCGGCACCGGCCCTGCAACTTTGTCGAAATATTTCCCCGGCTTGAGGAACATCACCGCCGGAAATAGCGACGGAACCGGAATGGTCTGGCGTAACAGCCTTGTGGCTGGACGTTGACCCGGTCTGCGTTACTGTTTTGCTGACCTTTTGACCGGAGCCTGCATGCGATTTCTGGCGCGATCCCTGACCGGCCTGCTTCTGGCCGCCCTGACCGTGGCCCTGCTGGCCTTTGCCGCCAGCCTGATCGCGGGGGCGATGACGGATCGGCTGGCGACCAACCGTCCCGGCCAGCCCGCGCGGGAGCGTGTGTTTTCGGCCAATGTGGTCACGGTGACACCGGGCACGGTCGTGCCGCAGACGGTGGCCTTTGGCGAAATCCGGTCACGCCGCACGCTGGAGCTGCGCGCGCCGCGTGGCGGGCGGGTGCTTGAGATTGCCGAAGGGGTCGAGGATGGGGCAACCGTGACCGAGGGGCAGGTGCTGGTGCGACTGGATCCGGTGGACGCCACATCGGCCCGCGATCTGGCGCAGGCGGGGTTGAGCGAGGCCGAGGCCGAGGGGCGCGACGCCGACCGGGGCTTGCTGCTGGCGCGCGATGATCTGGCCGCGGCTCAGGCGCAGGCCACCCTGCGCGGTCAGGCACTGACCCGGCAGGAGGATCTGCAGCGCCGGGGCGTGGGATCGCCGGCGGCAGTGGAGACAGCGGCGCTGGCGCTGTCTTCCGCCGAACAGGCGGTATTGTCACGCCGCTCGGCGCTGGCGCAGGCCGAGGCGCGGGTGGATCAGGCGGCATCGGCCCGCGCGCGCGCGGCGATTGCGCTGGGCGAGGCGGAACGCGCGCTGGCTGATACCGAGATCCGCGCCAGCTTCACCGGGCGTCTGAATGGCGTGACCGTGGTGGCGGGCGGATTGGTTGGGGCCAATGAGCGATTGGCCGAACTGATCGACCCGGACCGGCTGGAAGTGTCGTTCCGGCTGTCGACGGCGCAATTCTCGCGGCTGCTGGATGATCAGGGCAGTCTGATTTCTGCCCCCGTTTCGGTGTCGCTCGATGTGCTGGGGGCCGAGATTGCGGCATCGGGCCGGGTGGAGCGGGTGGGCGCTGCGGTGGGCGAGGGGGCGACCGGGCGGCTGGTCTACGCCTCGCTGAACGGCGCGCGTGGCTTCCGGCCCGGCGATTTCGTGACTGTGGCGATATCAGAGCCGGAGGTGGCGGGCGTCGCACTGTTGCCGGCAACGGCGGTGGACAGTGCCGGAGGCATTCTGCTGCTGGGCGAGGGGGACCGTCTGGAGGCGCAGGTGGTGCCGGTGCTGCGGCGTCAGGGCGATGATGTGATCGTGGATGTGCGCGGCATCGCCGGGCGCGAGGTGGTGGTGGAACGCTCGCCACTGTTGGGCGCAGGGATCCGGATCAACCCGATCCGACCGGGGGGGCCGGCGGCGGCAGCGCCCTCGCCGGAGGAAACCATCGCCCTGACGCCCGAGCGGCGGGCCGGGCTGATCGCCTTTGTCGAGGGCAATGCGCGGATGCCCGAGGAGGCCAAGGCGCGGATGCTGGAACAACTTGCGCAGGATCAGGTGCCCGCGCAGGTGGTGGCGCGACTTGAAGACCGGATGGGGGGCTGACACATGGCGGGCATGCAGCAACCGGGCGGGGCGGGCGGGCTGATTTCCTATTTCACCCGGCACCGGACATTGGCAAACCTGCTCTTTGTGCTGCTTATCGTGGCGGGACTGGTGGCATCGTCGCGCATTCGCGCGCAGTATTTCCCCGATGTTGTGGTGGCCGAGGTTCAGGTCTCGGTCGCATGGAGCGGGGCGGGGGCCGAGGATGTGGACCGCGCCATCGTGCAGGTGCTGGAACCCGCATTGCTGGCGGTGGATGGTGTCGCCAATGCCGTGTCTCGTGCCGGTGAGGGCTCGGCGCGGATCACGCTGGAATTCGAGCCGGGCACCGATCTGACCCAGGCCGCCGAGGATGTGCAATCGGCGGTGAATTCGGTGAACAACCTGCCTGCAGAGGCTGATGAGCCGGTGATCCGGCGCAGCCAGTGGCGCGATCAGGTGACCGATGTGGTGATCACTGGGCCGGTGGGCGTGGATCAGCTGGCTCGCTTTGCCGATGAATTTGTGGGCCGGTTGTTTCAGGTTGGGGTGACGCGCACCACGATCAGGGGCATGGCCGACCCGCAAACCGTGGTCGAGGTGCCCTCGGTCGCGCTGATCCGGCATGACATCACCATGCGCGAGATCGCCACGGCGATCGGCGCGGCGGTGCAGACCAATCCGGCGGGCAATGTCGGCGACGGCTCGGCGCGAGTGCGGACCGGGACCGAGCGGCGCAGTGCGACCGAGATCGCGGGGGTGGTGCTGCGCAGCCTGCCCGACGGCACCAAGCTTGTGGTGGGGGATATTGCCACGATCAGCGCCGTTGGCGCTGATTCCGGACGGGCCAGCTATGTGGGGACCAACCCGGCCATGACGGTGCGGGTGGACCGCAACGCCGAGGGTGACGCCATTCGCATGCAGGCCAGCGTCGCGGAGGTGGCGGCCGAGATGCAGCTATCGCTGCCGCCGGGGGTGACGGTGGATCTGGTCCGGGCGCGGGCCGAGCAGATCACTGACCGGCTGTATCTGCTGCTGGACAACGCGCTGAGCGGGCTGGCGCTCGTGGTGCTGCTGCTGTTCCTGTTTCTCAACGCCCGCACCGCGCTTTGGGTGGCGGCGGGGATTCCGGTGGCGATGCTGGCGGCGGTGGCGGTGATGTATGCGGCGGGGCTGACGCTGAACATGATCTCGCTCTTCGCGCTGATCATCATGCTGGGCATCGTGGTGGATGATGCCATCGTGGTGGGCGAGCATGCCGATTTTCGGGGCCGGCATCTGGGCGAAGACCCGGTGGTGGCCGCCGAACGCGGGGCGCTGCGCATGGCACAGCCGGTGGTCGCCTCGACCCTGACCACGGTGATCGCGTTTTTCGGGCTGGTGGCGATTGGCGGGCGGTTCGGCGGGCTGATCCGGGATATCCCGTTCACGGTGATTGCGGTGCTGATTGCATCCTTGATCGAGTGTTTCCTGATATTGCCCAACCACATGGCCCATGCCATCGCCAAGGCGCGGCAGGAAAAGTGGTATGACTGGCCGTCGCGGCAGGTGAACCGGGGCATGGTCTGGTTTGGCACGCATGCGGTGAAGCCTGCGATGCGTCTGCTGATTGTCGCGCGTTATCCGGTGCTGGCGGGGGCGCTGGTGCTGCTGGCATCCTCGGCGGCGCTGTTCATCCGGGGCGATCTGCCGTTCCGCTTTTTCAACGCGCCGGAACAGGCGTCGATAACCGGCAATTTCTCGATGCTGCCGGGGGCAGACCGCAGCGACACGCTGGACCTGATGCGCGAGGTGCAGCGCGCGGCGGAGGCAGTGGGGGCGCGGCTGGAGGCTGAGCATGGTATGAGCCCGATCACCTTTGCGATGGCCGAAATCGGCGGCTCGGGTGGGCGCGGTCTGGCCAGTGCCGAGGGCAAGGATGCCGATCTGCTCGGCAGCATCTCTATCGAGTTGATCGACCCGGATGCGCGGCCCTATTCCAGCAATGCGTTTGTTTCGGCCTTGCAGGAGGAAGTGCGCGGCCATCCGTTGATGGAGGAACTGTCATTCCGTGGCGGGCGCTTTGGCCCCGGTGGTGATGCGCTGTCGATTGATCTTTATGGTGCCGATGCCGCCGGGCTGAAGGCCGCCGCCGAGGCGCTGAAAGCGCGGCTGGCGGTTTACCCCGAAGTGTCGGCGCTGGAGGACAGCCTTGCCTATGACAAGGAAGAACTGGTCCTGAACCTGACGCCACTGGGCCAGTCTTTGGGGTTTGCGATTGACGATCTGGGCCGCACCCTGCGCGACCGGCTGAACGGGATCGAGGCTGCAACTTACCCAGACGGGCCACGCTCTGCCTCGATCCGGCTGGAACTGCCGCGCCGCGAGCTGACAGCGGATTTTCTGGACTCGACGCTGATGCGCACCGCCACCGGGGCCTATGTGCCGCTGGCCGATATCGTGACCGTAGAGCGGCAGGCCGGGTTCTCGACCATCCGGCGCGAGAACGGGTTGCGGGTGGTGACGGTTTCGGGCGATCTGGCCGAGGACGACCCGGCGCGGGCGGCGGAGATTCAGGCCACCATCCGCGAGACGATCCTGCCCGGGATCGAGCAGGATTTCGCGGTGGAAAGCCGTCAGGGCGGGCTGGTGCAGCAGCAAAATGAGTTTCTGGGCGATGCGGGGTCGGCGGTGATCCTGTGCCTGCTGGGGATTTACCTGTGCTTGGCTTGGATCTTTGCCAGTTGGACCCGGCCCCTCGTGGTGATGTCGGTGATCCCCTTTGGCCTGATCGGCGCGATGTGGGGGCATTTCCACTGGGGTGTGCCTTTGTCGATGTTCTCCATCGTAGGGCTGATCGGCATGTCGGGGATCATTATCAACGATTCCATCGTGCTGGTCTCCACCATCGACGAATACGCCGAAAAGCGCGGGCTGATCCCGGCGATCATTGATGGTGTGGCCGACCGATTCCGCGCTGTGCTGCTGACCACGATGACCACGGTGTTCGGCCTGTCACCGCTGTTGTTCGAACGCAGTTCGCAGGCGGAGTTCCTGAAACCCACCGTGATCACTCTGGTCTACGGGTTGGCCTTTGGCATGCTGCTTGTGCTGGTCATGGTGCCCGCGCTGATGGCGGTGCAGGCCGATATCGGCAAGCGGTTCCGGGCGCTGTCGCGGGGAATGCGGCGCGGGCCGCGTGGGGCGCTGGCGGCTGCGGCGGGGGCGATGGCGGTGCTGTTTGCGCTGACCGTGGCGCCGGCGCTGCTGGCCCCCTGGGCCGCGCTGCCGGGTCTGCCGTTGCTGACGCGAGGGGTTGCGTTTGGTGTGTTTGCGCTTGGGGCCGGTCTCGTGGCGTTTGCGGCCTATGGGATCACGCGAGTGATGTCGGCAAGGCGCTGATCAATCCGCCGGGCAGCCGCGGATTTCCACCGCCCGGCCCTGGCCGCCGATGACGGTGACCACAACGGCACTGCGGTTCAGCGCAAAGGGCCGGCCTGCGGGTGGCACCATTTCAGCCACCGCCACCAGGCTGCGCCCGTCGCGGCGCACCTGCGATTCCGACACCCAGATATCGCGCAGGCCGGATTCAAAAATCACCACCTCGTCGCGGCCCTGCGCAGGCAGGTCCATCCGGGCGGTGATGCGCATGCCGTCGCGGATCGGCTCCAGCGTGCAGGTGATGCGGGCCAGACCCGCCTCGGCCCCGGTGGCGGGGCGTGCTTTCAGCGCTGCATTGATCGCGCTGTCGGCGCGGCCCGGCGCGGGCAGGGCGGTGCCCAGCAACAGCGTGGTGGGGATGCAGATATCCTTGCACACCCCCAGATCGACCGAGGCTTTCAGCCGCACCGGCTTGCGGGGGTCTTTCGGCGTGACCTCGATCGGCAGCACCAGTTCATCATGGTAGCCCACGGTCTGCATGCCATTGGTGCGGAACACATCCGGGGCGGGCCAGTGGAACCGCACCGATGCCACGTTTTCCGATCCCGTCCAGTCAAACTGCGGCGGGATGCCCGCATCACCCGGCGCCCGCCAATAGGTCTTCCACTCCGGCGCCAGCTGCAGATGCAGCGCCGCCATATGGGTGCCCGAGGCGGTTTGCCAGCCGGGCCGGAACTCTCCCTCAACCACATCGGACAGCCGCAGAGACTGGGCCTGCGCCGGGCTGGCGACGGCGGGGGAGAGGGCAAGACAAAGGGCGAGGGCGCGTATCATGGTCGGGAAGATAAGCAGTGGCGGGGGAATGGGAAGTCACAAAGACGGGAAGCGGTTGTAGCACTTGGCACTTGAGGCAGGGCGGCATCAGCATCATGTTGGAGAGGAGGGCAGCGATCGGAGCGGTGAAATGGACCTTGGTGGAAAGTTGTTGATTGCAATGCCCGGGCTGGGGGATGCGCGCTTTGACCGCAGCGTGATCCTGATCTGTGCCCATTCGCCTGATGGCGCGATGGGCCTGATCGTGAACAAACCCACGCCGGATCTGAGTTTTTCGGGCTTGCTCGACCATCTGGATATTTCCCGCGCGCCGGAGGGGCGCGACATCCGCGTGCATTTCGGCGGCCCGGTCGAACGTGGGCGCGGCTTTGTGTTGCACTCGGCCGATTACCCGCGCGGGCCTGCCACGATGACCGTGCCGGGCGGCTATCACATGACTGCGACGCTGGATATCCTTGAGGCACTGGCGCAGGGCGAGGGGCCGGATGCAGCGCTGCTGGCGCTGGGCTATTCCGGCTGGGGGCCGGGGCAGCTGGAGGAGGAGATCCTGCGCAACGACTGGCTTCTGGCCGATGCACCCGCCGATCTGGTGTTTTCCGCCGATGATGCGGCGAAATGGGTCAAGGCGCTGAAGACACTTGGCATTGACCCGCTGACGCTGTCGGCGACAGCGGGCCACGCCTGACCCTATTCGCCGTAGGGCACCCAGACGGTTTTGACCTCGGTTGCCTGTCGCAGGAAGCTGCGGCCTTCGGCCTCCGGGGTCGTCCAGTCGCGGGAGCGGCCATGGTTGACCCAGGTGCGTTTGAGGTTGGTGGCGGATTCGGTTTCGATGATCTGTGCGACATCGGATGACGAAAAGCTCCAGACCGCATCCAGGTCCATATGTCCGGCCATGGGTTTGGCAAGCTCGGTGTGGGTGCCGGTGACGATGTTCACCACCCCGGCGGGCAGGTCAGAGGTCTCCAGCACCTGATAGAAATCGGTGGCCGACAACGGGAACGGCTCTGACGGGACCAGCACGCAAGTGTTGCCCATGGCGATGGCGGGGGCCATCACCGAAATCAGGCCCAGGAGCGGCGCCTCATCCGGGCACAGCGCGCCGATCACGCCGCAGGGTTCGTTCATGGCCAGTGCCACCCCCCGGATCGGCACCGACTTCACCGCGCCGTCGAACTTGTCGGCCCAGGCGGCATAGGTGAACAGCCGCGCGATGGCAGCCTCCACTTCGGCTGCACCGGAATTGCCGGTCTGGGCCTTCAGCCGGGCGGTAAATTCATCTTCACGGGCCGACAGGTTTTCGGCGATGTAGAACAGGATCTGCGCTCGGGTGTGCGCCGTGGTGCGACCCCAACCCTTGGCGGCCTGCGCTGCCTCCGCCGCGTTGCGGATATCCTTGCGGTTGCCAAGGCCGGCATGGCCCAGCAGCCCACCTCTCGGGCTGTAAACCGGCTTTGAATAGCCGCCATCGGGCCGCGCCTGCTTGCCGCCGATGAACAGCTTGGCGGTCCGGTCAAGGCCATCGACCGTTACCGTCTTCGGCGCGGGCATGGCGGAGATGGGCTTGAGAACCGCTGCTTTGCCCTTGGGGCGCAGATAGGCGAGCAGCCCCTCCCATCCGCCCTCGCGGCCGAAACCGCTCTCACGCACCCCGCCAAAGCCAGCGGCGGCGTCGAACATATTGGTGCCGTTGACCCAGACCACCCCCGCCCGCAGCTTGGGCGCGATGTCGAGCGCAAGGTTCACGTTCTCGGTCCAGACCGTGGCGGCCAGGCCATAGCGGGTGTTGTTGGCCAGTTCCACCGCCTCGGCTGGCGTGCGGAAGCTCATGCTGACCAGCACCGGGCCGAAGATTTCTTCCTGCATCAGGTTTGAGGCGGCAGACAGGCCGGTGATCAGCGTGGGCGGGTAGAAACAGCCCTGTGGGAGCGGCGTGTCGGCGGTGTATTTCTCACCCTCTGACGCATCGACCAGCCGGGTGATGGTCGCCAGCTGCACCGGATCAACCACCGCGCCCACGTCGATGCACTTGTCGAGCGGATCGCCGATGCGCAAGCCATCCATCCGGCGTTTCAGTTTTTCGTGGAAGCGGTCGGCCACGCCTTCCTGCACCAGCAGGCGGCTGCCTGCGCAGCAGACCTGACCGCCGTTGAACCAGATCGCATCAACCAGCCCCTCGACCGCCGAGTCGAGATCGGCATCGTCAAACACGATGTAGGGTGACTTGCCGCCCAGCTCCAGCGTCAGCGCCTTGCCGCTGCCCGCCGTGGCGCGGCGGATCGACTTGCCGACAGCGGTGGAGCCGGTGAAGGCGATCTTGTCAACGCCCGGATGCGCGACCAACGCCGCCCCGGTCTCGCCATCGCCGGTGACGATGTTCAGCACGCCGGGTGGCAGGCCCGCCTCGCGGCTGATCTCGGCAAACAGCAGCGCGGTCAGCGGGGTGTATTCGGCGGGTTTCAGGACCACGGTATTGCCAGCCGCCAGCGCCGGGGCGACCTTCCACGCCAGCATCAGCAGCGGGAAGTTCCACGGGATCACTGCGCCGCAAACCCCCAAAGGCTCCATCCCCGGCAGTTCGGTGGGGGCCAGTTGCGCCAGACCGGCGTGGTAGTAGAAATGCCGCGCGACCAGTGGCATATCGATGTCGCGGCTTTCGCGGATCGGCTTGCCGTTGTCCATCGTTTCCAGCACCGCCAGCAGTCGCGCGTGTTTCTGCACCAGACGGGCGAGGGCATATAGATATTGCGCGCGCTTGTGCCCCGGCAGCCGCGCCCATTTCGGCTGCGCCCGCCGCGCGGCAGCGACGGCTGCATCGACCGAAGCCGCCGAGCCCTGACTGATCTGCGCCAGCACCTTGCCGGTGGCGGGGTTGCGGCTGTCGAACAGCGCTTCGGGCGCGGTGAAAGCACCGTCAATGAAATGGCCAAATCGCTGATCATGCCCGGCCAGCCAGTTCAGCACTTCGGTATTGGCTTCGGGGGCGGGGCCATAGGACATGGTGTCGAATATTTCTTTGATTGTCATGGCCTTATCCCATCGCGTGGCGGTTGGCGGCGGAGTAGTGGCCGGTCAGGTGGTGATCCAGCTGGCGCTCGATATCGCCCAGAAGGCTGGAGGCGCCAAAGCGGAACAGGTCGGGTTGCAGCCAGGGGTGGCCGAGTTCGTCTTTCATCAGCGCCAGATACAGCAACGCATCCTTGGCCTTGGCGATGCCGCCTGCAGGTTTGTAGCCAACCCTGATGCCGGTGCGGTCCTGATAGTCGCGGATCGCGCGGATCATGGTGAGGGTGACAGGCAGGGTGGCGTTGACGCCTTCCTTGCCGGTGGAGGTCTTGATGAAATCGGCCCCTGCCATCATGCAGATCAGCGAGGCGCGGGCGACGTTGCGCAGGGTGCCGAGTTCGCCAGTGGCGAGGATCGCTTTGACATGGGCCTCGCCGCAGGCGGCGCGCATCTCGCGCATCTCGTCATAAAGTGCTTGCCAGTTCTGCATCAGCACATGGCGGCGCGAGATCACGATGTCGATTTCCCGCGCCCCTGCGGCGACGCTTTCGCGGATTTCCTGCACGCGCAGGTGCCAAGGGGACAGGCCTGCCGGGAAGCCGGTGGAGACGGCGGCGACGGGGATACTGGTGCCCTCCAGCGCACGGACGGCGGTTTCGACCATGTCGTGATAGACGCAAACTGCGCCGACGGTGAGGCCCTCCATCCCCAGCGCCTGCAGGTTTTCGGCCCGCACCGGCTGGCGGGCCTTGGCACAGAGCCGTTGCACGCGGCCGGGGGTGTCATCGCCAGAGAGCGTGGTGAGGTCGATCAGGCTGACGGCTTTCAAGAGCCATGCCGCCTGATAGTCCTTTTTGACCGAGCGTCTGCCGCCCAAACTCGCCGCGCGCCGCTCGATCGCAGAGGTGTTGGCCTGCACCGAGGCGACCCAGTCCAGATCCAGCGCCATGCCGGGGTTGCGGGCATGGGCAAGATGGACAAGCTGGGTTTTTGTGGCGGGCACGTCTGGGGTAAGCGTGGTCACGGCGGGCCCTTTGCTGCAGTCAGGTCCGGCGCAATGTGGCATGGGCGCGGCCACCGGGCAAGTCTGACGCAAGGGTGATTTGACCTTTTGGTCAGAAATCAGCCGGGGTCGCGGTCATCAAGCAGGATCGGGCTGACCGCCTGCACCTCGGGGTCATAGGTGGCCCATTGGGTGCCGACACCGGTGGGGGGCAGGTCTTCCTTGTTGACCGCACGGTGCAGCTGCGCTTTCGCGATGAAGTTCGCGGTGATGGGCGCAGTCAGGAACAGGAACAGGGTGATCATCAGCTCGTGCCAGCTGACCTTTCCCTCATAGAACCAGAAATAGGCCATTGAGGCAATCAGCGCCGAGCCGACGCCAAGGGTGGTGGCCTTGGTTGGCGCGTGCAGGCGTTGCAGCATCTGCGGCAGTTTCAGCAGGCCGAAGCTGCCGACGATACCGAAGATGCCGCCGAACACCAGCAGGGCGGCGAGGGTGTATTCGACGATCGGGTTCATGCCAGCCTCATTCAATGATGTCGCCGCGCAGGACGAACTTGCAGTAGGCCACGGTGGAGACAAAGCCGGTCATGGCGAACAGGAGTGCTGCCTCGAAATTGACGCCGGATTTGGTGCGCATGCCGTAGAGCACGATCAGGGTGAGCACGTTGATCACCATGGTATCCAGTGCAAGGATACGGTCGGTGACGCCGGGGGCGCGGAACACGCGGTAAAGGTTCATCGCCAGACCAAGGCCAAAGCAGAGGAAGGCGAAATCAAGGGCGTAGTTCAGGATCATTCGAATATCCTTTTCAGTCGAGCCTCGTAGCGGGTCTTGATATCGTTGATGATCGCATCCGGGTCGGGGGCGTGCAGGGCGTGGACCAGCAGCACCCGGCCGCAGGATGACATGTCAGACGTGACGGTTCCGGGAGTCATGGTGATGGTGCCGGCGAGGATGGTGATGGCCTCGGGCGTTTTCAGCTCGATCGGAATGGCGAGCCAGCCGGAGCGGATGTTTTCGTTGCGCATGAACAGCACGATCCGGGCGACCTGAATGTTGGCCAGCACGATATCCCACATCACCAGCAGAACATAGGCGGCAAAGGCCGGCACCCGTCTGAGCGGCGGGCGGTTGGGCCAGTAGGGAGCGGTCAGCATCGGGATGATGATGGCAAGGATCAGCGCCATCACCAGACTGCCGACCTTGATCTGGTTGACCAGCAGGATCCATGTCGCGAACAACAGGAGCGACAGCAGCGGGTGCGGGAAGAGGCGGCGCATCTTACTTCACCTCCGGCAATTGGTTGGCCGCGATATAGGCGGCTGGGTCAAAGAGGCTGGCCGAGGTCAGCTCCATCCAGGCGATCACCGGCCCGGCAAGGATGGTCAGCGCCACAAGGCCCGCCAGCAACGTGCCGATCGCGACAAAGGCCAGCGGTTGGGCCGGGTGGCTTGGCACGTCGCCTTCGGGGGCGGAGGCATGGGCCTTCCAGAACAGGGTGGACCCTGCGCGGGCAAAGCCGAGGATGGTGATCAGTGAGGTGGCAAGGATCACCGACCAGACCAATGCCGCCTGATCCCGCAACGCGTCTAGGATCAATAGCTTGCCGATGAAGCCCGACAGCGGCGGCATCCCGGCGGTGGCGATGGCCGAGGTCATGAACAGGGCCGAGATCAGCCCGGCCTGCGCGATGGGCGGCAACGCCTGGTGCAGTCCGTCATGTGCGCGGCGGTTGGTCACCAGATCGGCGATCAGGAACAGTGCGGCCCCGGCAAGGGTGGAGTGGACCATGTAATACATCGCCGCCGCCGTGGACGCAGGCGTAAAGGCCGAGATCGCGATAAAGGCGGTGCCCATCGAGGCCACAGCCGCAAAGGCCGCCAGCCGTGACAGGGTGGTGGCCCCAAGGATACCCAGTGCGCCGATGACCAGCGTCAGCAAAGCGGCGGGCAACATCAGGTCAGCGATCAGGGTGCCGGTGATCGGATGCGTCGGAGGCAGCACGACGACCCCGAAGCGGATCACCGAATAGGCCCCGATCTTGGTCATCACGGCAAACAGCGCCGCCACCGGGCCGGGGGCGTTGGAATAGGTGCCGGGCAGCCAGAACTGCAGCGGCACCAGCGCGCCCTTGATGGCGAAGACCATCATCAGCATGACCGCCGCCACCCGGAACAGCGCGGCATCGCCCTGGGGCAATTGCGCCGCCTTGACCGCCAGATCGGCGATGTTCAGCGTGCCGGTGATCGAATAGATCGCCGCCAGCGCAAACAGGAACAGCGAAGAACCGACCAGGTTGAAGGCCACATATTGCACGCCCGCGCGCAGCCGCTCCTTGCCGCCGGAATGGATCATCAACCCGTAAGACGCGATCAGCAGGATTTCAAAGAACACGAACAGGTTGAAGGCGTCGCCGGTGAGAAACGCGCCACAGATGCCCATCAGCTGGAACTGGAACAGGGCGTGGAAGTGCCGCCCGCGCGAATCCCAGCCTGACCCGATGGTGTAAAGCAGCACCGCAAGGGCCAAAACGGCGGCAAGGGTGACCATCAGCGCCGAGAGACGGTCAAGCACCAGCATGATACCGAATGGCGCGGGCCAGTTGCCCAGTTGGTAAACCTCTGGCCCCTCATTGCTGGCAGCGACCAGCAGCGCGATGCTCACGGCCAACAGGCCCAGCGTCGATACCAGCGCGAACACCCGCTGCAACAGCAGGTCGTTGCGCATCATCAGAACCATCGCCCCGCCGATGATGGCGGGCAGCAGGACCGGGACGGAAATCCAGTGATACATCATTTCGGGGCCCCATCGGTCGGGGTGTCGTCGTCGTTCATATCCACCTTGTCATGGCCTGCCTCAAGAAAAGCCCCAAGCGCCATCATCACGATGACCGCGGTCATCCCGAAGGAAATGACGATGGCAGTCAGCACAAGCGCCTGTGGCAGCGGGTCGGAATAGCCGGGAGCGCCGGTGCCGTAGATCGCGGGCATGTTGGTTGCCAAGCGGCCCGAGGTGAACAGGAACACGTTCACCGCATAGGTCAGCAGGGTCAGCCCGACGATCACCGGGAATGTGCGAAGGCGCAGCATCAGATAGACACCGGCAGCGGTCATCATGCCGATCGCGGATGCGACAAGGGCTTCCATCAGCGGACCTCCCCGGAGTTGAGGGTGCGGCCTTCGGACGGGTCGATGTCAAAGGGTTGCACGTTGACGGTTTCCCCGGCGCGCAAGCCGATGCGCGACAGTGAGGCGAGCGCCAGCATGACCGCGCCCAGAACGGTGAGGAACACGCCGATGTCGAACAGCAGGGCGGTCGCCAGCTCGAATTCTTCGAGCGGCCAGATCGTGACATAGCCGAAGGCCGAGGTCAGGAAGGGCATGCCGTTGAACCAAGCGCCGATGCCGGTGGCAGCGGCGATAAGCACGCCAAGGGCGATCAGCGCGTGGTAATCGACCTTTTGCCGTGCCGCTGTCCAGGCAAAGCCGGAGGCCATGTATTGCATGATCAGCGCAATCGCCACGATCAGACCGGCGATGAAGCCGCCGCCTGGCTCGTTATGGCCGCGCAGGAAGATGAACACGCCGACCATCAGCGCGATCGGCAGCATGACGCGGGTGGCCACAACCAGCATCATCGGATGGCGGTCGCCGGCGCGGCGCTGATCGGGCTTCCAGGCCAGCAGGCGGTCATT
Organism: Paracoccaceae bacterium; assembly: GCA_046296515.1. Classification (GTDB taxonomy): domain Bacteria; phylum Pseudomonadota; class Alphaproteobacteria; order Rhodobacterales; family Rhodobacteraceae; genus Pseudotabrizicola. Next base: position 18,003 of record JBKBKR010000004.1, on the reverse strand, counting down.
GGCCGGGCCTGCGCGCAACAGCGCCTCGGTCAGGGCGTAGATCACCAAGGCGGCGATGCCCAGCACGATGATCTCGCCAAAGGTGTCATAGCCCCGGAAATCGACCAGGATCACGTTGACGATATTGGTGCCGCCACCGCCGGGTTTCGAATTGGCAATGTGGTATTCGGAAATCGGCGCAAAGGCCGGGTCACGGATCATAAGAGCATAGGCCAGAGCGGCGGCGCCGACGCCCGCAACCACGGCGATAGCCCCGTCCCATGTGCGGCGCAGGGCACCGCTTTCCATCGGGGTGGCCTTGGGCAGGAAGTTCAGCGCCAGCAGCATCAGGATGATCGTCGCCACCTCTACCGAGATCTGGGTCAGGGCAAGGTCGGGGGCCGAGAAATAGGCAAAGCCGACCGAAACCATCAGCCCGATGATGCCGACCAGAACCAGCGTCAGCAGGCGCTGGCGGTGGAAGATCACGATCGCCACCGTTGCCAGCACCAAGGACAGCCAACCCAGCGCCGGAACCGGGTGGATCGGCATCAGTTCACGGGTGCCGACGGCATGGCTGCCGGTGTCAAAGGCATAATACGACAAGGCGGCGATCGCCAGAATGGCAATGGCGATATAGCGGGTCAGCGATCCGTCGTGCAGCCTGTTGGCGATACGCCCGGCAAGTGCGGCAAAGGGCTCGACAATGCCGTCAAAGATCCGCTTGGCCTCGGGGCGCGGCGTGGCAAGCCACATCGCCATCAGGCGCGGATGCAGGCCCATGAGCACGAGGCCACCGCCGATGGCGGCAAGCGACATCCACAGCGCGGGGGCGTGGAGCCCGTGCCAATGGATGATCTTGACTGAAACCATTTCGCCCGTCACCGCAGTTGCGGCGGCATTGACGAGCCATGATGCGGTCAGCATCGGGAACAGGCCGATCAGGATGACAAGGCAGGCCAGCAGCGCCGGTGCGGCCCAGAGGCCGAAACCGGGGTCGTGCGGTTTGCTGGGGTAATCGCTCCGCACCGGGCCGAGGAAGCCATGGGCGAGGAAGCGGAAGCTGTAGGCCACCGAGAACAGCGCGCCTATGGTGGCCAGAGCGCCCAGCAGCCAGGGGTTCGCCATCCATGCCGTGTGGGCGGCTTCCTCCAGCATCAGTTCTTTCGACAGGAAGCCGTTGAGCGGCGGGATGCCCGCCATTGACAGCGACGCAATGGTGACGATGGTAAAGGTGATCGGCATCAGTGTGCGCAAGCCGCCGAGGCGTTTTAGGTCGCGGGTATGCGTCTCATGATCCACGATGCCCGCCGACATGAAGAGGGCGGCCTTGAACGTGGCGTGGTTGATGATGTGGAACACCGCCACCGTTGCCGCCGCCTTGGTGCCAAAGCCCAGCAGCATGGTGATCAGGCCCAGATGTGACACGGTGGAATAGGCCAGCAGAGCCTTCAGGTCATCCTTAAACAGCGCGATCTTGGCGGCCATCACCATGGTGATGAGGCCAGTGGTGGCGACGATGTAGAACCACTCCGGCGTGCCCGCCAGAACCGGCCACAGGCGGGCCATCAGGAACAACCCCGCTTTGACCATGGTGGCCGAGTGCAGATAGGCCGAAACCGGCGTGGGGGCCGCCATCGCATGCGGCAGCCAGAAGTGGAACGGGAACTGCGCCGATTTGGTGAAGGCGCCCAGCAGGATCAGGATCAGCGCGGGCAGATACCAATCCGACGACTGGATCGCCTCCTTGTTGTCCAGAATGACCGACAGGTCATAGCTGCCGACGATGCCACCCAGGATCAGCATCCCCGCGATCATCGCAAGGCCGCCGCCGCCGGTGACGGCAAGTGCCATCCGCGCGCCCTGACGCCCTTCGGGCAGGTGTTTCCAATAGCCGATCAATAGGAAGGAGGATAGCGAGGTCAATTCCCAGAACACCAGCAAAAGCAAGATGTTATCAGACAGCACAATCCCCACCATCGCGCCCTGAAACAGCATCAGGTAGGTGTAGAACTGCCCCATCGGGTCCGATTTAGCGAGGTAGAACCGCGCGTAAAGGATGATCAGCAGACCGATGCCAAGGATCAGGCCCGCAAACAGCAGCCCCAGACCGTCGAGGAAGAAATTGGCGTTCAGGCCCAGTGAAGGGATCCATTCGATCCGGGTCTGCACCACCTCGCCGCGCAACACGGCGGGGGCGTTCAGGCCCAGCATCACAAGCGCAAGCAAGGTGACCGAGCCTGTGACCAAGGCGCAGACATTCTTGCCGGCGCGGATCATCAGACCGGGGAGAAGCGCGCCGAGAAAGGGCAGCGCAGCAATCAGGGCGAGTGACATGAAACGGCGTTCCCTCGTCGTGGCGTGGCGTTTTTGCGTCGTTATCGTCGCGGCGGGTTGGTGCCGATCAAAGACCTGACGCTTACATTTTCAAGACCTTTAGGGCCCATAACCGCCAACGGAAAGCGTTTTCGTGCCGCGATGGCGTCTGAGGGACCGAAAACGCGACTAGGTGTCGCGCCCGGCCGCGTTCTGGTCGATCAGATAGCGCTGCGACAGCGGGATCGCGGCGGCCCCCAGTACGCGGGCATTTGCGCCCACGGTGCCCTGCAGGACGGCAGGCGCATCGATTCCGGCCAGATCCAGCCGGTGCAGGGCGGCATCGGTCCGCGCGGTCAGCTCGGCGCGGATGCGCTCCGGCATCCAGCCGTCGATCAGCACCGCCTCCAGCTCGATCAGGGCGGCGGCGGAGAGGATCGCATGGGCAAGGCCGCTGGCGGCACCGTCCATCCACGCATTCAGCACCGGCGGGCTGACATGCCACTCCAGATGCTGCGCCCACAGATGGTCGGACGGCTCGCCCGCCGCCTCCATCGCATCGGCGAGCACCGACATCGAGGCCACGTCCAGCAGACGCCGCATTTTGCCATCCGGGCCGAGCACAGGAATCGGGCCGACTCCGGCGGCATTTCCGCTGCGCCCGGTGAACAGCTGGCCGTTCAGGACAAGGCCGCCGCCGATGAAGGTGCCGAAATAGAAATACAGAAAATCCTTTGGCCGGTCGCCGGTGCCGAACACCAGCTCGGCTCCGCAGGCGGCGGTAGCGTCATTTTGCACAAAGACCGGGAGGCCCGACAGCGCCGCCAGCTCGGCCTGAATGTCCCGGCTACGCCAGGCGTCCATTTCTGCCTGCGGCGCACCAAGCGATTGAACCCAGTTCCACAGCTGGAACGGCATCGCCACGCCCAGCCCGCCGATGCGCGTGCGTGCGGCGGCAGGCAGATCGGCGATGAGGCGGGGCAGGGTGGTGGCAACGAAATCGACCACCGCCCCCGGTGTCGGATAGCGGTAGACCTTTCGTTCTAGCCGCACCACCCGGCCCAGAAAATCCACCAGCGTCAGATCGGCCGAACGCCGCCCGATCTTGAGGCCGAAGAAATACGCGCCATCGGGTGCCAGCGACATCGGGATGGATGGCTGACCGATGCGCCCGCGCTGCGGCTCGCCACGCATGAGCAGGCCATCCTGCTCTAGCGCCCGCATGATGACCGAAACCGTCTGCGCCGACAGGCCGGTGATGCGGGCAATATCGGATTTCGCCAGCGCGCCATGCTGGCGCACCAGCGTCAGCACCAGCCGTTCGTTCTGGGCGCGCATGCCGGATTGATTGGTGCCGCGCAGGACCGGGTCATCGGTGCCGGGTCGGTCGGCAATGGGTGCGGCTTCTCCCGGTGATGTCATCCGTCTTCCCTGATCACGCCCTTGCGCAGAATGATGTTGGCATAAAGCGCGGTTTCGCTGCTGGCAACGATTGTGTGCGCGGCGCGGATGCGCGGATACAGGCTGCCCCCGGCCATCGCCTGCACCGCATAGCCGGGTTTCAGGCGGCCACACAGCGCCTCGATCTCGTGGTGGATGGGGCCGGTCTGGTCGGGGTCGTTGAACAGGCTGGCGCGGCAGATGGCAAAGGGCGCGTCGTCATCCAGCGGCAGGACGGACAGGATCGCCCCGAGCAGCGGCAACAACCCGTGACCATCGGCGCGTACCAGACGGCGCGCATGTTCTTGCGCGGGATAATTCCCATCGACGATGGCAATCTCGTCGCCATGTCCCATGGCGCGCAGGGTCGCCAGAAGCTCCGGCCCAAGAATGGAGGGTATCCCGATCAGCATGTCTTGTTTCACCCGCCGGCACTGTGCCCGGGGGCTTCCTCCCCGGGATCAGATTGGGCGCGACTCTGGCCGTCTGTCAATATTAAATCACTCTTATTTATTTATATTGACGTGACGACCCGAATCGGGTTTTGTGTGTGAACCGCAGCAGGAGGAACGGCTGCGCAACAGACTTGCAGCAGGGGCTAATGCCCCTGATATCCTTGGGAGGAACCGCATGAAACTTTCTATGACAGCCCTTATGGGCTCGGCTGCGCTTGCGCTGATGGCAACCACAGCCGCGGCACAGACCAGCGCCTGCCTGATCACCAAGACCGACACCAACCCGTTCTTTGTGAAGATGAAAGAAGGCGCCGAAGCCAAGGCGGCCGAGCTGGGCGTGACGCTGAAATCCTATGCTGGCCGGATCGACGGCGACCACGAAAGCCAGGTCGCAGCGGTCGAGGCTTGTGTGGCCGACGGGGCCAAAGGTATTCTGATTGCCGCCTCCGACACCAAGGCCATCGTCGATTCAGTAGCCGCCGCCCGTGCGGCAGGAGTACTGGTCATCGCGCTGGATACCCCGCTGGACCCGATCGACGCGGCGGATGTGACCTTTGCCACCGACAACTTTCAGGCCGGTCTGCTGATCGGCCAATGGGCCAACGCCACCCTGGGTGCCGAGGCGGCCAATGCCAAGATCGCGCTTTTGAACCTGTCGATTGCACAGCCATCGGTCGATGTTCTGCGCGATCAGGGCTTTTTGCAGGGTATGGGCATTGATCTGGCCGACCCGAACAAATGGGGCGACGAGACCGATCCGCGCATCGTCGGTAACGAAGTCACTGCCGGCAACGAAGAGGGCGGTCTGAAGGCTATGGAATCGCTGCTGGCGAAAGACCCGGATATCAATCTGGTCTACACCATCAACGAACCTTCGGCGGCCGGTGCTTTTGAAGCGCTGAAAGCGGCGGGCAAGGAAGGCGTGCTGATCGTCTCGGTTGATGGCGGCTGCCCGGGTGTGCAGGACGTCAAGGACGGCGTGATCGGTGCCACCAGCCAGCAATACCCGCTGCAGATGGCGGCGCTGGGCGTTGAGGCCATTGCGCAATTCGCGGCGGACGGCACCAAACCGACCCCGACCGAAGGTAAGGCCTTCTTTGATACCGGCGTGGCGCTGATCACCGACAACCCGGTCGCGGGCGTGGACTCGCTCGACACCACCAAAGGCATGGAGCTGTGCTGGGGCTGATCCCGGCGCAGACCCCGCTCCGCAGTTGATTTGCGGGGTCGTCTGACCTCAGAATAACTTCCAGGGGCGGCCATGCGCCGCCCTTGTCATAGCCAGCGCACAGCCGTTGCGGTGCAGGGGGAGGGGAATGACATGACGGATGCAAAGACGGGTTCCGGTTTCGAACAGGGGCTGAAAGGTGCCTCGGAAAAGGTGGCCGAATTCCATGACGAGAAAAGCGCCCTGAAGCGGCTGCAACACTGGCTGCACCAGACACCCTCGGCGGTGCCGATGATCGTGCTGGCGGTGGCTTTGCTGGTCTTCGGCCTGCTGGCCGAGAACTTCTTCAAGGCAGGCACGCTGTCGGTGGTTCTGCAGCAGATTGCCATTGTCGGCATCCTCGGCTGCGCCCAAAGCATCGTGATCCTGACCGCGGGCATCGACCTGTCGGTGGGGGCAATCGCGGTGTTTTCCTCGGTGCTGATGGGGCAGGCGACGTTCCGCTACGGCGTGCCTGCGGAAATCGCGATTGTGATCGGCCTGATCCTCGGCACCGCAATGGGCGCGGTCAACGGGCTGCTGATCGCGAAAATGAAGCTGCCGCCGTTCATCGCGACGCTGGGCACCTGGCAGATCCTGCTGTCGGCAAACTTCATCTTCTCGGCGAACGAGACGATAAGATCCTCCGATATTGCTGAACGGGCCCCGGCCCTGCAGTTCTGGGGCGGCTCGATCCAGCCCGGCGGGATCAAGATCCTCTACGCCGTGTTCCTGATGATCGCGCTGGTGGCGGTCATGGCCTGGGTGCTGCGCAACACCGCCTGGGGGCGCCACGTCTATGCCACCGGGGATGACCCGCAGGCGGCGGAACTGGCCGGGGTTCCGACCAGCAAGGTGCTGATCCAGGTCTATGCGCTGGCCGGGTTCTTCTGCGCCGTCGCAGGCTGGGTGATGATCGGCCGCTTCGGCTCGGTCTCGCCCACCGCCTCGACCGGGCAGCTGGGCAACATCCAGTCGATCACGGCGGTGGTGATCGGCGGCATTTCTCTCTTCGGCGGCCGTGGCTCCATCGTCGGCATGTTCTTTGGCGCGCTGATCGTCGGTGTGTTCGAGATGGGCCTGCGGCTGGTGGGCACCGACCCGCAATGGACGTTCTTTCTCATCGGCGTGCTGATCATCTTTGCGGTCGCCGTGGACCAATGGATCAGAAAGGTGGCAAGCTGATGGAACCGCTTCTGAAGGGCACAAATCTGGTCAAGCGCTATGGTAAAGTGACGGCGTTGGACCACTGCGACTTCGACCTGTATCCCGGCGAGATTTTGGCGGTGATCGGCGACAACGGGGCTGGCAAATCCACGCTGATCAAGGCGATCTCCGGCGCGGTCATCCCCGATGACGGCGAGATCACGCTGGAAGGGCAGAAGGTCCGGTTTTCCACCCCGATCGAAGCCCGCGCGGCGGGGATCGAGACGGTGTACCAGACCCTCGCCATGTCGCCCGCACTGTCGATTGCCGACAACATGTTCATGGGCCGCGAATTGCGTGCGCCGGGGATCATGGGCTCGGTGTTCCGCAAGCTGGACCGGCCCCGGATGGAGAAGTTCGCCCGCGAAAAACTGAACGAGCTGGGTCTGATGACGATCCAGAACATCAATCAGGCGGTGGAAACCCTGTCGGGTGGTCAGCGGCAGGGGGTGGCGGTGGCGCGCGCGGCGGCCTTCGGGTCAAAGGTGGTGATCCTGGACGAACCCACCGCGGCGCTGGGAGTCAAGGAATCGCGCCGAGTGCTGGAGCTGATCCGAGATGTGCGCAGCCGGGGCATCCCGATCATCCTGATCAGCCACAACATGCCGCATGTGTTCGAGGTGGCCGACCGCATCCACATCCACCGTCTGGGCAAACGCCTCTGCGTGATCAAGCCGGGGGAACACTCGATGTCGGACGCCGTGGCCTATATGACGGGCGCGAAGCTGCCCGAAGGCGTGGCGGAACCGGCATGACGCCGGAGGCGCTGGCCGATCTGATCCGGTCGCGCGCGCAGGGGCCGGGGCGGTTTCTGACCGCCCTTGCCGGGCCACCCGGCGCGGGCAAGTCCACCCTTGCCGCAGCGGTGGTTTCGGCCCTCGGCACCGGCGCGCGCGTGGTGCCGATGGACGGGTTCCACTATGATGATGCGGTGCTGAACGCCCGTGGCCTGCGGGCGCGCAAGGGGGCGCCCGATACCTTTGATGTCCACGGTTTCATCAACCTGATCCACCGCCTGCGTCATGAGGATGAGGTGGCGATCCCGGTCTTTGACCGCGATATGGAACTGTCCCGCGCAGCCGCCGATGTGGTGCTGCCGGGGGACCGTCTTCTGGTGGTCGAAGGCAACTATCTGCTGTTGGACGAAGCGCCATGGCACGCTCTGAACCGCGCCTTCGACCTGTCCATCTGGATCGAGGTGCCCGAAACCGAGCTGGACCGCCGCCTGATGCAACGCTGGCTGCACCACGGCAGATCACCCGAACAGGCGCGCGCCTGGATCGACGGCAATGACATGCCCAACATCCGCCGCACCATTGCTGGCTCGCGCCGGGCCGATGTCGCGGTGCGCTGGCCCTGAGGCGCGCATCCCTCCGGTCCTGCGCTCCCTGTCCCATTCATCTTGGTAAAAAATACTCGCGGGGGGTGAGGGGGCGGCATCCCCCTTGCAACGCCTCCCCCATGTGGCACGGCGGCTCGCCGGTCACGACCCAGGCGGCATTGCCTTGCGCTGCCGCGCGCGTTCTATCCCCAACTTGCGCTCGCGCCAGATGATCAGCACCCCGGCGCTGATCACCAGAGCAGCCCCCGCCAGCATGGTCACGGTCGGAACCTCGTCAAAGAAGAACCAGCCGAACAGCAAGGCAAACAGCATCGAGGCATAGTCGAAGGGGGCAATGACAGAGGCATCGGCGCTGCGATACGATGAGGTCAGGAAAATCTGCCCGATACCGCCGATCAGCCCGGCGGTGACCAGAAGCGCCGCCTCGGACCGCGTGGGCAGCACCCAGCCATAGGGGATGGTGACCAGCGACAGCAGCGTGGCGGTGACCGAGAACCAGAACACGATGGTGGCGGTCTGTTCGGCCTGCACCAGCTTGCGCACAAAGACCTGCGCCAGGGCTGCAAACACCGCACTGCCCAGCACCATCATCGCCCCCAGCGCCTCGGCATGGTTGGCCCCCCCACCCAGCACGCTCAGGCGCGGCGAGACCACGATCAGCACGCCCACCATGCCCAGCACCACGCAACTGATGCGGAACAGCCGGACCTCCTCGCCCAGAAACATCGCGGCAAAGATTACCGTCAGCAGTGGCGCGGTATAGCCGATGGCGGTGACCTCGGGCAGCGGCAGATAGGCCAGAGCGGCAAACCCCAGCCCCATCGAGGTGGTGCCCATCAGCCCGCGCCAGAAATGCCCGAACGGATTGTTGGTGCGCAGACCCGTGGACAATTCGCGCCGCCATGTCAGCCAGATCAGAATGACCGGAATGGCAAAGAACGAGCGGAAAAATACCGCCTCACCCGGCGGGACATGGTTCGAGGTGGCCTTGATCATCGCCGACATCGTGATGAACAGCAGGACCGAGATGAGCTTGAGGGAAATGCCGCGCAACGGGTTCATGATCCCGCCATGGTGGCCGACGCTTGGCAGGGTCGCAAGGGGCGCGATTGTTCCCCGCACAATCATGGCGGGCGCGATCGCGGCTTCCCTGTCGGCAACGGGTCTGATTTGCTGCGCCAAAAGGAGTCGCCCCATGCCCCATATCGCCCCCAAAGCCCCGCTTTCGTCACGCATCACCCAAGGCCGCGGGCAGGAACCTGCCGATCTGGTGCTGAAGGGTGGGCGCGTGTTTGATCTCATCACCGGCGAATTGGTCGAAACCGACGTGGCGATCTGCGGCGATACCATCGTGGGCGTGTTCGGCGACTACAGTGGTCGGCGCGAGATTGATGTGTCGGGCCGGATACTGGTGCCGGGGTTCATCGACACCCATCTGCATATCGAATCGTCGCTGGTTACGCCCTTTGAGTTTGACCGCTGCGTCGCACCGCGCGGGGTGACGACCGCGATCTGCGACCCGCATGAGATTGCAAATGTCTGCGGGATCAAGGGGGTGGAGTATTTTCTTGAGTCCTCGCTGCACTGTCTGATGGATATCCGCGTGCAATTGTCATCCTGCGTACCCTCCACCCATATGGAAACGGCAGGTGCGAAGCTGGAGGCGGCAGACCTGTTGCCGCTGCGCGATCACCCGCGTGGGATCGGGTTGGCAGAGTTCATGAATTTTCCCGGTGTGCTGATGCAGGATGCGGGCTGCATGGCAAAGCTGGAGGTCTGGCAGGGTCGACATATAGACGGCCACGCGCCTTTGCTGCGCGGCAATGATCTGAACGGCTATATCAGTGCGGGCATCCGAACGGAGCATGAGGCGACCACGGCGGAGGAGGGGTTGGAAAAGCTGCGCAAGGGGATGCGGGTGCTGATCCGCGAAGGTTCGGTCAGCAAGGATCTGCATGCCCTGGCGCCGCTGCTCACCGAACGGCATGCGCCCTGGCTGTGCCTGTGCACCGATGACCGCAACCCGCTGGACATCGCTGAACACGGGCATCTGGATTACATGATCCGCACCCTGATCGGCCTTGGCTGCCCGCCGCTGGCAGTTTACCGCGCAGCCAGCCTGTCGGCGGCCGAGGCCTTCGGACTGAAGGACCGCGGGCTGATCGCGCCCGGAAAGCGCGCCGATATCGCGGTGATCGACACGCTGGAGGGGTGCCATGCCGTGATGGTGCTGGCGGGCGGCGTGGTGGCGGATGCAGCGGCCTTTGCCGGGCGTGGGACGGTTGAGCCGGTGGCGCGGCACTCGGTCAGGGCGCGGCGCGTCGAGGCTGCGGATTTCCGCACCGGCGGCAACCGGGCCGAGACGCCTGTGATCGGCATCCTGCCTGGCAAGATCATCACCGAGCATCTGACCTATGAGATCGCCCCGGTTGATGGCGACAAGCGCCCGGACCTTGCCCGCGATCTGGTCAAGATCGCCGTGATCGAGCGGCATGGGGTGAACGGCAACCTTGCCACCGGATTCGTGAAGGGTTTCGGGTTGCAGCGCGGTGCGATCGCCTCCACCGTCTGCCATGACCATCATAACATCGCGGTGGTGGGCGCTGATTATGCCGATATGGCACTGGCAGCGAACCGGCTGGGCGAGATCGAGGGCGGGTTTGTGGTGGTGTCGGGCGGCGAGGTACTGGCGGAACTGGCACTGCCGGTGGCGGGGTTGATGAGCCTTGAGCCGTTCGAGGTGGTGCAGGGCGCGCTGATCGCACTGCGCGCGGCGGCGAAAGGGTTGGGGGTGGAGCTGGAAGAGCCGTTTTTGCAGTTGGCGTTCCTGTGCCTGCCGGTGATTCCGCATCTGAAGATCACCGATATGGGAATGGTGGATGTGGACCGCTTCGAGGTGATGCCTTGAGCCTTGTGACAGGGGCGGCCTCGGGGGGCATCGAGCCCCCGCTCGGCCGCGCTGCCGCGGAGAGAATACCGGGCGGTGTGCGGGGGGCGGGCCGGGGCCTACGGCGGGAGTATTTGACAAGCAGCAAGCCGGGGCGTTGCGCGTGATCGACAAGTTGGAGATGTTCATTGCGTTGGCCCGCGCGCGGCATTTCGGGCGGGCGGCGGCGGCTTGCGGGGTGACGCAGCCCTCGCTCTCGGCGGCGATCAAGCAGCTGGAGGAGCATCTGGGCGTGCAGCTGGTGTTCCGCGGTTCGCGGTATCAGGGGCTGACGCCGGAGGGGCAGCGGGTGCTGGAGCGGGCACTGGGGATTGTTGCCGAGGCGCGGGCCTTGCGTGACGAGATGCGCTCGGGGAAGAAGGGTCTGGCGGGGAATCTGCGGATCGGGGTCATTCCGACCGCCTTGCCGATGGTGGCGCAATTGACCACGCCGTTCATCCGGCGTCATCCGGCGGTATCTGTCACCATCCGTTCGCGGACCAGCGCCGAGATCCTGGAGGGGATCGAGCGGCTGGAGCTGGAGGCGGGGATCACCTATCTGGACAATGAGCCCTTGGGGCGGGTGGTGAGCCAGCCGCTTTATGCCGAGTTCTACCGTCTGGTCTGTGCGCCGGGGATGGCACTTGCAGAGCGGGCCGGGGTGAGCTGGGCCGAGTTGGCGGGCCTGCCGCTGTGTCTTTTGACCGGGGATATGCAGAACCGGCGCATCATCAACCAGTATCTGGCCGAGGCGGGGGTGAGGGCGGAGCCTGCGGTGGAGTCGAATTCCACGATTGCCCTGATGGCGCATGTGATGACCGGGCAATGGGTGTCGATCCTGCCCAAGGCGCTGGCCGATCTGTTCGCGCAGTCAGGTGCGGTGCGGGCGGTGCCGATCGTCGCCCCGGAGGCCGAGCATCTGGTCGGGCTGATTGCAGCGCGGCGCGATCCGCCGACACCGCTGATTGTTGCGCTGATGGATGAAGCGCGGCGGATATCGGTGTGATCTGGTGTCAGCCCGGCACCGGGCGGCCTGAAAGCCTTGCCCGCCGCGGTTTCGCGCGGCACTAAGGAGGCATCAGCGCGGGGGATCACCATGTTTGCCATCATCACGGCGGGGCCGTCGGCCATCGGGCGCAGTATGGCAACGGCGCTGGCCGGGGCGGGATATGATGTGGGGTTCACCCATCTGGGGGCGGCAGCGGCGGCGGCGGATCTGGTGCGGCGGGTCGAAGCGCTGGGGCGGCGGGCGCGTTCCTGGGAGGCGGATGCCGGCGATGAGGCGGCGGTGCATCGCTTCCATGCCGAAGCGGCGGATTGGTGCGGCGAGGCGCCGGATGTGCTGGTGAACAATGCGGGCATCCAGACCTGGGCCGGGCTGCTGGATCTGCGCGCCGATCAATGGGATGCGGTGATGCACACCAATCTGCGCGGCACATTCCTGAACACGCAGGCCGCTGGCCGGGCGATGGTGGCGGCGGGCAAGGGCGGCAGTATTGTCAACCTTGGCTCGGGCTGCAACAAACTCGCCTTTCCCGGGCTGGTGGATTACACGGCCAGCAAGGGCGGGATCGAGCAGTTCACCAAATCGGCGGCGGTGGAACTGGGGCCGCATGGCATCCGGGTCAACTGTATCGCACCGGGGGCGATTGCGACCGAGCGCACGGCGGCGGAGGCGGGGGATTATGCGGGCACCTGGGCAAAGGTGACGCCGCTGCGCCGGGTGGGCACACCCGATGATATTGCCGGGCCTTTGGTGTTTCTGTGCTCGGACGCGGCAAGTTTCATCACCGGCCAGACCCTCTGGGTCGATGGCGGTGTGTTTTCGCAGGCAACCTGGCCTTATGAGCTGTGAGCCTTGCCCCGCGACAGAGCGCGCCTAGATGCAGAGCATGACACAGACAGCCTTGATCGTGGCGCATGGCCAACCATCAGACCCCGGCCCCGCCGGGGCGGCGCTTGCCGCACTTGCAGTGCAGGTGGGCGCGCATCTGCCGGGGTGGCGGGTACAGGCCGCAACGCTGGCCGCCGCGGGGGCGCTTGCCGATGCCGTGGGGCAGGCCGGGGAAGCGGGCGGGCTGGTCTATCCGATGTTCATGGCGGATGGCTGGTTCACCCGCCAGCACCTGCCCGAGCGGCTGGTCAAGGCCTGTCAGGCGGCGCTGTTCGATGCGGGCACCTGTGACCGGGACAACTGCGGTGGGGTGGCGGGCTGTGCCCGCTGGCACATCCTGCCGCCGTTCGGGCTTGACAGATCTGTGCAGGATCTGGCGCTGCGGGTGCTGCACGAGGCCGGTGTGCCGCCGGGGGGCGAGGTTCTGCTGGCGGCGCATGGCTCTGGCCGCAGCGCCGCGCCATCCGAAGTGGCCCAGGAGGTCGCGGAACGGCTTGGGCAGGGGTTGTTGCTGGCGCGGTCGGAGGCCGCGTTCATTGACCAGACGCCCCGGCTGGCCGAGGTCAGCGGCTTTGGCCCCGATGCCGTTTGCCTGCCGTTTTTTGCTGCCGAGGGTGAGCATGTGACGGACGATCTGCCCGATGCGCTGCGGCAGGCGGGGTTTGCGGGGCGCACCCTGCCGCCACTGGGGCGTGATGCGCGGGTGCCGGGGCTGATTGCGGCGGCCTTGCAAGTGGCGGCACAGGGTTTGTCAGGCGACCAGTGAGTCCTTGTGCAGAGCAAGCGCGTTCCGGGTATTGTTCCACAGGGTCGGCAGCTTTGTCATCAGACTTGCAGCCTCGGGGTCATTTCCGCTTTGGATCGCCTGTTCAAGACCTGCCAGCGCCCGGCACAATGCCGTCGCCCCAAATGTGCTGCAGCTTCCGGCCAATCTGTGCGCGGCGTGGGCCACCACATCATTCGGACCGGATTGCGCCATGATCCGGGCGACGATCTCATCGCCTTCGGCAAGCATCCGGTTCATCAGGCTGAGGGCAAGCGGGTTGCCGACGGTCTCTGCCAGTTCGTGCAATGACGCGACCTGCACCAATGCGGGTTGGGACGGGTTGAGCAGGGCCAAGGGCGGCACCGGCTCCGGTTCGCCGTGCAACTGCGCGAACAGCGCTCCCCGGCTGACAGGTTTGGTCAGACAGGCATCCATTCCGGCAAGCCGGCAGCGCTCCAGATCTTCGGGCACGGCGTGCGCCGTCAGAGCGATGATCCGGGCCCCTGCAGAGGCGCCGCCCGCGCGAATCCGGCGGGCGGCTTCGATCCCGTCCAGGCGTGGCATCGAAATATCCGTGATGATCACATCAAAGCGGTTTTTCTCGGCCGCCGCCACACCGTCAATGCCATCGGCGGCTTCGGTGACCCGGTGATGGCCTGCGCTGAGCGTCCGGCGCAGAAGAAAGCGATTTATGTCGTTGTCCTCGATGATCAGCACATCCAGAACCGGCCACGCCGAGGGGGAAAGGGCCGCCGCTCCCTGCGCTTTGGTCAGCGGCAATACCGCCTCGGCCGCGGGCAGGGGCAGGCGCAGCCAGAACAGGCTGCCCTCGCCCGGTTCGCTTTCCACCCCGATGCTGCCGCCCATGGCTTTCACCAGACGGCGGGCGATGCCCAGCCCCAGCCCGGTGCCGCCCGACTCCCGTCCGAACGAAGAATCGACGGTGGCAAAATCCTCGAACACCCGGTCCTGATCCGCCTTCGAGATGCCGATTCCGGTGTCGATCACCCGGATCTCGATCATCTGCGATGCAGCGCCGTCAAGTCGTTCGCTCTCCACGGTGATCGAGCCGTTGCGGGTGAACTTGACCGCATTTCCGATCAGATTCAGCAAGATCTGCTGCAACCGCCCCGGATCGCCGCGCACGGTGCCAAGCGGGCCGGTCAGGTGCAGGTGTTGGATGGTATTGCCGCCGGTGCGCGCGACACCGGCCTGATTGGCGATGCAGTCGTCGATCAACCGGTCCAGCACAAAGCGAGTGTCGGTCAGCCGGATCTGCCCGGCCTCGGCGCGGGAAATATCCAGAACCGAGTCGACATGGCCCAGAAGGATGTCGCCCGAAACCTGCATCACGCGCAGCAATTCGCGCTGGTTGTCGTCGAGCGCGGTGTCGTGCATCAGCTCCATTGACCCGATCAGCCCATTCAGCGGCGTGCGCATCTCGTGGCTCATCACCGCCATGAAATCGGCCTTGGCCTTTTCCCCCGCCTGCGCGCGGGTCAGCGCCTGTTCCAGGACCAGCTGGTTGGCCTGACGCTGCGAAACATCGCGGAGAAAGCCGACAATAAGCGCCCCCGGCTTCAGGTCGCGGATGGCAATCGACACCTCCAGCGGGAAAGACCGCCCGTCAGCACGCCTTCCGTTCATTTCAAAGCGCTGCGGGCCGGAAATCACCGCATTGGCGACGATGCCGCGCAGGCGGGCCTCATAGGCGGCCTGATCCTGGGTTGAAAACAGCATGGGCACGATCTGCCGGCCCATGACCTGCCCACGGGTCAGGCCGAACATCGCTTCGGCGACGGGATTGAACTCCACCACCCAGCCGCCACGGTTGGTCACCACGATGGCATCGGGTGAGGTGGCGATGATCAGCTGAAGCCGGTCCCCGACGATCTGATTTTCCTTGGCCTGCCGCTGGGTCATCCGGTACAGCCGCGTGGCCATTGCGGCCAGCACGCCCAGAAGCAGGATAGTGGCCGCCGTCGTCACCGCCAGATGCGCCAGCGTATCCGACACGCGGGCCCGGGTCTTGTCGGTGCCGGCCGAAAACGCCAGAAGCGAACTGAGCGACAGGGCGCGGGCCAGCCGGTGCACCTCCTGGCTTTGCGCCTCCATCGCCGGCAGCGCTGCAGCAAGATCCGCGTCGGATGAGTCGACGGTAGTGACCCAGCGGTTGATGTAGGACTTCATCGCTCTGAGCCGGGCCAGATTTTCTGGCTTCCGGATGAAGTCGTCATGGAAAGGGCTTCTTTCCAGCATCTCCAAGCGGCTGTAGAGCACGTTGAACCAGCGGCGCACGTCTTCAAGATCTGCTTGCCCGGCGCGTGCCCGGATAAGGGCGCTTTGCAGGCGCAGCACCTCCACCTCGGTCTGCATCATGACCCACTGGCCATTGTCGCTGTCGGCGCGGTCAAGTGCAGACATCCGGTCTCGGACATCGATTGCCAGCGTGCCGATCACAGTCAGCAACGCCAATACCAGACCGATGATCGCCACGAGCCGAATCGTGCCCATGATGGGTTTGTGCGGTTTGTTTGGGACAATCGGCATCGGAAGCCTTGCATCTTCTTGCTGTTCTAAGGCTAAATCACATCCTAGTACACTTCCATGCCGAAGTGACTTTCATTTCAAAGCCCAAGTGTCCGGTGCCGGACAGAGGATACCAGACCGTGCGGATGCTTCTCGCCGACGACCATGACCTGTTTCGCGAGGCGGTAGCGGCAATGCTGACTGCCGATGGCGGGGTTGTGGTCGTTTCGGTGTCAAGGCTGGAGGCCGCGTTGGACTGTCTGGCGCAGCAGGCGTTCGACCTGGTTCTGCTGGATTATCAGATGCCGGGCATGAACGGGATGGACGGGCTGCGGCGGGTCCGGCAGGCCGCGCCGCTGGTTCCCGTCGCGGTGATGTCGGGCACCACGCTGCGCGATCTGGCCGAAGAGGCGCTGGCGAACGGGGCTGTCGGGTTTGTGCCCAAGACGCTGGGCGTCAAGGCGATGATCGCGGCGGTCAAGCGGATGGCCTCAGGCGAAATCTTTGCGCCGATGTCGATGCTGGACGGCCCGCCACCGCTGCAGCCTCCGCTGGAAGATCTGACCCGGCGCGAGCGTGAAGTGCTGGAGGGCATCTGCGACGGCAAGTCAAACAAGGAAATTGCCCGCGATCTGGAGGTGCAGGAGGTGACGGTCAAGCTGCACGTCAAGACCCTTGCCCGCAAGCTGGGGGCCCGAAACCGCACCCATGCCGCGATGATCGCCCGCGATGGCGGCCTGATCCGCCCCTGACCGGCGGCCGATAAGCAAAAGGCGGCGGAAATCTGCTCCGCCGCCCACATACGCCCGGTTGACCCTGCCTGCGTGATCCTCTATTTCCAGCCCGGAGCGCGGGCGTTGTGTAATGGTAAGACCTCAGCCTTCCAAGCTGATGACGCGGGTTCGATTCCCGCCGCCCGCTCCATTGGACCCCCTGTCGGTCCATATTTCTCAATAACTTCCGCCACTTGCGTTCCCTTCCGGTGCACATTACAGCACACACGGGGCACACATGGGACTAGTTTTGAAGTACATTGAGCAAACCAAATCGGGAAGTTGGCAGTACCGCCGTAGGGTGCCCAAGGGTATCTCCGGGGTCGTCACCAAGCGGGAGTTCAAGGAGAAGCTGGGTGATTCTGAGCGGGAAGCCCTAGCGGCCTATCCCCGGTTTCATGCCAAGGTGGAGCGGGAGATTGCCGAGGCCAAGCTGGGTCGGGTGCGGGCAGCATCGGCTGCCAATGCCAAGCTGTCCGAGCGTGAAGCCTATGCCGAAGCCCTTAGGAAGCGCGCCGATCTGGTCGCCGCCGGGGCGTCGCAGGATGATCTTGAGATAGTGGCCGATACGCTGGCAGACAAATATCCGCAGGACGAAGACGGGCCGCTTGGGGTGCCGCCTCTGGACCGCTACACGATCAACCTGCTGAGGGACGCGCCGGGGAAGATCAGGCCACCTTTGGCGACCCTTGGGGATGCCCGAAAGGTTTACCTGAAAGAGCATGTGCGGGAGGACGACCCCGACACGGATAGTCGGGTGGTAGGGTTCACCAACAGGGTCGTGGATGCGGCGATTGCCGTCATTGGTAGAGACCCCGAGTTGCCTTCCATCACCCGAGAGGATGCTCGGAAGGTCCGGGACGAAATGCTTGATCGGGTGAAGGCCACCGGCAAAGGCATCGGCGAGAAGGTCAGCGTGTCAACGGTGGGTCGGGAATTGTCGATCCTGTCCGCCGTGGTCAACTACGGCATCCGAGAATTGGGATTGCCGGAAAGCACCCCAAACCCATTCCATGGTCTACCGTTGGCACGGGTGGCGAAGGGCCAAGTGTTGATTTTCACCCAGAACTGACCCGGGCTTTTCATCGAGAATTGACCCGGGTTTGAGTATAAATTTCGGGTCAGGCGGGGGTCAAGGTCTGTGTTGTCTCCTTCTTTTTCTTGGCGGCG
>JBKBKR010000003.1:7698-324666 GCA_046296515.1 Paracoccaceae bacterium | reverse complement strand
ACGGGCGGCGGCAGCACGGGCGGCGGCAGCACGGGCGGCGGCAGCACGGGCGGCGGCAGCACGGGCGGCGGCAGCACGGGCGGCGGCAGCACCGCGCCCCCCCCCTACATGCCCTCTGCCCCCGTGGAGCATCCGCGCCTGCCCGACTGGTCCACCGACCCCGCCTGGGCCGATGGCTCCACCAGACGACTGGAGCTTGTCGGCAGCGCTGGCAATGACACCCTGATCGGGGCCTCGGGCCGGGATTTTCTGCAAGGTGGTCCCGGCGATGACCTGTTCTACACCGGCTTTGGCGCAGACACGGTCTTTGCAGGCACCGGCAACGACACCATCTTCGCCGCCGGAGGCAACAACGAGCTGTGGGGCGGGCCCGGCAACGACGTGATCCGCGCCCGCTTCGGGGACGACTACATCGGCGGCGGGGCCGGCGATGACCTGATCGACGGCGGAGGCGGACAGGACACCATGTGGGGCGGGGCGGGAAACGACACCATCATGGGCGGCGGCAAGAATGACATGATCGGCGGCGGGGCGGGCAATGACCAGCTTTACGGCTATGCCGGTGACGACCTGATCTTCGGCGGGCTCAACGATGACACGATCCACGGCGGCTCCGGCAATGACACCGTCTGGGGCGGCTCCGGCAATGACCTGATCGCCGGTGGCTCTGGCGACGATGTCATCGCCGCCGGGGCGGGCACCGATCACATCTGGGGCGGGGCCGGGGCAGACACGTTTCTGTTCTACCGCCATTACGACACGACCTATATCCGCGACTTTAACGCCGCCGAAGGCGACCAGATCCACCTTGTCCGGTGGATGTTCGATGGTGCCCCCCCCAGCGGGGCGCAGATCGTCCAGCAATATGGCCACCTGACTGCCAATGGGGCCATCCTCGACCTCGGCACCGTCAACACCCTCATCCACATTCCGGGCATGTTCGATCTGGCCGTACTGGCAGACCATATTTCGGTGGTCTGATCCAGCGCGGCACTGGCCTTTCCGTCCAGAGCCTGCCCCGCCGACCATGGCGCAGCGCATGTTTTCGGTGGCTATTGCCAGCAATTCCCGTATTGGTTGCAGCGATGACCCATCTGCGCGCGCCCGTTCCCTGTTCCCCGCTGCCCCCCGACCGCAGCCATCACGATCCGGTTCGGCAATGACCCCACCCGACACCCCGCAGATCTGCGTCATCCTTCCGGCCTACAACCTCAGCGCTTATATCGGCGCGGCCATCGCCTCGCTAAAGGCGCAGAGCTTTGCCGCGTTCGAGGTGCTGGTCATCGACGACGGCTCCACCGACGACACCCGCGCGCAAGCCATTGCAGCCATTGGCACCGACCCGAGGTTCCGGGTGATCCACCAGTCAAACCGTGGCCTGTCAGGCGCACGCAACGCAGGCCTTGACCTGGCCCGCGCCCCGTTCATTGCCTTTCTCGACGGTGATGACAGGTTCGACCCCGACTTCCTGCAGGTGCTTCACGACGACCTGCACAGCAGCACCGCCCCTTGGGTGGCTTGCGGAGTCCTGTTCTGCGCACCCGATGGCAGCGGCCACGCCCATTCGGCCATTCATGGCCGCCCGGAACCGGGGGCCGCCCCCACAACCTACCCATTGCCGGACTGGTCCGATGTGATCTGTCACTTTCCGTCCGCATGGAACAAGCTCTACCGGCGCGATTTCATCGGTGATCTGCGCTTTGACGATGGCACCTGGTATGAGGATCACACCTTCTTCCACCGCCTTGCCGCGAAAACCGGGATGCTGCGCCACATCCCGCGCCCGCTCTATCTCTACACGCTGGAACGTGAGGGGCAGATCACCCGCGCCGACAGCGACCGGGTGTTCGAGCAGTTCGCGGTGCTGGAAACCTCCGCCGAGATCTTCCGCTCTGCCGGGAAAACAGGTGCAGACAAAGCGCTCGCCCGGCTGGCCACACGGCTGTTCTGCGAACGGCTGGAGGTCATCATCACCCCCGACCGCGCCGCGCGCTTCCGGCGCGAGGCGGCCACATTCCTTGCCCGGCACCAACTTCAACCCGACTGGCGCTGGGACCGCTACATCAGCGCGCTCCGCGTGCTCAGCCTGACGGGGGATGCGCCGGTCACGATCCGGGCAAATGCGCGCGATGCCGATGTGACCCGGCGCCTGCTGCCCGATCCGGCATCCGCCCTGGCCCCGTTCTTCAGACTTGCCGCGCCGGATCAACCCCTTGCCAAAGCGGGTCTGGTCATCGACCTGCACACACCGGGCCCGATCGACCACGCGGCCCTCGCGCAGGCCGCCGAGGCTTTGCTGCACAGCGATCTGGCGGCGGTTCTGGTGCCATTGATCCAGCGGCCCGCCGACACGGCCCCGCACATCCTTTCGCCCGATGACGCGCTTGACCTGAACCCGGCACAGCATGCCATCCTGACCCGAACGGCCTTTGCCTGCCAACCCTCCGGTCACGACCCGCAACTGCGCCTGACCGAACAGGCGCTGACCCTTTGCGCTGCGCAGACACCCATCGCATGGAGCCTTTCACCCATCGCCCCCACCACCCAACGCCCCCCGCCCCCGCTGCGCGACTGGCTTCAGGCGCTGGATCAGTGGCACCCCACCCAAGCGCGCATCTTGCCCACCGGCTGGAAACGCAGGCTGACCCTGCGCTCGGTCACGGCCCGGATGCCAAAGCCTCCCCCGCAGGGCTGGCGGCACAACCCAAAGGCACTGCTCCCGCTGCTGCATCTGTGGTGGGCAGGTCTGCGGCGCGGGTGGATCGGCACACCGGGCAAGATCGACGCCGATACCCCCCGCGTGATCCGGCGCATTTTCCGGCTGCCGCCAATCGGGTGATTGCATCACCCTGCCCCACACCGCATAACCGCCCCCAGATCAACACCGCAAAAGGCCCCGGATGATCCCCTTCCGCACAGCAAACGGCGCGGCCTTTCAGTGCCAGGTGGACCCTGCCTGGACCTTTTACGCCAACCTGAACTTCCACGCGGCCGATACCGGGCACATTCCCTTTCACCTCTCCCTGCGCCTCACCCAGGGGATTGCCGTCATCAACCGCAAGGATCACGCAGGCTGGCACCGCGAAGAGCATGTCGCCGTCACCTTCCCCGAACGCCCCTTCACGATCCGGCTGACCTTCGCGGCCCATAGGGTCACGGTCCATATTGACGGGACCGAGCTTGGCCGCTTCCGCAGCCTGCCCCGCATCGACCGCCACGCCCGCTTTCTGTTGCGGCGCGGTTATCCCGACCTGCGCCACATCACGCAATGTGCGGTCGAAGGCGCGGTGCCATGGGAAACCATCGAAACCCGCGACCAGACCTTTGACCGGCTGTGGGAAGGGGTGCAGCACAGCAAGGGGCTGGTGCTGACCGACCGGATGGAACTGGCCGAACACCTGCCAAAGGGCCAGACCGAGGCGCGCCATGCGGTGTTCCTTCCCGGCGCAACGGACCCCATCCCGCTGCGCCCCGCCACACAATCGCAGACATCGGCACCAAACACCTTTGCCCTGCCCAAAGGCGTTGCGGCGGTGCTGATCCCCGGGCGGATCTGGCTGGGCACCGGGCCGGATGCCCCTGCCACCCTGCGCCTGATCGAAACCGCAAACGGGCACGAGCTTGCACCGCTGCAGATCACCCGCGCATCGCTCGCCGACCGCCTCCTGCGGCTCACCAACAGCGGCAGTCTTGCCCATGACGATCTGGCGGCGCTGCAAGCGATCGAGCATGTGCGCCATTCGGACCTCTGGGCGCAGCTTGATCGCACGACGCAGCCCGCCCTGTTTTCGGCAGCGGCCCGTTTCGGTCTTGCCGGCTTCCTGCCCGGCACGGCCACCACCCTGGCCTTGACCGCCACCCCCGTGACCGCTCCCCCGCAACCCGTCCCTGGCCAGCCGCTTGCCGACCTCACCGCCGACCTCGCCCGTCTGCTCGCCACCAGTCCCGACCGCGCCTCATTGGCGCACTGGCTCGCCACCGCCCTGCCCGCGCAGACGGGGGTGGCTACCGAACAGCTCGCCCTCACCCTCTGCCCCAGCTTCTGCGAGCAGAACGCCTTTGACCTGCTTTATGCGGCAATCACCGAACGCGGTCTGCCGCCAACCCGCCCCAGCGACGAGGTGGGCTATGTCTCGCTGCGCCTGCCGTTCCAGCTGATGGCGGGCGAGTATGATCAGGTGATCACCCGTCTGCACCTTCTGGCGAACCGCCATGGCGGCTGGCTGGCAAGTTCGGCTCTGGGCTGGATCGCGCAGACCGTGGCCACCCCCGGCACGCTGCCAGTGCCCGAAGCCAAACGGCTGCAGATTCTTGAGGCGTTCTGCGCCCTGCTTGCCGCACAGGCCAAAGACCCCTGGGGCCGCACCCCCTGCCATTGCCTGATGGATGGCATGCTGGCCCTGATCGCCCAATTGCCCCGCCTGCCGCCCGACCTGCGCGCCACGATCACCGCCACGGCGCTGATGGCCTATGGCCTGTCACCCCGCTTCTGGTCGCGGCTCGGCACTGCCGCCGACACCCAAACCCTCTCGGCCTGCGCGCCCGACCTTCTGGCCGCAGAACAGGCGTTTGCGTCCCTGGCCGCCCCCCACCTGTCTGACCCGCAGCACAGCGCGGCCGCCCTGTCACAGCTCTCTCGCCTGAACGTGCAGGGCGCGGCCTCGGCAGCACTTTGCCTGCTCCCCACCGGCACCCTGCGCCAAGCGGCCCCTTGGCACCCTGACCTGCTGCTGCGCGACCTGTTCCGCCCCGGCGCGACCCATGACGCCGATTTCGACGTTCCCGGCGCGATCACCCGTAGCCAGCCCATCTTTGGCCGCGTCACCGGCGCGTCGCCTTTCGGAATGCTGGAGCGCCGACTGGGCCAATCCGCCTATACGCTGATCAGGACATGGCCCGCCACCGCGCCCGCGCAACGCCTCGCCGCGCTTCACACCTGCCTGAGCGATGCCCTGGCCCTCTCCGGGGCCAGTGCCGGGCATCTCGGGCTGGCGGTCAGCCTCGGCCTGCTGCGCGCGCTCCGATCCGATACCGAAGCGGTCAGCCTCATCCTGTCATCCCTCCGACACCTGCGCGACAGCGCGCAGATCACCGATGCCGCGCTCAAAGCCGCCCCCGCCGCCCGCCAAGCCTTGCAGGCGGTGCAAGACGACCCCGACCTTGCCGCCCCGGTCCACACCGCCCTTGGCCTGCCCCCCCGCGCCGCGCCGCGCTCGCGCACATCCCCACCCGACGCCGCCACAGTGCTGTTCAATACCGTAGTAGTGGTCATGTCCTGCCAGCCCAACCTTGCCACCCGCATCCCCGCCCTGCGCCGCAGCTGGCTGGCCGACCTGACGCGGCTTGGCATCCCCTGGATCGTCGTGGTCGGTGGCACGCCCGAAACGCCCGCCGAACCCGATATCATCTGCCTGACCGCCCCCGACGACTATGAGGGCCTGCCGCAGAAATCCCTGGCCGCCATCGCCCATGTCCGGCAACATTTCCCCGGCCACCGGATGCTCAAGGTCGATGACGACTGCTTCCTGCATGCCGAGGAATACTTCTTCAGCCTGTCCTACCTGCGCGCCGACTATTACGGTCGCCCGCTGGCCCGCGCACGCGGCCAGATGGACCGCACCTGGCATATGGCGAAATCGGCCTCGCTGCGCGGCCGCCACGACCTCGACAAATCCCCCGAACCCTCCAGCTATGCCGATGGCGGCTCGGGCTATCTGCTGAGCCCCGCTGCGATCGCCGCCTTGCTCACCGCCGCCGACACCGCCGAGGGCCAGCGCCTGATCCAGGCCTCGTTCATGGAGGACAAGCTGGTCGGCGATCTGCTGTCGCTGTCGGGCATCCGCGTGACGGGCGACGATTACCGTGTCCACGTGCTGCGCCACGCCCGGCCCGGCGGCATCGCTGTGCCGAAATGGGAAAACGCCTGCCTGCCCTTTGCCGGATCGGGCATCAAGCTCGCCCATCTCGATGGCCACGACCTGCAGGAAGATGCCGCCCGCGTTGCAAAAACCCGCCGCCCGGCTGGCGCAAAGATCTGGCCTACCCTCCTCCCCGCCCGGCTGGGCGCGCAGTCCCACGCGCTGGACCTGATCTCGCCTGTCGCGCGGCTCGATCTGGCCCGCAAGGCCCCGGTGACGGTCGTGGCCTGCCTGCGCAACGAAGTGACCATGCTGCCGCATTTCCTTGCGCATTACCGCGCGCTGGGGGTGGAAAGCTTCCTGATCGCCGACAACGGATCGGATGACGGCACGCTTGAACACCTCGCCGATCAGCAAGACGTGGCGCTGTTCGCGGTCGATTCCGACTATGGCCAGTCGCATTACGGCGTACTGTGGCAACAGGCGTTGATGGCGACCTTCCGCCCTGACTGCTGGTCACTGATAGCCGATGCCGATGAGCTGCTGACATGGACCACCGAGGCCACCGGCAACCTGCCCGATCTGCTCACCGGCCCGGATCTCCAGACCTGCGACGCCGCCCGTATCTTCATGCTCGACATGTATCCACAGGGCCCGCTCTCCGCGACCGACTTCTCCGAAAGCCCCCCCTTCACCGCCGCCCCCTACATCGACCGCGACCCGTTCCTCACCACCTCGCTCGGGCGCGGCCCGTTCTCCGACGCGCCGACATGGACATCGGCCACCCGCCACCGCCTGCTGCCCGGCTCGCGGCCCGAGCTGTTCGTGGCCCAGAAAATCGCCCTGCTGCGCTACCGCCCCTGGATGCGCCTGACCGACGGGCTGCACTATGCCGGCGAGGCCCGGCTTTCCCCCCGCGCCCTGCTGTTCGGCCATTTCAAATACAACGCCGCCTTCCGCGCGAAAGCGGTGACAGAGGTGGCGCGCGGCCAGCATTTCAACAATGCCGAGGAATACCGCAAATACCTCGACCTGATCGCCGAGGGCCGCGAGACGATCTACGACCCCGCCGTCTCGGTCCACTGGACCGAAAGCCCGTTTGTCCGGTCAGTCCTCAACACCGGCCAGCCACCAGCCCCTCAGCCGCGATAAAGCGCCAGCAGCTTGTCGATATGCGGCCCCATGGTCTCCGGCTCCATGGCCGCCCGCCAATAATCCTGTGGCCCAATCTCACCGGACAGGATCGCCCGTATCCGGTCGCCAAAGGCCGCCACATCCCCGGCCCGGAACACAAAGGTCGGGCTGTTGCCCAGCTCACGTGCGCCGCCCAGATCGCTGCACAAAAGCGGGATGCGTCGCGCATGCATCTCGATCGCCACCTGCGGCAGGTTATCCTCCCACATCACCGGCAGCAGACCGACCCCCACATCGGCAAGAAGCCGGTCAAGGTCGCCATGCCCATAGCCATCCTGATGCACAAACCCCGCCAGCCGTAGCGCCAGTGCCGCCAACCGCGCCATCACATCTGCCTCGCCGCACCGCGCCGCCACCAGCAGATGCAAACGGCTCAGATCCGCATCAGGCAGCGCCTCCAGCGCGTCGAGCAGGAAGTAAAACCCCTTGTCGCGCCGCATATAACCGAAATAGGCCAGCTTTAGCGTGCCATCGGCGCGCAAAACCGGCCCGCGCTCTGGCGCGGCGGCATAGTTCTGCGCCTCCACCGTCCCGATATAACTGGTCACCGCCTTTTCCGGGCTGATCCCCTCGCGCAGCGCGATCTGCCGCACCCGGTCCGACACGCACAGCACCAGATCGCAATGCGCATTGATCCGCTGCACCATGGCCGCCCGGCGCTGCAAAAACCCGAGACCCGCCTGTTTCAACCCATCAGCGGCCCCGGCCTGCCCCAAAATGCCCTGTCGCTGCCGCCGCCCGCGCAACCGCCCCAGCCGCCGCCCCAGACCAAAGACCACCCGGAATGTCTGGCGGAACATCCAGCTGTCCGGCGAAACCCCCGCCACCTTCAGCCGGTAAGCCAGCCCGTGCCCCGCCCGGATCTGACCTGCGTTCCACTGATGCGGCAGACAGGTCACGCAGCGCCGGCCCTGTGCGTCATCGGCACAGTTGCGCGCCTCGTCCTGCCAGAAATTCACCTGCGGGCAGAACGGGTAATAGTTGTGCAGGCTCAGCACCAGCCGCGTGGCCGGAAACCGCTCTTTCAGCCGCAGCACATCAACCGGAATCCCTTCCAGATTGTTGAAATGAACCACATCATAGGGCCCGGTCTGCGCCAGAAAGTCGAAAAACACGGCCTCCGTCGCCGGATGGCTGATCTGGGCCGCCTGTCCGAAAGACGCATGCCCCGGCGCCAGCGTGCCCGAATTGACCAGATCGAACCGCGGCGACCGATCCTGACGCGGCCCATGCCGCATCAGCTCCCAACGCGAGCCGGGCCGGAACGGGTCGTAAGAGGTGCCACAGGCCAGAAACGAGGCCTCCACATCCGCCACCCCGGACAAGGCGAGCATCAGATTGCGCTGATACAGCGATACCCCACCGCCCCGACGCTCCGCATCCAGATAGTCGACCCAGTTGACATACAGGATTTTCATTCAGACCAGTTCATCTTCAAGCCAGTCGGCACGGCCGAGGGTACGCATGTAGGATTCGATCGGGTCGGGGGCTTCAAACCTGTCCAGTATCCGGTTGGCCCCTTGCTTGATCAGCGGGGATTTCATCTCCGGGTCCGGTGCGATCCCCAGAAACCCGCATATCCGCGCATTGAAATCCGGTTTGAACAGGTCGCGATACTCAACCGTGATCTTCGGGCTGGGCAGGGTTTCCAGCCAGGCGGCGAACAGGAAATCCATCGAGGCGTATTCATGCCACTGATGGCTGATCATCTGCGGGCTCGCAACGATCTTCTGCTTCATGTCGCGCGATCGCGTGGTCTGCGCCCAGTTGCTGGTCTGCACCGCTTTCAGATAGGACGCCACCTGCGCCAGCCGGTTTTGGCGATGCACATAGATGATCGACACATCGGACAACTCCGGCAGTTGCGTCAGAAGCCGGATGTTGTGCCCCAGCATCAGCTTGAACCCGACCCGTTTCCACGGCCCGGCCTCATAGCGTTCAAAGAACCCCTTCATGAAGTAACGCGGCGCGGCGTCACGGGCAAAGATGCGCCTGAGATCATAGTCCGGCTCGCCGGTTTCGATGATGGAATAAGGATTGAACACTTCACCCGAGCAGGTCACGTCCTCATGGGCGTTCAGCAGACTCATCAGGTAAGTGGTGCCACTGCGTGGCAGGCCGACGATCAGAAACCGCCTGCACGCCACGTGATCTGCCTCCGCCATGTTTTCCTGCCTTGCTCATTTCCGCGATCATCCGGGTTCGCCTACTTTCACGATCACATCCCGCAGGGCAAGGGGCTGGCGGTAAATTTGCGGTGCAGGTTGTGCCCGAAAGCCGCTGCGGCTAAAGCACCTGCAACGCAAAGCGGAGTCAACACATGGCCATTCTGATTGTCGGCGCCGGTTTCTCGGGCGCAGTGATCGCGCAGGAACTGGCCCGAGCCGGTCTGCGTTCCACAGTCATCGACAGCCGCGATCACATCGCGGGCAACTGCCACACCGAACGCTGCCCCGACACCGGCATCATGGTCCACCGCTATGGCCCGCATATCTTCCATACCGATGATGCCGAGGTCTGGGACTATGTCTCCGGGCGCGCCACCATGATGCCCTATCGCAATCAGGTGAAATCAACGGCGCGCGGCGCGGTCTATTCCATGCCCATCAACCTGCACACCATCAACCAGTTCTTCGGCATGACCCTGCGCCCGGCGCAGGCGCAGGCCTTCATCGCCAGCCGCGCCACGCCCGCCACCACTCCCGCTGCAAATTTCGAGGAACAGGCGCTGCAAATGGTCGGTCCCGAAATCTATGAGGCGTTCTTCAAGGGCTATACCGAAAAGCAATGGGGCCTGTCGCCCCGCGCCCTGCCCGCCTCGATCCTCAAGCGGCTGCCGATGCGCTTCAGCTATGACGACAACTACTTCAGCCACCGCTTCCAGGGCATCCCGCAAGAGGGGTATACCGCCCTGATTGCCCGCCTGCTGGACGATCCGCTGATCACCACCCGGCTGGAGACACCCTATGACCCCGGCATGGCCACCGGCGCCGACCACATTTTCTGGTCCGGCGCATTGGATGGCTACTACGGCTTCCGCCTCGGGCGGCTGGGCTATCGCACACTGGATTTCGAACGCTTTACCGACACAGGCGACCATCAGGGCTGCGCGGTGATGAACTACCCCGACCCCGGCGTGCCCTATACCCGCATCACCGAACACAAGCACTTCGCCCCTTGGGAAAGCCACGAAGCCACGGTGTGCTACCGCGAATACGCCCGCGCCGCCGGACCCGGGGACATCCCCTATTACCCGATCCGGCTCAGCGCCGAACAGAGCCTGCTGGCCGAATACGAGTCGCTGGCCCGCACTGAGTCCAATGTCACCTTTGTCGGCCGCCTCGGCACCTACCGCTATCTCGACATGGATGTCACCATCCGCGAGGCACTGGACACCGCCCGCGCCTTTCTGTCAGCCCGCGCACCGGCCTGACAGTCCCGCTTTCAAGAGAACAGAGCGCGCAGCGCGCGCAAGCCTTTTGTCTCGTCGCGCGCGTGCCGCGCGTCTCCTCGGGAATGCGCTCCGCGCGGAAGTATTTGGAAAGCAGCAATGCAAAGACAGCGTCCCTGCGATTGCTGCTTTGGAAATACTCCGGGGGGAGCCGAAGGCGGGGGGCTGGCCCCCCTCTGCGCCGGGGCCTAGAGCACCTCCGGCACCAGCCCGCGCCGCCGCTGCCGCGCCTCGGCCCAGGTGATATAGCTGACCGAACCCACAATCACCGCGCCGCCGATCAGCACGAACAGATCCACCGCCTCATCAAAGACCCCCCAGCCCAACAGCGCGGCCCAGATCAGTTGCAGGAAGACCACGGGCTGCGACACCGCAATCGGGGCGGCAGCAAAGGCACGGCTCATGCAGTAATGCCCCGCTGTCGCGCAGATCGCCACCACCGCCAGCCAGGCCAGCTGCGCCGGGCTGACCGGCACCCAGACCCAGACCGCCAGCGGGGCCAGCGCCAGCGTCACCACCAGCGACAGCATGGCCACGATCTGCCCGGCACCGGCCACCGATGACAGCCGCTTGGCAAAGAGATACGACCCGGCAAAGAACACCGCCGCCCCGATCTGCGCGATATGGCCATCCGTCACCTCGCGCAGCCCCGGGCGCAGCACGATCAGCGCCCCGATCAGAGCGACACCGATCGCCAGCACCCGACGCGCCGACAGCCGCTCGCCAAAGAACACCACCGTTCCCAGCGTCAGCAGCACCGGGTTAAGGTAGCCGATCGCCGTCACCTCGGCGACGGGAATCCGCGCCATCGCGTAGAACCAGCACACCACCGCCGCCACATGCACCAGCCCCCGCCCAAGATGCAGCCGAAGATGCAGCCCGGGCATCCCCTGCCGCAACAGCCCGAGCAGCGCCGGTGCAAGAAACACCACGCCAAAGGCAAAGCGCACAAAGGCCGATTGCACCGCCGGAAGCTCGGTGCCCAGATAACGCACGATCCCCGTCACCCCCACGAAGCTGAGGCCGGAGGCCAGCATCCACAGGACTGCATGCACAGGGTTGTCGGCAGGTTTCGGCGCGTTCATGCGCGCAACCTGCGGCGCATGCCCCCCAGAGGCAAGCGGCTTATTGTAACCGTAACACCTGTGCCGCCGCCGCCCGCATCGCGCGAGTCAGCGGTGCGATGGCCGGGGCGGTCAGTCGCGCAAACTGCCAGTGCAACGCCACATCATGCGGGCTTTGCGCCACCAGTTCCACCAGCCGCCCCGCTTCCAGATGATCCGCCACCAGCGGCTCGGGATTCAGCCCCCAGCCCAGGCCCAGCAGGCAAGCATCGACAAAGCCCTGGGTGGAGGCGATCCGGTGGCAGGGAAACCCGGTTCCGTCGCCAAAGCCCTGCTCCGCCACCCATTGCGCCTGCAACCTGTCCTTGTCGGAATAGCTCAGCGCGGGCGCATGACCCAGCGCCCGCGCCGTCACCCCGCGAGGAAACCAATGCGCCATATAGGCAGGACTGGCCGTGGCGCGATAGCGCAGCGCGCCCAAAGCCTGCGTGTCGCAGCCCTGCAACGGCCCGGCATGGGCGGTGACCGCCGCCACCACCTCGCCGCGCCGCAGCCAGTCCTGGCTGAAATCCTGATCATCAATCACCAGATCGAACAGCACCCCCGGCACCTGCCCCAGTGCGGGCATCACCCAGGTCGCCAGACTGTCGGCATTCACCGCGATCCGCAGGGTAACCGCGCCCGCCTCCACCCCCGGCAGATCCTGCGCCAGCTGACGTTCCAGCAGCACCACCTCGTCGAAATGCCGGATCAGCCGCAGCCCGGAGGCCGTTGCCACGCTGGGGCTGCCGCGCCGGATCAACAGCGTGCCCGCCCGTTCCTCCAGCGCGCGCAGCCGCTGCGACACCGCCGACTGTGTCACGCCCAGATCGGCGGCGGCCAGGTCGAAGGACCCGCGCCGGTGGACACAGGCCAAAGCGGCCAGTTGCTGGGGATCAAAGATCAGCAAGACTTATCCATCATCAGAAAGATGATCTGGATTGATCAGCACTCCCCGGTCTAAGTCAAGCCAGCATCGAAAGGCCCGCTCATGACCACCCTGCTCGCCGGATTTCTGACCTCGCTGTCGCTGATCGCCGCCATCGGCGCGCAAAACGCCTTTGTCCTGCGTCAGGGTCTGCGGCGCGAACACCTGCTGCCGGTGGTGCTGACCTGTGCGCTGTCCGACGCGTTGCTGATCGCCGCCGGGGTGGCGGGTTTCGGCACTCTGACCGCCCTCGCCCCATGGATCACAAGCGTCATGCTCTACGCCGGGGCCGCCTTTCTGATCGCTTATGGCGCATTGCGCTTTCGCGCAGCGGCACGGGGCGGCGAATCCCTCCAACCGGCCCCCGGCACCACCGCCAGCCTTGGCCGCACGCTTGCCACCGTGCTGGTGCTGACCTGGGCCAACCCGCATGTCTATCTGGATACGGTGGTGCTGCTGGGCGCGATCTCGGCGCAATATGCACCGCAGCACTGGACCTTTGCTGCGGCGGCCATCGCGGGCAGCTTTGCGTTTTTCACAGCGCTCGGCTTTGGCGCGCGCCTGGTGGCCCCGCTGTTTGCCAACCCCAAGGCCTGGGTCTGGCTGGAGCTGGTCATCGGCACCACGATGTGGCTCATCGCAGCGGCGCTGATCGCGGGGGCCTGAGCTGGAATACAAAACGGGGGCAGCCTGCGCTACCCCCGCTTCAGATGTCTGACCATCAGGTCAGGCCTGAAAAATCAGGCCAGAGCCAGGTTGGTCGCCGATTCGCGACCATTGCGGTCACGCTCCAGATCAAAGGTCACAGCCTGACCGTCGTTCAGAGCACGGATACCAGCGCGTTCCAGCGCGGTGATGTGCACGAACACGTCTTTCTGGCCGCCTTCCGGGGCGATGAAACCGAAACCTTTGGTGGCGTTGAACCATTTCACGGTGCCGTTGGCCATCGTGAGATCTCCTGTAGAAAATGCCACCCACAACATGCGATGGCCCGGCCCAGAGTCGTCTAGATCGTGTGACTGTGGGCCGAAGCAGACAGAAGACCGAAAGAGAAGAAGCTTTGCCCGCTTAACATGCCGCAATTCCGCCAGAATGACAAGACCCTTGCGGATTCAAGCCAGCGCGCACCAGCCTATGCCCCGGACCGCGCCCCCGATGCGCCCCGCCCGAATCCACCCCGTCCGACGGGCCCTGCCAGGCAAAGCGGCAGGGTATCCGGGCTGCAAAGCGCTTGATCATTGGATCAAATCAGGCGATCCAGCCGTCAAACACGGCGGGCCACGGGGGCTGCCGGTCAAAAGCGGACCCGGTATGCTGATCAGTGTAGAGCACAAGTTCATCTTCGTCGCGAACACCAAGGCGGCCTCGACCTCGATCGAAGCCATCCTCGCAGAACACGCCCAGATCTCCGGCACGCCCACCCCGAAGGGAAAGCACCTTCCTCTGTCCAGGATCCGGCAGGATTTCGTATCGCTGACCGGCACGCCCGACCACGGGTTCGACAGCTTTTTCCGCTTTGGCGTCATGCGCGATCCGCTGGACTGGATCCTGTCGTGGTTCCGCTACCGCAAGGGCAACGATGTCGAGGCACCGCTGCCGGACGACATGACATTCGCCGAATTCTGGCAGGCCGCCGACTGGAACATCTTCGACGACAAGGGCAATCCCTATTCGCAGGGCCGGATGTTTCTGGACGCTCAAGGCAAGCCGCTGGCCGATGTGATCATCCCCTATGACCAGCTTGACGCGACGCTGCCGCAGGTGCTGGCGGCGCTGGGGATCAGCGCCAGCGTGCCCCGGCTCAATGTCAGCCTGATCGGGCGCGAGGCGGCCACCATCCCCACCACTCTGCGCGCGGCGGTGCGCGCGCATTACACGGCGGATTACGCGCTTTATGACCGGCTGGATGCGCTGAACGCCGCCGGGATGGCCCGGCTGCGCCAGCGCAGCGCCTGACCCGCCGCTCATCCGCCCCTGCGGGCGTCTTCGCTGCCCCGATTCCCCGCGACGCACCAGCGACAAGCGCCCGAAGGGAGCGCGGAGCTGCCCCTACAGCTGCGCCGCCACATCCTCGGGGATGTCGAAGTTATGCGTCACCGTCTGCACGTCATCATCTTCTTCCAGCAGGTCGATCAGCCGCATCAGCTTCTGCGCGGTCTCCAGATCCACCTCGGTCAGGCTCTGCGGCTTCCAGATCAGCTTTGACTCGGTCGACTCGCCAAGCGCCTTTTCCAGCGCGTCCGACACCTCGTTCAAGGCCTCGACCGAGCAATAGATCCAGTGGCCTTCCTCATCGGACTCCACATCATCGGCCCCGGCCTCCAGCGCCGCCATCATCACCGTATCGGCATCCCCAACGCTCGCCGGATATGAAATCTCCCCCACCCGGTCAAAGCTGTGCGCCACCGATCCGGTGGTGCCCAGATTGCCACCGGCCTTGCTGAAATAGGACCGGACGTTGCTGGCGGTGCGGTTCAGGTTGTCGGTCATTGCCTCGACAATGATCGCGATCCCGTTTACACCGTAGCCTTCATAGCGGATCTCGGTGTAATCCTCGCCATCGCCCATCTGGCTTTTCTTGATGGCGCGGTCGATCACATCCTTGGGCATCGACACCGCTTTCGCGGCCTTGACCGCCAGCCGCAGGCGCGGGTTCATTTCAGGGTCGGGCATGCCCATCTTGGCGGCGACGGTGATCTCCTTCGCCAGCTTGGAAAACATCTTGGAGCGCAGCTTGTCCTGCTTGCCCTTGCGATGCTGGATGTTTGCCCATTTTGAATGGCCTGCCATGACCCGTACTCCTGCCCGTCTGATCGGTGATGGGTTCCCTTACACCAGCCCCCACCCCGGCTGCAAGGCTCAGCCCAGGACCGCCCTGACCTGAGCGAAGGCCAGCCCCATCAACGCCTGAGCCGCCTCCGGCGTCTCCGCCTCGGCATAAACCCGGAACTCCGGCGCGTTTCCCGAGGGGCGCAGATGCACGATCCCGCCGCCCTCCAGCACCGCCCGCAACCCGTCGGTGCAATCGACCGAGGCCACCGCGCCCAAAGGCGCCAGAAATCCGGCCAGCCCGCCATCCGCCAGCTGCGCCAGCAGCGCCTGCGACGCTTCTACCGGCACATGTTCCAGCCGGTCGGTCACGGTAAAGCGCGCCGGTTCCTGCGCCACCCTTGCGGCCAGTGACCCTGCCCGCTTCGCCTCGACCAGCGCCGCCACGATAGGCAGCAGGCTGTCACGCGTCATCAGACGCGGCAGCGGGCCCTCAGGGCCTTCCGCATCGAACCCCAGCAGGAACCCGCCATTCGGCTCATAGCCGACCACGCGCCCGCCCGCCGCCTCCATCGCCGCGATCACGAAAGGCGATCCGATGCGCGTGCGCAGCACGCGGCCGAACCGTCCCGAAAGATCCACCCCGGTATTGGCCGATACGGTCGTCACCACCGTATCCGCCCCCACCAGCGCGGCGGTGATCTGCCCCAGAACATCGCCCGGCACGATCTGCCCCTTGGCATCCGCCACCAAGGGCCGGTCGCCATCGCCATCGGTCGAGACAATCGCATCAAGGCCCTCCGACCAGCCTACGAACTGCGCCCGCACCTCGGCGGGCACCGCTTCGGTATCCACCGGCACGAACGTATCCGACCGGCCCAGCACCGCCACCCGCGCGCCCAAGGCTTCCAGACAGGCGACCAGCCCCTCACGGCTGACTGCCGAATGGGCCCAGACACCCACCTTCATGCCGTCAAGACACCGGCCAAACGCCGCCCGATAGCGCGCCGCCCAGTCGCCGCTGGCCTCGAACGTCCCGCGCCGCGTCGCCGTCAGCCCCGCCGGGGCGCGGCCCAAAGCCCCAAGGATCGCCGTCTCGTCCGCTTTGGTGATCTCACCGCCCGGCACATAAAACTTCAGCCCGTTGCGATCCGCCGGAATATGGCTGCCGGTGATCATGATCGCCGCCGCCCCCGCCGCCATCGCCGCCATCGCCAGCGCCGGTGTCGGCACTGCGCCGCAATCGGTCACCGCCACGCCTTCGGCGCGGGCCGTCGCAATCACCTCCTCGGACAAGCGGGGCGAGCTGTCGCGCAGATCGCGCCCGACCCACAGACCCGAGCCCACCGGACACGCGGCCAGAAAGCTGCGGGTGTAATCGGCCACCAGCGCGGGCGTCAGTTCCGTGACCAGCCCGCGCAGGCCACTGGTGCCAAACTTCGGTGCCATCCGATCATTCCTTCACGGGTGGTGGCGACGCAAACACCCGGTCCACCCCCGCCGGATCGGTGATCACCACTTCGGCGAGCGGCGCAACCAGTCCTTCAGCGCCCAGCGCCGATGTCAGCCCGGTCCAGATCTGGCGCAGGATATTGGGGTTGTCGATCACCCGCACCGCATATCCGTAACCCGGCCCACAACGCTCAAACCGCCCGACCGGGG
Source organism: Paracoccaceae bacterium (assembly GCA_046296515.1). Classification (GTDB taxonomy): domain Bacteria; phylum Pseudomonadota; class Alphaproteobacteria; order Rhodobacterales; family Rhodobacteraceae; genus Pseudotabrizicola. The sequence continues at coordinate 307,701 of JBKBKR010000003.1, read as the reverse complement.
CCATAGCCCAGTTCGCACGGCACACCGTCCCATCCGAAAGGGTCAGTGTCAGCACCTCCGCCGACAGGCTTGCCGCCTGCGGCACCGGATGGCCGGGCACGGCCGAGACACAGCCCGCCAGCGCCAGACAGAGCAAGAGTTTACGCATGGGGTTTCCCTTCAGAACGGAAAGAACAACGGGATCAGGGCCGAAATCGCCACCATCATCACAATATTCAGCGGCACCCCGATCCGCAGGAAGTCGCTGAACCGATACCCACCCGGACCATAGACCAGCGTATTGGTCTGGTATCCGATCGGCGTCGCGAAAGAGGCCGAGGCCCCGAACATCACTGCCACCACAAAGGGCCGTGGATCAACCCCGATCTGTGCCGCAAGCCCGATCACGATCGGCGTCAGGATCACCGCCACCGCATTGTTCGACACAATCTCGGTCAGGATCGAGGTCAGCGCATAGACCACGAAAATCAGCAGGAACGGCGGAAGGCCCTGCATGAAGGGCGCGACAAAATCGACGATCAGCTGCACCGCACCCGAATGTTCCAACCCCGCGCCGACGGCCAGCATGGCAAAGATCAGCGCCATCAAACGGCCATCGACAAAGCCGAACGCCTCATCCGCATCAATACAGCGCGTGATCAGCACCACGCCCACACCGACCATCGCCAACAGCAGGATCGGCGCCACATTCAGCGCCGACAAACCCACCACACCCGCCAGCACCAGCACCACGATCGGGGCCTTGGTCCGCCGATACGCCCGGTCCGACGGTTCCGAGATATTGACCACATCCATATCCGCCGCCAGCCGCTGGATATCGGCCGGCGCTCCTTCCAGCAAAAGGGTATCGCCGACCTGCACCACCAGATCCTCCAGCTGCCGCCCGATGTTCTGGTTCTTGCGATGCACCGCCAGCGGATAAACCCCATAGCGCCGCCGCAGCCGCATACTGCCCAAAGACCGCCCCACCATCGCACAGCCCGGCGTGATCAGCACCTCCACCGTCGAAGTCTGGACCGAAGACAGCTTGTCCACCATCCGCAGCTCTTTCGACTCCTGCAGCGCCAGCACTTCCGACATCGGTGTGCGCAAAACAACGCGGTCGCCCACCGCCAGCTCCACCTCGGCCAGCTCACGCCGCAACGAGGCATCCCCGCGCAGCACATCCACCACCCGCATGTTGTCGCGCTTGAACAGTCCGACCGCATCAACCTTCAGCCCAACGATCGGGCTGTCCTCGGGCACCGCCACCTCGGTAAAGAACTTCATCCGGCTGCGGTCGGTCAGCATCATCGCCATGCTGTCCCGATCCGGCAGCAACCGCTTGGTGAACAGCGCCAGATAGGTCATCCCGACCAGTGACGCCGCAATGCCCAAAGGCGTGATCTCGAAGATCCCGAACGGCTCCAGCCCGCGCTCGCGCGCAACCCCGTCCACCACGATATTGGTCGAGGTGCCGATCAGCGTGATCGTGCCCCCCAGAATTGCCAGATAGGACAGCGGAATCATCAGCCTCGATGGCGACAGCGCCAGTTGCCGCGCGATCTGCATGAACACCGGGATCATCACCACCACGATCGGCGTGTTGTTCATGAAAGCCGACATGCCGATCACGCCCAGCGAGATCACCACCAGCGACGATTTCGGATGCGTCTTCACATAGCGCAAGGCGTATTGCGTGGCCGAATCCAGCGCGCCCGTGCGCACCAGCCCGCCCGCAATGATGAACATCGCCGCAATCGTCCAGGGTGCCGCATTGGACAAGGCACCCACCGCATCACCCTGTGGCAGGATGCCCAGCACAAGCATCAGACAGGCCCCGCCTATTCCGGTCACCTCCACCGGATAGGTCTCACGCACGAACAAAACCAGCATGCCCACCAGAATCGCCAGCGCGACATAGGCCTGCACCGCCTGATCCAGCTCAAACCCCAGCATCATTCCCCCTGCGCGGCGTGGGCCAAGACCCCTGACCGCACCAATGCCACGCCGGGCAGCCTGACCGCAAGCGTGACGGCAAGCGGCGAAAGATCGTTCAAGGGCGTGCCTCCTGCAGCCGCCCGCCCAGCCGGATCATCCGCACCGTCAGCGCCTTGCCGGTGCGGTCATCGGTCTCCACATACACGCCCGACAGGGTGGCCGGCCCGCCCGCAGGCTCGAACCGCGCCTTCGGCATGCCGGTGATGAACCGCCGCAACGGCTCCAGCTTTTCCATCCCGATCACCGAATTGTAGTCGCCGCACATCCCGGCATCGGTCAGATACCCCGTGCCGCCGGTCAATATCTGCGCATCACCGGTCGGCACATGGGTATGGGTGCCCACAACCAACGAGGCCTGCCCGTCGCACCAATGCCCCATCGCCATCTTCTCGCTGGTGGCTTCCGCATGCACATCCACAATGGCCGCCTGCACCATCCCACCCATCGGATGCGATCGCAGCACCTGTTCGATCGCCGAGAACGGGTCGTCAAACGGCCGCTTCATGAACACCTGCCCCAGTACCTGCGCCACCAGAACCTTGCGTCCTTGCGTCGCGGTGAACACCCGCCAGCCCTTGCCCGGCGCCACCTTGGAGAAATTGATCGGCCGGAGGATCCGCGGTTCCTGCTCGATGAACGACAGCATGTCCTTCTGGTCAAAGGCATGGTCACCCAGTGTCAGACAATCCGCCCCCGCCGCCAGCAATATCTTGGCATGCTCCGGCGTCAGACCCGCGCCGGATGAGGCATTTTCGCCATTCACCACCACGAAATCGAGGTTCCACTCCAGCCGCAGCCCCGGCAACCGCTCGGCAATCGCCGCACGCCCGGACCGGCCCATCACATCGCCAAGGAAAAGCATTCGCATGCCAACCGATTAGGCCCCGGCGCACCCGCCTTCAAGCAAAATCAGCGCAGGCTTTGCGCGCCTCCCCCTGCGCCTCGCCGACGGCCTCCCTTTGCGGCGTTGACGCGAGGCCCCACCCCGCTACCTTGCGCGCATGGAAACCCTCCCCCCCGCCCTTGCCGACTGGTTCACCGCAAAGGGCTGGACCCTGCATCCGCACCAGCTTGACATGCTGGCGCGCGCCGCTGATCCCGCCACCCTGCTGATCGCCCCCACCGGAGGTGGCAAAACCCTCGCAGGCTTCCTCCCCACCCTAGCCGAGCTGACCGCGACGCCCGCCAAGGGTCTGCACACGCTTTATATTTCTCCGCTCAAGGCGCTGGCCGCCGACATCCGCCGCAACCTGCGCACGCCAGTAGAAGGGGCAGGCCTGCCGATAAGGGTCGAGGACCGCACCGGCGACACCACCTATACCCAACGCCGCCGCCAGCGCGCCGACCCGCCGCATATCCTGCTGACCACGCCGGAATCGCTGGCGCTGCTGCTGTCCTACGAGGACGCCCCCCGCATCTTCGCCGGGCTGCAACGGGTGATCCTGGATGAGCTGCACGCTCTGGCCGAATCCAAACGCGGCGATCAGATGACCCTGCTGCTCGCCCGTCTGCAAACCCTGTCCCCCGGCCTGCGCCGCGTCGGCCTCTCGGCCACGGTGGAAGACCCGCCCGCGCTGGCCCTCTTCCTTTCACCCGACACCCGCATCCTGCTGGCCGACCCCGGCCCGCCCCCGGACATCTCGATGTTGGAAACCGACACGCCCCCCCCTTGGGCGGGCGGCGGCGGGCGCTATGCGATCCATGCCATTCTCGAACAGGTGAAGCAGCACCGCACCACGCTGATCTTCCACAACACCCGCGCGCAGGCGGAACTGTTCTTTCGCGATCTCTGGCTCGCCAATACCGATGACCTGCCCATCGGCATCCACCACGGCAGCCTGTCGCGCGAACAGCGCGAACGGGTGGAGGCGGCGATGGTCGCCGGTGCCCTGCGCGCCATCGTCTGCACCGGCAGCCTTGATCTGGGCATAGACTGGGGCGACGTGGACCTTGTGATTCAGGTGGGTGCTCCGAAAAACGTCAAGCGCCTCGTCCAGCGCATCGGCCGCGCCAACCACCGCTACAACGCGCCGTCCAAGGCGCTGCTGCTGCCCGCCAACCGCTTTGAGGTGGTCGAGTGTAAAGCCGCCCTTGATGCCGTGCGCGACGGCACACTGGATGGCGAGCCGCGCGGCCCCGGCCCGCGCGACGTGCTGTGCCAGCACATCCTGCTCACCGCCTGTTCAGGCCCTTTCGACGCCGATCAGCTCTATGCCGAAGTCACCACCGCAGGCCCCTATGCCGCGCTGACCCGACCCGAGTTCGACGCCACGCTCGATTTCGTCGCCACCGGCGGCTATGCCCTGCGCGCCTATGACCGCTGGCAGCGGCTGAAGCTCACCGGCGGAAAATGGCACCTGCGCGACCCGCGCGCCGCTGCGGTGATCCGCCAGAACCTCGGCACTATCATCGACATCGAAACCCTGAAAGTGCGCCTGAAAAGCCGCTTCGGCGGCACACCTTTGGGCGAAGTCGAGGAATCCTTCGCCGCCAGCCTCACCCCCGGTGATACCTTCCTGATCGGCGGGCAGGTGGTGCGCTATGAAGGCTTGCGCGAAATGACGGTCGAGGTCACCAACCAGCCCGGCCGCGACCCGAAGGTCGCTGTGTTCAATGGAACAAAATTCGCCACATCCACCCTGCTGACCCAGCGGATTCTTGACATATTCCAACAATCCAGCTGGCCCGACCTGCCGGCCCACACTGCCGAATGGCTGACCCTCCAGCGCGAGGTCTCGCGCCTGCCCGACCGCGACACCCTGCTCTGCGAAAGCTTTCCACACGACGGGCGCGAGCATCTGGTGATCTACGGTTTCGCCGGTCGCAACGCCCAGCAGACCCTTGGCTTGCTGCTGACCAAGGCGATGGAGGAAGCAGCCCTTGCGCCCCTTGGCTTTGTCGCCACCGATTACGCCACCTTGATCTGGGGCATCGACGCGGTGACCGACGCCACCCCCTTGTTCAACCTGCACGCCCTGCAAGAGGGGTTAGACACATGGCTCGCCGGAAACGCCGTGATGAAACGCACCTTCCGCGCCAGCGCCATCATCTCCGGCCTGATCGAACGCAGCCACCAGGGCCGCCGCAAATCCGGGCGGCAGGCGACGTTCTCATCGGATATCCTCTACGACACCTTGCGCAAATACGACCCCGATCACCTGCTGTTGCAGATCACCCGCGAAGAGGCGATGCGCGGGCTGATCGACTTTGCCCGCATCGAAGACCTGCTCGCCCGTATCGGCGACCGTATCGAAACCCGCCGCCTGCCCCGCGTCTCCCCCCTCGCCGCGCCGCTGTTCCTTGAACCGGGACGCATCCCGGTGCTGGGCACGGGGCGCGAACGGCTGGCCGAAGACATGGCCCGGCGGCTGATGGAAGCGGCGGGGCTGACCTGAGGCGGGGTGCTGGGGGAAAGGTCGGAGCGCACCGCGCGGGAGTATTTTGAAAGCAGCAATGCGAAGGGGGGATTGCCTTGGCCGCCGCGCGCGGGCAGATCAGGCGGCATGAGCTATGCCCTGAGCCTTGCCGGTGAATCCCTGATCGCCCGACCCTCGGGCGCGCTGTTCTGCCCTGATCGCAAACTTCTCTGTGTCTCTGACCTGCATCTTGGCAAATCCGAACGCATGGCCCGGCGGGCGGGCGCGCTGTTGCCGCCCTATGAGACGCGCGAGACGCTGTTGCGGCTGGAGGCCGAGATCGAGGCGACCAGCGCGGGATGCGTGATCTGCCTTGGCGACAGCTTTGACGATGCCGCCAGTCTGGACGGGCTGGACGAGGCTGATCGGCTGTGGCTCACCCGCCTGATCGCCGGGCGCGACTGGATCTGGATCGCAGGCAACCATGACGCCGGGCCGCTGGACATCGCGGGCAGCCACCGGGCCGAGGTGCGCTTCGGCGGGCTGGGGTTCCGCCATATGGCGGAGCCGGGCGCCCAGGGCGAGGTCTCGGGCCATTACCACCCCAAGGCGCGGCTGGCGGGCAAAGCCTGGCGCTGCTTTCTTGCTGATGGCAACCGGCTGATCCTGCCCGCTTTCGGCACCTATACCGGCGGGCTGTGGTGCCATGATCCGGCCCTCACAGGCCTGATGCAGCCCGGCGCACTGGCGGTGCTGTGTGGCGGCAGCGTGGCCCGCGCCATCCCAATGCCGCGCGGTGGCGCTTAGACGGTCAGCCCCTCCGGTTCCGGCAAGCCATGCGTGCGGCAGCAGGCGGTCAGCGTGTTGGCGAGCAGGCAGGCGATGGTCATCGGGCCGACACCGCCGGGGACCGGGGTTATCGCCCCCGCCACCACCGAGGCAGAGGCGAAATCGACATCGCCGACCAGCCGCGTCTTGCCGTCGCGCTCCACCCGGTTGATGCCGACATCAATCACCGTCGCCCCAGGTTTCACCATAGCGCCGGTGATCATCTCCGGCCTGCCGACGGCGGCCACAAGAATATCGGCGCTGCGGCAGAGCGCCGCCAGATCCCTGGTGCGCGAATGTGCGATCGTCACCGTGCAGCTGTCGCCAAGCAGAAGCTGCGCCATCGGCTTGCCCACGATATTGGACCGCCCCACCACCACGGCATCCATCCCCGCCAGCGAGCCGTGATGCGCGCGCAGCATCATCAGGCAGCCCAGCGGCGTGCAGGGCACCATGGCCTTTTGCCCGGTGCCCAAGAGCCCGACGTTGGAGACGTGAAACCCGTCCACATCCTTGGCCGGATCAATCGTGTTGATGACCAGATCGGAATTCAGATGTGCGGGCAGCGGCAATTGCACCAGAATCCCATGCACCTTCGGGTCGGCATTCAGCGCGCGGACCAGCGCCAGCAGTTCCGCCTGCGATGTGTCTGCCGCCAGCTTGTGCTCGAAGCTCGCCATCCCGGCCTCCGCCGTCTGCACGCCCTTGTTGCGCACATAGACCTGTGACGCCGGGTCCTCGCCCACCAGCACCACGGCGAGGCCCGGCACCACGCCATGTTCCTCCGCCAGCCGCGCCACATGCGCGGCAACCCGGGCGCGCACACCCGCCGCAAAGGCCTTGCCGTCGATCAGGATGGCGGTCATGTCAGTTTTCCTTTCGCATGGAGTCGGGGCCAAGGCGGTTTTCCTCGCGCGCGATCGACCAGTCGATCAGCCGTCGCCACAGCTTTTCCACCAGTTCGGGTGGCAGCCCGTGGGTCAGGGCATGGCGTCGCACATTCGCCACCACCTCTTCAACGCGCGATCCGATCCGGGCGGGCAGATCCACCCCGGCCTTGATCTCGGCGGCGCGGTCGATATAGGCGGCGCGCTCGGCGAACAGCCGGACCAGATCCGCATCCAGCCGGTCGATCTCGGCCCGGATATCGGCCATGGTTTCACAATCAGCAGGTTTACGCATAAGGCTCTTCCCGTTCAGACAGCGCCGACATAAAGCGTCGACCGGCAAAGGGCAACGCAGGGTTTCGCCCCATGGCGGCCGTCAGAACAGTCCTTCGACATCGCCCTGCGCGTTCAGCCGGATCACCTCGGCGCTCGGCTCGCGCGGCAGGCCAGGCATCGTCATGATCTCGCCGCAGATCGCCACCACAAAGCCAGCGCCCGCCGAAAGCCGCACCTCGCGCACTGGGATGGTATGCCCCAGCGGTGCCCCGCGCACCGTCGGATCGGTGGTAAAGCTGTATTGTGTCTTGGCGATGCAGACCGGCAGGTGCCCATGACCCGCCGCCTCCCATGCCGCGAGCTGATCCAGCACCGCCTTGTCCGCGACGATCCCATCGGCGTGGTAAATCCGCTTCGCGATCGTCTCGATCTTGGCCATCAGCGGCATGTCGTCGGGGTAAAGCGGCGCGAAATCCGCCACGCCACTTTCGGCCAGTTCCACAACCTTATGCGCCAGATCCTCGATCCCGGCCGAGCCTTCCGCCCAATGCCGGCACAGGATCGCCTCCGCCCCCTGCGCCGCCACGTAATCATTCACCGCCTGCACCTCAGCCCCGGTATCGGAGGTGAAATGGTTGATCGCCACCACCACCGGCACGCCAAACTTTCGCACATTGCCGATATGGCGGCCAAGGTTGGCGCAGCCCGCCTGCACTGCCGCCACATTCTCGGCGTTCAGATCAGCCTTCGCCACGCCGCCGTTCATCTTCATCGCCCGCACCGTGGCCACAATCACCGCCGCGGCAGGCAGCAAGCCAGCCTTGCGGCATTTGATGTCAAAGAACTTCTCGGCCCCAAGGTCCGCGCCAAATCCGGCCTCGGTCACCACATAGTCGCCCAGTTTCAGCGCGGTGGTGGTGGCGATCACCGAATTGCAGCCATGGGCGATATTGGCAAACGGACCGCCATGCACAAAGGCCGGGTTGTTTTCCAGCGTCTGCACCAGATTGGGCTGCATCGCATCGCGAAGCAGCACGGTCATCGCCCCGTCGGCCTTGATATCGCGGGCCGTCACCGGGGTTTTCGCGCGGGTATAGGCCACCACGATATCGCCCAGCCGCCGCTCCAGATCCGCCAGATCGCGGGCCAGGCACAAGATGGCCATCACTTCTGAGGCCACCGTGATATCAAACCCGGTCTGGCGCGGATAGCCGTTGGGCACGCCGCCAAGACTGGTCACCACGTCGCGCAGGGCGCGGTCGTTCATGTCCATCACCCGGCGCCACACCACCCGGCGCGTGTCGATATCCAGCGCATTGCCCCAGTAGATGTGGTTGTCGATCATCGCCGCCAGCAGGTTGTGGGCCGATGTGATCGCGTGGAAATCGCCGGTGAAATGCAGGTTCATCTCCTCCATCGGCACCACCTGCGCCATGCCACCGCCCGCAGCCCCGCCCTTCATCCCGAAGTTGGGGCCAAGGCTGGCCTCACGGATGCACACCACCGCCCGCTTGCCGATCCGGTTCAGCCCGTCGCCCAGGCCTACTGTGGTGGTGGTCTTGCCCTCGCCCGCCGGGGTCGGGTTGATCGCGGTGACCAGAATCAGCTTGCCATCCGGCCGGTCCCTGAGCGACGCGATAAAGGATTGCCCGACCTTGGCCTTGTCATGGCCATAGGGGAGCAGGTCAGCCTCCGGTATCCCCAGCCGCGCACCAATCGCCTGAATCGGCAGCTTCTTCGCCGCGCGGGCGATCTCGATATCGGATGCAAAGGCCATGTCTCTCTCCCAAACCCAAGGCATGCGCCTTGTTGCGGCGCTTGGGGGCAGTGTTACCGGGGTGCGTGCCCGGCACACAGGCATTTCCGACCTCTCGGCCCGAAAAACCGCCGCAAAGCGCTATCCGCGCCGTGCCTCGGCCAGATGCGCCCAGACCGGCTGGTCGGGAATGTGCAGCGCAACCGCCTCACCCAGCGAGAAAACCCCCTCACGTTCCACCCAGGCTGTCACCCCGCGCCGCCCCTTCGCAGCCGCCTTGAACTTCGCGCCAAAGCCGGGATGCGCCGCCTCGATCGGCTTGCCGGGCAGCACGCAGGGGCGGTTCTCCATATCCACCACCAGCGTGGCACCCCCAGCCCCCTGCAACCGCGACGAGGGCGGCAGATGCGTGAAATCCGGCAACCCCTCAATCACCATGGTTGCGCCCACCAACCCCGGGTCCAGCGCGGCAAGCCCCATGCGCTGAGCGATCTGCGCCAGATCTTCCGCCGCCATCAGTGAAAACTGCCGGGTGTTGCGGATCACCGTATCCCGCGGATACTGCGCCTTGACCCGGCTGCACGCGGGCCGGGTCAGCCCGCCATGCGCCTCGCCCTCCGGCCCGTCAAACCCCGCACGCAAGGTCGCCACCGGCTCGGCCCGCAATTGCCGGTCGCGGTCGCGCACCACGCCCAGCCAGATGATCCGGCCCACAAAGCCGGTGGGTCTCAGCGCCGCCATTCCCGCCCCTTCGCGCAAAGAAAAGCCCCGGAACCGCAAGGTTCCGGGGCGTTCATATCCTGTCAAACAGAAATCAAACCGTCGGCTCCGGCTCCAGCCCGCCAGCGGCTTTCGGCTTCAGCTTGGGGATCGACGGAATGGCCGCCAACCCGCCACCCGAGGCCGGTTTCTCGGCATCATCATCGCCGCCCAGCTTTTCGCCCGCGACCACCTTCTTGATCTCGTCGCCGGTCAGGGTCTCATATTCCAGCAGGCCCTGCGCCAGCCGCTCGAACTCGGTGTTCTTCTCGATCAGGATGCGCCGTGCCGTCTCATAGCCTTCGTCGATCAGGCGTTTCACTTCCTGTTCGATCAGCCGCTTGGTCTCGGCCGAGACCGAGAACCCGCCGGTATTGCCGGAATAGCCCTCTGCCGCTTCGGCATAATCCACATTGCCGACCACATCCGACATCCCCCAGCGCAGCACCATCGCGCGCGCCAGCGCGCTTGCCTGCTGGATATCGCCCGAAGGCCCGTTCGACACCGAATCCTCACCCCATTTGATGATCTCGGCGGCTTTCCCGGCCATGGTCATTGCGATGCGCTGTTCGCACTGATCGCGGTGCCAGTTCAGGCGGTCCATCTCCGGCAGGCTCATCACCATGCCAAGCGCACCACCGCGCGGAATGATCGTGGCCTTGTAGACCGGGTCACATTTCGGCAGGGCCATGCCCACAACGGCGTGGCCAGCCTCGTGATAGGCGGTCATTTCCTTCTGGTCCTGCGTCAGCACCATGCTGCGACGCTCGGCCCCCATCATCACCTTGTCTTTCGCATTCTCGAAATCATCCATCGCGACAAAGCGGCGGCCGATGCGCGCGGCCATCAGGGCCGCCTCGTTGACAAGGTTCATCAGATCGGCACCCGAGAAACCGGGGGTGCCGCGCGCAATCGTGCGCAGGTCCACGTCCGGGCCCAGGGGAACCTTGCGGGCATGCACGCCCAAAATCTTCTCGCGGCCCTTGATATCGGGGTTCGGCACATGGATCTGGCGGTCAAACCGGCCCGGACGCAGCAGCGCCGGGTCCAGCACATCCTTGCGGTTGGTGGCGGCGACGATGATCACACCTTCATTCGCCTCGAACCCGTCCATCTCGACCAGCAGCTGGTTCAACGTCTGCTCACGCTCATCATTGCCACCGCCGATGCCCACGCCACGGGCACGGCCCACGGCGTCGATCTCGTCGATGAACACGATGCAGGGCGCGTTCTTTTTCGCCTGCTCGAACATGTCGCGCACGCGGCTTGCCCCCACACCCACGAACATCTCCACAAAGTCGGAACCCGAGATGGTGAAGAACGGCACCCCCGCTTCACCCGCAATCGCGCGGGCCAGCAATGTCTTACCCGTGCCCGGAGGGCCAACAAGCAGTGCTCCCTTGGGAATCTTGCCGCCAAGGCGCGAGAATTTCTGCGGATTGCGCAGGAATTCCACAATCTCCTCAAGCTCTTCCTTGGCCTCGTCGATGCCCGCCACATCGTCGAATGTCACGCGGCCATGCTTTTCGGTCAGCAATTTGGCGCGCGATTTGCCAAAACCCATCGCCCCGCCTTTGCCGCCGCCCTGCATCCGGTTCATGAAGAAGATCCAGACCCCGATGAGAAGCAGGAAGGGCAAAAACGTCATCAGGATCGAGACAAAGCCCGATTGCTGCTGCGCTTCGGCCCGCACTTCCACGCCCTTGGCGACCAGCCGGTCGGTCACATCGGTGCCCTGAGGCACGATGGCGGCATAGCTGTTGCCATCTCGCCCGCGCACCTGCAAGCGCTCACCGTCAATGACCACGCTGGCCACTTCACCCGATTCAACCCGCTGCACGAAATCCGAATAGGAGATCTGCCGCGAAGATTGGGTGGTCTGATTCCCACTGAATAGATTGAACAGCGCCAGGATCAGAAAGAACAGAACGACCCAGAATGCGATATTTCGTGCATTTCCCACGAAGCGTCTCCCCACATGTCCGCTGCCCGGAACGGGGCGGCGGTCTTGCTTCCTAAGATAGACAGAACGGCGCTGGGTTCAATGCGATATCAGGAATAAGCCGAAACCTGCCGTCAATGTCGCAGCAAAACCTTCATTGTCCGTTAATATTGGTGCCGCAATCAGCCGCCCCCCGTCCCATACCCCCGGGGTAACCAGGGCCACCTCACGCGCGATTCCCGTCACGCGCCAATCCGCCAGCTGCGCCAAACCGTCCTGCCCAACCGCCCGCACCACGCCCACGCCCGGCCCCGTCACCCGCCAACGCCCATCCCAGAGCGCGCCCAACGCCACCTCCGGCCCGACAGCGCGCGGCTCGCGCACCAACATCGCGCGCTCCTTGCGCCACACCAGCCGACAGCCCCACAGCGTGCAAGCCTGCCCGTCGCGCAAAGCCTGCACCATCCGCGCCAGCGCTTCGGCGCGCGGCGGATAGTCCGCGCCCGACAGCCACATCAACCCCGCCAGCACCAGCCGCCGCGCCAGCTCCCCCGGCAGCGCGGCAAAGCCGGCGCGGTCAATGTCCAGCGCGCCCGCGCGCTCCACCACCAGCCGCCCCGCCGCCTCTGCCAGCAACCCGCGCAGATCGGCCTGCACAGCCGCCAGATTGCGCGCAACCGCAGCCAGCCCCGGCGCGGTAATCCCCACCTCGCGCAAGGCCGCCAGCGCGTGGCGCATCTTTACCCGGTCAAACGCCGCATCCTCATTGCTGGGGTCGTCGACAAACCACAACCCGCGCCGCTGCAGATAGCCGCGCAGCGCGGCACGTGGCACCTCCAGCAAGGGCCGGTGAAACGCCACGCCCCCCTGCTGCCAACAGGGCCGCATCCCGGCCAGACCGTCCAGCCCGGCGGCCCGCGCCAGCCCCAGAAGCACCGTTTCCGCCTGATCATCCGCCGTATGCGCGACCAGAACCGAACCGATCCCCCGCGCGCGCGCCCAATCCGCCAGCAGCGCATAGCGCGCGCGCCGCGCCGCATCCATCAGGTTGCCCGCAACCGCGCCATGATCCCAGACCAGCACATCATGCACCAGCCCCAGCCCGGCGCAGACCTGCCCGACCTGCACAGCCTCTGCCGCCGCCTCCACCCGCAAGCGGTGATCCACCGTCGCCACCGCCAAAGGTCGCCCGGCTACCGCCTGCATCAGATGCAGCATCGCCATCGAATCGCCGCCACCCGACACCGCCAGCCCGACGACACCCTCCCCCGGAACGGAAGAAAGCGCCCGACGGGCGCTTTCAACAAGGCTCCGGTCATCGCCGTCGCTCACTGGCACTGATAGCCTTGCATCGCCAGCTGCGCCTGCGTCGCTGCCAGACTGCCAGGATAGCGCGAACCCACTTCGGCCAGCGTCACACAAGCCTCCGGCACCTGCCCCAGCACACCCAGCGCCTCTCCCAGTTTCAACAGCGACTCGGCGGCAAACGGCCCGTCCGGACTCGCTGAAAACGCCTCCAGATAGGCCCGCGCCGCATTGGAGGTTTCCCCAAGCTGCACCAGAGCCTCGCCCCGGCTGAACTGCGCTTCCTGACTTAGCGGCGAGCCAGGATAGGATTGGGTAAAGGTCGCAAAGAGGTCCGCGGCGGTGCGAAAGTCACCCTGACCGAGCACCGCCCGGGCCCGGTCAAAATCCGCCTGCTCGCCAATCGCCAGCTCTGCCCCGCCCGCGAACGGTACGCTCGGCTCTTCGATCACCACCGCATTGGGTGATTGCGGCGGAGCCGAGGCCCCGCCACCCGCGTCACCGCCCAGAACAGGCGCAGTTCCCACGGTTGCCAGATCACAGCCCGGCGTCACCTCGCACAGGCGGAACTCCAGATCGCCGATCCGGTTGGTGCCATCCGTCACCACCCGGTTCAGGCGCATCTCGATGTCCTCGGCCCGCGCGGTCAGCCGCGACAGTTCCGCCTCCAGCGTATCCATCCGCTGCAGCGCCGACCCACCAGCCAAAGCCCCGCCCGAGGCCCCGGTCTGCACCAATTCCGTCTTCAGCCGGTTGAACTCCGCCGAAAGCGCGCCAAGTTCGGCGCGGATATCGGCCAGAGTCTGCGGACTGGCCTGCGAAAACGCAGGCCCCGCCATCAGCACCAGCGCCGTCAAGACAGCACGGATCATCCGCTTACATCCCCGCGCCCATCGACAGCACCGTCACCGAACGACGGTTCTGCGAATAGCAGGCCTCGGTCGAACAGACCTCGATCGGGCGCTCCTTGCCATAGCTGATGGTGCGCATCCGCCCAGCCGGAACCCCTTGCGAAATAAGGAAGTTCTGCACCGCAGCCGCCCGGCGTGCGCCCAGCGAAAGGTTGTATTCGCGCGTGCCCTGCTCATCGGCATGGCCTTCGATGATCACGGCATAACTGCTGTTGGTCATCAGCCATTGCGACTGCCCCTGCAGCACCTGACGCCCCTCTGGGGTCAGCGTGTGCTGGTTCACCGGGAACAATACGCGGTCACCGACACGCTGGTTGAAATAGGCGATGGACCGCGGGTCGTTCGGATCGCCCAGCCCGGTGGTGTCGACGAAACCGCCGCCCATGCCACCGGCGCCTGCGCCACCCGCCCCCGCGCCACCGGCGCCGAAACGGTCAGGGTTGTTACAGGCTGCCAGCCCAAAGGCAGCAACAAGGAAAAGGGCCTTGGGAAGAAGCGACATCGTGAGTTTCCTTTTGTTCATTGGCTCGATTGGCCACGATCATATCAGACTTGCCGCGCCCTGTGAATCGGACCTGTGATCCAGGCGCGGCTTATGGGCTCAGGGCAGCAGCGGCGACCACGCAGGGTCCGATGCCGCGCCTTCGGTCGGAACCTGACGCAGGTTGCGCCCGGAAATATCCACCGAATACAGCGCCGATTGCCCGCCCGCCCCGCTGGTCTCGCGGGTGAACATGATCACCCGGCCATTCGGGGCCCAGGTCGGGCCTTCATCCAGAAAGGATGCGGTCAGCAGACGCTCTTCACTGCCATTGGTCCGCATCACACCGATGTGGAACCGGCCCTGATGCTGCTTGGTAAAGGCAATCATATCACCGCGCGGCGACCAGACCGGGGTAGAATAGCGCCCCTGCCCGTTCGAGATCCGCCGTGCCTCACCACCACCCGCTGGCATGATATACAGCTGCTGCGTGCCCGAACGGTCGGATTCAAACACGATCTGGCTGCCATCGGGGCTGAAACTCGGCGCGGTCTCGATCGAGGGTGCGTTGGTCAACTGGCTCAGATTGCCCGATCCAAGTGTCAGCATATACAGATCCGAGTTGCCGCCGCGTTCAAGGCTGAACACCACCCGCCCGCCATCGGGCGAAAAGCGCGGGGCAAAGGTCATGGTGCCCGGCTGTTCGGCCAAGGTCTGCGTGCGCAGACTTCCCACATCCATCAACGTGATGCGCGGAAAGCCGGTCTGATAGCTGGTATACAGGATACGGTCGCCGCTCGGCGAAAAGCGCGGCGCCAGCACGATCGACGAAGAGTCGGTCAGATACTGCACATTGGCCCCGTCGTAATCCATCACCGCCAGCCGCTTCAGCCGCTGGTTCTTCGGCCCGGCTTCGCTGACAAACACCACGCGCGTATCAAAATACCCGCCCTCGCCGGTGATCCGGCTATAGGCGGCATCGGCCACCTTGTGCGCCATCCGCCGCCAGCTTTGCGTAGTGCCCGCAAATTGCAGCCCCTCGCCCAGTTGCTGGCCGGAAAACACGTCAAACAGCCGGAACTTCACCACGATCCGCCCGCCCGACACGGTAACCGCCCCGGTGATCACCGCCTGCGCGTTGATCGCCTTCCAGTCCTCATAACCGATCGAGCTGTCAAAGCTGCTGACGCGGGCGATATGCGCCTCACGCGGGATCTCGCGGAACAACCCGGTGCCCGACAGATCGCTGGCGATCACCCGGGCGATGTTGCGGGCATATTCCCCCGCCCCGCCCTCATCGACAAAATCGGGCACGGCAAAGGGCAAGGGCTCGATCACCCCTTCGGTGATCTCGATCCGGAGCGGCCCCGATTGCGCCTGCGCCGGGGTCTGCACCCCGAACAGACCCAGCAGCGCAACGGCCAGAACGGGGGCAAGGGCGGAAATCGAAAAACGGTTCACTGTCATCATGGCCTCGGGCTATCCTCGGTCGGTTGCGGGCAGCATAAAGCAGCCATCGCCGGGGTCAGGGGGAAAAGGAACAGGGATCGCCCCGTTTGAGCAAAATCTGGCGCAAAAGTGATCATCGTATCCGCATCCCGTCCGGATTGAACACGAGTTCCATCTCGCGCCACTGGTCGTATTTCTCGGGCGGCAGCGGAAAGCCCCGCGCGCCACAACGGATGATCGCCCGTCGCGCCGCCTCGAACGCGCCGCGCGCACCGGCATCGGTGCCGCCACTCGCGCTGACCATGCGGATCGACCCGGCATCGGGCACCCCGTCCTGCGCGACCGAGACATAAACCACCACCGTCGTGTTCAAGGCATCCGAAGACAGCGAGCCGACATTCCAGCACTGCTGCACCGCCACACGCAGGGCATCCCGCTCGCCACTGGTCATTGGTGGGCCTTGCGGCGCATTGGTCGCCCCGCCGGTCGGGGCCGGGGTGGGGGGCGGCTCGGCCAAAGCCTCGGCCAGCGCCGCCGCCACCGCATCCGCATTGGTATCACGTGCCGGGGTCGGCGTCGGAGTGGGCGTCGGGGTTGGCCGTGCGGTGTCCACCGCCGGGGCCTCGCTGCGCACAGGGCGGCCCTTCGGGCGCGGGCTGCTCGGCGGCGCGCCGGAGGCGACCACCGGATCGTTGCGGTTCGCCTCGGTCTCCAGCACCGTGCCTGCCTCCTCGGGCTGCGCCTCGGGCTGCTCCGGCTCCACCACCTGCGGCGCCTCCACCGGGTCCGGCGTCACCGCCTGAACCGGGGCCTCGGCCACCTCCACCGCCGGCTCGGGCGCATCCACCGGCACCGGGGCCACACGTGGCGCGGGTTTGGGCCGGGGGCTGGCGGTCGGGGGCAAGGGCACCTCGGGGATCGGGTCCGGGTTCACCGGCAAGGGCAGGGCATCGGCCACGCCGTTGTTCTCCGGCAAAGGCTCGGGCACCGGCTCCGGCGCGGGTGGCGGCGTCTGGCTCGGCGCAGGCAGATCCGGCACCACCGGCGGCGGCGGCTCTACCACCGGCGCGGGCGCCTCCGCAGGCGGCTCCGGCGCAGGTTGCGGCGCAGGCACCGGCGTCGCCGGTGCCGCCGCCACCATCGCATCGAACTCCGCCGCCGAGATCAGCGACACCTCAGCCACCTCCACCGCCGGAGCATCCTTGCGCGCAAACAGCCAATCCCCCAGAATCACCCAGAGGATCAAAGCCGCATGGCCAGCGCCGGAAATGAGGGTGCCCGTCTGCATTGCGCGTGCGTTTTCCCAATCGGTCTAGTTGCCGCTGCCGTTCATCGCAGGCCCGTCCGTATCGGTCACCAGACCGATGGAGTTGAACCCGCCCGCATTGAGCGCGCCCATGACCTGCGCCACCCGCTGATAGGGGATCGCCCCGTCGGCACGCAAAAACACCTTGTTCGTCGTCCGCTCCGCCGCAATCGCCGTCAGCCGCAGGATCAGCTCACTCACCTCGACATCGGTGTTCTGGATCAGGGTCCGGCCATCCGCCGTCAGCGTGATCGTCAGCGGCTCCTCCTGTTCCGTCGGCAAGGCGCTTGCCGCCGTGCGCGGCAGTTCCACCGGAACCCCCACGGTCAGCATCGGCGCGGCCACCATGAAGATGATCAGCAACACCAGCATCACATCGACGAAAGGCGTCACGTTGATCTCGGCCATCGCCGCCGATTTGCCACGCCGCCGCCGCCTGCTTCCGCCGCCCGATTTCTGCTGAACCCCGGCCCCCATCGCTCAGGAATCCAGCTGGCGCGACAGGATGGTCGCGAACTCATCGGCAAAGCCCTCATAACCGCCAAGAATACGCTCACTGTCGGAGTTCAACTTGTTGTAGAACACCACCGCCGGGATGGCCGCGACCAGACCGATGCCGGTCGCCAGCAGCGCCTCGGCAATGCCGGGGGCCACGACGGCCAGGTTGGTATTCTGGCTGATGGCGATCTGCTCGAACGCATGCTTGATACCCCAGACCGTGCCGAACAGCCCGATGAAAGGTGCTGTCGCCCCCGTGGTCGCCAGAAACGACAACCCGGTGTTCAGCCGCTCGCTCTCGCGCGCAATGGCCACATTCATCGCCCGGTCAATCCGGGCCTGCGCGCCTGCAATCAGCGCCCCATCCTGCCGATGGCTGCGCCGCCACTCCATCATCCCGGCGGCAAAGATCTTCTCGCTCGCCCCTTCCGGCGTCGGCCCGATCTTTTCAAACAGCTCATCCAGCGGCTCACCCGACCAGAACGCACGGTCAAACACCTCCGCCTCACGGCGTGCGGCGCGATAGATGATATGGCGCTGCACGATCGTGGCCCATGACCAGAACGACATGACCATCAGCATGAGCATGACGACCTTCACCGTCAGCGTCGCACGTGCAAAAAGGGCGATCAAAGAGAAATCAATCTCCTGCGCCATCGCAAGGGTTTCCGTTTCCATTACGCCTGCTCTTGTTATCGGGGCCTTGGTGACCGCCTGTTGACCTGATTCTATCCGGATTTGAAGCGGATTGCCAACACAACTGCGTCACAAGGCGGCGGATCGCTGAAACATGCTGTAACAGATCAGATCCCCCGCACCGGCCTGCACAGCGGTCGGCAGAATGGAGGGAGGGGCAGGATGGTCGGCTTGCAGGGCGGAGCGGCTATTGCCTTTCGTCACGCTTATCCTGAGACATCAATTGACTGACGACAGCGTCGGGGATGGCGTCTTCGGCATAGCTGAACGTGCCGGAAGACTTCACTTCCTCTGCTGCGCGCATCAAGGCCCCAAGCGCAGCCCGGGCAAAAGAGCCTCCAACGCTGATACGCCGCACGCCAGCGTCCGAAAGTTCGGCCACCGAGTAGCTTTTTCCCTTCAGTCCCATGACGACGTTAACCGGCTTGTCTACGGCTTGGCACAGGGTCCTGATCGCGTCGATGTCCGGCAGGCCGGGCGCATACAAAACATCGGCACCTGCCTCCGAAAATGCCTGCAGCCGCTTTATTGTGTCGGCCAGATCCGGGCGGCCCCAAAGGAAATTTTCCGCTCTGGCGGTCAAAAGAAACGGCAAATCACGCGCGGCCTCGGCAGCGGCCTGAATGCGCTCAACCGCTCGGGAAATATCATGAATCGGAGCATCCGCATTGCCCGTCGCATCCTCTATCGATCCTCCCACCAGACCAGCCTGGCACGCCATGCGTATCGTTTCCGCACACATCTCCGGTGCCGGGCCGAAGCCGTCTTCAAGATCGGCTGAAACCGGAAGGTCCGTGGCGGCAACGATCTCGGCGGCGTTCTCAAGGATTTCGCCTCTGCCAAGACCCGCGAATGAATCCCGTTTGCCCTTTGAAAATGCATATCCTGCACTGGTCGTCGCAAGTGCTTCAAAACCCAGACTGGCAAGCAAGCGGGCCGATCCCGCATCCCAGGGGTTGGGGATGACGAATGCCCTGCTTCCCTCATGAAGGGATTTCAGGCGCTCAAACCTGGCTCGTTGATGCGACATGGGTGTCTCCGTGATGCGCGCTTATTCAACTACAGGAATTCGGAACAAAAAGGAAACACTTTCAGATCCGGCCCCAAAGTCAGCTTGCTGCTGAAACCGTCGTGCGCGTCTGCCCTTCAACAGCATCTCAAGACAATCTACCTGTACCTAGGTCCGGCAACTTACGCATGAGTGGTGCAAAACCTGGCGCGCCCAGCCCGACCAAAACCACCCCTCAATCGTTAAAAATTCCTTAATCCCACACAGTCAAAGCATTGATATAAAACAGCTTTATAAAATCCCCCCTGTGTTACACACCCGCCTGTAACGCAGCCCTCACCCCCTCAGGTATCCGCACCGGCCCCATGCCCGGCCCCACACAAACCAGCACAACCCGCGCCGAAAACAGCCGCTCCTCCCCGCGCCAGACCGCCTGATCCAGCACGATCCGCGCGCCCCCCAACTCCACCAGCCCTGTCGTCACGCCAAGCAGATCATCAAAAACCGCAGGCCGCAGATAGTCCGCCTCCACCCGCCGCACGGCAAAGACAATCCCCTCCTCCGCCCGCAGCCGCGCCTGATCCACCCCAAGTGAGCGGACCCATTCGCTGCGGCCGCGCTCGATGAATTTCAGATAGTTGGCATAATAGACGATGCCCGCCAGATCGGTGTCCTCATAATAGACCCGAAGCTCAAACCGATGCGCCACAGCCATCCCCCTCCTCCTCCGCCCCGACCCGCGCCGCCAGCCGCAAGGCATGGCTGGCATCGCGCGCCACGGCCGGCAGCACCGGATCATAGGCGGCCCGGATCACCCCGGCGATCCCGGGGCGCAACACCGCGACCTCTCCCAGCATCCCCAGCGGCGAGGCGCCGGCGAAAGCCTGATCACTCCACGACAAGATCACCTGCACCGCCTGCGACAGCGCGACAGTCCCGGCCGGGAGAGCCGACAGCTGCGCGTCCATCCGCAGAAGCACGAAACAGGCCCGGATCGCCCCGGCGGCATCAAAGCGGAACAGCCGGTACTGATTGGCCCCGGCCGCCTCCAGCCGGTCCACCAGTCCGGGCAGCCCGTCGATCAACCGATCCAGGTTGGGCACCCCGCGCAGCTCATCCCAGTCGCGCACGAAAAACAGCATCAGGTTCGCACCCAGCTCCGGATCGGTCTCGGCCATCCTGTGCCCGGCCAATGCCACCACCGCCTCGACCGCCCCCTTGATCACCCTCAGCGTGGCCTCCTCCACCCCGAACACCACCGGCACGATCGGCCGCCCCCAGCGCGCGCACAGATAGCTGCCATCCGCTCGCGTGAACAAACGCCCGATCTCACCCGCATCCATTCCCGTTCTCCATTGCCTGCCCGCCCTTACCGCCGCCTGCCGCCACAGACAACGCCCCTGGCATTGCTGCTTTCCAAATACTCCCGCCGGAGGCTCCCCCCGCTCCAGCCCGCGCTGGACTCGGCAGACCTTAGACCCGATATAGAGCCTATGTCCCTGCCACCCGGATTCCTTGACGAATTGCGCACCCGGATCTCGCTCTCGCAAGTCGTGGGGCGCAAGGTCACCTGGGACATGCGCAAATCCAACATGGCAAAGGGCGACTGGTGGGCGCCCTGCCCGTTCCATCAGGAAAAATCCGCCAGCTTCCATGTCGATGACCGCAAGGGGTTCTACTACTGCTTCGGCTGCCATGCCAAAGGCGATGTGCTGACCTTCATCAAGGAGTCGGAGAACACCGGCTTCATGGAGGCGGTGGAGATCCTCGCGCGCGAGGCCGGGATGCAGATGCCCGCCCGCGACCCGAAGGCGGCGGAAAAGCAGGATCACCGCACGCAGTTGGTGCAGGTGATGGAAGAGGCGGTGAAATGGTTCCGCCTGCAACTGCAAACCGGGGCCGCAGCGGAGGCCCGCGCTTATATCGCCAAACGTGGGCTGTCCGAAGCCGCCGTTGATCGCTGGGAGATCGGCTTCGCCCCCGATGCCCGGCAATCCCTTCTCACAGCACTCACCCAAAAGGGCTTTGCCGCCGATCTGATCACAGACTCCGGTGTCTGTGCCAAGGCCGATGACGGGTCCATCTACGACCGCTTCCGGGGCCGGATCATCTTCCCGATCCGCGATGCGCGGGGCCGCGCCATATCCTTGGGTGGCCGCGCAATGGACCCGAATGCGCGCGCCAAATACCTCAACGGCCCCGAAACCGATCTCTTCGACAAGGGCCGCAATCTCTACAACCACGCCCCGGCGCGCGAGGCGGCAGGCAAGGGCCTGCCGCTGATCGTGGCCGAGGGCTACATGGATGTCATCGCCC
The DNA here is from genome assembly GCA_046296515.1 of Paracoccaceae bacterium. Lineage (GTDB taxonomy): Bacteria > Pseudomonadota > Alphaproteobacteria > Rhodobacterales > Rhodobacteraceae > Pseudotabrizicola. The sequence goes on along the minus strand of JBKBKR010000003.1, from coordinate 285,946 downwards.
TGTCAGAGGCGGGCTTTCGTGCCACTGTCGCCCCCTTGGGCACTGCTGTTACCGAAGACCAGCTGCGCCTGCTCTGGCGCATCGCAGATGAGCCGGTGATCGCGCTGGACGGGGACAAAGCCGGCATTGCCGCAGCCTTGCGGGTGGTCGATCTTGCCCTGCCGCTGCTGGAGGCGGGAAAGGGCCTGCGCTTTGCCATCCTGCCCACAGGTCTCGACCCGGATGACCTGATCAAGCAGCAGGGCGCGGCGGCAATGCAAAAGGTGATCGACACCGCGCAACCCATGGTCAGCCTGCTGTGGCGGCGCGAGACCGAAGGCAAGAATTTCGACAGCCCCGAACGCAAGGCCGCGCTGGACAAGACCCTGCGTGCCGCGCTCAAACGCATCGCCGACCCCTCGATCCGGGGCCACTACGGCGAGGAAATCAAGCGCCTGCGCTGGGAGTTGTTCGGCACCAGTGCCCGCCCCTTCACCCCGCGCCCTCCCCGTGCGCCATGGCAACCGGGGCAAAGGGGCAAGCCGTTCCAGCCCGTTGCGCCGATGGCCAGCACCAAGCAATCCCTGCTCGCCACCCCCGCCGATCTGGTGCAGGATTCGTTGCGCGAAGCGGTGGTTCTGGCCGCCTGCATCCATCACCCCGGCCTGATCGCCCGGTTCGAATCCGCGCTCGAACGTCTGGATTTCGTGGGCCACGGCCATGATACCCTGCGCAGCCTGATCCTCTATCACCAGTCCGCGCCTGACCTGACCACCCTGCTTATGGCCGAAGCCCCGCTGCCCACCGAAGCCGTGCTGCTGCACCCGCATGTGCGCATCACCGCCGCCATCGGCCCCGATGCCGCCGATGACGCCGCCGAGCATTGCCTCGCCGAGGCGCTGGCCCGGTTGCAGGCCGATCGCGCCCATCGTCTTGAAATTGCCGATGCCGAGGACGATGTAACAGGCGTGGCCGACGAAGGTCTGACCTGGCGCGTGTCCAAAGCGGCCGAGGCCCGCCACTCTGCCGCGCGCGGTCCGCAGGATGCCAAAGGCGAATCGGTTATCGCGCCGAACGGCGTCGAGTTGGACCGTGACGAGCTGACCCGCGCCCGGTCCTTGCATGATTCTATTGATTTCACCCGTGGCGGCCGTGGTGGTAAGCACTGAGTAACCCTTTTCCCGGCCTATCGGGCAAGAAAAAGCAGCTTCCGACCTTACACCCGGCGTGATTCGGGTTATTGATTCGGAAACGTCAGCACCGATTCGCTATTCGCGCCCTCAAGGAGCACCCATGGCCCTGAAAGACACCGACGACGGCAAACCCGAAGCAGACGAGGCCGATGTCTCTCTCGACATGAGCCAGGCCGCCGTCAAGAAGATGATCGCCGACGCCCGCGAGCGTGGCTACATCACCTACGAACAACTCAATCAGGTCATGCCGCCCGAGCAGGTGTCTTCGGAACAGATCGAAGACGTGATGTCGATGCTCTCCGAGATGGGCATCAACGTGATCGAGGATGACGAGGTCGAAGACGGCGAACCGGCTTTGGGCGGTGCGCTGGTGGAAACATCTTCCTCCTCGCGCGAAGTGGCCGTCGCCGGCTCCAGCGCCGAGGCACTGGACCGCACCGATGACCCGGTGCGGATGTATCTGCGCGAAATGGGCTCGGTCGAACTGCTGTCGCGCGAGGGCGAGATCGCCATCGCCAAGCGGATCGAGGCGGGTCGCAACACCATGATCCTGGGCTTGTGCGAAAGCCCGCTGACCTTTCAGGCCATCACCATCTGGCGTGACGAACTGCTGAACGAAGACATCCTGTTGCGCGACGTGATCGACCTGGAGGCCACATTCGGCCGCAGCCTTGATGGCGAGGAAGACATGGACGGCCCGATCGGCGCCCCCGATCTGGAAGGTGTCGATGTGTCCGCCGCCGCGGCCCCACGCCGCACAGAATCGTCTGAGCCGGAGCTGGACGCCGACGGCAACCCGCTGATGCGCAGCGACGACGACGATGAGGATGACGAAGCGTCGAACATGTCGCTGGCCGCGATGGAAGCGGCGCTGAAACCCAAGGTTCTGGAAACCCTGGCCATCATCGCCCGCGACTACGTGAAACTGGCCGACATGCAGGAAGCGCGGATGACCGCCACCCTGTCGGAAAAATCCCGCTTCTCGGCCACGGATGAGGCGGCGTATCAGAAGCTGCGCTCCGAAATCGTGGTGCTGGTGAACGAGCTTCACCTGCACAACAACCGGATCGAGGCGCTGATCGACCAGCTTTACGGCATCAACCGCAAGATCATGACGATCAACTCCGGCATGGTGAAGCTGGCCGACGCCGCCCGGATCAACCGCCGCGAATTCATCGACGAGTATCAGGGCTACGAGCTGGACCCAAGCTGGTGCGACCGCATGGCCGCCAAGGGCGGTCGCGGCTGGCAGGCGCTGATGGAACGGTCACGCGACAAGGTCGAGGAACTGCGCGCCGAAATGGCCGTGGTCGGCCAGTATATCGGCGTCGACATTTCCGAATTCCGCCGCATCGTCAATCAGGTGCAGAAGGGCGAGAAAGAGGCGCGTCAGGCCAAGAAGGAAATGGTCGAGGCCAACCTGCGGCTGGTCATCTCCATCGCCAAGAAATACACCAACCGCGGGTTGCAATTCCTTGATCTCATTCAGGAAGGCAACATCGGCCTGATGAAGGCGGTGGACAAGTTCGAATACCGTCGCGGCTACAAATTCTCCACCTATGCCACCTGGTGGATCCGTCAGGCGATCACCCGCTCGATCGCCGATCAGGCCCGCACGATCCGGATTCCCGTCCACATGATCGAGACGATCAACAAACTGGTCCGCACCGGCCGCCAGATGCTGCACGAAATCGGCCGCGAGCCGACGCCGGAAGAACTGGCCGAAAAGCTGCAGATGCCGCTGGAAAAGGTCCGCAAGGTGATGAAGATCGCCAAGGAACCGATCAGCCTCGAAACCCCGATCGGCGACGAGGAAGACAGCCAGCTTGGCGACTTCATCGAAGACAAGAACGCGATCCTGCCGCTGGATTCTGCCATTCAGGAAAACCTGAAGGAAACCACGACCCGGGTTCTGGCCTCGCTGACGCCCCGTGAAGAGCGCGTGCTGCGCATGCGCTTCGGCATCGGCATGAACACCGACCACACGCTGGAAGAGGTCGGCCAGCAGTTCTCGGTGACGCGCGAGCGCATCAGGCAGATTGAGGCCAAGGCGCTGCGCAAGCTGAAGCACCCGAGCCGGTCACGCAAACTGCGCAGCTTTCTCGACCAGTGACCCATCTGCAGGGCGGGGTGAACCCCGCCCTACCCGTTCCGGCGGATCGAGTTCCGCCATTCTGCCCCGAACCCGGAGCACCACATGACCTCATTCCTCTCCCGCCTGTTCGGCAAATCCCCCGCTGCGGCCCCCACAGCCCCGGAACCCATCCTGCACAACGACTTCCGCATCTTCCCCGCTCCGATCAAGGACGGCAGCGCCTTCCGCATCGCCGCGCGGATCGAGAAAACCATCGGCGGGGAGACGAAGACCCACCAGTTGATCCGCGCCGATACAAGGGCCACGCTGGATGAAGCGACCGAGGCGACCATCCTCAAGGCCAAGCAGGCCATTGACCAGCTGGGCGATACGCTGTTCGGCTAAGCCCACCCGGCTCAGGCCGGGTCGGCTTCCGCCACCACCTCCCATGCCTCCCCCATCGCCACGATACAGGCCCGACCATCGGTATAGCTCTGCACCAGCGTCCAGTCGCCGCGCGGGGTGGTCCAGACCTCCATCACCATCTCCAGGTTGCGCACCCCCTGCCCGGCCAGACGCGCGCCGTACTGGTGGCTCAGCCGGTGCATCATATCGGCGCGCGGGGCGCAGATCACCTCGGCAATCGGCGACTGCGCGGCCAAGGGCAGCGGTGCGAGCAGCAGACACAGGGTGAGTCGGGCCAACATACAAAAAACTGTAACACAGATATGACGAAATCCTGCCCGCCTGATCTGCAGCTCGCAGCCGCCGCCTGAGTCCGCAACGCCACACATCCCCCCCCAGATCATGTGGTTGCAACTTCGCCCTAGCCCAGATCACCGGCTTGCCCCTATAGTCTGTGGATAAATACCCGGGGAACACCGGGACCAGAGGCAGGCACATCAACGAACAAGCGAGGAGGGGGCCTATGCGCTGCCCATTCTGCGGCAATATCGACACCCAGGTGAAGGACTCGCGTCCGGCCGAAGATCACGTCGCCATCCGGCGGCGGCGCTTCTGCCCTGCCTGCGGTGGGCGCTTCACCACCTATGAGCGCGTGCAGCTGCGCGACCTTGTGGTGATCAAGTCCTCTGGCAAGCGTGAGGATTTCGACCGTGGCAAGCTGGAACGAGCCATCCGGATCTCGATGCAGAAACGTCCCATCGACCCGGAACGTATCGACCAGATGATCTCCGGCATCGTGCGCAGGCTGGAATCGATCGGTGACACCGATATCCCGTCGCGTACCATCGGCGATATCGTGATGGAAAGCCTCGCCCGGATCGACACCGTAGCCTATGTCCGCTTTGCCAGCGTTTACAAGAACTTCCAGGCGGCTGATGATTTCGACAAATTCGTCAGCGAGCTGCGTCCCGGGGATAAAACCGAAGAGTGACCGCGACAGACGACGACCACATGGCCCATGCCCTCGCGCTTGCCGCGCGGGGGCTTGGGCGCACTTGGCCGAACCCGGCGGTCGGTTGTGTGATTGTCCGCGATGGCCGCATCCTCGGCCGGGGCTGGACCCAGCCGGGCGGCCGCCCGCATGCCGAACGCCGCGCGCTGGACAGCGCGGGTGATGCCAGCGGCGCGACCGCATATGTCACTCTGGAACCCTGTGCCCATCACGGCCACACCCCTCCCTGCGCGGAAGCACTCATCGCCTCTGGCGTCGCCCGCGTGGTCACCGCCCTGACCGATCCCGATCCACGCGTCTCGGGCAAGGGCCACGCCATGTTGCGCGCAGCAGGCATCGAGGTTACCGAGAACATCATGGCGGCTGAGGCCCGCCGCCTGAACGCCGGTTTTCTGAAACGGGTGACCAGGGGCCTTCCCTTTGTCACCTTGAAGCTCGCAACCACCATAGATGGGCGCATCGCAACCGCGACAGGTGAGTCGCGCTGGATCACCGGCCCCTTGGCCCGGCGCTTTGTCCATGGGCTGCGTCTGACCCATGATGCGGTGATGGTGGGTTCCGGGACCGCCCGCGCCGATGATCCGGACCTGACCGCGCGCGAGATCGGCGCCACGCATCAGCCCGTGCGCATCGTGCTGGACCGTAGCCTGTCACACCGCCCCGACAGCCGTCTCGGCCGGACCGCCCGCAGCCACCCGGTCTGGATCCTGCACGCCGCCGACGCGCCCTTGGCGGCACAGCAGGCATGGTCGGCCACCGGCGCGCGGCTCCTGCGCTGCCCGATGCGCGAGTCCCATCTCGACCTGACCGCCGCGCTGCGGACCCTCGCCGCCGAAGGCCTCACCCGCGTCCTGAGCGAAGGCGGTGGCACCGTCGCCGCCGCCCTTATCGAAGCAGGCCTTGTCGATGACCTGATCCACCTGACCGCCGGCAAGCTGATCGGCGCAGACGGCACCGCCGCTTTCGGCCCGCTCGGCCTGACCCGCCTTGAGGATGCCCCCGCCTTCCGGCTAATGGCGCAGCAGACTCTCGGCCTTGATACGCTCAGCCACTGGACCTGCGCGTAAGGATTTGCTGCTTTCCAAATACTCCCGCGCCAATCCTCTCGGGCAAAGCGCTTCTTTGTTACGGCGGTGCCATCACCTGGGCAATCACCGCTGGCAAGGGTGGGTCCAACGTCCCCCAGACCCGAAGGCCCGCACTCTCTTCCCACAGCGCCACGACAATACGCCCATCCGGATGCAGGGCAACAGCCCCCTCTGCTGACTCGCAGGCATGCGGCTGGCAACCGCCCGCGGCGATCCAGGCCCCATCGGCGGCGAACATGGCCCCGACAGAGATGATCCTCTGGGCAGCCAGCAATCCATCGGCACCCAACAGGGCCACCAGCCCTTCGCGCTGCTCCGGAGCCGACAGAAACTCACTGGGGTGTCGTCCCAGCCATGCGGTTGGTGGAGCGGTCACCGCAATCCCGCTTGGGGGCTGGGCCAAGGCCACCTCGCGGATCGCAGCGCTTTTGCCGCCCCAGTGAAAGGCCACCGGCCCCTCACCCGGCCGCATTGATGGCATGGTCACGATTACGGATTCGGCATCCCAGCTCACCTCGACAAGGTCGGAACAGGTGCCGAACCTCTCCGTCAGCCTCACCAGCCCCGGCCTTGTGTCCAGCCAGACAAACTGCGCCGGGCAGGCAGAGCCGCCCGAGGCCACCGACACCAGTACAACATCGCCAAGCCGGTCACCGAAGGACGCATAGGGCATCCCTTCGAACACGAAAACCTGCCCGGCCAGCGTCAGCACGGAGTCGATTCCCTGCTGCGTGATGACCGCCGGGCCAGAAGGCGTGTCGATCCGGTTATACGTGCCCTGTGCCAGCACCGGCGCCGCACTCAGCGTGGCCATCAGGCCGAGAATGGTCTTGCGCATGTTCATCCCTGCCCTGCTTCGAACAAATCGCCCTGTCCCGGCACCTTTGGCGCCTCCAGCCCCAGATGGCGCCAGGCCCTGGACCCCAGCATCCGCCCGCGCGGGGTGCGCAGGATCAGCCCCTGTTGCAACAGATAGGGCTCGATCACTTCCTCGATCGCGTCGCGTGGCTCGCTCAGCGCCGCTGCAATGGTTTCCACCCCGACCGGCCCGCCGCCGTAATTCTCGGCCAGCAGCACCAGATAGCGCCGGTCCGCGCCATCCAGCCCAAGGTGATCAACCCCCAACCGGGTCAACGCCCGATCGGCCAGCGCGCGGCTGATCCGCCCGCCCTCTTCCACCATCGCGAAATCCACCACCCGGCGCAGCAGGCGCCCGGCAATGCGCGGCGTGCCGCGCGCCCTGCGGGCGATCTCGCGGCAGCCTTCCGGCTCCGCCTGCACGCCCAGAAGCCGCGCGCCGCGCGTGACAATCTCGAACAACTCGGCTTCGGTATAGAATTCCAGCCGGGTCGGAATACCGAAACGGTCCCGCAGCGGCGTGGTCAGCAGGCCCAGCCGGGTGGTCGCCCCCACCAGTGTAAAGGGCTGCAATTCGATCCGCACCGTGCGCGCGGCGGGCCCTTCGCCGATCACCAGATCCAGCGCGAAATCCTCCAGCGCGGGATAGAGCACCTCCTCCACCACCGGCGAAAGCCGGTGGATCTCGTCGATGAACAACACGTCGCGCGGCTCCAGATTGGTCAGGATCGCCGCCAGATCACCCGGCCGGGCCAGCACCGGGCCCGAGGTCATTCGGAACCCCACCCCCAGCTCGCGCGCCATGATCTGCGCCAGCGTGGTCTTGCCCAGACCCGGCGGGCCGTGGAACAGCGTGTGGTCCATCGCCTCGCCGCGCATCTTCGCGGCCTCGATGAACACCCGCAGATTGGCCCGCGCCTCCGCTTGGCCGATGAATTCATCAAGCCCCTGCGGGCGCAGGGCGCGGTCGGTGTCTTCGGGCAGGCGCTCGGGGCGCAAGGCGGGATCTGATTGCAACATGGCAGAACAATCCCCGAACGCCCGCGATTTTGCAAGCGGTCAGATCACACCGGGCTTACACCCACGGCCCCGCTTTGGGCGCAACACGCCCGCCCGCGCGCGGGATCGAAGACCGCGCAACAGGCTGCATCGCTTCCAGTGCCGCAACCCGGTTGGCGGTGTTGGGGTGGGTGGAGAACAGCCTGTCATGCGCATGGGCATGCAGCGGGTTGATGATGAACATATGCGCCATACCCGGATTGCGCTCGGCGGCATGGTTGTCGATGCCCTTGGCAAAGGCCTCGATCTTGCGCAGCGCCGATGCCAGCCAGGACGGATTGCCACAGATCTCGGCACCGACCCGGTCGGCCTCATACTCGCGCGAACGCGAAATCGCCATCTGCACCAGAGCCGCCGCCAAGGGGGCCAGGATCATCAGCGCAATCGTCCCGATCATCCCGCCGGGCCGGTCGCGGCTGCCGCCAAAGAACAACGCGAAGTTGGCCAACATCGAGATCGCCCCGGCAAAGGTCGCCGTCACCGTCATGATCAGCGTGTCGCGGTTGCGGATATGGGCCAGCTCATGCGCCATCACCGCCGCCACTTCTTCCGCACTCAACCGCCGCAACAGCCCCGTTGTTGCCGCGACCGCCGCATTGGCAGGATCACGCCCGGTGGCAAAGGCATTGGGCTGGTCGGTGTCGATAACATAGACCTTTGGCCGCGGCATCCCCGCACCATCGGCCAGACCGTTGACCATCCGTACCAGCCCCGGCGCGCTGGCCTCGTCCACCGCCTTCGCGCCGGCCATCGACAACACGGCCTTGTCCGAGTTCCACCAGGCCAGCATATTCATCGCCGCCGCGATTCCCAGCGCGATCACCGCCCCGCTGGCCCCGCCCAGCAGTACGCCCAACCCCATGAACAGCGCTGTCAGCGCTGCCATCAGCATGAATGTCTTGACGTATCCGCCCATCCCCAACCTCGCGTTCACACCAAAGGGATATGGGAAAGCCCGCCATCGCTGAAAAGACCCTTGTGCTTCATCTTGGCTGAAATACTCCGGGGGGAGCCGAAGGCGGGGGGCTGGCCCCCCTAGCGCGGGGCCAACAGGCGCAAGGCGTTGCGGATGAGCGTTGCGGCATCCGCCTCCGGCTCCTCGCCGGCGACGGATGCCACTGCCTGTGCGGCATCGCCCTGCCCGTAACCCAGGTTCTGCAGGGCCGACAGCGCATCGGCGGTAAAGCCCGCGCGCCGGGCGGGGCCCTCATCAGGCCTGACGGCCTTCTTCGATGCGGGCGGGACCGGGGCCATATCCTCGATCACCTGCGCGCCCGGTTCCGCCCGCGCAGACAGGCTGACCCCTGCCGCCATCACCCCGGGGGCCTTGGCCTTCAGCTCCAGAATGACCCGCTGCGCCAGTTTCGGCCCCACACCGGGGGCGGCCTGCACCGCGCGCGCATCGCCCAGCGTTATGGCCCGCGCCACCCCCTCGGCCCCAAGCGCGCCAAGGATCGACAGCGCCGCCTTGGCCCCCACGCCCTGCACGGTCACCAGCAGCCGGTGCCATTCCTTTTCCAGCATGGTGGGGAAGCCGAACAGTTGCAGCAGATCCTCACGCACCAGCAGTTCGGTATACAAAGACACCGGCTCGCCCAGCAGCGGCAACCCGGCGAGGGTGCGGTCCGAGACATGCACGATATAGCCCACACCGCGCACGTCGATCAGCACCTCGCCCGCGCCCCGCCAGTCCAGTCGGCCCGAGATCTTCCCGATCATCCTGCGGCCCTTTTCAATGCGGCCTGCAAGCGGCCCGAGGATTGCAGATGATGCGCATGACAGATCGCGATGGCCAGCGCATCCGCCGCATCCGCCCCCGCGATCACCACCCCCGGCAGATGCAGCCGCACCATATGGTCCACCTGCACCTTGGCCGCGTGCCCGACACCGACCACGCATTTCTTCACCGCATTGGGCGCATATTCCCCCACCGCCAGCCCGAACTGCGCCGGCACCAGCAACGCAATGCCGCGCGCCTGCCCCAGTTTCAGCGTCGCCACTGCGTCCTTGTTGACGAAAGTATGCTCCACCGCCGCCTCATCCGGCTGCCAGACCCGCAGCACTTCGGTCAGTTGCGCATGCAGGCTGCGCAGCCGCTCGGCCAAGGATCCCTCGGCCCCGTCGGAATGGCAGATGCCATTGCCGACATGGGTGATCCGCGCGCCCGCCACGTCGATCACGCCCCAGCCAAGGTTTCGCAACCCCGGATCGATTCCCAGAACCCGCATGCCCGCCCCCGTCCGTGTTTTCCAGTTTTCCTGCTTTTCCAAGGGTTAGCACGAAAGGGGAACACAGGCCAAGCCAATTCCCGAAGGCCAGATCCCACCGGCCCGAAACGGCCATTCCGTCACCCAACCCTTATGCAGGCGCAGCAAAAGCGACACTCCGCTGGCTGCGAGCGACCGGATGCCGGAAAGCCCTTAAAATTAAGGCGAATTCATGCCGCCTCCCATGCAAGCGGCGCATAGCTGCCATTCCATCTGTCCATCTTGCTTTGCGCATGCAGCATCGTTATCTGGCATGCAGAGGATAAAAGTGCCTCTCGTATAAGCAGTTTATAAAGGATAACCGCCATGGCCGCCTATGAGACGACCCGCACGGCGCCGTTCGGCGCCATCTCGATTTTCCGCGCCGTTCAAGGTGTCGGCAGCATGTTCGCCACCGTGTCCGCCTGGAACGATGCCCGCATCACCCGCAAAGCACTGTCCAAACTCTCGGACCGTGAGCTTGACGATATCGGCCTGTGCCGCGGCGACATCGAGACCCTGACCCGCTGATCCCAAGGCTTCCATGCCCGGGGATCGCAAAGCGATCAGCCGAATGACAAAGGCCGCCGAGCGTTGCTCTGGCGGCCTTTTTGTTTTTCCGTCCGGCTGCAAAAAGCGTCAGCCGTCGAGCCGGCCGAACAGCGCGATCTTGCGTGCGACAGCCACAGTGACAGGATCGGCCTGCATCAGCCAGCCGCCGATACGGTCAGTTACCTGCCCGTCCATCAGGCGCGCGACGCGGGAGTCGTACTCCACGGCGCCCAATTGATACAGGAACAAGGCCTTGACCGTGGTGCCGAACACAATGGCAAGGAAAAGCGGACGAAACACCGGCACGCGGAGCTTGCGGCGATAGCGCGGGTCTGACCGGGTGTAGAACGAACGGCCAAGCGCGCCCTCGGCTTCAAATCCATAGCCCTTGGCATGGGCGTTCTGGATGCGCGCGATGCGGGTATTGAATTCAGCGATGCTTGGGTCAGACATGACCAGTCTCCACACTCATACGCCCCACGGGTTCAAGATAGGGCGGGAATGTGGCAGCTTTGGGGCAATAAAGGCAGGCTTCGGGCGACAATCGCCGGGCTTTGTCTCACAAACGCCGCATAACCAGCGTAGACCATTCGCCGATATCCTCACGCCCGGCCGGATCGAACCCGGCAGCGACATAGGCTGCCGTCACCGTTTCCGCCTGCACCACCAACAGGCCCGACAGGATGCACAAGCCCCCCGGAGCCAGATGCGCGGCCATCGGCGGGGCCAGTTCGATCAGCGGACCCTTGAGGATATTGGCAAAGACCAGATCAAAGGGCGCAGCCTCGGCCAGACGCGGATGGGCAAAGCCCGCTGCCTCCATGCACTCGATCCGGCCTTCCAGCGCGTTGATCGCAACATTCGCGCGGGCCACATCCACCGCCACCTGATCAATGTCGCTGGCCAGCACCAGTGCATCCGGCAGCACCGCCGCGGCCGCCATCGCCAGAACGGCGGTGCCGCAACCTATATCGGCCACCTTCGCGGGCGCAAATCCATCCCTGAACAGCCGGTCAAAGGCGCGCAAGCAGCCCAGCGTGGTGCCATGGTGCCCGGTGCCGAAGGCCACCGTTGCCTCGATCTGCAGCGCCACCCGCTCCGGCCCCAACTCTACCGCACGGTCCGCATCATGGCTGCCGAACACAAAGAACCGCCCGGCCTCCACCGGGGCCAGCTCGCGCCGCACCTTGGCCACCCAGTCGATTTCCGGCAGTTCCGAAATGGCAAAGGGCTTCGCACCATGCGCGGCAGCCAAGGCATCCAGCATCCCGGCATCCGGCGGGTCAAGGAAGTAAGACCCCACCTCCCACAGCCCCGAGTCGTCCTCGATCTCGAACGCGCCGACACCGTAAGGCGCCGGTTCCATCCTCTCGATCGCCTCGGCCATGGCCTTGGCCGCCGCTTCCCCCGGCAGGGTGGTCAACGCGGTAAAGGTGCGCTGCGCCTGTTCGGTGACGCTGAACGGGGTCGCGCCAAAGGCTTCGGCCAGCACGTCCAGCAAGGTGGCATTGGGTTCCTTGGCAAACAGCCCGACCACACGTGAAAGGCCCGGAACTTCGGCCTCGTCATAGATCTCCACCTCCAGCGGTTCGGGCTGCATCCGCTCCAACGCTTGCGCCAAAGCCTCGGCGGCGTCGTCGCCTGCGATGGTGGTCAGGGCGGTATAGGTGGGCATGGCGAAACCTCTGGCGTGTGCGTATCAGGCCCTAGCCGCCGCTGCCGGTCGCGTCAAGGCGACTGCCTCCACTCTGCCCGCGCAGCACCCGCCAAACCACCCCGGCCAGACGGCTCGGGCCAAGATCGGCATAATCCATCTCGCCGGCCAGCAGTGCCAGGTAGCGGCGCTGGAAATGGTCGGATGAGGCGAGGGCTTTCAGCAACCGGGGTTGCAACACCGGGTGATAGACCACCTTTGCCAACAGCCGTGCGCGCACCAGTTCCCCCCGGATCGGCTGCATCCTCAGTTGATAGCGCATCAGTGCGGTCTGCGGCGCTCCCATCCGCAACGCCTCTGCCGCCGCTTCGGCTGCAAGGCGCCCGGACAAGATCGCCCAGCCGATCCCCTCGCCGGTGACCGGATCGACCAGCCCCGCCGCATCCCCCGCCAGCAGCACAGCCCCCCGCCCCGGCACCGCGCGCGACGCGCCAGACGGCAGGTGATGACCCTTGATCTTCACCGTCCCCGGGTCCACCCCGCGCGCGCGCAACCAGTCGTGAAAGCGCGGGCGCAGGTCCTTGTCCTGCACCGCAACCCCACCGATCCCAAGCGTGCGGCCCTGCGCCTTTGGAAAATCCCAGCCATAGCCCCATGGCAGCGCGGTCATGTCGAGTTCGGTATCAGGGCTCGGCGGGCCGGGCACCTCGGCCTCCAGCGCGAAACCGATGGCGGCGGGGTCAAGGGCCCGGCCAAACAGCGCGCGCGCCACCGCCGAATGTACCCCGTCCGCACCGATCAGCACCGGGGCTGTCAACACCTGACCATCGGCCAACGTGACCCGGCCCGTTTCGGGCAGACACTCCGCCATGCGCTGCCCGCAGAAATCCTGCGCCCCTGCGTCGACGGCACGAGTCCGCAGCGCCGCATCAAACGCTGACCGCATGGTCATATAGATCGGCGGGGCCTGATCCAGCCGCGCCAGCGTGGTGGTGCCGGTCGAGAACCGCACCGACCGGCTGATATGGAACAGATCCTGCGGCAGATCGCCGAACACCGCCCGCGCATACCCATGCGCGCGAGCAGTCACGCCGCCCCCGCACAGCTTTTCGCGCGGAAACGCCGCCTTGTCGATCAGCGCCACCCGCAAGCCCGCATGAACGGCGGTGATCGCGGCGGCAGAGCCCGCAGGCCCCGCCCCGATCACCAGCACATCATGGCTGGGCTTCGGCAAGATCAGGCCGGAATTCCGGTGCCGATCGGGCAGGTCACACCCGTTCCGCCGATGCCGCAATAGCCATTGGGGTTCTTCTGCAGATATTGCTGATGATAATCCTCGGCAAAATAGAACACCGGCGCTGGCAGGATCTCGGTGGTGATCGCGCCCTTGCCCGCCGCTGTCAGCGCCGCTTGATACACAGCCTTGCTGGTCTCTGCCGCCTCGGCCTGAGCCTGCGTATAGGTGTAGATACCCGACCGATAGGTGGAGCCCATGTCATTGCCCTGCCGCATGCCTTGCGTCGGGTCGTGGCCTTCCCAGAACAGCTTCAACAATTGCGCATAAGTCACGACAGCCGGGTCATAAATCACCCGTACCACCTCGTTGTGGCCGGTCAGTTGGGTGCAGGTTTCCTTGTAGGTCGGGTTCGGCGTATAGCCCGCCGCATAACCCACCATGGTCAGCCAGACACCCGGCACCTGCCAGAACTTGCGCTCCACCCCCCAGAAACAACCCATGCCGAACATCGCCTCCTGCATGCCCTCGGGCACCGGCGATTTCAGTGGCAGGCCAGAGATGAAATGGGTCTCGGCGGTCGGCAGCGGCTCTGCCCGGCCCGGCAGCGCGTCTTTGGGGTCAACCATTTGCGATTTGGCGCGGTTCATGAAGAACATTCTGAAACTCTCCTGACATCAGACCGCATATATAGGGGTGCCCGCACAAACCGCCACTCACTCCGCCGGTTGTGGCAGGCCCCGGGCAAAAATCGTCTCATACCCCGGTTCCGGATGGCGCGGGATCAGCAAGACCAAAAGCAGCGCAATCAATGCCATCCCGGCCCCCAGCAGGAACACGTAATCCGGCGAGGTGGCCCAAAGATACCCCATTCCGGCGGGCAGGAATACAGCCGCGATATGGTTGATGGTGAAAGACACCGCCGCCGTGGGGGCAATATCCGCCGGATCGGCGATTTTCTGGAAATAGGTGCGCAGCGCAAAGGACAGGGCAAAGAACATCTGGTCAGCGATATAAAGCCCCCCTGCAATCACCAGCCCCCAGCCGAACCAGTAGATGCCGCCGTAGAACAGGAACACCAGCGTAAGGCCCAGGTATTCAAACGCCATCACAGAACGCTCGCCAAACCGGCCCAAGGCGCGGCCCATGGCGGGGGCGGCCACCATCTGCAGCACATAGTTGATCAGCAAAAGCGCGGTCATCTCCGACACCTTCATGCCGAAGCGTTCCACCATCATGAAGCCGGCAAAGACCACAAAGATCTGGCGCCGCGACCCGGCCATGAACTGCAATGCATAGAACAGCCAGTAACGGCGGCGCAGCACAATGGTGTTGCGCTGCTTGACCGGGTTCACAAACTGCGGATAGGCGAGTGCGGCAAACAGCGTCAGCACAATCGTCGCCCCACCCGACACCATATACACTGCGTCATAGGTCAGGCTGAGCCGGTCCCACAGCAGTACCAGCAGCCCGTAAGCCAGCAGCGATGCCCCCGACCCCACCGCCACGATCCGCCCCAGCACCTGCGGCGCGCGCGATTTTTCCACCCATTGCAGTTGCAGCGACTGGTTGACCGTCTCGAAATAATGGAACCCGATCGACGACAGCAGGGTCACGATCAGCAGCCCGCCAAAGCTGGGAAACCACGCGGTAACCACCGTGGCCAGCCCCAGCAGCAAAAGGCTGCACAGCGCCAGCATCTGTTCGCGAAAGATCAGCAACAGCGCAATGACTCCCACGGCCAGCAGCCCCGGAATCTCGCGCACCGTATGCAGCCAGCCGATCTCCACCCCGGTGAACCCGGCGATCTCGATCACGAAATTGTTCAGCACCGCCGACCATGTGGCAAAGGCCAGCGGCATCGCCGCCGCCATCACATAAAGCAACGCCTCGGGCCTGCGCCAGCGCGGCAGAAGGTGGGCATCATCAAGGGAGATACGCTCGAACATGCAAAAGCCTTACACGCAGATCCGCGTTCCAGCCAGCACGCGATTGTGACCGATACAGCGGCCTTTTCAGGCCTAGGCGCGGCCCGGCCGCTCGGGAATGACCTGCTGTGCGATTCCGGCGAAAGTCAGGTAAAGCGAGGTCAGGATCAGCCCCCAATGCGCCCAAGAGGCCGGGTGAAAGTCCACAGTGGCCGCCCATCCGGCAAACACCACCCACAAGAGCGACACTGGCAAGGATATGGTGCGCCAGCGTTTGGTGCGCGTGGGGTGGATGAACTTCAGTCCGGTAAACATCGCCACCGTCAGCGCGATCACGATCAGCAGGATCAATGTGGTGTTGGGGGTAACCGCGAACAGAACCAGCACCACCATGTTCCAGCAGGCTGGAAAGCCAGAAAAGGATTTGTCCTTTGTTTTCATCCTTGTATCGGCAAAATAGATCACCGAGCCATAGACGATCACGATGATTGCAATCCACCCGGTCCAGCCCGGCAGCAGCCCGGACTTGAACAGCGCATAGGCCGGAATGAACACATAGGTCAGAAAGTCGATGATCAGGTCCAGCAGCACGCCGTCGTAATTCGGCCAGTTCTTGTCGACCTCATAGCGCCGCGCCAAGGGACCGTCGATGCCATCGACGATCAAAGCGAAGACCAGCCACAGGAACATCAGGCTCCACTTTTCCTCGACCGCTGCCAGCATGGCAAACATCGACAGCACCGCGCCGGTGGCGGTCAGCAGGTGGACGGAGAGGGCTTTGTAACGAAGATGCATCAGGTTTTGATGGCGCAAACACGCGCCGGGTGCAACCGCTCAGGCGCAGGTCATGCGCGCGGATGGGCCTTTTCATAAACTTCCATCAGCCGCGCGGCATCCACCGCCGTATAAACCTGCGTTGTGGACAGTGAAGCATGACCCAGAAGTTCCTGAATCGCCCGCAGATCCCCCCCGGCCGAAAGCAGATGCGTGGCAAAGCTGTGCCGCATCGCATGCGGCGTCGCCGTTGCGGGCAGGCCCAGTTGCATCCGCGCCCGCTCCATCACCGCCGAGATCAGCCGTGCATTGAGCGGCCCGCCGCGTACGCCGCGAAACAGCGCCTGACCGGCGGCGAGATCAAATGGGCACAGCCGCACATAATCGGCCACCGCCGCCCGCGCCACCGGCAGCACCGGCACCAGCCGGGTCTTGTTGCCCTTGCCGGTGATTCTCAGCACCTCGGGCAAGGGATGCGCGGCGCCGGTCAGGCCCAGCGCTTCCGATATGCGCAAACCGCAGCCATACAGCAGCGTCACCACCGCACGGTCGCGCGCGCCGATCCAGTCTTCCCGCCCCTGATCAGCCACGGTGTCGATCATGTCCTGCGCGCCCTCCACGCTCAGCGGGCGCGGCAGCTTGCGCTTGAAGCGCGGCGCGCGGGCTGAAAGCACCGTGGTCGCATCGGCCCCGGCCCGGTCGGCAACCCAGGCGGTAAAGCTCTTGACCGAGCTCAGCCCCCGCGCCAGCGACCGCGCCGAAAGGCCGCGCGCGCGTTCATGCGCCATCCAGGCCCGCAGATCGCCCTGCGGCAGGCTGGCCAGGCCTGCCAGCCCCTCGGCCCCGCCACGATGGATCGCCAGAAAATGCAGATATCCGGTCACATCGTGCAGGTAAGCCGTGACCGTGTTCTGCGCCGCCCCATGGACTCCGGAAAGCTGCTGACCCCATGTCACCAGCGCCTCGCGCACCTGGGGCGAGATCGCGGTCACGACAACCAGCGCCGCATGGTCCGCTCGAACACGCCAGCGAAAAACGCCAGCAGATCGGTGCCATGCGTCGGCTTGAACTGATGCGGATCTTCTGCCCCCAGCACCAGCATCCCCGGCAGACGGCCCTTGCCGAAATCCAGTTTCAACAGCGCTTCGGACCGGATCCACCCCGCGCTGTCGCCATAGATCATGTCCGATGTCGGGATCGTCTGGCGCAGGGTCACCGGCCGCAACGGCACATTGCGCCCGCCCGAAAGATACTCACCCACAAAGCCCGGCTCGGCTACATACAATACCTCGCCCAGCTTGCGCAGGGCCGGGTCTTCGGCATCCTGCACCGATTCCAGCACCAGCCGGACACTGTCGACCCGCAAGGTCGCCGCCACATCGGTGGACAGGTTTTTCAGGAAATCCTCAAAGCTCAGCGGGTCCAGCATCTGCAGGATCGCGCGGTGGACCTGATTGGTCCCCGCCAGATTCTCATAAGCCGCCGCAATCACCGTGCGGTGGGTGTCTTCCAGCCGGTCCAGCCGGTTTTCCAGCCGCTCCATCGCGATACCGCGCAGATCGACGATATTGCTGCCCATCGCCCTCTCATTCGCCCCGATCAAAGCGGCCATCAGATCGCTGTCTTCGAGAATCGTCTCGGGTTCCGCGAGGATGCGGTCGCGCAGGTCTTGTTCGATCATGGTAGCTTTGCCCGGTTCTTCTGGGTGATTTGGCACTGAATATAGCGGAAAGCGGAAAGCGTGGGGAAGTTTTTCCACAGGGGCCCCGACCGCGCAGGCACATTCCACCGCCGTCCTGTATCTGATATGTCGCGCAAACCATTCGCACGGGGGCGACGCCATGGCCAGACTTCTGATCCTCTATACCGGCGGCACCATCGGCATGGTCCCCGGCCCCGATGGCCTGCAACCGGGCGCGGGCGTTCTGGAAACGGCACTCGCCACCCTGACGCCCCCCGCCGTCACCATTACGGTCGAGCAGTTCACCCCCCTGATCGACAGCGCCAATATCCGCCCTGCCGACTGGAATCACATGCTCGACCGGATCGAGGCCTGGCCGGGAGAGGCGGTGATCATCATCCACGGCACCGATACCATGGCCTATACCGGGGCCGCCCTGTCGGCCGCCCTGTCGGCCGCACCGGCGCAGGTGCGCCTGCCCGTCGTACTCTGCGGCTCGATGGCCCCCCTGAACACCGGCGGCGATGCCGAGGGCAACCTGTCGCTGGCGCTCACCTCCGCGCGCACAGCAGCGCCCGGGGTCTGGCTGGCCTTTGCGGGCCAGTTGCGGCCAGCCGCCGGGCTGGTGAAACAGGACAGCCACGCGGCAGACGCCTTCCGCAGCGTCCCGCAACCCGTCAGGGCCGCAAACGCCCGCCGATTCGCTGACCGCAAGCTTGCAATCCTGTCCCTTTCCCCCGGCCTGCCCGCCGCCGCCCTTGCGGCGGCACTGGCCGAGCTCGACGGCGCAATCCTGCGCGTCTATGGCGCGGGCACGATGATGCAGGACGCAGCCATCGCCGATGCCCTGCGCCGGGCCATCGCCAATGGCTGCCGCCTGCGCGCTGTCAGCCAATGCGAAAACGGCGGGCTCACGCCCGCCGCCTATGCGGCCGGGGCCGCGCTTTGGTCTGCCGGAGTGGAAAACGGCGGGCTTGAGACTGCCGAACTCGCACTCGCGCGGCTCTGGCTCGCCCTGTCCTGAGCCGACCCCCTCCCCAGCCCTCCCCCACAAGGGGGGAGGGAGGCACCTGCCACCAAACTTGGGCAAAAGGCGGCCCCCCTCCCCTTGTGGGAGGGGATGGGGGAGGGGGCTAGCCCGCGCTTACAGAATCTTCTGCCCCGTTTTCGCCCAGTCCTTCGTGAACTGATCCAAGCCCTTTTCGGTCAGCACATGAGTCGCCAATGCCTTGATCACCGAAGGCGGCGCGGTCATCACATCTGCCCCGATCAGCGCGCATTGGGTGACATGGTTGGCAGTGCGGATCGAGGCGGCCAGGATCTGCGTCTCGAACCCGTAATTGTCATAGATCTGCCGGATATCGCTGATCAGCTCCAGCCCGTCGAGGTTGATGTCATCCAGCCGCCCGATGAAGGGCGAGATGAACGTGGCCCCGGCCTTGGCCGCCAGCAACGCCTGATTGGCCGAGAAACACAGGGTGACATTGACCATGAAGCCTTCGCCCGACAGCACCTTGCAGGTTTTCAATCCGTCCCATGTCAGCGGCACCTTGACCGCGATGTTCTCGGCGATTGCGGCCAGTTTACGTCCCTCAGCGATCATGTCCTCGGCCTTCAGCGCCACCACTTCGGCGGAAACCGGGCCTTCGACGATCGAACAGATCTCTTTCGTCACCTCCAGAATATCGCGGCCGGATTTCAGGATCAGCGACGGGTTGGTGGTGACACCATCCACCATGCCAAGGTCATTGAGCTCGGCAATCGCCTCGACATCGGCGGTATCAACGAAAAATCTCATGGGGCGCGTCCTTCGATGGGTTGCGAGGGGTTCGACAGGGGTTTACCCCATCAGCATCCAGAACGAAAGACGGGTGATGGCGCTAACAGTCACAGATCGGACCCCGGACCGGACCTATGCGCCAGGCCAGACCCTGGGCGTGCTGACGACCGAGGCCTTCGGGCGGTCAGGCTTGGGCGTGCTGGACTACCGCGCGCCGGAGGGTGGCTGTGGCGACGGCGATCTGGTCGAGGTGCCGCTGGGTCCGCGCAAGGTGCTGGGTGTGGTCTGGGGTCCCGGCGAGGGCACCTTTGACCCGGCCAAACTGCGGTCTGTCACCCGTGTGCTGGATGCCCGACCGATGCGGGCGGAACTGCGCAGCTTCCTGACCCGCGCCGCCGATTACACCCTCACCCCGCTGCCCGCCATGCTGCGCCTCGCCACCCGCGCGCCGGGGCTGATGTCCGGGGTGGCCACCCGCCGGGTTTACCGCCTGGCCGGTCCCGTTCCCAATCAGCTGACCGACGCCCGTTTCCGCGTGATCGAGGCCTTGCGCGACTACGGTGGTGCGGCGGTGACGCTTGCAGAGCTGACCGAAGCGGCGGGCTGCACGGCCTCAGTGGTCAAGGGCCTTGTCGCGAAAGGCGTGTTGGTGGAAGAAGACGCGCCCAAGGATACCCCCTACCCCCCCTTGAACACCCTGGCCGACGGGCGTCTGGCGGGCGACCAGATTGCGGCAGGCGATGCGCTGGTCGCGGCGGTGGACCGGGGTGAATACAGCTGCACCCTGCTCAAGGGCGTCACCGGATCAGGCAAAACCGAGGTTTATCTGGAGGCCGTCGCCGAATGCCTGCGGCAGCGGCGGCAGGCCTTGGTGCTGCTGCCCGAAATTGCCCTGACCGCCGATTTCCTGACCCGGGTGCAGGCCCGTTTCGGCGCGCGCCCCGCTGAATGGCACTCCGGCGTGACCATGACCGAACGGCGCCGGCTGTGGCGCATGGTGGCCGAAGGCGGGGCCTCCTTTGTGGTCGGCGCAAGATCAGCCCTGTTCCTGCCGTTTCAGGATCTGGGCCTGATCGTGGTGGATGAGGAACATGACACCTCCTACAAGCAGGAGGAAGGCGTGCTCTACAATGCCCGCGACATGGCGGTGCTGCGTGGCGCAATCGTCGGTTGCCCGGTGGTGCTGGCCTCGGCCACACCGTCACTGGAAAGCTGGGCCAATGCCGATGCGGGCAAATACCTGCGCCTGAACCTTGGCGCGCGCTATGGGGCCGCCGAAATGCCCGAAATGCGGGCGATAGACATGCGGGCCGAGTCGCTTTCGCACGACCGCTTCATCTCGCCCAGCCTCGCCGCCGCGGTCACCGCCCGCGTGGAGCGCTGCGAACAGTCGCTCCTGTTCCTCAACCGGCGCGGCTATGCGCCGATCACCCTGTGCCGGGCCTGCGGCCACCAGGTCGGCTGCGACGACTGCGATGCACGGATGGTGGAACACCGCTTTCTCAAGCGGCTGGTCTGCCACCAATGCGGGGCCACCAAACCCGTGCCCACCACCTGCCCCGCCTGTCAGGTCGAAGGCAAGATGGCTGCCGTCGGCCCCGGCGTCGAACGGCTGGCCGAAGAGGTCACCGCCCGCTTTCCCGACGCCCGCGTGGCGGTGCTGTCGTCGGACCTGTTCGGCTCCGCCCGCGCGCTGAAGGCGCAGATCGAGGCCATCGCGGCGGGCGGGGCCGATATCATCATCGGCACCCAGATCGTGGCCACGGGCCACAACTTCCCCCTCCTGACCCTCGTCGGCGTCATAGACGCCGACCTCGGGTTGCAGGGCTCTGACTTGCGGGCGGCGGAACGCACCTTCCAGCTGATGCGTCAGGTCGCAGGCCGCGCCGGGCGCGCCGAGCTGCGCGGCACGGCGCTGCTGCAAACCCACCAACCCGACCACCCGGTGATCCGCGCGATCCTCGGCGGCGACGAAGAGACGTTCTGGAAGGCCGAGGCCGCCGAGCGCCAGGCCGCCGGGGTGCCGCCCTATGGCCGCATGGCCGGCATCATCCTCTCGGGCCCCGATGTGGCACAGGTCTTTGATGTTGGTGCCGAACTCGCCCGCCGCGACGATCCGCTCCGCCGGATCGGCGCCCAGGTCTTCGGCCCCGCCCCCGCCCCGATCGCCCGGGTGCGGGGCCGCCACCGCGTGCGGTTGCTGGTCAAGGCCGACAAGGGCACCAGCCTGCAATCCGCGCTGACAGAATGGGTGGCGCAGGTGAAACTCCCCGCCAACCTGCGGCTGGCGGTCGACATCGACCCGCAGAGTTTCTATTAGACCAGCCGTTGCACGGGCTGTCGCCGTTGGACGCCTCCGGCGGGAGTATTTTCAAAGCAGCAATGCAAAGGGCGATTCGCGTGGATTGCTGCTTTCCAAATACTCCCGCGCGGAGCGCTTCCGCAGGTCGGGCCAAGCGCTGGTTGCCAACCTCAGCCCAGAACGTCACTGCAGCGCTTGCAGACGCCGGGGTGCTTGTGACTGCCAACGTCAGGCAGGATCTGCCAGCAGCGCTGGCATTTCTGGCCTGATGCGGGGGCGAAAACGACGCCGACGCCCGGCACATCCGGCAGGGTAAAGCTGCCTGCCGGGGCGGCACCCGTGGTCAGGGTCAGTGCCGACGTGATCGCGACATTTGCCATGTCGACCTTGTCGAGCGCCGCCTGCAGAGCTGCGGATTCGACGTGGACCATAGGGGCCGCTTCCAGCGACGAGCCGATCACCTTGGCGCTACGCTGCACCTCCAGCGCGGCGGTGACCACGCGGCGCAGCTGGCGCACCTGCGCCCATTTCGCGCCAAGCGCGTCATCGCGCCACCCGGCGGGGGTTTCAGGGATATCGGTCAGGTGGACCGAGGAGTCCTCGCCCGGGAAGCGCTCCAGCCAGACTTCCTCCATCGTGAACACCAGGATCGGGGCGAGCCAGGTGGTCAGGCGGTGGTAGAGCAGGTCGAGTACGGTGCGCGCGGCGCGGCGGGTGACCGCGTCGGGGGCGTCGCAGTAGAGCGTGTCCTTGATCACGTCGAAGTAGAAGGCCGACAGGTCGGTGGTGGCAAAGGTGAACACCTTCTGGAACACACCCTGGAAATCATAGCGCGCATAGCCGATCCGCACCTCGGCATCCAGTTCGGCCAGACGGTGCAGAACCCAGCGGTCCAGTTCCGGCATCTGCTCCACCGGCAGCCGTTCGGCTTCGGTAAAGCCGTGCAGCGCGCCCAGCATGTAGCGCATGGTGTTGCGCAAGCGGCGGTAGCTGTCGGCCACGCCTTTCAGGATCTCCTTGCCGATCCGCAGATCGACCGTGTAGTCGGATTGCGCCACCCAGAGCCGCAGGATATCGGCGCCGTATTCCTTGATCACCTCTTCCGGGGCGACCGTGTTGCCCAGGGATTTGGACATTTTCATGCCCTTTTCATCCAGCGTGAAGCCATGGGTCAGCACACCGCGATAAGGCGCGCGGCCCTTGGTGCCGCAGGCCTGCAGCATCGAGGAATGGAACCAGCCGCGATGCTGGTCGGTGCCTTCGAGATAGAGGTCGGCAATGCCATCCTCGGCCCCGTCTTCGCGGTCGCGCAGCACGAAGGCGTGGGTGGAGCCGCTATCGAACCAGACGTCCAGCACATCGAAGACCTGTTCATAGTGCGACGGATCGACGATGCCCTCCAGCATCCGTTCCTTGAACCCTTGCACATACCAGACATCCGCGCCCTCGGCCTCGAAGGCGGCCTTGATGCGGGCGTTGACCTCCGGGTTGCGCAGCAGGAAGTCGGGCGCATCGGGGCGGGCACCCGATTTGACGAAACAGGTCAGCGGCACGCCCCAGGCGCGCTGACGCGACAGCACCCAGTCGGGGCGCGCCTCGATCATCGAATGCAGGCGGTTGCGGCCCGTCACCGGGGTCCATGTCACCAGCTGGTTGATCGAGTTCAGCGCGCGGCTGCGGATCGTCTGACCGTAGCTGGTCATGCCGTCATCCAGCGGCTTGTCGATGGCGACGAACCATTGCGGCGTGTTGCGGAAGATCAGAGGGGCTTTGGAGCGCCAGGAATGAGGGTAGCTGTGCTTCAGCTTGCCCTTGGCCAGCAGCGCGCCCTGCGCATGCAGTGCCTTGATGTTGGAGACGTTGGCCGGGCCTTCCTTGCCCTCCGGCGTCAGGATCGACTGGCCGCCGAACACCGGCAGATCGGAGCGATAGCTGCCATCGGCCTCGACGTTATAGGTCATCGACAGCTGGAACTTGAGCCCCATCTGATAGTCGTCATCGCCATGGCTGGGCGCGGTGTGAACAAAGCCGGTGCCGGCCTCGTCGGTGACGTGATCGCCGGGGAGGAGGGGGACGTCATAATCCCATTCGCCATTGCCATCGGCGATGCCGCGATAGGGGTGGGCGAGAAACACGCCCTCCATCTCCGCCGCCGTCACATCGCGCAGACGGGTAAAGCCTTCCACCTTGGCCGATTTCATCACGCCTTCGGCCAGAGCATCGGCGAGGATGATCTTTTCGCCTGCATTGGACGTGGCCCCGTCAACAACGGTATCGACCGAATACAGTCCATAGGCGATGCCCGGATTATAGGCGACCGCCCGGTTTTGCGGGATGGTCCACGGGGTCGTGGTCCAGATCACCACCGACGCGCCATCCAGCGCATCATCCTGCGGGACAAACCGCACCCAGATCGTATGGCTGGTATGGTCGTGATACTCCACCTCGGCCTCGGCCAGTGCCGTCTTCTCCACCGGCGACCACATCACCGGCTTGGAGCCCTGATACAGCGAGCCGTTCATGACGAATTTCATGAACTCCTCGGCGATCACCGCTTCGGCGTGGTAATCCATCGTCAGATACGGGCGGTCCCATTTTCCGGTGATGCCCAGCCGCTTGAATTCGGCGCGCTGGATGTCGATCCAGCCTTCGGCAAAGCGGCGACATTCCTGGCGGAAATCGACGATATCCACATCGTCCTTGTCCAGCCCCTTGGCGCGATACTGCTCTTCGATCTTCCACTCGATCGGCAGACCGTGGCAATCCCAGCCGGGCACATACCGGGCGTCCTTGCCCATCATCTGCTGCGAGCGCACCACCATGTCCTTGAGCACCTTGTTCAGCGCATGGCCGATGTGCAGGTGGCCGTTGGCATAAGGAGGGCCATCGTGCAGCACAAAGGGCGCGCGACCCTTGGCGCTTGCGCGCAGGCGGTCATAGACCCCCAGACGCTCCCACCGGGCCAGCCACTCAGGCTCACGCGCGGGCAGGCCTGCGCGCATGGCAAAGCTGGTTTCGGGCAGGAAGACGGTATCGCGGTAATCGGGCACAACAGTTTCAGGCGTATCGGCGCACATCGGCGAAATCCTTGGAAGGGGGCGTGGAGACTGCGGCCAGAGCTGACCGCGCGCAAGGCAAAG
Organism: Paracoccaceae bacterium; assembly: GCA_046296515.1. Lineage (GTDB taxonomy): Bacteria > Pseudomonadota > Alphaproteobacteria > Rhodobacterales > Rhodobacteraceae > Pseudotabrizicola. The sequence goes on along the minus strand of JBKBKR010000003.1, from coordinate 260,987 downwards.
GGCGTCCCGGACGTTTCAACGCAACCGTCAAAACGCCGGGCGGCTAATTCGCGCTATGATCCGGATCATCCACATGCCGCGCCTTATACGCGCCGGATCGGCGGTGGTCCAGATCACCGCTTGCACTTGCCGCCTCATCGCGGCAAGCCTGCGACATGCGCAACACCCTAGCCATCGTGGGGGCCGGAGTCGGCGGCCTGGCCACCGCCGCCCTCGCGCATGACGCAGGGCACGATGTCACGCTGTATGAACGCTTTGATGCCCCCCGCCCGCTCGGCTCCGGTCTGGTGATCCAGCCGGTGGGGCTGGCGGTGCTGGATGCGATCGGCGCGGGCAAGGCTGCACGCAGCATGGGCCAGCCGATCACCCGGATGCTGGGGCATGAGGTGTCGGGGCGCGAGGTGCTGAATGTGGGCTATCGCGCCGCCGCGCCCGGGTTGGCGCTGCATCGATCCACGCTGTTTCAGGCGCTGTGGGATCAGTGCCTTGCACGCGGGATCAAGCTGATCACCTCGGCCAGCGTGGATGCAGCACCCCTGCACGCAGGCAAGCGCGAACTGACCCTGACCGATGGGCGCCGCTTTGGCCCCTTCGATCTGGTGGTCGATGCCAGCGGTGCGGCCTCGCGCCTGTCGCCGCTGCAGGCGCGCGCCCTGCCCTTTGGCGCGGTCTGGGGCACGGTGCCCTGGCCCGAAGGCACCGGCTTTGCCCCCGACCAGCTGCGCCAGCGCTACTGCGCTGCGCGCAACATGGTGGGTGTGTTGCCGCTGGGACAACGCCCCGGACTGCCCGGCCGCCATGCCGCGATCTTCTGGTCGATGCCGGTGACCGCACTGGATCACTGGGCCAGCACCGATGTGGCTGTGTGGCGGGCAGAGGCCACCGCGCTCTGGCCCGAAATGGCCCCTTTCCTCGCGCCTCTCACCACTGCCGCCGATATGACCCCGGCGCGCTATACCCACGGCACCCTGCGCCGCCCCTATGCGACCGCCCTCGCCTTTGTCGGCGACGCAGCCCATCGCGCCAGCCCCCAACTGGGACAGGGCGCAAACATGGCACTGCTCGACGCCGTTGCGCTGGTCACCGCCCTTGGCATGGAAAACCCGCTGCCCGCCTATGCCGCCATGCGCCGCTGGCATGTGCGGATCTATCAGGCGATGAGCGCGGTCTTCACCCCGATGTATCAGTCTGACAGCAGCGTCCTGCCCGCGCTGCGCGACCACCTGCTCGCCCCCTTTGCGCCGATGCCCGGCATCCGCCACCTGTTGACCCGGCTGGTTTCAGGCGACATGCTGCCTCCGCTTGCGGGTCAGGCCTTTCCCAAAGGGTGACTCGACCACCGCCTCCGCCTCCCCTATCATCAGCCGAGGCAGGGGAGCGCACATGAAAGAACCATCCGTAAACGTCCTTGGCGGCCGGCTGGAGCCTTGCTCTATGGATCCAGTCACCGGATTTTTCCGCAACGGCTGCTGCGACACCGGCCCGATGGACCGGGGGCTGCACACGGTCTGCGCCGTTATGACGGCGGAGTTCCTCGCCTTTTCCAAATACCTCGGCAACGATCTGTCCACCCCGCGCCCCGAATTCGGCTTTGCCGGGTTGCAACCCGGTGACCGCTGGTGCCTTTGCGCCGGGCGATTCCTGCAAGCGCATGAAGAAGGGGCCGCCCCGCAGGTCAACCTGACCGCCACACACCAGATCACGCTACAGGTCGTTCCTCTGGCGATCCTCGCGCAATACGCCGCCCCCGACGCTCCCTGACCCCGCGACACCACGCCCGCTTGCGATTGCACGCGCAAAGGCCCATCTCCTGCGCATGATCCCGCCACGTTTCCCCATCACACCCCAGCAGATCGACGCCACGCTGGCCGAGTTCTACGCCTGTATCCGCCAACACCCCGGCCTTGGCCCGGTGTTCCACCGCCATGTCACCGACTGGCCGGCGCATGAGGCAAGGATCGCCCGCTTCTGGCGCAACGCCATCCTGTTCGAGCGCGCCTATGACGGCAACCCGATGGCCGTTCACATGGCCGCAGGCGACGTGCGCGCGCCGATGTTCGCGGTCTGGCTCGGGCTGTTCGATTCGGTCCTGCGGCGCACCCTGCCGGTCGATACGGCCGCCGCGTGGTCGGCTTTGGCCCATCGCATCGGGCGCGGCATGCAGATGGCGGTGCAGGACCGTGACGGCAGCGGTCCGCCAAAGCTGGGCTAGGCGGCGTCCAGAGGCTGTTTGACGGGGCGGACACTACCATCATCGCGCATCAGATCTTCGATGAACAGGCTCAGAAGTTGTGAGCGCCCGGTCACTCCGGCCTTGCGGTAGATTGCATTGGTCTGCGCCTTGATCGTGCCCTCGCTGGTGCCACGCAGCGCCGCAATCTCGGCCGTCGACATGCCCTTGATCGAGAACAGCGCCACGTCGCGTTCGGCCGGGGTCAGGGACCATTCGCCGAACCGCTCGTCAAGCAAATCCATGAAGGCACCAGACGCCCGGCGCAGCCGCTCCTGCGCGTGATTGCGCTCCTGCAGGGTGCGGCGCAACAGAAGTCCGCCCAGGCCGAGACCCAGAAGCAGCCCGGCCGCCGCGCCGAGTTCCATCAACTCGCGCACTTTCCATGCGACGGGTCCGCCGAACAGCCCGACATAGGATGACAGGATGTCGGCCACGAAAAAAAACGCGCAAAACGCCTGAATGAGCAGAACCACAATGATGGCGCCCTGCCGTCCCAATGCTCAGGCCACCCGCGCCTGACCGGAACTAATCGTCATCATCGTCATCATCGTCATCCCCATCATCGTCGTCGTCGTCGCGACGGCTTGCCCCGCCGCCGAACTGGCCTGCGGATCCCTCACCGCCACCCCGGCCGTCAACGAGGCCCGCACCGCCAGAACGACCGTCTGCCGCGATCCAGAGGTCACGCAGGATTTCGCCGGTCTTGGGGTTCAGAATGATCTCGCGCGCGCCGCCGCCACGCGTCGCCGTGATCCTGGTCCGGCCCAGCAGCGTTCTTGCAACGACAATGTTGCGATACCCCTGCCGCCGCAATTGCCGGACCACCTGATCAGAAAACCCCGCGGCAAGGGCGGGAAAGGCCGCAGCCAACCCAACTGCCATCGTCAGAATGAACGCCCGGCGCTTCATGATGTGATCCCGACCGCAAGAGTGCGGCATCTTTTTATCCGCCAAATGCTGCGGCCCGGCAAGGCCGGACCGCAAGAGCCTGTCAGACCCGTCTGGGGCTCAGTCGTCATCCCCATCATCATCATCATCATCGTCATCACGGTCGTCATCACGGTCGTCATCACGGTCGTCATCCCGATCATCATCCCGATCATCATCCCGATCATCATCGCGGTCGTCATCGCGGTCGTCATCATCGCTGTTCCGCCCGACCCGGACAAAGTCCCGCCCCCGGTCTTCGACGCGGACCCCGGTTCGGGTGGAGGGCCGGTCAAGCCGGTCCCGGTCACGCTTCAGAACGGCCCCGGTAGCAATGTCATAGATGACCTCGATCTTCTCAGTACGGCTCGTTGCCTCGACCTTGATCTGGGTCGGGCCACGCTTGACCTCGATCCGCGAATACCCGGCCGCCTGATACTTCGAAATGAGCGCGTCCGAAGTCACCGCCCCATGGGCGATGCTGCCCACGAGGGCTATGGCTGCGGCAAGCAGTGTCAGTCTTTTTTTCATGATCTGTCCTTTCAAAAACCTGAAGGCGTGACGCCCTAGCGGGGACGACACCCCGGTTTTGTCGGCCTTTGCCGGATCACACCATTGACCAACGGTTTATGCGAAAGGGTCTGGTCCGCCGGTTTAGCGGCATAAACCCGAGTTTACGCCCTGTTCGCCCCCACGCCGGATAGTAAACTTGACAGCAAAAAGCCCCGGCGCATTTGCGCCGGGGCCCAAGGAACAGCATGCAAAGGCGCGCCTACACCTTCATGTCAAAGCCCAGATGCTTGGCCACCGTGAAGATATCCTTGTCGCCGCGCCCACACATGTTCATCACAATGATATGGTCCGCAGGCAGGCCGGGCGCGATCTTCATCACATGGGCCAGCGCATGACTTGGCTCCAGCGCCGGGATGATTCCCTCCAGCTTGCACGACAACTGGAACGCCTCCAGCGCCTCGGCATCGGTGATGCTCACATATTGTGCGCGACCAACATCATGCAGCCAGGCATGTTCCGGCCCGATGCCGGGATAATCGAGACCCGCGCTGATGCTGAACCCTTCCAGGATCTGCCCGTCCTCATCCTGCAACAGATAGGTGCGGTTGCCGTGCAGCACGCCCGGCCGCCCGCCGGTCAGACTGGCGCAATGCTCCATCCGGTCATCCACACCCTTGCCGCCCGCCTCCACGCCGATGATCCCGACTGACGGATCATCAAGGAACGGATAGAACAGCCCCATCGCGTTCGAACCACCCCCAATGGCCGCGATCAGCGTATCGGGCAAGCGCCCTTCGCCTTCCTGCGCGGCCAGCTGCCAGCGCACTTCCTTGCCGATGATGCTCTGGAAATCGCGCACCATCGCCGGGTAAGGGTGTGGCCCCGCCACAGTACCGATGCAGTAGAACGTATCGCGCACATTGGTCACCCAGTCGCGCAAGGCATCGTTCATCGCATCCTTCAGCGTGCCGCGCCCCGAGGTCACCGGGACCACCTCGGCCCCCAGCAGCCGCATGCGGAACACATTGGGCGCCTGACGCTCCACATCATGCGCACCCATATAGACCACGCATTTCAGCCCGAACTTGGCGCAAACCGTCGCGGTCGCAACCCCGTGCTGCCCTGCCCCGGTTTCAGCGATGATCCGGGTCTTGCCCATGCGGCGGGCAAGGATGATCTGGCCCAGCACATTGTTGATCTTGTGCGCGCCGGTATGGTTCAGCTCGTCGCGCTTCATGTAGATCTTGGCACCCCCAAGATGATCGGTCAGGCGCTGCGCGAAATACAAGGGCGACGGCCGCCCCACATAATGCGTCCACAGATCCTCCATCTCGGCCCAGAACGCCGGGTCGGTCTTGGCGAATTCATAGCGCTCTTCCAGCTCCAGGATCAGCGGCATCAGCGTTTCCGACACGAACCGCCCACCGAAAATTCCAAACCGCCCGGCCTCATCCGGCCCGGTCATGAAACTGTTGATTCCGTCCTCGGCCATGGCTCCGCCTCCGCATATGGTTCCGGTCTACCTAGCGCGCCCGTGCCACGCGGTAAAGCGGCCCTGCGCCACAGCGGTCACGCTTTCGTTATATCCGCGTCTGAAACTCTCCTCTCACAGCCTACGTATCCATCGGGCAACGGCCATGCAGGCCATCACGACGAACCCTGTCGAAACGGAGTGACCCCATGACACGTACCCTCGCCGCCCTTCTGGCAACCGCCGCCCTGACCGCCCCGGCCTATGCCGAAACCGCCCTCGGCCTGACCGGTGACAAAACCTTGGTGATGATCGACACCAGCACCGCCGCCGTGACCGGCACCGTTGAGGTGCAGGGCGTCACCCGTCTGCACGGAATCGACTACCGCCCCGGCACCATGACCGTGATCGGCGTCACGGACGAACAGGCCATCGTCACCATCGACCCGATGACGGGTGAGACCACGCCGCTGTCCACCATGAACACCATGATGGAAATCGCTGACGGTGCCCCGGTCATCGTTGATGTGAACCCGGCCGCCGATCGCCTGCGCTTCATGTCGGGCAGCACCAACCACCGCATCAACATGGATACCGGCGAAGTCACCATAGACGGCGGTCTGGCTTGGGAAGCAGGCGATGCAAACGCAAGCGCCGGCCTGATGGTCGCCGCCACCGCCTACAGCAACAGCTATGGCAAACCGGAAGGCACAGCGATGTATAACATCGACACCGGCCTGTCCGCGCTGCTGCAGCAAACCGCCCCCAACGCTGGCACCAACGCCAGCATCGGGATGCTCGGCGCCACGCTCGAAGGCCCGGTCGCCTTTGACATCGGCACCACCGAAGACGGCACCAACACCGCATGGCTCGCCGCCAATGGCGGGTTGCACACCGTTGATCTCGCCACCGGCGCGTTGACCGGCACCTGGGCCATCACCGGCACCGACCAGCCCCTGCGGGATCTGACCATCCTGCCCGCGATGTAAAAACTAAATAGGAAGGGGGGCCGCCCGCCCCCCTTTTCCCTATCTGCCCTGTCGCATTGCTGCTTTCCAAATACTCCCGCCGGAGGCTCCCACGCCCCCAACCAGCGCCACCGCCGCAGACTCAGCGCAACCTCGGCACCGCAGGCGCGCGGGTGGCCGCCACAAAGGCCGCGATCTTTGCCGCATCCTTCACCCCCGGCGATGCCTCCACCCCCGATGACACATCGACCTGCCGCGCATTGGTCAGCCGGATCGCTTCGGCCACATTGCCGGGCGTCAGCCCCCCGGCCAGCATCCAGGGCCGCAACCAACGCCGCTGCGCCACCAGCCGCCAGTCGAACGACAACCCGTTGCCCCCCGGCAGATCCGCGTTTTTCGGCGGTTTGGCATCGACAAGGATCTGATCCGCGACAAAACTGTAATCCAGCACCGCAGCCAGATCGCCCTCATCCGCCACACCCACCGCTTTCATCACCGGCAGACCATAGCGCGCGCGGATTTCGGCCACCCGGTCCGGGCTTTCATGCCCGTGCAGCTGCAGCATATCCAGCGGCATCGCCTCGGTGATGGCGTCCAAAGTCGCGTCATCGGCATCTACCACAAGCGCTACCTTGGCCAGCCCGACGGGCGCGGCCAAGGTCAGAACCCGAGCCTGATCAATCGTCAGGTGGCGCGGGCTTTTGGGAAAGAACACGAACCCGGCATAGGCTGCCCCCGCCGCCGCCACGGCCGCAACATCATCAACGGTCCGCAGACCGCAGATCTTGACCCGGATATCGACCATGAAGCCTCAGCCCGCCTTGCGCTGGTCCAGCAGCGCCAGAATGTCATCCTGCTGTTCCGGCTTGGTGTCGCGCATCACCGCCAGCTCACGCTCCAGCTTTGACACTTCGCGCGATTTGGTGCTCGCGGCCACCCGGTGCTTGTGCTCGCGAAACCATTCCCAGACAAAGCCGATCAGTACCCCCGACAGAATACTCGCAAAGATCACCGCATACAGCGGAAGTGAAAGCTGCCAGTCCAGCCCGGCAAAGCCCGCCAGATCATCCGGCAGCGCCTTGACCGTCACCGGCGCCCGGTTGGCAAGCGCCACTGTCAGCAAAAAGATGGCCAGAAAGGCCAGCCACACATAGCGCAGATATCGGATCATGGACGGAACTCCCGGTGACAGCTCAGAGCCCGAGTATCGGTGCTGGGGCCGTCAGGTGCAAGACCCACGCGACCAGATGCCCGGTACTCAGCCCTTGCCGTTCAGCCGGTCGCGCAAGAGCTTGCCGGTCTTGAAGAACGGCACCTTCTTGTCCTCGACCTCGACCGCTTCGCCGGTGCGGGGGTTGCGGCCCACACGGGCATCGCGCGCCTTGACCGAAAACGCGCCAAAGCCGCGCAATTCCACGCGATCGCCCTTGGCAAGCGCCTCGATGATCTCCTCGAACACCGTGTTCACAATACGCTCGACATGGCGTTGTGTCAGATGCGGGTTCTCATCCGCGATTTTCTGGATCAGTTCCGAACGGATCATCCGAAGTGTCCCCCCTGTGACCGGTCCGCGTTTCGATCAGGCAAATGCGGCCGCCACTGTGATTATTGTGACCCGACTATAGGCAAAAAATTCCGCGCCACACAAACGAAAAGGCTGGAATCCCCGTTAGATACGAAAAGGCCCCGCCTTTCGGCGGGGCCTTTCCTGTTTAAACGAGCTTAAAGCCTCAGTTCTTGTCGCCTTTCAGCGCCGCGCCGAGGATATCACCCAGGCTGGCACCCGAATCGGACGAGCCATACTGCTCAACCGCTTCTTTCTCTTCGGCGATCTCGCGGGCCTTGATCGACAGACCCATGCGGCGGGTTTTCGGGTCGATGTTCGTCACCCGAACGTCAACCTTGTCACCGACCTGGAACCGCTCGGGACGCTGGTCGCCACGGTCACGGCTCAGGTCGCTGCGGCGGATGAACGACTTGGCGCCGTTGTAATCCACCTCGACGCCACCCTCTTCGATCGCGGTCACTTCGACCGTGATCACCGAGCCGCGCTTCACGCCGTCAACGGCATCCGAGAAGGTGTCTTCGCCCAGGGCCTTGATCGAGAGAGAGATCCGCTCTTTCTCGACATCGACTTCAGAGACCGAGGCCTGAACGGTATCGCCCTTGCGATAGTTGGCAATGGCATCCTCGCCACGCTGGTCCCACGACAAGTCGGACAGGTGAACCATGCCGTCGATGTCGTTTTCCAGACCGATGAACAGACCGAATTCGGTGATGTTCTTGACTTCGCCCTCGATGGTCGAGCCAATCGGGTTGTTCTCGGCGAACACTTCCCACGGGTTGCGCTGGGTCTGCTTGAGACCCAGGGACACACGGCGCTTGGCCGAGTCGATTTCCAGCACCATGACGTCGACTTCCTGCGAGGTCGAAACGATCTTGCCGGGGTGCACGTTCTTTTTGGTCCAGGACATTTCCGAGACGTGCACCAGACCTTCGACACCGGCTTCCAGCTCGACGAATGCGCCGTAATCGGTGATGTTGGTCACGCGGCCCTTGTGGACCGAATTCAGCGGATAGGCGCGTTCCACCGCATCCCACGGATCTTCCTGCAACTGTTTCATGCCCAGGCTGATACGGTGGGTTTCCTTGTTGATCTTGATGACCTGCACTTTGACAGTCTCACCAATGGCAAGGATTTCCGACGGGTGGTTCACACGGCGCCATGCCATGTCGGTCACGTGCAGCAGACCATCAACGCCGCCCAGATCAACGAACGCACCGTATTCGGTGATGTTCTTGACCACGCCGTCGATCGACTGGCCTTCGGTCAGATTGCCGATGACTTCGGCGCGCTGTTCGGCGCGCGATTCTTCCAGGATGGCGCGGCGCGACACAACGATGTTGCCACGGCGACGGTCCATTTTCAGAATCTGGAACGGCTGCTTCAGACCCATCAGCGGGCCGGCATCCCGCACCGGGCGGACGTCAACCTGAGAGCCGGGAAGGAAGGCAACAGCGCCGCCCAGATCGACGGTAAAGCCACCTTTGACACGGCCAAAGATCGCGCCATCGACGCGGGTTTCGGCAGCATAGGCTTTTTCCAGACGGTCCCAGGCTTCTTCGCGCTTGGCCTTCTCACGGCTGATCTGGGCTTCCCCGCGCGAGTTTTCCACGCGGTCCAGATAGACCTCGACCTCATCGCCGACATTGATGTCGGGCTGCTCGCCGGGGTTTGCGAATTCTTTCAGATCGATGCGGCCTTCCATCTTGTAGCCGACGTCGATGATGGCCTGGCCCGCCTCGATCGCGATGACCTTGCCTTTGACAACAGATCCCTCTTCGGGAGTGTCAATTTCGAAGCTTTCCTTCAACAGGGCTTCAAAGTCTTCCATGGTAGCTTTAGCGCACATATGCAGTTTGTCCTTTTTCGTGGTTTTCTGGCCATGCGGTTGGCTCCGCCGGTCTTTGGGTGGGCCCGCAGATATCCGCCAAAGCACGGAAAACCGGGCGGCAGAGTCCTGTCAGGATGGGGGGCCTATAGCCCGTCCGGACCAATGTGGCAAGGCTTTCGCACGAAACAGGCGCGACATCCTGCGATGCCGCGCCTGCGGAAATTCCGGGATTGCCTCCGGCGGGAGTATTTTTGCCAAGATGAAGCGGCAAGCGCCGGAGTGGGCTGACGGGTCAGGCGACTTCCGACACCAGTTCGGCCAATGGCTTGCGCACTTTCTTCATGCCCAGCAGCCAGTCACCATCGGTTGCGCGGTAGCCCAGAGGCAGCAGCGTCACCGAACGCAGGCCGCGCGCGCGCAGGCCGAGGATCTCATCAACCGCTGCCGGATCGAAACCTTCCATCGGGGTGGAGTCGACTTCCTCGAAAGCGGCGGCAGTCAGGCCGATGCCAAAGGCGATATAGGCCTGACGGGCGGCATGCTCGAAGTTCACCTCGGCGCTGCGCGGCAGCAGCATCGACTTGAGGTTGTCATAGTAGTCCGACAGGGCTTCGCGCGGCAGGCCACGCTCTTCGACCAGCTGATCGACCACAGCGTCGATACGCTCGGCGGTGTAATTGTCCCAGGCGGCGAAAACCAGCACATGGCTGCCATCGGTGACCTGAGCCTGACCATAGGCCACATCCCGCAGCTTGGCCTTGACGTCAGGGTTGGTGACCACGATCACCTCAAAGGGCTGCAAGCCGCTAGAGGTAGGGGCAAGCTGGATCGCCTCCAGAATACGGCCGACCTTGTCTTGAGCCACCGGCTTCGACGGGTCCATTTTCTTGGTGGCATAACGCCAGTTCAGTTTTTCGTGCAGCATGATAAAGCGCCCTTTGCTGGCCGATCCGTGACTGGATCGCCTCGGTTGTTCCGCTGCATGACTTAGGACAGTGCGCGGCAGAACCAAAGTGCACCGGCGCACAGCCTCTGTTCGGGGCGGGGGCTTATCCTTGTTCGCGCCCCAGTCGCAAGCGCACCTGCGCCACGGCGCGGGCGACGGCTGCGTCGATGGTCAGTTCGGAAGTATCGAGCATCAGGGCATCCACTGCGGGTTTGAGCGGCGCATCGGCCCGCCCCATGTCGCGGGCATCGCGCTCTCGCACCTCGGCCAGCACATCATCAAACGACCGGGGCGCGGCCGCGCCGCCCAGTTCCAGCCAGCGCCTGCGCGCCCGCACCCCTGAGCTGGCCGTGACAAACAGCTTCACCTCGGCCTCGGGGCAGATGACGGTGCCGATGTCGCGCCCGTCCAGCACCGCCCCGCCGATCTGCCGGGCAAAGCGGCGCTGGAAGGCCAGCAAAGCCGCGCGCACTTCGGGGATCACCGCCACACGGCTGGCCGCCTGCCCCGCCTCCAGCGTGCGCAGATCGTCGCGCGCCAGATCTTCGGGGGACAGGTTCTGCGCGGCCAGAACCGGATCGCCGCCCTTGACCCCCACCGCGCGGTACAGCGCGCCGGTGTCCAGATGCGCAAAGCCGAACGCCCCGGCCACCGCGCGGCTGATGGTGCCCTTGCCTGCGGCAGCCGGGCCGTCAATGGCGACTGTAAAGATCATGAACTGCCCTTTTCTGTCAAACACGCACCTGGCCCTGCCCGTGACGCCTCCGGCGGGAGTATTTGGAAAGCAGCAATGCGCAGGACCGCATCTGCTTTGCTGCTTCCCAAATACTCCCGCCGGAGGCATGCAACGCTGCAGCCGGGCCTGCCGGCGGATCACCTGGCGATCAGCTTGGGCGATCAGCCCCGGCGGATCGCGGCCCCAAGCCCGTTCATCAACCCCTCGAAGATCGGGAACGAGGTCACGATGGGCAAGGCGTCATCGACCGAGACCGACGCTTTTGACGCCATCCCCGCGACAAGAAAAGACATCGCGATGCGGTGGTCCAGATGCGTGGCGCAGGTGGCCCCACCCGGCATGCCGCCCGGGCCCATGCCATACACGATCAGCGTGTCCTCATCTTCCTCTATGGTCACACCGCAGGCCTCCAGCCCGCGTGCCATGGCGTCGATCCGGTCGGATTCCTTGACCCGCAGTTCCTTGACGCCGCGCATCACCGTCTTGCCGTTGGCAAAAGCGGCGACGACCGACAAGACCGGGTATTCGTCAATCATCGACGGCGCGCGGCCGGGCGGCACCTCGATGCCCTGCATGTTGTCCGAGAACCGCACCCGCAGATCGGCCACCGGCTCGCCGCCCTCTTCCCTCGGGTTCAGGAACTCGATCCTGGCCCCCATTTCCGACAGGGTAACATACAGCCCGTTGCGGGTCAGGTTCTGACTGACGCCGGGCACCAGAATATCCGAGCCTTCCACAATCAGCGCGGCACAGGTCGGAAAGGCGGCCGAGGAGGGGTCGCGCGGCACCGCCACGCTTTGCGGGCGCAACTCGGGGCGGCCTTTCAGCGTGATGACATGGCCCTCGGCGGTCTGGGCCACCGACAGCTCGGCACCAAAGCCCAGCAGCATCCGTTCGGAATGGTCGCGGGTCGGCTCGCGCTCGATCACCACGGTCTCGCCCGGCGCGTTCAGGCCCGCCAGCAGCACCGCCGATTTAACCTGCGCGCTTGCCACCGGCAGGGTGTAGCGCACCGGAACCGGGTCAGCGGCACCCACCACCGTCATCGGCAGACGGCCACCCTTGCGGCCATAGGCCTGCGCGCCGAACAGCGACAGCGGGTCAGTCACCCGCCCCATCGGGCGCTTGCGAAGGCTTGCGTCGCCGGTGAAGGTCGCCGTCATCGCCGTGGTCGCCATGCAACCCATGATCAACCGCACGCCGGTGCCGGAATTGCCGCAGTCGATCACATCCACCGGTTCGCGGAACCCGCCCACACCCACGCCATGCACCGACCAGTCGCCTGCGCCATGCTGCACCACCTCAGCGCCAAACGCCCGCATCGCGCGGGCCGTATCCAGCACATCCTGCCCCTCCAGCAGGCCGGTGACCTTCGTCTCCCCCACCGCCATCGCGCCAAAAATCAGCGCGCGGTGCGAGATCGACTTGTCCCCCGGCACCGCCGCCGTCCCCGTCAGCGGTCCGCACTTGGCAGAGGTCATCGGTTGCGCTTCGCCATGGCCGGACATTGTCTTCTCCCGAATGTGAACGCCCGCGTGATAGCGCAAGCAGCGGCGGCGGTCCATGGGGGGTTGATGCGCGCAGGGCAAACCACATATCGGCAGGGCATGAAACGTCGCAACCTGATCAAGGGAGGCGCCCTTCTCGCCGCCCTCGGGCTTGGCGGGGGCGCAGCAGCCATGGCCCTGTCCGCATCGCGCAACCGCTATTACGCCGGGCCGCCGTCTGATCATTTCGACGGGCTGCGGTTCTTCAACCCCGGTGGCACCCCGTTGCGCGGGTTGCCCGACCTGCTGAAATGGCAATGGGCTGGCAACCGCGCGAAATGGCCCGCACAGGTGCCGGTCGCGGCCGCCCGCCCTGCGCCGCAGGTCGAAGACCTGACCATCACCATGGTCGGCCATGCAACACTGCTGATCCAGACCGCCGGGGTGAACATCCTGACCGATCCGGTCTGGTCGGACCGCGCCAGCCCCCTGGCTTTTGCCGGGCCAAAGCGGGTGGCGGCTCCCGGCATCGCCTTTGCCGAGTTGCCAAGGATCGACGCGGTGCTGCTCAGCCACAACCACTACGACCACCTTGATCTCACCACGCTGACCAGCCTGCACCGCGCCCATGCGCCGCAGATCATCACGCCCCTGGGCAATGATGCGATCATCCGCAGCGCCGTGCCGGAGGCCCGGATCACGGTGGCCGACTGGCGGCAAGCGGTGCGCTTCGGCGCGCTGACGGTCCATTTCGAGCCCTGCCACCACTGGTCCGCGCGCGGCATGGCCGACCGCTCGATGGCACTCTGGGCCGCATTTGTCATCTCGGGGCCGGCGGGCAAGCTGCTGCACATAGGTGACACCGGCTTTGATCAGGGACGCCCCTACCGCGATCTGGCCGCGAAACACGGGGCCCTGCGCGCCGCCATCCTGCCGATCGGGGCTTACGAGCCGCGCTGGTTCATGAAAGGCCAGCACCAGAACCCGGCCGAGGCGGTGGAGGGATTCTTAATGTCGGGTGCCACCCATGCCATCGGCCACCACTGGGGCACGTTTCAGCTGACGGATGAGTCGCGCGACGCGCCGGTGGTGGCGCTGAAAGCCGCGCTCGCCGCGAGGGCCATCCCTTCGGGCCGTTTCCGCGCGCTTGCCCCGGGCGAGGCCTGGGCGATCCCGCAGGGCTGAACCGCCGCAGATCTGCACCAGCCCCCTCCCCCAGCCCCTCCCCACAAGGGGGAGGGGAGGCTCACAATTGCCCGAGGCTGATCCTGCTGCTCCGGCCATCACCGCGTGCGGCGGGCAGAAAATGCGCCTCCCTCCCCCCTCGTGGGGGAGGGATGGGCTGGGGGGCAAGCGCGCCCTCTACTGCGCCCGGTGAAACGTCAGATAATGCGGTTCCCGACCTTCACGCAGGGCTTTCTGCTCATAGCGGGTGGAAATCCAGTCTTCCCAGGCCTCGCCCTGGCCGGCCTGACGGTCCAGCACGAACCCGGCCTGCGGCACCTCTTCCAGCGTCTGGCGCACGTAATCGGGAATGTCCGTCGCCACCCGGAACTCGGCCCCTGGTTTCATCACCCGGGCCAGCAGCGCCAGATAGCCCGGCGTCACAAAGCGGCGGCGGTGGTGGCGGGCCTTGGGCCAGGGGTCGGGGTAGTTCAGGAACACCTTGTCCACCGAGGCCGCAGGCAGCACGTCGAACAGATCACGCACATCGCCGGGGTGGATCGCGAGGTTGGTCACCCCGGCCTGACGGATCTTGCCCAGCAGCATGGCGATGCCGTTCACGAAGGGCTCACAGCCGATCAGCCCGACATCCGGATAGCGCGCGGCCATATGCACCAGATGCTCGCCGCCGCCAAAGCCGACCTCGACCCAGAGCGGGCGCGGGCCGGGAAACACCGCCGCAGGGTCCAACGGTTCCCGATCAGGGTTTTCCCATGCCCCCACGCCTTGCAGGCGCAGGCTTTCCAGATCATTGGCCAGATAGTCCTTTTGACTGGCGCGCAGGGTCTTGCCATGCACCCGGCCGTAAAAATTGCGACGTTCCGTTGGTTCGGCCATGCAGCGTGATCCTGTTCCCGACTATGGCGCGCCTAGTGTCAGGATGGGCGGGGCGGGTCAACCCGGATGCGCCTGGCAGCCCCGCGCGCATTGTGCGAGGCTCAACGCCCGGCAAACGCGCGGCGCTCCATGCGCCAGTCCAGCCAGTCCAGATAGGCGATCAGATGCGGCATCGACGGGTCAGAGCGTTCGATGTAATCCCGCGCCTCGCGCATCCCGCTCGTCAGAACCGTGCTTGGCAAGGGCGACCCGGCCCGTGTTTCCCGACGCTCAGTCCCGTACCAGCGCGGGCCGCCCAGCCAGACGGCGGCAAACATCACCTTGGCCCGCACCGGCTCGGTGCCGCTCACAATCAGCGCGTCGTAGAACGCCCGGTGCGTTTCCTGCCAGGTGCGCGAATGATACATCGCCCCGTCCTCATTGCCGACGCCGCAATGGGCGTCATGCACAGCGGCGGCGTTGACAAACTCTTTGGACCGGGGGGCACCGACGACCGGGATCAGCGCCTGCGGGATCGACGCGCCATCGGTCAGCGTGGCGCGCGGGGCCACCCACGCGCGCCCGTTGCCATCGACAAATTCCAGCGGCTCGGCCATCGGGCGAAACTCCAGCGCCCGCCCCGGAAGACGGATCACGCGGTCTTCCAGCCGCACCGGAGAGTTCCGGAAATAGCAGGCGGCGGAGGTGTCGGCCCGGTCGCGACACTCACGCGATGATGAACCGAGCCGCGGGCCGGACACCTGTTCCCGAACCGGAACGCAGGCCGAAAGCAGGCAGGCAACAGCAATCATGCCGAACCCGGAACGGACGAAGATGCAAAGCGCTGATGTCTGCATTGGCTCCATCCGGCAGAAAGCGGCCCGCGAAAAGGAGGGTAGCAGAAAATCTCGCGCGCGCCCGCAATAAACGGGCGCGCGCCCGGACTGAAATCAGACCGCTTTCTTCAGTGCCTCGACCAGATCGGTCTTTTCCCAGCTGAAGCCGCCATCCGCGTCCGGCGCGCGGCCAAAATGGCCGTAAGCGCTGGTGCGGGCATAGATCGGGCGGTTCAGGTTAAGATGGGTGCGGATGCCGCGCGGTGTCAGATCCATACAGGCCGAAACGGCACGCTCGATGGCTGCTGCCTCCACGTGGCCGGTGCCATGGGTGTCAACATAGATCGACAGCGGTTCGGCCACGCCGATCGCATAAGACACCTGCAAGGTGCAGCGGTCGGCCAGCCCGGCCGCCACCACATTCTTGGCAACATAGCGCGCGGCATAGGCGGCAGAGCGGTCCACCTTGGTCGGGTCCTTGCCGGAAAACGCGCCGCCACCATGCGGGGCCGCCCCGCCGTAGGTATCCACGATGATCTTGCGGCCGGTCAGCCCGGCATCGCCATCAGGGCCGCCGATCACGAAAATCCCCGTGGGGTTGACGTGCCATTTGGTCGCCTCCGTCAGCCAGCCATCGGGCAGCACTTCGCGGATATAGGGCTCCACAATGGCGCGGATATCGTCCGAAGTCTGGGTTTCCAGCGCATGCTGTGTGGACAGTACGACGGATGTCACCTCCACCGGTTTGCCATCCTCATAACGCAGGGAAATCTGCGATTTGGCATCCGGCCCCAGCGTCGGCTGCTCGCCCGATTTGCGCACCTCTGCCAGACGGCGCAGGATGGCCTGGGCATATTGCAGCGGTGCCGGCATCAGTTCCGGCGTCTCGCGGCAGGCATAGCCGAACATGATGCCCTGATCGCCGGCCCCGTCCTTGTCCACACCTTGCGCGATATGCGCCGATTGCCCGTGCAGATAGTTCTGCACCGTCAGCGTTTTCCAGTGAAACGCCTCTTGTTCGTAGCCGATGTCTTTCACGCAGTCGCGCACAATACCCTCGACCCGCTCCAGCATGGCGTCGGTGGCAGCTTTGCTTGACAACCCCACCTCGCCGCCGACAACCACGCGGTTCGTCGTCGCAAAGGTCTCGCAGGCGACGCGGGCGTTGGGTTCTTCGGTCAGGAATGCATCAAGGATGGCATCCGACACACGGTCACAGACCTTGTCGGGATGCCCCTCGGAAACGGATTCCGAGGTGAAAACGTAGTTCTTGCGGCTCATGGGGTCGTGCTCCATTTGAATGATCCCTGTCACGCCAGGAAGCCGTTGTGACAGTTCAACCCAGGGGCTTAGAGCCAATGCCGGGGGGCGTCAAGCGACGCGGGGTCCGCGGCGCAGGAATGAAAGCCCAATTAGACTCAACATGATCATGAGCGCTGGCCCCTCACCCCATCTGGCATAGGGGGTCTGCACCAGCGCGCCGGGAACCTGCGGCACATCCAGATAGCCCGCCGTGCCGAAGGGCAGCGCCTGCACCACCCTGCCCCGTGCATCAATCACGGCCGTAATCCCGGTATTGGCCACCCGGATCAACGGCAGCCCCTGTTCAATCGCGCGCAGGCGCGCCTGCTCGAAATGCTGGAACGGCCCGGTCAGCGTGCCGAACCACGCATCATTGGTGACCTGCAACATCCAGTCCGGGCGCTGGGGCGCGCCGCGCGGGATCTGCGGAAACACCGCCTCATAGCAAATGAGCGGCAACACAAGGCCCAGATCCGCCCCCAGATCCAGCACCTCCGGCCCGGTACCCGCCGAATAGCCATTGCCGACCTGCGCCGCAAAGGCCCCGATCCCGAACCACTCCTCCAGCAGATCGCCCATCGGCATGTATTCGCCGAACGGCACAAGGTGGAACTTGTCATAGGTGGCCATTACCCGCCCCTCGCCCTCCAGCACGCGAAGGGAGTTCCAGCCCCGCTCCCCCTCCACCCTCTGGATGCCGATCGCCACCCGGTTGCCGCCTGAGGCGTCGGTGATGATGGGTGCGACCTCCGGGCTGTATTCCAGCAGATAGGGCACCGCCGTCTCGGGCCAGATCGTCAGATCGGCGGGCGCGCCGTCCCGGGTAAATTCCAGCTGGCGCTGGAACAGGATACGGGCCTGATCGGGATCCCACTTCAGATGCTGTTCGGCATTGGGCTGCACCAGCCGCAAGGATGCCGCACGCGGGGCGGGCTCGGCCCGGTCCAGCTGCCACAGACCGAACCCCGTCCCGGCAAGGACGGCAACACCGGCCAGCCCCGCGCCCCACCAGCGCCAGACCAGCGGCAAGGCGGCAAGGCCCAGCGTCACCACGGTAAGCCCGGTGGCCCCCCAAAGTGCCACCGTCTGCACCACGGGCCAGCCGTGCCACATATGCCCGATCAGCGCCCAGGGAAACCCGGTCAGAACATACCCCCGCAGCAGTTCCACCGCACCAAGCCCCGCCGCCAGCGCCAGTGGCCGGACCGGAAAACGACAGACCGCCACATTCGCCAGCGCCCAGAACAGCCCGAAGCCGAAAGCCATCAGCACCACCGCAAAGGGTGCCATCCAGCCATACACCCACGGATCAATCAAGAACGGCGACACGATCCAATTGAGCGAGGCCCCGAAATACCCCGCCCCCACCAGCAGCCCGGCCCATGCCGACCCCGCCACCGACGCAGGCCGCAACATGCGCGACATCGCCCAGATCAGGGCCGGAAACGCCAGATACCAGGCCGAAAGCGGCGCCTGCCCGAATGCAACCGCCGCCCCCGCCAGCACATCCAGCGCCGCCGCCCGGCGCGGCGGCGCGGCACCAAAGAGCCACCGGCGCAATCTCAAGACGTGGCCGCCTCCACCACCCTTGCAACCGGCGCTGTCGGCTCGGAAACCGGGTCCGGCAGACTGCCCGGCAGCCGCACCCGCAACCGCTTGATCCGGCGCGGGTCGGCATCAACCACCTCGAATTCCGCGCCCGATTCATGCGGCACGATCTCGCCACGCACCGGCACGCGGCCCGTACGCACAAAGACCAGCCCGCCCAGCGTGTCGATCTCGTCATCATCTTCGCCGTTGCGCAGCCTGAACCCGATAACGGCCTCGAACTCCTCCAGCGGTGCGGTGGATTGCACCAGGAACACGCCGGGCTTTTCCTCTTTCCAGAGCAGCCCTTCGTCCTCGTCATGCTCATCCTCGATCTCGCCGATCACCGTCTCGATCAGGTCCTCGATCGTCACCAGCCCGTCCACCCCGCCATATTCATCAATGACCAGCGCCATATGGACCCGCTCACGCTGCATTTTCTGCAACAGCACGCCAATCGGCATCGACGGCGGCGCGAACAGCAAGGGGCGCAACAGCTTGCGCAGGGAAAACCGCCCGGACGAGCCGAACCCGTGCTGCAAGGCCAGATCCTTCAGCAGAACCAGCCCCTGCGGATGGTCCAGCGTGCCCTTGTAGACCGGAAGCCGCGAAAACCCCTGTTCGCGGAACACCTCGACCAGTTCATCCCGGCCAATATCGATGGGAACGGCGGCGATATCGACCTTGGGGATCGCCACGTCATCCACCCGCAACCGCCGCAGATTGCCCAGACCGGGGACCGAAGCGCCACCGACGGAGCTCACGGGCGCCGGGTCATCAGACCTGCCACCGGACGGGCTGTCGGCCCCGGAAAACACCCCCAACAGACGACCGAACAGACTTCTACTCGGAGGTTGATCTTCTTCGGCCTGCATATCGGACGGCGCGCCCTGCGCCGCCATAGACCCGTCGTTGCTACTGCCCATCGGCCCTTTTCCTAAAAACGCCCTGTCGTTGGGTGCCGTTTCAATATGGGTCATCGACCCCAAGCGTGGCAAGTATCGCCACTTCATGTTTTTCCATCAGTGCTGCATCTGCATCGTCGATGTGATCATAGCCCAGCAAATGTAACAGACCGTGAACCACAAGATGCGTGACATGATCGGCCAGCGGCTTGCCCGCCGCCCCGGCCTCTCGCGCGCAGGTGTCATAGGAAATCGCAATATCGCCCAATGACCACGGCTCTGCCGCCTCGCCCGCCAGAGGCCGCGCAGGCTCCTGCCCGGGTACACCCTCGGATAAATCCTCTGACGGCCAGCTCAGCACATTGGTCGGCAGCGCCTTGCCGCGGAACTCCGCGTTCAGCACCGCAATCCGGGCATCATCACAGCCCATCACGCACAGGGTGAACCCCGTTTCCGGCAGCCCCAGCCCCTTCAACACCGCTGAAGCCGCGCGCAAGGACAGAGGCTCCAGCCCCAGCCCCTCCCAACGGGCGTCCTCGATCACGCAATCCACCAAAGCTTCCATCCGCGCGCCCTACCCCAGACAGCACGACTGGACAAGCCAATCCACGGCCCGCCTCTTCATCTGTTCAAAAATATCCTCGGGGGGTCCGGGGGGCAGACAGCCCCCCGGCGTTTTGAGCAGGGCCCCATCGCAGGCCGGAGGGGCCCCCAACCCCCCTCCCACCCCCCCCCCCCCCCGCGCCCGCGCCCCCCCCCCCCCCCCCCCCCCCCCCCCCCCCGTTTTCAGCAGTCCCCCATCTCAGGCCTGAGGCGCCTCATCCGACTCGTAAGCCTCGATGATCCGCGCCACCAGCGGGTGGCGCACCACATCCTTCGAGGTGAAGTAGTTGAACGTCACCCCGCGCACG
Source organism: Paracoccaceae bacterium (assembly GCA_046296515.1). Taxonomy (GTDB): domain Bacteria; phylum Pseudomonadota; class Alphaproteobacteria; order Rhodobacterales; family Rhodobacteraceae; genus Pseudotabrizicola. The sequence continues at coordinate 240,730 of JBKBKR010000003.1, read as the reverse complement.
CCCTGGAGGATGCGCTCGGCATCCGCCAGCCCCGACGGCATGCCGCGCGGCAGGTCCACTTGCGTGCGGTCGCCGGTGATCACCATTCGGCTGCCCTGCCCCAGCCGCGTCAGGAACATCTTCATCTGCATGGTGGTGGCGTTCTGCGCCTCGTCCAGCACCACAAAGGCATTGGCAAGCGTCCGCCCGCGCATGAAGGCCAGCGGTGCGATCTCGATCCGCTTTTCCTCCATCAGCTTCTGAACCTGCTTGGCGGGCAGGAAATCGTTCAGCGCGTCATAAAGCGGCTGCATGTATGGATCGACCTTTTCCTTCATGTCGCCCGGCAGAAAGCCCAGCCGCTCCCCCGCCTCGACCGCAGGCCGCGACAGGATGATCTTCTCCACCGCCCCCGACACCAGCATCGTCACGCCAACCGCCACCGCCAGATAGGTCTTGCCGGTGCCCGCAGGCCCGATGCCAAAGCCAAGCTCATGGCTGAACAGATTGGCGACGTAGGCCTTCTGCGCTTCGGTCCTGGGCTCCACCGGCTTTTTGCGGGTGCGGATCTCCATTCCGGGGTTGAACAGCTCGATCTGCTCCCCCTCGGCCCCGATGGCGGACTGGCGCAGGCGCATCGCACCGTCAATATCGCCCGCAGCAACCGTGCGACCGGACTCGAGCCGGGCGTAAAGGCTGCGCAGCACTGCCGCCGCCTGCTCCCGCGCCCCCTTGTCCCCGATCACCGCAAGGCGATTGCCCCGCCGCAGGATATGGACCCCCATCTGGTGCTCCACCTGTGCCAAGTTGCGATCGAACTCGCCACACAGATCTATCAACAAACGGTTGTCCGGAAATTCGAGGACGCTCTCGATGATGTCCTCGGGTTTGGTCGGGGGGGTCAGCGCGCTGATGCCCAATGAGGTCTCCTTTAAGCTAGGGCCTGTATGTATCGTGCGCCGCGTCACATGATCTGGCAAGCACCGATTTCGTCACTCCCCGACTTTATGTCCAGCAACCGCACGGAATTGTGACATCTGCACAAAACGCGGGCAAAACCCTGTTCCTCGCCTCAACGCAAAGGGGCCACGGTTCCCCGTGGCCCCAAAAGATCCTGCGGCGCCGAAACCTCAGTTCCCGCGACGCACCACGGTGCGGATACCCGGACCGGAAACGCGGTCACCGATACCGGGTGACGCGCTCTGGTAATTGCGAACGACCGTGCCGGGCGGGTAGTGGTTGTTGCAGACCGGCAGACCCGATTTCGGGTCAAACCGAGGGCTGGCATAGCCCTCCAGACCATCATCAATGATCCAGTTCTGGCAGCCGTCCGGATCATAGGCAATGGCGGCATGACCATGGCGCAGAACACCCGAATCGTGCCCCTTGTCCACTCCGGTTGCAATCACCGAATTCGGCCCGCTATAGCGCTGCGTGCCCTCAAAGCCTTCGGTCTGGATGCAGCCGCTCAGAGCGAGAGCGACGAATACTGCGCCGATTCTGAATGTGTTGTGCATGCTGATCACCACCGGTAGCAGACGACTTCGACCCGACGGTTCTTCTGCATCCCTGCAGCAGAAGCGTTCGAGGCGACGGGTTGGCGTTCGCCATAGCCGATTTCGCGTTCCACATGCGCCCCGACCGACCGGGCGACATTGGCCACGGCAGCGGCACGGCGCTTGGAAAGGCCCATGTTGTATTCATCCGACGCGCGGCTGTCGGTATGGCCATAGATCGCATAGCCGAACGCCCCGGCCGAGCGGAAGAACGAGTGCAGGCGCGCACGCCCGTTCGCGGTCAGCTGGGCACTGTCGGTGGCGAACAGCTGGTCGGTGTTTTCCACCAGACAGGTGTTGCGCTTGAGGCAGACCGGCTTGCCGTCCTTGGGGTTGCGGCGCGGCACCATATAGCCCTCAAGCCCACCATCGGCCCACCAATGCATGCAACCGTCATCGTCGATCCACACACCCCATTCGATAATACCGGTGACCTCGGGGGCTCCCTGCGCCATGGCGGCAGTCGCACCCGACATACCGACCGCGAGCGCAGCACCCCCAAGGATCATCCGCAACGCTTTGGAAAAACGCTCCACAGCAGCAGCCCCCTTTTTCTTTGTGACAATTCACGAGCAGAGTTATCTGCCCAGAATTGCAGTCGAGAAAAAGTGAAGTAAAGCGAAATCTGAACAATTCAGGGCATTTATAGGGCAGAGTTTGGGCAAGGGCTGCGATGACAGCGCAGCATCTTGTGTCATTGTCCCGGCTCTGCAAACAACAGACCGCCTACGGCCAGACTGATCAGCTTTCGGAAATTCTGACCGCCGACAGCGAGTTGGACGACGAAGCTGAGACACGCACCCGCGCAAGCTCGCCCACCCGCCCCGTGGCATCATCCACATGAACCGCATGCAGATGGTCAGACTTGCCCACCATCTGGCCGGGCTGACGCCCCGGCTTTTCATAGAGCACCGTCACCTCGCGTCCCACCATCGCCTCTTGCCCGGCGCGCTGCTGCTCAAGGATCAGCGCCTGCAGTTCCTGCAACCGCCGGTCGGCCACCGCCGCCTCCACCGCAGGCTTTTCCGCCGCCGGGGTGCCGGGGCGGGCGGAATACCTGAACGAATAGGACTGGCCAAAGCCCACCCGGCGCACCAGATCCAGCGTGTCGGCAAAATCGGCATCGGTTTCGCCGGGAAAACCGACGATGAAATCGGATGAGAACAGGATATCGGGCCGCACGGCCCTGATCCGGTCGATCACGCGCAGATAATCGTCGCGTGTATGCTTGCGGTTCATCGCCTTCAGAATACGGTCCGACCCCGATTGCACCGGCAGGTGCAGATAGGGCATCAGTTCCGGCACATCGCCATGCGCCGCAATCAGGTCATCGTCCATGTCATTGGGATGGCTGGTCATATAGCGCACCCGCTCCAGCCCGTCGATCCCGGCCAAAGCCCGGATCAAGCGCCCCAGGGTCCAGGAGCCACTGTCACCCTCCCCGTGATAGCCGTTCACATTCTGCCCCAGCAACGTCACCTCGCGCACCCCGCGCGACACCAGATCGCGTGCTTCGCGCAAAATCCGGTCCACCGGACGGCTCACCTCCGCCCCACGGGTATAGGGCACCACGCAGAAGGCGCAGAACTTGTCGCAGCCTTCCTGCACCGTCAGAAACGCCGTCGGCCCGCGCAAGGCGCGGCGCTCGGGCAGGTGATCGAACTTGTCCTCGACCGGGAATTCGGTATCCACCTGCGGTCCTGCCGCGCGCGCCAGCGCAGGCAGCCGGTGATAGGCCTGCGGCCCGACCACAATATCGACCAACGGCATCCGCCGCTGGATCTCGGCCCCCTCGGCCTGCGCCACACAGCCCGCCACCCCGATCTTCAGACCGGGCTTTGCATCCTTCAGAGGGCGCAACCGGCCCAGATCGGAAAACAGCTTTTCGCTGGCCTTTTCGCGGATATGGCAGGTGTTGAGCAGCACCATATCCGCCTCTTCCGCCACCTCGGTCAGCGTATAGCCATCCGCGCCCATGGCCTCGGCCATGCGCTCGCTGTCATAGACATTCATCTGGCAACCATAGGTCTTGATGAACAGCTTCTTGGCATCAGACATGGATCACCCCGCCGTGGATCAGCGCGCCTTCTACCGCGAACCGCGCCTCGGCGCAACGCCAGGCCGGACCGGCCTGAATCAGGCCAGCCGAAAGAACCAACCCCTTGCAATACGCGCAGCCATCGCCGATTCTGCCCCAGACCAGCGGAACACCCATCCGCAGCGGAGGATAAATGCGCCACAACGGGCTGACCCAGTTTCTTGCCACCGGCAAAGACATCATCGGCAAAGGCCCGGTCGCAGTGATCATGGCCGAGGATGAGGTCGAGGTGGACACCACCCTGCGCCACCACCAAAACGCGGGCTTTCCGGTCGTCATCCTTCTGGCCCCGCCGGAAATCAACCTGCCCGAAAAGATCGAGGACGGCATCCACCGCATAGATCACGATGTTCACGCCGAAGGCGCGCTGGTCGATGCTGTCAACCAGGTCATCGAAGCGGTGCCCAACATCTGGCTGTTCTACTGCTACAACGCCGAATATCTGTTCCACCCGTTCTGCGAAACACGCAACATACCGGAAATGCTCGCCTTTCAGGTCGAAGAACGGCGCGACGCGATTTTGTCCTACATGATCGACCTTTATGCCGGCGATCTGGACCGTTTTCCGAATGCGGTATCGCTTGCCGATGCGCATCTGGACAAATCCGGCTATTATGCCCTTGGTCGCCCCGATCCCGCCAACCACAATCACCCGAAAGAACGGCAACTGGATTTCTTCGGCGGCCTGCGCTGGCGGTTCGAGGAACATATCTCGCCCCAGCGCCGCAAGATCGACCGGATCTGCCTGTTCAAAACCAGACCGGGCCTGACCCTGCGGCCGGACTTCACCCTGTCGGATGAGGAGATGAACACCTACGCCTGCCCCTGGCACAACAACATCACCACCGCGCTGGTGTCGTTCCGCACCGCCAAGGCGCTGCGCACCAATCCGGGGTCACGCTTTGATATCCACGATTTCCGCTGGCGCAACTCCACACCGTTCGAATGGCACAGCCAGCAATTGATGGATCTTGGCCTGATGGAGCCGGGGCAATGGTTCTGACCGGCCTTCGGTCAGGACAGCACAATCTGATGGCTGACCACCGTACCTGACGCCAGTTTGTGCAGCTCGAAGCCGGGCGGCGCATAGGTCGGCTTCCGGGGTGGGGTGTCGCTCATCCCCAGGTTCATGCTGTGGCCGATGCCCGCCGCCGTGCTGGCCATAACCCCTGCCCAAAGGCTTTGTATGCCCCGGTGGCTGTGGCCTGCGATTACCCTGCTCACCGCACTGCCCGCAACAACCGCCGCCAGATCCGCCGCACGGGCAAAGCCGCTGCGGTCAAGGCTGGGCACCTGGGTCGGGAACGGCGGATGGTGCAGCGCAAGGATCACCGGGCGTTGCGCCCCCGCCAATATCCGCGCCAGCCAATCCAGCCGCGCGCCATCCACTCCGCCGCGCCCGCCCGGCAGGTTGCTGTCCAGCCCGACCATCAGCAGATCGCCGACCGGCAGGGCAAAGCTCAGATGATCCGGCGCAAAATCGGCCCATGCGCCAAAGGCGTTGCGGAACGCCTCATGCCGGTCATGATTGCCGGGCATGGGCAGCAGCGGCACCGGCGAGTCGCGCAGGAGCGCAATCGCAGCATCATAGCCCGCCGCAGAACGGTCAATGATATCGCCCGACAGAATAATGGCATCAGGCTTTTGCTCCATCGCCGCAATCCGCGCAAAGGCGCGGCGCATGGCCTCCGCCGGATCATGGCTGGCATAGATCCCGTCATCGCGCAGATGCGGATCGGTGATCTGCGCGATCAGCGTCACAGCAGGTTGCCCCGCCGTCCCATCAGGCTCAGCAGCACCAGCGGCAGCGCGGTGGTGATCAGGATGGTGACAAAGGCCATCGCCATGCCAAGCCCCACCGATCCCTGCTCGAACTGCCGCCAGATATAGGTGGAAATCGTCGACACCCCCACCGGCGCCACCACGACCGAGGCCACCAGCTCGCGCGCCGCAACCGCAAAGACCAGCAGCATCGCCGCCAGCAGGCTGGGCGCGATCAGCGGCAAGAGGATGCGGCGGAAGGCCACCAGCGGCGAGGCCCCCGAGACCCGCGCCGCCGCCTCCAGATTGTCGCCGATCTGGTGAAAGGCCGCCGTCGCATAGCGCACCGGCTGCGGCAGCAGAATGCAGCAATAGGCCAGCAGCAGGATCAGCGCGGTGTTATAGGGTGTCACCGGCAACCACGGCTGGTTCCACGCCAGAATCAGCCCCACCGCCACCACGATTCCGGGCAGCGCATTGGGCAGGATGGTCAGTGCATCCAGCACGCCGCGCCCGCGCACCTTTGTCTTCACCACCGCATAGGCCGAGAGCGCGCCCAACAAGCCGGTCACCAGCGCCGCCGCCACCCCCAGCGAAAGGCTGGTCCCCAGCGCCTTCAGCGCCCCGGTGCGGTCACCCAGAATGGCGGCAAAGTTGTTCACCCCAAGGTTGGACCACACCAGCCCGCCCGAAATCGTCTTCGACAGCGCACTGACCAGAATCGCCAGCAGCGGCAACCCGGTGGCGACAAAAGCCACCAGCGCAAAGCCCAGCAGCACCGGCCATGTCCAGACCCCAAGCTCACGCTTTGACACATCCTGCGGCTTGCCCGTCGTCGCCTCATAGTTCCGCCGGGTCAGCACCCAGCGCTGCAACAGGAACGCGCCGAACGACAGCACCACCAGCACCAGCGACAGGATCGCCGCACCGGGCAGATCAATCGGCCAGTCCGACACCCGCAGATCAATCGCCGTCACCAGCACCTCAAACCCCGCCCGCCGGCCCAGAGCAGCGGGCGTGCCGTATTCCTCGATCGCCATGGCGAACACCAACAGCAGGCTGGCCGCCAGCCCCGGCGTCGACAGCGGCAGCGTGATCCGCCAGAACGCCCGCGCCGGGCTGGCCCCGAACACCCGGCCCACATCGGCATAGCGCGACCCCACGGTTTCCACCGTGCGCGACACCGCGAAATAGACCACCGGAAAGGTGTTCAGCGTCATCACCAGCACGATACCGGGGACCGAGAACAGAAGCCCCGCCATGTTAAACCCGGCCAGCTGCTCCAGATAGCCGCGCGGTTGCAGCGTCATGATCCAGCCCAGAACCGCAATATAGGGCGGGATCATGAACGGGATCAGAAACAGCACATCCCAGATCACCGCCCCCGGCACCTTGAACAAGGCCCGCGCCACCGCCAGCGGCACCGCCACCAGCGCCGAAAGCGCCACCACCAGTGCACCCAAGAGCAGCGTGTTGCTCGCCATGCCGATCAGCTTTGGGTCACCCAAGGCCCCGGCAAGGGCCGAAAAGGGCGCGGCCAGCGAGCCGCGCCCCAGTTCAGGAAAAATCGCTTGAAGCAGAATGAACAGGAACGGCACCGCGACGACCACAACCAGCCCCGCCGCCGCAATGATGACAGACGGGCTGACGCCCTCCGCAGTCCGTGCCATTCCCGATGTCCTTACTTGGCGAAGGCCTTGCCAAAGGCTTCCAGCGTTTCGGCGCGCTTGGCATAGGCTGCCGAGGCATCCACCGGCAGGATATTCAGATCGGCGATCAGCGGACGGTCCGCCGCCACATCCGACCGGGCCGGCATCAGATATTGCGCCGCCACCATGGCCTGACCGGCATCCGACAGGATGTAATCGACGAATTGCTTGGCCTCATCCTGATTTTTTGACCAGTTCAGGATCATCACCGGGCGCGGCGCGATCACGGTGCCGCTTTCGGGGAAGATCACTTCAATGGTTTCGCCCTTGGCCGCGCCCACCATCGAGATATAGTCAACAGCCCCGAACACCGCCGCCTTGGCGCCTTGCAGCACCGGGTTCAGCGCTTCGGCATTGGCCCCGGCCACTTCTGCACCATTGGCGGCCAGCTCTTCAAACAGGCCCATGCCCGCCGTGCCCGACAGCGCCGACACCAGCTCGAAGGCCGAACCGGATTGCGCCGGGTCGGGCAGGTTCACCAGATCCTTGTATTCCGGCTTGGTCAAATCGGCCCAGTCAGCAGGCTTCCGCGTGCCCGAGGTCGGGTTCCAGGCAATCGCCAGCGCCGAAACACCCTGCGCAACAGCCGTATCGGTTTTCAGGAAATCGGGCACCATTGCCGCATTCGGGCTGGTATAGGGCAGCAGCCAGCCACGCTGCGCGAAATCGGTCGCGGTGTCCCACGAGGCCGAGATCAGCACGTCAACCGCCGGATTTGCGGCTTCGGCCTCGATCCGGGCCATCACCTTGCCGGTGGTGGCCTGAAAGAATTCGACCTTGACGCCGGTTTCAGCGGTAAAGCCCGCCGCCAGATCCTCGATCAGCTTGGCCGGGCCGGCGGTATAGACCGTGACATCGGCCATGGCCGCGCCAGCGGCACACAAAGCGGTTGCCGCAACACCGGCGCGCAGAATGGTTTTCAGCATGGGATTATCCTTTTATCTCATGGGGTTCAGCCAACGCCGGAAACCAGCGCAGACGTTCGGAGAAAATCTGCAACCCGATGCGCTCTCCGATGCGCATCCGGATGTCGCTTGAAATCTGCACGGTCTGCACAGCGGCCGAACCCTCCAGCAGCACCGTCACCGCGTAGCCGGTGTCGCGGTATTGCACCGCCAGCACCTCGCCGGTCAGCACCGCATTGGCCGGATCGGTGATCCGCAGCGCGCGCGGCGTGATCAGCACCTGTGCCGCCGCCGACTCCGGCCCGCCGGTCACCCCCGGAAACCTGCCGCCAAAGCTCCAGCCCTGTCCGTCGCGCGCAACCGCCAGTACCGCGCCCAGCCGCAGGAACTCCGCCACCTTGGGGCTGGCGGGATGCTCCACCAGATCATCGGGGGCCGCCAGCTGCGCGATCTCGCCGCCCTGCATCACCGCCACCTGATCGGCCAGCGTCAAGGCTTCGGACTGGTCATGCGTGACATAGATCGCCGTCAGCCCCAGCCCGCGGATCAACGCACCCAGCTCCGCCACCATGGTCTCGCGCAATTCGCGGTCCAGGTTCGACAATGGCTCGTCAAACAGCACGATGCGCGGCTCGCCGACAATCGCGCGGGCAATCGCCACCCGCTGCTGCTGGCCGCCCGACAGCGCCGAAGGGTTGCGCTGCGCCATCGCCGCCAGCCCCACCCGGTCCAGCGCCGCCGCCACCCGCGCCTCGCGCTCGGCCCGGCCCACGCCCTTCATCTCCAGCGGAAAGGCCACATTGCCCGCCACCGTCAGATGCGGCCATAGCGCGTAATCCTGAAACACCATGCCCAGCCCGCGCTTTTCCGGCGGCACGAACAGCCCCGGTCCTGCGACAAGCTGCCCGTCGATCATCACCTGCCCCGATGTTGGTGCCAACAGCCCCGCCACCAGCCGCAGAAGCGTGGTCTTGCCACAGCCCGACGGGCCAAGCAGCGCCAAAGTCTGGCCTACCGACAAGGCAACATCAATGCCGCGCAGGATCCTAGTCGTGCCATAGGTCAGGGAAAGCCCTTGCGTCGCAATGGCATGATCGGCCCGAAGACCCGGAGATTTTTCATGGACCACTGGACGACAACCCGCTTTGCGTGGTCTGGCCGTAGCGGATGGCCGTGAAGCTTTCATGACGCCGACATGACGTATTGGCGACACCGGCATCACAAAACACCCCGCCACCCTGCCGAAATCCGTGACGCCGCGCGCGGCGACCGCCCGACTATGTTCGGCGTCGCCGCCGGGCGCCCCCTCCCGCAGATGCTCCGCCGCCCGTCGCAGCGGCAAATCCTGTAAAACGTCCGACCCTCGGATCACAAACGGCTGACCACCTTGGCACCTTCGGGCCCTTGCCATCAGCCATCATATGCAGGAATCTGGCGATATGGACCAAGACACCCTACGCCCCCGCCTTCGCATCCGGATCATCTTTGGCGAGGCCGAGATGATGGGGCCGGGCAAGGCCGAACTGCTGGAGCGGATCGACAGAACGGGGTCGCTGGCAGCAGCGGGTCGCGAGATGGGGATGAGCTACAAGCGCGCATGGGAACTGGTCGGCACACTGAACAGCATGTTCCAGGCCCCGGTCGTCAGCAGCACCCGTGGCGGGCCGGGTGGCGGCGGTGCGGTCCTCACCGACATGGGGCGTGAAGTTCTGCAGCTTTACCGGGAGTTCGAGGCCGAGTCCGCCCGGGCCGGGGCGCAGCAGCTGGATGCATTTCGCTCTCTGCTCAAGGATATTCCCGGCGGAAAATAACGCTTGTGCCGGTCGGATTTTCCGGGCGATATGTTCGTAGAAATATAACTCAGGGAGCCGCCGATGTCTTTCGTCTTTTCCCGCCCCTCCTTCCTTGCAGCGGTCGCGGTACTGGCCCTTGCCGGTCCGGCACTTGCGCAGGACAAAGCGCCGGTGATTGCCGCCGCCTCCGATCTGCAATTCGCCGTGGCCGAGATTGCCGCCGCCTTCAAGACCGAGACCGGCAAGGATGTGGAGCTGTCGATGGGGTCCACCGGCAACTTCGCCACCCAGATCCGCAACGGCGCGCCATTCCAGATATTCATGGCGGCGGACGAGCGGTTCATCGCCGAGCTGAACGCCGAGGGTTTCACCCGCGATGCGGGCGATCTTTATGCCGAGGGCCGGGTGGTGATCATGGCGCCGCACGGCTCGGCCCTGAAACCCGACGCGGCGTTGGATAACCTTGAGGCGATGCTGAACGCAGGCACGCTCACCAAATTCGCCATCGCCAACCCCGACCACGCGCCCTATGGCAAGCGCGCCGAAGAGGCGCTGCGCCATCGCGGGCTGTGGGACAGTATCCAGCCGCAGATGGTGCTGGGTGAAAACGTCAGCCAGGCCGCGCAATTCGCTCTGTCAGGCAATGCCGATGGGGGCATCATCGCCTATTCGCTGGCGCTGGCGCCCGAAGTGGCGAAGCTTGGAGAGTTCGCACTGATCGACCATGACTGGCACGAACCACTGTTGCAGCGCATGGTGCTGCTGAAAAATGCAGGCCCGGTAGCCGAAGCGTTCTACGCCTACATGCAATCTCCGACCGCGCGCGGGATCATGGAGAAGTATGGTTTTGCCCTGCCCGAAGGGAACTGAACATTGGACTGGACAGCGCTTTACCTGTCATTGCGTCTGGCGGGCTGGACGGTGGTGATCTTGCTCCCGCTGTCCATCCTTGCCGGGCGCTTTCTGGCTTACAACCAGTTCCGCGCCAAGGGGCTGGTCGAGGCGATCGTGATGCTGCCGCTGGTGCTGCCACCGACGGTGTTCGGCTTCTACATGCTACTGGCCTTTGGCCGCAATTCTCCGGTGGGTGACCTGTGGCAACGGCTGTTCGGGCATCAGCTGGTGTTCACCTTCGAGGGGCTTCTGGTCGCGTCGATCATCTTCAACCTGTCCTTCGCCATCCAGCCCGCACAGCGCGGCTTCGAGGCAGTGCCGGTGGAGGTGCGCGAGGCGGCCGCCTGTTGTGGCCTGTCGCCGTGGCGGAGCCTGTGGAAGGTGGAACTTCCGCTGGCCTGGCCCGGCGTGCTGACCGCAATGGTGCTGGTCTTTGCCCATACCTTGGGCGAATTCGGCGTGATCCTGATGATGGGCGGCTCCATTCCCGGCGAGACCAAGACCATCGCGATCGCGATTTATGACAAGGTGCAGGGCTTCGACATGCAGGGGGCTGCGATCATGTCGGCCACGCTGGTGGCGATTTCGCTGATCACCATCACCCTGACCTACATGCTCTCGGCCCGCATCGGGCGGAGGCTGGGCTGATGGCGCTGGAGGTGATGGCAAGGGCGCAAACACCCATTCCGCTGGACGTGGCCTTTCGCGTGGAACCGGGCGAGCTTCTGGCGCTGGTAGGCCATTCCGGCTCGGGCAAGACCACGCTTCTGCGCACCATCGCCGGCCTGTGGCACCCGGCAAACGCGCGGGTCCGCGTCGGCGGCACGGTGTGGCTGGATACCGGCGCGGGCGTCAGCCTGCCACCGCACCGGCGCCATGTCGGAGTTGTGTTCCAGACCTACGCCCTGTTTCCGCACATGACTGCGGCGCGCAACGTGATGGCGGCGATGGACCCTCCTGATGCAACCGAAGCGGAACGCCTGCTGGATCTGGTCAACCTGCACGGGCTGGCTGACCGCAAGCCCGCGCAACTTTCGGGTGGGCAGCAGCAGCGCGTGGCGGTGGCGCGCGCGCTGGCCCGCAAACCCGATGCGCTTCTGTTGGACGAGCCCTTCTCGGCGGTGGACCGGGCGACCCGCGAAAAGCTCTATGGCGAGATCATCGCGCTGCGCGCGCATCTGAACATGCCGGTGGTGCTGGTCACGCATGACATGAACGAGGCGCAACTTCTTGCCGACCGGATGGTGGTGATTGAAAAGGGCTCAGTCGTTCGCGCGGGCACCACGGCCGAGGTGATGGCCGATCCTGCGGCGCTTCGCGCCATGGGCATCCGCGAGGTGGCGGCGCTGCTGCCCGCGACAGTGGCCGAACACCTGCCGGACGGCCTGACGCGTCTGGACACCGCGACCGGCCCGCTGTTCCTGCCCGCGATCGAGGCCCCCCCCTTCGCGCGCGTCCGGGTGCGGATCATGGCACATGAGGTGATCCTGTCGCGCCGCTGCCCCGACGGCCTGTCGGCGCAGAACATCCTTCCCGGGCAGATCACCCGGATCGTGCCGGGCCAGGGCCCTGCCGTGATGGTGCATATCGACGTGGGCGGGCACGAGATCCTTGCCCGCATCACCCGCCGTGCAGCGAATCAAATGGGATTGCAACCGGGCGACCCGGTTCACGCCATCCTGAAAAGCATGTCGGTCGCGCGCGACCACATCGACACAAGCGCAGGGGTGCGGGCTGCGGAATGACCCCTGCCCAGAAACCAAAAATAGCCGCGTAAGGTCTACGGCTGTTCTGCGCTGAAACCGGGCGGACTACCCAACGACCAAAGCGATGAGTGCCTTACGTGAAAAAGCTCAACCTTCATGTTATAGCCCTCAATAGCGATGGTAGCTCCACGGTTCTGGCCTCCTGGGACAGTATTTTTGCTGAGTTTTTAGCCAGATCCGGGATCACATGATACGCCAATTGCACCGACAAGGAACGCCCACTCCGTCCCGCATTGCGCGCATGGCCCGGCTGCAAACGCCGCACCAAGTAGTTGCCATGATGAAAGGCAAAGGGGCGTTTTGGGGCGGGATGGGCGCGCGCGGTGCTGTCCTTAGGTGCGCGCCCTGCGTCTTCTGTGGCTGTCAGGCCGCCCAGTCCCACGGGTTGGTGAAGCCGCCCAGCGCTTCGGTGACGCGAGCATCGTCAACCTCGCCGGTTTTCGCCAGTTTGGCCACCAGCCCGCGTTTCTTGTCTTCGGCCACCATGGCGACGGTGGCGGGGATGCCTGCTTTTTTAAGCGCCTCATTAAAGACGCGGGTGATGGCCATGCGGCGCAGGTCGGGTTTGAAGACCTTTCCCACGGCGGTTTTGGGCACTTCGGGCAGGATCTCGATGTGTTTGGGCTGGGCCGCGCGTTCGTGGATGTGTTTGGCGGCATAGTCCATCAGGTCGGCCACGGTGGCGGTGGAGCCTTTGACCAGTTCGACGTAGGCGGCGGGCAGTTCGCCCGAATGGGCGTCGGGCTGGCCGATGGCGCCGACCACAGCGACGGCCTCATGGCCCATCAGCGCCTCCTCGATAATGGCGGGGTCGATGTTATGGCCGCCGCGGATGATCAGATCCTTGGCGCGGCCGGTGATGAACAGGTAGCCGTCAGCGTCGATCCGGCCCAGATCGCCGGTGCGCAGGAAGCGGCCTTCGGCGAACAGGTCCTTGTTCTTGTCCACCTCGGTGTAGGTCGAGCCCTCGAACACGCCGGGGTTGGCGACACAGATTTCGCCCACCTCATCGGTGGCACATTCGCGGAAACCATCGCTATTCTTGTGCAGGATGCGGACGTGGGAATAGGGGAACGGCAGGCCGACCGAACCGATCTTCTTGACGCCGTCGGGCGGGTTGATCGAGACGAGGCAGGTACATTCGGTGAGCCCGTAGCCTTCGTTGATCTCGATCCCGGTTTCTTTCTTGAAACGGTTGTAGAGTTCGACCGGCAGCGGCGAGGAGCCGGAAAACGCGCTGCGCAGCGAGGAGATGTCGGCATCGACCGGGCGCTGCATCAGAGCGGACAGGGCGGTCGGCACCGTGATCATGTAGGTGGCCTTGTAGCGCGCGACCAGTTTCCAGAAGTTATCGAACACGCCGTCGCCCCGGTAGCCTGCGGGGGTGGGGAAGACCACATGCGCGCCCGAGGCGATCATGCTCATCAGGATCGGATAGGCGGCAAAGACGTGGAACAGCGGCAGGGGGCACATCACCACGTCATCGGCCTTGAACAGGAGCTGCGAGCCGAGCCAGCCGTTGTAGACCATGCCCGACACCTTGTGCTGCGCCACTTTCGGCATGCCGGTGGTGCCGCCGGTATGGAAATAGGCGGCGACGCGGTCTTTTGGCTCATCGGCGAAGGTCAGGCGGTCGGCGGGTTGCCGCGCGAGTTCGGCGTTGAAGGATTTGACGTTGGCGGTGTGGCTGACCGGGTTTTTCGGGCGGATCAGCGGCACGATGTATTTCTTGACGCCCGAAAGGTAGCGGACGAGATCGACCTCCAGCACGGTCTTGACCGAGGGCGCGTGGCGCACGGCTTGTGCGACCTTCTGCGCAAGGTCGGTCTTGGGGAAGGGTTTGAGGGTGACCACGACCTTGGCCCCGGTTTCGCGCAGGATGGCGCTGATCTGTTCGGGTTCCAGCAGCGGGTTGATCGGGTTGACGATGCCCGCGACCGCGCCGCCGATCAGGGTGACGACGGTTTCGAGCGCATTGGGCAGGACATAGGCCACCACGTCCTTTTCCCCCACGCCAAGGCTGCGGAACAGGTTGGCGGCCTGGGTGGTCTGGGCGTGCAGTTCGGCCCAGGTCAGGGTGTCGCGTTTCGTATCGGCCCCCGAGAGCAGCTGATAGCTGACCGCCGACCGCGCGCCATGGGCGGCGCGGGCTGCGGTGATGAATTCATGCATCGTGCGTGCCACCGGGCGTTCGGCCCATGACATTTCGGCCTCGGTCGCGATGATATCCTCGCGCGTGACGAATTTAACCATTCTATCCTCCCCTGACGTCCCCTTGTGGCCCCGTTGATGGGGGGCCTGTTATCCCTGTGTCATACCATGTGAGCAATCGCGGGATTTGCCAAGCGGCGGATGTCCGGCACAACGCAACGTCAGACCCCGGATACAGAACAAAAAAAAGGCGGCCCAACGGGGCCGCCTTTTGTCGTTGGGTCCGGGCGGGCTCAGGCCGGGATGCGCAGCACCTGACCGGGATAGATCTTGTCGGGATGTTGCAGCATCGGCTTGTTGGCCTCAAAGATTTCCATGTAGCGGTTGGCGTTGCCAAGCGTCGCCTTGGCGATCACCGACAGGTTTTCACCCTTTTGCACGGTGTGGAAGGTGGGCTCCGCGCCGTCCTCTTCATCTTCGGCCTCGACCGAAGCGACACCCGCGACGTTGCCCACGGCGAGGATGACCTTTTCCTTCATTTCCGCCGAGACGGCCTTGCCTTCAACGGTGACCTTGTCGCCATCGACCTTGATGTCAAGCCCGGTGGTATCAAGGCCCAGGTCCTTGATTTCGGCTTTCAGCGCCTCGGGCTCCGGCATCGTTGCCGCTTCGGCCTTGCCGCCGAACAGCGATTTGCCTGCATCCTTCACGAAACTCCACACACCCATTGGTCACTCCATTTTCATATATGCGGACAGTCCGGCATGTGCCGGGAACCGCTTGGCTCCATTATGGCTGGTTAAGATCAAAGCGCAATGACAGGTTGCACAGGGCGCAGGGCAAGGTCGGCGGGGCTTTCCCCCTGCATGACAGGCCGGATGCGCTCCGCGCGGGAGTATTTGGAAAGCAACGGTGGCTCCGCTAGCCGGCGGTGCCATCGGTGAACTGCAGACGGGCAAGGCGGGCGTAGAGGCCGCCCTCGGCCACCAGATCATCATGCTTGCCCTGCGCCACGATGCGGCCCTGATCGAAGACCACGATCCGGTCGGCCCGTTTGACGGTGGCAAGGCGGTGGGCGACGACGAGGGTAGTGCGGCCCTGCGCAAGGGTCTCGACGGCGGATTGCACAAGGCGTTCGGATTCGGAGTCCAAAGCGCTGGTTGCCTCGTCCAGCAGCAGAACGGGCGCGTCGCGCAGGATGGCGCGGGCGATGGCGATGCGCTGTTTCTGGCCACCCGACAGCATGACGCCGCGCTCGCCGAGGTAGGTGTCATAGCCCTGCGGCAGGGCTTCGATGAACAGATGGGCGGCGGCGGCGCGGGCGGCGGTTTCAACTTGCGCGTCGGTGGCATCCGGTTTGCCGAAGCGGATATTCTCGCGCGCCGAGGTGGCGAAGATCACCGGGTCTTGCGGCACCAGCGACAGCGAGCGGCGGAAATCGGTGCGGTTGAGGTCGCGCAGGTCAGTGCCGTCGAGTTGGACGGAGCCTTGCTGCGGGTCGTAAAAGCGCAGCAGCAGTTGCAGGATGGTGGTCTTGCCCGCGCCGGAGGGGCCGACAAGGGCGACGGTTTCACCCGGGCGGACATGCAGGGAGATGCCGTCGAGCGCCGAGGTTTCGGGCCGCGCGGGGTAGCGGAAGGTGACGGCATCGAAGCGGATGTCGCCCTTTACCGGGCTGGGCAGGGATTTCGGCTGGGCGGGGTCTTTCACAGGGTCGGTGGCGTGCAGCAGTTCCACCAGCCGTTCGGTGGCCCCGGCGGCGCGTTGCAGCTCGCCAAAGATTTCCGACAGCGCGCCGACCGAGCCTGCGACCATGATGGCATAGATGACGAACTGGATCAGCTCTCCTGCCGTCAGGACCCCTGCCCGCACATCGCGTGCGCCCATCCAGAGCACGCCGACGATGCCGGTGAAGACGAGGAAGATCACGAAAATCGTCAGCACCGCGCGGGTGCCGATGCGGGTCTTGGCCGAGGCGAAGCTTTTCTCGGTCAGATCGGCAAAGGCCCCGCGGGTCTGGCCTTCATGGGTGAAGGCCTGCACGGTCTGCACCGAAGACAGCGCCTCGGAGGCGGAGCCGGAGGAGTTCGCGATCCAGTCCTGATTCTCGCGCCCCAGTTTGCGCAGGCGGCGACCGAGGATGATGATGGGGACGACGACGACGGGCACGATCAGCAGCACCAGGCCCGCCAGTTTGGCGGAAGTGAGCAGCATCAGCACCAGCCCGCCCAACAGGATCAGGCTGTTGCGCAGCGCGATCGAGACCGAGGAGCCGATCAGCGACAGGATCAGCGTGGTGTCGGTGGTGATGCGGCTGAGCACCTCGCCGGTCATGATCCGCTCGAAGAACGCCGGCGACAGGCCCAGCACCCGGTCGAACAGCGCGCGCCGGATGTCGGCCACCACACGTTCCCCCAGGCGGGTGACAAGATAGTAGCGCATGCCGGATCCAAAGGCGAACAGCCCTGCGATGATGATGGCCGCGCCGAAGTATTGGTCGAGGATGACCACATCGGCGTTGAAGTTGTCGACCACCCGGCGCACCGCGAGCGGCAGAACAAGGCTGACGGCGGCGGTGAGGATGAGGGCGAGCAGCGCCAGCAGCAGAAGCCGGCGATATGGCATCAGGAAAGGCAGAAGCCCGGTGAGGGCGCTGACCTGTTTCGATTTCGCCCGGTCCTCGGTCAGTGTCGGTGTGCGTGCCATATCGTCCTGCCTTGTTGCGCCATGGGTTTAGGCAACCGGGGCCACGGGGGCAAGCGCCCCGATTGACGCGGGCGGGTTTTGCGGGGGATACGATTTCGGGCGCTGGCGTGGGTGGTGGGTGCAGGAGCCTCCGGCGGGAGTATTTTTGCCAAGATGAATGTGGCAGGGGCAGCCTAGCGGTGGATGGGATATTGCGGGGGCGGCGTGCTTGGGCTTTATCTGCGAAAGGGGGGGCTGCCCCGGATTGCGCGAGGAGCTGCCGATGACCGAGTTTTTCACAGCAGAAGACGGCGCGCGGCTGGCTTATCGTGATCAGGGCGCAGGGTTGGCGGTGCTGTGTCTGTCGGGGCTGACCCGGACGATGGGGGATTTCGACTATATGCTTCCGCATCTGCCGCCCTGCCGGGCGATCCGGTTGGATTACCGGGGGCGCGGGGAGAGTGAATGGACCGGGCCGGAAAGCTATACCGTGCCGGTGGAGGCGCGCGATGCGTTGGCGCTGCTGGATCATCTGGGGGTGGCGCGCGCCGCTGTCATCGGCACCTCGCGCGGGGGGCTGATCGGGATGATGCTGGCTGCGGTGGCACGGGACCGCATGCTTGGGTTGCTGCTGAACGATGTGGGGCCGGAGATCCACCGGCCGGGGCTGGAGCGGATTTTCGATTATGTCGGGCGCAACCCTGCCGCGCGGACCCATACGGCGCTGGCGGCGGCGCTGCCGGGGGTGATGCCGGGGTTTGCCAATGTGCCCGACAGTCGCTGGCTGGAAGAGGCGCGGTTGCATTACCGCGAGGTGCCGGAGGGCTTGCGCATCACCTATGATCCCAGCTTGCGCGAGGCGTTTCTGGCGGCGTTCGAGGGGCCTGCAGGGGGGGGGCCTGCGGTGGATCTGTGGCCGCTGTTCGATGCCTGTGCCGGGTTGCCTCTGGCGCTGCTGCGGGGGGCAAACTCCGATCTGTTGTCGGCGGAGACGGCGGCGGAGATGCGGCGGCGGCGGCCGGATATGCTGTTTGCGCAAGTGCCGGACCGGACGCATATCCCGTTTCTGGATGAGCCGGAGGCGGTGACGGTGATCCGCGATTTTCTGGAGGCCTGTGCATGAATCTTGCAATGATCGAGGCGGCGGCAGGGCGGCTGGCGGGGCATGCGCGGGTGACGCCCTTGCTGAACGCGCCGTTGCTGGATGCCGCCTTTGGCAAGCGGGTGTTTGTAAAGGCCGAATGTCTGCAGGTGACTGGATCGTTCAAGTTCCGCGGCGCGTGGTCGGCGGTCTCGGCCTTGCCTGCGGGCACGCGCGGGGTGCTGGCCTATTCCTCGGGCAATCACGGGCAAGGGGTGGCTTTGGCTGCCGCAAGGCACGGGCTGGCGGCGGTGGTGGTGATGCCATCCGATGCGCCGGAGGTGAAGATCGCCAATACGCGCAGCTATGGGGCGGAGGTGGTGCTGTATGACCGCGCGACCGAGGATCGGGATGCTTTGGGGGCTGCCTTGTGTGCCGAACGCGGGCTGGTGCTGATCAAGCCGTTTGATGATGCTCAGGTCATCGCGGGGCAAGGCACGGTGGGGCTGGAGATTGCAGGACAGGCGCGTGACGCGGGCATTGACGCAGCGGAGGTGCTGGTCTGTTGCGGCGGCGGCGGGCTGTCGGCGGGGGTAGCACTTGCGCTGGAGGCGCGCGCCCCGGGCTTGCGGCTGCGCACGGTGGAGCCGGTGGGGTTTGACGACATGGCGCGGTCACTGGTGGCGGGGACGCGGTTGCGCAATCCGACGGCCTCCGGGTCGGTGTGCGATGCGATCCTGACACCCAGCCCGGGGGAGCTGACATTCCCGATAGTGCAGCGGCTGGCCGGGCCGGGGCTGGCCGTGACCGATGATCAGGCGCTGGAGGCGATGGCGCTGGCATTTGCCCATTTGCGGATCGTGCTGGAACCGGGGGGCGCTGTGGCGCTGGCGGCGGCGCTGTTTGCCGATACCTCCGATCCGGTGATCTGTTTGGCGAGTGGCGGCAATGCTGACCCGGCCGTGTTCCGCGATGCCCTTGCGCGGTTCGGCTGAGCGATGGCCTTGATGTTCTTCCCCGATCTGCGGCTGAATGTGGAGCTTTCCGGGCCTTCGGGCGCACCTCCGGTCGTGCTGCTGCACGCGCTGGGCACCAACCTTCGGCTGTGGGATGGGGTGGTGGCGCGGTTGCCGGGGCATCGTATTTTGCGGATGGACATGCGCGGGCACGGGGTATCGGATGTGCCGCCCGGCCCCTATGCCATGGGCGCGCTGATCCATGATGTGGAGCGGGTGATGGCGCAGGCGGGGATGCGCGACGCCGTGGTGGTGGGCCTGTCGATCGGCGGGATGATCGCGCAGGGGCTGGCGGTGAAGCGGCTGGATCTGGTGCGCGGCATGGTGCTGTCGAACACTGCCGCGCGCATTGGCATTGCCTCGCAATGGCAAGCCCGGATTGATGCGGTGCGCGCGGGCGGGCTCGAGGCGATTGCCGATGCCACGCTGGAGCGCTGGTTTGGCCGGGGCTGGCGTGATCTGCCGGAGCTGCCGCAGATGCGCGCCATGCTGCTGGCGACCCCGGTTGAAGGCTGGATCGGTGCTGCGGCGGCAATTGCGGGCACGGATTTCTACACGCCGACCGCCGGGCTGACCCTGCCGACGCTTGCCATCGCCGGTTTGCGTGACGGGTCGACCCCGCCCGATCTGGTAAAGGAAACCGCCGATTTGATCCCCGGCAGCCGCTTTGCGCTGCTGCGTGGTGCGGGCCATCTGCCGATGGTGGAACAACCCGATGCTTATGCGGATCGCTTGCGTGATTTTCTGGAGAGCATCGGCCATGTCTGACTTCCTTCTGATCCACGGCTCCTGCCACGGGGCCTGGTGCTGGCACCGGGTGATCCCGGCGCTGGAGGCATTGGGACATCGCGCCCGCGCCATCGACCTTCCCGGCCATGGCCGTGACCGCACGCCCGCAGGAGAAGTGACGCTGGACAGCTACGCGGCGGCGATCTGCGCCGGTCTGACCGGCCCGACGGTTCTGGTCGGCCATTCGATGGCGGGTTATCCGATCACCGCCGCTGCGGAAACCGACCCGACCCGTATCGCGGCTCTGGTCTATCTTTGTGCCTATGCGCCGGTGTCGGGGATGTCTCTGGCCGATATGCGCCGCGCGGGGCCACGCCAGCCGCTGGCTCCGGCGATAAGGGTAGACAAGGCGCAGGGCACGTTCAGCTTTGACCCTGCCCGGACCGCTGCCCTGTTCTATCACGATTGCGACCGGCAGGCGCAGACCCTCGCGGCGCTTTGCCTGACACCGCAGCCGATTGTGCCGCAGGAAACCCCGCTCACCCTCACCCCACGCAGCCAGTCGCTGCCACGCCATTACATCCGCTGCACGGATGATCGCGCCATCCCGCCCGAATATCAGGCGGTGATGGCGCTGTCGGTGCCGAAGGCCAACCGCACCGCCCTGCCCGCGTCCCATTCGCCGTTCTTCGCCTGCCCCGACGCACTGGCGCAGCGCCTGCACAGCATTGCCGAGCAAACACAGGCCGCAAAGTGACCCCAACACCCAAGCTCGCGCTCACCTTCATCCTCGCCACCGTCACGCTGGATGCGATCGGGATCGGCCTGGTCTTTCCGGTGATGCCCGATCTGATCCGCGCGGTCACGGGCGAGGATCTGGCGCATGCCGCGCTCTGGGGCGGGGTGCTGGCCACCTCCTTTGCGGTGATGCAGTTCCTGTTCGGCCCGGTCCTCGGCTCGCTGTCCGACCGCTTCGGCCGCCGCCCGGTGCTCTTGCTGTCGCTGCTGGTGATGGGGCTCGACTATCTGGTGATGGCGGTGGCGCCCACGATCTGGCTCTTGCTGATCGCGCGGCTGGTGGCGGGGATCACGGCGGCGACCTATTCCACCGCCACCGCCTATATCGCCGACATCACCCCGCCCGAGCAGCGCGGGGCGCGGTTCGGCCTGATCGGCGCGGGCTTTGGCGTGGGCTTTGTCCTTGGCCCGCTGATCGGCGGGCTGCTGGCGGGGGTGGACACCCGCGCGCCGTTCTATGCCGCCGCCGCGCTGGCCTTTGCCAACCTGATCTTCGGCTTCCTCATCCTGCCCGAAACCGTGACCGACGCCACCCGCCGCCCGTTCTCGCTGCGCCGTGCCAACCCGCTGGGGGCTTTGCGCGCGGTCGGCCGGTTGCCGGGCCTGCGCCCGACTCTCGCCTGTTTCCTGATCCTCGGCATCGCGATGAACGTCTACCCGGCGATCTGGGCCTATTTCGGCCAGGCCCGCTTTGGCTGGAGCACGCAGATGGTCGGCGTGTCACTCGCGGTCTACGGCATCAGCTACGCCTTGGGTCAGGCACTGCTGGTCGGGCCGATGATCCGGCGCTGGGGCGAGCATCGCGCCGCGCAATATGGCATGTGGGTCGATGTGCTCACGCTGACCGGGCTCGGCCTCGTCACCTCCCCCGCCCTCGCCCTCATGCTCACCCCGGTCACCGCGCTCGGCGGGGCCGTCACCCCCGCCCTGCAGGCCATCGCCAGCCGCGCCGCGCCCGCAGATGCGCAGGGCGAGGTGCAGGGCGTGTTGGCCAGCCTCAACGCGATCGCAATGATCACCTCGCCGCTGATCATGACCGCCACCTTCAGCGCCTTCACCAGCCCCACCGCCCCGGTCTACGCCCCCGGCGCGCCCTTCCTACTGGCCGCCGCGATGATGCTGGCTTGCCTCGCCTTGCACGTCCTGGGCCCCCGCATCGGCCAGAAGCACCCGGCTTGATCGCCCGTTTGCGGCAAGACCTGTCGCAAAAGCCTTTGCCCAGCCCCAGCCCCTCGCCTACCCTTCATCTTGGTGAAAATACTCTGCAGGGGGTCCGGGGGACGCAAAGTCCCCCGGCGCTTGCCGCAAAAGGACCGCTGGCATGAAATTGCGTGACCTTGAAATCTTCGTCGTCGCCCCGCCGTTTCCGGGCTGGGGCGGACGCTACTGGATCTTCCCGAAGCTGACCACCGCCTGCGGCATCACAGGCTATGGAGAGTGCTATGCCTCCACCGTTGGCCCCAGGGCGATGATCGCGGTGATCGAGGATGTGTTCTCGCGCCACATGGGGGGCGAAAACCCTGAGAACATCGAGCTGATGTTCCGCCGCGCCTATTCCTCGGGCTTCACCCAGCGCCCGGACCTGACGGTGATGGGCGCGTTTTCCGGGCTGGAGACTGCCTGTTGGGATATTCTGGGCAAAGCCCGCAACCGCCCGGTCTGGGCGCTGCTGGGGGGCAGGATCAACAGCCGCATCCGCAGCTATACCTATCTGTATCCCGAACCCGGCAATGAGAACCCCGAGTTCTGGGTCGATCCCGACGCCGCCGCAGGGGCAGCGGTGCGCTTCATGGAAATGGGATTCACGGCGGTGAAGTTCGATCCTGCTGGTCCCTACACCCTGCGCGGCGGGCATCAGCCCGCGATGTCCGACATCACCCGTTCTGTCGCCTTCTGCCGGGCGATCCGCGAGGCGGTCGGCGACCGGATGGACCTTCTGTTCGGCACCCATGGCCAGTTCACCACTGCGGGTGCTGTCCGGCTGGGGCGCGAGTTGGAGCCCTATAATCCGCTGTGGTATGAAGAGCCGATCCCGCCCGACAACCTTCATGAATTCGCCGAGGTGGCGCGGCAGGTCCGCATCCCCCTCGCCACCGGCGAGCGGCTGACGACCAAGGCGGAGTTCGGCGCATTGCTCCGCCATGGCGGGGTGAAGATCCTGCAACCGGCGCTGGGGCGTGTGGGGGGCATCTGGGAGGCGAAGAAGATCGCCGCCATGGCCGAAGTGTTCAACGCGGAAATGGCCCCGCATCTCTATGCTGGTCCCGTGGAATGGGCGGCGAATGTGCATCTGGCGGCCTCGATCCCCAACCTTCTGATGGCCGAGACGATCGAGACCGGCGGGGCCTTCCATCAAAAGCTGATACGGAATTCGATCACCTGGGAAAACGGCTATATCCTGCCGCCCGAAGCCCCCGGTCTGGGGATCGACTTTGACGAGGATGTCGCCCGCGCCCATCCCTATAGCGGCACCGCCCTGCATCTGCAGATGCAGGAAGCGCCGTGTGATTACACCAATGGCAACCGCTTTGAGGGTGGCGCGCCGTCAACCCTGCCACACAAGACTTGAAATATCAGAGACTTGATTTGCGCTTGTCACACTCCACCTCTATCCATGAACAAAGTTCATGGAGTACAGGATGGCGAAAGCGCCAAGCAAGACCGATCTGCGCCGCGAAGATCTACGTACCCGTCTGACCGATCAGGCCGAGCGGGTGATCGCGACGCAGGGTCTGGCCGCGTTGAAGGCGCGCGATCTGGCGGCAGAGGCCGGGTGTTCGGTGGGGGCGATCTACAACGTCTTTGCCGATCTGAACGAGTTGGTGATGACAGTGAACGGGCGCACCTTCCGGCGGCTGGGGGCGGCGGTGACAGCCTCCACCTCCGGGCGGGATCTGGCCCCTCGCGATTGTCTGATCACAATGTCACAGGCCTATCTGCACTTTGCCGCCGGGAATACCAAGACGTGGCGGGCGCTGTTCGATCTGGAAATGTCAGTCGAAGCGCCCGTCCCCGACTGGTATCTGGCGGAACTGGCGGCGCTGTTCGCGCTGATCTCGGCCCCGCTGGAGCGGATCTTTCCGCATTGGCCCGCGCAGCAGATTGATCTGATGACACGGGCGCTGTTTTCATCTGTGCATGGCATCGTGCTCTTGGGGCTGGAAAAGCGCATATCCGGCGTGCCGGTGGACCGGATCGAGCAGATGATCGCGGTGGTGCTGGGCAATCTGACGGCAGAGCCGGGTTCAGGCGCTTTGCGGCCCTGACCCGATCCGGTTGCCGGAGGCGGCGTCGAACAGGTGCAGCTTGCGCCGGTCAAACCGCAAGGCAAGCTGCATCCCGCGCGCGACCGGCACTTCGGGCGACAGCCGCACCACGGCCATGGTGCCCGCGATGCGGCACGACACCATGGTGTCTGATCCAAGCGGTTCGAACACTTCCACCTTTGTCACCAGATCGGGGGGGGAGCCTTCGGCCAGCAGGATCGCCTCGGGTCGCGCGCCGAGTTTGACGGCGGTGCCCGGTGCGGCCTGCGCCGACAGCGGCAGACGGAAGCCGTCGAGTCGCACGCCGGGCTGGCCGTCGCCCGCAATGGTGCCTGCAAACATGTTCATCTGCGGCGAGCCGATGAATTCGGCCACGAACAGGTTGGCGGGCTGGTCATACAGCGTCAGCGGCGGCCCTTCCTGCATGATGCGTCCGTCTTTCAGGATCACCACGCGGTCGGCCAGCGTCAGCGCTTCGACCTGATCATGGGTGACATAGACCGTGGTTCGCCCCAACAACCCGTGCAGGCGCTTGATTTCGGTGCGCATTTCCACCCGCAGCTTGGCGTCGAGGTTCGACAGCGGCTCGTCGAACAGAAAGGCGGACGGGCGGCGCACGATGGCGCGGCCCATGGCAACCCGCTGGCGCTGGCCGCCGGACAGCTCCGCCGGGCGGCGTTGCAGAAGGGGTTCGATCTGCAGGATCTGCGCGGCTTCGGCCACGCGGGCGGCAATGTCGGCGGCATCGGTCCTGCGCATTTTCAGCCCGAAACCGATGTTCTGTTCCACCGTCATATGCGGATAAAGCGCATAGTCCTGAAACACCATCGCCACATCGCGGTCGCGCGGTTCCACCGCGTTGACCACCCGGTCACCGATCGACAGCAGCCCGCCGCTGACATCCTCCAGCCCGGCGATCATCCGCAACAACGTGGACTTGCCGCAGCCTGATGGCCCGACCAGCGCCACGAATTCGCCATCGCCGATGGCGAGGTCGATGCCATGGATGGTCTGCACTGCGCCGTAGTTTTTGGCGAGTTTCTCCAGTGTGATCGTGGCCATCTGCGCGCCCTTCCCTGTGACAAAAGGCTTGTCAGCCCGAATTCTTGCTATTATCAATATTGATAATGATAACGCAGATCAAGCGAGTCGACATGGCCGCCGAGACTTTTTCCCAGATCCTGCCCCAGCCTGTTGTGCGGGCCTTTGCGTCGCGTCGCAGCCATGTGATCTATCGCAGCCTGCAACGCGAAATCGTGCTGGGCATGCTGGCCCCGCGCTCGGCGCTGCTGGAGCTGGAGCTGGCGAACCGGTTCGAGGTTTCCCAGGGCACGGTGCGCGAGGCACTGCTGTTGCTACAGGAAGAGGGGCTGGTGCACCGGATGGCGCATCGCGGCACGGTGATCGCCGATTGCCGCGCCGAGGATGCCGAAGAGCTGATCCGCCTGCGCCATGACATCGAATGTCGGGGCGTGCGCCGGGCGATGGCGCGGCAGGGCCGCGCGCTGGCCGATGACCTGCGACGGCATCTGGGGGCGATGCAGGAGGCGGCGGCGGCGGGGGATGAATACCTGTTGTCGGTGCATGACCGGGCCTTTCATGCCGGGCTGTTCGAACAGGCCGACCTGCCGCCGGTGCAGCCGGTGCTGGCGCGCTGCCTGATCCACGCGCATCGGTTCAAGATCCTGCATCCCGAACAGCGGCGTGATCTGCTGGAGACGGCGAACCGGCATCAGGTGATCATCGAGGCGGTGGCGGCGGGCGATGCCGGGGCGGCGGTGGCGGCGCTGTCGCATCACATCACCACGATCGTGGATTTCGGGCCGAGCGTGATTGGGGCGGGGGCATGAACCGGGGCCCCTCTCCGCAGATGGCCGCGATTCTGGCGCGGCTGGCGGCCGAGGATGCGGGCCTGCCCGACCCGACGCGGCTGCCTGCGGCAGAGGGGCGGGCGCAGGCAGCACGGGCGAATGAGCGCTGGAACCGGGATCTGCCGGACATGGCGCGGGTGGATGAGGTGATGGTCGAGGGGCCGGGCGGCCCCCTGCCCTGCCGGATTGTGGTTCCTTTGGATCAGGTCCGGGGCACGATCCTGTATCTGCACGGCGGCGGCTGGGCGTTTTGCGACCGCGACACCCATGACCGCGCGGTGCGGGTTCTGGCGCAGGAGTCGGGCGCGGTGGTGGTCAGTGCGGACTATCGGCTGGCCCCTGAGCATCCGTTTCCCGCCGGGCTGGACGATGCGGGCGCGATCTGGGCGGCGCTGCGGGCCGGTCAGGTGCCGTTTGACGGGCTGACGGGGCCTTGGGCAATTTCGGGCGACAGTGCGGGGGCGAATATCGCGATGGCGGTGCTGCTGGACCCTGAAGCCCCGCCCGCCGATTGCGCGCTACTGTTCTACGGCGTCTATGGCGCGGATTTCACCACGGCGTCCTATACGGAATTTGCCGAAGGACCGGGGCTGACCCGCGCCAAGATGCAGCGCTATTTCGACTGGTATGCGCCGCTGGCGCAGCGCGGTGATCCGCGCGTGGCCCCGCTGTGTGCGGAAGATACCGCGCTGAAAGCGCTGCCGCCGCTCTATCTCAACGCCGCCGAGATCGACCCGCTTCGGTCGGATACCGAGCGGCTTTATGCCCGGCTCATGGCGCTTGGCCGGGCCGACAGGTTCCGCCTGCATGGCGGGGTTGTTCATGGTTTCATGCAGATGAGCCTTGAACTGGAAGAGGCGCGGCGGGCGCTGGCAGATGCGGGGGAGGCGTTTCGCAGCCTGACCAGCCAGCCGCCACGTAAAGATACAACAAGGGAGAGAGACACATGATCACCACCCGACTGACCCGCAGGGTCGCGGCCGCGCTGATGGCAAGCACCCTGCTTGCCGGTGCGGCCAGCGCGCAAACCGTGAATTTCTGGTACCACTTCGACAATCCCGACAATCCGATGTCGGATCTGGTCGCCAAGTTCGAGGCGGAGAATCCCGGCATCAAGGTCAATGCCGAGAACATCCCGTGGAACAGCTATTATGACCAGCTCTATACCGCGCTGGCCGCCGGCACCGCCCCTGATGCAGCGCTGGTCAAGCTGAACGCCCTCCCCCGTCTGCTGGAGATGGAGGCGCTGGAGAGCCTGGACGCGCGGCTGGAGGCCTGGGAGGGCAAGGCCGAGATTCAGGATAACCTTTTGAACCTGACGGCGGCGGCGGATGGCGGGCATTACTACCTGCCGGTGCAGTATGTGGTGCTGTATCTCTATTACCGCACCGATATGTTTGCCGAACTGGGGCTGACCCCGCCGGAAACCTGCGAAGACTTCCGCAATGCCGCCATTGCGCTGACCCGCGACACCAACGGCGACGGGCAGACCGATGTCTACGGTTTTGGCTTCCGGGGCGGCCGGGGCGGGCATGACCATTGGGCCAGCTTCGTTCTGTCGCGCGACGGTGTGGGCTTTGGCCCGGGCGAGCTGACCAGCGCCGCCGGGGTCGAGGGGTCGCAATTCGTGGTCGACCTGTTCCGCACCGACAAGGTGTTCCCGCCATCCGCCCCGAATGACGGCTTTCAGGAAATCATCGGCGCGTTCAAGAACGGCACCACGGCGATGACCATTCACCACATCGGATCATCCGCCGATATGGTCGCCACGCTGGGCGACAACGTATCGGCAGTGCCGGTGCCGGAATGTGGCGGCGGGCGCTGGACATCGTTCGGTGATGAAAGCACCGCGATCTTCTCTTCGGCGCAGGACAAGGAGGCGGCATGGAAATGGATCAGCTTCCTGTCCAGCCCGGGCAACAACGCCGAGTTCAACAAGGCCACCGGGCAGTTGCCGGTGACCAAGACCGACAGCGCCAGCTGGGATCTGCACGCGACGCGCTTTGTCGAGGCGACGGTCAATTCGCTGCCCTTTGCCAACCTGCTGCCCAATGTCAGTGAAACGGCGGATTTCGCCAATACCGTCTGGCCGGTGGCGATGCAGCGCGCGTTGATCGGTGAGATCAGTGCCGAGGCGATGAACGCCGAGATCGACTCGCTTTACAACAAGTGAGCCTTGGGCAGGCCGCCGTTCTGCGGCCTGCCCCCCTTTCCCTGCAAGGCGAACCCATGTCCGACCTTATTGCCCCGCCGGTGCCGCTGTCGCGCCGGGTGCTGCCCTATGCGATGCTGTCGCCCGCCGTTCTGGTGACCCTCGCCATCGTGTTCCTGCCGATGATTCAGGCGGTGTGGATGAGCCTGCATGACTACGTACTGTTCCGCCCCAGAGTGTTCGATTTCGTATGGTTCAAGAACTTCCAGACCGCCCTCGCGGACCCGGTGTTCTGGATTTCCTTGCGTCACACCGTGATCTGGATTGTCATCACCGTGCCCGCGCAGATGCTGCTGGGGCTGGCCACGGCGCTGTTGCTCAATCAGGAATTTCCGTGGCGCGGGCTGGCGCGGGCGTTGGTGATCATCCCATGGGCCCTGCCCTCGGTGGTGATCGCGCTGATGTGGGTGTGGATTTATGACAGCAATTATGGCGTGCTGAATGACCTGCTGCTCAGGATGAACCTGATCACCGCGTCGGTGCCCTGGCTGGCCAACCCCGATACCGCGCTTTATGCGATCATCCTGACGCTGACATGGCAGGGATTTCCGTTCTTTGCAGTGATGATCCTTGCAGGGTTGCAGGGGATTCCGAAAAGCTATTACGAGGCTGCGGCGATTGATGGCGCGTCAAACTTTCGCCAGTTCTGGCACATCACCCTGCCGGGTCTGGCGGGCGTGCTGATGACGGCAACCTTGCTACGCATCATCTGGGTGGCGAATTCCATCGACGTGATCTTTGTGATGACCGGCGGCGGGCCGGGGTATTCGACCTATACCCTGCCGCTGTATGCCTTCATCAACGCGCGCACCGGGCTGAATTATGGCTATGGCTCCGCCTTGGCGGTCAGTTTCACGCTGGTGCTGCTGGTGTTTGTCATCCTGTATCTGCGCCGGGCGGGAAGGAATATCGGATGATGGTGCGCAACCGTTCCGTGGTCAGGCGGATCCTGACCATTGATCTGCCGGTGCTGCTGATCCTGTGCTTCACGCTGTCGCCCTATCTGTGGATGGCGCTGACCTCGGTCACCGAAAAATCGCGGCTGTTCACCGAAGGGCCGTCGATTGCCGGGGCGACGCTGGAAAACTACATCCGGCTGTTCGCCACCGTGGGCTTTGGCCGCAACCTGTTCGACAGTTTCGTGGTGGCGGGCGGGACGATGGTTCTGGGGCTGGGGCTGGCGGTGCCTGCGGCCTATGCGTTTTCGCGCTTCCGGTTTCGCGGGCGGCGTCTGCTGATGCTGCAGTTCCTTTTGATCAACATGTTCCCCTTGGTGCTGCTGATCCTGCCACTGTTCATCCTGATGCGCAGCCTTGGTCTGGTGGACACTTATCTTGCGCTGATCATTGCCAATTCCACCGTGGCGATCCCGTTCTCGGTCTGGATGATGACCAGCTACATCGACAACATCCCCCGGTCACTGGACGAGGCGGCGATGACCGATGGCTGCACCCGGTTCGGCGCGCTGTTCCGCGTGGTGCTGCCACTGTGTACGCCCGGGATCATCGCCACCGGCGTCTATATCTTCATCACCGCCTGGAACGAATACCTGTATGCGCTGACCCTTGGCGGGCGGAGCGTGAAGCCGATCACCGTCGCGATCCAGACATTGATCGGGGAATACCAGATCGAATGGGGCCTGCTGACCGCAGGCGGCATTGTGGGGGCCATGCCCGCCACGCTGCTGTTCCTGTTCGTTCAGAAACGTCTGATCGCCGGGATGACCCAGGGCGCGGTCAAGGGATAATGGAGATTACCGTGAAAAATCAGGTCGGCATCATTTCGATGCAATTCGTGCGCCCCTTTACCGGCGCGCATCTGGGTCTGTTCGCGCAGATCCGCGCACTGGGGTTCGATTTCATCGAACTGCTGGTGCCCGAGCCGGAGGACGGGCTGGATCTGGCCACCGCCCGGCGGGCGCTGGCGGATGCGGGCCTGTCGGTGGTGCTGGCCGCGCGGGTGAACGCGCAGCGCTCCATCGCATCGGAAGATGCGGGGGCGCGACAAGGGGGCTTGGACTATCTGGCGCGCTGTATCGAGGTGGCGGATGGCTTGGGGGCCACGATCATCGGCGGGCCGCTTTATGGCGAGCCGATGGTGTTTGCCGGTCGCCCGCCCTTGCCCCGCACGAGCGATGAGATGAAGGTGCGGGCGGACCGGATGATCGACGGTTTGCAGCGGCTGGCGCCACAGGCGCGGGCGGCGGGCAAGGTGTTTGCGGTGGAGCCGTTGAACAGGTTTGAAACCGATATGCTGAACACCACCCGGCAGGGGATTGCGCTGGTCGATGCGGTGGGGGATGCCGGGTTGGGGCTGATGCTGGACACGTTCCACATGAATATGGAGGATCAGTCGATCCCCGATGCGATCCGGCTGGCGGGGCATCGCACCGTGCATTTTCAGGCCAATGAAAACCACCGCGGCTTCCCCGGCACCGGCAATATGGACTGGCCCGCCATCATGCGCGCCATGTCGCAGGTCGGCTATACCGGGCCGGTGTCGCTGGAACCGTTCCGCCGCGATGACCAGCGCCTTGCCCTGCCGATCGCCCATTGGCGCGCCCCCGCCGAGGATGAGACGGCAAAGCTCAAGGCCGGTCAGGCGCTGATCCGCGCCGCGCTTGATTTTGCGGAGTATGCCCAATGACCAGCCCCCTGAACATCGGCTGGATCGGCTGCGGGCGTCATGCCCGCTGGATGCTCTTGCCGCAACTGGGCAAGGCCGGGTTCCGGCTGGCAGCACTCTGCGACCGGGATGAGGCCGCTATGGCCGAAACGGCGGCCCATTACGGCGTGGCGCAGACCTATACCGACTGGCAGCAGATGCTGGATCAGCCGGGCCTCGATGCCATTTTCATGGCGGTGGGACCGCAGGTGCATCATGCCGCCACACTGGCGGCGCTGGCCCGGGGCATCCCTGTGTTCATGGAAAAACCCCCCGCCGCCAATCACGCGCAGGCGTTGGAATTGCAGCGCGCGTCAGAGGCGGCAGGTAAGCCGGTCTATGTCGGATTCATGAAGCGCTATTCCACCGGCAACCGGATTGCGGGCAATATTCTGCGCGGGGGGGCGTTCGGCCCGGTGCTGGGGATCACCGGCAGCTATATGACCGCGCCGACCTATTTCGCGGGCGAGGAGGATTACTCCGGCTTCTACCTGCACCATTGCGTGCATTACATGGATCTGATGCCATGGCTGGCGGGCAGCCCGCTGGCGGATATCACCGTGCGCCGGATCAGCCCGGCCAAGGGGCGGGTGCTGTTCCACATGGGGTTCACCTGTGAAAACGGGGCGATCGGCAATGTGGTGATGGGCACGCTGCAATCGCGCGGCACGCCGATGGAACAGATCACCGTGATGGGCGATCACAACCGGGTAGAGGTATCGAATGTGATCAACGTCGCCTGGCACCGCGACCCGCCGTTCAAGGCCGAAGACCCGGGCGCGACGCTGGACCCGACCTGCGACACGCTGTGCTGGAGCCCGAATTTCACCGCCGCCGCGAATGAGGATCACAAGGGCTATGCCGCTTTGCTGGCCGATGTGGCAGCGGGGCTGTCGGGGGCTGCGTCAGCGGCCCCCACGATTGCCGATGGCGTGACCGCCATGGCGACGCTGGACCGGATGATCGCGCTGCTGGAGGCGCAGGCCTGAGGCGGGGGGCTGGTCAGCCCCCCTTTTCACGATCGCGATTGCAGGCCCAGCCGGATCTGCTTTTCGATCTCGGCAATGGCAAAAAACGCCACCCCCACGCCGATGATCAGCAACCCATCGGCCAGCGAAACCGCCTGAGTGCCGAGGATTGTCTGGATCAGCGGCACATAGGTGACAGCGAATTGCGCGGCTGTGATCGCAATCACCACGCCCCAGATCACCTTTGTTCCGCGCAGGGCGGCCCAGGTCAGCGAGGTGCCCAGCATGTTGCGCACAAAGAACAGGTTGAAAATCTCCAGCACCACCAGCGTGTTCATGGCGATGGTCTGCGCCAAGGCGAGGGGGTAGCCCCTGGCCAGCGCATAGCTGAACATGCCGAAGATCGCGACCACGAACAGAAAACCGACAAAGACCACATACCAGACCAGCGCGCCCGACAGCACCGGCGCATCGCGTTCGCGCGGCGGGCGGGTCATGGTGCCGGCCTCGGTCGGCTCAAAGGCCAGCGCGATGCCAAGGGTGATGCCGGTGATCAGGTTGATCCACAGGATCTGCACCGCCGTCACCGGCAGCGCCATGCCCGCGACCAGCGCCACCACGATCACCATCGCCTCGCCCGCATTGGTGGGCAGGGTCCAGCTGATCACCTTTTTCAGGTTGTCATAGACCGTGCGCCCCTCGCGCACCGCCGCCGCGATGCTGGCGAAATTGTCATCCGCCAGCACCAGATCGGCGGCTTCCTTGGCGGCCTCCGACCCTTTCAGCCCCATGGCGATGCCCGCATCGGCGCGTTTGAGCGCGGGGGCGTCGTTCACCCCGTCCCCGGTCATTGCCACCGACAACCCGTTGGCCTGCAGGGCGGTGACAAGGCGCAGCTTGTCCTCGGGGCTGGTGCGGGCGAAGACATCTGTTGATGCCACCTCCAGCGCCAGTTGCGCATCGTCGAGCTTGTCGAGATCGGCCCCGGTCAGCACGCGGTCGGGGTTCTGCAGCCCGATCTGGGCGGCGATGGCCGCCGCAGTCCCCGCGTGATCGCCGGTGATCATCTTGACCCGGATACCCGCCGCGCGGCATTCCGCCACCGCTGCAACCGCCTCGGGCCGGGGCGGGTCGATCAGGCCGACAAGGCCGAGAAAGGTAAGGCTGCCGTCGAGCGTGTCGCGGGTGATCTGCGCCGACGGCTCCGCCCGTTCGGCCAGCGCCAGCACCCGCAAGCCGCGCCGGGCCATGGTGTCGGCGCGGTGCTGCCAATGAGGCTGATCAATGTCACCGCACATGCGCAGCACCCGTTCGGGTGCGCCCTTCACATGGGTAGTGGGGCCGCCTGCCCCATCGGTCAGCGTGGCCATGAAGCGGTGGCGGCTGTCGAAGGGGATGGCATCCAGCCTTTCGGCAGCGATGCTGTCGCTGACCTTGCCGGCAAAGGCCAGCAGCGCGCCCTCCATCGGGTCGCCCTCCACCGTCCAGTGGCCGGATGTTTCCACCAGTGCGGCATCATTGCACAGCGCCGCAGCGGCGGCGATGCGGGCCAGATCGCCCGCCGGGGTGATTGCGCCTTCGGGCGCATAGCCCTCACCGCTGACGGCAAAGCTGCCGTCCGGAGTTTCCACCGCCGCCACCACCATCTCGTTGCGGGTCAGCGTGCCGGTCTTGTCAGTGCAGATCACCGAGACCGAGCCGATCGCCTCGATCGCGGGCAGACGGCGCACGATGGCATTGCGCCGTGCCATCGCCTGCACCCCGATGGCAAGGGTGATGGTCATCACGGCGGGCAGACCCTCGGGGATGGCGGCAACGGCGATGGCCACCACGGTCATGAACAGATCGGCGAAATCCTGATGGTCGACAAAGGTGCCCCAGGCCAGCAGAAGCCCCGCCGCCAGCACGATCAGCAGCGACAGCCAGCGCGCGAAATGATCCATCTGCGCGACCAAAGGCGTCGTCAGCTGCTCCACCCCCGCCAGCAAGCCGCCGATGCGCCCGATCTCGGTCGCGGCCCCGGTCGCCACCACCAACCCGCGCGCGGTGCCCTGGGTCACCAACGTGCCCGACCACAGCATCGAGCGGCGGTCGCCCAGGGGTGCCGCCTGCGCCACGGGGGTGGAACCCTTTTCCACCGGCACCGACTCGCCGGTCAGAATCGCCTCCTGCGCCGCCAGACCACGGGCGTGCAGCACCCGCAGGTCGGCGGGCACCTTGTCGCCCGGCTCCAGCAGCACAATGTCGCCGGGCACCAGCGCCACCCCCTCCACCGTTTGCCGCTGACCATCGCGCAGCACGGCAGCATGCGGGGCCAGCATGGTGCGGATCGCGGCCATGGCGGCCTCGGCCTTGCCTTCCTGGATGAAGCCGATCACCGCATTGGCCAGCACCACGGCCAGGATCACCCCGGTATCAACCCAGTGCTGCAAGGCCCCGGTGACGACGGCAGCGGCCAGCAGCACATAGATCAGCACATTGTGGAACTGCGCGGCAAAGCGCAGGAGCGGCCCGCGCCCGCGGGCCTCGGGCAGGCGGTTGGGGCCGTGGATGGCCAGCCGCCTTGCGGCCTCTGGCGTGGTCAGGCCGTCGGCGCTTGTGTCCAGTTCGTTCAGGCAATCACCGGCGGGGCGGGCATGCGCATCGGTGACCTGCATCAGCGCGCCCTGTGGCCCCGGTCGCGGGCGATGGGGGCGGGCTGAGGTGCGGTGCGGGTCATCTGAATCTACCTTTGGTTGGTGCGGCGGGCCTCAGCCTGCCACGCGGCCTTCGGCCTGAATTTCGGGAATGTCGGTCCGGTCCTGCGCGCTGGCCCCGCACAGCAGCTCCACCGCGCGGTCGGCGGCATCCTGGAACGGTTCCAGCACCGTGTCGGCCCCGGCATTGAACAGCATCTCGGTTTCGGCGGTGCCATGCGAAGCTGCGGCGACCTGCCCGGAAAAGCCCGCCGCGCGCACCAGCTGGATCAGGGTCAGCCGGGCATCTTCCTGGCTCAGCCCCGTGGGATGGATCGGCACGGTAGAGACCACCCAGTGCGCCCCCCGCAACGGCAGCTCCGCCACGAATTCGGCGTCCGAGGCATCGCCGAATTCCGCCTCCAGCCCCAGTTCACGCCAGCGTTTCACCGCCTGCGGGTTGAAATCGACGCCCAGCACCGGGATGCCGCGCTTTTTCAGGCGCAGGCCGATGGCGGTGCCGAACCGGCCAAGGCCGAAGAGCACGATCTTGAAATGATGATCCTTGTGCGATCCGGCCTCGGAGGGTTCCCGCGGGGTGCCCCGGCGTTCAAAGATGCCAAGGACCGGCTCGAACAGCGCATACAGGTGATGCGACCAGGTGATCATATAGGTCGATGCCGCGATGGTCACGAGGCCGACCATGGTGACCAGCCCCAGCGCATCATCCGCCACATGGCCCAGGCTGACGCCCATGGCGACAAAGATCAGCGAGAATTCACTGATCTGCGCCACGGTCAGGCCCGCAAGAAAGCCGGTGCGCTTGCGGTAGCCCATCGCCCCCATGATCACCAGCACGATCAACGGGTTGCCGATCAGCACGAAGAGCGAAAAGATCACCGCCCCGGTGACATGGGTGCCCAGAAGCGACAGATCGAGCGAAGAGCCGAGCGCGATGAAGAAAAACAGGAGCAGGAAATCGCGCAAGGGGGCCAGCCGGGCCGCGATCGTCTCGCGGTAGGGGGTGGAGGCCAGCGCCACCCCGGCCATCAGCCCACCCACTTCCTTGCCAAGACCCACCGTATCGCCGAAGGCAGCGAACATCGCGGCCAGCGCAATGGCAAAGATCACCAGCAGCTCCGGCGCGCGCGCCAGCCGTTCGGTCAGCGGGTTGGCGCCGTAGCGCACGAACAGGACAACCGCCGCCACCATGCCGACACCCGCCACCAGCACGGTCAGTACCGAGCCGCCGCCATGCCCCGCATCGGCAGCTCCGATGCCTATGGCCGACAGCACGATCATTGCCAGCACCACCACCAGATCCTGCACGATCAGAAAGCCCAGTGCGATCTGGCCATGCAGCGCGTCGATCTCGCGCTTGTCGGACATCAGTTTCACGATGATGATGGTCGAGGAAAAGGTCAGCGCCACCGCGACATATAGGCTGGTGATCTGGCCCAGCCCCAGCGCGATGCCGATCAGATAGCCAAAGAACGCGGTAAAGGCGACCTGGCCCAGCCCGGTCATCACCGAGACCGCCCCCAGCGAGCGGATCAGCTTCACATCCAGCTTGATCCCCACCAGAAACAGCAGGACCGCGATACCCAGTTCCGACAGCAGGTCGATTTCCTGATCCGAATGTACCAGATCAAGCGCCGATGGGCCGGCGATCAGGCCGACGGCGATGAAGCTGACAATCAGCGGCTGGCGCAGCAAGGTGCCGAACAGGCCGATCCCGGCGGCCATGACCAGAAGGATGGCGATTTCGGCAAATGGCGTCACTGTCAGCATCATGGTCCCTTTCGCGAGCCGGCACCCTGTGGCGCATCCGCGGCACTCTGCTGGCTTTCGCCGCAGAACTCCAGAGCTGCATGGGCGATCTGCCCGCACCGGGTCATGTTGATGGCGCGCGAAGGCTTCGCCCTGCCCCGGTGACGCGGGACGGTCCGGGTCTTCTTCTGCCGCATCGCCGCCATGCCCCCTGTGCCAGTCTGCTGCAGTCTAGGGCCTGTGCGGGCCGGCGGAATGACCTGCATCAATTCATGCGGGCCGAATGTCTGATTGCAATATGCTGCCCGCGCGGCAGGCCGCCCCTGCGCCGTCCCGCTAGCCCAGCGGCCCCGGCCTGCGCTCTTCGGTCAACAGCACATTGGCCTCCACATTGCCTACCCCCGGCAGCGTCATGATCCGCCGCCGCAAGACCCGCTCGAAATCGGCAATATCGCGCGCCACCACCCGCAGACGGTAGTCGAACAGCCCCAGCACATGCTGCACCACCTGCACCTCGGGGATCGCGGTCACCGCGCGTTCGAAATCCTCCAGCGGCACCCGGCCGCGCGTGGCCAGCTTCACGCCCAGAAACACCGTCACCCCAAAACCCAGCGCCGCCCGGTCCACCTCCACCCGCCGCCCCGCCAGCACCCCCGCCTCCTCCAGCCGCTTCACCCGCCGCCAGGCGGCGGGCTGGCTCAGCCCCAGGGCACGCCCCAGCTCCCCCGCCCCCATCATCCCGTCACGCGACAAGATGCGCAGGATGCTCCGGTCCAGATCATCCAGATCAATCATATCGGCAACCCGCCCTGCTCCTTGATCGTGGCAATCAGCATCAGGGCCTCCAGCTCGGCAATATGCGGCAGGGTCAGGATGCGGCGGCGGTAGATTTCCTGATACTGAACCATGTCGCGGGCAATCACCGTCAGACGCACATCGACACGGCCGAGGAAGGTCTCGATCGTCACCACCTCCGGCACCTCGCGCGCGGCAGCGATGAATTCGTCAAAGGCGCGTGGATTGGTCTTGTCGAGCGTGAAGCGCAAGGAAACCTCCACCCCATAACCGAGTGCGCGCCAGTCGATCACCGCCGCCTCCGCGCGGATCACCCCGCCCTCCCGCAGCCGCTCCAGCCGCCGCCACAGCGTGGCCGGCGTTACCCCCGCCCGTTCGGCCAGCTTGGCGCGTTCCAACGCGGGCTCGGCCAGATAATGCCGCAGGATGCGCCGGTCTGCCTCGTCCAAAAGCATGATAAATTCGCCATTTCAAATATTGGAGAATGAATTTTTGCAGAAAATTCGTTCTGCGTCAATTATTGCACGGCATCACGTCGAAAACCCCCTATTGTCCGCCCATCAACCAAAGGAGAGACGCCATGCGCGTGTATTATGACCGTGACTGCGACATCAATCTGATCAAGGACAAAAAGGTCGCGATCCTCGGCTATGGCAGCCAAGGCCACGCCCACGCCCTGAACCTGCGCGACTCGGGCGCCAAAAACCTTGTCGTCGCCCTGCGCGAAGGCTCGCCTTCCGCCAAAAAGGCCGAAGGCGAAGGCCTCAAGGTCATGGGCATTGCCGAAGCCGCCGCTTGGGCCGACCTGATCATGTTTACCATGCCGGATGAGCTGCAGGCCGAGACCTACAAGAAATATGTTCATGACAACATCCGCGAAGGCGCCGCAATCGCCTTTGCCCATGGCCTCAACATCCACTTCGGCCTGATCGAGCCGAAACCCGGCGTCGACATCATCATGATGGCCCCCAAAGGCCCCGGCCACACCGTGCGCGGCGAATACACCAAAGGCGGCGGCGTGCCCTGCCTCGTGGCCGTCCACAATGACGCCACCGGCAAGGCGATGGAAATCGGCCTCAGCTACTGCTCCGGCATCGGCGGTGGGCGTTCCGGCATCATCGAGACCAACTTCCGTCAAGAATGTGAAACCGACCTTTTCGGTGAACAGGCCGTGCTCTGTGGCGGTCTGGTCGAACTTATCCGCATGGGCTTCGAAACCCTGGTCGAGGCCGGATACGAGCCGGAAATGGCCTATTTCGAATGCCTGCACGAGGTCAAGCTGATCGTCGATCTGATCTATGAGGGCGGCATCGCCAACATGGATTACTCGATCTCGAACACCGCCGAATACGGCCAATACGTCTCCGGCCCGCGCATCCTGCCGTATGACGAGACCAAGGCCCGGATGAAAGCGGTGTTGTCCGACATCCAGTCCGGCAAATTCGTGCGTGATTTCATGCTGGAAAACGCCGTTGGCCAGCCAACGATCAAGGCTTCGCGCCGCTCCAACGACGAGCACCAGATCGAACTGGTCGGCAAGAAACTGCGCGACATGATGCCGTGGATCTCCAAGGGCAAGATGGTTGACAAGGCCCGCAACTAAGCGAAATCCCGATCAGGGTGCCTGTCAGCACGCACCCAGCGCAAACTCAAAGGCCGGGGGTGATACCCGGCCTTTTCGCACCTTCGCCTTTTCAGATCTTCAATGCGCCGCGGGGTGCGTGCTTGCACGCACCGTCAAATGCTCAACGCAGCAGCGAACGACGCCGCTCACGCTCGGCCAGTGGCAGCAGGAACCCCACGCCGCCAAACTTGCCATCCCTGGCCAGCGTCGATTTCGGCGCGTTGGGGTCGTGGCGGCGCTCTTCCACGCGCGCCTTGCTGATCATGGCAAACACCAGAACAGCAAGCATTGTCAGTAGCGACAAAAACGGAATCAAAGCGCCAGTCATGGGGCGTCCTTTCAGGGTTGGCCGTCGCGGCTGGACTTCCAGCACGAAGGACTGTCTGTGATCTGAAAGAGCAACGTTGGTGGCGTGCCTTTGGTTCCAGTTCCGGCGGAATCGGGCAGCACGGTCAAGCGGTCCGGGGGCGATACCGCCCCCGGAGACGGCTTGTCAGTTGTCCATCCCGGACGGCAGGCTGGCGATATAACGCATCACGCTGATCCGGTCATCGACAGAAAATGCCCGCAGGTTGATCATGGCTGCGCCCGGATGCGCGTTCGAGATCTTGTTATAGACCTCATCCGGCAGTTCCGCCGCCTCGGTGCCGACAAAATTGTGTTCGTCACCCTGCCCCCAATCCATCGCCCGCCCGTCAAACCCGTGACACGCCGCACAGGTTGTCTGGAAAATCGCCCGGCCCCGGTCGGTATCGCCCACACCGGCGATCACCTTGCGGGTGTCATAGTCGATGAAAGCGCGCATGTCGGTCAGCCCTTCACTGACGAAAAGGGCGACGCGCAGCATTTCATCGTCCGAAATCATTTCTTTCGTGTAGGGGTGGCTGGCATTCCGCAGGATCGGTACGATCTCTTCCAGCGGGGCACCGCGCATGCCCATGATTCCCTTAATCCCGGTAAAGTGGCTGCCCTTTGAATAGATCCCGGACACGCCCTGATAGTCCCAACCATGGCACTCCTTGCAGCGCCAGGTGCCCGGCCCGGTCTGATCGGCATTCACGGTGACGGGATAGGCCGGATTGGTGCCTTCAGGCTCTGCCCGATCCAGCGCTTCCCACCAGTTGTCGTAAATCCGGCCCCCGGCGGCTATCTGCCATTCCTTTGATTGCACCTGGGGCGCACCATGCACAAATTCCTGCTGATGCAAACCATGCTCTTGCGGCTCGATCGAGCGCATTGTTTCCGCATTTCCCAACAACGGAATGCCAATACCAGCGACTGCCGTGGCGAAAGCCAGGGTCCAACGAGTCTTCATCATGTTCTGCCCTCCCTCAGGCCGGTGCCGGATTGACCCGCACTGAAACAGCCCATTCATGAGGCACGCAGGTTTGCCGCCGCCCCGATGCGTCAATTTGTCCGCAGCTCGGCGCTTTCTCAAAGCACAAACTGACGGCGCAACCGAGCTGCGCATCGGCAGAAATTTGCTCTTGCACTTTGGTTTACGGCTATAGTCCTAAGGATGAGCACCCATGGAGCATCAGATGAGCGCGGTTTCAACCCCTGATTTAGTCACGCCTCCGGCGCCCCATGGCACGGGAAGGATGCAAACGGCCTCGACGCTGGTTCTGATCTGCGGCCTGATCCTGTTTTTTGACATAGGCGGAGAACTGCACGCGGCACTGCTGTTCCCTGAAAGCCTGTCGGCTTTTGTGCTTCTGCATCTGGGGACAGAGTTGCTGGCGTCAGTGGCCCTGGCTGTAGCCTTTGTCATCATGCGGAGCGAGATAAGGATCGCGGAGCGACTCCGGCGGTGCAGCGAGGGCAAGCTGGGGGCACTGCGAACAGATTTCGACGGCGTTGTGCGCCAGAGGTTTGCAGACTGGAAATTGACGCGATCCGAGTCCGACATCGCCCTGCTGACCCTGCGCGGGCTGAAGATCGCGGAAATCGCCGAAATGCGTCACACCCGGGTCGGCACCATCAAGTCACAGCTTTCGACCATCTTCCGCAAATCCGGGGTGTCGACCCGAACCGAGCTTGTCGCAAGCTTTATCGAAGAATTTCTCGATTTCGCGGCACTGCCGCCTGTAGGCACCCCGTCCGAGCCTCAGCCCACGGCTTCCACCGCCCCCACGATCTCATCCACGACCTGAACCAGCATCCGCTCATCCTCACATTCCGCCATGACCCGGATCAGCGGCTCGGTGCCGGATTTGCGGATCAGGATGCGGCCCTTGCCATTCATCCGTGCGGTATTGGCCGCAATCACCGCCTTGACCGATGCCTGCTCCAGCGGTGCCTTTCCGGCGGCAAAGCGCACGTTCTTCAGCAACTGCGGCACGGTTTCGAACTGCCGGACCAGCGTGCTGGCGGGTTTCCCGGTCCGCGCCATCTCGGCCAGGAACTGCAAGCCCGCGATCAGCCCGTCGCCGGTGGTGGCATAATCGGTCATCACGATATGGCCCGACTGTTCACCGCCCAGATTGAACCCGCCGGCCCGCATCCGTTCGACCACATAACGGTCGCCGACCGCCGTGCGCTCCAGCCCGATGCCCTGCCCCGACAAGAACCGCTCCAGCCCGAGGTTCGACATCACCGTGGCCACCAAGGCCCCACCGCGTAGCTTGCCATCCGCAGCCCAGCGCGCCGCCATCATCGCCATGATCTGGTCGCCATCGGCGACCCGGCCCGCCTCGTCCAGAATCATCACCCGGTCGGCGTCGCCATCGAGGCAGATGCCGACATCGGCGCCATGCGCCACAACCGCCTCGGCAGCGGTCTGGGTGTGGGTGGAGCCGCAGCGGTCGTTGATATTGGTGCCGTTCGGGCTGACCCCCACCGGCACCACGGTCGCGCCCAATTCCCACAGCACCTCGGGTGCGGCCTTGTAGGCCGCGCCATTGGCGCAGTCGATCACCACTTTGAGCCCGTCCAGCCGCACACCCGCCGGGAATGTGGTCTTGACGAATTCCTGATAACGCCCACGCCCATCCTCGATCCGCTTTGCGCGGCCGATGTTGTGCGATTGCGCCAGCTGGATTTCACCCGCCACGATGGCCTCGATCTCCGCCTCGGCCTCGTCTGACAGCTTGAACCCGTCGGGACCAAAGAACTTGATGCCATTGTCCTGATGCGGGTTGTGGCTGGCCGAGATCATCACCCCCACATCAGCCCGCATGCTGCGGGTCAGGAAGCCGACCGCAGGGGTCGGAACCGGGCCCAGCAGCAGCACGTTCATGCCGGTGCTGGTCAGCCCCGCCGTCAGCGCGTTTTCCAGCATATAGCCCGAAAGCCGCGTGTCCTTGCCGATCACCACCCGATGCGCCGAGCCGCCATCGCGGCGGAAAAACCGCCCCGCCGCCGCGCCCAGTTTCAACGCCATTTCGGCGGTCATCGGGTAGACATTGGCGGTGCCCCGCACGCCATCCGTACCAAAGAGCTTGCGCGTCATGGGTTTTCCCCCTGTTTTGCGTCTGGTGTTGCCTGTGTCACCGCCTGCCACAGCGTCAGCGCGGCCCGTGTTTCGGCCACGTCATGCACGCGGATCATCTGCACCCCCTGCGCGACGCCCGCCAGTGCTACGGCAATGCTGCCCGGCATCCGTTTGGCGGCATCCTCCTCACCGCTCAGCGTGCCGATGAACCGTTTGCGGCTGGCGCCCAGCAGCACCGGCAGGCCAAGGCTGTGAAACAGGCTCAGCCGCGCCAGCAGCGCAAGGTTATGCGCCAGCGTCTTGCCAAAGCCGATGCCGGGGTCGATCGCGATCCGCGCGCGGTCAATGCCCGCTGCCTCGGCCTCGGCCACACGGGCGGCCAAGGCGTCATACACATCCAGCAACACATCTTCATAAACCGGATCATCCTGCATCGTGGCCGGCGAGGCGATGGAATGCATCAGGATCACAGGCACCCCGGCCTTTGCCACCAGCGCCGCCATATCCGGATCAAACTGCAGGGCGGTTACATCGTTGACAATGCCCGCCCCGGCTTTCAGCGCTGCTTTTGCCACTGCCGCCTTGCGGGTGTCGATCGACACCGCCCGCTCGATCCCTGCCGCACGAAGCGCCGCGATCACCGGCGCGGTGCGCGAGGTTTCCTCGTCCACCGTCACCTCGGCGGCACCGGGGCGGGTGCTTTCGCCGCCGACATCCAGAATATCGGCAAGTCCCGCCATCGCGCGGGCCTGCATCATCGCAGCCTCGGGCTTCAGGAACAGCCCACCATCGGAAAAACTGTCCGGCGTCACGTTCAGGATGCCCATCAGCCGGGGCTGATCCAGCGTCAGCCCGGCAAAATCCGCGCGCGGGGCCAGAAGCGGCGACAGCAGGCTGGGCGGGGCCTCGGCCGCGGGCAGCACCACCGGGGCGCGGCCACGCTCCAGAATTTCCACATGGGCAAAGCGGCACCAGCCCCCGGCAAGCGTCAGGGCGTCGGCGGGGCGGGCGGCATCGTGAAGCGGGATCGGTCGAAGGTATGTCATGGCCCCGGATTAGGCCGCAATCCGCCGGTTTGGCAAGCGGATCGCTCAGCCGCGCTCCACCGGAACGCGGCTTCCCGCCGGAAGTGCAACATT
Organism: Paracoccaceae bacterium; assembly: GCA_046296515.1. Lineage (GTDB taxonomy): Bacteria > Pseudomonadota > Alphaproteobacteria > Rhodobacterales > Rhodobacteraceae > Pseudotabrizicola. Next base: position 197,392 of record JBKBKR010000003.1, on the reverse strand, counting down.
GCCGTGAACGATCAGCCCCAGCGCCGCCATTTCCTCGGCCAGCCACAGCGCCAGCGCGACGGCATCCGCTGATTTCGGCCCATCCACCGCATCGAGCACCATTTTCGACGGGGCCCAGACAACGGATTGCCCGCGTTTGATCGCCCAGTCGATTTCCGTGCGGGTCGCCACCACCACACAGCGCGGGTCGCGCGCGGCCAGGGTCCAGGCGTTCTGCTCGATCGCCAGCAGATCAATCCGGCGTTGGGTCGGTCGGTGCCCGGTCTGCGGGCGCGGGGTGCCCGGCAGGCCCACGGTCACGATCAGCGGTGCACCGCGTGCAAGCAGCCCGTCCAGCCGCGCCGCCAGATCGCCCGCCGCAATCGCGGCATTGTCCAGATGCACCACCAGCGGATGTACCGCCGCTTCCATCCCGTCCTGCCCGACCACCCGCAAAGGCACCTCGGCGCGGGACCGCACAATCTCCACCCCCAGCTTATACGGCCCGATATCCAGCTTTTCGATCCGCACAAAGGCCCGCATCGCCTGCGGTTCAGCCAGAATCCGCTCCGCCACCCGCTCGGCGAGGGTTTCCAGCAGGTTCAGCCGCTCTGCCGCCAGTTCATGCGCGATGGCCCAGGTGATCCGGTCATAGGACAGGATACGGTCCACATCATCATTCAGGGGTGCCGCTACCGGCGCGACCTCCACCACCACATTGAACATCACGCGCTGCTTGTGACCGCGCTCCTGCTGGAACGCGCCGATGTCAACCTCCACCACGTGGTCACGCAGGGAAATCCGGTCGCGCGGGTCGGCATTGGCCGAGGCCTGGCTGCGTTCTTCGGGGTGGGCAAAGGCGAGGCGGATGTCGCTGGTCATCTGGCCCCCCAACGGCCCAAAGGGATCGGGGGCATGTTACACCCTGCCCCCGCATCCGATTGCCTGATGCCGACACGGGGCGCAAGCCCCCCGACATCGTGTCACGTCAATTTACGGCTGACGGTAAAACAGATGCGCCCCGATCGAGGCGGTGCGGGGAAACTGGCGCGCCCAACGCGGGTTCACCGCGCGGGTATGGAAATGGGTGGCCCCTGCGGTCAGCCCGCGCGGAGCGCCGTTCAGCATGATCCGGGCGATCCGGCCCGCCTTGTCGGCGGCCTGACGGTCGCGCATCACATCGCTGTTGCCGTCGCAGACATAGCTGAACTGACACGCGTTGCTGTTGCCCTGCCGGACCACACCGCAGACCGAGCTGGGGTAGTCGCGGCTTTCGACGCGATTCAGGATCACCTCGGCCACAGCGAACTGGCCGCGCAGGCTTTCGCCCCGCGCTTCGAAATACAGGGCTTGCTGCAGGCATTGCCATTGCGCATCACCGCTTGGTGCGGGTTGGGCGGCAAGGAAGCTTTCTTCATAGCGGATCAGCTCGGCGCGCGCCGGTTCCTCCGCCCTGGCCGCCTGTTTCGCGACCCGCACCTTGGCGGCCGGTTCTGGCTTTGCCGGGCCGGCGGCAAGGGCCGCCAACCGCGCTTCGGGCAGCGCCGCCACTGTTGCATGTTCTGCCCCCATCAAAGAGGCGATCTGTTCGGCCATGCCCAATTCCGGGCTGTTGGACTGGCTCACCGTCACCTCGGCGAAGGCCGCTCCACCCGTGGCACAGGCTGCCACTGCAGCCGAGGCCATGATTTGTCGCAAGCGCATTGTCTCGTGTTCCGTTCTGTTGCCCCAGGCAGCACGGCACCTGTGAAAGCCACGGGTCCGTGCAACAGCCGCCGGGCATAAGCCAGGCAACGGGGCAGAGTCCACCTATGTGCCAAAAATGCAACGCTTTTTGACGACATATCGGCGGAATTTTGCGCAAATCTTAACAAATCAGATGAGAAATGCCGCGCACCCACATGATATTGTGCTGTTTTTCGACCTATCCACAACGATCCTTCAGCGCCAGATGCGCCGCTGCCAACCGCGCGAGGGGAACACGATAGGGTGAACAAGACACGTAATCGAACCCCGCCTTGCGGCAAAAGGCGATTGATTCGGGGTTGCCGCCATGCTCGCCACAAATGGAAACAGTCAGATCCGGCCGGGTCTTGCGACCGCGCTCGGCCCCGATCAGCAACAATTCCCCCACCCCGTCGACATCCAGAATGTGGAACGGATCTTCAGGGAAAACACCCTGCTGCACATAGGTATTCATGAACCGCCCGGCATCATCGCGCGACAGGCCATAGGTCATCTGGGTCAGGTCATTGGTGCCAAAGGACAAGAACGCCGCATGCTGCGCGATCTCGCCTGCGCGCAACGCGGCGCGCGGGGTTTCCACCATCACGCCCAGCTTGTAGTCAAAATCCATCCCCGCCTTGACCCGCACCGCCGCCGCAACGGCATCAACACGGGTTTTCACCAGTTCCACCTCGCGCCGGGCGCTCACCAGCGGGATCATGATTTCCGGCACCACCGCCGCGCCACGCCGGGCCACCTCCACCGTGGCCTCGAAAATCGCCTGTGCCTGCATGTCATAGATCTCGGGCAGCACCACCCCCAGCCGTACCCCGCGCATACCCAGCATCGGGTTGAATTCGGTCAGCGCCTCGGCCCGCCGCGTCACCTCCGACAACGGCTTGTCCAGCGCCTCGGCCAGTTCGCGCAGGCCTTCGCGGCTATGTGGCAGGAATTCGTGCAAGGGCGGGTCAAACAGGCGGATACAGACCGGCAAGCCCGCCATGATCTCGAAAAGCTGAACGAAATCAGCGCGCTGCATCGGAAGCAGCCGCGCCAGCGCCGCCGCGCGGTCCTGCGATGTATCGGCAAAGATCATCTCACGCATCGCGACCAGCCGGTTTTCCTCGAAAAACATATGCTCGGTCCGGCACAGCCCGATGCCCTGCGCGGCGAACTGGCGGGCGGTGGCGGCATCGGCAGGGGTATCGGCATTGGCGCGCACGCCGATATCGCGGAACTCATCGGCCCAGCCCAGCAGGGTCTGGAAATGGCTGTCCAGCGCCGGGGCCAGCATGTCGACCGACCCGGCCAGCACCTGCCCGGTGGTGCCGTCAACCGTGATCACATCGCCTTCGCCAAAGCTGCGGCCTTCGGCATGGATGCGCTTGTTGCGCGCATCCAGCCGCAGCTCGGCCCCCACCACACAAGGCAGGCCCAGCCCGCGCGCAATCACCGCCGCATGGCTGGTCACGCCGCCGCGTTCGGTCAGCACCCCGGCTGACGAGTGCATGCCACGGATATCCTCCGGCGCGGTTTCGCGCCGCACCAGAATACAGGCCTCGCCCCGCGCCGCACTGGCTTGCGCCGCGTGTGAAGAAAACACGATCCGCCCCACCGCCGCCCCGGGGCTGGCGGCAATGCCGCGCGCGATCACATCGCGGAGCCCGCGCGGGTCGACCTGAGGGTGCAAGAGTTCCGACAAAGCGCGCGGTTCCACCCGCAACACCGCCTCTTCTCGCGGGATCACCCCGTCTTCGGCCAGTGCCACCGCAATCCGCAACCCCGCCCGGGCCGAGCGTTGCACGCGCACCGCATCAATCACCGCCAGACGGCCATCCTCGATGGTGAATTCAATCTGCATCTCCTCGCGCAAACGCGCGCGGCAGGCGGTGCCGTGGCGGATCAGATCCGCCACGAGATCCGGCGCGATATCCTCCAGCGAGGGGCCGCGCGGATCGCGGGTCAGGAACATCGCCTTGGAGGCTTTCAGCACATCGCGGCCCTGCCCCTGCCCCAGATAGCGCCCGGTGATCTGCGGCTCGCCGGTCACCGGGTCAACGAATTGCACCATGCCGGAACCGGAAATCCCCTGCCCCAGCCCCTGCGCCATCGCTTGCACCACCAAACCCAGCGGCGCATCCACCGGCGCGCCCTTGGCCTGGCGCAGCAGCCGCGCTGTGGTGCCCTCCCAGGCGCGGGCCATGGAGCGCAGCACCTCCGACAGTTGCCGCGCCGGGTCCTGCGGGAATTCCTCATCCATCTCGGTCGCATAGACCAGCAGCGCCGCCGTCACCGCCTCGGGCGAGGGCGCGGTGGCGGCAAACATGTCGGGGTCCAGCCGGGCAACATGGGTGGCATAGGATTGCACAAAGCGCAGATAGATCGCATCCGCCGCCTGCTGGCCATGGCGGGCCGCCAGTTCCTTGTGCCGTTCGGCGTTCAGCCCGATGTTGAGAACTGTCGCAGGCCCGCCCCAATCGGGGTTTTCCGGGGAAGGCCGGACCGAAATCAGCGGGCCCGCGCCGAAATGGGCAAGGATTGCCGCGCAATCAATCTGGGTGCCCGCCGCAATGGCCCGGACCGTCAGCGCCGGCAAAGCCACGGTTTGCGGCACCGGCAGGTCCAGCCGCACCAGCCGCTGCAGGCATTTCGCGCGCCAGCCATGCGCCACCCGGTCGATGCGGGCGGTCGGCGTCACCTCGGTGAAGGCCATCAGCGGATCGCTGGCGGGTGTGGCGGCATCGAGTTTCTGCACTGCGGCATTCCTTCTTCTGCGCCGACACTACACCGATTCGGGGGGCTGGCAAGCGCCTGAACGGGTCACGGTTGCGCTTGGGGCCCGCGTTGAAAGGGGGGCTTCCGCCCCCCTCGGAGCTCACGCTCCTCACCCCCCGAGGATATTTAGGAACAGATGAAATCAGCCGTCGAGTTTGGTGAGGTCCGCGACCGAGAGGCAGATGGTGCGGATGCGGTGCAGAAGGTTCAGGCGGTTGCGGCGCAGGATCTGGTTTTCGGTGTTGATCTGCGTTTCGGTGAAGAAAGCGTCGATGGGCGCGCGGAGGGCCGCCATGGCCTGCATGGCGGCGGCGAAGTCTTCGGACTTCATCGCCGGGGCGATGAGGGCTTCGGCCTGATCAAGGGCGGTGAAGAGCGCGCGTTCGGCGTCGGTTTCAGCGAATTTCGGGTCGGCGCCGAAGGAGTATTCCACACCGTCCTTCTGTTCCGCCTGCGTCAGGATGTTGCTGGCACGTTTATAGCCTTGGACGAGGTTCTGGCCGTCTTCGGTTTGCAAGCTGGCCTGCAGGGCGGTGGCGCGCTTGACCAGCAGGGTCAGGTCGTCATTGCCGGGCATGGCGAGGCAGGCGTCGATGACATCGTGACGGATGCCCTGATCTTTGAGGAAGACTTTGAGGCGGTCGTGGAGGAAGGAGAGGAGGTTCAGCGCATTTGGAACAACAGCATTACGCCACTCAATACCGGAACGGTTGTCCGCAACTGCGCGCGCTATTTTCTCTGCTGAGGCTAGCGTTCTCTCGTCGGCATGGTCCGGGACTGCTTCGACTGCTTCCATTAATGTATAGGTATGGACAAATTCTAAATCTTCGGCAGCCGCAAGTTCTGCTTCTGCCACTCTTCCTGCCAACAAATCTGAGACAACACCAGCGCGAACCCGCTCGTAGATTCCCTTCATTTCAGCTTGATGACGGGTTTGGAACACGTTCAGAATTGTTTCTTCCAAAGGCAGCCGTACCCCATTCCCCAACACCAACCGAATAACCCCCAGCGCCGCCCGGCGCAGAGCAAAGGGGTCTTTCGAGCCCGTGGGTTTCTCGTCAATCGCCCAGAACCCCGTCAGCGTGTCGACCTTGTCGGCCAGTGCCACAGCAACGGATACCGGGTCAGTCGGCACCGCGTCGCCTTCGCCCTTGGGCTTCCAGTGGTCGCGGGCTGCATTGGCGACGGCTTCTGCACCCGTTTCCCCCTTCAGAGCCTCGCGGGCGTAGTACATGCCCATCAGGCCCTGCAATTCGGGGAATTCGCCGACCATGGCGGAGCGCAGGTCGAGCTTGGCCAGCTTGGCCGCGCGTTCGGCAAGGTCAGGGTCAGCCCCGACCATCGGCGCGATCTCGCGCGCCAGTGCCGCGACGCGGGCAATCCGGTCGGCCTGTGAGCCCAGCTTGTTGTGGAAGGTGACCGATTTCAGCCCCTCCTCCCACTCACCCATGCCGGCCTTCGCCACGCGCAGGTCGTTTTCCCAGAAGAATTTCGCATCCGACAGCCGGGCGGCCAGCACCTTCTGGTTGCCCTTGAGGATCGTCTCGCCATGATCTGCCGTGACGGTATTGGCGACGGTCACAAAGCCCTCGATCCGGCCGGTCTTCGGGTTGCGGACGGAGAAGAACTTCTGGTGTTCCTTCATCGAGGTCTGCAACACCTCCGGCGGCAGGCCGAGGAAATCGTCGGCAATGCGGCCCATCAGCGGCACCGGCCATTCGACCAGACCCGCCACTTCCGCCAGCAGGCCCCGGTCTTCAACCAGTTCCATCCCGGCGGCAAACGCAAGGGTCTGCGCTTCGGCGAGGATCGCATCCTCGCGTTCCGCAGAGTCCAGAATGACATGGGCGCGCTTGAGCTTTGCCGCGTAATCCTCGAAAGACGTTACAGAAAACGCCCCCGACGACAGGAAGCGATGGCCGCGTGTGGTGTTGCCCGATACGATGCCATCGACGGTCAAAGGCACCACTTCCGCGCCGCCCTCATCGGACATGAGGCACAGGATGGAGTGCAGCGGGCGCACCCAGCGCAGGGTGCCATCGCCCCAGCGCATGGATTTGGGCCAAGGGAAATTCCGGATCGCGGATTCCAGCACTTCGGCGATGATCTCCGGGGCCTTGCGGCCCGGCTTCTCGATCACCGCGAAATAGACCTCGCCCTTCTTGTCGGCGCGCTTTTCCAGCTGATCCAGCGTCAGGCCGGTGGAGCGCAGGAAGCCCTCCACAGCCGCAGGTGGGGCGGACACATTCGGCCCCTTGCGTTCCTCACGCACGGCGCGTGACTCCGCCGACAGCCCTTCCACCGCCAGAGTCAGGCGGCGGGGCGTCGAGAAGGCGGCGGCGGAGGCATAGGTCAGCCCGGCCTCGACCAGACCATCGGTCACCAGCTTTTTCAGGTCGTCGCGGGCACGGGCCTGCATGCGGGCGGGGATTTCCTCGGAAAACAGCTCGATCAGCAGATCAGACATCGGATCAATCCTCGGCAGCGGGGTTCAACTGATGCCAGGCAAAGGCCCGGCCATCGGGAAAGACGGCGACCACACGGTCGATATCGGCGGCAACAGAGGCTTGCGACAGGAAGGCCAGCGCCTCGCCGCGTTCCAGCGCAGTGCCGATTTCAACAGCATTGAAGCAGTCGAACCAGCCGGGCGCGACCAGCGGCACGGCACCTTCATAGGCGACATAGGTTTCCGACAGCATGGCCTGCGTCAGCGGTGTGGTGAAACAGGCGCGAAAGCGCAGCGGGCTGCTGTCGGCGTCGATGCCGGTGACGCCTTCGGCGAGGATCGGTTCGGGCTGGCCGCCTTCGATCGTGGTCAGGGTGATTTCCTGCCCCGGGGTGAAGCTGACGGGTTCGTAGAACGCATAAATCTGCAAATACCAGATCGCGACGCCCGCCACTGCTGCTGATATCACGATCGCCCCCGCTGCTATCTTGCCGTTCATGCGCTCAGGTCCACAGCATCTGCACCCGCCTCGGTCTGGCGGAAAGCATCGGCGCATTTCTTCGCCAGCGCCCGGACCCGGCCGATATAGGCCTGCCGTTCGGTGACCGAGATCACGCCGCGCGCGTCGAGCAGGTTGAACAGATGGCTGGCCTTGATGCACTGGTCATAGGCCGGATGTGCCATGATGATGCGCTTGCCGGATTTGGCATCCTGCGGGTCAAAGCCCAGCAGACGGTCACATTCCGCCTCGGCATCCTCGAAATGGCGCAGGAGTTGCGCGGTGTCGGCACCGTCGAAGTTGTGGCGGCTGTATTCTTCCTCGGTTTGGCGGAAGATATCCCCGTAGGTCAGCGGGATAGGTGCAGCGGGATCGTTGAACGGCATGGTCATCACATGGTCGATGCCCAGCACATACATCGCCAGACGCTCAAGCCCATAGGTCAGCTCTCCGCTGACCGGGCGGCAGTCATGGCCGCCGACCTGCTGGAAATAGGTGAACTGGCTCACCTCCATCCCGTCGCACCACACCTCCCAGCCCAGACCCCAGGCGCCAAGGGTGGGGGATTCCCAGTCATCCTCGACAAAGCGGATGTCGTGCAGGGCGGGGTCCAACCCGATGGCGCGCAGGGAACCCAGATACAGCTCCTGCAGATCGGGGGGCGAGGGTTTGATGATCACCTGATATTGATAGTAGTGCTGCAGGCGGTTCGGGTTCTCGCCATAGCGCCCGTCGGTCGGGCGGCGCGAGGGTTGCACATAGGCCGCAGCCCAGGGCTTGGTGCCCAGTGAACGCAAGGTGGTGGCCGGGTGGAAGGTGCCCGCCCCCACCTCCATGTCATAGGGCTGCAAAATCGCGCAGCCCTTGGCGGCCCAATAGGACTGCAGGCGCAGGATAATCTCCTGAAACGACCGTGGTGCGGTGATCGCCGCCGGTTCCGCCCCCGAGAGCTGCCCGTCTGACATGGTGTTGACCCCTTTTGCCACGCAAAACCCTTGAAATGCCCGGCTGTCATAGGCAAGAGACCCGGCAGGGTCAATGCGCCGCCGCGTGGCCCCGGGCCTGCGGCTCGCGCGGCTGTGAACGGCATGTGGGGATTGCCCCTTGCCATTGTCAAAGGTGCGCCACCAGGGTGGCGGATTGTGGGAAGCGGAAGGAACGGGATGCTGCGCGCGGGAATTGGGCTTTGGATGGCGGTGGTGATGCTTTGGGCCGGGGGGGCCGCCGCGCAACAGCGATCCTGGGTGCAGGTCGAGGCCCAGCCCACGCTGGCCGAGGCGGAAGAGCGCGCCAGCGCCTATGCGGCGGCCTTTCCCGATGTGGTCGGCTATCAGCTCGGGTCACGCTGGTATGGCATTGCCCTTGGCCCCTATAGTGCCGTCGAGGCCGCGCAGCGGCTGGCCGAGTTGCGCCGCGAGAACCTGATCCCGCGTGACAGCTATGTCACCGATGGCACCAATTTCCGCGATCGGTTCTGGCCGGTTGGTGCCCCGCTTGCACCGCTTGCCACCCCGCTTGCGCCCGATGCTCCGGTCGAAATGATGCCGCTTCCCCCCGAAGCAACGGTCGAGGTCACACCGGAACCTGCGCCGCCCGCGCCCGAAGCCCCCCCCGAACAACCCGAGGAATCCGTCGCCGAAGCGCGCCGGTCCGAGGCGGCGCTGACCCGCGACGCGCGCGAGGATCTGCAACGCGCCCTGCAATGGGAAGGCTTTTACACCGCAGGCATCGACGGCGCCTTCGGCCCCGGCACCCGTAGTTCGATGGCCGCCTGGCAGAGCGCCATGGGTGCAGAGCCGACCGGCATCCTGACCAGCCGCCAACGCGCCACTCTGGTCGCCAACTGGCAGGCAGATGTTTCCGAATACGGCTTTGAAACCTTGTCGGAAACCGAATCCGGCATCGAGATCACCCTGCCGCTGGGTCTGGTGCAGTTCGACCATTATGAGCCGCCTTTCGTGCATTTCACGCCGAAGGCGGCGGGCGGGATGAAGGTGATCCTGATCTCGCAGCCCGGTGACAAGGCAGCACTTTATGGCCTGTATGACATCCTGCAAACCCTTACCATCATCCCAAGGGAAGGCGCGCGCAGCCGGAGCGAGCGGTCGTTCGAGATAAACGGAACCTCGGCCACCACCGAAAGCTTTGCCTTTGCCGAAACCCGCGCCGGGCTGGTCAAGGGCTATATCCTCGTCTGGTCGCCCGATCAGTCCGATCAGGCTGCCCGCGTGCGCGGGCTGATGCAATCCAGCTTCCGCCCCATCGGCAACCGCGCGCTGGACCCCGGCATGGTGCCGATGACCGAAACCGCCCGCAGGGGCCTGCTGGCCGGGCTGGATGTGCGCCGCCCGATCCGGTCGCGCTCGGGGTTCTATGTCGACGGCACGGGGCGCGTGCTGACTTCGGCCGCTGCCGTGGAGCAATGCGGCCGCATCACGCTTGACGGCATGACCGAAGCATCGGTCACCTTTTCCGATGCCGAAAACGGCCTCGCCCTGCTGACCCCTGAAACGCCGCTGGCCCCGCCCGCCTTTGCCGGGTTCCAGACCGATACCGACCGCATCGGGTCAGAAGTGGCGGTGGCGGGCTATTCCTACGAGGATGCCCTGCCCGCGCCGGTCATCACCTTTGGCCGACTGGAGGATGTGCAGGGCCTGAACGGCGAGGCGGGCGTGAAACGTCTGGGCATCACAACCCTGCCCGGCGATGCCGGGGGGCCGGTGCTGGATGGCACGGGGTCGGTGCTGGGCATGTTGCAGCCACGTGAGACCGATCCGGCACGGGTGCTGCCCGAAGGCGTGGAATTCGCCACATCAAGCGCCATCCTGCGCAAGGTGCTGGCGGAGCGTGGGATTGATGTGGCCGGCGCGGCGGCCAACGGTGCGCTCGCCCCCGAAGACCTGACCCGCAAGGCAACCGGCATGACCGTTCTGGTCGGCTGCTGGGAGTGACGCCCTGACGCCCTGACGCACCTTGGCACGGAATACAAAACGCCGCCCGCAGATCGCGGGCGGCGTTTTGCTTTTTGGGCGGCAAGACCCCGGCCAGTCAGCGGATCAGACCGCCTCGGCCTCGTTGATCCGCTTTTGTGCCACTGGCGCTTCGAGCCAGCGCAGATGCAGGCCCGGCACCAGCATCGGCACGCGGGCGGCATAATCTGCATATTCCGGGAAGGTAGCGCGCAGGATGCCCTCTTCGTATTGCGCGCGGCGGATCTGAAGCGTGACCCACAGACCGCCCAGACCAAAGGCCATCACCGATCCATGCGACAGCATGACGCCCGCAATCATCAACAGCTCTGCACCATAGAGCGGGTGGCGCACCACGCCGTAAGCCCCCTTGGTCTTCAATTCGCGCGAAGAGGCCATGATCGAAAACGATTTGCCAAGCTGCATCAGGCAGGCAATCGAAAGCGCGGTGCCGACCAGAATGATCACCGTGGCGATCACACGCAGCTCTGCGCTGATCGGCTGTGGCGGCAGAAAAACCAGCGCCATCATGATATAGGTGCCCAGCAGCGCGATGACACGCGGCATGATCCCGTCGGCGCTGTCCTTGGGCGGCAGGCGGACCATCGTGAAATAGACCACGAACACCACGAAAAGCGTGCTGAAGATCTGGGATGCGAGAACCAGCCCCCACATCGGGATCTGGTCGGCATGCTGCACAGTCGTGTAGATTGAAAAGACCTGCTGGATGGACAGGTAACCAAAGATAAGCAGCATGGCAAGTTTGCCGAGATTGTCTTCGATACGGGAGAACATGGCGGGGGTCCTTTCAAAGTCGCGGGCTGCAAGCCTGTTTGCAAGCACGCGAAACGGGTGAATCAGATGTTGATGGTAAAGGCGGGGGATCGGCGTCTCCAGCCCATAGGCCACCGGCTTGCGGTCCTGTGGCAGGAACATGGTGCCAGCGATCCGGTCGATGATCGACAGTTGCCCGGCAAAGTTTCGGTCATAGGCGTCTTTTTCATTGGCATGGTGCCAATGGTGATACTCGGGCGACGCGAGAACCCATTTCAGCGGGCCGAAATTGATCCGAGTGTTTGAATGCAGCAAAAGCGAATGGACGTGATACAGCAGGTTGGCGATCACCAGCGCCTCGACGCTGAAACCCAGAAAATAGACCGGCAGCAACGACATCAGCGTGGAAAAGATCTGGTCCACCGGATGCACCCGGTGCGTTGCCAGCCAATCCATTTCCTCGATGCTGTGGTGCACCGCGTGAAACTGCCACATGAACGGAACGGCGTGGCAGAGGCGGTGCGCGGTGTAGTAGCCGATGTCGGCCACGATCACGACACAGATCACCTGCACCCACAACGGCAGGGCGGCAATTGCCGGAAACGGGTTCGGCCCGGTCACCGACGTGTAGCCCAGCATCACGACACCCGCAGCAACAGTAAAACCCGTCCGCACCACAATTCCGTTGAACAACATGTAGAACAGGTCGTTCTTCCAGTCACGCCGCAGGATCGGCTGATCATCGTGCAGCGGATACAGCCGCTCCAGCGGGATGAAGATGCACGCCAGAATGAAAATGAGAGAGTAGTCCACTGCCGCTGCCCTGCCCTGCCCCTGGATCGGTTGAGGCAGAAATCGCAGGCGACCATGGCTGAATTGTGGAAAAGCCGTGCTCTTTTGGGGCAACCCGCAACGGTGGACCCGGTCGACGGCTCAGGTCTGCCAGAACCGGCGCATGAACAGCACATAGACCGACAGCAGCTCCAGCCGGCCAAGCAGCATGCCCGCCATCATCAGCCACTTAGTGGAGTCGGGGAACCCCGGCACCGCGCCGGTCGCCCCCACCTCGCGGCCAAAGACCGGGCCGACATTGGCGATGCTGGTCCAGGCAGCGGTGACCGCCGTCTTGAACTCCAGCCCGGTCAGCGACAGGGCCACGGCCAGAACGCCGAAGGTGAGCATGAAAAGGGTGAAAAACACGATCACCGAATCCAGCACATCCTGCCCGACCGTGCGCCCGTCATAGCGCAGCGGGTTGACCGAGGACGGGTTGTGCAGCCGCTTGATCTGCACCTTGATCGCCTCGAACAGGATCAAGTAGCGGAACACCTTGACCGAACAGCCGGTGGAGGAAGTGCAGCCGCCGATCAGCCCGACGATGATCAGGATCACAAAGGGGAACGGCCCCCAGCCCGACAGATCCACCGACGAATAGCCGGTGCCGGAAAAGGTCGAGACGATATTGAACGCGGATTCGCGCAAGGCGACGCCGACGGGCATGCCATGGGTGGCCACCTCATAAACCAGAACCGCCAGAACCGCATAAAGGTTCCAGCGCAGATAGGCCCGCACCTGCGGGTCGCGCCAGATCGGCACGAACATGCCCTGCGCCAGTTGCACAAAGCGGATGAACGGCAGGCTGCCCAGGATCATGAAGGCCACCGCCGCATATTCCAGCGGCCCCTGAAACATGCCGAAAGACGCGTCATAGCTGGACATGCCGCCGGTCGAAACGGTCGTCAGCGCATGCATCACCGCGTCAAACCCGCCCATCCCCAGCGCGAAATAGGTGATCGCGCAGGCCACTGTCAGCCAGACATAGATCTGGATCAGCGCCGACGAGATATCCAGCGCGCGCGGCAGCACCTTGCCCAGCGTATCGAACCCTTCGGAGCGGAAGAACTGCATCCCCCCCACCTTCATCACCGGCAGGAACAGCAGCGCCACGATGACAATCCCCAACCCCCCCAGCCATTGCAGGATACCGCGCCACAGGTTCGCCCCCAATGGCAGCGCATCCAGCCCCACAATCACCGTGGTTCCGGTGGTGGTCATGCCCGACACCGCCTCGAACAGCGCATCCGTGACCGAAAGTCCGGGCGCGCCCAGCATCAGGGGCAGTGCGCCAAATGCAGGCAGCGCCACCCAGACGCCGGTGGTCAGCAGGAATATCTGCTGCAGGCTCATCCCGCCGCCCGCGCCATTGGCCGAGGCCAGCGCCATTGCCCCCCCCGTTACCAGACACAGGATCGCCGCCTGGAAGAAGGCGCGCCAGTTCGGATCGCCCGCCGCATGGTCCAGCGCCAGCGGGAACAACATGAACACCCCCATGGCTGCCACCAGAAGGCCGATCACATAGGTCACGGGGCGCACGTCGATCATGGGCCGAGCCTTGGCGAAGCCCCGCGCCCGAGTCAATCACACAGGGGCATCAGGCCCGCCAGAACGACGGCAAAGCCACAACCAGCGGAGTCATCCGCCCCTGGCGGCACCGCCCCGGACCGGCGGTCAGCCGATATGGAACAACGACTGGAACAGCCGCGGGTCCAGACTGTCCTGCACGAAGGTCGGCCCCTCGGTCAGCAGGCTGACCGCGTCATGGCTGTGCAGGCTTTCCTGATGGCTGGCCAGCACCCGGAAATCGCCGATGCGCGGATCGCGTTTCAGCACGGCGCAGAACAGCCGGGCCGCATCCTCGACAAAGATCGGGTTGGCGGCGTTCAGCTCGGCGAATGCCTGCTCATCCTCGCGCTTGACCATGACCTGCGTTTCGGTGACCACCCCGGCGCGGGCAATCTCCACCAGATCCTCGACCGTCAGACTGTCCTCCAGCACCTCGACCGAGATCCGCGCGACCGACCGCTGCGAATGTGGCGTCGCCAGTTGGCCACGCGTGTTGCGCGCATGTTCCGACAATTCCAGCGAGCAGGGGCAGGTGCTGGAATAGACATAATCCAGATGCACGATCTTCTTGCGCACCCCTGCCGCCTCGACCAGTTCGAAGGCGACCTCGTAATACTGCCAGCCACTCAGCCCCGAGCGCAGCGACGGCACCTGCATCGGAAAGGAAAACCGCATCTGGATGCGTGCATCAAAGCTGCCCAGATCGGCCTTGTAATCCTCCAGCGCCGCCTCGATCACCGCAAAACCAAAGGTGCGCCCGGCATGGGCATAGAAGGACCGCATGATCCGGCTCATGTTGATGCCTTTTTTCCCGGCCTCCAGACTGACCGTGCCGGTCACGCTGGTTTCCAGCATCAGGGGGGCCGCATCCCGGGTCTGATAGCGGATCGGCAGGCGGAAATTGGAAATTCCCACATGCTGGATGCGCTGCCGCTCGCCACGGATCAGGCTGGAGGGGCCGTTCTGCAGATCGGGCAGGCTGTCCTTGTAAGCCGCCGTGACGGCAAAGCCCTGCGGATAGGCGCGGCTCAGCGCCGGAGCCGCCTGCCCCGGCAAAAGATAGCCCACGACAGGCTCCAGCGTCGCGATCTCGTCATCCGACGAGGCACGCGCCCATTGCCGGAGCAGCGCAAGCGCCGCCTCGGCCTCGTCACGGCTCGGCTTGCGGTCGATCTCGGGGGTGTGGATGTTCATGGGGATCGGTCCTTCCGGTTCAGGCGGGGCGCGTGCCCATGCCGTCAATGTCAACAGGTTATACGCAGGCTGGCCGTGCTCGGATCAGTCGCCCGGTTGCGGCGGGGTGCGACACTTGCACCCCGCAGTCCCGATCCAAGAATATAATCACCCCGCCGCTTCACACAAGACCGGTGCACAGGCTTCAGGCGCGATCCAGCGCGCCCGTCAGATCGGCGATCAGATCGCCCGCATCCTCCAGCCCGACCGACAGCCGGATCAACCCCGGCGTGATGCCAAGGCTGTCCTTCTGGTCCTGCGGCAGGCGCTGGTGGGTGGTGGTGGCGGGATGGGTCGCGATGGTCTTGGCATCACCCAGATTGTTGGAAATCTTGGCAATCTCCAGCGCGTTCAGAAAGCGGAACGCCGCCTCCTTGCCCGCCGTGATGTCAAAGGTCACCAAGGTGCCGCCGGACCCCATCTGCTCCATGCACAGCGCATACTGCGGGTGGCCCGGAAGCCCCGGATAGATCACCCGCCCCAGCTTTTCATGCCCCTGCAGGGCAGTCGCGATCTTCAGCGCCGATTCCGCCATCGCCCGGCAGCGCAGATCCAGCGTCGCCATGCCGTTCAACATGATCCAGGCGGTGAACGGCGACATGCTGCCGCCGGTATGCTTCATGTAGGGTTCCAGCACCTTGCGGATAAAGGCTTCAGTGCCGCACACCACACCGCCCAGCGCGCGGCCCTGCCCGTCGATATGCTTGGTCGTCGAGTAGACGATCACATCCGCGCCCTGATCGACCGCGCGGGAAAAGATCGGGGTCGCGAACACATTGTCCACCACCACCAAAGCCCCCGCCGCATGGGCAATCTCCGACACGGCACGGATATCCACCAGTTCCAGCGTCGGGTTCGACATCGACTCGAAAAACACGGCTTTGGTCCCCGGCGTCACCGCCGCACGCCACTGGTCCAGATCCGCCCCGTCAACAAAGGTAACCTTGACGCCATAGCGCGTCAGCACCTCTTCCAGCACATAGAGACAAGACCCGAACAGCGCCCGCGCGCTGACCACATGATCGCCAGCCCGCAGCATGGATGTCAGCGCGCCCGACACCGCCGCCATGCCGCTGGCTGTGGCAAAGGCATCTTCTGTCCCCTCCAGCGCCGCGATGCGTTCCTCGAACATCCGCGTGGTCGGATTGCCGTAGCGGGCGTAGATGAATTCATCCGCCCCGGCTTGCACAAAACGCGCCTCCGCCGCCTCGGCGGTCGGATAGACAAACCCTTGCGTCAGGAAAATCGCCTCGGCCATCTCGCCATACTGGCTGCGGCGGCTGCCCTCATGCACCAGTTTCGTGCGCGTGTTCCAAGTTTCAGACATGCCGTCATCCTCAGGCAAAATTAAACCCCGAAACCGGCAAAGGCTTCGGGGCATCAACCCGAGACCTTTTAGCGGAATATTTAACGTGGCCCGCAATCCGGTAACAAAGCGCCACAAAACGCGGCATACGCCTTTGCCCCGCCCCGGTCAACGCCCTTGCGCGCGCCACCCCAAAGCGCGCGCCTTGGCGATTGCTGCTTTCAAAATACTCCCGCGCGGAGCGCTCCCGCACGCACCGCCAGCGCTACGCCTTGCCGTCATCCTCCGGCTCGATCAGGAACCGCTGCAGCGCGAAGATCTGCCACCATAAAAACACCATCAGCGCGGCGGGCATGGCAAAGGTTTCCAGCTTGACCCATGTGTCGGTCGACATCGTGCGCCAGATGAATTCATTCGCCACCGCCAGCGCCACGAACATCGCGCACAGCCGCCGGGTCAGGATCATCCAGCCGGTCCGCTGCATCGGCAGGATCTCGGCCATGACATATTCCAGCCAGCTCTGCCCGCGCAAAAGCCCGATCCCCAGCAGCCCTGCCAGGCAGCCGTAGACAATCGTGGTCTTCATCTTGAAGAATCGCTCGTCATTGAAATACGCGGTCAGCCCGCCGAAAAAGATCACCATGAAGGCGGTGAACACCTGCATGCGGCTGATGGTGCCGGTCAGCGCCCAGAGGATGCCCATGGCGACCAACAGGATCGGCACGAAGACCAGCGCAGCGACGATGAAGCCGGAATATTCCGTGCCCGCAATGGTGAAGCTGTCTTCCTTGATCCACAGATAGATCGCGAAGAATGCTAGCGTCGGCCCCAGTTCCAGGACCTGTTTCACCACACCGTTGATCTTGCGCTCTGCCATTCTCACCCCGTCTGCACCATGATCGCCCCGCCCGCCACGCCCAGCATCAAAGCCGCGCGCACAGGCCCCACCTTCTCGCCCAGAACGGCCCAGCCGATCAACCCGGCAAAGACCGTAGAGGTTTCGCGAAGCGCCGCAACCTCCCCCACCTTGCCCAGCCGCGTGCCCAGCATGACCCCGCCAAAACTGACGAATGCCACCAGCGCGCCGATCATCCCGCGCAGCACCAGCGGCCCCGCGGGTGGCAAGGGCGCACCGATCCCGCGCCACAGCCGATACGCGACCAGCGCCGGAAAGTCGATCGCGGTGATCAGGAAGAACCATGCCAAAAAGGTGAACGGGTCTGGCGTCAGCCGGATGCCCCAGGCATCATAGGTGGTATAGACCGCCACCAATATCCCGCCAGCAAAGGCCCAGGCGAGGCCTGCGCGCAGCGCCGCCTGCGCCACCACCCCGCCGCGCAGGTTCAAAGCGGCCAGCGCCAGAATCGAGGCCGACAGGATCGCCACGCCCAGCCATTGCAGCGCGCCGTAGCCTTCACCAAGGAAAATCGCCGCAAAGGCGAGGGTCGCCAGCGGCCCGGTGCCGCGCACCACCGGATAGACCACGGTAAACGCAGCCCGCTCATAGGCCAGCGCCATCGTCAGCTTGTAGGCGAAGTGGATGCCCAGCGCGCCCAGCAGCACCAGCCATTCAAACCCCTGCGGCCAGGGCACGACAAACAGCGCGACGGGTGCCGAGAATACCGCGATCCACAGATCAATCGACCCGCGCGTGACCCATGGGTCATGCCGCCCCTTCTGAAGCGCGCCAAACACCGCATGCGCAAAGGCCGAGGTCAGCGCCAGCATGACGGCAAGCCGGGCCCCTTCGGCCGTGCCTTCGAGAGAAATGAGCCAGTCTGACATGAAAGCTTCGTCCTTGCTGGGCCCGCCGGGGGCTTTGCCCCCGGACCCCCAGGATATTTAAGAACAGATGAAAAGATCAGGCATCGAGCCCTACAAGGGCGCGGGCGAAATCCTCGGGGTCGAAGGGGGCGAGATCGTCGATCTGTTCGCCCACCCCGATGGCATGGATCGGCAGGCCGAACCTGTCGGCCAGCGCCACCAGCACGCCGCCCTTGGCGGTGCCGTCGAGCTTGGTCATCACAAGGCCGGAGACATCGGCGATCTTGCGGAAAATCTCGACCTGCGCGATGGCGTTCTGCCCGGTGGTCGCGTCGAGCACCAGCAGTGTGTTGTGAGGCGCTGTCGGGTCGACCTTGCGCAGCACCCGCACGATCTTGGCCAGCTCCTCCATCAGGTCGGCGCGGTTCTGCAACCGGCCTGCGGTGTCGATCATCAGCAGATCCGCGCCATCGGCCCGCGCCTTGGTGAAGGCGTCAAAGGCAAGGCTGGCCGGGTCCGAGCCCTCGGGTGCGGTCAGCACCGGCACCCCGGCGCGTTGGCCCCAGACCTGCAACTGCTCCACCGCCGCTGCGCGGAAGGTGTCACCGGCGGCAATCACGACCGATTTGCCCGCCGCCTTGAACTGGCTGGCGAGCTTGCCGATCGTCGTGGTCTTGCCCGAGCCGTTGACGCCCACCACCAGCACCACCTGCGGTTTGGTGGGATAGAGCGGCAATGGCCGCGCTACCGGGGTCATGATCCGGGTGACCTCGTCGGCCAGCGCGCGGCGCAATTCGCTGGCGGAGATCTTCTTGCCAAAGCGACCTTCTGCGATGTTTGCGCTGACCCGAAGCGCGGTATCCACGCCCATATCGGCCTGGATCAGCACATCCTCCAGGCTTTCCAGCATGGCGTCATCCAGCTCTCGTCTTGGCTCATCCGCCTCGGCGCTGCCGAACAGGCGGCCCAGAAAGCCGGGCTTGGCCGCTTCTGTCTCCGGTTGCCGGACCGGCGGCGCCTCCGTGTCGGGCGCTGTATCCGAGACCAGCGCCTCCAGCCCTTCGCCGATCTTGTCCGACGAGCGGAACATCTTGTCGCGCAGCTTCTTGAAGAATGACATCGGGGCCCCGGTCCTTTGACGGCACTTTCCCCTCCCCTAAGCCCAAACACGCGCTGAGGGAAGGCGGTGCGACCGCCAGGGGCCGGGAAATGCCTGGCAATCACCCGCAATTGCGGGGCAAGGTCGCACTCTGCGCCCGTCTCGCCATGGAAAGACCGGAATCCGGTGTTAAAATGAAGCCATGACTGGCCGACCGCTCCCCATGCCCGCCTTTGCCCTCGCCGCGCTGTCGCCGGTGGGGCTGATCGGTTTTGGGGTCGGGGCCGGGGGTGGGGCGTGGCTCTGGGCCGGGTTCCTGTATATGGTCGTGCTGGTGATCGTGCTCGACCAGCTGATCCCCTGTGTCGCGGGCAATGCACCCGAGGGGGCGGAGTTTCCCGCCGCCAATGCCGTACTGGTTGCAGTCGGGTTGGGGGCTATCGGGCTGCTTCCCCTGGCGGTCTGGGGCATCACGGCAGACCATCTGCTCAGCGGCGAGAAAGTGCTGTTGTTCTTTGGCACCAGCACGTTCCTCGGCCATGTTGCGCACCCTGCCGCGCATGAGCTGATCCACCGCTCTGGTCGGCCACTGTATCGGTTGGGCGTGCTGGTCTATGCGATGATGCTGTTCGGCCATCATGCCTCGACCCACCGGCTGGTGCATCATGCGGCGGTCGCCACGCCGGATGACCCGAATTCGGCCCGCGCGGGCGAAAGTTTCTGGCGCTTTGCGCCGCGCGCCTGGATCGGTGGGTTCCGGGCAGGTTGGGCGGCAGAGAATGCCCTGCGCGCCCGGCGCAAGGGTATGTCCGGGGTGCATCCCTATGCCTGGTATCTGGGGATCGGCGCAGCCAGCCTCGCGCTTGCCACCTTGATTGGCGGGCCATTCGGGGCGCTGATCTGGCTGCTGCTCTCAGCCCATGCGCAGATGCAGCAGCTGCTGGGCGACTATGTGCAGCACTACGGGCTGACCCGCTCACGCCTGCCCGATGGCCGCTACGAGCCGGTTGGCCCGCGCCATTCGTGGAACACGCCGCACTGGTTTTCCTCAGCGCTGATGCTGAACGCCCCCCGCCACTCCGACCACCACGCCCACCCATCCCGGCCCTACCCCGCGCTGCGGCTGACCGAGGATGCGCCGCGCCTGCCCTGGCCATTGCCACTGGCCTGCGCGCTGGCCATGGCGCCACGCCTCTGGCACCGCCGGATGCGCCCGCATCTGAAACGATGGCAAAGCACACACGGGCAGGAACCCGCGCAGCAACGCCTCTTGTGACTGGCGTTCACTTCTGCGGCATGCGAAGCTTTGCCCAACCATGACCGGAGCCCGCCCCATGCGCCGCCTTGCCCTCTGCCTCATGCTGCTGCCCACCGCCCTTGCCGCCGCCGAACCGCCGGTGCCAATGACCGGGGCCGAGTTCGAGGCCTATACCAACGGCAAAACCCTGACCTTCAGCCAGCGCGGCGAGGTTTACGGGGCCGAGCAATACCTGCCGGGGCGAAAGGTCCGTTGGGCCTTCAAGGGCGAGACCTGCCGCGATGGACATTGGTATGAACAGGCCGGGCAGATCTGTTTTGCCTATACCTACGATCCCACCCCGCAATGCTGGACCTTCTGGCGGCAGGAGGGTCGGCTGACCGGGCTTTTCGTCGGCGACGGTTCCGGCTCGGAACTGTCCGAAGTTGCGCAATCCCCCGACCCGCTCGCCTGTGCCGGGCCGGATATCGGGGTCTGATCCACAGTCTGAAATCGTGCGCGGGCGGGCCGGACAGGATGCCTCCGGCGGGAGTATTTGGAAAGCAGCAATGCAAAGCACCCTCTTGGGCTTGCTGCTTTTCAAATACTCCTCGCGGAGCGTCCGCGAGTATTGGCGGGGCGCTGGCGGTGCAGAACCGCTCCGCCAACAAAGCGCTGCGATTTTGCATTTTCGAACATTTCCGGAGCAGAACCCACGGATTACGCCGGAAGACTTACCACTTCAGAACAAAGATCCCTGTTCAGGCGGCTTTGTTCCGCTGGCCTTGCGCGGCGCCGTGCGCCCGGTCTGAGCACCCAGCGCCAGCCGCCCGTCGTGGAATTGCAATTCCAGTTCGCCGGCCTTTTCCGCCGCCGCGCGCGAGGTGACCACGTCGCCACCAGCGCGGACCACGACATAGCCGCGTCGCAGGGTCTGGTCATAGCCCAGCGTCTGCCTTGTGCGATCCAGCGCCTCCAGCCGCCGGGACAGATCGGACAGGCGTTGGAGGGGAGCGGCTTCCAGCCGGGCGGACAAACCTTGCAGTCCCTTGCGTTGTTCGGTGATCTTCCCCCCTGCCTGGGTGATCAGCCGCGCCAGAGACGGGGCCAGCCGCGAGGCCCATTTGTCGAAACCCGCGTGCCAGAGGTCGCGCCTGCGCGCCAGGCGCGCCTCCAGCGCCTCGCCCCGCCGCGCCAGAGCCTCGCGCCGCCGCACCACCATGCCCGACAGCGCAGAGGGCGACAGCCGCCCCGCCTGCCGCTCATAGCCACCGCGCTTGCGGCTCACCGCCAGCGACAGCCCCCCCGACAGCCGCCCTGTCGCGGTATCCAGCCGCTGCGCCGGGGTGGCCAGCAGCGACTCGAGCCGGGGCAGCGCCCGGGCCAGATCGCGCAACCGCTGCCCACGCAGGGCGACACCCTGCGCCAGCGCCCGGCTCAGCCGCGCGCCGAGCGCATCGACCGCGGCCAAAAGCTCCAACCGCACCGGCACCGCCATTTCCGCCGCCGCCGTCGGTGTGGGCGCGCGCCGGTCCGCAGCATGGTCGATCAGCGTGGTGTCGGTCTCGTGCCCGACTGCGGAAATCAGCGGGATCACGGATTCCGCCGCCGCGCGCACCACGATTTCCTCGTTGAACCCCCACAGATCCTCGAGGCTGCCGCCACCGCGCGCCACGATCAGCACATCGGGGCGCGGCACCGGCCCGCCCGGTTCAATCGCGTTGAAGCCCCGGATCGCTGCAGCCACCTGCGCGGCACAGTCCTGCCCCTGCACCGCCACCGGCCAGATCAGCACATGGCGCGGAAAGCGGTCGCGCAGCCGGTGCAGGATATCGCGGATCACCGCCCCCGATGGCGAGGTCACCACCCCAATCACCCGTGGCAGATAGGGCAGCGGCTGCTTGGCCGCGGCATCGAACAGCCCCTCGGCCTGCAGCGCGGCGCGGCGTTTTTCCAGCATCGCCATCAGGGCACCCGCCCCCGCCGGGGCCACATCCTCGACGATCAGCTGGTATTTCGACTGGCCCGGAAAGGTGGTCATCCGACCTGTCGCGATCACCTCCATACCCTCCTCGGGGCGGACCTGCATCCTGGCAACCTGCCCCTTCCACGAGATCGCGGCGATCACCGAGCGGTCATCCTTGAGATCGAAATACAGATGCCCCGAGGCGGGGCGCGACACCCGGCCCACCTCGCCGCGCACGCGGACAAGGCCGAATTCGCCCTCGATCACCCGTTTGACCGCGCCGGACAGTTCCGAGACGGTGTATTCCGGGCTGTTGCCGGGCGGCGTGGGCGTGTCGTCTAGCAGGTCCATGGCGCTTGCCTCCATCAGGGCCTGACCTTATGACGCCCGGGAACGAAGGCCAAGGGGGCGCGCCCATGAACATCCTGATCCTCGGCTCCGGCGGGCGCGAACATGCCCTCGCCTGGGCGGTGAAGCAGAACCCGAAGACCGACCGGCTGATCGTGGCCCCCGGCAATGCCGGCATCGCACAACTGGCGGAATGTGCCGGGATCGACATTCTGGATGGCAGCGCCGTGGTGGCGTTCTGCGAAGAGAACGCGGTCGACTTCGTGATCATCGGCCCCGAAGCCCCGCTTGCCGCAGGCGTGGCCGATGCCACCCGCGCGGCGGGGCTGCTGACCTTCGGTCCCTCCGCAGCCGCCGCGCGGCTGGAGGCCTCGAAGGCCTTTACCAAGGAAATCTGCGACGCCTGCGCCGCCCCCACCGCCGGTTATGCCCGGTTTACCGAAGCCGCCCCGGCCCGCGCCTATGTGCTGGCACAAGGCGCTCCGATCGTGGTCAAGGCCGATGGTCTGGCCGCAGGGAAGGGAGTGATCGTGGCGATGACGGTGGAAGAAGCGCTGGCCGCCATCGACGACATGTTCGGTGGCGAATTCGGGGAAGCCGGGGCCGAAGTGGTGATCGAGGAATTCATGCAGGGCGAGGAGGCCAGTTTCTTCATCCTGACCGATGGCGTGAACGCTTTGCCCATCGGCACCGCGCAGGACCACAAACGGGTGGGGATGGGCGATACCGGACCGAACACTGGCGGCATGGGCGCCTATTCGCCCGCGCCGGTGCTGACCCCCGCCCTTCAAGCTCAGGCGATGGAGCAGATCGTGCTGCCCACCATCCGCGAGATGGCGCGGCGCGGCACGCCCTATCAGGGCGTGCTCTACGCCGGGTTGATGATTGATCAGGGCCAGTGCCGCCTTGTCGAATACAACGCCCGCTTCGGTGATCCGGAAACCCAGGTGCTGATGATGCGCCTTGGCGCGCAGGCGCTGGACCTGCTGCTGGCCTGTGCCGAGGGGCGGCTGGACGGCACCCGCGTCAACTGGGCCGATGACCATGCGCTGACCGTGGTGATGGCCGCGCGCGGCTACCCCGGCGCCTATGACAAGGGCAGCGCGATCCACGGGCTTGAGTCACTGCCCGAAACCTCGTCACAGATGGTGTTTCACGCTGGCACCACCGCCCGCGACGGGCGGATCACCGCCAGTGGCGGCAGGGTGCTGAACGTCACCGCGCGCGGGGCCACGCTGGCCGAGGCGCAGGCCCGGGCCTATACCATGGTCGATGCCATCGACTGGCCCGAGGGCTTTTGCCGCCGCGACATCGGCTGGCGCGCGCTTTGACTGGCCGCCCGCGCGCCAGTTGCCACTTTGGGGAGCCTCCGGCGGGGATATTTAAGAACAGATGAATTGCAGGCACCGCCCGCTGCTTTCGTCTGTTCACAAGTATCCTCGGGGGGAGCGTGTCGCAGACAGCCGGGGGCAGACAGCGCCCCGTGCACCGCCGGCAACAGGGCGGGCGGCACGATTGATGCGTGCGCGCAGCAGGGCTTGCGCCGCCCCCCGCCCCGGCCTATGACACGCCCGATTGTTTTGGGGGGCCCGTGGGGAGGATTGATCCATGCCGCTTCTGGTGATGAAATTCGGCGGCACCTCGGTGGCTGACCTCGCGCGCATCGAAAATGCCGCGAAAAAGGTGCAGGCCGAAGTGGCCCGGGGCTATGACGTGATCGTCATCGTCAGCGCCATGTCGGGTGAGACCAACCGCATGGTCGGCTATGTCGAGGGCACCTCAAAGCTCTATGACGCCCGCGAATATGATGCCGTGGTGTCGAGCGGCGAGAATGTGACCGCCGGGCTGATGGCGCTGCGCCTGCAGGAAATGGATATCCCCGCGCGCAGCTGGCAGGGCTGGCAGGTGCCGATCAACACCACCTCGGCGCATGGTTCGGCGCGGTTTATCGACATTCCGCGCGCCAATATCGACGCTAAATTCGCCGAGGGCTTCAAGGTGGCCGTGGTTGCGGGCTTTCAGGGCCTGTCGGCCGAAGGCCGGATCACAACTCTGGGCCGGGGCGGATCGGATACCACTGCCGTTGCCTTTGCCGCCGCCTTTGGCGCGGAACGCTGCGACATCTATACCGATGTGGATGGCGTTTACACCACCGATCCGCGCATCGCATCAAAAGCACGCAAGCTGGAAAAGATCGCCTTTGAGGAGATGCTGGAACTGGCCTCGCTCGGGGCCAAGGTCCTGCAGACCCGCTCGGTCGAGCTGGCGATGCGCTACAAGGTGCGGCTGCGCGTGCTGTCCTCGTTCGAGGATACCGACGAGAACTCAGGAACCCTGGTCTGCGACGAGGATGAAATCATGGAATCGAAAGTCGTCTCTGGCGTGGCCTATAGCCGCGATGAAGCGAAAATGACGCTGGTCACGGTCGAGGACCGCCCCGGCGTGGCCGGCGCGATCTTTGGCCCGCTGGCCGAGGCCGGGGTGAACGTGGACATGATCGTTCAGAACATCTCGGAAAAGAATTACGGCAGCCACCCGGGTGCGGTGACCGATATGACCTTCTCGGTCCCGGTCAATCAGGTCGCCCGCGCGCAAAAGGCGATGGAAGAGGCCCGCGCCGCCGGGACCATCAAATATGACGAGCTGGTGGCCGATACCGATGTGGCCAAGGTGTCTGTCGTCGGCATCGGCATGCGCAGCCAGGTCGGCGTTGCCGCCAAGATGTTTGCCGCCCTTGCCGCCGAGAACATCAACATCAAGGTGATCGCCACCTCCGAGATCAAGATCTCGGTCCTGATCGACCGGCGCTACATGGAACTGGCCGTGCAGGCGCTGCACGATTGCTTCGAACTCGACAAGGCCTGAGCGCCCTGAACCTCTGCGTCTTACTGCCGGAAAGCCCTGCTTTCCGGCAGCTGACCGTCCTGCGCGCGGCAGCTGCAGCCTTTTCAGGCAAACCGCCGCCACACACCCCGCCATGCCGCGATGCGGCGTCTTTCTCCCCTCCCCTTCCTGCGGAGCCTCGCCTATAGAGTAGGCAAGTCAACAGGATGCCCCGCGATGCCAGAACGGTCAGACAGTGACAGCCGCAAACTCCTCCGCCGCCTGCGCGATGTGCTGGGCGCGCAATCCAAAGGGCAGGAGCGGCTGGATCAGATCACCCATCTGATTGCCGATTCGATGCTGACCGAGGTCTGCTCGATCTATCTGTTCCGCGACCCCGAAACGCTGGAGCTGTGCGCCACCGAAGGGCTGAAGGCGGAATCGGTGCACCAGACCCGGATGAAACTGGGCGAAGGTCTGGTCGGGCGCGTCGCCCGCACCAACACGCCGGTGAACACCGCCGATGCGCCGGGAGAAAAGGGCTTTCGCTACATGCCCGAAACCGGCGAGGAGATCTATTCCAGCTTCCTCGGCGTGCCGATCCAGCGGGTGGGCGAGAAACTGGGCGTGCTGGTGGTGCAGTCCAAAACCGCGCGGCAGTTTTCCGATGACGAGATCTATGCGCTGGAAGTCGTGGCCATGGTGCTGGCCGAGATGACCGAACTGGGGGCCTTTACCTCGGATGAAGACGGCATGCGCGCCCTGCACCGCCAGCCGGTGATGTTCCACGGCGCCACCGGGCAGGAGGGCGCGGCCGAGGGCAATGTCTGGCTGCACGAGCCGCGCGTGGTGGTCACCAACCCGGTGGCAGATGATCCCTTGACCGAGATCGACCGCATCCGCGACGCCGTGGGCCAGTTGCGAGTGTCGGTCGATGACCTGCTCTCTGCCGAAAGCCTGGACAAAGACCAGAAACAGGTGCTGGAGGCCTACCGGATGTTTGCCAATTCGCGCGGCTGGCTGCGCCGGATGGAGGAAAACATCCAGAACGGCCTGTCGGCCGAGGCGGCGGTGGAAAAGGAACAATCCGCCGCCCGCGCAAGGCTGGAACAGGTGCCCGATGCCTATCTGCGCGAACGCCTGCATGATCTGGACGATCTGTCGAACCGCCTGCTGCGCATCCTGACCGGCCAAGGCGCCGACACCGGCGCCGAGATGCCGGAAAACCCGGTGCTGGTCGCGCGCAACATCGGTCCGGCGGAACTGCTGGAATATGGCCGCAAGCTGCGCGGCGTGGTGCTGGAGGATGGCTCGGTCGGCAGCCATGCCGCCATCGTCGCCCGGGCGCTGGCGATCCCGCTGGTGATCCATGCGCGGCGCATCACCACCGAGGCGCTGAACGGCGACCATATCCTCGTGGACGGGGATCAGGGCATCGCCCATCTGCGGCCCGAGGAAACCGTGGCCCGCGCCTTCCGCGACAAGATCGCGATGCAGACGCAGGCGCAGGCGCGCTATGCCTCGTTGCGCGATCTGCCCGCGCTGACCAAATGCGGCACCACTATCGCGCTGCACATGAATGCCGGGCTGATGGCCGATCTGCCCAGCCTGCAGGGCTCGGGTGCCGACGGGGTGGGCCTGTTCCGCACCGAGCTACAGTTTCTGGTGCGCAACAAGATGCCGCGCCGGGCCGAACTGGCGGGGCTCTACGCCCGCGTGATCGACGCCGCCAGAGGCAAGCGCGTGGCCTTCCGCACGCTGGATATCGGCTCCGACAAGGTGCTGCCCTATATGAAGCCGAATGACGAGCCGAACCCCGCGATGGGCTGGCGCGCGATCCGGGTCGGCCTCGACAAACCCGGCGTGCTGCGCATGCAGATCCAGGCGCTGCTCCGCGCCTCCGATGGACGTCCGCTGACGGTGATGTTCCCCTTCATTTCGGAATTCTCCGAATTCCAGCAGGCCCGCGGCCATGTGCTGCGCGAAGTGCACCGCGAACGTTCGCTCGGTCACGCCGTGCCGGAGCAACTGGAAATCGGCGCGATGCTGGAAACCCCCAGTCTTGCCTTCGCGCCGCAGGCGTTCTTTAATCTGACCGATTTCGTCTCGATCGGCGGCAATGACCTCAAGCAGTTCTTCTTTGCCGCCGACCGCGAGAATGAACGGGTCCGCCGCCGCTATGATGTGCTCAACCTGTCTTTCCTTGCGCTGATCGAACAAATCGTCGTCCGCTGCGCCACCAGCAACACCCCGTTGTCCTTCTGCGGTGAAGACGCGGGCCGCCCGGTCGAAGCCGTGGTGCTCGCCGCTCTCGGCCTGCAGAGCCTGTCGATGCGCCCGGCGTCGATCGGCCCGGTCAAGGCGCTGTTGCGCCGGGTTGACCTCACACAGGTCCGCGCCGTGATCGACAGCGCCCGCACCTCCGGCGCCGACAGCGCCCGTCCCGCCCTGATGGACTGGCTTTCCACCCAACGCGACTGAGCCCGTCCGGCATGATCCGGCGGAGCGGCATGCGCTGCACTGCCGCGGGCAACTGCGGGATGCTCGGGTTCATTTTGTCACGGTGCAGTCAGATACCGCCAGACCCCGCACATCATCTGTTCCCAAATATCCCCGCCGGAGGCACGTCCGCGTGCCGGTTGGCCCCAGGCCAGAGGCACGCTCAAAAAACAGCGCGGCGCAGCCGCTCCTTCGGATCCGGCCGCCCGGGCAGATCGCCGCCTTCAGGCACTGTGCAGTCTGGGGGCCGCAACAGCGGTGCGGAAATCGGCAAGCACCTGCTCGGCTCCATGGGTCTGCGCCAGCCGCAACAGCGCGAAACGGACCCGCGCGATCTCGCAGTAGTAGTTCAGGAACGCCACATTCAGCGCTGCCCCGGTCACCGCTCCGATCACCGGGATCGCCTGCGCCGCCAGTTTCTGGCCCAAAGCGGTCGCCAGCTTTGGCGCGACGCTCGCGATCACCTTCTGGACGGCAGGCCCGGTCAGCGTCAGCCGGGCCGAAAGGAAACTGGTGTTGATCCCGTCATCCTCGGCCAGCGGACTGCCCGCGCCGAATACCTTGATACACTCGGCCCGGATGGCGGGATCGTCGGGGTCGAACCCTTCGGCCCGCGCCGCCTGCCGGATCGCATGCAGGATCAGCGTCACCGTCACAGGCAACTCGGCAACAGCCGTCGCCAGCCCCCCCGCGCCCCCTGCCGCCCCGGTGGCCATTGCGGCAAACATGGGGCCACGGGTGCCGGTATCGGGCAGCCGGTCGCCCTGCCCGGCCACTGTCATCGCCGCCGAAAGAGCCTGCGCCACCACCCGCTCGATCTGGCTGCGGTAGACCTGCGGAAGATGCGCCATCTGCTTTTCCAGGGTGCCGCCCAGCCGGTTGACCATGGCCATGACCGGACCATTGGCGCGCTTGTGCCGGGCCGCCAATGCCAGGATTTCCGGCGAAAGATCACCGGGTGGCACAACAGTCGACAGATCGGCGGGCAAGGGTTTCATACCGCATGATATGGGGGACAACCAGCTTCGTGCAATGGGTTCAAGTGGCTTTCGTCACCGCCCCTGCCACCCCGTCCCAAGCCCCGGCCTTCAGCGCCAGCCCCAGCACCCGGTCGGGATTGGTCGGCGGCGGCATGACCACGCCGTCCAGCCTGCGAAAGCCGAAGCGGCTGTAATAGGGCGCGTCGCCCACCAGCAGCACCCGCTCCCAGCCCAGACGCCGGGCCTCTGCCAGACTTTCGTTGATCAGCAGCGCGCCCAGACCCTCACTCTGCCGGGTCGGATGCACCGCGATCGGCCCCAGCAGCAGCACATCCTGTCCGCCCACCAAGGCGGGCCAGTAGCGGATCACCGCCGCCAGCGTGCCACCCGCATCGCGCAGGGTCAGGCACAGCGCCGCGACCGTCGGCACCCCGTCGCGCAGGCGGTAGGACGACAGCGCCGTGCGACCGGGCGCAAAGCACAGGTCATAGAGCGCCTCGACCTCCCACCAGTCGTCCTCGGTCTCTTCCTCCAGCCTGTACACCCGGACAAATCCTCGCGCCAAATCCCCGCAACCACGGGCGATTCCCCGCAATCCCCCGTGACATGCGCCCGTAACATGCGTTTATGTCAGGCACAAATCCTGATCGCCGCCAGCCCCCGAAGGAGCACCCCGCGCATGTTCTACCGCCCCGAAGACGGCCACGGCCTGCCGCACAATCCGTTCAACGCCATCGTCACCCCGCGCCCGATCGGCTGGATCTCCTCCACCGGGTCCATGGGCGACAACCTTGCGCCCTATTCCTTTTTCAACGCCGTGGCCTATGTGCCGCCGCAGGTGATGTTCGCCTCGACCGGCACCAAGGACAGCCTGTCCAATCTGCGCGAAACCGGGGTGTTTGCGGTCAACGTCGTCGGGGCCGACATGCTGGGCGCGATGAGCGCAACCTCCGCAGCCCTGCCACGCGGAACCGATGAATTCACCACCGCCGGAGTGGTAAAAGCCGCCTGCACCACCATCCCCTGCCCGCGCGTGGCAGAGGCCCCCGCGACGCTGGAATGCGTGGTCAGTCAGATCATCCCCCTGAAAGGCGACAGCAATTTCCTGATCCTGGGCGGGGTCACCGGCATCCACCTGCGCGATGATTGTGTGGTGGGAGGCCGCTTCGACCCCGCCCGCTACCACCCGCTTGCCCGGATGGGCTACCGCGATTACGCCATCGTGTCCGAGGTCTTCGAACACCTCCGCCCCGGTGACTGAGGCTGCGTCCAGGCAAACACCCCTGCCCTACGCATGCTCATCGAAAACCGCGCCTTGATCTCCCCCCTGACGCACAGCCCATAGATGAACCTTGCGCGCAAAGCTGTTACATTCACAGGGTAGATCTCAGAAAAATCCCCCTGACCCGAAGAGGTTACCCCATGATCGCACTGTCCCGCCGTCAGTTCCTGCTGAGCTCCACCGCCGGCAGCCTTGTGCTGCTGCACCCCTTCGCCGCGCGCGCGCAGGCCGGTCAGGCGCATCTGCGGATTCTGGCCACCACCGATCTGCACTGCCATGTGCAGCCCTATGACTATTACGCCGACAAACCGAACGACACGATGGGTCTGGCCCGCACCGCCAGCCTGATCACCGCCATCCGGGCCGAAGCCGGCAACAGCCTGACTGTTGACAATGGCGACTATATGCAAGGCAATCCGATGGCCGACTTCATCGCATATTCCAAAGGCATGAAGGACGGCGACCTGCACCCGGTGATCGCGGGCATGAACGCGGTCGGCTTTGATGCGGGCACGCTGGGCAACCACGAATTCAACTATGGCCTGCCCTTCCTCGATCTGGTCAACGCCCGCGCCGATTTCCCCATCGTCTGCGCCAACGTCGCCAAGACGCTGGGGGCGACCCCGCGTGAGGATGACCTCTACGCCCCCGCCTATACCATCCTTGAGCGTGAGCTGACCGATGGCAGCGGCGCGAAACTGCCGATCCGGATCGGGCTGATCGGCTTTGTGCCGCCGCAGATCCTGCAATGGGACCGCAGCCATCTGGAGGGCAAGGTTCAGGTGCGCGACATCCTGGCGGCGGCCGAGGCCTGGGTGCCGCAGATGCGTGAAGAGGGCGCCGATATCGTCATCGCCCTGTGCCATTCCGGCATCGATGCGGGCCCCTATGCCGAAGGTATGGAAAACGCCGCCCTGCATCTGGCCGGGGTCGATGGCATTGACGCGCTGGTCACCGGCCACCACCACCGCCAGTTCCCCGGCAGTGATTTCGAGGGCGACGGCATCGACAACACCGCCGGCACCCTGCGCGGCAAACCTGCCGTGATGCCCGGCTTCTGGGGCAGCCACATGGGCCTGATCGACCTTTTGCTCGCCCATGATGGTGGCAAATGGACCGTGGCCTCGCACGAATCCACCCTGCGCCCGATCTATGCGCGCCAGGAAGACCGGTCAATCAAGCCGCTGGTCGAGGATTTTGCCCCGGCGATCGAGACCACCGCCCAGACCCATACCGACACCCTGGCCTATGTGCGCGCCGAGGTCGGCCAGACCTCTGCGCCCTTGCACAGCTATTTTGCGCTGGTCGCCGATGACCCCTCGGTGCAGATCGTGAGCCTTGCGCAGCTTTGGTATGTGGCCCAGCTGCTGAAAGGCACCGAACATGACGGCCTGCCGATCCTGTCGGCTGCCGCCCCGTTCAAGGCTGGTGGCCGTGGTGGGCCAGAATATTACACCGATGTCGCTGTGGGCCCGGTCGCGATCAAGAACGTGGCCGACCTCTACCTTTACCCCAACACCCTGCAAGCGGTGCGGATCACCGGCGCGCAGCTAAAAGACTGGCTGGAACGCAGCGCCGGTATCTTCAACCAGATCACCCCCGGCGTGGCGGATCAGCCGCTGATCAACCCGGCCTTCCCCAGCTACAATTTCGATGTGATCGACGGGGTGACCTATCAGATCGACCTGACCCAGCCGTCGAAATACGACACCGACGGCGCGCTGCTGGACGAGACTGCCAAACGCATCACCAACCTGATGCGGGAGGGTGCCCCGGTTGACCCGACCGCCGAATTCATCGTCGCCACCAACAACTACCGCGCCGGTGGCGGCGGCAAGTTCCCCGGTGCCGATGGCAGCACCACCATCCTGCAGGCGCCCGACACCAACCGCGACGTGATCGTGCGCTACATCGTCGATCAGGGCACCATCAGCCCGGCTGCGGATGCCAACTGGAGCTTTGCCCCGGCAGATGGGGCCACCGTCACCTTTGACACCGGCCCGAAAGCCACCGCCTACCTGCCCGAAGTGCAGGCGCGCGGTCTGGTGATCGAACCCGCCGGTGACGGTGCCGACGGCTTTGCCCGGTTCCGCATCACCCTGTAGCGCAAGGCCCCGGTGTCCCGCGCGGGCGAGGACGCCGCCAAGGGTCACAAACTGTTCGCTCCCCCGATGGGCCGACGCCCGGGGGGAGCGTCACGTTTCGCAGATGCCGAGATTGCATCCTGTGGATCGCAGGACACCGAAACGGCGCGGCGCGCACGCCTGTCCTTACTGTTCGCGGAACGCGCGCGACATGGAATCCACGATCGGCTTGGCGATGTATTGCGCAAATGTGCGTTCTGCCGTCTGGACCATGACTTCGGCCGGCATCCCGGGCGTGGGCACAAAGCCGCGGACCCGGCCCAGTTCCGAAGGGCTGAGCACCACGCGCACGACATAAACCTCGCGGTTTGTCCGGTCTGTGCTGTTGGCGACCGCATCGGCAGAGATATAGTCGACGGTTCCGTCCAGCACTGGCGTTGTCCGCTGGTTGAGCGCCGTCAGCCGCACCACGGCGGGCTGGCCGACCTGAACGCTGTCGATATCGGAGCGCGCGACCAGCGCCTCGATGATCAGCGGCGCGTCAGAGGGCACGATTTCGGCGATTGCACGCCCGGTCTCGATCACCCCGCCGGTGGTGTGATAATACAGACGCACGATCGTGCCGCTGACTGGCGCGGTCACATCCGTCCGCAACAGCACGCTTTCCGAGCGTCGCGCCTGTTCGCGGATGCTTTCCAACTCGCTCTGGATCACCTGCAACTGCCCGAGCGAATTCCGGCTGTATTCGTCAAGCGTGCGGTCACGCTGGCTGATCGCCCGCGACCGCAATTCGACGATTTCGCCAAGTTCCGCATCAAGCCGGGCAATCTGGCCCTGCCCCTCCAGCACGGCACGGCGCAGGGCCAGAACCTCGGTCCGCCGGTTCAGCCCGCGATCAAGCAACTCCTGCTTCACCTCAAGTTCCTCGCCAAGCAGGTCGATCTGGTCCAGAAGCGCCTGACGTTGCGAGCCATAGCCCGCCTCCCGGAACGCCAGCGCATCCATGTTGCGATCAAGCATCGCCAGATCATTGGTCAGACCGGAGCGCGTGACGGCGAAAGCCACATTCTGACTGTCAAGGATGACGGCAGCCTCGGGATCATTGCGCAGCGCAGTGAGGTGATCGGGAAAGACCAGTTGGTCGGCGCGCAAATGCTCTGCCATCAGACGGGCTTCGGTCGCTTCCAGCCTGATGCGGCGCAGGCGCAGTTCGCGGTTGGTGGCATTGGCAATGGTCGCATCCAGCCGCAGCAACACCTGACCTTCGGTCACGTGGTCGCCTTCGCGGACCAATATATCCTTTATGATGCCCCCTTCCAGATGCTGGACCACCTTGTTCTGCCCGGTGGCCACAAAACTGCCCTGAGTGATGATCGCAGCAGCGAGGGGGGCACCGAAGGCCCAGACCGAAAATCCGCCAAGGCTGATGAGCAGGATCAGACTGCTGGCGATCACCAGCTTTGAAATGGATCGCGGCACGTCGCGATACCATTCTGCCGCAGTCGGGGCCGGAAGCGCATTTGCAATCGCGTCACGCATCTTGTTGATCTCCCTTCCCGTCGGGTCCATCGGACAGCGGTGCCGGGGCGGTGGTTCCATCCGCTTGCCCGGCTCCGGCCACCTGTTCACGCGATTGCGGGCGGCCGTTAAGTTGTTCCAGCACCTTGTCACGGGTGCCGAACAGCGCCACCGCCCCGTTGGCCAGCAACATGATCTTGTCCACAACACTCAGCAATGCGGGTTTCTGGGTGATGACGACCACCGTGATGCCACTATCGCGCGCATGGGCGATCGCGCGGGCCAGCGCGCGATCGCCGGCGGTGTCAAGGTTCGAATTCGGCTCGTCCAGCACCACCAGCCTGGGGTTGCCAAAAAACGCCCGGGCGAGCGCGATGCGTTGCTTCTGTCCGCCCGACAGCGGCGCGCCATCGGCGGCGACAAGGGTCTCGTAGCCTTGGGGAAGTTGGGCGATCATCTCATGCACATCGGCCAGGACGGCGGCGCGGTGCACCTGTTCGTCGGTAGCGTCCTGCCGCATGCGGGCGATGTTGTCCTTTATGCTGCCGGGGAAAAGCTGGACGTCCTGCGGCAGATAGCCGAGGTTTTCACCCAATTGCCGCGGGTCCCAGTTGCGCAGATCCATCAGGTCCAGCCGGACATTGCCCGAGGTGGGCAGGATCGACCCGACCAGCATCTTGCCAAGGGTCGTCTTTCCCGCGCCGGAGTTCCCGATCACTGCAAGGGTTTCTCCGGGGTTGAGCGAGAAGCTGAGGCCGTTCAGAACGACCTGCTTGGTGCCGCCCGGCACATAAAGCAGTCGCTCCACATCCAGCCGCCCCTCGGGGCGCGGCAGGCGCAGGCGTTCGAACTGAAGCCGCGAATTGCCCAGAAGCGTTGCGATCCGGCCATAGGCCGAGCGCGACAGCAGCAAGGCGTTCCACCCCTCGATCGCGCCTTCGATCGGCGCGAGTGCGCGACCGGCGATGATCGAGGCGGCAATGACCATGCCGCCGGTTATTTCCCCGTCGATGGCCAGAAAGGCACCCCAGCCCAGCATGGCAACCTGGGTCAGCAGCCGTATCCCGCGCGAGATCGAGGCGCTGACGATGTTGCGGTCCTGGGCGCGGACCTGCGCGATCAGCGAGGCTGCGGTATCGCGCCCCCACATCGACACCGCTTCCGGAATCATTGCCAATGCGTTGATGATCTGGCTGTTGCGCGACATCGAGTCGAGATGCTGGTTCGCTTTCGCCTGCGCGAAGTTGGCTTCGGCAAAGGGTCGCTCGGTGATCTTCTGGTTGATCAGCGCAATGACAAGCAGGGCCAGCGATGTCGTCACCACGATCACCCCCAGATGGGGATGGATAAAGAACACCACCATCACGAAAAGCGGTGCAAAGGGCACATCGAGGATGGACAGAAGCGTGCCGGAAACCAGAAAGGCGCGCACCTGCTGCAGGTCGCCCAATGTCTGATACTCGCGCCCCGTCCCGTGCAGCGAGGCATGTGCCGCGGCGCTGAGGACCGGCGCACCGAGTTGCGCGGCGACCTCGACCGCCGTGCGCATCAGGATGAACCGGCGGATCGCATCGAAGACCGCGTAAAGGATCACCGCACCGGCGATGACGGTCGTCAGCATGATGAGCGTATCGGTCGAGCGACTGGTCAGCACCCTGTCCGAAATCTGGAACAGGTAGATCGGGATCGCGAGGATCAGCAGATTTGTGGCGCAGGTCAGCACCAGAACAAATGACATGTTGGACCAGACAGCCTTGCGGCCTTCCTGCAGGCGCGCGTTGAAATCCTCCGGGCCGACCCGCCTGTGAAATATCGGGCCACGTCCGCCGCCACCCCCGGGTGGCGGGGGTGGCGGCCGCCGGGGTATCGGCTCTCCGGCTTTCGCCTCGACCGTGGCCCCGATCGGTGCCTCTGCCCGGCGCGCGCGCATCTCTGCTTTCGGCGCAGTCTCCAGCGCGCCGGGTGCGGGTGCGGTGCGTGCTTTCGGCGATTTGCCGCCGACGAGAAGATCTGCGCTCAACTGCAACACTGGCGTGTCGGTGTGATCCTTCATCGCATCTCTCCCGTGGTCTTGCCTGCTAGGTGATGATTCCATGCAGCACGTCGCTGCTTGCCGAGTGTTCGGCAATGGGTGCCACCAGAGTGGTTTTGTGATCGGCGCAGTCCGCCAGCATGCCATCGGCAAGGAATGCGATCGCCTCGTTGGCCAGCGGAACCATGCCCACGCCGGCCGGTGGGGCTTCGGGGTCAATCAACTGCGCCTGATAGATCAGGGCGTCGCTGTAGGCCTCACCGCCGACCATGATCTCGGAATCCAGCCCGACCTCGACGATCCGCGCGGCGTTCAGCTGGGCGTTCGAGCCGGTGACCAGATGAACCGCCTCGCCCCGCGCCAGAAATTCGTCCAGCATCAACTGGATCTGGTCGGAGTCGCCAAGGAAATTGTGCTGTTCGACAACATTGGCCCTGACAAAATCGCCTTCGATACTCAGCACCTTGAGCGTCGATTTGCCTGCGAAACGCGCATCCTGGGCAACATCGCGCGAGATGCTTTTGGCACCGTCGGCCAGATCGTCTAGCGCCTTGCGGAAGCTGTCCTTCATCTCGGTCAGCTCATCGCGGCCGGTCTGCTTCAGCTCGGCGCGATTGTATTGCAGGTTGTCGCCGGAATGGTGGTTGACCAGCTTTGTGGTGGCCCCGCCGACCACATCGACATCCATCAGAACATTTATCTGGTCGATGACGTTGAGAGTGATCATGCTGCCGCCGACAAGGATCAGGTCGTAGTGAAACCCCAGTTCGACAAGCCGGACCGCGTTGCTGACAATGTTCTCGCCGGTTGAAATGTAGGTGGCGGCAGCTGTTATCGTGATCTCGGCACGATCAAAATCGGTGACGAAGATATGCTGCTTTACCCAGTTGACGGCGATCAGATCGCCTTTAACGTGAACAACACTCCAATTCTGCGGAAGCTGGCCGGAGGCGACCGGGACCGGCGCGGCCTCCGGATCGACCGAGCTTTCGGACACCAGCGAAACCACATTCAGCATCGTTGAAGGCTGTGGCGCGGTGCCATCAAGGGCTGCCACGGGACCGGCCATCACATTGACCTGGCTCACCACATCCAGCCGGACTGAGTCACCGGCCACCGCAATCACTGGCGCATCCACCCAGACCTGCACGATCGAGGTCTCATTGGTTGCAATGTTCGCACCCGTCACCACCTTGTGCCCGGCATCGACCTCAAACCCGGTCACGGGGGCCTCCGTCACGCCGTCCGGGCGGGTTTCAAGCGCATCCTTTCCCGGTTCGGCCTCGTCCTCGCCGCGCTTGGCGGCAAGATATTCGGGCAACAGGTCAATGAAATCAGGCAGGAGTCCGGCGTCTACTGTTTGTGTCCCCGTAGCGGTCCCGGCCTCTGAGATCCCCGCTGGCGCGGCCTCCATCCCGGCCCCATCATCTGACGGTTCTGCCGGGTCGCGGCCTTCAATCGCTGTGCCAGCAATTTGGGCGCCGTTGACATAGTTCCCCGTCGCTTCCTCCCCGCGCAACGCCAGTTGCGTCTCGCCCGGACCGTCCTCGGGCGAGAAATTCGCGATCCGCGCGGCAAAGGCCAGTGCGTCCGACACCTGCGGCACAAGGGGCATCGCAGTTCCCTCGGCCCCAAGGGCGCTGAGGCCCTTTGCCTGGTCGATCACCTGAAGGAATTGCGCGACGAACTGGCCGGGATCAATAAATGTCGTCTCGCCTGTCGACAACACCAGATCATTGTCCCAAAGCTCCGCGCTTTGCTGGATCGAGACCAGGATCGCATTGGGCAGTGGGACAAAGGGCAACCAGCTGTATCCCCAACCCCCCGCCGACAAAGGATCTTCGCCTTCCCGCTCGGGAAAGGTGGGCAACGGATCGAATGCGATATTGACCTCGTGCAGCACAACGGCCGGGACAAATCCGGCGGAATCCATCGTGGGCGGCGGCGATACATAGACCAGCCCCGGATCGAACCCCTTCAGGGAATAGGGCGCATTGACAACAAGGTCCGGCACCTTCTCCGGCGTGCGCGCGGCCTCGTCGCGCTTGACGGCGAAAGCCTCATACTCCAGCCGCAACCGGCTTCCCTCGATCTCGAGATGAAACAGGCCGATGAAACGGGCAATCTCTTCACTGATCAGATCAACGGCCATAATCTGTCCTAGTCGCAAGGAACCGGCGGCCCGCGCATGCGCGTGTCGCCGGAAGGAGATCCGGGGCCGGAAAACCGGCCCCGGAAGCTGTCAGGACTCAGGTGTCGTCATGACCGACGAAGGACGAGGTGAGCGACCCGCCGACCACAGTCATGTCAACCGAGTTTCCAAGCACATTGGCGCCCATCACGATGCTTTGGTTGAACGCCGTGGTGTTGATCGCAGCCGCAGCCGAGGCGAAGGATTCGCCCGTGACTTCACCGCTCTCGCCATTGCCGGACCCCCAGCTTCCCAGGTTTCCGCCCGCGCCACCGGCCCCGGTGGAGGCCGTGCCACCAGCACCGCCGGTGCCCGCACCCCCCATCGCATCGCCAAGCGTTGCCGCGCCGCCATAGGTCGCACCGCCATCGCCACCCCAGCCGGTCGCCGTGCTCGCGCCGCCTGTGCCGCCCATGGCATCAACCATACCGGTGCCGCTGGAGGTGTTCGACGCATCCGAGGACGATGTGCCGGCCCCGCCATATCCGGCAATCGCATCCGCCATCGAATCCGCAGAGCCATCCAGATCGGCCTGCGAGAAGATGTCGGACCAACCGCCTGCACCGCTGGCGGCATCTGCACCGCCGGTGCCGCTGCCAGTGGCTGACGAGTCAGCTGCGGAGTCGTTGCCGGCGCCTCCTCCAGCGGCATCACCGCCGGTGCCAGTGCCGTTGCCGGTGCCATTGGCCGCGCTATCGGCGGCGCTGGTCCCACCCGCGCCCCCTGCTGCATCGGACATGCCAGTGCCGGTTCCGGTGCTGTTCGCCGCGCTATCAGCAGCAGTGCTGCCCCCTGCGCCGCCGGTCGCATCGGCGTCGCCGCTGCCTGTGCCGGTGCCATACGCCGCGCTGTCGGCGGCATTGCTGCCCCCTGCACCGCCTGTTGCATCGGAGGTGCCCGTTGCATCCGTGGTGCCGGTCACATCACCGCTGGTCGCCATGCCGCCGGTAGCGTCGCCGCCAGCTCCGCGCCCATTGCCACCGTCACCTCCAGCTGCGTCTGCGTCACCGGAGGTGGACGTAGCGTCATTGTCCGTGCTGGCATTGCCATAGCCCGGCCATTCACCCGAACTGGAGGTCGCATCGCCACCAGCGCCGCTCTTTGCTTCCGATTCCGCATCGGCGTTTCCGCCTTTGCCCCCAGCTCCATCGCCGCTGCCGGCTGTGGCACCATCAGCGTCGGCGTCGCTCTCGCCGTCGGTCTTGGC
Source organism: Paracoccaceae bacterium (assembly GCA_046296515.1). GTDB lineage: Bacteria > Pseudomonadota > Alphaproteobacteria > Rhodobacterales > Rhodobacteraceae > Pseudotabrizicola. The sequence goes on along the minus strand of JBKBKR010000003.1, from coordinate 158,253 downwards.
ATGGGCCTTGGCATCCGAATCGGCGCTGCCGCCGTCGGCATCCTCGGCTTCGGCATCCGATCCGGCCAGACCCAGACCAAGCCCGGCCCCGATCGCACCGGCGTCCCCGCCGTCTGCACCTTCCGACTCAGCCTCGGACTCGGCCTCGCTGTCACCCTTGCCTTCGGCTTTGGATTCAGCGTCACCGCCGTTGGCGTCATCTGACTCGGCCTCGGACCCGGCCAGACCCAGCCCCAGCCCGGCACCGAGCGATGCGGCATCGCCGCCTTCGGCATCCTTGGCTTCCGACCCGGCTTCGGAAGCGGCAAGGCCGACCCCTACGCCGATCGCGCCTGCGTCGCCGCTTGCTCCGCCTTCGCCATCAGCTTCCTGATCGGACTCGACATCGGTCTTTGCTTCGGCTTTGGCTTCGGAATCGCCGCCATCACCGCCGTCAGCTTCGCTTTCGGCCGATGCCGAGCCAAGGCCAAGGCCGACGCCGATGCCGTTGGCAGACGCATCACCGCCGTCATGCGAATGACCATCGCCGTCGCCGCCGTCACCGCTCTCGGCCTTGCCGCCCATGGCCATGCCGCCGGAGCCCTTGCCGCCGTCACCGTCGCCACCATCGGCCGAGGCACTTCCGCCGCCTTCACCGCCATTCGAACCGGCGTTGATGCCGTCGCCAGCCTTCGCATGGCCACCAAAGGCATCGCCTTTCTGGTTGAACTCGGAAGCGTTGGTGACAGTCGGGCTGTCAAGCGTGTCGTTGTCGTTGAGAGTGTTCGACTGCGACAGCGCGAATGCGGTGCTGTTGCCGTCGCCGAAGGTCACGCCATCCAGGTTCACACTGTCGCCGACATTGTAGCGCATATCGCCCTGCGACACGACGACATCCCCCATTTCCGACCCTTTTTCGAGGTCGATGTCGATGAAGTCATCATCGCGCGGAATCCACTCACCGCCGCCGAAGTCGATATGCACGGCGTTGGAGTTGTCGTTCGAGCTGTTGCCGGAACCGTCATTGGACTGTTTCTGTTCCTGGTCCTGACCTTGACCCTGATCCTGACCTTGACCCTGATCCTGGCCTTGGTTCTGGCCCTGATCCTGATCCTGACCTTGGCCCTGACCCTGACCCTGATCCTGTTGTTGCTGTTGAGCGCTGACGTCGATCTCGGCGTTTTCGATGGCAATGTCGGTATCGAAGCTGGCATCGATATGGTCGATATTCACGTCATCGATCATCAGGTTGTTGTTTTGATTGCGGTTGTTCAACATTGTGCGTCTCCTGAGACGCCCCGGGGATTGCCAGTCATTTCAAAGCAATATGCCGACGGCGTCGATATGGTTGACTTTGTTGCCGCCCGTGCTGAACCGCTTCTGGGTCAACCCGGTCGGACACGAACGCGCGGTTTCGCAGCCTCCCCCCCCTTTCCAATGTCTGCGCCGGGCCGCACACAAAACGTGATGCCTCCGGCTGTCCAAATTTTCGGTCATAAAATCGCCGCATTTCTTGCAGCCAGCGAATGTTCGCACTGACAAGGCCGTTCAAGAAAGCTGCGAAAACGAGCACAATCCTTTTTTCAGTGCCATTATATTGATCAGAAATGAGAAAATGCCCGCCCGCCTCGTTTTGGCCCACAGTTGAGGCCCCGAATCGGGTCATGCGCCAGATCAACCGGTGTAGGCGAATTGACGAACAACCATAGCGCGACTTCGCTGGCGCGGCATATCGCTTGATCGGAAAAAAAATAAAACTATTTAATATCTGATGCTTACGCGGATTGCATTTCAGATGCGCAACAATCCTTCGCGAAAGCGGCACCATCGCCCTGATCGTTCGACTAGTTAACGACAATCCAAATCTGTGTTAACTTTAGCTCATTGGATGAAATTCTTAAGCGAGGGGAATAGACCCGAAGGTTGCTTCCGGATGCGGAGCAAACCAGCAAAATGTCGTTGAGTGAAGGGGGAGGATATGACTGGTGATTTCAGTTCAAGATTGGACGGCGCATCGCGCGGCGCGCGGTGCAGGACGCGGGGCTCGATTGTTTTCTGGGGAAGCCCGATCGCATTTTCAGACTGGATCCTGCGCGTGGCAGAGGCTGAATCCGGTGGCATGGATGTCATCAGGGTGGACAGTCTTGGCGGTGTGAATCTGAACGACGGAGCGCGGCGGTTCATCTTTTTCGATGACAATGTCGCGGATGAGGTTCTGAACGACCAGGGCGCCGGCCTGCATCAGGCCGATGGCATCCGCCGGATCTTTGCCTATCGCGACGAAGCTCTGGCGCGCCGGCTTCTGGCCCTGCGCCGGGATCAGCCGGAAGTCGGAGGCGTGGGTCTTTTGCCGATGGACCTGCCGATCGACATCTGGACGCCGATGTTTCGTCTGGTCCTTTCGGGCGACTTCGTGGTGCCCGGGCGTCTGCTTGACCCTGATACCTCGCAGGGTCAGCCAAACCAGCCGATGGTGGCCGAAAACGGTGCGCTGACCCCGCGTGAGAGCGAGGTTCTGGGTCTGGTCGCCCAGGGCATGCGCAACAAGACCATTGCGCACCATCTCGGGCTGTCGGAACACACGATAAAGCTGCATCTGCATCATGTGATCAGCAAGATCGGCGTCCACAACCGGACCCAGGCGGCACAATGGTTCATGAAACAGTCGCAGAACTGGTCACGGTGATGCAGCCCGCGCCGCTTGCCGATTTTGACCAGACCATGCTGCTCGTCGGCCGGCTCAACTATTCCTGGACGAATACGGAAAGCCTGCTGATCCATCTGATCGCCGGGTTGGCGGGCACCAGCAAGGATACCGCCGTCATCATCTTCCTGACACTCAACACAACGCGCGCACGGGTCGATCTGATAGAGCGCCTGGCCAAGATGGACCCGCGCGACCCGCAAGAACGGGCGCGGGTGCTGAACCTGACGCGCCAGCTGGTCGGGTTTTCCGGTCTGCGCAACCGGTACAACCACTGCATCTATTCCTTCGACCCGGAGGGCGGCGCCCCGCGCTCGATCCAGATGCGGATATCGGACCGGCGTGACGCGATAAAGGTCGGCCAAATCGAAGTTCTGGATGGCGAAGCGCGCGACGAAATCGGCAAGACGATCGCAGGTCTGGCAGACCTCAACCGGACAATCTGGCAACTGATCACGGATTACAGCTATCCCGCGTGAGCGGAATTCACCGGCGCTGCGCCTTCCCGGCCCGAGCGGGATTGCGTGCCCTGAGCGATAGATCAAGCCCCTGGTAAAGACGCCATACCCGGACAAGACACCCGGACGCCGATGGCGACGGTCGCGAACCGGATGCAGGCGGAACGCTAGTGAAGTATGAATTACTTTACACAAGGTAAGAATCACCATACTTAGAGTATGGCTTACTTTACCCCCGAGGAGACCCCCCCCCATGTCCCATGAAGAACGCAATGTCCTGACCGAGATTCTGGCCAATGCCGTGATCATCGGCCTGTTCCTGTGGTTTCTGGTGGCTGGTCAGGCCGCAGGCCGGTTCGACGGGCCGGACGGGGTGCAGGTCTGGGCGGTGCTGGTGCTCAAGCTGATCGGGTCAAGCATCGGGATCGGGATCGTGCTGGCGGTGGCCATGGCGATCCTGTGGCGGATCATCACCGGCGAGACATCTGAACTGACCCGCGACGAACGCGACCGCGCGATTTCCGGCATCGGCTGGAAAGTGTCGATGCTGGGCAGTGCGGCCGGTTTTGTCGGCGGGATCATCGCGCTGGCCTTGGGCGCCAATGTGATCCTGGCGCTGAACCTGATGCTGGCGGGCTGTGCCATTGGCGATACGGGGGGCAATCTGGCCAAGCTCTACGCCTATCGGCGGGGTCTCTGACCCGTGGCGCGGATCGAAAACACCATCCGGCGCCTGCGTTTTGACGGGGGCGAGATGACGCAGAAAGACCTTGCCGCCCATGTCGGCGTGACGCGGCAGACGATCCTGGCGATCGAGAACGGCAAATACGCCCCTACACTGGAACTGGCGTTCCGCATTGCGCGCCATTTCGGCGTGGGGGTCGAAGACGTGTTCCACTACCACAACGACTGACGGTTGACACAAAGGAAACCCTGCCATGATCCGCCTGTTTGCGCGGCCGCTGCCGCTTGTTCTGGCCTTGGCCTTCGGCATCTTCATTCCGGTGATGATGGCCGGGGTGCGGCTGGTTCAGATTCTCCTGAGCGCCCTGCCCGACGACAGTTTGCGGCTGGCCGCCGCGCCTGTTGCGCTTTTCCTGCACGCCCTTGCCGGTATCCTGTTCGGGGTGCTGGGGCCGGTGCAGTTCGCGCGCGCTCTGCGGCAGCGGTTCGGGGCGCTGCACCGGCTGTCGGGACGGGTATTTGTAGCGGCGGGCCTTGCGCTGGCCCTGTCGGGGCTGGCGCTGCTGGTGCAGATCGAGAGCCAAGCCACAGCGGTTCTGGACAATGCCCGCGCCGGTTTCAGCGCCGCATTGATCGTGGCGCTGGGGGTAGCGGTCAGCGCGGCAGGTCGGCGGGACATGATCGCGCACCGGGCCTGGATGATCCGCGCCTATGCCATCGGCATGGGCGGGGCGACGGTCGCGCTGGTGATGTTCCCGATCTACCTGATCAAGGGCGCGCCTTTGACCGGGCTGGCCTCGGATCTTGTGTTTGTTGGCTGGTGGCTGGTCACGCTTGCAATCGGTGAATGGGTCATCCTTCGCCTTGGGCGACGGCAGGGAGCACTGACATGAAAGCCGCGATCTGCCGCCGCTATGGCCCGCCGGAGACTGTGACCGTCGGCGACTGGCCCGACCCGCAGCCCGGCCCCGGCGAGCTGCTGGTTGCAGTCCAGGCCGCAGGCCTGACGCTGGGCGATGCGCGGATCAGGGGCGCGCGGGCACCGCGGGGCATGGGGGTGATGATGCGGCTGGCCTTTGGTCTGACCGGCCCGCGCCGCCCGGTGCTCGGGCGCGAATATGCGGGCCGCGTGGTGGGTCTGGGTGCGGGGGTGTCGCGCTTCCGGGTGGGGGATGCGGTTTTCGGCATCACCGAGGGGATGCGGATGGGCGCGCATGCCGAACGGGTGGTGGTCAGCGAAGGCGGGCTGATCCTGCCGCGCCCGGAGACTCTGAGCGCAGAGGAAGCGGCGGCATTCTTCTTCGGAGGCCTGACGGCGGCGGATTTCCTGCTGGACCAATGCGCTCTGCAACCGGGCGAGCGCTTGCTGGTGGCGGGGGCAACGGGTGCTGTCGGGTCGGCTTCCGTGCAGATCGCGCGGCACCACGGGGCACATGTCACAGCGCTGTCCGGCCCCGGCAATCTGGATCTGGCCCGTGAGTTGGGGGCGGATGAAGCGCTGGACTACCGCAATAACCCGGCAAAGGGGCCGTTTGACGTGATCCTTGATGTGCCCGGCGTGCTGCCCGACGCCCGGTCACGGCTTGCGCCCGGCGGGCGGCTTGGGCTGGTGACGGCGGATCTGGGCCAGATGCTGGGCGCGATGCTGCGCCCCGAGCGGACGGGCGGCAGCAGGATTTGCGACGCAATCGTCAAGGAAACCCCGCAGGCCGTGGAGCGGCTTCTGAACCTTTATCAGGCCGGGGCCTACCGCCCGCTGATGGGGACAGGTTTCCCCCTGTCGGACATCGCCCGCGCCCATGCCATCGCCGACAGCGGCCACAAGCGCGGCAATCTGGTGATCAGGATGGAAACCGGCACCTGACACTGCGGGCCGGGCCTGACCTGATCATCAGGGCGGGATCGCCGGATCGGGGCGTCCCGGGGGCACCATCCGGCACATCCCACCCGGCCCGCCCGGGCAGAATACCCGCACCGAGCGCGACAACCGCAGCGTCAGGCATGAAAGGCCTGATCAGTCCATCATCGAAACCACGCAGGAGGATCGGGACTTTGCCATACAATGGTTCTGGACTTACAGGATCGACCGCCCGAACATGGGCATCGGCGGCCTTGCTCCCGCCTGGAAACTGAAATTGTCCGAACAGGTTCTGTGGATGCACCCGGAAAAAGACCGGGGGGGGCTAGCCAGCCGAGACCCCATTTCGCAGAACGCCTTGATAGATTTTGTTGATTTGCAATTTGACGGGCCAACCCGCAAGGGACAATCTGCGCCGCAGAGCCGGACCGGGGAGGTCTTGATCCCTGCGATGCCAGAAAGGGGGAAGTATGATGGTCACGCGGCGGGACGCGATCCTGATGGGGGCTGCCGTCTGCGCGGCTCCGGTGGTGCGTGCCCAGACAGCCGCACCATTCCGCTTTGCACTGACGCCAGTGTTTCTGGACAATGATGCTGCGGTAATTGCGGCCCTGCGCGGGGCCCTTGCCTCTGCCATGGGGCAAGAGATCGCACTGGTCCAACGACGCACCTATCAGGAAATCAGCGGGGCATTGCTGGATGGATCGGTCGATGCGGCCTGGACCTGCGGCTATCCGTTCTTGCAGCATCGCGCGGACCTGTCACTCTTGGGCGTGCCGATATGGCGGGGAAAGCCGCTTTACCAATCCTACCTGATTGTGGCGGCGGATGACCCTGCCAAAGACCTGGCAGATCTGCGCAGCAGTGCCCATGCCTTTTCCGACCCGGACAGCAACTCGGGTTTTCTGGTGACGGCGTCCGACCTCGCCCGTGCAGGCGAGACGCCGGAGCGGTTCTTTTCGCGGGCGATCTTCACCTATGGCCACCGCAATGTCGTCCGCGCGGTTGCGGGCGGCCTGACCCGGTCGGGCAGTGTCGATGGCTATGTCTGGGAAGTGCTGGACCAGGTCGAACCTGATCTGACAGCCCGGACAAAGATCATTGCGCGTTCGGAAAACCTTGGATTTCCGCCATTTGTCGCACGCAGCGACCGCATGGCCGAGGCCGGGGTTGCTGCCTGCGCGGCGGCGCTTCAGGGTTTGGACCGAACCGGGCAAGGCCAGGAGGTGTTGCGGCTTTTGTATCTCGACAGCGTCACTGCGGCGGAGCCATCGCTTTATGATGGCATCGCCGCGCGCATGGCGGTTCTGGGGGGATGATGCCCCCCCTGCAGCGCTTTCGGAACCTGCCCGTCACCCTGCGCGTCCCGCTGATCACCGCCGCGCTGATGATCCTTCTGGGTCTGGTGGCCAGCCAGAGCGTGCTTTCAGCGCTCGGTCGGGTGCAGGCCTCACGGCTGTCGGAAACGGCACGGCTGCATGTCGAAGGCCTGTCGGTTGCCCTTGGGCCATCGGTGCTGCGGCAGGATGTATGGGAGGTGTATGACATCCTCGACCGCGCGCGGGCAGGGAGCGAAGGGCAGCGGCTGTTGCTCACCGTGGTGGCGGATGAGCGCGGCCGGATCTTGGCCGCGACCGACCCGCGACGCGCGCCCGTGGGGAGCGATGCACGGGTTTTCGAGACCCAGGCCGTTGCCCCGCAAGCCGTGAGGATGACCGGAGATCCGGTTCTTCGCGTGACGGCCCCTGTGCAGTATCAGGGCCGCACGATCGGCGGGATCGTCACCGAACTGGATGTGACAGACCTTTTGGCCGAGCGGCGCAATGCCACCTTGTGGCTTCTATTCGGCAACGCGCTGGCCACGGCGCTGCTGGCCTTTGGCGGCTGGCTCGCCGTGGCGCGAATTCTGCGGCCCATCGGAGCCCTGGTGCAGGCGATGGACGCGTCAGACGGCGCCCCGCGCCCCATTCCCAAGGCCGAGATTCCGTATGGCGATCCCGGTTTGGCGCGGTTGATCGAGACCTACAACAAGATGACCACCGCTGTAGAGAAGCGTGCCGAAGCCGAACGCCGGCTGGCCGACCGCGAGCGCTTTGTCAGCCTTGGGCGTCTGTCGTCCTCGCTGGCGCATGAGATCAACAATCCGCTGGGCGGCTTGCTGACAGCGGCGGACACCATCCACACCTATGCGGACCGGCCGGAGGTTGTGCGCCAGTCTGCCAAACTGATGCAACGCGGCCTCGGCCATTTGCGTGATGTGACGCGGGCGATCCTGGACCAGAACCGGCTGGACCGTGCCGGACAACCGCTGCGCCCGGAGGACTTCGAAGACCTGCGCTTGCTGTTCGAACCCGAGGTCCAAAGTCGCAGTCAGGTGCTGGACTGGAGCGTGCAGGCGGCGGCGGCGGCGCTGTCGGGCCAACCCGCAGCCCCGGTAAGACAGGTTGCGCTGAACCTGCTCCTGAACGCCGGAGCGGCGGCAGGGCAGAATGGACGGGTTGGTCTGACTGTCACCAATGGGGGTCAAGCCCTGTCGCTATCGGTCAGCAACAGCGGAGCGGCGATGGGCGAGGCCGATCTTGCCCGCCTGATGGCCTCTGGCCCCCTGCCACCGGGGGGCGGGGTCGGTCTTCGTCTGGTGCATGATATCGTGGAAGGTCTTGGCGGAATGCTTCACCACGACCGGATCGAAGAACAGACAGTCATCCGGGTCGATTTGCCGTTCCACGGTGGTGCCCATGCTTGAGGGGCGCCGGATCGTGCTGGTCGAAGATGACGAGATCATGGGGGCATCCCTGCTCCAACGGCTCACGTTGGAGGGGGCGGAGGTGCAATGGCACCGCCAGATTTCCCGCGCATTGCCCGCCATCCGCACCCCGCGCAAGGTGTTGGACGCCGTGATCTGCGATATCCGCCTGCCAGACGGGACGGGTGAGGAGCTGTATGACACGCTCACCCGCACCGGCCACCCGCCACCGTTCCTGTTCATCACCGGCCAGGGCGGCATTGATCAGGCGGTGCGGCTGATCCGGTCCGGCGCTGCGGATTACATCACCAAGCCATTTGATATCGGGGCATTTCTCAAACGTCTGGTAACGGTCATGCGGCCACGGGCGGACCAGGAGATGCCGCCGGAGACAGGTATCAGCGCCACCGCCCGTGATGTCGACCGGCAGGTGGCCGAGGCCGCCACCCGCGATACTGCCCTTTTGATCCGGGGTGCCTCGGGTCTTGGCAAGGTTCGGCTGGCAAGGCGGGTGCACGACCTGTCAGACCGCAAGGCCGCACCGATGATCGTATGCAATGCCCTGCGCGATACGGTCGGAGCAGCGGAACTGCAGAGTGCGGTGCGCCAGGTCGGCGAAGGCTCGCTGGTCGTCATCGGGATCGGGCGCCTGGACGGTGCGGCACAGGATGCGCTGATGGCGGCTCTGGAAGCCCCCTGCTTTCGTCTGATCGCCACGCTGGGGCCGCAAGCCGCCGGGGATGAGCAGGCCCTGCGTTCCGATCTCATGTCACTGCTGCAGTCGCATGAAGTCGTGGTACCACCGCTGGCAGCCCGCCCAGACGATGCGGTCTGGCTGGCGGCGCAGTTGTTCCCCGGCTTCAACGCCCGCCGCACAGAGCCACTTGCAGGCATTGCAGCCACGGCGGAAGAGGCGATCCGCTCACACGACTGGCCAGGCAACGGACGCGAGCTGCGCGCCCGCCTGATGCGCGCGGTCGAGGCGGCGCACGGCAATATGTTGCTGACCTCCGACCTTTTTCCCGAACGCGCTTCGGACGAGACGATACGCTCGCTGGCCGAGGTGCGCGATACGGCGGAGCGGGCACAGATCGTGGCGGCGCTGGACCGGACCGGGGGCCAGGTGGGTGAGGCGGCAAAGCTCTTGCGCGTGTCGCGCACGACGCTGTGGGAAAAGATGCAGAAACTGCGCCTGTAACGTGCATCGGGTGTTCGGAAAACCGAACGCCTGAAAATTATGCGCAATCATAACGACTTGCCGCGCCGCAGCGCTTGCGCGCCGACCGTCGCTCCGGCCGTTCCGCCGCGTTATCCTTTTCCCGAAGAAGTCCAGGGAGGGAAGCTATCATGAAATGCAATCGGTTGGTCGATGTCGGCCGCCGCCAGTTCCTGCGCGGGGGTGTCCTTGGTGTGGCAGGGGCTGCGGCAGCAACGGTTCTGCCTGCGGGGCAGGCACAGGCGCAGCAGGCGCGCGCTATGGTGGATTATCCGTCGAGCAGGTTGGCGAATATCGCAGACCTTGCGGTGAACGAGCCGATGGATATCGGCTATCCCGACGCGGACAGCCCCGGCATCTTGCTGAAAATTGGCAGCCCGGTGGAGGGGGGCGCAGGCCCCGACGGCGATATCGTCGCCTATTCGGTGCTCTGCCCGCACAAAGGCTATTACATGAGCTACCACGCCGCCGACAAAACCCTGAACTGCCCCGGCCATTTCAGCCGGTTTGACTGCGAAAAGGGCGGCCAGCAGGTCTGGGGCCATGCCACACAGAACCTGCCGCAATTCACGCTGCGCGTCGATGACAAGGGCGACATTTTTGCCGAAGGCGCGGACGAGCTGATCTACGGCCGTCTGTCCAACGTGTTGGAAGGGTAAGGGGGAAACCATGGCTTACAAGCGAAACATCGACCGCCTGCCGATCATTCCCGCAGGCGCCAAAGAACAAAATGTCATTTGCCACTATTGCATCGTCGGTTGCGGCTACAAGGCCTACACTTGGCCGCTGAAAACCCAGGGCACGACGGACAGCAACTGGATCGGCGAAGACCTGTCCAGGCAGCAGGCCACTGACACCGAGGCGTGGTATGCGCCTTCAATGTACAATGTGGTCAAGCAGGACGGCAAGGATGTGCATCTGGTGATCAAGCCCGATGTGAACTGTGTCGTGAACTCTGGCCTTGGGTCGATCCGGGGCGCGCGCATGGCGGAAAACCGTCGGTCCGACGTGACCGGCACGCAGCGCCAACGGCTGACCGATCCGCTGGTCTGGCGCTATGGCACATGGCAGCCGACATCCTGGGATGATGCGCTGGATCTGGTGGCACGCGTCACCGCCCGCGTGATCGACAAGGATAACGAAGACGATCTGCTGGTGTCGATGTTCGACCACGGCGGGTCTGGCGGCGGCTATGAAAACACCTGGGCCACCGGCAAGCTTTACTTCGAGTCGATGAAGGCCAAGAACTGCCGCATCCACAACCGGCCGGCCTACAACTCGGAAGTGCACTCCAGCCGCGATATGGGCGTGGACGAGTTGAACAACAACTACGCCGACTATCAGGTCACCGACACCCTTTTCCTGGTTGGCACCAACCCGGTCGAGTGCATGACCAACCTGTTCCTGAACCACATGGCCAAGGGCATGCAGAACGGGGCGAAAGTCGTGATCTCGGACCCGCGCCGCACGGTGACGGTTGATGCCTGCGAACAATACGCAGGTGCGGAAAACGTGCTGCATCTGGCAATCACCACCGGGTCGGACGTGGCACTGCACAACACCCTGTTCACCTATATCGCCGATCAAGGCTGGGTGGATGCCGAGTTCATCGCCAAATCGACCTTCCAGGGCGAAAAAGCTGTGGACGCGGATTCCGCACACCCCGCAGCCCTCGGGTCGTTCGAGGCCGCACGTGTGGCCTGCAAGATGAGCCTTGCCGAGGGCGCCGCCGCCACCGGCCTGACCGAGGCGCAGATCATCCAGGCCGCCGAATGGATCGCCAAGCCCAAGGAAGATGGGTCACGCCGCAAATGCGCCACCGGTTATGAAAAGGGCATCATCTGGGGCAACGACAACTACCGCGCCGTTGGCTCGCTGTTGAACATCGCCCTGGCCACCGGAAACGTCGGCCGCGAAGGTGGCGGTTGCTGCCGTATGGGCGGGCACCAGGAAGGGTATTTCCGGCCGTCCGACGCCCACATCGGTCGCCCGGCACCCTATGTCGATCAGCTGATCATCTCGGGTCAGGGCAAGGTGCACCACATCTGGGCGAACGACCACTTCAAGACCACATTGAACGCGTCTGAATTCAAACGGGTTTATAACCGTCGCGCCAATATGGTGAAAGAAGCCATGGATGCCCGCGCCGGATCCACCCGCGAAGAAATGGTCGATGCCATTGTCGGCGCGATCAATGCGGGCGGGTTGTTCGTGGTGAACATGGACATCATCCACAGCCAGATCGGCCAGGCGGCCCACGTGATCCTGCCTGCCGTTGAATCGGGCGAGATGAACCTGACCTCGATGAACGGCGAACGCCGGTTGCGGCTGACCGAAAAATACATGGACGCGCCAGGATCGGCCCGCCCTGACTGCCTGATCGCTGCCGGAATTGCTCAGAACCTGGAGCGGGTACTGCGTGAAGACGGTCGCGATGCCTATGCCGACCAGTTCAAGGGATATGACTGGAAAACCGAGGAAGACGCCTTTGCCAACGGTTATGGCAAGGCACATCCCGACGTGACCTATGACCGCTTGCGCGCCATGGGCAATGACGGGGTGCACGAGCCGGTCAAGGGCTTTGAAAATGGCCAACTGGTCGGAACGCCGCGGCTCTATGAGGATGGCACCTTCGACCGTCACGGTCGCGACGATGGCAAGGCCCTGTTCTGCATGGGCGAATTCCGCGGCTGGCAAGCAGCGGGCAAGGCCCAGCAGCAGGCAAGCCACCGCTTCCTGATCAACAACGGCCGCGCCAACATGAACTGGCAGAACTGGTTCCTGGATCAGGGCAACGAGTTCGTGATGGAGCGCTTCCCGGTGCCCTTCATCCAGATCAACCCCGAAGACATGGCCGAACTGGGCCTGAAAGCGGGCGATATGGTTGAAGTACACAACGACATGGGGGCCACGCAGGCGCTGGTTTATCCGGAACCGACCGCGAAACGGAACGAGACCTTCATGATCTTCGGTGCGCCCAACGGGGCACAGGGCAACATCGTGAACGCTGGTGTGAACGAGTTGATCCTGCCAAACTACAAGCACACTTGGGCCAACATCCGCAAAATCTCGGATGCCACTCCGGCCTCGGCCTCGGTGTCGTACAAGTCCTGGGAAGTCGAGCTGTGATTTGAGTTTGCGTCGCCCGGATTTGGTCCGGGCGACGCCTGTTGCCAGACAGGGATTGCCCCATGAAACTTGCCTACGTGACGCTTCAGGGCCGCGGCCGTACCGATGCCCTGATCGCCGAAGTTGCCGTGCTTCTGGCGGCCGATGGCCTGCGGTTGGCCGGAACGGTTCAGTCGAACACCGAACGCCCGGACCGGCGCAAATGCGACATGGACCTTGTCGTTCTGCCCGATGGCCCGATCGTGCGCATCAGCGAAGACCGTGGTGATCTTGCCCGCGGCTGCATATTGGATTCCGGCGCGCTGGAGCAGACAGTGGTCGCGGTTCAGCACCGGCTTCAAGGCGCTCAGGTGCTGATCGTCAACAAGTTCGGCAAACGTGAGGCCGAGGGCCGAGGCCTTGTGCCCGTCATTGGCGATGCGCTTGCGCTTGGCCTGCCGGTTCTGATCGGCGTGAACGGCCTGAACCTTGCTGCCTTCCTCGCTTTTGCGGGCGAAGATGTCATCCCTCTGCCGCCCGATCCGGTGATCGTTTCCGACTGGTGCAAGGCGGCGGCGGCGACCGAAATCGCCTGATTGCCGATGATGACAGGCGCCAGACCTCTGAGGGCGTGGCAGCGCATCGCCCGGATAGGTGTCAAAGCAGCGGACTGGGCCGCCTTTGCCTGAATGAAGAGGTTCGGGTTCAACCGGCCGCGGGTTGCCGGTGTTCTTGCAAACCTGCGCAACCTTCGTCCGGTGCATGGCGTGGATGCCATCGACGCCTGGTTCCGGACATGTCCACAGCTCGGTCCCGCAGGTCAGCCGAGCCGGATCAGGCGTGCCAGGATATCCGACCGATGGATCAGCCCTGCAATCCTCGTTCCGTCACGCACCGGAAACACGCGGTGCGGCAGGTTCAGAAACAATTCGGCCACCTTGATCAGCTCGTCCTGCGCATCCACACTGATCACCGTGCGCGTCATGTGATCTGCCACGCAACCCGACCATTCGCGGTAATAGCTGGCCTGGAGGGCGGGGCGGAAGCAGTCTTTCTGGGTCAGGATGCCCACCATACGGCCATCGTCGTCGATGACGGGGGCCGCAGCGGCACGCGATTGCACCAGCAGCGCGACGGCGCGGCGGGTGGGTGTGGTCGGGCCGATGGCCGGAAAATCCGGCCGCAGGATGGAGGCGATGCGCTCTTCGGTCATTCCGCTGTGTCTCCCTCGGTGGTCTGGCGGCGCAAGGGGCAATCGGTGCAGCGTCCTTCGGGCAAACAAGCCGCCGCACTGCAACTGGTCAGCGCGGGGCCACGCCCGAGAAGCAGGCCCAGCCCCAGCCCCCCTGCGGCAAGGGCCATGATTGCGACGGCCAGGGCCAGTTCCATCATCGGCCTGCCCCACTCATGTCAGCACCTCCGCCATGCCGCCGGTTTCGATCCGGCGCAGGGCTGATCCGCCGTCGAACAGGAACAGCGCGGCGATGTCGCGGTCCCGCGCCAACGCCGGGCCTGCATCGTCACCCGCGGCAAACAGGGCCGTGGCCCAGCCGTCTGCCGTCATCGCGTCGGCTGCCAGTACCGTGACGGAGCGCAGGCGACCGTTCACCGGGCTGTGGCTGGCGGGGTCGATGATATGGCCCCAGGTGCGCGCGCCAAGCGTGTAGCTTTGCGCGCTGAGACCGGAGGTCGCCACCGCCATTCCGGCGGGCAGGTGCAGCACGGCAGCCGGGTCTTGTCCCGACAGGGGATTTTCCACCCCCACCTGCCATGCACGGGCCAAGGGATGGCGACCAAGCGCGCCGAGTTCGCCGCCAAGATCAAGCAGAAGATTGTCCAACCCCAAGCCGCGCGCCAGTTCGGTGGCGCGGTCAAGCGCGCGGCCCTTTGCAATGCCGCACAGATCCAGCGTCAGATCGGCCCTTGCCTTGATGATCCTGCCGGGTGCGACCTGTAGCCCCCGCCAATCCGGCATGCCGTCGCCGTCAATCGGCCCGAAACCCCAGCGCGCCACCAGCGGCCCGACGGTGGGATCAAAGGCACCGTCACTCATCGCGGCCAGTCGCAGGGCGGCGCGTGTTACATTGACCATCTCGGCGCTCGCCGCCCCGCCCGCTGCGCTGTCGTTGAATCTGCTTGCCACGCTGTCGCTTCGCCACGGCGAAAGATCGGCATCAATGCTGCGGAACAGGGCGTCCAGCCCGGGGCGCAGCCTGTCAAGCTGTGCATCACCGGGGCCGGTGATGCGCCAGGTCGTGCCGAAGGCATAGCCCGAGAGGACATCAGGTGAAGAGGCGCGGACCAGTGCGGGGCAGGCCAGCGCTGCGCCGACAAAAGCCAGAAAGCCGCGCCGCGAAGGGGTGTGTCTTTGCATGTGTCAGCCTCCGAAATCGTCAAAGAAGATCATACCGGGTTCAACGCCCAGCCGTTCCAGCGTCGCCAGAACGGCGGAGATCATCACCGGCGGTCCGCAGAGGTAGTATTCACATTCCTCCGGCGCGGGCGTCTTGGCCATTCCGGCGCGAAGCACATCGTGGATGAAGCCGACAGGGCCGGTCCAGCGGTCGCCGGGGGCCGGGTCCGACAGCGCCGGGGTCCAGCTGAAATTCGGGTGCCTGGCGGCCAGCACCTCGAACTCCTCGCGGTAGAACAGGTCGGCGGCGGTGCGCGCGCCGTAGAAATAGCGGATCTTGCGCCTGGTGCCTTGACCAAGTTCCTGATGGATCATCGCGCGCAGCGGTGCCATGCCGACCCCGCCGCCGACAAAGACCATGTCGCGCGGGCCGGGCTGCACATGGAAATCCCCGAACGGGCCCGACACCGTGACCGCATCGCCCGGCTTCAGCGAAAACAGCCAGGATGAGACAAGGCCGGGCGGGATCTCGTCCTCGCGCCCAGCGGGCGGCACGGCAAGACGGATGTTGAACACCGCCTGACCGATGTTTTCGGGCGTGCTGGCAATCGAATAGGCCCGTGTCACCTCCACCTCTGATGCGACCGCCATCTGATGCCATCCGGCGATCTGCCAGGCGTCGCGGAACGCGTCAGGCAGATCATGGGTCGCGAAATCGAGCCGGAACGGCGGGGCCGTGATCTGCATGTAATCGCCTGCGTGGAAGGTGGAGGGCTGGCCCGCAGGCAGTTCCAGCACAATCTCGCGGATCAGCGGTGCCAGCATGCGGGTAGAGACCACGGTGCAGGAAAAGCCGCCGCCTGCGCCAAGAATTCCGTCCGCCACCCGCACGGCGCAATCGCCCCGCAGCGTGGCCTGACAGGCGAGGCGGACGTGATCCCGCCGTTCTTTGGGGGACAGCACACCGCGTTCGGTTGCCAACGCTGTGCCCGCGCCGTCGCCCGTCACCTCCACGCGGCACAGCCCGCAGGTGCCCTTGCCGCCGCAGGCCGCCGGGATACGGATATCCGCGTTGTGCAGCACTTCCAGCAGCTTGTCGCCCCGCTTGGCGCGGATATGCAACGTGTCGTTCACCGAAATATCGAGGCCGCTGGACGGGATCAGCCGCGCCCGCAGGAACAACAGCCCGATGGCCAGCCCCAGAACCAGCACCACGATCACGAAGCTGCCCAGCAAAATCTCGGTCATTGTGACATCGCCATCTGTGCGAACGATGCAAAGCCCAGCGACATGATCCCGGTCAGCACAAAGGCAATGCCAAGCCCGCGCAGACCCGCAGGAAGATCGGCATAGGCCAGCCTTGTGCGGATTGCACCCAGCATCACCACGGCCACGGCAAAGCCCACCCCGCTGCCCAAGCCGAACACAACGGATTGCCCAAAATCATAGCCCCGGTCCACCATGAACAGACTTCCCGCCAAAATCGCGCATTGCACGGTCAACAGCGGCAGAAACACCCCGAACGCCGCGTGGATTGTCGGAAAGAAACGGTCCAGGAGCATCTCCAGCAGTTGCACGGTGGCCGCGATCACCCCGATAAAGGCGATCAGCGACAGATAGGACAGATCCAGTTCGGGCTGGCCCACCCAGGCCCAGGCACCAGGTGCCAGCAGCCCCTGATAGATCAGCCAGTTCAGCGGCACGGTCACGCCCAGCACACCCGTCATCGCGATGCCAAGGCCGACCGCACTTTCCGGGCGGCGCGACAGGGCCAGAAAGGTGCACAGCCCCAGAAACAGCGTCAGCGGCATGTTGTCGACAAAGGCCGCCGACAGGAATAGGGACCACAGCCCGGTCATTCGGCGGGCCTCGTGCGGGGCAGCGGTGTGTGCTCAGGGGCCTCGGTCTGCTCGGGCCACAGCGACCGGATCGCCCAGACCAGCCCGCCCAGCAAGAAGAAGGCAGAAGGCGCCAGCAGCATCAGGCCCAGCGGGGTAAACCAGCCGCCCGCCTCTGCCAAAGGCATCACCGGCCAGCCGAACAATGCGCCGCGCCCGAACAGCTCTCGCGCACCCCCGATCAACAGCAGGATCAGCGAATAGCCCAACCCGTTGCCGATGGCATCCACCGCCGCCGGAAGAGGCGAGTGGTGGCGGGCATAGGCCTCGGTCCGGCCAAGCACGAGGCAGTTTGTGGTGATCAGGCTGACATAGATCGACAGCGATCGGCTGATCTCGGCCAGATAGGCCTGCAGGATCTGGTCGATCACGATCACCAGCGAAGCGACGATGATGATCTGCACGATCAGCCGGATCGAGTCGGGGATATGGCGGCGGATCAGGCTGATCAGCACCGCCGAAAGCGTCAGCACCACCGTCAGCGACACCGACATGGTCAGCGCTGTTGCCAATGAGGTCGTAACCGCCAGCGCTGAACAGATGCCAAGGATCTGCAACGTCACCGGGTTCTGCCGGATCAACGGATCGGTCAGGGTCGCCCAGAAATCCACACGCTCTGCCATCGGTCAGAACTCCCCGCGACTGATGGCTTTGATCAGCGGGCCATAGCCATCGCGGCCAAGCCAGAAGCGCACCATATTGGTCATGCCCCGCCCCGTGCGGGTGGCGCCGGTGATGCCGTCCACCTCATGCGGGCTAGAGGCCTGCGCGCGGGCAACGGCAAAGCGCAGATCGCCGGTTGAGTCGCGCAGCTCGATGCCCGGAAAGCCCGCCTGCCACGCCGGTTCCTCGATCCGGCCCCCAAGGCCGGGGGTTTCGGAATGGCTGGTGATGGCGATGCCCGCGATGGTGTTCATATCGCCGCGCAGGGCGAGGATCGCGTCGATCCGCCCGCCATAGCCCAGACCTGTCATCGGCAGCAGCACCAGCGAGATATCGTCACCGTCACGCAACAGGAACACCTGTGCGAAGTTCGGCCGCTGCCCCAACCCCGCCGGATCGGCGGCGGGCGCAAGCCTGGTCCAGTTCGATGTATCGGCCAGTGCTGCGGCCAGCGTGTCTGCCGTAACGTCGCCTGCCGCGCGCCCCTTGGCGAGGTCGATCACCACGGTGGACAAGGTGCCGCCCGACTGTGCCAGCAGCTCCGTCATGCCGGGAATACCGCGCACCAGTGCCTCGATCCGGGTCTGTTCCTCGGCGGCGCGGTTGGCGGTTTGAATCGGGCGCAGCAGCACCGTGGCGCCGCTGACCAGCAGCGCGCAGACCGCGGCCACCAGAAAGGCGATGATTATCGTCTTGGTCCGGCTTTCATTGGGCAGGGCCAGCAAGCGCCGCCACGGGTTCCAGTCAGGTCCGGCCATGTCGCCTCCGTCTTTTGGCATACCAGAGTGCCAGTGCGAGTTCGTCCAGCACCGGGGCGGCAAGCGAGGTCAGCAGCGCCGCCGCAACCGCCGTTTGCACGGGTGCCGCCCCGTGCCAGCCGACCGAGAACAGGGTCACCAGCCCGGCATAAAGCGCGCCGTTCAGCCAGCGCCCCAGCCAAGTGGAGGCACTTGTCACCGGATCGGCGACAAGGATCACCAGCACGATCCCGGCGGCGGGCAAGGTGGCAGCGGGCAGCAGGCCCGCAGCAACGGCCCCCGCCGCCGCAAGGGTCGCGCCCGCCATCACACCGAACGGCAAAACTCCTGTCACCCCGCCGATCAGGGCCGCAGCGATCGCCGCCCAAGCCACGGGCAGCAGAAACTCCGGCCAGCCAAAGGCGGGAAAGCCGAATCCGAGGAAGGACAGCGCCACGGTTGCAGGGTTCACCACATTGCGGCCCCAGCCGCCAAAGACCAACTCGCCGAACACCGCGCCGAAGCTGATCCCCAGCACCAGACGGAACACGCCCAGATCCTCGGGCGCCAGCATCGCGATGGCCAGAGCCGTGATCACAAAGGAAAGCGAGATCGGCTGCGCCCGGGCCAGAAGGAACGCAAGGTTCCAGAACACAAGCACCAGCACGGCAAGGCCCAGCCGCTGCACGGCCTCGGCCCCGCCTAACCACAGCCAGAAGACCGCCATCGGCAGATAGGCCGCCACCAGCATCAGCACAACGGTTTCACGGGTCCAGATGCCACGGGTCATGCCGCAAACTCCGTCCGGATGCGGTCCAGCATGGCGCGCAACAGATCGGGCAGATGCGCGTCGCCGCCCAGAACATAATCAGCCAGCGCCACATCTTCCTCCAGCAGGGACAACAGCCCCATTTTCATCGCGACCTCATCATTGCCCGATGCCAGCACCCGCACAAAGGCCGCCGCGGGAAGGGCAGCGGCAAAAGACTGGTCGAGTGCCGCGTTCGGGATCATCGGCTTCGGGGCAGCAGACCGGGTCAGCGCTGCCACAAGCCAATGCGGCGGCTTGGTTTGCGCCGGTCGCGGCAGCGCCGTGACCTGCCGGTGGCGTGGGGCCAGCCAGTGGGCCGGATGCCCGCCCAGCGGTGAGCCGGACCAGACCACATGCGGGCCGGGCTGCACGATGCGGTGGGTCAACCCGCGCAGGTCCGCGCCGGGCTGTGTGCGCACCAGCCGCGCCTCGCGCAGGGCCGCCCCGCCAATGCTGACAAGGCGGGTCATGGGCAGCGTTCCGGTGGCAACCAGCGTGCCAAGATGGGCCACATCCTCGGCATGGATGCTCCAGACCGGCACCTCGATCGTGGCCGGGAAAGCGGCATGGATGCGCAGACCCGGCGCGCCCTGCGGGTGGCGGGGCCCGTGTTCCACCACACGCAGACGCCCCGTGGGGGAGGCCCCGTCGAACAGCGCCGGCCCAGGTTCCTGGCACACAAAGACCGGCCCGTCTGTGAGCAGCTTCAGCGCATGAAGCCCGCGCCCGAACGGCTCTTCCCGTCCGGCAAGGGCCAGACGCGGGTCGGGGGCAAGCGGCGCGGTGTCCGAGGCCATGACAAAGATCGCCCCGGGCCGCTCGCCGGGCGCAGGCATACCCCCGAAAGGCCGACGCTCCACCCATGTCCAGAGGCCCGAAGCCTGCATCAGGCGGCGCAACCCCGCCTCGCTATCGGCATCGGAAATGTCATGGCGCAGGACATCATTGCCCGGCTCACGAAACAGGACGATCTGAGACAGCTTGTTCCCCTGCGCCAGCGTGATCCGCGCCACGCGCGCAGGCATGGGGGCAACAAAACACACCTCCGGCGCATGTCGCAGCCGGGCAAGTGGCGCGCCCTGCGCCACCAGCGCGCCTTCGTCAACCGCCATCGTCACGCGCGGCGCATCGCCCCGCACGGTCTGCAACCCGGCCTCGGCGGTGATCATCTCTGATGGGTGCGGACCGCGTTTCGGTGAGGAAAAGCGTGGCGTCAGTCCGGAGTGAAATGCGAAATCAATCATTTGCCGCTTGTAACACAGCCGCATCGCCCGCCACTTGATCCAGCGCAAAGTCTCGGGCGTCGCTGTGCAATAGGATATCCGCAGCGAATTCCCGCTGCTCTCGATACCGGAGGCGATTTCATGCTCGATATCCAGAAATTCATGCGCCCGATGTTCGCCATCAGTCTCGTGTCAGTCCTCTTTGCGGGCAGCTATGCGGTGCTGGGCCAAAGTAGCCCTGACGTGGCCGAACCGGCTGAAGACACACCAAATATTCCCTTTGCCATCCCTCTGGCAGGCCCGTTCAACGCGGCAGAAATCGAGGTCAAGAATGCCCAGGCCATCACCGACTGGTTCCGGTCCGGCCATGCGGATTCGGCGTCTGATGCGTTCTCGCGCTGGGACGGCGAGGAGCAGATCACCCCGGCTTGTGCGACATGTCATTCCGGCGAGGGGTTTCGCGACTTCCACGGGCTTGACGGAACCGAAGCGGGGGTGCTCAACGGGCCGATCAAGCCCGGGGGCGTGGTCGATTGTGCCACCTGCCACAATGCCGGATTGGCCAATGTGACCGAAATCACCTTTCCCAGCGGCCTGTCGCATCCGGTTCAGGGGGTCGAAGCATCCTGCCTCACCTGCCATCAGGGCCGCACATCGGGAAAACAGGTGGTCAAGGCGGTGGAAGGGCTTGACCTTGATACCCCGAACCCCGAGCTGAAATTCATCAACCCACACTATGCCACCGCCGCCGCAACCTGGCTGGGCGGCTATGGCGGGGCGGGTTATCACTATGAGGGCAAAACCTATTCTGGGCGCTTTTTCCATGCGCGCCCGGTGGCGACCTGCAATTCCTGCCACCAGCCGCACACGCTTGAAGTGGCGTTCCAGCCCTGCCTGACCTGTCATCAGGGCGATGACCCCCAGGCCATCCGGATATCGCGGCAAAGCTATGACGGCAGCGGGGATACAGCGAAGGGCATCCGTGCGGACATCCTCGCAAATGCGGCAACGCTGCTGGACACGGTAAAGGGCTATGCGGCGGATGTGGCATTGGCCCCAATGGTCTATGATGGAACCCGGCATCCCTATTTCTTCGCGGATGCCAATGGCGATGGCCTTGCCGATCAGACTGCGGACGGGCCGGTTGTCTACCAATCCTGGACCCCGCGCAGCCTGCGCGCGGCCTACAACTGGAAGCTCGTCATGGCAGACCCCGGAAATTATGCGCACAATCCGGCATATATGCTGGAACTGCTTTACGACTCCATCGAGGATCTGAGCACGCCGCTGGGCAGGGACTTCGGCGCAATGGGTTTGTTGCGCTAGCACCCCCCCGGCAGAGCACGCCCTGCGTCCGGGATCGAGCGAAGGGGGCAGGCTTTGGTGAACGTTGGCCACTCTGCGAGAGACCGCCGAGCGACCCTGCCCGCTACAAACCCGGTTCTGGCAGCCACCCGGCGCAGGAGGATCTGAAGCGCGCCGTCTGGTGTCAGGGTCGATCGGCGACCAGATCACATCGGCCTGCAGAAGCGTCAGGACAGGCGGCGGACTGCCGCTTTCGCCAGCCGGTGCAGACTGGCTGCAATGCCGGACCAGGTTCCGTCCGGGATGTCAAAGTGATGCCCCGCCGTGACCATCCGGCGGTAGATCAGAAGCGTGACAACAGCCCCCAGCCCAATCCCTGCAAGGCAGTCCGTCAGCCAGTGGACACCAAGCAGCGCGCGTGACAGGGCTGCAAGCACACCCAAAGCCAGCAAGGCCCAGGCCTGACGGGGAAAGCACAGCGCAAGAGCCAGGGCCGCGGCGGTGGCTGTGGTGGCGTGACCGGAGGGAAAGGCCGCCCAGCCGGATTTGAACGCCATGAAAGAAAAATCCAGCACCATGGCATCCGGGCCTGCCGAAGGGCGGATACGACCGATCATGTGTTTGGCAAGGCTCGACACAACCCCGCTGATCGCAACCGAAGCGACCAGCAGGATCAACAAAGACCGGCACATATCCAGCCCTTCGGGCCGGGCCGGCTCGCCGGTCCGGCGTAGCAGCTCGACAACAGCCAGCAGCGCCAGTCCGACCCCAAGTGGCCAGGCCGAATTTCCGAACCGGGTGAAAAAGCGCAACATGCCCTTGACAGAAGGGTCCAGCGACGCCGCCAGCGACTGCACCGCTGCATCGGCGACGACCGCGATCAGAAGCAGGCAGGCCGCCAGGAAGAACAGCATGGACAACAGGCTTTGCGATGCCGGGCTTTGCAAAAGCGGCAAGCCGAAGGGATTCCCCGCAGTCGGCGGCGCCTTGAACACCTTTTCCGATCGCTCATGCTTCATGGCGCACCCCGACAATCCAGAACCTGAAGCGTCACAGATCGCCCAGCCCCGATGGCAAAGCCGTTCACTGATCCCACAATGCGGCAACCACCTGGTGCCGGAAGCGCGTCCTTTGCGGTTTGCCGCCGCAGCACCACCTCGCACCGGCCGGGCCGGATGACCTCTGCCACCGGGGCCTCCGCCGGAAAGAGGCGTGTGTCCCGTCCGGCCTTCCAGACAAGCGAAGGTTCGGTATGGCCCCATGCGGTGATGGTCGGGCGCGTGCAGCCCTGCGACAGGGCCACGCTTTCGGCCATTGCATAGGCGCTTTCGCTGGGCCAGAGCACCGGCATGCGGGCCAGTGCCGGGAACAGCGTTGCGTGCAGCAGCCCCCCCGACGCAGCACAGGCCAGCACCAGCGGCATCGCTGCCTTCAGGTCCAGCATCCGCAGGGCAACGACAACGGCAATCGTCGCCGCCGCCAACCCGGCCGACGCGAACCAGAGTGCAGCCGCCCCCCCCTGCGTGGTCGCGGCGGCATAGATCACCCCACCCCCAAGGGCGAGGCCGGGCAGCAGGGCGGCGGCGGCGGCGGCCCGGAGCCATGGCGATGCGTTTCGCAACGCCTCCGGCAGATGGCCCACCGCCAGAAGGGCAAGGGCGGGATAAACCGGCAGGGTGTAATGGAACAGCTTGGTCGGCACCGCCTCATAGACCAGCCAGACCGGAACCGCCCAGGCGATCAGAAACCGGGTCGCCTGCTCGCCCCTTGCCGCCCAAATCGCCGGCGCGGACAGGATCAGCAATGCGGTCGCAGGCCAGAAGCCGAACAGCAGCATCACAAGATAGGTGCCGGGCGGTGCGCCTTTGCCCTCTTGCCCGGATGCCAATTTCACCAGCAGGTCGTCGCCGACCGAGGCCTGCCAGAATGTCCCATCGCTGCGCAGGGTGATCGCTATGAACCAGGGCAACGTTACCACCAGCGCCAGGATCATCGGCCATGGCGCAAGCAGCGGGCGCAACCAGCCTGTGCGACGGTCCCACATACACAAGGCGCCCGCCGTCAACGCAGGTACCATCGGGCCGATCGGCCCCTTGATCAGGACCGCCGCGGCCATGGCAATCCAGAAGCCAAAGGCCCATCCCCGATGCAGCGCCCCGTGCAGCCAAAGCCGCATCAATGCGGCCTGGGCCACAAGGATACAGGCCAGAAGGGCGGCATCGGTCTTGGCGATGCGCGCCTCGCCGCCGATCACCAGCCCGGCGGCGAAAACCGATGCCGCCGCCAAAGCAGGCACCAGCCCGAAGGCAGGCGCTCCGACAACCGCCACCAGCAAAACCGCCAGAACCGCGCCAGCAAGGGAGGGCAGCCGATACACCCACAGCGCAGCTGCGTCGCCCTGACCGGAAACGGCGACAGCAGCGCTTTGCAGCCAATAGATGCCGACAGGCTTCTTGTGCCTCGCCTCATCCTGAAACCGGACATCGACAAGATCGCCCGACTGCACCATCTGGCGGCTGGCCTGCACGAAACGCGCCTCGTCGCGGTCGGTCACCGGCAACGTGGCAAAGGCGGGCAAGAACGCCAGCAGGGCAAAGACCAGCAGCGCCAGCCATCCCAGCCGTGGCTGCACCCGCTCCCACCCAAGGGCGCCTGAGGGGGTCATGTGGTGCCTTTCACCAAGTCCCGGGCGCGAAGCCTGCCATGCCGATACCAGCGTTGGCCGATCATGAACGGCAGCATCGGGTCAAAGGCCAGCCGCGCTTGCGCGATGCGCAGGGCGGGATAAAGAACCAGCGCCACAGCGGCCGAGACCAGGACGGAAAACACCGCATCGCTCAGGAAGTGGCGGCCCAGCCCGATCCGCAGCATCGCCACCACCCCGATGTACAGCGTTGCCATAAGGCCTGCCAGAATCCGAGCCCATGGCGTTCGCAGGCGCGGCCACAACAGGACAAGCGCCGCAAACGCCAGACTTGCCGACAAAGACACCTCGCCCGAACTGAACGAGCAGTTGCGGACGCATTGGTCGGTCACCTGCCAGGCGGGCGTGAACTGCGCCTCACCGCCGAAGTCGGACACTTGGCCCGGCCTCGCCCGTCCGACGTGTGCTTTCAACACCAGGTTGACGATCCCACCGCTGGCCAGCATCACGCTGATTGCCGCAAAACCCCATGCCCGCAGGTCGCTTCCCTGCAACAACCCGGTCAGGCCGCCGTAAAGGCACCACAGCACCAGCCCGACGATCAGCAACTCAGCAAGGCTGCGCAGCAAGAGGTTGATCACCACCGCCGGGCCGTTTGCCCAGGGAAACCCGGCCGAGCCATTGGCAAATAGCCCGGAAACCGCAAGGTCGATGCCGGGAAAGGCCGCGAAGACGGCCTGGCTCAGGATGACCGCAAACAGAAAGGCATAGAGCAACTGGCCGTAGATCCTGTCAGTCATCTTGCGGTATCCTTGTTGGAAAGACAGTCCTGCGCATCCAGATGCAGCAACACGAAGGTTCTGCCGCCGAAGGGGCCAGGAGAGGCCTCATGGCTGCCGATGGAGCGCGCCTGTGCGCAGGCGGCCGGTTGCCCCCCGGGCCACAGCAGAACCGCCGGTCCGGGATCGGTTTCCGGCGTGAACGGTGCCGTCAGTTCCCAGTGATGGCTGGGTCTGCCCGTCGGGGGCACGGTACGGATCGTCAGGCCGGAGCCCGCACCGAACCATGACAGATCGGCCAGCAGGCTACGCTCCTGCGCGATCAGGGTGCCCGCCCCCGCCGCTTGCGCAGTCTCCAGCGCCCATTGCGCGGTGTCTGCATGGCCCAGGTAGCGGGCAAGCAGCGGCTTGCCGTTTGGCCCGACAAGCCCGGTTCCGAACACCTTGACGGCGGGCAGCGCCAGCGTGACCGCCAGCCCCAGAAACAGGGACAGCTTCGCAAGGCCGGGGTAGCGGGTCAGCCACAGCGCCGCCAACACCGAACCGGGGATCAGGTAGAGCACCGCCCAGTTTGCCAGGACCGGCCCCTTTACCCCCTGTGCAAGCGTGATCAGCAAGGGTGCCATTGCCAGTGCAACCAGCCCGCTGCGCCACTCGCTATGCACTCTCCCGCCGACCGCCAGCAGCATGGCAGCAAAAAGCACCGGCCCCATCACGACGAACTGTTCGGCCAGAAACAGCAGTGGGCGCAGCGCCGAAAGGGTCCCGCCTCGCGTGATGTCCTGAACATGATGCAGGGTGACAAAATCATGGCGGGCGAGCCACCACAGATAGGGCGAGACCACAACCAGCATCACCGCGCCCGAAACTGCGGCATCCGCTGCACGCAGCCGGAATTTCGGCGACAGGATAGCGGCGGCGATGGCCCCGACCAGCCAGAACAGCATGGCCTGCTTCGCCAGCAGCCCAAGGCCCAGCGCCAGCCCCAAGGCCACGGCAATCCCGGTGGCAGGCCTGCCCTCACGCCGTGCCTGTGCAAGCCCGACCTGCCCCACCATCGCCACCGCCGCCGCAAACAGCATCGGCGTGTCCGTGGTCATCACCGCAGATCCGAGTGCGACAGCTGGTGTCGTCAGATAGGACAGCGCTGCCAGCAAGGCCACTTTCGCAGAGGCAATGCGCAAGGTGAACGCGAACAGTACCAGCGCTGTTGCCGCATGGAAAAGCACAGCTGGCAACCGCACGGCAGCAACCGACTGCCCCAGCATATCGGTGCTGATCCGAATGATCCAGCCGATCAGCGGCGGCTTGGAATAGGCCCCGAAATCAAAGGTCTGCCCCCAGAACCAGTATTGCGCCTCATCGGTCGACAGCTCTGTGCGATCAAACAGCGCAAGAACAATGCGGAACAGGACGATCCCACCGATCGCCGCAATAGCCACCAATCTGGCGGAATCCCGCCGGGGATCAGTTGCGGACGGGATTGCGATGGCGCTCGGCATGGATCAACCAAAGATTGCGGAGATAGATCACCAGCCCCATCGACTGGCCAAGGATGAACACCGGATCGCCGCGCCACACCGCATAGGTGAACAGCACCACGCCGCCCCCCAGCGAGAAATACCAGAAGGCGATCGGGATGATGGAGCGTTTCTCGCGCTCGGACGCCAGCCATTGCACCAGGAACCGGGCGGTGAACAGCAACTGCCCCGTCAACCCCACCATGACCCAGGTAAACTCGGTCCAGGTCGCCACGTTCAGGGCGGACCAAAGCACTTCGCGCATCAGCTGATCTTCCGGTAGGGTTGCATTGTCTGATCTTCGGCCGGCGTTTCCTCCCCCGGCTGCCCGGGGCGGACGGATCTTGCGCTCAGCATCTGCGGCCGGGCCGCCTTCCGGCGGTGGATAAGCCAGACCACGCCCGCCAGATCGGCAATTCCGACCAGGGCGCGATCCAGATTGCCATAGTTTGACCGGCCAAAGCGGCGCGGGGCATGGCTGACATCCACAAGTTCGACCTGCCAGCCATCGCGCGCAAAAAGCGCCGGCAGATAGCGGTGCATGTGATTGAAATACGGCAGCCCCAGAAAGGCATCGCGACGAAAGGCTTTCAGCCCGCACCCGGTATCGCGGGTGCCGTCGCGCAGGATGGCCGAGCGAATCCCGTTGGCAAAGCGCGAGGCCAGCCGCTTGGAAAGCGTGTCCTGCCGCCCGACCCGTTGCCCCGCAACCAGACCGCGCAGCGCCGGGGCATCCGGGTCAAGCAGCGGCGCGATCAGATGCGGCAAATTCTCTGGCGGGTTCTGCCCGTCACCGTCAAGCGTCGCGACAACCGGCGCCGCCGCCGCCATGACCCCCGAATGGAGCGCCGCCGACTGACCTGCCGACCGATCATGACCCAGCACGCGGATGCGCGGGTCTTGCGCCGCCAATGCCAGACAGGTCTCGCGCGTGCGGTCCGTCGATCCGTCGTCGACCAGCAGGACTTCAAATCGAAGCGCGCCAAGCGCCCGCGTGATCCCCGCGACAAGCCCGGCGATCGCCTGCTCTTCGTTGCGCAAAGGCACTACGACCGACAGTTGGGTCAGGTCGGCTGGCGCCATATCGGCTGGCCGGGTTGTCAGCACGCTGGCGCTCTCCGAGGTCCGCAACACGGGCCGAGATTACAAACAGTCTGTGATGATCCGATCGCAGTAGCGTGTAGGTTTTGCGAAGATCAGACCTGTGCAGGCGCTTCTTGCACCGGAATGATCTGCAGCCGTCGCATAACAAGCGGCCACGTCGCTGCCTAAGCCCACATCCTGCCGCGACCTCATGCCCCTACCAATCCCGTCGTTGCAGCCGGGCCATATGATCCTGCAGCTCTGCAAACAGCGGCGTGGGATCGTCATCCTTGCCCGCAAGATAGCGGTTGAGCGTGTCGGAATAAGCGTTGGAGACATAGATATAGCTGCCCCGCATCTGGGCATTGGGGCGGTTGACCGCGCCTTGCAGCCCGCCGTAGACCACTTCGAAAAACTGGGAAACCGCGCGGACATCCGGATCGGAGTACAAGGCCGGGCGTGTCGGGTTCTGACTGTGGAACAGCGCACGCTGCAATTGCTCGTCCCGGCTGGTCATGTGCAGGACCAGATCGGCAGCGAGTTCGGGGTTCTTCGCGTGTTTCGACACCCCCAGATACCAGCCACCATGCACGCCCTGCCCAATGCCCGCAGGCCCTGCCACCATGGACATGACGCCGACCTTTCCCTTCAACGGACTGTCTGCCTTTTGTGACGGAGCCCAGGCATAGGGCCAGTTGCGCATGAACAGGGCGTTCCCGTTCTGAAAGAACACCCGCGCCTGTTCGTTGTTCATCTCGACCACCTTCGGCGGGGCGATCCTGCCCAGCCACCCTTTCACACGCCGATACGTCTGCATGGCCTCCGGCGCGTCAACGGCCACCTTGCCGCCCTCGTCAAGGATCGCAGGCCCCCCAAGGGCGGTCAGCCATTCCAGCGCGTTGCAGGTCAGCCCTTCGCCATTCGTCGCCTCGAACACCAGACCCCAGAACTCCGGGTTTTCCCTGCGCTCCTTTTCCTGCACCCGCGCGGCAATCTGTTCCAGCTCATCCCAGCTGCGGGGCACGGGTTCTCCGTATTTCTCCAGCAGGTCCGAGCGGTAATACATCAGGCCTACCCCGGTCCAGAGCGGCATGGCCTTCAGCCCGTCTTCAAAGGTCGCGTTGTCGATCAGCGCCTTGAAATGCTCGGCCTCGGCCCCTGTGGACAAGAGGGCAAGGTCGATCAGATACTGTTCGACGAAGTTGATCCAGATCGCATCGACCATCACCACATCCAAGGGTTCATCCTGCCTTGGCTGCGCCAGCGCCATGCGGAAGAAATCAAGCTGGTCGTTGGTTTTCCTGGGAACCTGCACATAGCGCACCTTATGGCCCGTCTTGCGCTCCCACCGTTCGACCGAGCTTTCACAGATGTTGCTGTCCGAGCCGTAGGTCCCGCAGGACAGCACAATTTCCTCGGCTGCGGCGGTCCATGCTGCCAGTATGGCGGCTGCGAATGTGATCAGGCCGGAACGGATCATTTTCATTCTCCCACGGTGGCAGATGCAGCCCCAGGTCATTGGTCGCGAGCCACCCGGAAGCCGACCGTATCGGCGCGAAAATCCGGGCTGTCCCAGTTGCGGTTCGATGTGCGCACGACCGAAACCGGGTCCGCCCAACTGCCGCCACGCATGGACCTGCGCTCACAGGGGCCGTCTTGCGGGGCAATCGCGCGCTGCTCGGCGGCTTCGGGTGTGTCGGCATAGCAATCCTGCGTCCACTCCCACACATTGCCCAGCAGATGGTGCAGGCCAAAAGCATCGGGGGCCATGGAAGCCGCGGGAAGGATGCCCGACCCAAGCTCATTGGTGCAGCTGAAGTTGCGCCAGCTGAACGGCGAGCTCAGATCGGCGACATTCACAACATCGCAGATGCTGCGCCCGTCAAAGATCGCGTCAATATCCTGATTGAAGCGGAAGGCCTCGGCCAGATATTCAAACTCCAGCTCGGACAGCAGCCGATAGCTTTGTCCGGTTCTTTCCCCCAGCCATGCGACATAGGCCCGGGCATCATGCCAGCTGACACAGACCACCGGGTGTTGCGGTGCCGCTGCGACTGACGCCGTTCGCGATCCCAGCGTCGGCAAGGTGTCATCCTTGGCGGTGATCATACAGGCGTCGGGCCAATGGTAGCCGGTTTCGCGGACAAACAGGTCAAATTCGGCTTGGGTGGTTTCCGTCACGGCGACGGCAAAGGGCGATCGCAGCGCTACCCGTCTGGCCGGGCGTTCATCAAACTGCGCGCGCTTGATGGTGTCTGGTGCTCCGAACAGGAATTCGGTGCCCCTGATGTCGACCATCTGCGGACAGGTCTCACAATCCCTGAAGGTGCCGCGCACCTCGGGCGGGGCCGGCGGCGCGTAAAATGCTGCCAGGGCAAGCTCCCTTTCCGCCTCGGCCCGGCGTTCGGCTTCTGCCGCAAGCGCTGCGCGCTCCTCATCGCTTCGGGCAGAAGCCTCCGCCGCGCGCAGCGACGCGATCTTGTCAAGCGCGGCTGAAACGAAACGGCTGTCGGGATTGCGGCTGATAAACCGCTCCAGCACGGCAGGGTCGGTCGAGCCCAGCACCAGTTCCCAATCGCCTTCGTCCTTGTTGGTCTGCCCTGCCGTGTCTGGCGCCCCAAGGCGCAAGGTCACCTCGTCGACCAGCGAGGAATGTTCCCAGGGCACCTGCTTTCCCTCGGTCATTTCCAACACGTCACGGCGCACCTTGATCATGGTCCGGCTTATCGTGTCGCCGGGCGTGCCCAAGTGGCGCGACAAGGCGGTGGTGAACGGGCTGTTGGTATTTGACACCCCATCCACCCGGTCCAATGCCACGTTGCCGGGGGCGGCGGCAAAGGAGATCAGCGTATTGCTTTCGGCCGAGACGCGGGCAAGCCCCCGCGCCGCTGCCACCGCACTTCGGGTGGTTCCATGCTCGAACGGGTTGTTGCGGCAGGCATCAAGAAAGATCAGGGCGGTTTTCGTCGTCTCGTTCAGGATTTCGGTGATCCGGTCCAAATTGATCGCCTCAAGGCTCAGGACATCCGCGGCATCCAGGGTTGCGTCTGTCGGGATCAGGTAATTGCTGCCATCGGCCTGCACACCATGACCCGCATAGAAGAAAAGCCCCGTTGTCGCACCGTCAAGCGATTTGCGGAAACCACTGAGGATTCGGACAAACTGCCGACGGTCAAGGTCGACGGCAAGCGTCACCTCAAACCCGATGGAGGTCAGACGCTCGGCGATAAGCTCGGCGTCATTGGTGGCGTTCTGCAGGGCCGGAATATCGGTATAGGCCCCGTTTCCGATCACCAATGCGACCTTGCGCTCCCCGGCTTCCGACAGGGTGGGCTGTGCATTCAGCGGGAGCAGCAGCGAAAAAACCAGCAGCGGCAACACCACAAGAACATAGCGAAGTCGAATCATGGGCAGCACCCCGCAAAGCGCATTCCACCGCCAAAATTTGCGGCCTTTGCGTTGACTATGCCAAAAGATCCCCGCTTCTGGCCATGAATTTGTTGCGATGACAGCAGGGGCGCGGATGTTTGTTGCGATCGTTGCCTGACGTATGGTAACTTGGATGTTATCGGGGTCTGTATTTCTGGCGGGTCGCAGCATGGGTATTTTTTCAAAACTTTCCCGCCACCTGACGTTGGGGGCGACATCGGTTGTCACTTTCGTCGCACTTTCAGGATGTATGCCGATCGAAGGTGAAAAGCCAAAGGTCTGTGATCACACCAAGGCCCAGCAGTATAAAGGTGCCTACGCCGAACGCTGCAAGATGGTGCAACCCAAGGCGACGGTAAAGAAAGCGGTTCCTGTCCGGAAAGCCAACTATTGACGCTGGCGTGATGGCCGGCCTTTCCCTTGCCGGGATTTTCAGGCCCGGGCGTACAGCGGCAGAGGCCCCGACAGCGGCAGAAGATGTGTCGATCCTTGGCCCGGACGAACGTGCAATGCTTGTCCTGATGCTGGAGATCGAGACGGATAACGTCCTTCCGGCGGTCCAGACCCTCATCGACCGCTTTCCGCGCTTTCGCGTGGTGTTCCTGCACACGATGATGGACTTCCGCCCTTTCCTCGACGCGCATGCCGTGTTTGAACGCCTGCCCGCGTTGAACGACATCGCCCAATTTCCCGACCTTCTTGACTGGCCAGCCTTTCTTGCCGACCGTCAGGCACTGTTGCT
The DNA here is from genome assembly GCA_046296515.1 of Paracoccaceae bacterium. GTDB lineage: Bacteria > Pseudomonadota > Alphaproteobacteria > Rhodobacterales > Rhodobacteraceae > Pseudotabrizicola. Next base: position 126,313 of record JBKBKR010000003.1, on the reverse strand, counting down.
CGCCAAGTGGCGGCCCGAGCGGATCATCCGCTATGGCATTGATCTTGAGGAATATTCAGCGCGTGCTGCCGCGCTTTGCGCCGGGATCCGGGATGGCGGCTGATCTGGATGTGGTCTTTGTCCTGGACGCACGATTCGAGGGGGGCGTTTCCACTGCCGTTGCGACCGAACTGCAGGCCCTTTGCCAGGACAAGTCGCTGCGCATCGGCCTGCTGATGGTCAAGGCACACCTGCTGGGAATCGCCTGGCCGGTGCATCCGGCGATCCGGCGCTTCATCACCGATGGCAGCGTAACGGTTCTGCGACCCGGTGAAGACTGGACGTGCCAGCTGGCCCTGATCCATCACCCGGTCACCTTTGAGAATCTGCCACGGACCGCCCTGCCGCTGCGGGCGGAACGGGGGTTGCTGATATTGCACCACCCGATGTTCAATGCGGCCGGCGCGCGGCAGTATGATCTGGATGCGGTGGCTTCCATCATCCTGTCGACCCTGACCGACACCCTGCTGATCGCCCCCGTCAGCCCGGTTGTCCGACGGGCGCTGCATCATCACACACCGAAGTTCGGTCGCATTGCCGACGAGGACTGGGTCAATCTGCTGGACGTCCCGGCCTGGCCCTTTGATCCCGACCGATCCCAGCCTTCGCCCGATCATGTTGTGATCGGCCGCCACGCCCGCCCCGATCCGCTTAAATGGCCCGAGGATCGGGCGCAGGCCTTTGCCGCCTATCTCGCCGACGATCCGGAGGTCGAGCTGCGCATCCTTGGTGGCGGCGATTTTCTGGACGCGCTCTACGGCCCCACCCTGCCCGCCAACTGGGTTCAGCTGCCGTTTGATCCCGAGGGCGTGCCGGGTTTTCTGGCCGGACTGGATTTCTTTGTGTTCTACCATTCCACCTCCTGGCTGGAGGCTTTTGGCCGCAACATCCTGGAAGCATTGGCTTGCGGCATCGTCACCATCCTGCCACCGGAATTCGAGGCGAGTTTTGGCCCGGCCGCGATCTATGCGGCACCAGAGGATGTGCGCGCAACGATTGATGAGTTTGTGGCCGACCCGGCCGCATGGCACAGGCAACGGCGCAAGGCCCGAACGTGGGTGCAGGTGCATCACTCTGCGTCCTTGGCGCAGGAGCGCCTGAACACCTTTGGCCTGCGCCGCAAGACGACACCGCGCGCCAGAGCGCCGCGGCGCAAGCAGCCTGTGCTGTTTGTCTCGACCAATGGCATCGGTGTTGGCCATCTTACCCAGCAGATGGCGATTGCCGACCGGCTGCCCGATCATTTCCTGCCGGTATTCGCGTCGATGAGCCTGTCATTGGGCGTGGCACGCAAGGCGGGCTACCCGGTCTTCTACCTGCCCCACCACAAGCACTTGCAGGCCGATCCGGGCCGGTGGAACGCGGTTTTCGCCGAGGAGCTTTTCGACCTGATCCGGCATCTGCAACCGGCCATGCTGGCCTATGACGGCACAGCGGTGTTTGGCGGGCTGGCCGATGTGCTGGGCGAATACCCGGACCTGATCACGCTTTGGGTCCGCCGCGCGATGTGGCGCGACATGCATCAACCGTTTCTGGACCATGCCAGCCTGTTCACCGCCATCATCGAACCCGGAGAACTGGCGGGCGAGCTGGATCACGGCCCGACCCGCGCGGAGCGCCCCCTTGTCCACGTTACCGGTCCCGTGCTGCATATCGACCCCGGGGCGCGGTTGACCCGCGCCGAAGCCCGCCAGCACTACGGCCTGGACGACCCTCACCTGGCGGTGGCCCTACAACTCGGGTCGGGGGCGAATTACGAATTGCAGGATCTGCGCCGCGCGGTGGTCGAGCACCTTTTGTCAGATGCGCGGGTGCAGATCATCGAAATCGTCTCGCCTCTTGCCCCGATGCCGCCGCTGTTGGCCGGGGCCGAGGGGCGGTTGATACAGATCCGCGAATATCCCAGCTTTCTCTACAGCCGCGCCTTTGATGCGGCTATAGGGGTGGCGGGCTACAACAGCTTTCACGAGCAGGTTCTGGGCGGGATACCAACGCTGTTCGTGCCGAACGAAGCCCCCGAGATGGACAGCCAGCTGACCCGCGCCCATTGGGCGGAAGTGAACGGGTTTGGCCTGTGCCTGCGCGCGCGGCACGGGGTGGGTGCGCTGAAGCGACAGGTGGCGCGCTTGCTCGATGACGGGTTCCGCGCAGAATGTGCCCGGCGGATGGCAGGCCTGCCAGCCGCGAAAGGCGCGTGTGAGATTGCCGAATTCGTGGCCGACTACAGCGCCATGATCCGCACCGACCGCTGGCCAAGGGACGCCTATCCGCGATGACCGATGGTGCCGCCCCCTCTCCGCGCCGCCTGATCGTTGTCCTTGCAGGGCCACGCAGCGGATCGAACTTTCTGTGCAACCTGCTGGAAGGCATGCCCGGCCTGATCGCCCTTTCCGAAGTCTTCAATCCGCGCGACATCTACGGGTTGAACAATCACCCAGCCCTCCGGCAGCGTCTTGTCGAGCGCTTCGGATCAGAGGACGCCTTGGCGCATGCGTTCCGCATGACGCCCGAAGAGGCCACAGACGCCTTGATGGAGGCAACGCAAGACGCCCGTTTGGTCCTGATCAAGGTCTTCCCCAACCAGATCCACGGTGCCGCCCTGCGCAGCATACTGGCGAAGTACGGCGCCGGTGCCATCCTTCTTATGCGCCGACGGCTGGATCAGTTCATATCGCTGAACAAGGCCCTCGCGCAGGATATGTGGCACAGCGCGGCCACCACCGACCTGCGGCCACGGATCGAGGTGGAGCCGTTCCTGCGCTGGACTGCCGCGATGGATGGCTGGATCGCACGGACCGCAAGGTCATGCCAGCAGGTCGGGTTGCCGGTGGCCGCACTGAGCTATGAGCGCGACCTGCTCGACCCGGACCCGGACAGCCTCGCCGCTGGTCTGGCAGCGCGTCTGGCCGTGTTGCGTTGCGGCCTGACGCCAGGGACCATCAGCAAAAGGTCGTTCTTTCGACGTCAGGACATGACGGATGATCCGTTCGGTAAAGTGGTTGACGGCGCGATCCTGAAAGACGCGCTCGCCTCGCACGGGGCGTTGGACCTTGCGCTCAGCACCATGCACCACCCGTTTGATCCGGTCGAGCCGGGCCCGATGATGCGACGCGACCGGGCTGCATCAGCGGAAATGTCGGGGCTGCTGGACGCGCGCCGGTTCAGCGCACTTCGGGCGATGCTGGACAAGGTGGGGTTCAGCATAGATGGCGACCCGCGCGTGCCCCAACCCCTGCGCGACGTCGACCACAGCTTTCGACGCGTGACCTTCATTTGTGGGCTGCATCGCTCGGGCACCACGCTGCTGCATGATACGCTTGCCGCGCGCTATGACGTTGCTCAACTGGTCTGCCCCGATGTGCCGCGCCATGAGGGGCAGTTCCTGCAGGATGTGGCCCCGCAGGAGCGGCCCTTTGGCGGACCCGGCAGTTTTGCCTTTCATGCGCCGATGTGTCCCGGCCCGGTTGATGATCCGGCCCGCGCAAAGGGTCTGGCCGACAGGTTGCTGCGGACTTGGACTGCCTATGCGACAGATCCACATCACCCGCACCTGCTGGAAAAATCCCCCCCGAACCTGACCCGCATCGCCTGGCTGCGCAGCCTGTTTCCACAGGCGCGGTTCCTGATCCTTACCCGTGATCCGCGCGCCGTCGTGCTCGCCACCCGCAAATGGCAACGGCTTCCGGTCGAAACCCTGCTCCTGCACTGGAATGCCGCGCATTGGGCCGCCTTGCGGGCGTTGGGCGATGATTGCCTTGTCCTGACCTACGAAGCGTTCTGTGCCGATCCCGCCGGCGTCACCGCCCGAACCGCGGCTTTCTGCGACATGGCCCCGCGCGCCGATCAGGCTGGCAGCACTCTGCCGAAGGTGGTTGATACCAACCCCGCCTATCTGGCGAGATTTCCCAAGGATGTATCACTGTCCCTGCCGTTCCGGGCATGGGAGGTCTTTGGTTACGACTTTCGCCTCGCCGGAGATTGACCAGAAGGGATCTGCGATGCCCAAGACACTGATCCTGCTGCTGGATGGCACGTCAAACACGATCTCCGACCGGCGGACCAACATCCTGCGGCTTTACGGATGCCTGCGGAAATCAGAGACGCAGATTGTCTATTACGACCCCGGCGTGGGCACCATCGGCGCGCAGGGCCGCTGGTCGAAACTGGCGCAGGACGCATCCGAGATCTGGGGCATGGTCACGGGCATGGGCATCGACGACAATGTGAAGAGGGCCTATCGCTTCATCGTTGATCACTATGACAACGGCAAGGCCGAAGGGACCGGGCGCGACCGCATCTGCATCTTCGGCTTTTCGCGCGGGGCCTATACCGCGCGGATGCTGGCCGGGTTCATCCATGCCATCGGCCTGTTGGAGCGGCGCAACCTGAACCTGCTGGACCATGCCTGGCGCGCCTACAAGCGCATCGGCGAGGCCGAGCGCGAACAGGACTTCGCCGAGGTGCGGCTGTATGAGCGCATCCTGGCCCCCGACCGACCGCCGATCCACCTGCTGGGCCTGTTCGATACCGTATCCTCGGTGATCGAACCCGGGCGCGGGTTGCTGCCGCAACTGCGACACCATGCCTTTACCTCGCGCAATCCTTCGGTGGCGCATCTGCGCCATGCCGTCGCGCTGGATGAGCGTCGGCGGATGTTCGAACCCGTTCTCTGGCCCGAGGGGGGCGAGTATCTTGGGAAACGGTTCCAACCCGGCTGCGGCGTGCCGCAGGACACGCGCGAGGTCTGGTTCACCGGAACCCACGGCGATGTCGGTGGCGGCTGGCCCGAAGCGGTCTCCGGCCTTGCCAAGATTCCACTGCTGTGGATGATCAATGAGACACAGGCGCTTGGCATCCGCTATGTCACCGCAACAGTTAACAGGCTCGTCAGGGGCACGCATCCGCGGCAGCCCTATGTCGGCCCCGATGCTTTCGCATCCGTCAACGACTCGATGACGCCGGGGTGGCGGCTGCTGGAATACCTGCCATTGCCGACCACGGATGGCGGCCTGAACATCACCCGCGCCCGCAAGCGGACGCTGCCCCAGCACGCGCACATCCATGCCTCGGTTCTGGCAAGGGCGGATCGGGCGGGTCCGCCCGATAATCTGCCGGACAGCTATCGGATCGAGGGAATGCCCGGAGATTGGAGCGGGCTTTGACCCCCCTGTGTCTGCCCGGATTGATCGGCGCCCCGCCCTCAGGGTTGCGGCTGCGTGACAGGTCCAGCTGTGTCGGACAGAAATCCTGCCGGAGCCATAGAGGAGCGGGGAATGCACGAGCCGAATCATTTACAAAACCGGAAATGTAGTTATTTTGATCCCATGACAGTGACAAGCCCCCACGCCCGCGCCCTTGCAGCCCTTGGCCACGATGCCAGGCTTTCGATCTTTCGCCTGCTGGTCAAGGCCGGGGATGCGGGGTTGCGGGTCAGTGACATCGGCGAGCATCTGGGCCTTGCGCCTTCGACGCTGGCGCATCACCTGTCCACGCTGGTGGATGCCGGGCTGGTGCTTCAGGACAAGCAGGGGCGGGAGGTGTTCAACCGTGTGGACTACCCTGCGGTGCAGCGCGTTGTGGGGTTCCTGACCTCGGAATGTTGCTCTGGCGTTGCGGTGCTGCCTGCGGAGGATGCGGCGTGATCGGCCGCCGCGCTTTTTCTTGCCGAAAAGAAACTATAAATCCGGAGATTTTGTAGTGGCTGACACCACCCTTTCGCCTTCCGGCCTGCGCACGACGCTGGGGCATCTGTGGCGCGATCAGCGAGTCTGGCTGGCCTCGGCACTGATCCTGACAGTGCTGGCGGTGTTCGATACGCCGCAGGCCGCCGACAGCGCGCTGTTTGCCGGACGTGCCGTGCTGAACACCGCGCCGTTTCTGATCCTGTCGATCGCCATCGCGGCATGGGCCGGGGCGACGGGTGCGGACAACCTGATCGCCAAGGCCTTTACCGGCGCGCCGCTGGTGATGATCGGTGTGGCGGCGCTGGCCGGGGGCATCTCGCCGTTCTGCTCCTGCGGGGTGATCCCGCTGATTGCGGCCTTGCTGGCCATGGGGGTGCCGTTGTCGGCGGTCATGGCGTTCTGGCTGGCCTCTCCCATCATGGACCCGTCGATGTTCGTGCTGACGGCGGGTGTTCTGGGGCTGGAATTCGCTGTGGCGAAAACACTGGCGGCAATCGGGCTGGGGATCTTTGGCGGGCTGGTGGTTCATCTGCTGGCGCGCGGCGGGGCACTGAGCGATCCGCTGCGCGAGGGCATCGGCAATGGCGGCTGCGGCGGGGCAAGGGTGCGTGCGCCCAAGCCGGTGGTCTGGCGATTCTGGACCGATCCGGAACGGCGGGCAAAGTTCGGCAAGACCGCCGTGACCACGACGCTGTTTCTGGCCAAATGGCTGGTGCTGGCCTTCATTCTGGAAAGCCTGATGCTGGCCTGGATCCCGGCAGAGACCGTGACGGCCACGCTCGGGGGCGAGGGGCTGATGCCGATCGTGACCGCAACGCTGGTGGGGGTTCCCGCCTATCTGAACGGTTATGCTGCCCTGCCGCTGGTTGGCGGGCTGATCGGGCAAGGCATGGCACCCGGTGCGGGCATGGCCTTTCTGATCGCGGGCGGGGTCACCTCGATCCCGGCTGCGATGGCGGTCTGGGCCCTGGCCCGGCCACAGGTCTTTGCGCTGTATATCGGCCTGTCTCTGACGGGGGCCTTTGCCTCGGGGGTGTTGTTCCAACTCTGGACAATGGCATAGACCGGGGGGGGGGGCCGATATGGGGCGGGCGGGCAGGCGTTCGCCCCGCGCCTTTGCCGCCCGCCAGGCCCGGACCCCGTGCCTCTATCCCCTGCCCCGGTCCTGCGCTATGCTGCGGCGCGGCAAGGGGGCGAAATGGCTGTTCTTCTGATCCTGTCGGCTCTGGCGCTGCTCATCCTCGGGGCTTGGCGCGGTATGTCGGTTCTGGTGCTGGCCCCGGTTCTGGCACTGCTGGCGGCGGGACTGGCGGGCGCGCCGGTGCTGGCGGGCTATACCCAGGTTTTCATGCAGGCGGCGGGTGGCTTTGTGGTGGCATTTTTCCCGCTGTTCCTGTTGGGCGCGGTGTTTGGCCGGGTGATGGAGGCGTCGGGCGCAGCGCAGCGCCTTGCCTCGGCCATCGCCACCGCACTTGGCCCGCAGAATTCCATTCTCGCCGTGGTCGGTGCCTGCGCGGTACTGACCTATGGCGGGGTATCGCTGTTCGTGGTGGCCTTCGCCGCCTGGCCTCTGGCCCGTGCGCTGTATGCGCAGACCGGGCTGCCCGCACGGCTTATCCCGGCGACGATCGCGCTTGGGGCGTTCACCTTCACCATGACCGCGCTGCCCGGCACGCCCTCGATCCAGAACGCGATTCCGATGGCCACTTTCGGCAGCACGCCCTTTGCCGCCCCCGGTCTTGGGCTGATTGCGGCGGCGGTGATGCTGGGGCTGGGCATCGTCTGGTTGCAGATGCGGGTCCGGCGGATGGCGGGCGAGGCCGCGCCGGATGCCCCCGACACCCCGCCACGCGATAACCCCCTGCCGCTCTGGGTGGCACTGGCCCCGATTCTGTCGGTGGGGGTGGTTACACTGGTGATGGGCAGTGTGATCCTGCCCGTGCTGGATACCGGCTATCTGGCCGAGGCGCTTTATGGCGCGACGGACCTGCCGCGGGTCAAGGGGCTTTGGTCGGTTATCACTGCGCTGGCTTTCGCACTTGCGCTGGCACTGATCCTCAGCCGCCCGCCGCAAGTGATGCAGGTGGTGAACGCCGGCGCGGAATCCGCCTTGCTGCCGCTGTTCAACACCGCCAGCCTTGTGGGCTTTGGCGCGGTCATTGCCACCTTGCCGGGGTTCGAGATGCTGCGCAGCAGCCTGGAGGGGCTGTCGGGCGGCGATGTGCTGATCTCGGCGGCGCTGTCTTCGGGGGCTTTGGCCGGGATCACCGGCTCGGCCTCGGGCGGCATGTCGATCGCGCTGGATGTGCTGGGGCCGTCGCTGGTGGCGCAGGCCACGGTGCAGGGGGTGGACCCAAGCCTGCTGCACCGGGTTGTGGCCGTGGCCACCGGGGGCCTTGATACCCTGCCGCACAACGGCGCGGTGATCACGTTGCTGGGCATCTGCGGCATGACCCACAGGCAGGCCTACGGGGATATCTTTGTGGTGGCGGTGGTCATCCCCACCCTTGCCTGTGCCCTGATCATCGCACTTGGCATGGCCTTCGGCAGCTTCTGACGAAGCTAGTCGATCATCTCGGTCGCCAAAGCAAAATCCGTCAGCTCTTCCTCCACCAGAATGTAGATATCGGCGGGTGGCGTCTGCATCGCCTTTGCCGACAGGCGCAGGTCGATACCCATCTCATCCAGATAGTCCAGCACCTCGCCCTGCCCTTGCTGGATGCTCTGCACCGCGACAAAGGCAGGCAGCAGGGTGCTTTCGCCAAAGTAATGCTGATGCACCCCTACAAGGGCTTTGCGACTGACCCGCCGCTCGGCGCCCGCGGCAAGGATATAGGGACAGGCCGAGAAACAGGCCGCCCCCGCCTGCATCACAGTCGGCAAGCCCGCCGCGCGGATCATCCGCCCGATGTCCAGCGCATCAGAGACCGACCCGCCGGGGCTGTGCAGCGCGATGCGGTCCGGTGGCGTGGTACGCTGGCCCAGATGGTCGGCAAAACGGGCGGCATCGCCCGGCTCGATCGCGCCTTCGAGCAGCAGTGTACCCGCGCCCTCGCCGCGAAGGTCGGTGAACTGAAGCCGCGCAGGCACCTGATCGCTGCGCGGAAAGCCCGGCCCGGCAGGCAGATCGCGTGGCAGATCGCGTGGCGCATAGCGGCGGGTCTGGTCGCCGGGGCGGACCGGCACGGCGGCGGGCGGGGCCGGACTGGTGCGGAACAGATCGGGCAGCACCCGTTGGAAATCGCCCGCCACGATCAACCCGGCAAGCGCCACCTGTGCCACCAGCATCCCCTGCAACACCCGGGCCGAGCGCGGAACCCGCCAGCCGGTCATTCAGCGCCTGCCGCTGATGAGGTGGGGCGGCGGCACATCCCCGCCCTCGGAGGCAGGCTCGACCGCTGCGACCCGCATCGGTGGCGGCCCCGGTTCCGTCACCGGCGCAGCGACAGCTGCAGGCGGCGGCTCGAGCGCCCGCAGCGCCGTCACAGCCGCCCGGATTTCCGCCAGCGTCATCGTCTCTTCCGGGGCCGAGGTGCCGCGCCCGGCCCGGATCGCACTTTGCGCCACCATCATGATCAGCACCAGAACCGCAGGCAAAAGGTCAATGGCAATCGCCCCGGCCCAGGATGGCACAAAATCCCCGGCATAGCGCAGCACCGCATCGGCGGTCGAGATCGGGGCATAGGTGGTGTCATCCGGTGTCGGCATCGCCAGCACCTCATCCGCCGCCGCCTTCAGCGTCGTCGCCCGCTGCGCCAGCAGGGTCAGCACCGCGTCAATCGTGCTGCGCTGGCCGATGCGGATGCCCTCGGTGGAGCCATCAAGTTCGGGCACCACGACCGAGGCCGACAGATCCTGCGCCGCCCGCGCCACCAAGGGCGCCACCGACAGCTGCCGCAACTGTGCGATCAGCCCGGCCAGACGCACCGATTCCTCGGCAAACTCCACCGATCGCTGTTCGACATCACCAACTGATGCCGTCAGCGCCCGCATCCGGCTGAGAATCAGGTTGCCCTCGGAAAACGCCGCATCCACCAGCGGCCCCTGCGCCGCGATCTGCGCCTCCAGCCCGGCCAGCTCATCCGCCTTCTGGATCAGTACCCGGAACACCGCGCCGCGCCCAGCCGTGCCCGACAGGTTGCCCGTCGCCTCCTGTGCCGACAGATCCGAGAAGCTCTGTCGCGTGCGCGCGACGTCAAGGCCCAGCCCCTGCGCCGCCACCGCCACGCGGTTGGCCTGTTCCAGCCCGACCTGATACTCCTGCACGGTTTTGGCCAGATGCTGTTCCACCGCCGCCGACCCGGCCAGCGCTGCCGCGTTCAGCCAGCTTGACATGGCGATGATCGCCAATGAGCCCAGCGCCATCGACAGGAACAGCCCCAGCCGGGACGCAGCGCTTTGCATCGCGGGCAGCAGGCGGATCAGATAGCTCCAGAACACGAAGATCGCCACCGACACCGCCAGCGAATAGGCGATCGCGGCGAAAAAGCTCATCGCGCCGCTGTTGTTCAACAGCGACGAGACGCCAAGATAGGTGTAGATCCCCGACGCCACCGACAACACGCCCAGCGCCATCGGGGTAAAGGTTTCCAGCGCCTTCAGATGGCCCTCGATCTCGCGCGCGGATTGCAGGCCACGCGCTTCGGCGCCTGTGGGGGGTGGGGTCATGCGTCTGGGGCTCCCTTTGTGCGGCCGGAACCCGGCAGGCGGACCCGTGCAAGATAGGCGCAGGCGGGGTCGGCTCCAAGTGCCAACAGCGTGAACGGTTTTAGCAGGGCGGCACGCGCCGCAGGGAACCGCAGCATTGGCCCGGCGTTGACATGACGAAGGGGGCCGCACCCGCCCCGCCCCATAGCAGAGGTTTGCCATGTTGATCGAACAGTTCTGGAAAGAGATGGACGGCGTCCACTCCGCTATGCTTGCCGTCGGCAGCGCCCGTCACGTGCCAATGTCACCTTACGCGCGCAAAGAGGACCGGGCGATCTGGTTCATCACCGCGAAGGGCACCGGACTGGTCGATGCCATCACCAACGGCGAGGGCGATGCCTCGCTGATCGTGACCGGTGAAAGCAACATCCACGCCCGGATCGAAGGCGCTGCCGCGATCGTGCAGGACCGGGCCAAGCTGGAGGAGCTGTGGAACCCGGTTGCCAGCAGCTGGTTCGACAGCATCGAAGACCCCGATATCCGGCTGATCCGGCTGGTCCCGACCGAGGCCGAGGTCTGGCTGACCTCCGGCGGGCTTGGCTTTGCCTTCGAGCTGGTGAAATCCAAGCTGACCGGCAAACAGCCGGATACAGGCGAGCATTTCAGCCTGTCATTCTAAGCCCGCCCGAAAAACCCAAGGCAGGAACCCCGGACCGACCGTCCGGGGTTCTTTTTCTGTTGCGCGCCTGATCAGGCCGCGTCGCCCAGCCCTGCACCGGCAGGACGCGCGCCCGGTTCGTTCCGCACGACCGGCTCGCGCCCGGCACGCAGCACGACACAGATCACCCCGGTGCCGGTCAGACGCCGCACCACAAAGCCCCGGCCCGCCTGTTCCACCCGCGTCTCGCCCGGGCCGCGCAGATCGGCGATGCGATCCCGGCGCACCGCCAGCAAAGCGCGGGTCAGCCGATATTTCCGCCCCCCGAAATCCTGCGCCGTCTCCAGCGCCATCAGTCGTGGCGGATCGACCGGCACACGATTGTCCGGATCGGTCAGCCAGAACGCCGGGCCTTCGCAGCCGCGATAGAAATCCGGCACCCCGCGTGACAGGGCCTTCAGCGTCAGTTGCACCAGCGACAGCATCGCGCCCCGGTCGATCAGCGCCGCCGCAGCCTCGGGCAGATCTGCCTGCCAATCCGCCGCCAAATCACGTGCCAGCCGCAATGCCGGAGACTCTGCCGTCGCGTCCGGATAGGCGGGTGCGGTGATCTCCTTCGCCTCACGCATCGCCTTTTGCAGATAGGCCGCCACCCGGTCGGGCAGATCGGGCGCGTCCCCCGCCGGTTGCCAGGCTGCCAGCAGCGCGTGCATCAGCGCCCACAGTTCATCCTTTCGCATGCCCCCGGCCAAAGCAGCCTGCACGGGCGGCAATTCGCACATCTCGCGCCACAGGACCTGCACCGCATCGGGCAGATGCGCGCAGGCCACCAGCCGCATCCGCGCATCCTCGCTGCGCTTGGTGTCATGGGTCGAGGTCAGCACCATCGCCCCCGGTTGCATTGCATGCGAAGCGGCGGCAAACGCCTCCGGCGTCAGCGTCAGCGCGGCCGCATCGGGCGAGGCCCCGACCTCGCAGGCCGCCGGATAGGGCAGATAGCGGTAAAGCGCGGTATCCTCGGCCGATTTGGCCAGCACCGCGCCGCTGGTCTGCTGGAACAGGTCGCGGAACGCTTCCTCGGCTGGGGTCTGTGCCCCCGCCACACAGTCGACAAGGCGCAGCGCGGTACAGGGCGGGCGCAGGCTGGCGTGCAGATGCGCGCGCATCTGCTCCACCACGTGCGCCGCAAACGCCGCAGACTGCCCGTCCTCGCCGAAATAAGTCCGATATACCGGCATGCCCTCCAGCATCCCGATCACCGCCTGACGCAGGGTCTCGGGGCCGGGGTCGTGTTCGGGGTCACCCTGCAGAGCGGCGCGGGCCAGATCGACCAGCCGCAGAACCTCTGCCGCCAGATCATGGCGCAGGATGTCGCGCTTGGCGGTGGTCAGGGTGGCCGCATAATCGGTGCTGCGCCCCAAAGCCCCCGACCACAGCGCCGTCAGCGCCGACACGCCTGCGGGCGGGGTCAGCACACGCGCGATGTCGCGACCATGTTCATAGCCGGTGGTGCCCTCTACCGGCCAATCCGGCAACGGCTCATCGCCGACAAGGATCTTTTCGACCCAGACCGGCACACCCGGCCCGACCCGGTCGCGCAGCCGCGCAAGATAGGCCCCCGGTGCGCGCAGCCCGTCTATATGGTCGATCCGCAACCCCTGCACGTCACCAAAGGCAACCAGCGCCAGGATCAGCCGGTGCATGTCGTCAAATACCGGCTCGCGATCCACCCGCATGCAGATCAGCTCGGTGATGTTGAAGAACCGGCGGTGGGTAATGCTGTCGCTTCCCGCCTGCCAATCGGCCAGTTGCCAGCATTGGCGCGTCAAAACCTCCTCCACCGAGCCGGTGGCCCCGCCCCGCAGCGGCAGGCGCAGATCGCCCGTGACCAGCACCGCGCCATGCCGCGCGTCCGGCTCCACCCGCAACGCGCACTCGGCCAGCATCGCAGCCACCGGGCGCGGCAGCCACGGAAGCACAAGCCCTCCGGCGGTCCAGTCGATATCGAAATGTTGCGCATAGCGGCTTTCCTGCCCGTGGCGCAGCACATCAACCAGCCACGGGTTCTCCAGCGAAAACGCCGTGTGGTTGGGCACGATATCAAGGATGATGCCAAGCCCGCGCGCCCGCGCGGCAGCAGCCAGATTGTGAAACCCGTCAATGCCGCCCAAGGCGGGCTCGATTGCATCGGGCCGGGTCACGTCATAGCCGTGGGTGGAGCCAGAGGTGGCGGCAAACACCGGCGACAGATACAGATGGCTGACGCCCAGACGTGCGATGGCGTCAAGATCATCCTCCACCCGTTGGAAATCCACGCCATTGCGCAGTTGCAGGCGATAGGTCGCAATCGGCAGCATAGGCAAATTCCTCGTTGGCAGGTGTTCAATGGGGTGTCGGATATAGAACCCGTCCGGGTTTGATGGGTTCCCCGTGGGGTTCCCCGTGCCAGCCCCGCACAGAACGTTGGCACCGAGCCAATCCGCCGCTAGACTGCGGCCATGACTGCCCGCCCCGCCAAACATTCACTGACCCTGCACGGCCACCGCACCAGCGTCTCGCTGGAGCCCGGATTCTGGGATGCCTTCCGCGAAATCGCTACCGAGCAGGGTAAGACGGTGAACGCCCTTGCCGCCCGCATCGACGCGGCCCGTCAGGGCGATGAGGGGCTGGCCTCGGCGATCCGGGTGTTTGTCCTGCAGCATTATCGCGGCAAATAGGCCAAAGCCGCACTGGAATCGGCTTGCTGCTTGCGCTATGGCGAGCGCATTGCATCATCAGGGAGAGTCCCATGAAAGCCGCTGTCATCACCTTCCCCGGATCGAACTGCGACCGTGATCTGGCATCGGCCTTCGAACAGGCGGGCTTTCACGTGGCGCGGGTCTGGCACAAGGATACCGACCTGCCGCATGGCGTTGATGTGGTCGGGGTGCCGGGCGGGTTTTCCTTTGGCGATTACCTGCGCTGCGGGGCCATCGCCGCGCAATCGCCGATCGCTGCGGCAGTCAAATCCCATGCCCAAAAGGGCGGCTATGTTGTGGGCATCTGCAACGGCTTTCAGGTGCTGACCGAAATGGGCCTGCTGCCCGGTGTGCTGATGCGCAATGCGGGCCTGAAATTCGCCTGCAAACGGGTTGCCTTGCGCGTGGCCACCACCGACAGCCCCTATACCAACACCTACGGGCGTGGGCAGGAGATTGAAATTCCCATCGCCCACCACGACGGCAACTACACGATTGATGCCGAAGGTCTGGCCCGGTTGCAGGGCGAGGATCGCATCGCCTTTACCTATGCGCAGAACCCCAACGGCTCGATGGCCGATATCGCGGGTGTGCTTTCTGACAACCGCCGCGTGCTGGGCATGATGCCCCACCCGGAACGTGCCTGCGAGCCGGTTCACGGCGGCACTGATGGCGCTGGAATGTTCCGGGCGCTGATGGGCGGGATGGCGCTTGCCTGAACCGCCCCGGCTTGAGGCAGGTCTGACCACAGCCTAGAGTCGGGCACATGACGGACACACGGTTTCCATCTGACCAAAGCGATGACGCGCAGGGGATTTCCTGGCGCGTGAAACTGGTTATTGCCCTGATGGTTGTGCTGGCCATCGGGGTGGTTCTGGTCACAAACCGCTGGCTGACCGAGCGATTCTCTGAAACCACGCGCAACCGGGCCGATCTGCGGCTGGCGCTTTATTCCGGCAACATGATTTCCGAATTGCAGCGCACATCCGTGGTGCCGCTCTTGTTGTCCACCGACCCCGCCTTTGGCGAGGCGCTGCGGGTCGGCAACTTTTCCCAGACCTCGCAGCGGCTGATCAAGGTACAGTCCGAAATCGGGGTTGCCTCGATCATGATCATGGACCGCGATGGCCGGGTGGTCGGCGCCACCAACCGCAACCTTCTGGGCACGCTCTATCGGACCGAGAGCTTTTACGTCGATGCGCTGCGCGCCAAAGACACGATCTTTACCGCCGCAAGGCGCGGTACGGCGGGGTTCGATTTCACCTATTCCCGCTCGATCATCGTGGATGGCCGCCCGGTGGGCGTGATCGCAGTAGCGGTAGATCTGATGAAATACGAACGGGCCTGGGCTGGATTTCAGGATGCGGTGCTGGTTACCGATAGCGAAGGCACCGTGATTCTGGCAACCGAACCCCGCTGGCGCGGCTTGCCGCTGGCCGAAGCGCTGGCGGTGCGCGAGGAACGGTCTGCCATCGGGCGCGCGCTTCAGGCCACCGCCGACTGGGCGCAGAACCCGCCCGATGCCTATCTGTCGGGTCAGGCCGTGATGAAGACCGAGGCGCGGGTGCCATTCCGCGGCTGGCGCATGGTGACCTTTACCGCCTATGACTCGGTGCGTGAACGGGTGAACGGCGTGCTGGCACTGGAAATCATGGGCTTTGCCATCCTGCTGGCGCTGACCTTTTACGCCCTGTCGCGCAAGGCCTGGTCGCAAAGCATGAGCTTCAGGCGCGAGTCGGCTGAACTGCGCCTGCTGAACGCCCGCCTGCAACGCGAGATTGCCGAGCGCGAAAAGGTGCAGAAGGATCTGGCCGTGGCCGAGCTGACCCTTGCGCAATCGTCGAAACTGGCGGCGTTGGGAGAAATGTCGGCGGCGGTCAGTCATGAACTGAACCAGCCGCTGGCCGCGATGAAAACCTATCTGGCCGGCGCGCGCCTGCTGTTGCAGCGCCGCCGGCCTGAAGAGGCGCTGTCGTCGTTCCAGCGCATCGACGATCTGATCGAACGCATGGGCGCGATCACCCGCCAGCTGAAATCCTATGCCCGCAAGGGCGGCGAGGCGTTCGAGCCGGTGGATCTGCGTCAGGCGCTCAGTTCCGCGCTGTCGATGATGGAGCCCCAGCTCAAGGCCCGCGTGGTCAAGATCACCCGCACCCTGCCCCGCCAGCCGGTGATGGTGCTGGCCGACCGCATCCGGCTGGAGCAGGTGATCATCAACCTTTTGCGCAACGCGCTGGATGCGACGAAAGACCGTCCCGGCCCGCAGATCGACCTGATCCTCAGCCAGGGCGATACCGCCATGCTGATGGTGCGCGACAACGGGCACGGCATCGCCGAACTCGATAACCTTTTCGAGCCCTTCTACACGACCAAGAAACCCGGCGAAGGGGTGGGCCTTGGCCTTGCCATCTCGTCGGGGATCGTGGGCGATCTGGGGGGCCGTCTGACCGCGCGCAATGCCGAAGGCGGCGGCGCGGTGTTTGAAATGCAATTGCCCCTGCTGGGGCCGGTAAAAGAGCAGGAAGCTGCGGAATGAGGGTTTCATGTCGCGCGCAATGAAAGTGGCCATCGTCGATGACGAGGCCGATATGCGTCAATCCATCAGCCAGTGGCTGGCCCTGTCGGGCTTTGACACCGAAACCTATGCCAGCGCCGAAGAGGCGCTCAAGGGCATCGGCGCGGATTTCGCGGGGGTTGTTGTCAGTGATATCAAGATGCCGGGCATGGATGGCATGACCTTCCTCAAACGGCTGATGAGCATGGATTCGGGCCTGCCCGTCATCATGATCACTGGCCACGGCGATGTGCCGATGGCGGTCGAGGCGATGCGGGTCGGGGCCTATGATTTTCTGGAAAAACCGTTCAACCCGGACCGGATGACGGAACTTGCCAAACGCGCCACTCAGGCCCGCCGCCTGACGCTGGACAACCGCGCATTGCGGCGCGAGTTGTCCGACGGCTCGGTTCTGATGAAAAAGCTGATCGGCGGCAGCCCCGTGATGGAGCGGCTGCGTGAGGATATCCTCGATCTGGGTCAGGCGGATTCCCACGTGCTGATCGACGGTGAAACCGGCACCGGCAAGACGCTGGTCGCCCATGCCCTGCACGCGGTGGGGCCGCGCGCGTCAAAGAAATTCGTCACCATCTCCTGCGCCGCATGGTCCGAAGACCAGCTTGCCGCCAAGCTGTTCGGCCCCGCCGAAGATGGCACCATTCCGCTGGTAGAAGAGGCGCGGGGCGGCACGCTGTGCCTTGAGGATGTGGAAGCGCTGAGCCAGTCGCTGCAGGCCCGCCTGCTGACCCTGATCAACGAGTCAGGCACCCCGCCGGAAACCCGGATCATCGCGATCTGCAACGAACACGTCGCCGACAAGACGCTGGAGGATATCCTGCGTGCCGATCTGTTCTACCGGCTTGGCGCCATGACTATCCTTGCCCCGCCGCTGCGGTCGCGTGGCGAGGATATCCTGACCCTGTTCACCCGGATGTCAGAGCAGTTCGCCGAAGAATACGGCTGCGACGCCCCGCAGGTCACAGCACAAGAGGCAGCGCAACTGTTGCAGGCGCCATGGCCCGGCAATGTGCGCCAATTGGTCAACATCGCCGAACGCGCCGTGTTGCAGAACCGGCGCGGGTCGGGTTCCATCGCCAGCCTTTTGATGGCTGACAACGAAGCCTCTGGCCCGGCGATGACGACCGAGGGCAAGCCGCTGAAGGAATATGTCGAAAGCTTCGAGAAAATGCTGATCGACAACACCATGCGCCGCCACAAGGGCAGCATCGTTGCCGTGATGGACGAATTGTGCCTGCCGCGCCGGACGCTGAACGAGAAGATGGCGAAATATGGATTGCAGAGGCAGGATTACACCTGATCCCGTCGCGATCCTGTTACAATGGCAGGAGTAATCACGGCGGGAAAACCCCGAAAGGTGCCCGCCGTGAACATCGCAGACAATTCCCCCGCGCAAGACTGGCTTCAGGCTGAACTGGCCGACACCTTTGACGAGGACTTTGAGCTGGAGCTGGAAGACGCCCAGCTGTCGCTGGAAATCTCGCGCATCTACAAGGAAAAACACCCGAACACGATCGACCGGCACGAGTATTTCCACGCGCTGATACGGATGCAGTCCGAGCTGATCAAGTTGCAGGACTGGGTGCAGTACCACGGCAAGAAGGTCGTGGTGCTGTTCGAGGGCCGCGACAGCGCGGGCAAGGGCGGCGTGATCAAGCGCCTGACCCAGCGGCTGAACCCGCGCGTGGTTCGTGCCGTTGCCCTGCCAGCGCCATCCGACCGCGAGAAATCGCAATGGTATTTCCAGCGTTACGTGCCCCACCTGCCCGCAGGCGGCGAAATCGTGCTGTTCGATCGCAGCTGGTATAACCGCGCTGGGGTCGAACGGGTGATGGGCTTTGCCTCCGAGGATCAGGTCGAGCAGTTCTTCCATGACGTTCCCGAATTTGAACGCATGCTGGTGCGGTCCGGCATTACGGTCATCAAATACTGGTTCTCGATCACCGATGAGGAACAGCAGATGCGCTTTCTCATGCGTATCCATGACCCGATGAAGCAGTGGAAACTGTCGCCGATGGATCTGCAAAGCCGGATCCGCTGGGAGCAATATACCAAGGCGAAAGAGGAAATGATGGCGCGTACCAACATTCCCGAAGCGCCGTGGTATATCGTCGAGGGCAATGACAAGAAGCGCGCGCGGCTGAACTGCATCGACCACCTGCTCAGCCTGATCCCCTATGAGCCGGTGCCGCACGAAGAGGTTCACCTGCCCGAGCGGGTGTTCAACCCGGATTACGAACGCGCCGTCCTGCCGCCAGAGCTTTACGTTCCCGCAAAATACTGACGCATTGGCGCGCGAAACCCGCGCGCCAATGCGCGCGCGGGCCTGCTCCGCGCAAAAATTGCCCATTGCCCTTGCTCTGGCTTTACCGCTAGGGTTGCCGTGCATGGGTCAACCCCAGCACAGAATTCTCTGCCTGCCATGGCCGACGCGATGAATCGCGACGTGCGGGCAAGCAGCCGGATCGGCCGCAAGGCTGTTGTCATTGCCCGCAAGTCTTTGGATGCACGGGCTTTTTGAAGGTGGGGGGCTGACCGCCCCTCAGACGTGAACCGCGATGACGCGCGCGACAAAGACGATAGACGGCGTGGGGTGCCCAATGGGCATTCTGCCGTCACGCCTGACGCGAACGCCCGCCCGAACAAGACGCCTCACTCCGCATCAATCCGCCTCTGGTCCGCCGGGGGGTTTGGTGCGTTGCAGGCGCAATGGATTGATATGGCCAAGAAAATGCTTATTGATGCCACCCACCCCGAGGAAACCCGGGTCGTGGTGGTCGACGGAAACAAGGTCGAGGAATTCGATTTTGAGACAGTCAACAAACGCCAGCTTGCCGGCAACATCTACCTTGCCAAGGTAACCCGCGTCGAACCCTCGCTTCAGGCGGCTTTTGTCGATTACGGCGGCAACCGGCACGGATTTTTGGCCTTTGCCGAAATCCACCCCGATTACTACCAGATCCCGGTCGCGGACCGCAGAGCGCTGATCGAGGAAGAACGCGCCTATGCCCGCGCCGAGGAAGAGGAAGAAAACCGCCGCTCGCGCCGCCGCACGCCGCGCCCCAAACCCGCCGCCGAAGAGGCGCGGGCGCAGGATGCCGTGACCTCCGGCCCATCGGGCATGGATGTCGTCGATCTGGATGACGAGGCGGCCACCGACTCCGCCGCGCCGGTCACCGAAACTGCCGGTCATGATCACGACGGAAACGGCCTTGATCACGACCACAGCGCCGAGAACGGCAATGGCAACGGCGACGCGCCCTACCGCGCGATGGACCACGCCTCGGACACCGATCACGAGATCGAATCGATCGCCGAAGAGGATGTGTCGGAAGAAATCAGCGCCTCGCGCAAACCCCGCGCCCGGCGCTACAAGATCCAGGAAGTGGTCAAGGTCCGCCAGATCCTGCTGGTGCAAGTGGTCAAGGAAGAACGCGGCAACAAGGGCGCTGCGCTGACGACCTATCTGAGCCTTGCAGGCCGCTACTGCGTTCTGATGCCCAACACCGCACGTGGCGGCGGCATCAGCCGCAAGATCACCAATGCCCCCGACCGCAAGAAGCTCAAGGAAATCGCCGGTGAGATCGAGGTGCCGGAAGGCGCCGGCCTGATCATCCGCACCGCAGGCGCGAAGCGCACCAAGGCGGAAATCAAGCGCGACTATGAATACCTGATGCGTCTGTGGGAGCAGATCCGCGAGCTGACGCTGAAATCCATCGCCCCGGCCCCGATCTACGAAGAGGGCAACCTGATCAAACGCTCGATCCGCGACCTTTACAACCG
Source organism: Paracoccaceae bacterium (assembly GCA_046296515.1). GTDB lineage: Bacteria > Pseudomonadota > Alphaproteobacteria > Rhodobacterales > Rhodobacteraceae > Pseudotabrizicola. Next base: position 106,192 of record JBKBKR010000003.1, on the reverse strand, counting down.
CGAGATCGACGAGGTTCTGGTCGAAGGGGCCGAAGGCTACCGCGTCGCCAAGGACTTCATGCGCATGATCATGCCCAGCCATGCCAAGGCGGTGCAGCTTTACCAAGACCCGACCCCGCTGTTCGCCCGTTATCAGGTTGAAGGCTACCTCGGCGGCATGTTCAACCCGACCGTGCAGCTGAAATCCGGCGGCTATATCGTCATCGGCATCACCGAGGCGCTGGTCGCCATCGACGTGAACTCCGGCCGCGCGACGAAAGAAGGCTCGATCGAGGATACCGCGCTGAAAACCAACCTGGAGGCCGCTGAAGAGGTGGCCCGCCAGCTGCGTCTGCGCGACCTTGCCGGTCTGATCGTCATCGACTTCATCGACATGGAAGAGCGTCGCAACAACGCCGCCGTCGAGAAGAAGCTGAAAGACAAGCTGAAAACCGACCGCGCCCGTATTCAGGTCGGCCGCATTTCCGGCTTTGGCCTGATGGAGATGAGCCGCCAGCGCCTGCGCCCCGGCATGCTCGAATCCACCACCCAGCCCTGCCCGCATTGCCACGGCACCGGGCTGATCCGGTCGGATGATTCCATGGCACTGCAAGTGCTGCGCGCGCTGGAGGAAGAGGGCACGCGCAAGCGGTCCAAAGAGGTGCTGCTGCGCGCTCCGGTCGGGATCATCAACTATCTGATCAACCAGAAACGCGAGCATATCGCGCTGATCGAGGCCCGCTATGGCATGGCCGTGCGGATGGAGGCTGATCCGTCGATGATCAGCCCCGACTACACCATCGAAAAGTTCAAGACCGCCCTGCGCGTGGTGCCGGAACCCGGCTCGGTGATTTCGGGCAACTCCAGCCTGATGGGCGCGGCGGTGGACGAGGAAGAAGACGAGGATCTGCCGATCGAGGACGATGTCGAAGACGAGGCAGAGGCCGAGTCGGAATCGGAAGACAGGACCGCACCCAGATCCGAAGCGCGCGACGGTGACGGCAACGGAACCAAGAAAAAGCGCCGTCGGCGTCGTCGGCGCAAAGGCACGGGCCCGAACGGGACCGATGCCGATGGCAATGGCGCATCGGATGATGGTGACGGCGAAGACGGTGATGACACCGACGCTGCAGAGGCCCCGGCCCATGCCGCCCCACAGGTCGCCGAACCCGCAGTTGAGGCGGTAGCCGAACCTGCGGCCGAGGCCCCCGCTCCCGAAGCCGAGTCCCCGAAAAAGCGCACCCGGACCCGCAAGCCAAAGGCGACGACCACCGAGGCGGAAGCCGCCGCAGCCGTGGTGCCCGAGCCCGTCGCCGCGGACTCCGCAGCCGAGCCAGAGGCCGAGGCCCCGAAAAAGCGTTCCCGGACCCGCAAGCCGAAGGTGACGGACTCCGCGCCGCCCGTAGCAGAGGCAGCGCAGCCCGAACCGGCACAAGTGGCAGCAGCAGAGCCAGTGGCAACGCCAGCGCCCGTGGCGGTCGCCAACCCCACCCCGGCCCTGCAACCCGCGCCCTCACCCGAACCGGCAGCCGCCCAGCACGCGCTGGTGGCCGACCCCGGCCTTGACGCCGCAGCCGAGCCGGAGTCCGACGACGACGGCACCGCCAAGCCCAAGCGCAAGGGTTGGTGGACATTGGGCCGCTAAGCCCTGTCAAAGACGCTCAAGGGCGGCAGGTCATCCTGCCGCCCTTTTGCTTTCGGGGATGTTTCACTATGACCACGCCGATGTGACACCGCGCCCCCGTGACGCGCGGCATTGTCCGGTCTATCACTGGCCCAAAGGGGACAGTCAGCCATGTTCGGAATAGACCTGATCGACGCGGCGCTGCTGCCCGCCATGCTGATCGCACTGGCTGCGGGGGTGCTGTCGTTCCTGTCGCCTTGCGTGCTGCCCATCGTGCCGCCCTACCTCGCCTATATGGGCGGCATCTCGATGGGGGACATGCGCGACAATGCTTCTGCGCGTCGCCGGGTGATCATCCCCGCGCTGTTCTTCGTCATGGGCCTGTCCACTGTTTTCCTGCTGCTGGGCTTCACCGCCTCGCTGTTCGGCGCGTTCTTCCTGCAAAATCAGGTACTGTTCTCGCGGGTCTCCGGCGTGGTGGTCATCATTTTCGGCCTGCACTTCCTTGGGGTGTTCCGCATCCCCATGCTGGACCGCGAGGCGCGGCTGGATGCGGGCGACCGGGGCGGCACGGCGTTTGGTGCCTATGTCCTCGGCCTCGCCTTTGCCTTCGGCTGGACCCCCTGCATCGGCCCGCAACTGGGCGCGATCCTGTCGCTGGCCGCGCAAGAGGGTTCGATTCAGCGCGGCACCATGCTGCTGGCGGTCTACGCCCTCGGCCTTGGCCTGCCCTTCCTGCTGGCTGCGCTGTTTGTCGAACGCTCGCTCGGCCTGATGCAGCGGCTGAAACCGCATATGAGGGCAATTGAGCGGGTGATGGGCATCCTCTTGCTGGTCGTCGGTCTGGCGCTGGTCACCGGGGCCTTCACCGATTTCAGCTGGTGGTTGCTGGAGACCTTTGACCGCCTCGGCATCCCACTGCTGGGCTGACCGTTCCCCCTTATTTCCGCCCGAAATCCCGCCTAGACTGGGCCAGGCAGGAGCGGCGGATGGCGAAAATCGAGACGATGACAACCGGGATCGCGGCGCAGGGCAGCAAGCCCTTCCGCCGCCGCGTCTTCTATATCCCCGGTTACGACCCGATCCACCCGCGCCGCTACCGCGAGCTTTACCGAAAGGAAGCCGCCGATCAGGCCGCGATCTCGGGCTATGCCATCGCCGTGCAGCCCAAGACCACCAAAGGCCCCTATGGCTGGCGCGTGAACGGCACCATGAATGGCAACGCGTCGCAGGCAGAGATAGAGGTGCTGGTCTGGTCCGATATCGTTCGCGCCAGCATGTCGAACTCGATCCCCGCCACATATGCCCAGTTGATCCGCACGGCATGGGCCTATATCAGATCAGGCGCGCTGTTCCGGCTTGTGCGGCTGCGCAAGGGGCCGGTTATTGCGGCGCTCTATCCGATCGTGTTCCTGCTGGGCCAACTGGCGCTGGCCTGCGCCATCGGCTGGGGGGTGGGCAGGCTGGTGGCGGCCTTTACCCACCCGGCGCTGATCCTCACCGGCCTGCTGCCGATCCCCTTCATCCTGCGCTGGTTCAAGGCACGCGACAACAAGATCTTCGCCTATTACCTCATGCACGACTACGCCTTTTCCGCCCGCTGGAACGGGGCCAACCCCCCGGCGCTGGAGGCGCGGATGGCCGAATTCGCCGCCACCATCCGCGCGGCCCTCACTGATGACTGTGACGAGGTGTTGGTGGTCGGCCATTCCTCCGGCGCGCATCTGGGCGTGTCCATCCTGTCGGACATGATCCGCACAGGTCTGCCCGCCGGCCATCCGCCGCTGGCCTTCCTGTCGCTGGGGCAAGTGGTGCCGATGGTGAGCTTCCTGCCCGGAGCGACTCGATTGCGCGGCGATCTGGCCTTTCTCTCCGCCCGGAACGATATCACCTGGATCGATGTCACCGCCCCCGGCGACGGCTGCGCCTTTGCGCTATGTGATCCGGTCGCCGTCACCGGCGTCGCGCCGCCGGATCAGCGTTGGCCTTTGGTGCTCTCCGCCGCCTTCACCCAAACGCTGTCGCCCGAGCGCTGGAAGCAACTCCGCTGGCGCTTTTTCCGGCTGCATTTCCAGTATCTCTGCGCTTTTGACCGCCCCGGCGACTACGACTATTTCCAGATCACCGCCGGGCCGCAAACCCTCGCCACCCGCTACGCGGGTCGCGCGCCGTCAAAAAGCCGTATCACCTCCCCCGTCAACCGCTATACCGACACGGCATGACCCCGCCCAAACCCACGCCCCGTCCCGACCGCGTCTCGCTCTGGCGCTACCTGCGCCTGTTCCGGCATGACATCCTCTCGGCGCAGCCCGCCCGGCTGTATCGTGCATGGATGGCCGAATTCCGCACGCCATTCTTCCGCAGCTATATGTGCAATGACCCGCAACTCATTGATCTTGTTCTTAAATCACGACCCGACGATTTCCCAAAATCCAGCCGCATCCGCGAAGGGCTGAACCCTTTGCTGGGCAACTCGGTTTTTGTCACCAATGGCGAGATCTGGAAACGCCAGCGCCGCATCATCGACCCGGCGTTCGAGGGCGGACGGCTGCGCGATACCTTCCCCGCCATGTGGCAGGCGGCCGAGGCCGCCACCTCCCGCCTGAACGCAGGCGCGGTCGAGGTCGAAGAGGAGATGAGCCACGCCGCCGCCGACGTGATCTTCCGCACGCTGTTCTCGATCCCGATCGAACACCAGACCGCCCAGGCGGTGTTCCATGAATTCCGCGCCTATCAGCGCAGCCAGCCAATCCTGAACCTTGCCGCCTTCCTGCCGCTGCCACGCTGGTTTCCCCGGCTGCACCGCCGCGCCACGCTGCAATCGGCGCGGAAAATCCGCGCGCTGATCACCGCCATGACCACCGCCCGTGCGGCGGAAATCAAGGCGGGCACCGCACCCGACGATCTGGCCACCAAGATCATGCAAACCGCCGACCCGCTAACCGGCCAGACTTTCAACACCGAAGAAATGGTCGATCAGGTCGCGATCTTCTTTCTCGCCGGGCACGAGACCAGCGCCTCTGCCCTCGCCTGGGCGCTTTACCTGCTGGCGACTCACCCCGAGGCCCAGGCCCGTGTGGCCGCTGAGGCCGCCACCCTGCCGGACGCGCCCGATTTCGCCGCTATGTCGCGCCTGAAATTCACCCGCGACGTGTTTCGCGAAACCCTGCGGCTCTATCCGCCGGTGCCGATGATGGTGCGCGAAAACCGCTGCCCCGAAAACCTGCGCGACCGCCCGGTCGCCCCTGGCGCGCAGATCGTGCTGTCGCCCTGGCACCTGCACCGGCACGAACGGCTGTGGACCAACCCCGACGGCTTTGATCCCGACCGCTGGTCGCGCGAAAAGACGAAAACCTGCGCGCGCGACGCCTACCTGCCGTTCTCCGCAGGCCCGCGCGTCTGCACCGGCGCGGGCTTTGCCATGCTCGAAGGCCCGCTGCTGCTCGCCCACCTGCTGCGCAGTTGGCAGTTCGACGCCATCACGGGTGACATCCCCGTGCCCGTCGCCCATCTCACCGTACGCGCCGCAAACGGCATCCGCCTGAACATCACCAAACGCATCTAGGCTTCATCTTGGCACAAATACTCTCGGGGGGAGGAGCGAAGCGACGGGGGGCAGACAGCCCCCCTGCCACGCCAGCCGCTCATCGCTCCCTTGCGGTCGCTCCTCGCGGGAAGCGCCCGCAGGGGAGCGCCGAGCGCAGGGTCAGAAAGTCAGAGAATCTCGACGCGATAGGATTCGATCACCGTGTTGGCCAGCAGCTTTTCGCACATCGCCTTCACATCCGCCTCCGCCTTGCCTGCATCGGTCTCGGCCAGATCCAGCTCGATCACCTTGCCCTGCCGCACGCCCTCGACGCCCGCAAAGCCCAGCGTGCCCAGCGCATGGCGCACGGCCTCGCCCTGCACATCCAGAACGCCGGTCTTCAACATGATGGTGACGCGGGCTTTCATGGCAATTCCCCAATGGCTGACCAGATTTCGCCCCTCCCTTACCGCCCCCTCCCTTTGGGAGCAAGGGGGCGTGCAGGGATCACCACTTTCAACGCCGCCCGGCGCTGCACCGGGCTGAGCTAATTGATCAGCGTCGGCTTGGTCGTATGGGTGACATTGGTCGGCAAAACCCCAAGGCGGCGCGCGAGTTCAGTGTAGACATCCACCATCGGTCCCGGCTCGGCCACCGGCTGCCCGTCGCCACGGTCGATCACCGGGCGCATGTCCCACAACCGGCAATTGTCCGGGCTGATCTCGTCGGCAATGATCAGGCGCATGAAATCACCCTCCCAGACCCGGCCGACCTCGATCCGGAAATCGGCCAGACGCACGCCGACGCCCATCATCACGCCCGACAGGAAGTCATTCACCCGCAGCGCCAGCGCCACCACGTCATCCAGATCCTGCTGGCTGGCCCAGCCAAAAGCCACGATATGCTCCTCCGCCACCATGGGCGAGGACAGCCGGTCGTCCTTGTAATAATATTCCACGATCGGGCGCGGCAGCGCCGTGCCCTCCGGAATCCCCAGCTTGGACGACAACTCACCTGCGGCAAAATTGCGCACCACCACTTCCAGTGGCAGGATCTCGGCCATCCGCACCAGCTGTTCGCGCATGTTCAGCCGTTTGATGAAATGCGTGGGCACCCCGATGCTGTTCAGCCCGGTCATGAAGAATTCCGACAGCCGGTTGTTCAGCACGCCCTTGCCCTCGGTACCCTTGGCAGCACTGGTCACCGGGGCCTCGGACGAGATGCCTTCATCCTTGAAATACTGGATCAAGGTGCCAGGTTCCGGACCGTCATAGAGGATCTTCGTCTTGCCCTCATAGACCTTCTTGCGCCGTGCCATGAACTCTCCGCGACAAATGCAGGCAGGGGCGGTGAAGCACCGCCCCGACTGACCATGTCAGGCCTATACGTGATGCCCACGTCGGCTGCAAGCCGGTGAACGGGCCTTGTGGCCGGACTGCGCCCATCCGCCTCTTGCGGCGGGATGGCGGGAAGGGCATATCTGCAGCAGCATGAGTTCAACCAAGGGGCCGCCCATGACCACCTTCGACGACCGCGTAAAAGCATTCGAGAACAAGTTCGCGCATGACGCAGAGATGCAGTTCCGCGCCGAGGCCCGCCGCAACAAGCTCGTCGGCCTCTGGGCGGCAGAGCTTCTGGGCAAGTCGGGGGATGATGCTGCTGCCTATGCGATGACGGTGGTGGAGGCCGATTTCGAAGAGGCCGGGATCGAGGATGTCGTCCGCAAGCTGGCCGCCGACCTGACCGGCAAGGCGAGCTCCGACGAGATCCGGGCCAAGATGGCCGAAATGCTCACCACCGCCAAAGCCCAGCTGATGACCGAGATCTGACCGGCACTGATGCCGAGCCGGGCCCGCCCTGCGGGCGCGGCCCGGCAATGGCGCCCTGATGACCCTCTGGCCGCCGGTGCATGATCATCTTGCAGGAAATGGGTTTGCCTCGCGCTTCGGCTTCCGGCACCCCCGCCCCATACCCCTTCACGCCGAGGCCCCGATGTCACAAGATGCCCTGTCCAAACTGCTCTCCTCCCGTGACTGGCTGATGGCCGATGGCGCGACCGGGACCAACCTTTTCAACATGGGCCTGTCCTCGGGCGAGCCGCCGGAATTCTGGAATATCGAGCAGCCCGACAATATCCGCAAACTCTATCGCGGTGCGGTCGAGTCGGGGTCCGATATCTTTCTCACCAACACTTTCGGCGGCAATGCCAGCCGGTTGAAACTGCATCAGGCGCAGAGCCGCGTGCATGAGTTGAACCGTGTTGGCGCCGCCCTGGCGCGCGAGATTGCCGATGCCTCGGGCCGCGTTGTGGTGGTCGCGGGGTCGGTCGGCCCGACGGGCGAGATTTTCGAGCCGATGGGCACGCTGACCCATGCCTTGGCAGTCGAAATGTTCCACGAACAGGCCGAAGGGCTCAAGGCGGGCGGGGCTGATGTGATCTGGGTAGAGACCATCTCTGCGCCGGAAGAATACCGGGCCGCCGCCGAGGCCGCCGCGCTTGCCGGGATGCCCTGGTGCGGCACCATGAGCTTTGACACCGCAGGGCGTACCATGATGGGCACCACCTCTGCCGCCATGGCCGAGATGGTTGAAAGGCTGGCCAACCCACCGTTGGCCTTTGGCGCCAATTGCGGCGTAGGGGCATCCGACCTGATGCGCACGGTTCTGGGCTTTGTATCCACTGGCAGCGAACGCCCGATCATTGCCAAGGGCAATGCAGGAATTCCGAAATACCATGACGGACACATCCATTATGACGGCACGCCGGAGCTGATGGGCGAATATGCCGTGCTGGCGCGGGATGCAGGTGCGCGCATCATCGGCGGCTGCTGCGGCACCATGCCGGAGCATCTCAAGGCGATGCGCGCCGCGCTGGAAAATACCCCCAAAGGCCCGCGCCCGACGCTGGAGGATATCTCCACCAAACTGGGAGGGTTCTCTTCTGCCTCGGATGGCACCGGTGATACATCGAACGACCCGAAACGTGAGCGCAGAAACCGCCGCGGCTAAAACCAGTTTCTTTGCAATAAACTGCCACGAACGATCTTTCTGCGAAAGATCAGCCCAAGTAAGGTTTTCGCAGAAAACCTGTTCTTCAGGATTTTCGCAGAAATTCCGCTGCGGTCAGAACAGCGTCAGTTGATCCCCCGCCCGCGACGGCACCCGGAACAGATCGCAACGCAACGGCGGCATCCTGCTGTCCAGCCCCAGCCGCGCCACTGCCTTGGCAAAGCGTTGCGCGGTCAGTTCCGCCCAGACCCCTTCCCCGCGCATCCGCCGCCCCCACTGTGCGTCATAGTCCTTGCCACCATGCATCTCACGCACCCGCGCCATCACCTTGGCCGCCCGGTCGGGCACATGCTGCGCCAGCCAGTCCTGAAACAGCGGCGACACCTCGCGCGGCAGGCGTAGCGCAATCCAGCTTGCTGCCTGCGCCCCCGCATCGCGACAGGCGCCCAAAATCCGGTCCAGCTCCATATCCGTCAGCCCCGGAATGACAGGGGCCACCATCGCCCGCACCGGAATCCCAGCCTCTGACAGCCGCCGGATCACCTCCAGCCGTCGGGTTGGCGTGGGCACACGTGGTTCCAACTGGCGCGACAGATCTGCATCCAAAGTGGTGACCGAAATCCCCACCCGCAGCAGCCCCTGCGCCGCCATCGGGGCCAGAATGTCGATGTCGCGTTCAATCAGCGTGCCCTTGGTGGTGATCGCGGTCGGATGCCTGAAATCCGCCAACACCTCCAGCACCTGCCGCATCAGCCGATGCTCGGTCTCACAAGGCTGATAGGGATCAGTATTGGTTCCCAACGCCACCGTCGCCACCCGGTACGCCTTTGCCCGCAACTCGCCCGCCAGCACCCCGGCAATCCCCGGCCGCGCAATCAGCCTGGTCTCGAAATCCAGACCCGGTGACAAGTTCAAATAGGCGTGACTCGGTCGCGCAAAGCAATAGATGCAGCCATGCTCGCAGCCCCGGTACGGGTTCACCGACCGGTCAAACGGCAGATCGGGCGAGCGGTTGTAGCTCAGGGCCGAACGGGGCCGCTCCGCCCTGATCTCGGTGTGCAAGAGCCGGTCGTCCTCCGCGATCTCCCAGCCGTCATCCACCCGCACCCTGCCCTGCGCCTCGAACCGCCCGGCGGTATTCGACGCCGCACCGCGTGCGCGCGGACGCTGACCGGGCATCACTGTGGGATCAGGCTCTGACATGCGGACACCATGAACATATGGCGAACGAACTTCAAGTCCCCAGCACGGCAATCCCTTGCTGTCGGCTTTCAATCCGGGCATGTCGCAAACCGCAAAGTTGCGAGGCCGATTTGGCCCCATGCAGGCTGCAAGAACTCTCGCCGCAGGAGCGCACCCCAATGGCCGATGACGACATCATCCTTGCTGATCTTTCGGATGACGAACTTGTGCTGCAAATGCACGACGACCTTTATGACGGCCTGAAAGAAGAGATCGAGGATGGCGTGAACATTCTGATCGAACGCGGCTGGACGCCCTATGACGTGCTGACCAAGGCGCTGGTGGCCGGCATGACCATTGTCGGCAACGACTTCCGCGACGGTATCCTGTTCGTGCCCGAAGTGCTGCTCTCGGCCAATGCCATGAAATCGGGCATGTTCATCCTCAAGCCGCTGCTGGTTGAAACCGGCGCGCCGCGCATGGGCAAGATGGTGATCGGCACCGTCAAGGGCGATATCCACGACATCGGCAAGAACCTCGTCGCCATGATGATGGAGGGTGCGGGTTTCGAGGTGCTGGATCTCGGCATCAATAATTCGGTCGAAAAATATCTGGATGCGCTGGAGGCGGAAAAGCCCGATATCCTCGGCATGTCCGCCCTGCTAACCACCACCATGCCCTATATGAAGGTCGTGATCGACACGATGAAGGAGAAGGGCCTGCGCGATGACTACATCGTGCTGGTGGGCGGCGCGCCGTTGAATGAGGAATTCGGCAAGGCCATCGGCGCAGATGCCTATTGCCGAGACGCCGCCGTCGCGGTGGAAACCGCCAAGGCCTGGGTCGCCCGCAAGCACAACCAGCTCAGCGCATAATTGCGCATCCCATGCAAAAGGCCCCGGAGTGTTTGACCCCCGGGGCTTTTTCTTTGAATGGGGCTTGGCATTTCCTGTCGCAAACGCCACATTGGATTGAGGAAAAGGAGGGTCCGATGCCGCTTCCCCTGTTTCTGGCGATGCTTGTGTTCGTCATTGCCGCTGCCGGTGCCACGCTGGCCCTCGCCTTCTGGGTGCAGGTGCCCATGATGGCCGTTCTGCTCGCGGCCCTTGCCGGTAGCCTGATGCTGGGCCTGCGCCAGTGGCGTTGACGCCACCCGATGATGCCACCCTGACCCATGCCGGACTGCCGCCAACAGGAACTGGCCGCTTTCTGCTGATCGCCTGCGGCGCACTTGCCCATGAAATCCTTGCGCTGAAACGCCTGAACCACTGGTCGCACATCGACCTGCAATGCCTGCCCGCAAATCTGCACCTCTGGCCCGACCGGATTCCGGCAGCGGTCGAAAAGGCGGTGACCACGCATCGCGCCACCTATGACGACATCTTCGTGGTCTATGCCGATTGCGGCACCGGCGGGCTCTTGCAGGCCAAATGCGCCGCCCTTGGCGTGCAGATGGTCGAAGGCCCGCATTGCTACAGCTTCTTTGAAGGCAACGCCGTCTTTGCCGCGAAGGCCGAGGAGGAGTTCACCGCCTTCTACCTCACCGATTTTCTGGTGCGCCAGTTCGATGCCTTTGTCTGGCGTCCCATGGGGCTCGATCGCCACCCGGAATTGCGCGACATCTATTTCGGCAATTACACCAAACTGGTCTATCAGGCGCAAACCAACGACCCGGCGCTGGACGCCAAGGCCGAAGATTGCGCCACCCGGCTGAACCTCGCCTACGAGCGGCGGTTTACCGGCTATGGCGACCTTGCCTCCGCGCTGACACAGGTTGCAGGCGCGCCAGCCGCCCCGTAACCTGCGCCCTCAGCCGGAGGATGCAATGAGCTTCGAGACCGCCCTGCCCGACCTCGCCTTTCTGGGCGACCGCCTCAGCACCGCGCAGGCGGTGCTGGATCATCACGGCCAGTCCGAAAGCCATATCCGCAGCCGCGCCCCCGATGCGGTGGTCTTTCCCGAAACCACGGCCGAAGTGGCGCAACTCGCCACCATCTGCGCTCGCCATGCAGTGCCGATGATCGGATGGGGGGCCGGCACCTCGCTCGAAGGCCATGCCCTTGCCCCCCAAGGCGGCATCACGGTGGATTTCAGCCGCATGGCCGCCGTGCTGCAGGTTTACCCCGAGGATATGCTGGCCGTGGTCCAACCCGGCATCACGCGCGAAGCGCTGAACACCGAACTGCGCGCCACCGGCCTGTTCTTCCCGGTCGATCCCGGCGCAAACGCCTCGCTGGGCGGCATGGCCATGACCCGCGCCTCCGGCACAACCGCCGTCCGCTATGGCACCATGCGGCACAATGTGCTGGGGCTGGAGGTGGTTCTGGCCAGCGGCCAGATCATCCGCACCGGCTCCGCCGCCCCCAAGTCCTCGGCTGGCTACGACCTCACCGCGCTGATGGTCGGGTCCGAGGGCACTCTGGGCCTTGTCACCGAACTCACCCTGCGCCTGCATGGCCAGCCCGAGGCGGTATCTGCCGCCATCTGCACCTTCCCCGACATCGCCCACGCGGTAGACTGTGTCACCACAACCATCCAGATGGGCATCCCCATGGCGCGGATCGAGTTTCTCGATAGCGAAACCGTCGCCGCCTGCGCCGCATGGTCGGGGCAGGCCATGCCCGCCGCCCCGCACCTGCTGGTCGAATTCCATGGCAGCCCGCAGGGAGTGGCCGAACAGGCCGAACGCTTTGGCGACATCGCGCACGACCATGGCTGCCACGGTTTCCAATGGGCGCACGCGCAAGAAGACCGCGCCCGGCTGTGGAAAATGCGGCATCAGGCCTATCCCGCCATCCTCGCCAGCCGCCCCGCCTGCACCGCCATCGTCACCGATGTCTGCGTGCCAATCTCCCGCCTCGCCGAGGCGGTCGAGGAAACCCGCGCCGATATCGCGGCAACAACGATCCCCGGCCCGATCCTTGGCCATGTCGGTGATGGCAATTTCCACGCCATCCTGCTGATCCGCCCCGATGATCCGGCAGAACTGGCGATCGCCAAACAGCTCTCCGCCCGCATGGCCGACCGGGCCCTGCGCCTGGGCGGCACCATCACCGGCGAACATGGCATCGGCATGGGAAAACTGGCGCATATGCAGGCCGAGCACGGCCCCGCCTGGGCGGTGATGGGGGCCATCAAACAGGCGCTCGACCCGCAGGGCCTGATGAACCCCGGAAAACTGGTGCCGCAATGACCCAGGCCGCCGATTTCCCCCGCGCCTTCGCCACCGCTTTCAGCGGTCAGGATGCCGATGCCATCGCCGCGCTCTTTGCCGAGGACGGCAGCTTCCACGCCCTGACCGGCCATTGGGCCGAAGGCCGCGACAGCATCACCAAGGGCATGCGGCAGGAGTTCGCCGGCCTGTCGCGCATGGCCCGGCTGGTCAGCGGCAGAACCGCCCTGCGCCCGATCGGCCCCGGTGCCGCCGTGCTTCATCAGCGCTATGTCGTCACAGGGTTGCGCGATGCGACCGGCGCCGAACTGCCGCGCATCGCCGCCCTGCTGACCGCGGTTCTCGCGGCCAAGGGCGACGGCTGGCAAGCGCTCACCGCCACCTTCGCCCTGGTCGAAAGCTGACGGCACCCGGCATTGCTGCTTTCCAAATACACCCGCGCGGAGCGCTCCTCCCTCCCTGACGGTCGGTCCTCGCGAGGAGCGCCCGCAACGAAGCGACGAGCAGCACCTACCCCAGCAGCGCCCGCGCCGCCTCGCGCGCGGCATCGCTCACGGTATCGCCCGACAGCATCCGCGCAATCTCTTCCACCCGTTCCACCGGAGACAAAGCCTGCACGGTGGAAAGCGTCTGCCCGGCCTCAACCCTCTTTTCCACCCGCCAGTGATGCGCGCCCAAAGCCGCGACCTGCGGGCTGTGGGTCACCACCAGCACCTGTGCCGTGCCCGACAACAGCTTCAGCCGCCGCCCCACCGCATCCGCCGTCGCCCCGCCCACGCCGCGGTCGATCTCGTCAAAGATCATCGTCAGCCCCTCGGCCTGCCCGGTCAGACAGACCTTCAGCGCCAGCAAGAACCGGCTCAACTCGCCGCCCGAAGCGATCTTGTTCAGCGCCCCCGAGGGTGCCCCCGGATTGGTGGCGACGGTAAAGGTGACCTCATCCGCCCCTTCGGGACCGTCTTCGCCGCGCGAGACCGCCGTGACAAACACCGCCCGCTCCATCTTCAGGGGCGCGAGCTCCGCCGCCATCGCCCGGTCGAGCCGTGCCGCCGCCTCCACCCGCGTCGCCGTCAGCCGTCCGGCCTCGGTGCGCCACGCGGCTTCCGCCCCCAGAACCGCCTCTCGCAGAGTGCCGATCCCGGCCTCGCCATTGTCCAGTGCCAGCAGCCGCGCCCGCAGCCCTTCGGCAAAGCCGCCCAGATCATCCGGCAACACGCCATGCTTGCGCGCCAACGCGCGAATGGCAAACAACCGCTCTTCCACCGCTTCCAGATCGCCGGGGTTTACATCCAGCCCGGCAAGGCAAGCCTCCACCCCGGCCTGCGCATCCGACAGCTCGATCAGCGCACGCCCGATCGCAGCCAGCGGGGCCTCCAAAGCCCCTTCCGCCTTGTCCGCAGCCCCCTCCAGCCAGCGCGTCGCATCGCGCAGCGCCGCCTCGGCCCCATCTTCCGACAGCATCTGAAGCGCCCGCGCCACATCGGCGCGGATGCGCTCCGCCCCCTGCATCGCGCGGCGGCGGGCATCCAGCACCGCCTCTTCCCCCGGCTCCGGGTCCAGCTTGTCCAGCTCGGCCACCGCGTGGCGCAGGTAGTCCTCCTCCGCCCGCGCCGCCGTCAGCGCCGCCTCGGCCTCTGCCAGGGCCGCGCGGGCCACCCGCGCTGCCGCCCAGGCCCGGCGCGAGACCGCAAGGTCCAGCCCGGCAAAGGTATCCAGCAGCGCCCGGTGCCCGCGCGGGTTCAGCAGCCCCCGGTCATCATGCTGGCCGTGCAGTTCCACCAGCACCTCGGACAGCGCCCGCAGCACCTCGCCCGATACCCGGCGATCATTCACATAGGCGGTCTTGCGGCCATCCGCCGTGTTCACCCGGCGCAGGATCAAGTCATCCTCGGCCTCGATCCCGGCCTCCTCCAGCACGCCGCGCGCCGCATGGCCGGGCGGCAGGTCAAACACCGCAGTCACCTCACCCTGCGCCGCCCCCGCCCGCACCAGTTCCGCCCGGCCGCGCCAGCCCAGCACAAACCCCAGCGCATCCAGCAAAATTGACTTTCCCGCCCCGGTCTCACCGGTAAGCACGTTCAGACCGGCCCCCAGATCAAGGGTCAGCCGATCAATGATCAGCACATCGCGGATGTCTAGCGAACGGAGCATGGGTCTTCCCGTAGGGCGGGGTTCACCCCGCCGTGATCACAGCCATTCGCCCCGGATCATCTGACGATAGACCTGACGCAACCAGCTGTCGCCCTGCGCCTCGGGCGCCAGCCCACGGCCTTTGAGCAAACGGAAGCTGTCGTCATAGAACGGCGAGGATTGGTAGTTGAAGCCCAGAATCGCCCCGGCGGTCTGCGCCTCTGCGTTCAGGCCCAGCCCCAGATAGGCCTCCACCAGCCGATGCAGCGCTTCGGCGGTATGGGTGGTGGTCTGGAAATCCTGCACCACGGTGCGGAAGCGGTTGATTGCTGCCGTGTAGTTGCGGCGTTTCAGGTAATAGCGCCCGATCTCCATTTCCTTGCCGGCCAGATGGTCAAAGGCCAGCTCGAATTTCAGCATGGCAGAGCGCGCATAATCGCTGTCGGGATATTGCTCGATCACGCCGCGCATGCCCTGCAGCGCCTGAAAGGTCAGGCCCTGATCGCGGCCGACTTCGTCGATCTGGTCATAATAGGAAAGCGCCATCAGATAGGCGGCATAGGGCGCGTCATCATCGCCGGGATAGGTATCAAGGAAACGCTGCGCGGTGGACCGCGCCTCTTCGTATTCCTTGGCCTTGTGCTGGCTGAACGCCTGCATGATCAGAGACCGCTTGGCCCATTCCGAATAGGGATACAGTCGTTCGACTTCCTGGAAATAGCGGATCGCATCCTTGGGCTTGGCCCCGGTTTCCAGTTGCAGCTCGCCCTGCTTGTAAATCTCTTCCGCCGTGTAGCTGTCCAGCGACCGCTCTTGCGTGCGCGCGCCACAGGCCGAGAGAATCGACAGAACAAGCGCGATGCTCAGCCATTTCGCGCCCGATTTTCCGACTGCCATCGTCTGCCTATCCATCAAACCACCCGGAACGCACGCCTGTTGTGACGTTGTATCCGCCCTGTTGCAGCCGTCCTAGCACAGAAAAATCCGGGGCGCAAAACGCCTTTGCGCCTCGGATCACAACCCTGTCAGGCCGTTGCGGGAAGGTCGCTGCGATGCACGCCCATGCCGGGCAGTTTGCCCACGGTCAGCGCGCTGCATTCCATCATGCGCCAGGCGGTCAGATCGGCGAACAGGGCTACCAGCAGACGGTTGGTCAGCGCGTGGCCGGCCCGGATTCCGGTGTAACGCCCCAGAACCGGACCGCCCGCCAGATACAGATCGCCCATCGCGTCGAGCATCTTGTGGCGCACAGGCTCATCTTCATGGCGCAATCCGCCGGGTGACAGCACACGGTCACCCTCGAACACCACGGCATTGTCAAGCGTGCCACCAAGCGCAAGCCCGCGCGCCCGCATCGCATCCACATCGGCCTGACGGCAAAAGGTGCGGCTGTCGGCCAGTTCGCGGACAAAGGCACCGTTGGACAGGTTCAGATGCTTGGCCTGCGATCCGATCGCGGCTTCATCAAAATGGATGGAAAAGTCGATCTCCAGCATATCGGCCGGGTCCAGACGGGCCAGTGCCTCGCCCTCGCGTACCTCGACCGATTTCACCACGCGGATCGCCCGGACCGGAGCAGATTGTTCGATCAGGCCCCGCGCCAGAAAGCCATCGACAAAGGCCAAGGCCGAGCCATCGAGGATCGGCACTTCCGGGCCGTCAATCTCGATCACGGCGTTATGAATTGCACAGCCCGCCAGAGCCGCCATCACATGTTCGATCGTCGAGACCTCGACGCCTGCCGCGTTGCGGATCAGCGTGCACAGCCGCGACGGCACCACCTGATCCCAGCGGGCGGCGATCATCGCGTCGCCCGAGGTGATATCAGTGCGCTTGAACCAGATACCGTAATCTGCCGAGGCAGGCCGCACCACCATGCGCACGGGCGCGCCGGAGTGCAAACCCCGACCTTCAAACACCACAGCGGATTTCAGCGTATTCTGCAAAGTCAGACCCCTGATCGTCGCATGAAAGCAAAAGCTTCCGGGAGCATCGCGCGACGGACAACGTTCCCTGACAATTAATTAAGGATTTACGACGCCAAAGCCAACTCACGCTTTATGTCGGCGCGTGACAAGAGGAAGGTCGTGCAAGAAACTGGTTTAAAACAAGAAAGCCCGCACATGCGGCGGGCTTCCCTGCAAATGTTACAGCTTGATCTCAGTTCGCCTGACGCCGCAGAAACGCCGGGATCTCGATCCGCTCCTGATCGGCGCTCAGTTCCGGCTCTTCGTCATACGAAGTTACAGGGGGCTGTTGGCGCGCGGGGGCCGGACGCTCGGCCGCCTGCGGCTCATGGCCACCTCCGGCCATGCGGTTGATCAACGAGCCGATGCCAAAGCGCGGACGCGCCTGTTCTACGGCCTTTTGCACGACCGAGGGTTGCGGCGTGGCAGCGGCAGGGCGCGGCGCAGGCTGACCCGGACCACGAGAT
This sequence comes from Paracoccaceae bacterium, assembly GCA_046296515.1. Classification (GTDB taxonomy): domain Bacteria; phylum Pseudomonadota; class Alphaproteobacteria; order Rhodobacterales; family Rhodobacteraceae; genus Pseudotabrizicola. The sequence continues at coordinate 89,136 of JBKBKR010000003.1, read as the reverse complement.
ACAGCGGCCTGCAGCCGGGCCAGAGCCTCGGGCGACGGGGTGCCGGCCGCACGCGGACGCGGGGCGACAAAGGCGGCAGCATCGTCATGCATTGGCACACCGCGCGCGGGCGCGGCGGCAGAGGGCTGCGGGCGATAGGCCGGTGCGGGCAGCTCGTCGCTGAATTCTTCCGCCTCGGGCGCATAGGGCGCGCGGGCCGCTACGGCATCAAACAGTTGCGGCTGATGCGCGGCGGGCTGAACCGGCTGCGGAGCGGGCTGCGCGGCGGGCGATCCCGCAACATGCTGCGCCGTCACTGCGGGCTGGGCCGCCGGAGCTTCGGCCGGGGCCGGAGCGGTCAGATGCGAGGGCAGCGGTGCCGCCATCGACCGGCGTGCAACCGGCTGTTCGGCCTTTGCCACAGCCACGTCGATGCCCGTCGCCACAACCGACACGCGCAGCATGCCTTCCATATTGGTATCCAGCGTGGAGCCGACGATGATATTCGCGTCCGGATCGACCTTTTCGCGGATGATGTTTGCGGCTTCATCCAGTTCGAACAGGGTCAGATCATAGCCGCCGGTGATGTTGATCAGCACGCCCTTGGCGCCGTTCAGGCTGATCTCGTCCAGCAACGGGTTGGCAATCGCCTTCTCTGCCGCCTGAACCGCACGATCCTCGCCCGAGGCTTCGCCGGTGCCCATCATCGCCTTGCCCATCTCGTCCATCACCGCGCGCACGTCTGCGAAGTCAAGGTTGATCAGGCCGGGGCGGACCATCAGATCGGTCACACCTTTGACGCCCTGATACAGCACGTCATCAGCCATCGCGAAGGCTTCGGTAAAGGTGGTGCGTTCATTCGCCAGCCGGAACAGGTTCTGGTTCGGAATGATGATCAGCGTATCAACAACCTTTTGCAGCGCCTCGATGCCGTCTTCGGCCTGCTTCATCCGCTTGGCGCCCTCGAACTGGAAGGGCTTGGTCACAACGCCCACGGTCAACACGCCCAGCTCCCGCGCGGCCTGCGCGATGATCGGGGCCGCCCCGGTGCCGGTGCCGCCGCCCATACCAGCGGTGATGAAGCACATGTGCGCGCCCGCCAGATGATCGACGATTTCCTCGATGGTTTCCTCGGCGGCAGCGGCACCCACGGTCGGGCGCGCCCCTGCGCCCAGACCTTCGGTCGCCTTGATCCCCATCTGGATCTTCGACGTGGCCTTCGACTGCTGCAGGGCCTGCGCGTCGGTATTGGCCACGACGAACTCCACCCCTTCAAGGTTTTGCTCGATCATGTTGTTGACTGCGTTGCCGCCTGCACCGCCGACACCAAACACGGTGATCCGGGGCTTCAGCTCTTCGCGCTGCGCGTTCACGATGAAGTTGAGTGCCATTGCCTATCCGCCTGTCTTTTGTTGTGCCGCCAGAGGTCTTCTTGCCGCCGCGTCCGATGCCTTGATCGGGGGGCGCGCCTGTCCCGGACGCATTTATCCCCGAATTAACCCCTAGAATATCCACAAGGCTATCGGTCGTCACTCAAAAAAGCGATCAGACCCCACAAAATATGGGGTTTGTTGCAGGATTTTCAGCGGGATTTCGCCGTCCACGCAGGATATGGGGGTTACCAGTTGTCTTTGAACCATTTTACCACCCGCTTGAGCGACCGCGCCGGATAGCGCTCGGCCGGAATTTCAAAGTCCCACCATTCATCCTGTGGATGCGCCGCGAACAGGCACAGCCCCACGGTCGATGAAAACGCCGCCCCCGTCGCTGCCTGCGGCAGACCCTGCACCCGCAGCGGACGGCCCAGACGCACCCGCTGACCAAGGATTCGGCTCGCCAGACCGTCCAGCCCGGGGATCTGGCTCGCGCCGCCGGTGAGCACGATCTGCTGGCTCGGCAGGCTGTCGAAACCCGCCGCGTCCAGCCTTGCCCGCACCTCTTCCAGAATTTCCTCGACCCTTGGCCGCATGATGCCGATCAATTCGGCCCGGCTCACCTGACGGCGGTCCTTCTCCCAGTCGCCGGAGTCGCCGCCGACCTCGATCATCTCCCGGTCATCCATGCCGGTGGCCTGCACGCCGCCATGCTTGGTCTTGATCCGCTCGGCCACCGCCATCGGCACCATCAACCCCTTGGAAATGTCGGAGGTGACGTGATCGCCGCCCATCCGCACTGCATCGGCAAAGATCATGTGCTTCTTGATGAACACCGAAATCCCGGTGGACCCGCCGCCCATGTCGATACAGGCCGCGCCCAGTTCCTGCTCATCCTCGACCAGTGCCGAGATGCCCGAGACATAGGCCGAAGACGCCATCCCGGCGAGTTCCAGATCACAGCGCTGGATGCAGTGCAGGATGTTCTGCACCACATTCCCGTCAACCGACAACAGGTGCATGTCCGTCGCCAGCCGGTTGCCGATCTGCCCGCGCGGATCGCCAAGGCCGGAGCGGTGATCAAGGGCAAAGTTCACCGGCTGGGCATGCAGCACCTCACGGTCCTGTCCGATATCGGGCACGTCACAGGCGGCCAACACGCGGGCCACGTCCTGTTCGGTCACGACCGAGTCTTCCAGATCAATCTCGCCCGCCAACCCATAGCTGCGCGGTTCCGCCCCGGAAAAACAGGCGATCACATGGTCAACCCGCACATTCGCCATCTTCTGCGCCGCCTGAACGGCGGTGCGCACGGCACGCTCGGTTTCAGCCATCACGGTGATCTCGCCAAAGCGCACCCCGCGCGACCGCGTGGTGGCGGCCCCGATCACCCGGAAGGAAGACTGCCCGGCCATCGGGCCGACCGTATCATCGCCGAAGGTGTCGATCCCGTCAAAGCGCAGGATCAGACAGGCGATTTTCGAGGTGCCGATGTCCAGAATGGCAATGACGCCGCGTTGCATGGCGGCACGGCGCATGTTCCGCATGGCGCGTTGCGCCTGATAGAGGTCGGTCATAGCTGGCTCCCGCTGGTGTCAATGCCCTGTGAGGTCCGCAGTTGGTTCAGCGCATAGGGCGCCAGACGCAGCACGGGGCGATGTTCGGTTCTCAGGTCCACGGTCAGAATATCGCGCCCCAGCAGATCACCCGCCTGATGCAGGGCGATCAGCCGTTCTATGGCAGCAATCGGTTTGATCTCCGGCAGCAAAATCCGCTGGTTGCGGTCCAGAACCACATCCCAGCGCCGCTCTCCCACCCGCACCAGCCCGCGCACGCGCGAAGCGATCGGGGCAGCGGCGGCCAGCAGCGCCAGTGCCTCGGGCGTGGCACTGTCCGCCGCATCCCCGGCGACGATCGGAAGGTCGGGCCGGTCGCTGCGCTCGGCAAGGCTCGCCACCCGGTGTCCGGTAGCGTCCAGCATCTCGATCCCGTCACTGGTGCGCCACAAGAGCGCCGGTTCGCGTTCGGTGATCGCCACCTCCAGCACCCCGCCCGAGCGCACGATCAGATCGGCACGCGCAATCGCGTCCAGTTCCTGAATCCGTGCTCTTGCTGCGGCAAGGTCGATGTCAAAAGACGATTGCGGCAGCTTCAGGTCCAGCCGCGCCCGCACCACATCGGCCAGCTCCGGCGAGGCACCCACCACCGAGACCAGGCCCACCATGAATTCCGGCCGGTTCTGGAACTGCGTGCGGATTTCGGTGATCCCGCCCGCAATCGCATCGCGGCGATCCTGGTCGGCCAGCACGATACCCATCAGCGACACCAGCACAAAGGCAGGCACCCCCACCCGGAACATCACCCGGAACAGCGGGGTCAACCACAAACGCTGCATCCGGTAGGCCCAGCGGGACGGCGCCGGATCGCGGCGCAGCGGAATGGCAACCAATGGTGCAGACCGGCGCGGCGCGTTCAGCGATCGCATGACGCATCCTCCACAATCCAGACGCACAGCTGGGGGAACGGTATCCCCATATGCGCCGCCTGCTCCGGCGACAGCGAGGTGGGGGTCATCCCCGGCTGGGTGTTGGTCTCCAGCAGGATCAGCCCGGCCAGACCCTTTGCCTCATCCCAGCGGATGTCGGTGCGGCTCAGCCCCCGGCAGCCCAAAGCCCGGTGCGCACGCAGGGCATAGTCGAGGCAGGCGGCTTCAATCTCAGCCGGGATCCGTGCGGGCACCTCATGCCGACTGCCGCCCGGCTTGTACTTGGCATCATAATCATACCAGCCATCGGTCAGGATATCGGTCACACACAGCGCCCGGTCGCCCATCACGGAAATGGAAAGCTCGCGCCCCGGTGCATAGGCCTCCACCATGACCTGCGCGGGCATCGCCGCTGCCAGACGCGGCGCATTGCTGCCCGGATGCACGATATACACACCCACCGATGAGCCTTCGTTATTGGGTTTGACCACATAGGGCGGCACCAGCACATGGCCCGCCTCCACCGCTTCACGCGGCACGATCACCGACTCCGCCACCGGCAGACCGGCAGCGCGATACAGATCCTTGGTGCGCTGCTTGTCCATCGCCAGAGAAGACGCCAGCACCCCGGAATGAGTGTAAGGAATTCGCAACCATTCCAGCATACCCTGAACACAGCCGTCTTCGCCCCAGCGGCCATGCAGGGCGTTGAACACCACATCGGGTTTGATCTCGGTCAGCCGTGCGGGCAGATCCGGGCCGGCATCGACCTCGGTCACGTCATATCCCGCCTCGCGCAGCGCGCGCCCACAGGCATTGCCTGTGGACAAGGAAACCTCCCGCTCAGCGGATGGCCCACCCATGATAACCGCCACGCGGGACACCTTGCCAGATGCACCCGCCATTTACTGCCTCTCGGGCCACATTTCGGGCCCTTATTCTTGTTATTGTGCGGCCAGTTGGCTGCTAAGCTTCACCGATCCGCATGATTTCCCATTCTAACGTGATCCCGCTGGTTTGGAAAACCTTTTTTCGCACAGCCTCGCCCAGATTTTCCAGATCGGCGGCAGTTGCGCCACCGGCGTTGATCAGGAAATTGGAATGCATCGGGCTCATTTGCGCCCCACCCAGGGTCGCACCGCGCATTCCGGCGTCATCAATGACCTTCCACGCCTTCATCTCATGGCTGTCATCCGCCCGTCCGGTCGAGGAATGGCCGACCGGATTACGGAAAGTTGATCCGGCACTGCGCTCTTTCGTCGGCTGGCTGGCATCACGCTTCGCGATCTGCTTCTCCATCCGCTGCTGCAACGCGCCCGGATCACCCGGCCCCGCGCGGAAGGTCGCACTCACCACCACCGCGCCCTCCGGCAGATCCGACTGGCGGTAGCGCAGGTTCAACGCCGCGGCCGGCAGCACCTCCACCCGGCCCTCCCGCGTGACGATCCGAACCTCGTCCAGCACATCCGCCACATATGACCCGTAGCAGCCGGCATTCATCCGCACCGCGCCGCCGATGCTGCCCGGAATGGTGCGCAGAAAGGTCAGGTCCAGCCCTGCCTCTGCCGCGCGGCGCGCCACGTGCGCATCCAGCGCCGCCGCCCCGGCGGTCACTCGATCACCTTCAATCCCGATGGCGTTGAACCCGCGCCCCAGCCGGATCACCACCGCGCGCAAGCCGCCGTCGCGCACGATCAGGTTCGACCCCACCCCGATCGGAAACACCGCCACATCGGCAGGCAAGGCCGCCAGAAACGCCGCCAGATCGTCCTCATCCGAAGGCTGGAACAGCCAATCCGCAGGCCCGCCCACGCGCAGCCAGGTCAGATCGGCCAGGGATCGATTGGGTGTCAGGGTGCCGCGGGGAGTGGGAAGGGTCTGGGTCATCCCCCTTGGTATCCGCGCGTGCCGTCCAAACACAAGACCCGGCACAAACGAAAGCGGGCGCAGCCGTGCTGCGCCCGCTTGTTGGAAATGGCGAAGCCTTACAGCCAGTAAGGCGCCACACCGTAATAATCGTGGCTGCGCTTCTGCCAGTCGCGGTTTTCGCGCCAGCTGTCATCCTGCTTCGGAGCATTCTCAAGCTGCTCTTTGGTCAGGTCGGTGACATAGCCCTCGCGCGAGGTGTCGTATTTCAGCTTGCCGAACGGAATCGCATGGTGATCGCTGCCGATCCCAAGGAAACCGCCGAACTCCAGCACGCCATAGACAATCTTGCCCGAAGAAGTATCGACCATCACATCGTCGATATGGCCAAGCTCATCGCCCACCGGGCTGTAGACGCGGGTGCCCTGAACCGATTTGCCCGAGATCAGGCCGCTGCCGGTTGCCGTGGTTTTGTCTGCAAAAGATTGGGTTTGCATCGCAAGTCCTCCAGTTTTGAGCAGACGCGGCCAGAGGCGGCCACGTTGTCTGCCATACACCGGATAAACAACCCCGGGCCCGGACTGGTTCCGGGAAATCTGCAAAGATCACTCCGCCAGCATCGTATCCGCACCCCCGCGCGGAAAGTCGCCGCCGGGCTTGCAGGGATCGGCGAACAGGCGCGCGCCGGCTTCCTGGCGCACTTTTTACACGGGTTTTTCGGAACGACGGCGCTGCACGGGCGTTTCCTGCACTGAAAGACTTTAGAAGACCAAAGGAGAAAGCCATGGCCTTCCCATACCTGCGTTCAACTGTTCTGCCGCTTGCAATCGGCTGCTTTGCGGGCGTCGCAGTCATTGCCGGCCTGACCGCTGGCCTTTACGGCTGGCAACTCTTTGCGGTCGCGATCATCATCGGTGTCGCAGCAGGCGTGCCCTTCGGGTTGTGGAGCGTCCGCCGGATGCGAGCCACCCAGCCGCTGTCGCGCCCCGAAAGCCCGACGATGGACCCCAGCGCCGCCATCCGTGAAGTAGACCCGCGCCGTGCCGAACCCTACCCGCCAGCCCCGGATCAGGGCCGGGCCTGAGCCTGAAACCGCAGCGTCACTCCGCCTGAGTGCCGTTGCGATCCTTCAGCCAGCGCCAGAGATGGATCAGCGGCCAGCGCAACACGCTGGCCCCCGCTGCAAGGATCAGCAGGCCCCAGACCGGGCCGCTTTGCGCCGTGACCCAGCCGACCAGCGGGATACCAATGGCGATCAGAACATAGGCCGCGCGCCAATGGTGATCCCGGCTTGGGAACATGGCAATGACATTCGCCACAACCAGCCAGAGCAGTGCAGCGGTCAGCGCCGTTGTCATGCCGCTTTCCCCACAAGCTTGCCGGGCAGGTTGTTGGCCCAGGCGCTGATCGTCCCGGCCCCGAGGCAGACAAAGATATCCCCCGGCCGCGCCTGTTCGCGGAACAGCCGCTCCAGATCCGCCTCATCCATGACCGCACGGGCGTGGCGGTGGCCATGGGCGATCAGACCGGCCACCAGATCATCGCGACTTGCGCCCGGAATAGGTTCTTCGCCCGCAGCGTAAACTTCGGAAATCGCGACAACATCAGCTTCGTTGAAGCAGGTGCAGAAATCCTCGAACAGACTCGACAGCCGGCTGTAGCGATGCGGCTGGTGCACCGCGATCACCCGTCCGCTGGTCGATTGCCGTGCTGCACGCAGCACCGCGGCGATTTCCACCGGATGATGGCCATAGTCGTCGATGATGGTCACGCCCTTCACCTCGGCCACCTTGGTAAAGCGCCGGTTGACCCCGGCAAAACCTGCCAGCGCCTCGCGGATCTCTTCCTTCTTCATGCCCAGATGCCGTGCCACGGCAATGGCCGACAACGCGTTCGACACATTGTGATCGCCGGGCATCGGCAGCACACAGCCTTCAATTTTCGAACCTTCATCCTCATTGTTCAGCAGCACATCGAAAAAGGCGCTGCCTTTTTCGAACCTGAGGTTCACCGCCCGCACATCCGCCTGCGCGTTGAAGCCAAAGGTAACGATTCGCCGATCGGCGACACGCCCCACCAGCGCCTGCACTTCCGGATGATCGGTGCAGCAGACCGCCAACCCGTAAAACGGGATGTTCGAAACGAAATCGAGGAAACCTTTGCGCAAAGCGTCAAAGCTGCCCCAATGCTCCATATGCTCGGGGTCGATGTTGGTCACGATCGCAATCGTCGCAGGCAGCCGGTTGAATGAGCCGTCGGACTCATCTGCCTCCACCACCATCCATTCGCCCGCCCCCGCCCGCGCGTTCGACCCATAGGAATGGATCACCCCGCCATTGATGACCGTGGGATCAAACCCGCCCTTGTCCAGAAGCGTCGCCACCATCGTCGTCGTGGTGGTCTTGCCATGCGTGCCCGCCACCGCGATGTTGGACCGCATCCGCATCAGCTCGGCCAGCATCTCGGCCCGGCGCACCACCGGCAGCTTGCGCCGCCGCGCCTCCTCCAGCTCCGGATTGCCCTTCTTGATCGCCGATGAAATCACTATCACCGCCGCATTGCCGATATTCTCCGCCGCCTGCCCCTCAAACACCGTGGCCCCCAGAGAGACCAGCCGGTCGGTGATCTTGCTCGCCTTGGAATCCGATCCCTGCACGGTATAGCCCAGCGTCATCAGCACCTCGGCAATGCCAGACATGCCGATGCCGCCGATGCCCACAAAATGGATCGGCCCCAGTTCAAGGGGAAGTTTGGTGGCGGCATTCATTGCGGGGCTCCTTCTGCGAGGGCTTCGACAAGCGCCACCAATCGTTCGGTGGCATCAGGACGGCCCTGGCTCAGGGCATTGGCGGCCATCCGGTTGGCGGCGTCGGGCTGCGACAGCACCGCCGCCATGTGGCCGCTGAGGCTTTCCGCGTCAAGCACCTTTTCCGGGATCACGATTGCGGCATCGGCCCCGGCCAGCCCGCGCGCATTGGCGGCCTGATGGTCGCCCGTCGCCGCCGCATAGGGGATCAGGATCGCCGGACGCCCGATCACCGAAATATCAGCGATCGACGATGCCCCCGAGCGTGACACCACCAACTGCGCCTCGCTCAGCCGTGCGGGAATGTCGGTGAAGAACGGCTGCACCTCGGCCCGGATGCCCGCATCCTCATAAACCGCGACCACCCGCTCCAAGTCCTCCTCCCGCGCCTGATGCGCCACCCGCAGATTGCGCCGGATTGCATCCGGCAGCATCGCCACCGCCTCCGGCACCACATCCGACAATATCCGCGCACCCTGCGACCCGCCGATCACCACCAGCGACATCGGATAATCCCCGGGCGCGATATAGCCCGCCCCCGCCCGCTCCAGCACCGCCAGCCGAACCGGGTTGCCGGTATGCTCGCCCACCACACCGGCAGGCAGATCGGTCGGCCATGTCCCGCAGGCCACCCGGTCAACCCGCGAAGCAAACAGCGTGTTGACCCGCCCCAGCACCCCGTTCTGCTCATGGATCATGCGAGGGGTCCGCAGCACCCAGGCCGCCGCCAGGGCCGGAATCGTCGGATAGCCGCCAAAGCCCACCACCACCGCAGGCCGGTCGCGCAGCTGCGCAAACACCGCCCCCAGCACACCGCCCGCAACCTTGAACGGCACCACCAGCCGGGCCAGAATCCCCCCGCGCGCAAAAGTGGCCGAGGCCACCTGCTCCACCGTCACCACATGCGGAAAGCCCCCGGTATAACGCGCACCGCGCGCGTCGGTCGACAGTTTCACCCGCCAGCCCTTGCGCACCATCGCCTCGGCCAGCGCCTGCGCGGGGAACATATGCCCCCCGGTGCCACCGGCCGCGATCAGTAACAGCTTTGCCTGCGCCATCAGCGCCCCCTGCGGAGGATATCGCCAATCTCACCCTGTGGCCGTGTGCGCGTCAAGGCCAGCAGCATCCCCACCGTAATGCCTGCGGCAATCACCGACGACCCGCCATAGCTGACAAAGGGCAGCGTCATCCCCTTGGCGGGCAGCAACCGCACCGCCACACCCATGTTGATCATCGCCTGCACGCCAAAGATGCAGGCAAGGCCCGTGCCCGCCAGCCGGATGAACGGATCACGTTCGCGCATCAGCCGGAACAGCGACCGCACCACGATGGTGCCGTACAGCGCCAGGATCACCAGCACCAGAATAAGCCCGTATTCCTCGGCCGCCACCGCGATGATGAAATCGGTATGCGCATCGGGCAATGTCCATTTCACCTGTCCCTCCCCCACGCCGACGCCGAAAAAGCCGCCCTCCTGAATGGCATTGGTGGCATAGCCGATCTGGCTGCGCGGGTCGATTTCCGGGTTCAGAAACCCGTCGATCCGCCGGGCGAAATGCTCCGAGCTTTCATAGGCAACCGTCGCACCAAAGCCAACAATCCCCAGAATGATGCCGATCAGCGTCATCGGCGCACCCGCCACGAAATAGATCACGCCCCAGCCAAACAGGATCAGCGCGGCCTGCCCGAAATCGGGCTGGATCGCCAGCAACATCACCACCACAAAGGTCAGCCCGAACGACACCGATTTGCCGGGCGGCCCGTTCAGATCCTGACTGGCCGCCATCATCCAGGCCACAATCACCATGAAACCGGGTTTCAGAAACTCCGACGGCTGCACCGAGGCAAAGCCGAAGCTGAACCAGCGCACCGCGCCCTTGCCGAAATCTGTGCCGAAAAACGGCAGCAGCATCAGTGCCAAAAACGCCCCGGCAAAGCCGATGACCCCCAGACGCCGGATCATCACCGGCGGCATCATCGAAACCCCGGCCATAGCCAGCAAGGCGATCACGCCAAACACGGCCTGACGCTGCACGTAATAAAAATCATCCAGCCCGTTGCGGCTGGCCAGTGGCACACTCGCTGCCAGCCCCAGCAAAAGCCCGATGCCGAACAGCACCATGATCGCCGTCAGCGACCATTTGTCGATGGTGCGCCACCAACGGGGAAGCACCGGCTCCGTCACCCGAACGGGACTGGAGCCATAGACCATTTCAGTCATGGAAAAACCGCCTGTAACGTCTGCACTGCCGATCGCCCGTTCGCCGGGTCTGCCTGAAACTCTACCCAAGAACGCATTGCAAAGCCAGAGGAAAGGCACGCATCACCGCTGCGATCCGCTCACAGCGCCGTCACCGGCACGCCCGCAAGGCCCCGTCTCCACCCGGGCCCGCCACCGCTTTACGCCACCCCGCATTGCTGCTTTCCAAATACTCCCGCCGGAGGCATCCCCCCGCCGCGACCGGGTGCCTCATCCCGAGGTGAGCGCCTTCACCTGTGCCACGAAATCCTCCCCCCGCTTCTCGAAGTTCGGATACTGGTCAAAACTCGCCGCGGCCGGAGCAAGCAGCACCACCTCGCCTGCCTGCGCTTCATCAGCGGCCCGGGCAACGGCCTGCGCCATGGTCTCGCATATCTCATGCGGGGTCTCGCCCAGCTGCAGGGCAAAGTCGCGCGCCGAATGGCCGATCAGATAGGCCTTCACGACCGGGCCAAGGAAGGGCTGCAGCCCCGCGATCCCGCCGTCCTTGCCCATCCCCCCGGCAATCCAGCGGATGCGCGCAAAGGCCTGCAAGGCCTTGGCCGCGCTGTCCACGTTGGTGGCCTTGGAGTCGTTGATGAACCGCACCCCGCCGCGCTCGCCCACCAGCTGGCTGCGGTGCGGCAGCCCGGCGAAGGAGCCGAACGCCGCCTCGATCAGCTTCGGCGCAATCCCAAGCGACCGGCAGGCCGCATAGGCCGCGCAGGCGTTCTGGTGATTGTGCGCGCCCGGCAGACCCGCGACCTCGCGCAGGTCAACGCTCGCCACCTGTCGCCCCTTGCGCCATTCAGACAGGAACCCCTTGCGGGCAAACACGCTCCAGCCGAACTGGTCCAGCTTCTGCCCAGACGAGATCCGGATCACCCGGTCGTCCTGCGGCCCCATCCCCATCTGGTTGGCCAGAAACTGCCCCTCTACCTCATCCACCCCGATCACCGCCCGGTCCGGCCCGCCTTCCGAAAACAGCCGGCGCTTGGCGGCGAAATAGCCGCCCATGCCGTGATGCCGGTCCAGATGGTCGGGTGACAGGTTGGTGAAGACCGCCACATCCGGCGTCAGCGCGCGGGCGAGATCGGTCTGATAGCTGGACAGTTCGAGCACCACCACCTCGCCATCCTGTGCGGGGTCGATCGACAGAACCCCTGTGCCGATGTTGCCCGCCATCTGCACCGGCCGCCCCACCACCTCCAGAATGTGGTGGATCAGCGCGGTTGTGGTGGATTTGCCGTTCGATCCGGTCACGCAGACCACCCGCGGCATGGTTTCGAAATTGTCCCACTCTCCGGTGGCAAAGCTGCGGAAAAACAGGCCGATGTCGTTGTCGACCGGCACCCCCGCCTCCAGCGCGCGGGTGATGGTCTTGTTCGGGGCGGGATACAGGTGCGGGATGCCGGGGCTGGTGATCAGGCAGGCCACGCCGTCAAAGGCGTTGGCGCGGGTCAGATCGGTGAGGGTGAAGCCCTCGGCCTCGGCCTTCGCCCGCGCCTCCGGGCTGTCGTCCCACAGCAGCGGCTCCGCCTCCCCGGCGATCAGCGCGCGGGCGGTGGCGAGGCCGGAGCGGCCGAGGCCCAGAACGGCGACTTTCGCGCCCGCATAGCCCTTGACTGGAATCATCTGCCGCCCCTTTTCATCTGACCCTCACCGGATAGGGGAAGCCGAGGCATCTTCCAAGGGGGCCGGCAAGGCCGCGTGGCCTGCGGGCGACAGGGTGTAGCGGCCCCTGGCGGGGTGGTCGAACCAGCCGTAGTGATCGGCATGCAGGATCGCCCCGGCCCGCGCGATGCCGGTGGCCTTGGCAAGCGCTGCAGGGCTTTGCCCTTCAGGCATCAGGGCGAGGGCGGCGGCGAGGCGCAGGGCGTCCTGGCGGTAGGCGGTCATCCGTTTGATGCCGGTGGTGCCGCCGATATTGGGGTCGCCCTGCCGCTTGTGGAACTCGCGAAGCAGGCGGCCCGCCCGGGCGGCGTTCTTGCGCGGCTGGTAGGGGGCGGGGTCGAGGTGAGGCTCCACCTTGCCGTCCCGGACCGTCAGCAGGCCGAGGCCGAGGCGGCGCAGGAGTGCTATGAGGTCGCGGTAGCGGTGGGTCCATTTTGTGGGCTGGGGCACCGCGAGGTAGACGTGGTCAAACAGCCCCTGCCGGGCCACGCCCTGCAGGATCAGGGGGAGGTTGAGGGCGGTCTTCAGCTCCACGATCAGGGCTGGGTCCGGGTCGCGGCAGGCCATCACATCCGCCGCCCCGACCTCGGCCTTGACGGTGTAGCCCTGGGCTTCGAGAAAGGCTTTCACCGGCGGGTAGAGGTCGGATTCTTTCAAGGGGTGTCCACTGTGTTACAGGCGGGTAGAGTGAGGGATTTCAATGGGTTGGGGGTGCGGAATTAGGGGATTTTTAACGGTTTGGGAGGGGTGAGGGGGGTGTCGAGAAAGGAGAGATGCTGTAGTGCGTGGCGCATTTGCGCACTTTTTAGGGGGGAGCACTCCTTGCTAAGGAGTTGTGCTGCGTCTCGGAAGGCAATGAGCCAGTTGCGCTCTGTAGCACGACCATCGGCACGATCTCTGGCCAGAAACTCTTGGCGGTCGATCCGCCGCTCCATAGGCGACAGAAACTTGCTCCATCGGCTGGGTGGCAACGCGAACACCCGACCTGCTACTTTTTCTGCATCTCCAGCTAAGAAAACAGGTTCTTCCCTTAGGTTTGGAATCCCGCTTGATATATCACCATGTCCATAAACCGCCTGAGTGAAGCGAGTTGGGTCAACCTCCAGATCAGTCAAAAGTGCCTCAAGGCGCTCCAACCGCGTAGTGGACTGAACTCTTTCCAAAGCATCAGTCAGGTAAATTCGGATGCGTTCGAAATCTTTGGTATCGGAAGCAAGATATCCCCTAGATTCCGATTGGCCCTCTGAAAACCATCGTTCGATCTGATATCTCTCACCGATGGGACGCAGAACCCTTCGAACTACCAATTGATCAATATAGTCCACAGCAACACGCACCACGTCATCGTTGCTGTCGTAAAACGACTCACAGTTGGGCAAATCGAGAAAAACCCCGAATATGTGTAACAATGTGTCTGGCTCGGTGATCTGAAAAACTGACAGCTCTACTTTGACTGCATTAAATGCGGCTATAACGTCTGCCTCATCCGCCCTGCGCCACTGCCAAAGTATGTGCCATTGCCGTTGTGCAGGCTGCAAGAAATTGGAAGCAACATGCATTTGTTGAGCTATGTTCTCGTCGCTCGCATAGCCCTCGATAATCAATAATCGCGCCAGATGATCCGGAAGCACGCCACCATCCAAACACACAAATGGATATTGATCGTACCGCTCCTTTAGACACCAGTATCCTGAGTTGGGCGGTCCACTATCACCTTGGCCAAGTTGCTTTTCCAACATACGTTCCACAAAGGAGAAATCGTCGGGTTCCAGTATACCGCCTGCGTGCCATGCGATGGACAGGGCGAGAAAGTCCCCCATCAGGCCGGGGAGGACTTTGGTTTGGCTGCGATAGGTTTCGGGCAGGCGGTCGAGGAAGCGGCAGAGGTCGGTCAGGGATTGGCGCAGCAGGCGCAGGTTGTCGGTTTTGGACAGATCAAAAACGTCGCGGATCAGGGGGCGTTGGGCGGTGAGCAGGGTTTTGCCCTCGCCGTCCGGCAGGGCCTGCAGAAAGGCGGTCAGGGCGGCTTCCGTCTCCGGGGCGAGCGTGATGGTGCGGCCCACCAGTTTTTCGCGCCAGCGGCGGTAGTCGGATTTCGGGGGTTTGGGGTCGGTGTCTTCGCCCTTGGGCTGGGCGGGGGCGGAGTCCAGTTCAGCCTCATTCGCGATCAGCAGGACGGATTTGCCCTGATGCTCGACATAGCGGTTCAGGACGGACAGCAGCTGCGGGGCAGGCATCTGCGCGCGTTCGAGGTCGTCGAAGATGAGGAGTTTGGGGAGGAGCTTCAGGACGGCGTTGCGGTAAAGGCCTGACAGGTCAACTGTCACATTGGTCGCCTTGCCTATGGCCCCGCCAAGGAGCGCCGCGGCACCGTCAAAAGCGCGGGCGGTGGTTTGTGCCAGCTTGCCCGACTCTTTGCCGCCGTCGCGTTCGAGCGCGCCCTGAAACAGGGCCTCTTCAATGGCCTTGGGGCTGTCGACGCCGAACAGGCTGACGTAGACATATTGTTTGTCTTGCCGCCAGAGGTTGATGGCGAAGGATTTTCCTGCCCCCCAGGGGGCAGTGACCATGATGGCAAAGCCCGGAGTGTCAAGCGACAGCCAGCCATCGAGGATGGGGACGAGGTGGGGGTTTGCGGTCATGCCGGGCCTGTTGGGTTGCCCGGGCAGGATTGCGCTTTTGGCGGGTGGGGGCAAGGGCGGCGGGGTGAACCCCGCCCTACCTGGAGGATGGGGGCGCTGAACCCTCGCGTGCCGCGAGGAACCACCCACCCTACCGGGCGAGGATGCGGGGGATGGCGGGGTGAACCCCGCCCTACCGGTTGGGTGGAGGATGCACCCGCGCGGCGGGGGTGGTGATTTCGGCAGGTGTCGGACCGGGGGTTTCACACCCGTCGCCGATTGCGCTCGGACCAATGGCGCACAATCGGCAACCCCCCTTGGGATATTTGGGAACAGATGAAGCAGGAGGACGGGGAGGCTTTCGGGGTCACCGCACCTTCAACGTCGCCAGCCCGATCAGGGCGAGGATCAGGCTGATGATCCAGAAGCGGATCACGATCTGGGGTTCGGCCCAGCCCTTTTTCTCGAAATGGTGGTGAATCGGGGCCATCAGGAAGACCCGTTTGCCGGTGCTCTTGAAATAAAGCACCTGGATGATCACCGACAGCGCCTCGACCACGAACAGGCCGCCGACGATGGCGAGCACGATTTCATGCTTGGTGCAGACGGCGATGGCGCCAAGGGCGCCGCCGAGGGCGAGGCTGCCGGTGTCGCCCATGAACACGGCCGCCGGGGGGGCGTTGTACCACAAGAACCCCATGCCGCCGCCGAACAGGGCGGCGCAGAAGATCAGGAGCTCGCCGGTGCCGGGCACGAAGTGGACGCCGAGGTAATCGGTGTAATTGAAGTTGCCGACCACATAGGCGATCACCCCGAAGGTGCCTGCGGCGATCATCACCGGCATGATCGCGAGCCCGTCCAGCCCGTCGGTCAGGTTGACCGCATTGGCGGCGCCGACGATGACGATCATCCCGAAGGGGATGAAGAAGAACGACATGTTCAGCAGCAGGTCTTTCAGAAAGGGAAAGGCGAGCTGGTTGGTCAGGCCGGTGGGGTGGAAGCTGGCGGCGGCGAAGGTGGCAAGGGCGGCGATGATCAGGCCGGCGGAGAAGCGGACCTTGCCCGAGACGCCCTTGGTGGTCTGCTTGGTGACCTTGGCATAGTCATCGGCAAAGCCGATCAGGCCAAAGGCGAGGGTGACCAGCAGCACGATCCAGACATAAGGGTTGTCGAGCCGCGCCCACAGGAGGGTGGAGAACAGCAGCGCCGACAGGATCAGCAGGCCCCCCATTGTGGGGGTGCCTGCCTTGGCGAAATGCGAGGCCGGGCCGTCATCGCGGATCGGCTGGCCCTTGCCCTGCTTGCGGCGCAGGATGTTGATGAGCGGCTGGCCGAACATGAAGCCGAAGACCAGCGCGGTCAGAAAGGCCCCGCCGGCGCGGAAGGTGATGTAGCGGAACAGGTTGAAGACATCGCCTCCGCCGGAGAACTCGGTCAGCAGATACAACATTTACGCGATCCCTTCTGTTGGGGCGGTGCCTTGGCCCATTTTGCGCAGGGCGTCAACGACGAGGCTGACTTTGGAGCCTTTGGAGCCCTTGACCAGAACGATGTCGCCTGCATCCACCAGCTGGCGGGCGTGGGCGGCGAGTTGGGCGGCGGTTTCGACCCATTCGCCGCGTTGATTGCGCGGCAGGGCGGCGTGCAGCGCGCGCATGCGCGGGCCGACGCAGTGGATGGTGTGGATGGCCGCGAGGCCCGGGTGGCGGGCGATGGCGGTGTGCAGCGCGGTTTCGGTCGGCCCCAGTTCCAGCATGTCGCCGAGGATGGCGATGCGGCGGCCCTGGCCGACCCGGCCGACGCCGTTTTCGGGTCGGGCGGCGATCAGCACGTCGAGGCTGGCGGCCATGGAGGCCGGGTTGGCGTTGAAGGCGTCGTCGATCAGCTGGAAGCTGGTCTCGTCCACGCGGTCAAGCTGGATGGTCTCGCGCGTGCCGCGCCCTTGCGGTGGTTGCCAGTTGCCGATGTCGCAGGCGGCGAGGGCGGGGTCGCAGCAAAGCGCGTCAGCGACGGCGAGGGCACCGAGCGCGTTGAGCGCGAAGTGTTTGCCGGGGGTGCGGACCTTGAACAGCAGGGGCAGGCCGTTGCGGGTGGCGCGGACCACGGTGGCGTCGTCGCTGATCTGGGCGTGGTCCATGTGGTACGGTGCGCCGGGGGTGGTGCCGAAGAGGGAGGCGCTTGCGCCGACGGATGAGGCCATGGCCAGCAGGATCGGCGTGGTGGGCAGGTCGGCGTTCAGGATGGCGGTGCCATGCGGGGTGAGGCCTTCCATGATAGCGGCCTTTTCATGGGCGATCGCCTCCACATCCGGGAAGGCTTCCAGATGGGCGGGCGCGACGATGGTGATCATCACCACATGCGGACGGGCCATGCGCGCGAGGGGCGCGATCTCTCCGGGGTGGCTCATACCGATTTCGATGACCGCAAAGTCGGCATCCTGCGGCATCCGCGCCAGCGTCAGCGGCACGCCCCAGTGGTTGTTGTAGCTGGCCTCGGCCGCATGGACCCTGCCCTGCCCGCCGAGGATGGCGCGCAGCATTTCCTTGGTGGAGGTCTTGCCGACGGAGCCGGTGACGCCGACCACCTTTGCCCGCGTGCGGGCGCGGGCGAAGGTTCCCAATTTTTCAAGCGCTTGCAGCACGTCGGGCACGATCAGCAAGGGCGCATCCTCGGCCACGCCCGCAGGGCGGTGGGTGACGAGGGCGGCGGCGGCACCTTTCGCAAGGGCTTGCGCCACGAAGTCATGGCCGTCGCGCGCGTCTTTCAGGGCCACGAACAGGTCGCCGGGTCGCAGGCTTCGGGTGTCGATGGAGACGCCACCCGCTTGCCATGGGGCGATGGATTGCCCCCCCGTGGCGGCAGTGGCATCGGCGGAGGTCCAGAGCGGTATCGGTGTCATCAGATCACCCCGTCGAGGGCTGCAACGGCAACGCTGGCCTGTTCCACATCGTCAAACGGGTAGACTTGCCCCGCGATGGTCTGGCCGGTCTCGTGCCCCTTGCCCGCGATCAGCAGGGCGTCGCCGGGTTGCAGGGCATCAACGCCGCGCAGGATCGCCTCGGCGCGGTCGCCCACTTCGGTGGCGTCGGGACAGGCGGCGAGGATGGCGGCGCGGATGCTGGCGGGATCTTCGCCGCGCGGGTTATCGTCGGTGACGTAGAGCAGATCGGCATGCGCCGCCGCCGCCGCGCCCATCAGCGGTCGTTTGGTGGTGTCGCGGTCGCCCCCTGCGCCGAAGACAATGATGATGCGGCCCATCACATGCGGGCGCAACGCTTTCAGCGCGGTCTCGATGGCATCGGGGGTATGGGCGTAGTCCACATAGACCGCCGCGCCATTGCTGCGGGTGGCGGCAAGTTGCATGCGGCCGCGCACGCCAGTCAGTTTTGGCAGGGTCGCAAAGACGGCCTGTGCGTCATCGCCGGAGGCGATGGCGAGACCGGCGGCGAGCGCCACGTTCTCGGCCTGAAAGCCGCCGACGAGGTTGAGGCGGGTCATATAGGGCTGGCCCTGCCATGAGAAGCGCAGATCCTGCCCGGTGGCGTCATAGCGTTGCGACAACAGGCGAAGGTCGGCCCCCTGCCCGTGGCCGATGGTCATGGTGGGCAGGCCACGGTCCAGACACAGCTCGACGATATCCGAGCCATGCGCGCCGTTGAGGTTGACCACGGCCACCGCATCATCGGGCAGGAGCCGGGTGAACAGCGCGGCTTTGGCCGCGAGGTAAGCCTCCATCGTGCCATGATAGTCCAGATGGTCCTGCGTCAGGTTGGTGAACCCGGCGGCGCAGAGGCGGACGCCATCCATCCGGCGCTGGTCCAGGCCGTGGGAGGAGGCCTCCATCGCGCCATGGGTCACACCTGCGGCTGCCGCAGCCGCCAGCATGGCGTGCAGAGTGAAGGCATCGGGCGTGGTGTGGGCCGAGGGGGCGGTCCATGCGCCCTGCACCCCTGTCGTGCCGATGTTGATGGCGGGGTGGTCGAGTGCTTCCCAGATCTGCCGGGTGAAGGTGGCCACAGAGGTTTTGCCATTGGTGCCGGTGACGGCGACCATCCGGGCGGGTTGCGCGCCGAACCACAGCGAGGCGGCGCGGGCGAAGGCCTCACGCGCGTCTTCGACCACGACGACCGAGATGGGGGCGACGGGCAGCAGGCGTGCGCCTGCCGCATCGGTCAGGATGGCAACTGCGCCCTGTTCGATGGCGGTGGTGGCAAAGGTTGCGCCATGCAGGCGGCTGCCCGGCAGCGCGGCAAAGAGAAAGCCGGGCTGCACCGCCCGGCTGTCTGCCGTGATGCCGATGATGGCAGGGTTTGCCCCTGCCCTTGGGGTCAGCCCAAGATCTGCCAGTGTTGCGCGGCGGGTCGCCATCTCATGTCCCCTCAGTTCCGCACGGCTGTTAGACCATCAAGGGGGGGGGCTTCAACCACTGGCCGGATTCCCAGCAGGGGGGCGATGCGCCTTGTGATCTCGGCCGCGACCGGAACCGAGGTCCAGCCTGCGGTGCGGCGCGGTTCGGTGCCAGAGGTTTCCACCGGCTCATCCAGCGTGACCAGCACGACATAGCGCGGGTCGGATGCCGGGAAGACCGAGGCGAAGGTGTTGATCACCTTGTCTTTGTAATAGCCCCCCGTGCGTTTGGGCTTGTCGGCGGTGCCGGTCTTGCCCGCGACCTCATAACCCGGCACTTCGGCCATGCTGGCGGTGCCGCGTGTCACAACCTGCCGCAGCATCGAGACCGAGGCATCGGCCACCTCTTCGCGCATGACGCGGGGGCCGGGGCGCGGGCCGTCCTGTTTCAGGATCGTCGGCTTGACGGTGATTCCCCCGTTGGCAATGGTCGCATAGGCGGCGGCGAGGTGCAGCGGGCTGGCCGACATGCCGTGACCGTAGGAGGTGGTGATGGTGACGATTTCGGGCCAGCGTGCGGGCAGCAGCGGCCTTGCCCCCGGGGCTTCGGTCAGCTCGATCGGGGTTGCATCGAAAAAGCCCAGCGATTTGAGGAAGGCCTGCTGACGCAACCCGCCGATCTGCAGTGCCAGTTTGGCGGTGCCGACGTTGGAGGATTTCACGATCACATCGGTGACGGACAGCAGAGGCCCGTAGTTCTTGCCCTGAAACTCCTTGATCCGGTGCTTGCCCCATTGCATCGGCGCATTGGCATCCACCATCGTATCGGGCCCGACGAGGCCCAGTTCCATTGCCTGTGCCGTGGCAAAGATCTTGAAGGTCGAGCCAAGCTCATACACCCCCTGCACTGCACGGTTGAACAGCGGGCTGTCGCCGGGTTCGGCATCCTTTGGCAGCACGGGGTTGGGGCGGTTGTTGGGGTCAAAAGCGGGGAGGCTGGCCAGCGACAGGATCTCGCCGGTTTTCACATCCATGATGATGGCGGCACCGCCCTTGGCGTTCATCATGGTGATGCCGGCATCGAGGATTTCCTCGACCGCGGCCTGCACGGTCAGGTCGATCGATAGTTCCAGCGGGGTGGCGACAAGGGCCGGGTCGCGCAGGCGGGCATCCAGCGCGCGTTCCACGCCTGCGGTGCCGATGACCTCGGCGGAATGGACGCCCTCGGCCCCGAAGGAAGCACCGCCCAGCACATGCGCGGCCAGCGTGCCGTTGGGGTAGAGGCGCATCTCGCGCGGGCCGAACAGGAGGCCCGGGTCGCCGATATCGTGCACCTGCTGCATCTGCTCGGGGCTGAGCACCTTGCGCAGCCAGATGAAGCTGCGGCCATCGGTGAAGCGGCGGGTCAGGTCATCGGCTTTGAGTTCGGGGAAGATTGCGGCCAGTTCGGTGGCGACGCGGGCGGGGTCCACCATATCCTTGGGGTGCGCGTAAAGCGCGTGGGTCAGCATATTGGTGGCCAGCACCCGGCCGTTGCGGTCGGTGATATCGGCGCGTTGGGCCAGGATTTCGGCACCAGAGGCGAGCGAGCGCGGCTCTGCCGCTTCGGTGGTGGCGACAATGCCCATACGCGCGCCGATGGCGGAAAAGGCGACGAAAAAGGCAAAGCCAAGGATCAGCAGGCGCACCTCGGCACGCGAGCGCGAGGCGTCGCGCATCTGCTCATGCCGCAGTCGCAGGTTTTCGCGTTCGATCACATCGGGGTTTTCGCCTTGCGCACGGGCCTTGAGGATGCGGGCAAGCGGGCGGAGGGGGGTGCGGGTCAAAGCGGTTCCTCCTCGGGGTTCAGTTGGCCGGCGACCATGACGGAGTTGGTGATATCGCCGAAGTATTCCTCGACCGCCGGGTAGGACAGGTTGGCGGCATCGCCGAACTGTGTCGGCTCCAGCGGCATCAGGCCCAGACGTTCGAAGTTGATCGACGCCAGTTCGCGCAGGCGGGCGGGGCGGTTCAGATAGGCCCATTCGGCGCGTTGCAGGGCAAGCGCCTCGCGCAGGCCCGCGATTTCGGAATTGAGCGCCGAAACCTGGCGCAGGGCCTGACGGGTATCGTAATGCTCGCGGTAGGCCCAGAAGCCCAGGCCAAGCACGGCGATGAACGACAGCACATAGATGACGGGGCGCATCAGCGGCGTCCTTTCTTCTGGGGCGGCGGTTCCGGCAGGCCGAGGGCTGACGGATCGAGGCTTTGGGCGGGGGCCGTGGTGCGGCGACCGATGCGCAGCTTGGCGGAGCGGGCGCGCGCGTTTTCGTCAAGCTCGCGGTCATCGGGGCCGACGGCGCGCTTGGTCACGATGTCGAACCGCGCGGTGTTCAGCGCGGTTTGCGGCGCGTAGCGGTTGGCGTTGGCCTCGGTGCCGGAGGCAAGCTGGAAGAAGCGTTTGACGATGCGGTCTTCCAGGCTGTGAAAACTGACCACGGCCAGCAACCCGCCGGGTTTGAGCGCGCGTTCGGCCGCCATCAGCCCTTCGGCCAGTTCGGTGAATTCGGTGTTTACCGCAATGCGGATGGCCTGAAAGCTGCGGGTCGCCGGGTGGCTTTGGCCCGGTTTCGGGCGCGGCAGGCAGCGGGCGACGATTTCGGCCAGTTGCAGGGTGGTTTCAATCGGTGCGCGGCTGCGATGCTCGACGATGGATTTTGCGATGCGGCGCGAGGCGCGTTCCTCGCCGTAATGATAGAGAATGTCGGCGATATGCGTCTCGTCCGCCGTGTTGACCAGATCGGCGGCGGAGGGGCCATCCTGCGACATGCGCATGTCAAGCGGGCCGTCCTTCATGAAGGAAAACCCGCGCTCGGCCTGATCGAGCTGCATCGAGCTGACGCCAAGGTCGAGCACGACGCCATCGAGCGGTTGGGGCGCGTATTGGTCGAGGTTGGAGAATGTGCCCGCGACCAGCGTCAGCCGGTCACCATAGGTGCCGCGCCAGCTTTGTGCCATGTCGAGCGCCATCGGGTCACGGTCCACGCCGATCACATCGGCCCCGGCATCGAGCAAAGCGCGGGCATAGCCCCCTGCCCCGAAGGTGCCGTCCAGCCACAACCCGCCGATGGGCGCGCACAGGTCCAGAATGGGGCGCAAGAGCACCGGGATGTGGGGGGCGCGACCCTGTTGCTGATCGCCGATCTGTGCCATCTCACCCGACCTTTGGGTAACGGCCAACCACCGCAAGGGCATCTTCGCCGTCATCTTCATCGTCATCATCGTCGAACACATCGCGGTAGACATCGCCACGCCACAGCGAGAAGCGGTCGGTCGCACCGGCAAGGGCGGATTCGACGCCCTCTTTGATCATCTCGGGGGTGATGCCCAGTTTTTCCCGGACCGGACCGGGCAGAACGATGCGGCCATCGTCATCAATGTCCACGGTGGCGGAGCGGGTGACCAGATCACGTTCGGCCTTGATCCGGTCTTTGCTGCCCTGGGGAATGGATTCAACCCAGCGGGCCAGCGCATCGGCGCCCGCCATCGAATAGCAGTCGCAGAATTGGCGGCTCTTGCCGCCGTAGACGATGACCATGCGGGTGCGGGGGGTGTCAGAGGTGCGGGGATCGCCAGCGTCGAGGACACGACGGAACGGTGCCGGGATCAGAACCCGGGCCTTGGAATCTACCTTTTGGTAGTATTCACCGCGAAACATGTCCGACATATTGCCTGAGCTTTCGCCCGTTCCTTTCCGTCGATGTGACCCCGGACCGGGGGCCAGAAATGAATACGGCGGACCGAGCTGCTGCCACTGCTCGATCCGCCGCCTGTCCCATCGCTGGGTGTCCAGCTACGCATGCCACCTGGGGGAGATGTCTGCTCGCTCGCGCGCCGGATCTGTTTGTCTAAACGGGGTTGCCTGTATGAAGCCTGACTGTTTCGCCTGTTTGCGGTCTTGAAGCTGCCGCTGCTGTTCGTACTGCCCGTTTCGATGCCACAAGGGATGCCATGGGATGAGCTGGGAAGCAACGGGAAAGTTTGGGCGAAAGCGGGCAGAGCCGGGTTCAGCGGATGGCCTGCAACAGCATCTAGCGGCGACTTTCCTGATATCACAGCAAATTATAGGCGGTAACACCCGCGTGATCGCTATATGTAGTGCGACCATTTCTTCCCGGGTTTTCCCGACCCGCGCAGAAAAATTTCAACGCGGGGGTGTGGAAATGGTGTTTTGTGACAGGGAAATGACCCGAAAACGCAAGAAACCGGGGCTTTCACCCCGGTTTCCCAGAAAATCCCGGCTGCGTGATTCGGCGTGATCGGGGTTTCCCGGATGATCCCGGCTGATCCCGCAGTTGCCGTTTGGCCTCAGGCCATGCCGCCCGCGATCAGGCGGTGGGCCAGCCTTGCATAGGCCTCGGCCTCGGGCGCATCGGTGGCGGCGATCGGGGTGCCGCTATCACCCGCTTGCCGCACGGCGAGGGTGAGGGGCAGTTCGCCAAGGAAGGGAAGGTTCAGGCGGTCGGCATCGGCCTTGACACCGCCATGGCCGAAGATCTGCGTCTCATGTCCGCAATTGGGGCAGCAGAAGGTGGACATGTTCTCGATCAGCCCCAGCACCGGGGTTTTCAGCTTGAGGAACATGTCCAGCGCCTTGCGGGCATCAATCAGCGCCACATCCTGCGGGGTGGAGACGATGATGGCGCCGGTCAGCTGGGTGCGCTGGCACAAGGTGAGCTGAATGTCGCCGGTGCCGGGGGGCAGGTCGATGAGCAGGATATCCAGCTCTCCCCATGCCACTTGCGTCAACAGTTGCTGCAATGCGCCCATGATCATCGGACCGCGCCAGATCACCGCCTCGTCGTCCTTGAGCATCAGGCCAAGTGACATCATCGTGACGCCATGCGCCACGATGGGTTCGATGATCTTTCCATCCGGGCTGGCCGGGCGGCGGCTGACGCCCATCATCCGGGGCTGGCTGGGGCCGTATATATCAGCATCGAGCAGGCCAACGCGGCGGCCTTGCCGCGCAAGGGCGACGGCGAGGTTGGAGGATACGGTGGATTTGCCGACCCCGCCCTTTCCCGAACCGATGGCGATGATGCGGTCGATCCCGGCCAGTTTCTGCGGGCCGCCCTGTTGTGGCGTGGGGTGCTGGCCGATTTTCAGGCTGGGGGCAGCGGGCTTCGCCGCGGGGCCATGGGCGGTGGTGACAGCCTGAACGATGGTGACGCCGGGCAGCGCGCGCACGGCAGATTCGGCCAGCGGTTGCAGCGGGGCGATTTGGCGGGCAGATTCGGGGCTTGGCGCCTCGATCACGAAGCGGACGGTGGCACCGTTGGCGGATTCGTCGATGGTGAGCGCCCGTATCATGTCTTGTGACACAAGATTTCCGCCATCCGGCAGGGTGATTCCGCCGAGAGCCGCCATCACATCATCACGCGAAACACTCATGGCGGTTTTCCTTTTGCCTGTCCTTGCAGCACAGTTGCGGTCTTTGCCCGAAAGCTCAAGGTTTGCTTGACCAAATGCTCAAAAATTGCGCGAACACGCTGTAATTAATGACGTTTCTGTGACGCTGAGCCATGCGGTTGCTGCATGGCGGCATTGCGCATCGGGGCTATTGTGCAACTGCAGCATTTGCCCCATGTTATCCCTAACAGCGCGGCAGAATGCTGCAACCGAACCAAAACTGAGAGGCTAGAGTATCATGGCTTATGTAAACTCCTCGCGTGCCGCTTCCTACGGCATTGCTGACCGGGCCGCGGCCATTGTCAAAACCATTCGTGTCAGCCTGGAACGTCGTCGTGTGTTCAAACAGACCGTCCGTGAACTGCAAGCCCTGTCGAACCGCGAACTGGCCGATCTGGGCATCCACCGCAGCATGATCAGCCGTGTCGCCAACGAGGCCGCCTACGGCAAGTGAATTCTCTTTGCGAGGCCCCTCTCCTCCTCCCTGGGGTCTGTAGCAAAAGCGTCGGTATCAACCTCCTCCCTGATACCGACGCACTTTACACCGGAGCGCAGGCTCCTATCTGATACGGGCGGCCCCCTCCTCCTCCCTGGGGTCGGTCGGAACAGCGGCACCCTCTCTCCTCCTCCCTGAGGGTGCCGCGGATCATTCGAGGGTTCCAACCCTCAGCACAGTTCGAACGGCTCCTCCTCCTCCCTGAGCCGGTCGGATCAGCGGCGGCCCCCTCCTCCTCCCTGGGGTCGCCGCGCCCGAAATTCGAGGGATCTACCCTCAGCACAGTTCGAACGGCTCCTCCTCCTCCCTGAGCCGGTCGGAATGGCGGCGACCCCCTCCTCCTCCCTGGGGTCGCCGCACCCGAAATCCGGGCCTTTTGGCCCAACAGGTTCGGTCTGGCCCCTTCCTCCTCCCTGGGGTTGGACTGATAAGCGGAACCTGCGCCCCCTCCTCCTCCCTGGGGTTCGGGTTCCCTGATACGCTGGCCCCCTCCTCCTCCCTGGGGTTGGTCGTGAATGATGCGGCGGCGCCCCTCCTCCTCCCTGGGCGTCGCCGTTTTCATTTTCGGGGGTTGCGATTGCCGGGATGGCCCGGAATAGTCGCGGCAAACGGGGGCGTTATGCGGATTTCCTTGATCTCGGCGGCACTTGTGGCGGCACTGGTCGGCTATGGCTCCACCATTGCACTTGTGCTTGCGGCGGCTTTGGCGGTGGGCGCGGATGCGGGCCAGACGGCAAGCTGGGTTCTGGCGGTATCGCTGGCCAAGGCGGTGGGTTCGGCCTGGCTGTCGGTGTGGAACCGGGTGCCGGTGGTGCTGGCATGGTCGACGCCGGGGGCAGCGCTGATTGCGGCGACGAGCGGGATCACGATGCCGCAGGCGGTGGGGGCCTTTGTGCTGGCGGGCGGGCTGGTGGCGCTGACGGCGGCGGTGCGGCCTTTGGGCCGGCTGGTGGCCGCGATCCCCGATGGGATAGCCGCGGCGATGCTGGCGGGGGTCTTGCTGCCGTTCTGTCTGCGTGGTGCTGTGGCGGCAGAGGCGGCACCGGGGCTGGTGCTGCCAATGGTGGCGGTGTTTGCGCTGGTGCGGCTGTGGAATCCGGCGCTGGCCGTGCTGGCCGCCTTGGCGGGGGGGGTGGCTTTGGCCTTTGGCACCGGGGCGGCGCTGTTGCCTGCTTTGGCGTTTCCCGCCCCGGCCCCGGTGTTTGTGATGCCGGAATGGGATCTGGGGGTGCTGATCGGGTTGGGCCTGCCGCTGTATCTGGTGACGATGGCGAGCCAGAACCTGCCGGGATTCGCGGTGATGCGGGCGGCGGGCTATCAGCCGCCGGTGACGCGGGCGCTGGCGGTGACCGGGGGGATCTCCGCCGTCTCGGCGCTGTTTGGCGCGCATACCATCAACATGGCGGCGATCACCGCGGCGATCTGTCTGGGCGATGATGTGCATCCGGACCGGGATCAGCGCTGGAAAGTGGGGCTGGCCTATGCGGCGGTCTGGGTCTTGTTGGGCCTGTGTTCGCCTGCGATTCTGGTTCTGCTGGGGGCGTTGCCGCCGCAGGTGATGGTGGCGCTGGTGGCGCTGGCGCTTCTGGGGCCGCTGATGGGGGCGCTGACCGGGGCGTTTGCGGTGGCCGAGACCCGGTTTGCAGCGGTGATCACGCTTGCAGTGGGCGGATCGGGGGTTGTGGTGTTTGGCGTGGGGGCGGCGTTCTGGGGGCTGGTGGCCGGGTTGGTGATTTTCGGGCTGGAGCGGGTGAAGCGCGGCTGAGGGCAGTGTTTGGGGCTGGTGTGGGATTGAGCATTTGAATGGTTAAGGGCAGTTGAGAATTTGTGGCGAGTCAGAAGGGCACGTCATCGACCTGCGCGGCGGGTGTGACGAATCGGGCGACCAGCTTTTTCGGACCGGAATGTTCGAAATCGACATCCAGCTTGTCGCCTTCGATATCTGTCACATGCCCATAACCGAATTTCTGGTGGAACACCCGGTCGCCGATGGTGAAGGCGGAAATGGCTTCGGCATCAATGGTGACGTGGCGCGATTCCTTGGGCTGCTGCACCGGGCGGGTAGACTGGCCTGCCTGCAGCCTGCGCCAGCCGGGGGAATTGTAGACATCGGCCTTTGACACGCGCTCTTCCAGCCCGGAGCCGAAGCCGACCGGGGCCGCCGCGCCGTAGCCGCCGCCGAAAAGGCCGGGGGGGGTGAGGACTTCGACATGGTCGGACGGGAGTTCGTCGATGAAGCGGCTTGGGAGCTGGGATTGCCACTGGCCGTAGACCCGGCGGTTGGAGGCGAAGGAGATGGTGCAGATGGTTTCCGCGCGGGTGATGCCGACGTAAGCGAGGCGACGTTCTTCCTCCACCCCTTTGAGCCCCGATTCGTCCATGCTGCGCTGGCTGGGGAAAAGTCCGTCTTCCCAGCCGGGGAGGAAGACCACGGGGAATTCCAGGCCCTTGGCGGCGTGCAGGGTCATGATCGCTATCTTTTCCGACGCCTCTTCGGTTTCATTGTCCATGATCAAGCTGACGTGTTCGAGGAAGCCTTGCAGGTTGTCGAACTGTTCCAGTGCCTTGACCAGTTCCTTGAGGTTGTCGAGCCGGCCCGGGGCCTCGGGTGTCTTGTCGTTTTGCCACATGGTGGTGTAGCCGGATTCGTCGAGAATCTGTTCGGCCAGCGCGATATGGTTGTAATCAGGGTTCAGCGTGACCTGATGCCAGCGGTCAACGGCTTCGACAAACTGGCGCAGTTGCCCGCCGCCTTTGCCGCCGATTGTGCCTTTGGCTACAGCTTCTCGGGCACCGTCCAGCAGCGGCACACCTGCGGCGCGGGCGAGGCGTTGGATGTCGCCCTGCGCCTTGTCGCCAAGGCCGCGTTTGGGGGTGTTGATGATGCGCTCGAAGGCCAGATCATCTTCGGGCGAGACGGCGAGGCGGAAATAGGCCATGGCGTCGCGGATTTCGAGCCGCTCGTAAAAGCGGGGGCCGCCGATGACGCGGTAGGGCAGGCCGATGGTGAGGAAACGGTCCTCGAAGGCGCGCATCTGGTGCGAGGCGCGGACCAGAATCGCCTGATGGTCAAGGCTGACCGGATCAAGGCCACGGGTGCCGCGTTGCAGCGCCTCGGCCTCTTCGCCGATCCAGCGCGCCTCTTCCTCGCCATCCCAATGGCCGATCAGGCGGACTTTTTCGCCGGGCTCCCCGGCGGTCCACAGGGTTTTGCCAAGGCGGCCCTTGTTGGCAGAGATGACGCCGGAGGCGGCGGCGAGGATATGGGCGGTGGAGCGGTAGTTCTGTTCCAGCTTGATCACGGTCGCGCCGGGAAAATCCTTCTCGAACCGCAGGATATTGCCGACCTCTGCCCCGCGCCAGCCATAGATCGACTGGTCGTCATCGCCGACGCAGCAGATGTTCTTGTGCGATTGGGCCAGAAGGCGCAGCCAGAGGTATTGGCAGACGTTGGTATCCTGATATTCATCCACCAGAATATAGCGGAACCAGCGCTGGTACTGGCCCAGCACATCGGGGTGGGCCTGAAAGATGGTGACGCAATGCAGCAGAAGGTCGCCGAAATCGGTGGCGTTGAGGGTGCGCAGACGGTCCTGATAGGCGGCGTAAAGCTCGGTGCCCATGTTGTTGAAGCCGGAGGATTCGGCCGAGGGCACGTTTGCGGGTGTCAGCGCGCGGTTTTTCCAGCCGTCGATCATCCCGGCCAACATGCGGGCGGGCCAGCGTTTTTCATCAATATCCGCCGCCGCGATCAGCTGTTTCAGCAGGCGGATCTGATCGTCAGTGTCCAGAATGGTGAAATTGGGCTTCAGCCCCGCCAATTCGGCATGGCGGCGCAGGATTTTGACCGAAAGCGAGTGGAAGGTGCCCATCCACGGCATGCCTTCGGCCACTTGCCCCAGCAGGCGGCCAACACGTTCCTTCATCTCGCGCGCAGCCTTGTTGGTGAAGGTGACCGACAGGATCTCGTTCGGGCGGGCGCGACCTGTGTGCAACAGATGCACGATGCGGCTGGTCAGTGCCTTGGTCTTGCCGGTGCCGGCCCCGGCCAGCATCAGGACCGGGCCATCGAGTGCCTCGACCGCGGCGCGCTGCGCCGGGTTCAGGTCATCGAGATAGGGCGCGGGGCGTGCGGCCATGGCACGTTGCGACAGCGGCACGGTTTGCGGTGCGGCGGCGGCCTCGAAGGCGTCATTTTCATCCCAATCGGTCATGGGCCATTTATACGCCGGATTGCGGCGATGGAAAGCGTCTGTTCGTGACTTGTTCACATTTTCGCCGGGAAAAGGCGGGAATTCGCAGGTGCAAACATCGGCCTGCAAATTTCGCAAACTTTGCAGTTTGGTGACAGAGCGCCCTTGCGCTGCAGTGCGGCACCAATAGAGTGAGGCGGAATGCCGCGCCTTTGTCGCGCCTTTGATGGAGTTACCTATGCCCGAGTTCAGCAAAATTCTTGTCGCCAACCGGGGTGAAATCGCGATCCGGGTGATGCGCGCTGCCAATGAGATGGGCAAGAAAACCGTGGCGGTGTTTGCCGAAGAGGACAAGCTGAGCCTGCACCGTTTCAAATCGGATGAGGCTTACCGGATTGGTGAAGGCTTGTCGCCGGTGGGGGCTTACCTGTCGATTCCCGAGATCATCCGCGTGGCCAAGATGGCGGGGGCAGATGCGATCCACCCCGGCTATGGGCTGCTGTCGGAGAACCCGGATTTTGTGGAGGCCTGCGATCAGGCCGGGATCACGTTCATCGGGCCACGGGCCGAGACGATGCGGGCCTTGGGCGACAAGGCATCGGCGCGGCGGGTGGCGATCGAGGCCGGGGTGCCGGTGATCCCGGCGACGGAAGTGCTGGGCGAGGATATGGCGGCGATCAAGGCCGAGGCGAAGGCGGTGGGCTATCCGCTGATGCTCAAGGCCAGCTGGGGCGGTGGCGGGCGGGGCATGCGCCCGATCTTGGCCGAGGAGGAGCTGGAGACCAAGGTGCGCGAGGGGCGGCGCGAGGCCGAAGCCGCTTTTGGCAACGGCGAGGGCTATCTGGAAAAGATGATCCAGCGCGCGCGCCATGTCGAGGTGCAGATCCTCGGCGACAAGCATGGCCAGATCTATCACCTGTGGGAACGGGACTGCACCGTGCAGCGCCGCAACCAGAAAGTGGTGGAGCGGGCCCCTGCCCCATACCTCACTGACGCGCAGCGCGCCGATGTCTGCGAAATGGCCCGCAAGATCTGCGCCCATGTGAATTACGAATGTGCGGGAACGGTCGAGTTCCTGATGGATATGGATGACGAGAAGTTCTACTTCATCGAAGTGAACCCTCGGGTGCAGGTCGAACATACCGTCACCGAGGAAGTGACCGGCATCGACATCGTGCAGGCGCAGATCCTGATTGCCGAGGGCAAGACCCTGCATGAGGCGACCGGGGTGGCGGATCAGGCCGGGGTGAAGCTGAACGGCCATGCGCTGCAATGCCGGGTCACCACCGAAGATCCGCTGAACAATTTCATTCCCGATTACGGGCGGTTGACCGCCTATCGGTCAGCCACCGGCAATGGCATCCGGCTGGATGGCGGCACGGCCTATGCGGGCGGGGTGATCACGCGGTATTATGACTCGCTGCTGGTCAAGGTGACGGCCCATGCGCAGACGCCGGAAAAGGCGATTGCGCGGATGGACCGGGCTTTGCGCGAGTTCCGTATTCGTGGCGTGGCCACGAATATAGAGTTCGTGATCAACCTGTTGCAGCATCCGACCTTTCTGGATGACAGCTATACCACCAAATTCATCGACACGACGCCGGATCTGTTCGCGTTCCGCAAGCGGCGGGACCGGGCGACCAAGATCCTGACCTATATCGCCGATATCACGGTGAACGGGCACCCCGAGACGGTGGGGCGTGCCAAGCCGCATGCCGAGGCCAAGGCCCCGAAAGCGCCGAAGCTGCGGGCAGAGCCGGCGATGGGCACCCGCAACCTGCTGGAGCAAAAGGGCCCGCAGGCGGTGGCGGATTGGATGAAGGCCCAGAAAAAGGTGCTGATCACCGACACCACCATGCGCGACGGGCACCAGTCCTTGCTGGCCACCCGGATGCGGTCGATCGACATGATCAAGGTGGCGCCAGCCTATGCCGCGCATCTGCCGCAACTGTTCAGCGTTGAGTGCTGGGGCGGTGCGACCTTTGACGTAGCCTACCGCTTCTTGCAGGAATGTCCCTGGCAGCGGCTGCGCGATCTGCGCGCCCAGATGCCGAACCTGATGACGCAGATGCTGCTGCGGGCAAGCAACGGTGTGGGTTACACCAACTATCCCGACAATGTGGTGCAGTCTTTTGTGAAGCAGGCCGCCGAAACCGGGGTGGATGTGTTCCGGGTGTTCGATTCGCTCAATTGGGTCGAGAACATGCGGGTGGCGATGGATGCGGTGCTGGAGTCGAACAAGATTTGTGAAGGCACGATCTGCTATACCGGCGATCTTCTGGACCCGGACCGCGCCA
Source organism: Paracoccaceae bacterium (assembly GCA_046296515.1). GTDB lineage: Bacteria > Pseudomonadota > Alphaproteobacteria > Rhodobacterales > Rhodobacteraceae > Pseudotabrizicola. The sequence continues at coordinate 57,309 of JBKBKR010000003.1, read as the reverse complement.
AATATGATCTGAAATATTATGTCGAGCGCGCTTTGGAACTGAAGGGGGCCGGCGCGCATATCCTCGGGCTCAAGGATATGGCCGGGCTGCTGAAACCGGCGGCGGCGCGGGTGTTGGTAAAGACGTTGAAACAGGAAATCGGCCTGCCGGTGCATTTTCACACGCATGACACGTCAGGCGCTGCGGCAGCGACGGTGTTTGCCGCCTGCGAGGCCGGGGTGGATGCGGTGGATGCGGCGATGGATGCGTTTTCGGGCGGCACCTCGCAGCCCTGCCTTGGTTCCATTGTCGAGGCGTTGCGCCATACCGACCGCGATACGGGGCTGGATATTGCCGCGATCCGCGAGATTTCCAATTATTGGGAGCATGTGCGCGCGCAATATGCGGCGTTTGAATCGGGCACCCCAGCGCCCGCGTCCGAGGTCTATCTGCACGAGATGCCCGGCGGGCAGTTCACCAACCTGAAGGCGCAGGCGCGGTCTTTGGGGCTGGAGGAGCGCTGGCCCGAGGTGGCGCAGGCCTATGCCGATGCCAACCGGATGTTCGGCGATATCGTCAAGGTCACGCCATCCTCGAAAGTGGTGGGCGACATGGCGCTGATCATGGTGGCCCAGGGGCTGACCCGGGCGCAGGTCGAAGATCCGGCGGTGGAACTGGCCTTCCCGGATTCGGTGGTCGATATGCTCAAGGGCAATCTGGGCCAACCGCATGGCGGCTGGCCGGAGGGTATCCTGAAAAAGGTGTTGAAAGGTGAGGCGCCGTTGACCGAACGGCCGGGCAAGACCCTGCCAGCGGTCGATCTGGACGAGGTGCGCGCCAAGCTGACGCAAGAGCTGCATCTGGGGCAGGAAGACGCCGATGGCGAGATGCTGGATGAGGAAGACCTGAACGGCTACCTGATGTATCCCAAGGTGTTCATGGATTACCGCGCGCGTCACCGGATGTATGGTCCGGTGCGCATCCTGCCGACGCGGACTTTCTTTTACGGCATGGTCTCGGGCGAGGAGATCACCGCCGAGATCGACCCCGGCAAGACGCTGGAAGTGCGGTTGCAGGCGGTGGGCGATGTGTCGGAAGACGGTGAGGTGAAGGTGTTTTTCGAGCTGAACGGCCAGCCCCGCGTGATCCGCGTGCCCAACCGTGCAGTCAAGGCCAAGACCGCCTCGCGCCCGAAGGCGGCCGAGGGCAACGCCGCCCATATCGGCGCGCCGATGCCGGGATCGGTGGCCAGCATCGCGGTGACGGTGGGGCAGAAGGTGCGGGCCGGGGATCTGTTGCTGACCATCGAGGCGATGAAGATGGAGACCGGGCTGCATGCCGACCGCGAGGCGGTTGTGAAAGCGCTGCATGTGCAGGCCGGCAGTCAGATCGACGCCAAGGATCTGCTGGTCGAGCTGGAATAACGCTTGCACGACAATGGCTTGGAGGCCCCGCCGTGGTGTCGGGGCCTTTTTGCCCCGGTGGTCGCGGTCGCCTGCGAAAAATGCGCGAAGGCATGCATTTTCCGCTTGCAGGCATCCGCGCCATCCCCTAAATCACCGCTTACCGAAACGGTGCGGGCGTAGCTCAGGGGTAGAGCATAACCTTGCCAAGGTTAGGGTCGGGCGTTCGAATCGCCTCGCCCGCTCCATTTCGGTCTGAAACGGGCAGCTTCAGCTGCCCTTTTTCATTTCCACATTCCCATCATGATGGCGGAGCCTGCGTGCCTGCAGGGTATGATTTCGGGTTGGGCCAGGCTGCATGCGGTCAAAAAGAAAAGCCGCCCGGAGGCGGCTTTCTTTGCTGTCGGTCCCCATCCGGAAAGGATGGTGGGTGACCCTGGAATCGAACCAGGCGTGGGTCTCCCCGGCGGAGTTACAGTCCGCTGCCGCACCTTGCAGCTCGTCACCCGACGGGGGCGGAATACCCAAGGGGCAGGGGGGCGTCAAGCACCGAATGTAGGGCGGGGGCAAGAGTTTCGGCTTGCGTCTCCCCCCTGCCCCGCCGCATTCTGATGCGCCAGAAACAATAGGCAGCATGATGAAGACCGGAACCACCAAACCGACATGGGTGATCGACAAGGAACGCGGCAAGCGGGCCGACGCCAAGGAGACCGTCTGGCTGTTCGGCCTGCATGCGGTGCGCGATGCGCTGGTGAACCCGGCGCGCGAAAAGTTGCGTCTGGTGCTGACAAAGAACGCGCTGGACAAGCTGGAAGAGGCGGTCGCCATGTCTGGGATAGAGCCCGAGATTGCCGATCCGCGCAAGTTTGATGTGCCGATTGATGAAGGTTCGGTGCATCAGGGAGCGGCGATGGAAGTGCGGCCGCTGAACTGGGGCAAGCTGGCGGATGTGGCGATTTCGGGCGCAGGCGCGCCGTTGGTCGTGCTGCTGGATCGGGTGACCGATCCGCACAACGTGGGCGCGGTGCTGCGCAGCGCCGAGGTGTTCGGCGCGCGGGCGGTGGTGGCCCCGCGCCACCACTCAGCGCCGGAGACGGGTGCTTTGGCCAAAACTGCCAGCGGCGCTCTGGAGCGCCAGCCCTATCTGCGGGTGGCCAATCTGTCGGATGCGATGCAGGAATTGCGCGACATGGGCTATATCCTGATCGGGCTGGAGGGTGAGGCGGAGCATACGCTGGAGGGCGCGCTGGATCTGGCGAACCGGCGACCGATTGCGCTGGTGATGGGGGCCGAAGGGCCGGGTCTGCGCGAGAAGACCCGCGAGACCTGCGATTATCTGGCGCGGATTCCCTATGGTGGCGCGTTCGGCAGTCTGAACGTTTCCAACGCCGCGGCGGTGTCGCTTTATGCCGCCAGCCAGCGGCTGGATCACAAAAGCGCGACATGAGCTTTAAGAGCCGCGCGGATTTCCTATTTGTAAAAGAGGAGATGCGGGTTGGAACTCCCGTTTCTCATTCACTGTCCCTCGTTCCACGACTGGGCGCCCGGGTATCCCCCGTGGCGCCTTTTTCTTTGCACAGGTGATCCCATGCCCACTGAAGATGCCCGCCTTGTCGATATCCTGACCCGCAGCCGCACGATCGCGCTGGTGGGCTGGTCGCCCAAGCCTGAACGGCCCAGCCACCGGGTGGCAGCGTTTCTGGCGCGGCAGGGGTATCGGGTGATTCCGGTAAACCCCGGTCAGGCCGGTCAGGTGGTGCTGGGTGAGGTGGTGCGGGCCAGCCTGTCGGAGATCGACGGGCATGTCGATATGGTCGACATCTTCCGTCGGTCGGAAGAGGCGGGCGCGGTGGTGGATGAGGCTCTGGCGCGGTTTCCCGAACTGGTCTGTGTGTGGATGCAACTGGGGGTCGAAGACCCAGCGGCGGCCGAGCGCGCCGGGGCGCGCGGCGTGGAGGTGGTGATGAACCGCTGCCCGGCGATCGAGATTCCACGGCTGGGTCTGGGCTGACCGGGGCTCTGGCGAGGCGCTCATCGGGCGTGACCGCCCTCTTCGCTGGGTCGGGCCGCCCAACGCAGCGAGAAAGCCCGTCAGGGCTGCCGAGCGGCTTTTTCCGCAAGGCCAGACACCCCTTCGCGCCGGTCGAGTTCGGCCAGCACATCGGCCAGCGGCACGTCGCGGGCGGTGAGCATGACGAGGAGGTGATAGAGCACATCCGCCGCCTCGGAGGTCAGCTTGGCGCGGTCGCCCTTGACGGCTTCGATGATCGCCTCGATCGCCTCTTCGCCGAATTTCTCGGCGCATTTCTCCGGGCCTTTGGCCAGCAGCTTGGCCGTCCAGCCTGACTCGGGGTCCGCGCCCTTGCGGGCGGTGATGGTGGCCGACAGGCGGTCGAGGGTGTGGGTCATGCCCGGGTCTGTCATGTCAATCTCACGGGGATGCCGGCGGCGGCCATATGGGCTTTGGCCTGACCGATGGTGAAGGTGCCGAAGTGGAAGATGCTTGCCGCCAGCACGGCGCTGGCGTGGCCTTCGGTTACGCCCTCGACCAGATGATCGAGCGTGCCGACCCCGCCGGAGGCGATCACGGGGATAGAGACGGCATCGGCGATGGCGCGGGTCAGGGGCAGGTTGTAGCCGCCCTTGGTGCCGTCGCGGTCCATGCTGGTGAGCAGGATCTCCCCTGCCCCCCTGGACGCGACGGTGCGGGCGAACTCTACCGCGTCGATGCCGGTGGGTTTGCGGCCGCCATGGGTGAAAATCTCCCATTTGCCGGGGGCCACGGTCTTGGCGTCGATCGCCACCACGATGCACTGGCTGCCGAACCGATCTGCGGCCTGCGCCACCACATCGGGATTGGCCACGGCTGCAGAATTGAAGCTGACCTTGTCGGCCCCCGCCAGCAGCAGCGCGCGCACGTCGTGATGCGTGCGCACTCCGCCGCCAACGGTCAGCGGCATGAAGCATTGCTCGGCAGTGCGGGTGACCAGATCGAACATGGTGCCGCGGTTTTCATGGGTGGCGTGGATGTCGAGAAAGGTAAGCTCATCCGCGCCCGCCAGATCATAGGCACGCGCGGCCTCCACCGGGTCGCCCGCGTCGATCAGGTTGACGAAGTTCACGCCCTTGACCACGCGGCCATCGGCGACATCGAGGCAGGGGATGATGCGGGTTTTGAGCATATGGAGACCCTAGCGCGTGAGGTTGGGCGGGGAAAGGGGGGCGCTGCCCCCCGCCTGCGGCTCCCCCCGGAGTATTTTTGCCAAGATGAATGTCAGGACCGGAGCGTCGTGAGGGCTGTGGCGAGGTCGATGGCGCCATCGTAGAGTGCGCGACCGGAGATGGCACCGGCGATGACGCCGGTGGCTTTCAGGGCGGTGAGGTCAGCCATGGAGGAGACGCCACCGCTGGCGATCACCGGAATCGAGACTGCGCGCGCGAGGGCCTCGGTCGCTGCAATGTTGGGGCCTTGCATCGCGCCGTCGCGGTCGATGTCGGTGTAGATGATTGCGGCGACGCCGGCATCCTCGAAGCTGCGGGCAAGGTCGGTGGCCTGCACGTTGGTCTCATTCGCCCAGCCCTTTGTGGCGACGAAGCCCTTGCGGGCGTCGATGCCGACAGCGACCTTGCCGGGAAAGGCGCGGGCGGCTTCGCGGACCAGATCGGGGTTTTCCACGGCGACGGTGCCGAGGATCACGCGGGCGAGGCCCTTTTCCAGCCACATCCCGATCGTCGCCATGTCGCGGATGCCGCCGCCAAGCTGGGCAGGGACGGTGATGCGCTTGAGGATCGCCTCAACCGCCGCCGCGTTGACCGGCTGGCCTGCGAAGGCGCCGTTGAGATCGACGAGGTGCAGCCAGTCGCAGCCTGCGGCCTCGAATTTGGCGGCCTGTGCGGCGGGGTCATCACCGAAAACGGTGGCGGCGGACATCTCGCCGCGCAGCAGGCGGACGCATTGGCCGTCTTTCAGGTCGATGGCGGGATAAAGGATCATGGCGCACCTGTTTTGGGTTTTCTTCCCTTTGGCATGGTCGGGCGTTGATGCCAAGGGGGCCGCGACCCCACGTCATGCTTGCAAGGCCGGGGGCGGCGTGTGGATGATCCGGCAGGCTTCAGGGAGGAGACCCATATGAACAGATTCGCGAAACGGGTGGCGATGGCCGCCGCATTTGCCGTGGTTGCCGGAGCGGCGTTTGCCGAGCCGATTGTCGGCTTGTGGCAGACACAGCCGGATGACGGTGCCTATGCCCATGTGCAGATTGCGCCTTGCGGCGCGAATTTCTGCGGCACCATCGTCAAGACCTTCAAGGGCGGGGCGGAAATCAAGTCGCCGAATGTCGGCAAACAGCTGGTGCGCGACATGGCCGCCAAGGGCGGCGGGGCCTATGAGGGCAAGGTGTGGCGGCCGTCGAACAACAAGATCTATATGGGCAAGGTCGCGGTCAGTGGCAGCACCATGAAGCTGTCGGGTTGTGTCGCGGGGGGGCTGATCTGCTCCAAGCAGGATTGGAAGAAAATCCAGTAAGCGCAGGTTCCGGGTCGCTTTCGGGCGCGGTCGGCGGGACGCTGGCCGCGTCTTTTGCGTTTGGGGGATGCGATGACGGATCAGGATTGGGCGGATCTGGTGGCGCGACGGGGGCGGCCCGGGGTGATCGGGGTGCTGAGCACCGGGATATTCTGTGGCTTTGGCTGCCCGGCGCCCACGCCCTTGCGCCGCAATGTGCGGCTGTTTGACAACCGCGAGGCCGCAGTGGCGGCGGGCTTGCGGGCCTGCAAGCGCTGTGGCGGTCAGCCGAAGACCGACCAGCGGGTGGCGCGGGCCAGCCGCTCCATCGCCTCGGCCCCCAGTTTGGAATTGCCCTGAGCGTTGAGGCCGGGCGACCAGACCGCGATGCTGGCGCGGTGCGGCGCGATGGCGAGGATACCGCCACCGACGCCGGATTTGCCAGGCAGGCCGACGCGATAGGCGAAATCGCCCGAGGCGTCGTAATGGCCGCAGGTCAGCATCAGCGCGTTGATCCTGCGGATACGGGACGGCGAGACCGGGCGCGGGCAGCCGGGAAGGCTGGCCAGAAACCGCCCGGCGCGGGCCAGTTGCACGCAGGTCATTTCCACCGCGCATTGGTGGCAATAGGTGCCGATGGTCAGCGCAGAAGGGTTTTGCAGGTTGCCATGGGCGGCCATGAACTCCGCCAAAGCGGTGTTGCGATGGGCGTGGGCGAGTTCGGAATTGGCGACGGCCTTGTCGATGTGGATATCGTCATCCTCGGCCGCCATGCGCAGGAATTGCAGCAGTTCGGCCAGCACGTCGCGCGGCTGCAGGCCATGCAGGATCGCATCGGTGACGGCGATGGCCCCGGCGTTGATGAAGGGGTTGCGCGGGACGCCATTGTCCTTTTCCAGCGAGACGATGGAGTTGAACGCGGCCCCCGAAGGCTCACGCCCGACCCGGGACCAGAGCGCATCGCCGAGGCGGCCAAGGGCGATGGCGAGGGTGAAGACCTTGGAAATTGACTGGATCGAAAAGCGGGTAGTGGCATCGCCAGCCTGCATTTCCTGCCCGCCCGGCAGGCAGAGCGCGATACCGAACTGGTCAGGGCTGACACGGCCGAGTTCGGGGATATAGGTGGCGGGCTGGCCGCGATCGGCCGCTGTCGCCATCGCATGTGCGATTTCGTCAAGGATCGGCTGAAGATCAGCCGGGCCTATGGCTTCCATTGCAGGAAATTGGCAATGAGGCGCAGGCCGGTGGCCTGCGATTTTTCCGGGTGGAACTGGGTCCCGACCATGGTGCCGCGCCCGATGATGGCGGTGACATCGCCCGCGTAATCGACATGCGCCAGACGCTGTGTCGGATCGGTCACGCGGAAGTGGTAGGAGTGGACGAAATAGGCGTGATCGCCGGTTTCAATGCCGGAAAGCACCGGATGCGGATGGTCGATCACCAGATCGTTCCAGCCCATATGCGGGACTTTCAGGGTGGGATCGGCGGGGGTGATGCGCACCACCTCACCCGGCACCCAATCAAAACCCTTGGTGTCCGAATATTCACGGCCCCAGGTCGCCATCATCTGCATGCCCACACAGATGCCAAGGAAGGGGCGGGCCTTGTGGGTCACCGCCTCCTCGATCGCCGCGAACAACCCGCCGACTTCGCCCAATGCGCGGCGGCAGGCCGGGAAAGCCCCATCGCCCGGCAGCACGATGCGGTCGGCGCGGGCGACATCCTCGGGGCGGGAGGTGACGAGGATATCGCCGGTGCCGGTTTCCGCCGCCATGCGCTGGAACGCCTTTTCGGCGGAGTGCAGGTTGCCGCTATCGTAATCGACGAGGACGGTGAGCATGGTGTCGGCCCTTGCGCCCGGCGGAAGCTGTGGGAGCCTCCGGCGGGGATATTTAAGAACAGATGAAAGGCTTAGAGCGCGCCCTTGGTGGAGGGAAGCTGGCCGGCCGTGCGGGGGTCGGGCTCCACCGCCATGCGCAGGGCGCGGGCGACGGCTTTAAACGCGGCCTCGGCGATGTGATGACTATTGACCCCGTGGATGCGGTCGATGTGCAGGGTGATGCCGCCGTGGGTGGCAAAACCCTGGAAGAATTCGCGCACCAGTTCGGTATCAAACGTGCCGATCTTCTGGGTCTGGAAATCGACATTCCAGACCAGATAGGGCCGCGCGCAAAGGTCGAGCGCGCAGGCGATCTGGGTGTCATCCATGGCCAGAGCGAAGTGGCCGTAACGGCGGATGCCCTTTTTGTCACCCAGAGCTTTGGTCAGGGCCTGACCAAGTGCAATGCCGCAATCCTCGACCGTGTGGTGGTCGTCGATGTGCAGGTCGCCCTTGGCGTGCAGGGTGATGTCGATCAGCGAGTGGCGGGACAGTTGATCCAGCATGTGGTCGAAGAAACCGACGCCGGTGTTCACATCATACTGGCCGGTTCCGTCGAGATTGATCGAAACGGTGATCTCGGTCTCGGCGGTTTTGCGGGTGATTTCGGCGGTGCGCATCGGGCTGCCCTCGCGGTTGTGTCGCGGCCTTATAGGGCGGCGCGGGCGCGATGGGAAGCGATCAGCGCCGACCCGGCAAGCATGAGGCCGGAGACCGTGGCGATCATGCCAGAGGCGGAAAGGGTGAAGGGCAGGCCTGCCCAAAGCGGCGCGTAACCTGCGAGGATATATCCGAGCAGGGCCGATGCGACGGCGAAGCCGAGCGAGGCCGCGAGTTGTGCGGGAAGGGTGCGGGTCAGCAGGCGGGCCGAGGCGGCGGGGCAGATCAGCATGGCGATGGTGAGGATCGAGCCCACGGCCTGAAAGGCCGCGACAGCGGCCAGCGCCGTGGCCGCTGTCAGCCCTGCGCGGATCACCCCCACGCGGATGCCTTGCGTCTGCGCAAACACCGGATCGAAGGTGGCGAGCACCAGCGGGCGCCAGACCAACCGAAGAGCAAGGGCAAGGCCCCCCGCGATGAGGGCGAGGCGTAGCAGTTCCGGCGGGGCTTCCCCCAGCCAGATCAGGCTTTCGAGATTGCCGTAGAGCGCATGTTCGACATCAAGATGAACGCCAGAGGTGCCGGTGGTTTCCAGCAGCACCACGCCCAGCGCGAACATGGTGGTAAAGACCACGGCCATCGCCGCCCCCGGCTCCATTCCGGCGCGGCGGGTGACGAACTCGATCAGCAGGGCCGAAAGGCCCGCGGCGGCAAGTGCCCCTGCCCCCATCACCACGCCGCTACCCGATCCGGTCAGAAGGAAAGCGGCGACGATGCCGGGCAGCACCACATGGCTCATCGCATCGCCCAGCATGGCGCGGCGCGACAGCAGCAGGAAATTACCGGGCAGCACGCAGGCGATGGCCGCGAGCGAGGCGATGGCCATGGGAGGCAAGGAGAGGAACAGGAATTCATCCATCGCGCCGCCCTCGGATGAGCAGCGTCAGCGCGAAGACGCCCGCCGCCAGCAGCACGATCACCGGGCCAGTGGGCAGGTCGGGCACCCCGGCCGAGATCGCCGCCCCCGCGTAGCCACAGGCGGCCCCGATCAGCGCCGAGAGTAAGGCGGTGCCGGTAACCGTCGTGCTCCACAGCCGCGCGGTGACGGCGGGGGTGACCAGCAGCGCCACGATGAGGATCAGCCCAGTGACGTTGAGGCCCACCAGCACCACCGCCAGCACCAGCGCCATCAGTGCCGCATCCATCCGGCGCGGATTGACCCCCATCATCGTTGCGTGCAGCGGGTCAAAGGCCACCATGGCGAGCGGGCGGCGCAGCGCCCAGAGCGCGCAAGTCACCGCCAGCCCGCCAAAACCGATCACCAGCGCGTCAGTTCGCAGCATCCCGGCGGTAGAGCCGAGCAAAACCGTCTCAAGCCCGGCCGGACGGCCGGTGCCAAGACCCTGGATCAACGTCAGCAGAACAATCCCCGCGCCGTAGAAGCTGGCCAGAACCGCGCCCGTCGCCGCATCCTCGTGCATCTGCCGCGCCAGCCGCTGTACCGCCCAAAGACCCGCCGCAGCGGTCAGCGCCGCGCCCAGCATCAACCCCGGCAGAAAGCGGCCATCGCCGCCGAAAGCCACCATTGTCAGAAAGGCGAGGCCAATGCCCGGCAGGGTGGCATGCGCCATCGCATCCGACATCAGCGCCCGGCGGCGCAGGGTCAGGAACGCCCCCGCCGCCCCGGCAGCCGCACCCAAGAGCGCGGCGCCCAGACTGACCAGCGCGGCATTGTAGCCCGCCTGCAGCAGCAGGGCCTGCCAGATCATGCGGCAGGGTCCAGCATCAGGGCCGGGCCATAGGCCTGCGCCAGGGCAGCACGGGTAAAGGTCTCGGCCACCGGACCCTCGGCCACGGTGCGGCGGTTCATCAGCAGAACCCGGTCAAAGTAGCTGGCCACAGACGACAGGTCGTGATGCACGGCGATGATCGTCGCCCCGCTGTCGCGCAGCGATTTCAGCACGCTGATGATGGCGGTTTCGGTGGCGGCATCGACCCCGGCAAAAGGTTCGTCCAGCAAGAACAGATCGGCCCTCTGCGCCAGTGCGCGGGCCAGAAACACCCGCTGCTGCTGGCCGCCCGACAGCGCCCCGATCTGGCGGCGGGCGAAATCCTGCATGCCGACCCGCGCCAGCGCCGCCATGGCATGTGCCGTCATCCGACGGTCGATCCGGCCCAGAAGCCCGGTCTTGCGGTAACAGCCCATCAGCACCACGTCGATCACCCGGACCGGAAAGCTCCAATCCACCGCCGCGCGCTGCGGCACATAGGCGATGCGCGGCATCGCCTGCGCCACCGGGCCGCCAAAGGCGCTGACCTGCCCCTCGGCCTCGACAAGCCCCAGCACCGATTTCAGGAAAGTGGATTTGCCCGCGCCATTCGGGCCGATGATCGCAGTCATACTGCCGGTGGGGAACTGCGCCGCCGCGCCGTCCAGCGCGAGCACATCATTGTAGCGCAGGGTCAGTCCCTGCACCCGCAATGCGCAACTCTCTCCGGCGTCATCCCCGGCCTGCATTAGCCAATTGCTCCCTGCATCCTTAGCCATCAGACCCAAGCACCCCCAGCGCGCCACGTTCCGGTGCCTCGCCCCCCAGCGCGCGGGCGATGGTGGTGGCGTTGTGGTCCATCATGCCGAACCAAGTGCCCTCATAGCTTCCCTCCGGCCCCATTGCATCCGAAAACAACTCGCCGCCGATGCGGACGGTATGCCCCTTGGACGCCGCCCCCTCGATCAGGGCGCGCAGGGCGCGGTCCGAGACCGAGCTTTCGACAAAGACCGCAGGCACGCGGCGGTCCACCAGCAGATTGACCAGTTCGGCAATGCGCGACAGCCCGGCCTCGGATTCGGTGGAAATCCCCTGCACCCCCTCCACCTCCAGCCCGAAGGCGCGGCCGAAATAGGCAAAGGCGTCATGCGCGGTCACCAGCAGCCGCGAGCCGGAGGGGATCGTGGACAGCACCTTGTTGGCATAGAAACCGATGGCGGTGATCTCTTCGCGATAGGCCACGCCCTTGGCCGCAACATCGGGGGCAAATCTGGCCAGTGTCGGCTCCATCGCCTGCGTAACCTGCGCCCAGAGCACCGGATCAAACCAGATATGCGGATCGGGGCGGTCGGGGTAGGCGGGATCCGACAGCAGCAGGTCCTTTGGCAGCGCCTCGGCCACCGCCAGCACGGTGGATTTCTGCGCCAGCCCCGTCATCAGCTTGGCAAACTGCGCCTCAAGGTTCAGCCCGTGCCAGAGCACCAGATCGGCGCGCGACAGGGTCAGGATGTCGTTGCGGGTGGGCCGGTGGCCATGCGGGTCCATGCCCGGCCCGATCAGCGCGGTCACCGGCAGGCCGGTCAGCGCGCGGGCGGCATCGGCGATCATCCCGGTGGTGGCGACGATGGCGGGGGTGTCGGCAAAGCCGACGCGTGGAGCAAAGGCCCCGGCCATCAGCCCCAGAAACGTGCGTCGCGCCAGCATGGGAATATTTCCTGCGTATGGATCTTGGTCAGGCTCAATTTATGCGAATTAGTCGCAATGTCAATCTAATTGCGAACGATTCTCAAGATTGCCTGCCACGGCGAAGCTCCCGGGCGGGCTTTCCCGATGCCGGAAATCCCGCTAGACAGATGAAAAGCAGTCAACGGGAAGAATGATGCCCGACCCCGTCCCGAAGAAGCGGCACGATTTCACCCTGATGGCCATAGGTCAGGCCGGTCGCCTGCAATACGAAGCGATCCTGCTGGCAGGCTCGCTGCGGCTGACCAATCCGACCTTCACCGGCAGGCTGGTGATCTGTGAGCCGCAACCGGGGCCGCTCTGGGTCGGTGATCCGCGCATGAGCCCGGCGGCGCGCGCGGTGCTGGAGGGGTTGGGGGCCACGATCATCCCGTTCGACTCACAGGTGTTCGGGCAAAGCTACGCCTATGGCAACAAGATCGAGGCCCTGGCCGCCCTGCCCGATGCGCCCTTCCTGTTTCTCGATACCGACACGCTGATCACCGGCGATCTGTCATCGCTTGCGATGGATTTCACCCGCCCTTCGGCCAGCATGCGGCGCGAAGGCACCTGGCCCCGGATCGAGCTCTATGGGCCGGGCCATGCCGAAATCTGGAAATCACTCTATGACCGCTTCGGGCTGGACTTCGCCACGTCGCTCGACCTGGGCCAGCCGGATGACTACTGGCAGCGCTATCTGTATTTCAACGCAGGCTGGTTCTTCCACGAAAGCCCACGCCGGTTCGGCGCGCGTTTCCTGACCTATGCCAAGTCGATCCGCGCTGCCCCCCCGCCGGAACTGGTGCTGCAAGAGCTCGACCCTTGGCTTGACCAGGCGGCCCTGCCGCTGGTGATCCATTCCTTCGGCGGCGGCCGCCCCGGTCCGGGCCTGGCGGGTCTGGATGGCGATGTGACATGCCATTACCGCACCCTGCCCCTGCTCTACGCCCGCGAAAGCGACCGCGCGGTCGAGGTGCTGGAAGCGGTGGCCAAAGACCAGCCCCTGCGCCGCGTGCTGCGCGACCATGCCCCGGTCAAAGCCATGGTCTACCAGAATCAAGGCCGCCGCGCCCGCGCCCTGTTCGACCGCGCAAACCTGCCGCACCGCGAACAGGTGATCCGCAACACCCTCAAGCGCGAAGGCCTCTGGCTGCGCTGACCCCTTGCGATCGCTGCTTTCCAAATACTCCCGCCGGAGGCTCCCACGCCAACCGCCGGACGCTCCGCGGGGAGTATTTGCAAAGCAGCAATGCAAAGGGCTGGTCCTGACGGTTTATGGCCGGGCACTGGTTGCTGGCGGAGACGATCCCCGGTAGCCTCCGGGCAGATCCATCAAGGGGGGACATCAGATGAGCGGGACAGCCAGCTACGGCTTTGACACTTTGGCAATCCATGCGGGGGCGGAGCCGGACCCGGCGACCGGTGCGCGGCAGGTGCCGATTTACCAGACCACCGCCTATGTGTTCCGCGACGCGGATCATGCGGCAAAACTGTTCAATCTGCAGGAGGTCGGGTATATCTACTCGCGCCTGACCAACCCGACCGTCTCGGCGCTTGCCAGCCGGGTCTGTGCGCTGGAGGGTGGGGCCGGGGCGGTGTGCTGTTCGTCGGGGCATGCGGCGCAACTGATGGCGCTGTTTCCGCTGATGGGGCCGGGGCTGAACATCGTGGCCTCGACCCGGCTGTATGGCGGGACGCTGACGCAGTTCAGCCAGACCATCAGGCGTTTCGGCTGGTCCGCCAGGTTCGTCGATTTCGACGATCTGGCGGCGGTGGAGGCGGCGGTGGACGACAGCACCCGCGCGATCTTCTGCGAGACCATTGCCAATCCGGGCGGTTACATCACCGATCTGGACGCGATCGCGGCAATAGCCGACAAGGTGGGTCTGCCGCTGATCGTGGACAACACCACGGCCACCCCCTACCTTTGCAAGCCGATCGAGCACGGCGCGACGCTTGTGGTCCATTCGGCAACAAAATACCTGACCGGCAATGGCACGGTGACCGGTGGCGTTGTCGTTGATTCGGGCAAGTTCGACTGGACCGCCAGCGGCAAGTTCCCGTCGTTGTCGGAACCCGAGCCCGCCTATCACGGGCTGGCCTTCCACCCTGCCCTCGGGGCGATGGCCTTTACCTTTCATTCCATCGCCGTTGGCTTGCGCGATCTGGGGATGACGATGAACCCGCAGGGCGCGCATTACACGCTGATGGGGATCGAGACGCTGGCGCTGCGGATGCAGCGGCATGTCGAGAATGCGATGGCGGTGGCCAAATGGCTGGAGGCTGACCCGCGCGTCGAGATGGTCACCTATGCCGGGCTGGAGAGCAGCCCCTATGCCGGGCGCATCCCGCGCATCTGTCCCAAGGGCGCAGGTGCCTTGTTCACCTTTGGCCTGAAGGGCGGCTACGATGCCTGTGTCAAGCTGATCGACAATCTGAAGCTGTTCAGCCATGTCGCCAATCTGGGCGATACCCGCAGCCTGGTCATCCACCCGGCCTCGACCACCCACCGCCAGCTTTCAGAGGCGGATCAGGTCAAGGCGGGGGCCGCGCCAAATGTGGTCCGGGTGTCGATCGGGATCGAGGATCTGGCCGATATCATCGCCGATCTGGATCAGGCGATGGACAAAGCCACCGCCTGACCCAGAGCAAGGCCTGCCGGGCGCTCAGCGAGGAGCGCCCGGCAGGGAGCGAAGCGCGGTTACTGGGCGATCTCGAAGACGATTGTGACGGATGCGGTGGTGGCAACTTCACCTGCGGCGACCGGCACGGCACCTGCCGCATCGGCGGACTGGCGGAACATCGGCTGCGGAGGCATGTAGCCGCCGCCCTCGGTGATCGACACGATCGGTCCAAGGGTGGCCCCGGCGGCTTCGACCAGCAGGGTGGCACGGGCGCGGGCATCTTCGACGGCGGCTTTGCGGGCGGCGTCCATCGCCGGGCGCGGCTCAGACAGGCCAAAGCTCAATCCGTTCAAGGTGTTGGCCCCGTCCTGGATCGCGGCATCAAGCACAGCCCCAAGCCCATCGATCTGGCGGATCCGCACCGTCAGCTGGTTGGACGCGGTATAGCCGTCGATGCGCTGACGCGCGCCGCTGTCATAGCCGGTCCAGTTCGGATTGATCGACAGGTTGGTGGTCTGCATGTCGCGATCCGCGATTCCGGCCGCCTTCAGCCGGGCCATCACCGCGCCCAGGGCTTCGGTGTTGGCCGCCATCGCAGCGGCGGCGCTGTCGCCGGTGGTGGTCACGCCCAGGGACAACGTGGCGATGTCGGGAATACCATCCACGACGCCCTCGCCGGTCACGGTAATCTGGGGCGGCATCGGGGTCTGGGCATGGGCGGCGGTCAGGGCGGTGGCCGACCAGAGCGAGGCGATCAGGGCGGCTTGCAGGATGCGCATGGTGTGTTCTCCACTAGGTGCGATCAGTTTCCAGACATGGAACGCAGGCCGCAAGCCGATCCTTGGCAGATCACGGGGCTTTTTCTTCCCTTCGGCGGAAAGCTGCTGTAGGAAAGACTTAGCCCGCAAGGAACGGTTCACGCACCTTGTTTCCTCATGCTAGATGCCGGACATGAAACCGAGTTTTTCCCTTGATCTGACCGAAGACGGCATCACGCTCCTGCACCGGACGTCTCGGGGGTGGGTGGATGTCGGGACCGTGGCTTTCGATGACCCGGATATGGGGGCCGCGCTGGAGTATCTGCGCTCCACCGCCCTCGGGCTGTCGCCCACGGGCATCGCCACCAAGCTGATCATCCCGGAGTCGCAGATCCTGTATCTTCAGGTGGATGCCGCCGGGCCGGATGACACCAGCCGCCGCGCGCAGATCGAGGCGGCGCTGGACGGGCGCACACCCTATGCGCTGGACGAGCTGGCCTATGACTGGGCGGGGAGCGGGCCGACCGTAACCGTCGCTGTGGTCGCGCGCGAAACCCTGGCCGAGGCCGAGGCGTTTGCGGCCGAGCATCGCTTCAACCCTGTTGCCTTTGTCGCCCGTCCGGAGGGCGGGTTCGACAAAGAGCCGTTCTTTGGCCCGTCCAGCCTTGCGCCGAGCCTGCTGGCGGACGGCGAGCAGGTGGAGGCGGATGCCGCGCCGGTCACGATCATCGCTCGCGGGATGTCCCGGCCTGATGACGCGGTGGCAACGGGCGTGGCTGTGGCGCCGGATCACCCTGCCGAACCTGGGTTTGCCGACCCAGCAGCGCCCGCACCGGAGGCGCCGAGCCCGGACCTGCCGGAACCTGCGGCCCCGGCCCCCGGAGCCCCTGCGCCGGATATGCCGGAACCAGCGCCGAAGCCAGAGGTGCCCGATCCAGAGGTGCCCGCGCCATCACCCCCGCTGCAGGAGCCGCCTGCGCCAGAGCCGGATCTGCCGGAACCCTCTGTCGAGCTGCCGCCTGCCGGCCCGGCTGCCGCCGCCGGCCCTGCCCCGGAAGATGCGGCCCCGGTGTCGGATACCACAACGCCGCCAGGCCCCGAACCGACCGTTGTCCCGGCTCCGGCGCAGCCCGCATTTGACCGGCCGCGCTCCCCGCCCTCGATGACAGCGCCCGTGCTGACCCGCACTCTCGCCGAGGAGGCCGAGGCCCCGATGGCCGTGGATGTCCCGCAGGAGGATGCGAACGACGTTGGGACAGCGAAGCCTGCGTCCGTCTTGTCGGAACGACCGCCCGAGGATGATCTGCCGCCGCCGATGTCATCGGCGGCGCAGATGGCGTTCTCGGCCCGTCGCCCGCTTGGGGGAAGCAACCCGGCTGTCTCCCGGCCCGAGGCTGTTGGCACACGGCCCGCCGCCCCTTCGGCCACGCGCCCCTCCGGATCGGTTCCGGCGGCGACAAAGCCCGTCGTGGAGCGCCCTGCTGCGGCCCGCCCTGCCCCGAAGTTCAGCTATGATGACCCCTTGCCGCCGCCACCCCGGATGCCGGGCGATCCGCCGACTCCGCCCGCTTCGGTGATGGGCAAGGCGGGCAAAGGGTTGCGCAGCTTGGGCTCGATGGTCACCGCGCCCAGTATTCCCGGCACCCGCAAGAAAAAGCCTGCCGTGAACGGCGCGGCACCGGCTGCAGCGGGTCTGATCAAGCCCGCCGTTGCCGCAGCGACGCTGGCTCCGGCCTCGACCCTGGCGGCCCCGCTGGACGCATCGCCGGTAACGGCCAGCGTCAAGGCCGCGTCGCAGTCTCTGGCGCGCCAGAACACCGTTTCGCCCGATGCCATCGCCAAGGGGCTCAGCGCACGCACCATGCCGCAACGCGGCAAGCCACGCTATCTGGGCCTGATCCTGACCGGAATATTGCTGCTGATCCTGGCCATTGTCGCAGCATGGTCGTCGTATTACCTGACGCGCTCCGATGATCCCGTTGCGGACGTTCAGGTGGCTGGATTTGACGGAAGCGTTGAAGGGGGCCTTGATGACGAGGCCATCGCCGATGGTCAGTTGCCCGCCACCGAAGCGGACCCGCTGGCCGGTCTTCCCCTGGCGGATCTGCCGGTCGATGTTGACCTTGGCGAGGCGGAAGTCGCTGCAACGGTTGATGTGCCCGAAGCTGTTGCTGTGGCAGAGGAGCCGCCTGCGCCTCCGATTGTCGAACCAGCACCGCAGACCGGTGTGCAGGATGTTCTGGCAGCCGCGACGCAGCCCGACCCCGCCAATCAGGACGAGATTTTTCTCGCCGGGATGGATGCCCCGCCCTCGCTGAGCGACCCGCTGGTTCTGCCGCCGCCTGCCGCGTCCGGGGACGCGCCGCCTGCCGCACAGATGGCTCCGCCACCGTTCGGCACGGTCTATCAGTTTGACGCGGATGGCCGGATCATCCCGACCCCGGGTGGGATCGAGACCCCGGAAGGCGTGATGCTGTTTGCGGGCAAACCCACCCGTGTGCCGCCGCCCCGCCCGGCAGCGGTCGAGGCGGCGGCTGTCGCGGCGGCGACCCCGGACGCAACTGCGGATGCGGCGGCGGCGGCAATCACCGAGGCTGTTGCGGAAGCGGCGGCCCCGGTTGCGGACCGCGATCTGCTTCCGGCAGAAACCTTTGCGGCCGATCCGGCGCTGTCAGGTGCGCGGCCAAGGGTGCGCCCCGAGGGGCTGGCGCCGGAGGCTGCAAGCGATGAAGATGCCTCGCTCGCCCCGGCTGAGGGCAGCCGTTTCGCCAGCCTGCGCCCGCGCTTGCGCCCCCCGGCAATCCTGGCGGCCGGAGAGGCGGCGCGACGTGCCTCGGAAGCGGCCTCGCTGGCGGTTCAGGTTGCCGTTGCCGAAGCTGCCGTCGCCAGCGCGGCTGACGCCAGCCTGAGCCCGCTGGCGGTATCAGTGTCGCGCGTACCAGCCCCGCGCCCGCGCGATCTGAGCCGGGCGGTCGAGGCCGCGGTGGCCGCCGCCACCCGCCGGGCCGAGCCGGAGGTGGTGGCTGCTGCCGCCCCCGCACCACGGGCCGCCACCCCACAGGTGCAGGAGGATGAAGCAGATGACGAGCCGGAAGTCGCCTCGGCGGCCCCGCGTATCCCGACCCGGGCCAATGTCGCGAAGCAGGCGACATTTGTGAATGCGATCAACCTGTCCAAGATCAATCTGATCGGTGTCTATGGCACGCAATCCAAGCGCTATGCGCTGGTGCGCCAGCCCAATGGCCGCTACCGCAAGGTGCGCGTCGGCGACAATATCGACGGTGGCCGGGTGCAGGCGATCACCGCATCGGAAGTGCGTTATCAGAAGGGCGGGCGGATGATGTCCCTTGCCATGCCGAAGGGATGAAGCGGTTGCGCGGCGGGGTCAGGCCCCGCTGACCCCCGCCTCGGCAAAGGTAGCCATGCCGGAATGGCAGGCCACCGCGCCCTGCACCACCCCCAAGGCCAGCGCCGCGCCCGATCCTTCGCCAAGCCGCAGGCCAAGGTTCAGCAACGGCTCCTTGTTCAAGGCGGCCAGCAACCGGCCATGGCCGGATTCCGCGCTGATGTGACCGGCGATGCAGTGATCCAGCGCACCGGGCTGCGCCCGGTGCAGCACCAGAGCTGCGGCGCAGCAGATGAACCCATCCAGCACCACCGCGACCCGCTCCGCACGCGCGCGCGCGACGGCGCCCGCCATGGCGGCGATTTCACGCCCGCCAAGACAGCGCAGCACCTGCAACGGGTCTGACAGCAGGGCGGCATGGGTGACAAGGCCCGCGCGCACAGCATCGGCCTTGCGGGCAAGGCCGTGGTCATCCACCCCGGTGCCCCTTCCTACCCATTCCTCGGACGCGCCGCCCAGAAGGGCGGCTGCAATAGCGGCGGCAGAGGTGGTGTTGCCGATGCCCATCTCGCCGGTCACCAACAGATCGGCCTGTGGGTCCACCGCGTTCCAGCCGGTGGTGAGGGCGGCGATGACCTCGGCCTCTGTCATGGCCGGGCTTTCGGTGAAATCGGCGGTCGGGCGGGCAAGGTCGAGCGCATGGACGGTCATCGACGCGCCAAAGGCTTTGGAAAGCTGGTTGATCGCCGCGCCGCCGTGACGAAAGTTGGCGACCATCTGCACCGTCACCTCGGGCGGAAAGGCAGAGACACCGCGTGCGGCAACGCCGTGATTTCCAGCGAAGATCACTACCTGCGGCGCGTCTGCCTTGGGCTTTTCCCTGCCCTGCCACCCGGCCAGCCAGATTGCCAGATCCTCCAGCCGCCCCAAAGCGCCTGGCGGTTTGGTCAACTGACCATTGCGCGCCATGGCCGCTGCCCGAGCGATGGTGTCGGGTGCAGGTTGGGCGGCCAGAATGGCGCGAAAGCTGTCGAGCGAAGTGAAGGGCGCGGTCATTTCGGGTTCCTGCGTTGCAAGGTGTTGGGGCCTTGGCTACAGACTGGGCCAAGGGATTTCCAGCCGGGAAGGGACAGGGTGAGCACCGAACGCGATAGGCCTTTGTGGATTCTGGCCGATCTGGCATCGGCCTTCGGGCTGCTCAGCCGGTTGCCCTTGCCGCAGACCCGGCACCACCGCCCGCACGCCTGCTGGGCTTGGCCGCTGGTGGGGCTGGTCGTGGGGGCGCTGGCGGCGGGCACGGCCTGGGCGGCATTGGCAGCAGGCCTACCGGTCGGACTGGCGGCGGCGCTGGTGCTCGCGGTGGGGGCCATGGCGACCGGGGCTTTGCATGAGGACGGGCTGGCCGATACCGCCGACGGGCTGTTCGGCGGCTGGACGCGCGAGCGACGGTTGGAGATCATGAAGGACAGCCATATCGGCAGCTACGGCACGCTGGCGCTGCTGCTGGTGGGGCTGGCCGCGTGGTCGGCGCTCGGCGCGCTGCTTAGCGCTGAGGCCTATGGCGCGATCATGGTGGCGGCAGCGCTGTCGCGCGCTCCAATGGCGGTGATCATGGCGGTGATGCCGCATGCGCGGCTGGGTGGTTTGTCACATTCGGTGGGGCGGCCGCCTGTGCCGGTGGCGCTCTTCGCTACGGCTGTCGCCTTGCTCATCGCTGCCCCGCTCGGGCTGTTGGCGGCGGTGATGGCGGTGGCGTCGAGTGGGGCGGCGCTGGCGGTGGCGTGGCTCGCGCAAGCGCGGATCGGCGGGCAGACCGGCGATATTCTGGGGGCCAGTCAGCAGTTGGCTTGGCTCGCGGCGCTGTCGGTGGCGTCCGCTTGGCCGGCATGAAAAACGGCGGCCCCTTCGGGCCGCCGTTTTCTGTCGGATCAGAAGGGATCAGGCGGCGCGGCTGACCAGAACGTCATCCACGGTTTTCGCGGCAGACCCTGCATCGACGCCCGAAACCGCAGCGACTTCGCGGGTCAGACGCTCCAGCGCCGCTTCATAAAGCTGACGCTCGGAATAGGACTGTTCACGCTGATCATCGCTGCGGTGCAGGTCACGCACCACTTCGGCAATCGCCATCAGATCACCGGAGTTGATCTTCTGCTCATACTCCTGCGCGCGGCGCGACCACATCGCCCGCTTGACCTTGGCCTTGCCTTTCAGCGTATCCAACGCCTTGGACACCACATCGGGGGCGGACAGGGCGCGCATGCCGATTTCAGTGGCCTTGTGGGTGGGAACCCGCAGCGTCATCTTGTCCTTCTCGAAGGTGATGACGAACAGTTCCAGCTTGAATCCGGCGATTTCCTGCTCTTCGATGGACATGATCTTGCCCACGCCATGGGCGGGATATACAACAAACTCATTCGGGCGGAACTCGGGTCTTTTGGACTTGGTCATTCAGTCGCTTCCTAACAGCGGAGGCCCTCTGGCGACAAAAGAACCGCCCGGACCTGAACAGGTCCGGCGATGCAGTGGCAGCTGTCACAAGAATGTCCACCTCAGGCGAGCAGCTCTGAGCGTGGGTCAGGCGTCCATGGTTGATTATGACAATTGTATATCACAAAATTCACCTGATTCCAACTGCCGCGAGGTTGCCCCGGGCGGCAAAACTGCATTGAAATCATTGAATCTTTGTCAGTCATGCCGAATCAGCATGTCCGACCTGCCGAATCGGGCGTCAATAAGGCGTTAGCTTCCTTCGCCGGGCACCTCGGAGAAATACTTCTCGCGCTTGCCCTTTTCGCCATCGCGCGCCTCGGCTTCGGGCAGCGGATCCTTGCGCACGGTGATCACCGGCCACATTTCCGAATATTTGCGATTGAACGACACCCATTCATCCATATCCGGCTCGGTATCCGGGCGGATCGCATCGGCAGGGCACTCCGGCTCGCAAACACCGCAGTCGATACATTCATCGGGGTGAATGACCAACATGTTCTCGCCCTCGTAGAAGCAGTCCACCGGACAGACTTCAACGCAATCGGTGTATTTGCAGGCGATGCAGTTATCAATCACCACATATGTCATCGGATCAGGCCCTTGGATTGGTCGGGTCACTAGCTAGAGCAAGCGCAGGGATCATTCAAGCGCCTCTGGTGCCGCTTGTGGGTCGAGGTCGAGATATAGCGCCTGGGCCTCTTCGGCGGGGCCACGGCGCAGGCCAAGGGCCCGCACCTTGATAAGCCGAATCTGCTTGCCTTGGGCAAAGGTCAGCACATCACCGATGCAGATGCCGTGGCCCGGCTTTCTGGTGCGTTGACCATTCACCCGGCAGTGGCCGCTTTCGATCACATCGGCAGACAGGACGCGCGATTTGAAAAACCGCGCCTGCCACAGCCATTTGTCCAGCCGCAGGCGCGGCTGGGTGTCAGGCGCGGGTTTCGCCCCCGGCCCGGCCAAGCCTCAGACCTTGCCCTTCAGCGCAAGCAGCGCGGCAAAGGGGTTGTCGGGGTCGATCGGTTTGTCGGCGCGTTGCGGGCGGGCCTCGAACTGACGGGGCTTGTTCTGGTCGTTGCGGTCGGGGCGGTCGCCCTTGCCCTTGTTGCGATCGCCCTTGTTGCGGTCACCTTTGCCGTGCTGCGGCTTTCCGTCGCCCTGCGGACGCTCGCGGCGCTCGCCTTGCGGTTTGTCGCCTTGTGGCTTGTCACCCTGCGGACGGTCGCCCTGCGGCTTGTCACCGCGCGGACGGTCGCCTTGCGGACGTTCACGCCGTTCGCCTTGCGGGCGAGGGCCGCGTTCCGGGCGGGCGTTGCGGGGTTTCGGCGCCCAGGTGAAGGTGTAGAACGACTCCATCTCGGGCGCGGCCTCTTCCGCCGCTGGCTCTTCGGGAACGGGGGCGAGGACCGACACCTCTTCGGGAATCGGGTTCTGCGGCGCTTCCAGGTCGATTTCCGGAATAACCACAACAGGCTCTGCCGCTTTGACCTTGGCCCGCTCGGCCTTCTCACCCTTGTAGCCCAGCCCCGCCATCAGATCGGCGAACTGGTCCAGCGTCATGCCGGTGATCGACAACATATCGGGCGTCGCCTCGAACCCCGCACGGCTGTCTTTCTGGCGCAGGATATCGGCCAGACGTTCCAGCATGTCGATGCGGATCGCTCGGCTGCCTGCCGGGTGGTAACCCGCCAGCGTGTAATGCGATTTCGGCACCTCGGCCATGTTCGGAATGGTGACCAGACCGGGCGGCGGGCTTTCGGGGAATTCATCCAGCCCGTTCCACAACGACCACAGCACCAGCCGCAGCCGGGTCGGCGCAGGTTTCAGCAAGAGCGGCAGGAAGATGGTGAACTGGCCGAAGCGCACGCCATGCTTGCGCAACGCACCGCGCGCTTCCTGATCCAGCTCTTTCACATCATTCGCCACCACGTCACGCGGCAACACGCCCAGACCCTCGACCAGACGGAAGGCAAATCCACGGGCCAGCCCGGTCAGAGTCTCGTCGCGGCTCATCGCGGCAAGTGGCTCGAACTGGGCGGCCACCTTGCGGTCGATGAAATGTTGCAGACGGCGGCGGACCTTTTCGGCCACCTCGAACCCGGCCTCGTCATCGACAAAAGCCTCAACGCCGGGGCGCAGTGCCTCGGCCCCCTTGACCAGTTTGCCGACGGCGGTGGTGCCCCACATCAGGCCCCCCTGCTCGGTGAAATCCATCTCGGTGTCGGGTGCGTTGTAAAAACGGTCCGCCCGGAGGTGGAATTCCGGCTTGAGCGCCTGAACGGCGGCCTGCGCCATCACCTTTGCCTCATCGGGGGAGGTGCTGGCATCCTGCCGGAACCGGAATCCCTCCAGCTTGCCGACAAACTCGCCCTCTACCGTCACTTCGCCTTTGTCATTCACCTCGGCCACGAGGGTCTCCTTCTGTTTCAACCGGCGAAGCAGAACGCTTGTCCGCCGGTCTACAAATCTTTGCGTCAGTCGTGCGTGTAACGCATCTGACAGGCGGTCTTCTACAGCGCGCGTCTCTTCGCGCCAATGGCTTTCGTCATCCACCCAGCCTTTGCGCTGCGCAATATAGGTCCAGGTGCGAATATACGCCAAACGCTTGGAAATGGCATCAATATCACCATCGGTCCGGTCGATGCGCGCCACCGCCTTGCCGATCCAGTCCGAAGGCACCCTGCCCCCGCCCAGACCCCGGCCACAGAGGTATGTGAATATCTGTGCGAGCAGGCCGACATGGTCACTGTCGCTAGCCCCCCGGAAGTCGGGGATGCGGCAGACGTCCCACAGAAGCTGCACGCGTTTCGGGCTGGTCAGCCGGTCGCGCACCTCGGCCATTTCCACCAGCGCCTTGAGCGCAACAACGTCATCGGCATCACGGGCGCGGGTGAGCCATTCGTTGGAGGTGTGTTCCTCAAGACTGCGGATCAGGCGGTCGGCGGTGCCGAAATCCAGTGCATGGTTGCGCCACATCAGTTTGCTCACAGGGGCGAACTGATGGTTTTCGATGGCTTCGATGATTTCTTCATCAAGAGGCCGCGCCTCGCCCGTCACGCCAAACGTGCCGTTCTCGGTGTGCCGCCCCGCCCGGCCCGCGATCTGCGCCAGTTCCTGCGGATAAAGCCCGCGCATCCGGCGACCGTCGAATTTGGCGGTGGCGGAAAATGCGATGTGCTTGATATCCAGGTTCAGGCCCATGCCGATGGCATCGGTGGCGACCAGATAGTCGACATCGCCATTTTGATACAGCGCCACCTGCGCATTGCGGGTGCGCGGCGAAAGCGCGCCCATCACCACCGCGCAACCGCCCTTCTGCCGGCGGATCAGTTCGGCGATGGCATAGACATTTTCAACCGAAAAGCCGACGATGGCGCTGCGGGGCGGCATACGGCTTATCTTTTTCGAACCTGTATAGGTCAACTGGCTGAACCGCTCACGCTTCAGGAAGGTGACGCCCTGCACCAGCCCGGCAATTGCCGGGCGCATGGTCTCCGCCCCCAGAAACAGCGTTTCCAGCAAACCGCGCGCGCGCAACAGACGGTCGGTGAAAACATGGCCGCGATCCGGGTCGGCGCAAAGCTGGATTTCGTCGATCGCCACAAAATCCGCACCGATTTCCAGCGGCATCGCTTCAACCGTGCAGACCCAGTATTGCGTGCGGTCGGGCACAATGCGTTCCTCGCCCGTGACCAGTGCCACCACCGAGGGGCCGCGAAGGGCAACGATGCGGTCATAGACCTCGCGCGCCAGAAGGCGCAGCGGCAGGCCGATAACCCCGGTGCGATGGTCCAGCATACGCCCGATCGCGAAATGCGTCTTGCCGGTGTTGGTCGGCCCGAGGATCGCCATGACCCGGCCCGTGGTCGCGCTCATCCTGTGCCCTTACGCTCTGCCCCTAGAGTTCGGTGCCAGCGACTTTTGCCTCAAGCCGCTTTGCGCTTTCTGATACGCCGCGCAGATTGGGATGTATAGCCAGCGCTGCGCGATACACCTCCAGCGCTTTTTGCGGATTGTCCAATTCCTCATAAATCGCACCCAGACCTGCCAGCGCCCCGAAATGCCGCGGGTTGAGGGTGAGCGCGCGAGCAATGTCGGAGACCGAGGGGCCGAGCTGGCGCGCCTGATAATAGGCCGTGGCGCGGGCGTTCCAGCCTTCGGCAAAATCGGGGGCGTGATCGGTAAGGGCGGTCAGATGGTCAATCGCCTCGGCCGTATTGCCGGCGGCCAGGGCATCTCGGCCACGCTGCAACAGAAGATCCATTGCGGGGGAACCGCTTTTGGACCACTCGTTCCAGATCTCACGCTCCAGCCGGGCTGCTGCGCGGGCATCGGCAGATTTCAGCCTGTCGAACAGGCCATCCAGCGGTTCATCGGCCCAAGCGGTCGCGGCCAGCAGGAAAACCGCCGAAACTGCCGCTACGATATGATTGAGAAACCGATGACGAACTTTCATATGATGATGGTAGCGCATTGGCGCAGGAAAACCATATCCAAGCCGTCACAAGGCAGAGAGGAATTTTACATGAGCGACGTGGTGAACGAGGCCGTCGAAGTGCTGTCGAAAAAGCTGTCGAATGGCTTTGATGGTGTCGCGAAATTCGTGATCGAGGGCGAAGGCGCGATCATGCTGGACGCGAGCGGCGTACGCGCGGGCGATGAGCCATCTGACGTGACGATGACCGCCAGCGCCGAGGTGTTCAAGCGTATTCTGGATGGCGATCTGAACCCGACCATGGCCTTTATGCAGGGCAAGCTGGCGGTGGATGGCAGCATGGGTCTGGCGATGAAGCTTGGTTCGGTTCTGGGGTGAGCGAGACCCGTTTACCCACCGCGCCGCTTTACGCCGACCTTGCCCTTGGCCCGGAGGGGGGGGAGGCGTTTTGGCTGACCACCTCTGACGGGGTGCGCATCCGCGCGGGAGTCTGGCCGGTTGGTACGAAGGGCACGGTGCTGCTGTTTCCCGGCCGCACCGAATACGTTGAAA
This sequence comes from Paracoccaceae bacterium, assembly GCA_046296515.1. Classification (GTDB taxonomy): domain Bacteria; phylum Pseudomonadota; class Alphaproteobacteria; order Rhodobacterales; family Rhodobacteraceae; genus Pseudotabrizicola. Next base: position 31,251 of record JBKBKR010000003.1, on the reverse strand, counting down.
AATACGGGCTGGCTGCCGTGGATCTGCAGGCACGCGGCTATGCGACCGTTGCGATCGACTGGCGTGGGCAAGGCCTGGCTGACCGGCTGCTGCCGGACCGGATGACGGGCCATGTCACCCGGTTTCAGGATTACCAACTGGATGTGCAGGCGGTACTGGATCTGGCTGGGCACCTGGGCCTGCCCGAGCCCTACTACGTTTTGTCACATTCGATGGGCGGCGCGATTGCGCTGCGCGCATTGATGCGCGGGCTGCCGGTCAAGGCGGCTGTGTTTTCGGCGCCGATGTGGGGCATTGCGATGTCGGCCTGGATGCGCCCCTTTGCGCAACCGATCGCGCAGGTGTCGGGCTGGTTCGGTCAGGCCCATCGCTTTGCCCCCAGCACAACCCGCAAAAGCTATATTCTGGAGGCCGGGTTCGGTGGCAACGTGCTGACCACTGACCCGGAGATGTGGCGCTATATGAAGCGGCAGGTCAGCGAACGCCCGGAACTGGCGCTCGCCGGGCCGAGTCTTGGCTGGCTGCACACCGCGCTGGCCGAATGTCGCGACATGGCGCTGGCCCCTGCCCCGGATTATCCGGCGCTGACGGTGCTCGGCACGGCGGAAAAGGTGATTGATCTGGCCCCGGTGCATCTGCGGATGTCCGGGTGGCGCAACGGCCGGCTGGAGATTTTCGCTGGCGCCGAACATGAAATCCCGATGGAGCAAGCCAGCCACAGGCGACGGTTCTATGATCTGACGGGCGAGCTGTTTGACCGGCATCGCTGAGTTGTGAAACCGCGCGCTGCGGCACGTCGGGATGCGCTCCGCGCGGGGAGTATTTGGAAAGCAGCAATGCGGAAGGCGCGCGAAAGCGGGTCAGATCGTGATCTGGCTGAAGCCTTCGCGCAGGGCGTGGGACCATGCCTCGCTCATGGCGCGGAAGGATTCGTCGCCGGCCTCGATCCGGCGCAGGGTGCCGATGCGCAGCTCGTCGCGGATGATGACGCACAGATCCAGCGGCATGCCGACAGACAGGTTCGATCGCAGGGTGGAATCCATCGACAGCAGCACCGCTTTTTGCGCGTCGCTCAGCGAGGTGGTGGGCTTCACCACCCGGTCGAGAATCGGTTTGCCGTATTTGTGTTCGCCGATCTGGAGGAAGGGCGTGTCTTCGGTGGCCTCGATGAAATTGCCCTCGGGGTAGATAAGGAACATGCGCATGCCGCCGCCCTTGCGCTGACCGGCCACGATCATGGTGGCGCTGGCCCCCTGGGCCATGGACAGTTTCTCGTCGATCTCGCGCCGGACATGGGCCAGCATGTTGCCGACGATCTCGGCGACCTTGAGCATGGTGGGGGCCAGCATGACCGATGTATCGGGGGTAGCGTCCTTGTCATCCATCGCGTCGCGCAGGCGGGCGATGGTGGTCTGGGTAACCGACAGGCTGCCTGCGGTCACAATTGTGATGATCCGCTCACCCGGATCCTCGAAGTGGAACATCTTGCGATAGATGGCGATATTGTCGAGACCCGCATTGGTGCGCGTATCCGACAACAGCACCATGCCCTCGTTCAACAACAGCCCGACACAATAGGTCATATTCACGCCCCCAAGACTCAAGGGCGAACGCTATCGTCCGGGCGAGGGGATGGAAAGGGCGATCATGCAGCCTGCCCCTGCGGCAGCGCACCGCTTACAGGCTGGCCAGCGCCGTCAGAGCCGGTCCACCAGCGAGCTGTATGGCCCCCACCACCAGAACCGCAGCGGCGCCGAGGCGGAAAAAGCGGCTTTGCCAGAACTTCTGGCGGGCGGCGGGTGGGGCGGCGGCGTCGGATAGCCTGTCGACGACAGGATCGGTTTCGAACAACATCGGCAGGGTGCGGTCTTTGGCACCGGGATGGGACCGCTCTTTGGGCATGACGATAGGCTCCGACCTGTCCAGTTCGGCTAGGAATTCGCCCAGCCGGAATATATCACCGCTCTCGGCACAGTCATCGGGCCGGGGCAAGGAATAGGCCGGGGCGTTTTCGGTCAAACGCCGAATCAGGTCCAGCCGCGCCGCTTCGTCTCTGGCCGGATAGCGCCCGGACGGCGCGCCGGAGGCATAGGTATTGAGCCCGAACCCGGAATCCAGAAAATAGTTGCGCAGGCCCGTCGGCGCTTTTCGCAGTGCGTCGGCGGTGCGTGGGTCACGGAACAGGGCGACTGTGGTGGCGCTGCGCCCCGGCCCGAAACCTATGTCGGCGAGAAAGGCATCAAGCTTCGGATCTGGTGACCCGAACTCCGGGATCACCTCGAAAATATCAAAGTCATAGACCAAGGCCATGGTTCATCCCCTGCGACCATCTCGCAAACCACAGGCTGCGCAGCGGCTGTGGCAAAAACGGGGCAGAAATGGGGAATTCTGCGCCATTTTGCTGTCACGGCGTTTGGCAACAGGTTTTACGGCCGGTTCGCGGGCTATCGCGGCACCTGCGCGCGACATCCGACAGCGAAGGGCCGGTGTCGAAAGCCACTACTGCTGGGTCTGGGACTGGGTTTGTGTCGCCTGCACGGTGACCGATACATCAAGGCTTTCCTCGCCCTGCCCCCTTGCGATGCCCCGGATCATCGCGGCATGGGGCGAGTCGAGCCCCGACCCGAGCCGGATGTAGCGGTCATCCGGGCAGCAGCGGTTGGCGGGATCGAAGCCAACCCAGCCCAGACCGGCGATGAACACCTCGGCCCATGCGTGGGCCGCATCATGCGCGGCCCCGTCAATGCCGACCAGCAGATAGCCCGAGACATAGCGTGCAGGCAGGCCGATGTGGCGGGCGATCGCGATCACGGCATGGGCCTGATCCTGACAAACCCCGGTGCCTTGCGCGAGCGCTTCGGCGGCTGTGGTATGGGCGTTTGTGGTGTCAGCCGTATAGACAATCGCATCGGACACCCGCGCCGAAATCTCATGCGCCGCTGCCAGCGCGTCCTGCGTGGGCGTCAACCCGTCGCCAAGGGCGGCAAGCGCGGCATCGGCCTCCGTCGGGTGGGTGGTGCGCAGATAGGCGTCGGGCGGGGTCAGTTCCTTGTGGCCGCGCAGCACGCCGGCCTGATCAAAGGTCTCGATCTCGCCGGTGACATGCACGGTGATTTCGTTCACCGGGCCAAGCACTGTCCAGCCCTGCACCCAGTCGCCCGCACCGTCGCGAAAGCCGCCGCCCATCTGGCCGTCGCTGACACTGACCTTCCAGCGGATCATCTTTTGCCCGGCGCATTGCGATGGCATCAGGCGGTGGCTTTGCACCACGCCGCGCACCGGCTGGTCATAGAAGTAGCGGGTGACATGATCGACGGTCAGCAGCATCAGCGCACATCCCCATTCAGATAGCAGTCACGGATCACCGATCCGGCCCCCGCCATATCGCCGATGAACCGGCTGAGAAATTCGTGCAGGCCTTCGTCAAAGATGTCGTCGACCCGCAGTTCGGCCAGCTCGCCCTGGATGCAGCGCGCCTTTTCCTGCGCCAGCGTCTTGCGCTGATAGCCGCGTGCGAGGCGATCCAGATGGCTGGTCATGCCTTCCACACAGGTGATCAGGCTGCGCGGGCATTGAGGGTTGAGGATCAGGAAATGCGCGATCTTGGCCGCCGTCACCTCGCCGCCATAGGCCCAGTGAAAGGCGCGGTGCGAGGACATGGCGCGCAACAGCGTGGTCCATTGGTAATTGTCGAGGCCAGAGCCGACAAACTCCAGCCGGGGCAGCAGGACGTAGTATTTCACATCCATCAGCCGCGCGGTGTTGTCGGCACGTTCCAGATAGTAGCCGAGATTGAGGAAATCCCAACCATCATTGCGCAGCAGCGTGGCATCAATCGACCCGCGCACCAGTGCTGTGTTGCGCATGGTCCAGTCGGTCAGCAGCGACAGGTCCAGCTCCGATCGCGGGCGGCGTTCCAGCTGGCGCAATTCCTGAAACGCGGTGTTGAGCGCATCCCAGACCTGCGTGGTCAATGCGGTGCGCACGATGCGGCCATTCTCTCGCGCCGCCGTGATGCAGGACATCACCGAAGACGCGTTGTCCATGTCGAAAAAGAACCAGCTTTCCAGATTGCGCTGGACCGCATCGCCATATTTCTTGGCAAAGCCATTGGCAGTGCCGCTGGCATGCAAGAGTGATTCCCATTCGTTGCGGTAGCCTGCGGCCGAGGGCATCAGCGTGATGCGCGCGCCCACCTCCAGCAGCCGGGCCGAGGTTTCGGCGCGCTCCAGATAGCGTGCAAGCCAGAAAAGGTTGTCTGCGGTTCTGCTCAGCATGTTCCGGTCACTCCGCCAGCACCCAGGTATCCTTGACGCCCCCGCCCTGCGACGAGTTCACCACCAACGATCCTTCTGTCAGCGCCACGCGGGTCAGGCCGCCGGGGACCAGTTCAATGCGCTCGCCCACCAGACAATAGGGTCGCAGGTCGACATGGCGGGGGGCGATGCCCTCCTCCACAAAGGTCGGCGTGGTGGACAGCGCCAGCGTGGGCTGGGCAATGTAGTTGTTCGGATTGGCGGTGATGCGGGCGCGGAACATCTCCACCTGATCCGCCGAGGCCTTGGGGCCGACGAGCATGCCATAGCCGCCGGAGCCGTGGACCTCTTTCACCACCAGCTCGTTCAGATGGGCCAGCACGTATTTCAGATCATCGGCCTTGCCGCATTGCCAGGTCGGCACGTTGTTCAGGATCGGCTCCTCGCCCAGATAGAACCGGATCATCTCGGGCACATAGGTGTAAACCGCCTTGTCATCGGCTACCCCGGCACCGGGGGCCGAACAGATGCTGACCCCGCCGGAACGGTAAACATCCATCAACCCCGGAATACCGAGCATGGAATCGGGGCGGAAACACAACGGGTCGATATAGGCGTCATCCAGACGGCGATAGATCACATCCACCCGGCGCGGGCCTTCGGTGGTGCGCATGAACACGAATTCACCCTCGACGAACAGATCCTGGCCCTCGACCAGTTCCACGCCCATCAGATCGGCAAGGAAAGAGTGTTCGTAATAGGCCGAATTGTAATGCCCGGGGGTCAGGATCACCACAGTCGGGTCACGGTCACATTTGCTTGGGGCCACCGATGCGAGGGTGCGGCGCAGGATCTCGGGGTATCGGTCCACCGGCTCGATCCGGTTGCCCCGGAACAGGTCGGGGAACATCCGCATCATGATCTCACGGTTTTCCAGCATGTAGCTGACACCCGATGGGGTGCGGCAATTGTCTTCCAGCACAAAGAACTCGTCCGGCCCGGTGCGCACAAGGTCGATGCCGACAATGTGGGAATACACACCCTTGGGCGGCACAAAACCGACCACAGCCTTTTCATAGGCCTCATTCAGATAGACCAGCCGACCGGGGATGCGCCCGGCCCGCACGATCTCGCCCCGCCCGTAAACATCGACCAGAAACGCGTTCAGCGCCCGCGCCCGCTGCTTGATGCCGCGTTCCAGCTTTGCCCATTCCGCACCCGAGAAGACGCGCGGGAACATGTCGAACGGGATCAGCCGGTCGGGATCGCCACCCTCGCCATAGACGGCAAAGGTGATGCCGATGCGCCTGAACAGCGCCTCGGCCTCGGCCTGTTTCATCTGGCGCAATTCGGCGGGCATGGAGGACATCCAGTCCTGCAACCGCGCATAGGGCGCGCGCACGGAATCGCCTTGATACATCTCATTGAAATAGCTGGTCACACACGGCCCCCGATCCCCGGTCCTTAACGCCAGTTAATCAGCCCGGTTCCAACAGCGAAAGGGGGAGCCTGCATTTCCTGCCCGCATAAAGCCCGTTCGACCGTTTTTTGTGCACTGCAAATGTGTCCTGTGACCCTTTTCCGGGGACGGCAGCGTGCTAGGCTCTGCCCATGTCCGCAGAATTGCTCAGTTTCACCGATCGCGGCATCCATTGTGCCGAAGGTGGTTTTTACATCGACCCCTGGCGTCCGGTGGACCGGGCATTGATCACGCATGGCCATAGTGACCATGCGCGCTGGGGGCACGGCCACTATCTGTGCACCCATCAGGCACTGCCGGTGATCCGGCACCGGCTGGGGGCGATTGCCGCCGAAGGGATCGCTTACGGCGAAACCCGGCAGATCGGCGGGGTGCAGGTCAGCTTTCACCCCGCAGGCCATGTGCCGGGGTCGGCCCAGATCAGGGTGGCGCGCGAAGGCGAGGTCTGGGTGGTCTCGGGCGATTACAAGCTCGAGGATGACGGGCTGTCCGAACCCTTTGTGCCGGTGCACTGCCACACGTTCATTTCCGAATGCACCTTTGGCCTGCCGCTGTTCCGCTGGCAACCCCAGGAGGTCATCGCGCAGCAGCTGGGCGCATGGTGGCAGGCCAATGCCGCCGAAGGGCGGTCGTCGATCCTTGCCGCGTACGGGTTGGGCAAGGCGCAGCGGTTGATGACGCTATTGCCCGATGCAGGCCCGATCCTGACCCATGGCGCGGTGGAGGAAACCACCCGCATCCTGCGCGATCAGGGCTACCCCCTGCCCCAGACAACCCGGGTCACCGCCGGGATCGACGCGAAATCCCATCCCGGCGCATTGATCATCGCCCCGCCTTCGGCGCTTGGCACCCCCTGGGCGCGGCGCTTTGGCCCGGCGGCGGAGGCCTTTGCCAGCGGCTGGATGGCGCTGCGCGGCATCCGTCGCCGCCGGGGGTTGGGCACCGGCTTTGTGATCTCCGATCACGCCGACTGGCCGGGTCTGAACGCTGCGATCAAGGCCACCGGCGCGGAACGGGTGTTCGTCACCCATGGCTACACCACCCCGTTCCGCCGCTGGTTGGAGGAACAGGGCTATGAGGCCGGGATCGTGCAGACCGAATTCGGTGGCGACGAGGCGGATACGTTGCCAGAGACGGACGTCGCATGACTTTGCTGCTTGCCCAAATACTCTCGGGGGGAGAGGCCGCAGGCCTGGGGGGGCAGACAGCCCCCCCTGCGACGCTGGCCGAGGGCGCGCGGTCATGAAACGCTTCGCCAGCCTGTTCAACGCGCTTGATGCCACCACAAGGACCGGCGCGAAAACTGCCGCCCTCGCCGCCTATTTCCGCACTGCACCCGAACCCGACCGGGTCTGGACCATTGCCCTTTTGTCGGGCCGCCGCCCCAAGCGGCTGGTCAACGCCACCGAATTGCGAACATGGGCGGCAGAGGCGGCCGGGGTGCCGCTGTGGTTGTTCGAGGAGTCCTACAGCGTCGCCGGCGATCTGGCGGAGACCATCGCCCATCTGCTGCCCCGCGCCGGGCACGAGACCGACCCGACGCTGGACGCGACCCTGCGGGCGCTGATCGCGCTGACCGGGCGACCGGAGGCGGAACGGCGGGGCTTTGTCGTGGCAACCTGGGCCGGGCTGGGGCCGGAGGAGCGGTTCCTGTTCAACAAGCTGATGACCGGCGGCTTTCGCATGGGGGTCAGCCGGGGGTTGATGACCCGCGCGCTGGCGCAGGCGACGGGGGTGGAAGAGGCGGTTATGGCGCACCGGCTGATGGGCGGGTGGGACCCGGCGCGCACGCGCTTTGCCGATCTGACACAGGAAGGAGGCTCCGAAGGGGCGGCGCGACCCTATCCGTTCGCGCTGGCCAGCCCGCTGGAGGCGGAGCCGGACAGCCTTGGCGATGCCGCGGACTGGCTGGCCGAGTGGAAATGGGATGGCACCCGCGGCCAGATCATCGCCCGCGCCGGGGCGTTTGCGATCTGGAGCCGGGGCGAGGATCTGATCACCGACCGGTTTCCCGAATTCGCGCCCCTGCAGGATCATTTGCCGACCGGGACAGTGCTGGACGGTGAAATCGTCGCCTGGGACGGTGCCGGCCCGATGCCTTTTGCCGAATTGCAAAAACGTCTGGGCCGCAAGACGGTGCCGAAAAAGCTGCTTGCCGAGGCCCCCGGCCATTTTCTGGTCTATGATCTGCTGGAGGCGGGCGGAGTGGACCTGCGCGCTGCGCCGTTGTCAGATCGCCGCGCCCGGCTGGAGGCGCTGCTGTCTGCCCTGCCGCAGGGATTGCCGCTGTCGCCTTCGCCGGTCGTGTCCGGTGACTGGGGGACGCTTTCCCGCACGCGCGGTACCGCACGCGCGCGGCGGGCCGAGGGGCTGATGCTCAAGCGCCTGTCCTCGCCCTATCATGCCGGGCGCAAAAGGGGCGATTGGTGGAAATGGAAGCTGGATCCGTTTACGGTGGATGCGGTGATGCTCTATGCGCAGGCAGGCCATGGGCGGCGGGCCAATCTGTTCACCGATTTCACCTTTGCGGTGCGCGACGGCACTGATCTGGTGCCCTTCACCAAGGCCTATTCCGGCCTGACCGACACGGAATTCGCGGAAATCACCCGCTGGGTCGGCAAGCACACAGTGGAACGTTTCGGCCCGGTGCGCCGGGTGGTGCCGGAACTGGTGTTCGAGATCGGGTTCGAGGGGATACAGGCCAGCCCCCGCCACAAATCCGGCATCGCCCTGCGCTTTCCGCGCATGCTGCGCTGGCGGCGGGACAAGGGCGTGGCGGATATTGATACGCTGGACGGGTTGCGCGATTTGCTGCGGCAGGCTTCCGGGCCGGGGGCTTTGTCCGCCGACAAGGGAAAAACGGGGGGCTTTGCACGCAGATAAAAGCCCGCAGATAAAAGAAAGACGGGGGCTTTGCCCCCGGACCCCCAGGATATTTGAGAACAGATGAAGGGCAGCGGGTTGCCTTTCGTGTGGTGCCACCCCTATTTGTCAGAAAGAGTTTTCTGGAAGGATGGCCGATGACCCTGCCGATGCCCCGCCCTGTTTTTGATGCCAATGCCAGCTCTGGTGCAGCCTCGGGCGGGTTCGGAAACCTGCCCGAATGGGATCTGCGCGATCTGTATCCTGCGCCGGAGTCCAAGGACTTTGCAGCGGATATGGACTGGCTTGAAAAAGCCTGCGCCGAATTCGCGGCGGCATATGAGGGCAAGTTGGCCGGGCTGGACGCCGGGGCGATGCTGGCATGTGTATTGGCTTACGAGCAGATCGACATCGTGGCGGGGCGGCTGATGTCCTTTGCCGGTCTGCGCTATTACCAGAACACGATGGACAGCGAGCGCGCCAAGTTCATGGCCGATGCACAGGACAAGATCACCACATTCACCACCCCGTTGGTGTTTTTCTCTCTGGAGTTCAACCGGCTGGAAGACACGCAGCTTGACGCGCTGATCGCCGCCAATACTGACCTTGCCCGTTATAAGCCGGTGTTTGACCGGATGCGCGCGATGCGGCCGCATCAATTGTCGGACGAGCTGGAAAAGTTCCTGCATGACGAGTCGGTCGTGGGTGCGAGTGCCTGGAACAAGCTGTTTGACGAGACCATGGCCGGGCTGATGTTCACGGTCACGGGCGAAGAGGAAGATCTGAACCTGGAAGCCACCTTGAACCTGCTCACCGACCCCGACCGCGCGAAACGCGAGGCGGCGGCGCGGGCGCTGGCAGTGGTGTTTGACAAGAACATCAAGCTGTTTGCCAGGGTGCACAACACCCTGGCCAAGGAAAAGGAGATCCATGACCGCTGGCGCAAGATGCCATCGCCGCAGCATGGCCGGCACCTGTCGAACCATGTCGAGCCGGCAGTGGTGGAGGCGCTGCGCAACGCAGTGGTCGCCGCCTATCCGAAGCTGAGCCACCGCTACTACCGGCTGAAGGCCAAATGGATGGGGCTGGAGCGGTTGCAGGTCTGGGACCGCAATGCGCCTTTGGCGCTGGAAACGCCGCGTGTGGTGGGCTGGGATGAGGCAACCAAGACCGTGCTGGACGCTTACGGCGCCTTTGCGCCGGAAATGGCCGAGATTGCGAAGCCGTTTTTCGACAAGGGCTGGATTGATGCCGGGGTGAAGCCCGGCAAGGCACCGGGGGCGTTTGCGCACCCCACCGTTTCCACCGTGCACCCTTACGTGATGCTGAACTATCTGGGCAAGCCGCGTGATGTGATGACGCTGGCGCATGAGCTGGGCCACGGCGTGCATCAGGTGCTGGCTGCCGGTCAGGGCGAATTGCTGTCATCGACCCCGCTGACACTGGCGGAAACCGCAAGTGTCTTTGGCGAGATGCTGACCTTCCGCAAGCTGCTGGATCAGGCCAAGACAAAGGCCGAGCGCAAGACGCTGCTGGCCGGCAAGGTCGAGGACATGATCAACACCGTAGTCCGCCAGATCGCGTTCTATGATTTCGAGTGCAAGCTGCATGCCGCGCGAGCGGAGGGCGAGCTCACGCCAGATGACATCAACGCATTGTGGATGAGCGTGCAGGCGCAATCGCTGGGCGATGTGTTTGATTTCATGGACGGCTATGAAACCTTCTGGGCTTATATCCCGCATTTCGTTCATTCGCCGTTCTACGTCTATGCCTATGCTTTTGGCGACGGGTTGGTGAATGCGCTTTATGCGGCCTATGCCGATGGTCTGCCGGACTTCGAGGCCAAGTATTTCGAGATGCTGAAAGCAGGCGGATCGAAGCACCACAAGGAACTGCTGGCCCCGTTCGGACTGGATGCGTCAGACCCGAAATTCTGGGACAAGGGCCTGTCGATGATCGCGGGCTTTATCGACGAGCTGGAAGCGATGGAAGACTGACCACCGCTCGGGAGGGCGTCACATCCGGTTGGACCGGCGCCCCACCAGATCAGCCATATGAGCCAGCATCAGGGCTTCCGCCTCATCGGCGGAATTTGCCAGCGCATCGGCACCGGTCAGGGCCAGCAGCTCCGGCTCCTGATCGGTGATCGCGCCACCGATCATCACCCAGACCCCGGGGATATGCGCGCGCAAGGCCACCACCAGCCGGGTCAACGGCAGGGTCATGTCAGCGGAGGTTGCCCCCAGCGCCACGTTGATGGGCGCACGGCGTTCGATGTTCTGGATCAGATCGTCGTGATTGTCGTTCGACACCAGCTCGATTTCCCAGCCGCGACGGCGCAGGTCGTCGGCGGTCATGGTCAGGCCAAACATGTGACATTCCTGCGGGCAAGGCGCAAACACCGCATGCTGGCCGGGTTTGCGATCGGAGATCCGCACGAACACCTCACGCAGGTCGTTCATGATCCGCCAGACCCGTTGCGAGGTGAGCAGCATTGCAGGCATCTCGATGCGGTGTTGCGCCCAGGCATCGCCGACCTGTTGCACGGCACCGGCCACCAGACCGTGGTACAGCGTATCTGCGGGCATCCCCGCCAGCCGCGCATCGCGCACAAGGTCGGGAGCGGCGGCATCATCGCCGCCCAGCAGCGCCTCGCACAGCAGGGCAATCTTTGGCGCGGTCGCCTCCATCCGGTCACGGCGGGCCTGCGCCGCCACGCGCAGGATCACCTCGGCGGCAAAGGAATGGATTATGGGGTCTGAGGTCCGGTTGCGCATCCCGTCAGAGCGCAAGCCCCGGCCGGCATCAGCCGAAAACGCTGGAAAACGTGTCGCCATGTCTGGTCACTTTGCACCTGGCCCGCGCGTTGTTCAGGCTGACCAGCCTTGCGACGCGGGGCATTCCTCCCCCGGACGATTCCCGTCCTTGGTGCAAGTCTTGTCGAAATGTGTCAACCTGTCCAGACAGATTTTGCAGACTTCTGCGCCGAATCAGGATGCTGCGGCGCAGAGATCTCGCAGTTTTGCACGCTAAAGCGTGATTTCTTCTGCCGTATCAAGGGCCCGGTCCATCATCGCTTGGGTGCCCCGGACGAATTCCAGCGGACACGGAAAAGCGGCTCCGGACCTGACACTGCGACCAAAGGCTTCAACCTGCAGCTTGTAATGGTTTGCGGTGGGGAAGCGGTCGGTGATCACGCGCTGGCCGGGCAGATGCAGCTCCACCTCGGCCACGTCATGGACATTGGCGTTGAACGGAGCAGAACCAACGCGGATCATGCCCTTGTCGCCCTGAAACACCACCTCTTGCCGGTTGCCCAGCCGCATTGAGGTCATCGAGCGATAGGTGAACCGGCCTGTTGGCCCCTGCATCATGGCGCCTAGATCGGCAAACACCTCCACCCCGGACTCCATGATCACCCGCGCGCGCACATCCACCGGCTCGGCCCCGGTGACAAAGCGCATCGACCCAAGCGTATAGACCCCGATATCACGCAAAGACCCGCCGCCGGTGTCGGGGCGGTTGCGGATATTGCCCGGCTCGGCCGCGTTGTTGTAGCTGAAGGCGGCATCGACATGGCGCAACTGGCCGATCTCGCCCGCTTCCAGCCAGTCCTTTGCGCGCTGCCATTGCGGGTGGTGCACGATCATGAAGGCCTCGGCCGCCAGCAAGCCGCTGGCATCGCGGGCGGCGACGATCTGGTCGATCTGGTCGGCGCGCAGGGCAATTGGCTTTTCGGTCAGCACATGCTTGCCTGCGGCAAGCGCCTTGAGCGTCCACTCCACATGCAGATGATTGGGCAGCGGCACATAGACGGCGTCGATGGTGGGGTCGGCCAGCAGCGCGTCATAGCTGGAATGGAGCTGCAAACCGGGGCAAAAGGCGCGGAACCCCTCGGCCTTGGCTGCGTCGGAGGTGGCAAGCGCCGCAAGCTCGGCCCCCTCGGCGGCGTGGATGGCGGGGGCCATATGCTCACGCGCGAATTTGGCCGCGCCAAGCACGCCCCAACGAACTGGTTTCATTTGCTGTCTCTCCCTGTTAGCGCAATCAGCCTAGCGGGCTGGGGCGCCTGGGGGAAGCGATTCCAAGGTGTTCAGTCCTTGCGGAACCGCATCAGGGTCATCATGCCGAACGGCGGCAGGGCGGATTCGCTGATCAGGGTCAGGCCCGGCGCCTCGGTCACCGTGCTGCGCGCGAAATCGGAATGCCAGCCCAGACGGTCGGCAAAGGGGGCAAACACCCGCTCCAGCCAGGGCAGCGCGCCGCGATCCTGAGGCGCGCGGGCAAAGTGGTTGACCATCACGATGGTGCCGCCGGGACGCAGCACGCGGGTCATTTCGGCCATCACCCGTTCGGGTTCCGGCACCACCGACATGATATGCAGGGCGCTGATATGGTCGAAGCTGTTGTCGGGAAATTCCAGCACGCGGGCATCCATCAGCCGCAGCGCCTCGACATTGGCAAGGCCCAGTTCCGACACCTTTTCGCGGGCCTTTTCCAGCATCTCGTCGCTGGCGTCGATGCCGGTCACCGACACCTCGGGGCGGTAGGCGGGCAAGGAAAGCCCGGTGCCCACCCCCACCTCCAGCACGCGCCCGCCAAGCCCGTTCAAAACCGAAACCGCCCTGCGCCGCCCGACCCGTGTGATCACGCCGAAGGTGGCATCGTAAATCGGGGCCCAGCGGGCATAGGATTTGCGGACAGCCTGGATATCCATGTCAGACAACACTCCTTAACGAACGCGCACTCTTGCGCCACAAGAACAGGATGGCCGCCAGATAGGCCAGATCCAGCAACAACAGGGTAACCCACGGATATGTCAGGAGTGCTGCGATCAGGGCAACCGAACCGACCAGGATGAACCTCGCGTTTTCGGTATAGATGCGCACGCCCTTGAACGAGGGCGTGGGCATGCGTGAAATCATCAGCGCGCCCACAAATACCATCCAGATCGCGACAGCCCAGGGCGGCAGGCGCAAGGCATTGTCAAAGCCATAGGCGAGATAGACCGGCAGCAGCGCCAGCATGGCACCGGCAGGTGAGGGCACGCCGACGAAACCCTTCGGCTTTTCCTCACCCTCGGGCAGGCGGTTGCCCACATTGAAGCGCGCCAGGCGCAGCATGCAGCACACAGCGAAAATCAATACCGCAATCCAGCCCAGCGCGGTATCGGCGCGCATGCCCCAATAGTACAGCACCAGCGCCGGCGTGACGCCGAAGTTGACGAGATCACACAACGAGTCGAGTTCAGCCCCGATCGCGCTTTCGGATTTCAGCATCCGCGCCAGCCGTCCGTCGATCCCGTCCAGTGCCGCGGCAAGGCCGATCAGCGCGACCGCCCAGCCAAAACGCCCTTCGACCGCCATGCGGATGGCGGTCAGCCCGGCGCAAAGCGCCAGGATGGAGATCAGGTTCGGCAGCAGGTATAGCAAAGGCATCCTGCGCCGGGGTGGCAGGCCGGGTTCTTCGGTCATTCCATGCGGCCCGTTGCCTGTGGCAGGTCGCGGCCCAGCACCGCCATCACGGTTTCGCCAGCCACCATGGTCTGGCCGATGGCAACCTGCGGGGTGACACCTTCGGGCAGGTAGACATCTACACGCGACCCAAAGCGGATCAGGCCAAAGCGTTCGCCGGTGCGCATCCCCTGCCCTTCGGCCACCCACCACATGATGCGACGCGCGACCAGACCGGCGATCTGCACCACGGCAATCTGGCGGCCATCGGCCAGATCAATCCGCAACGAGTTGCGTTCATTGTCCACCGAGGCCTTGTCGAGCGAGGCGTTCAGGAATTTGCCAGGCCGATAGCTCAACGCGCCGATGGTGCCGGCAATCGGCGCGCGGTTCACGTGACAGTTGAACACGTTCATGAAGACCGAGACCCGCATCAGTGCCTCGGGCCCCATGCCCAGTTCCGGCGGCGGCACGACACGTTCGATGAGGCTGATCACGCCATCGGCGGGCGAGACGAGGATGCCAGCGCCTTGCGGCACCGCACGTTTGGGGTCGCGGAAAAAGTAGTAGCACCAGACCGTGAGGCCGACGCCGATCCAGCCCAGAGGTTCCCACAGCCAGAACAGAACAAGGGTGATCGCGGCGAAGATCGCCACGAATTTATACCCCTCGGGGTGCATCGGCTTCAGAAAAGTGCCCAGCATGGTCATGGTTGGTCCGGTCCTTTTAACCTTGGGCTGACGACGTAGCCTGCCCCTCGGATGGGAGCAAACAAAAACGACATATCAGCCAACAAAAACGTCAGATCCCCGGCGGACGCCCGCCGACTGTGCGGTGAGTCGTAACGGTGTGCAGGGGCAAGGCCAAGGGCTTGCAGATATGCAAAAGGCGGCCCGATGCGGGCCGCCGTTGATCTGACAGTCGGGCAGGGTCAACCCGGAACGACCATGCCCTTGCCCTTGGCAAGTTCGCGCATCTTGGCCTGCAACTTTTCAAACGCCCGCACCTCGATCTGGCGGATACGCTCGCGGCTGACCGAGTGTTTCTCCGACAGGGTTTCCAGCGTGACCGGCTCATCGGCCAGACGGCGCTGCATCAGGATTTCCTTCTCGCGATCGTTCAGCACCGACATGGCCTTCACCAGAAGGCCGCGACGGATCAGCAATTCATCACTTTCGGCATAGGCCTCGGCCTGATCGCTGTTTTCATCTTCCAGCCAGTCCTGCCACTGCGCGCCGCCATCCTCGGAGCCGACGGTGGCGTTCAAGGACGCATCGGCCCCCGCCATCCGCCGGTTCATCGCGATGACCTCTTCCTCGGTCACCGACAGATCCTTGGCGATTTGCGCCACGTTCTCCGGGCGCAGATCGCCCTCTTCCAGCGCACCAAGCTTCGCCTTGGCCTTGCGCAGGTTGAAGAACAGCTTTTTCTGCGCCGAGGTGGTGCCAAGCTTCACCAGCGACCATGACCGCAGAATGTATTCCTGAATGCTGGCGCGGATCCACCACATGGCATAGGTCGCCAGGCGGAAGCCGCGTTCGGGATCAAAGCGTTTGACCGCCTGCATCAAGCCGACATTCGCCTCGGAAATCACCTCGGCCTGCGGCAGGCCGTAGCCGCGATAGCCCATGGCTATCTTGGCCGCCAAGCGCAGGTGGCTGGTCACCAGCTTGTGCGCCGATGCGCTGTCCTGACGGTCAACCCAGGCCTTGGCCAGCATGTATTCTTCTTCCGGCTCCAGCAGCGGAAATTTGCGGATTTCCTGCATGTAGCGGTTCAAACCCTGTTCCGGGCTTGGTGCGGGTAGATTGGTATAGGTGCTCATGTCACGCCCCCTGTTATCCCCGGTGCCATCAGCCCCCGGGGGCCACGTTACCTAAGGTCTGTCTGCCGCCCCTGCAAGGGCACGGCCTATCATCCCTTAATTAACGCCGAGTGAAGGACTTTCCGTTCCCCAAGTGAAGAGGTGTGACCGGGTTCTCACGCGAATGTCACTCCTTGGGGGTGCGCATTGCTTCCAGCAGCGCTGCCATGTCGTCTGGCAGGGGTGAGCTAAACTCCAGCCATTCATCGGTCACCGGATGGGTAAAGCCCAGCGTCGCAGCATGCAAAGCCTGCCGGGGAAAGCCGTTGCCCTGCTCCGCGGCCAGCGGCGTCAGCGCCTTTGGCGACAGCTTGCGCTTGCCGCCATAGGTCTGGTCGCCCAGCAATCCGTGGCCGGCATGGGCCATATGTACCCGGATCTGATGGGTGCGCCCGGTTTCCAGCCAACATTCCACCAGTGCGGCCTGATCGGCAAAGGCCTCCAGCACCCGCACCCGCGTCACCGCGTGGCGGCCATCATGCCAGACCACGGCCTGCCGCTGCCGGTCGGTCTTGTGGCGGGCGAGCAGCGTGGCGATCTTGATGATGCCGCCGGTCTCGAATGTCACCCCCTTGATCCCGCGCAAGCGCGGGTCGGCGGCCGATGGCACGGCATGGACCAGCGCGACATAGCGGCGGTTCACGTCGTGGCGCTCGAACTGCGTGGCCAGCCCATGATGCGCCTTGTCGGATTTCGCCACGACCAAAAGGCCGGTGGTGTCCTTGTCGATCCGGTGGACAATGCCGGGCCGCCGTTCTCCGCCAATACCCGACAAGGTGTCACCGCAATGCGCCAGCAGCGCGTTGACCAGCGTGCCCGAGGGCGTGCCGGGGGCCGGATGCACCACCATGCCGACCGGCTTGTCGACCACGATCAGATGCTCATCCTCAAAGACCACGCTCAGCGGAATATCCTCGGCCAGCGTATCCACGCTGACCGGCGGGTCGAGCAGCAGGGTGATGACTTCTCCCTCCTCCACCCGCGTCTTGGCGTCGGTCAGCGCCTCGCCGCCGCGCCAAACCGCGCCATCACCGATCATCTTCATCAGCCGGGTGCGCGACAGCGACGCTTCCTCTGGCACTGACCGCGCGAGCGCCTTATCAAGACGATCGGCACATCCGGTCGCAATCGTCACCTCCAGGGTGATATCCTCGTCTTCGGATGCATCGGCAAAAGGGCCTGACATGAACAACACTCCTGAAACCGAAGCGCTTCCGCCTTCGCTGAGACTTCTGAAATGGCTGGTGATCGTTCTCACCGCCACGATGATCGTCGGTGTCATAACCGTGGTTGGCCTGCTTGTCACCCGGATGCCGGATATCTCGCCCATGGCGGTGCCCGAACAACTGAAGCTGCCCGAAGGCGCGCGTGCGGCGGCAGTGACGATGGGGCGCGATTTCATTGCCGTGGTGACGGAAGATGACCGGATTCTGATCTTCGGACGGAACGGGGAACTGCGTCAGGAAATCGCTGTCCAGCCGATGGCCCAGCCCTGACCTTCAGGCGCGCTTCAGACGGATAACCACATCAACTCGCGAAATCTCGGTGCCCTCGGGTGCATCGGGCAGGCCGCTGATTTCAAGCTGGTCTTTCGGCGCATCGGTCAGTTCTGCCGTGTCTTCCCAATAGAAATGCGGGTGGTCATCCATGCGGGTATCAAAATAGCTTTTCGACCCGTCCACCACGACCTCATTCATCAGCCCGGCCGAGCAAAAGGCCCGCAGCGTGTTGTAAACAGTGGCAAGGCTGACCCGGTCGCCCGAGTCCACCGACAGCGCGAACAGGCTTTCCGCCGTGACATGTCGATCAAGCCCATCGCCCACAAGCAGGGACGCAAGCGAAAGCCGCTGGCGGGTCGGGCGCAATCCGCCCCGTGCCAGCCATTCCGCGCTGCGGTTCAGTGCCGTGTCTTGCATATCCGATCCAGTCATCATCCTTCATATAAAGCGCGCGTGCCGCGGATTTCAATGCAAATCAGGGTGTCATCGCCGATCGCACCCCACGCGGCGCTCTTGCCTCTGACTCGCTGCGGGTGTTACAGCACTGAAATGAAAGACCGCAAAAAGGGAGCCGTCGCCGATGGGACAATTTCCATCCAGCTTTGACAAAGACGCACTTCTGGCCTGCGCACGTGGCGAACTCTTTGGCCCCGGAAATGCCCAGCTGCCTGCGCCGCCGATGCTGATGATGGACCGCATCAGCGAGATTTCGGAAGATGGCGGGGAATTCGGCAAGGGCCATGTGGTGGCGGAATTCGACATCAGCCCCGACCTGTGGTTCTTTGACTGCCACTTCCCCGGCAACCCGATCATGCCCGGCTGCCTTGGCCTTGACGGGTTGTGGCAGTTGACCGGGTTCAATCTTGGCTGGCGCGGCTGGCAGGGGCGCGGCTATGCGCTGGGCGTGGGTGAGGTCAAGCTGACCGGCATGGTGCGGCCCGACCGCAAGATCCTGCGCTACTTCGTCGATTTCACCAAGGCGCTGTCGACCCGCCGCCTGACCATGGGCGTTGCGAATGGGCGGGTGGAAGCGGACGGCGAAGTGATCTATCACGTCACCGATATGAAAGTGGCGCTCTCGACCACCTGACCCCAAACGAAGGAGGCGCCCATGCGTCGTGTTGTCATCACCGGCATCGGCATCGTTTCCCCCATCGGCAACACCGCCGCCGAGGTCGAAGCATCCCTGCGCGCTGGAAAATCCGGCATCGTCTTTTCCGCGGAATATGCCGAGCGCGGGTTCCGCAGCCAAGTGCATGGCCAGCCGCAGATCGTGCTGGAAGACAACATCGACAAGCGCGACCTGCGTTTCATGGGCGATGGCGCGGCCTATAACTTCATCGCCATGCGGCAGGCGATCGAGGATTCGGGGCTGGAGCCGTCGGATATCTCCAACGACCGCACCGGCATCATCGTAGGCTCCGGCGGGCCGTCGACCAAATCGTTCTTCAAGGCGCACAACATCGTGCGCGATTCCGGCAGCCCCAAACGGATCGGCCCGTTCGGGGTGACCAAGGGCATGTCTTCGACCAATTCCGCCTGCCTTGCGACGCCGTTCAAGATCAAGGGCGTGAACTATTCGATCACCTCGGCCTGTTCCACATCCGCCCATTGCATCGGCAATGGGACCGAGCTGATCCAGTTCGGCAAGCAGGACATCGTGTTTGCCGGCGGAGGCGAGGAGCTGGACTGGACGCTGTCGTGCCTGTTCGACGCGATGGGGGCAATGTCGTCAAAGTACAATGACGCGCCAGAAACCGCGTCCCGCGCCTTTGACGCCACCCGCGATGGCTTTGTCATCGCAGGCGGCGGCGGTGTGGTGGTTCTGGAAGAGCTGAACCACGCGCTGGCGCGCGGTGCAAAGATCTATGCCGAAGTCACCGGCTACGGCGCCACATCGGATGGCCACGATATGGTTGCCCCAAGCGGTGAGGGCGGTGAGCGGTCGATGCGGCAGGCAATCTCCACCCTGCCCGCAGATCGCAGGATCAGCTATATCAACGCCCATGGCACCAGCACGCCCGCAGGCGACGTGACCGAAGTCAAGGCCGTACGCCGGGTGTTCGGTGACGGATCTGTACCGCCGATCTCATCCACCAAATCGCTGACCGGCCACAGCCTGGGCGCGACAGGGGTGCATGAGGCGATCTATTCGCTGTTGATGCTGAACGGTAACTTCATCACCGCCTCGGCCAATGTCACCCAGCTTGACCCCGAGCTGAAGCCCGAGGAAATTGCCACCACCTATCGCGAAGGTTTGGAGATGGATTCAGTCCTGTCAAACAGCTTTGGCTTTGGCGGCACCAATGCGACATTGGTAATGAGCAGGTATCGCGGATAAGGACGGATCATGGCCGGTTGGATGAAGGGCAAGCGCGGGCTTGTCATGGGCGTGGCAAATGAGCGCTCGATCGCCTGGGGGATTGCGAGGACGCTGGCTGACGAAGGTGCAGAATTGGCGTTTTCCTATCAGGGTGAGGCGTTTGGCAAGCGGGTGGAGCCGCTTGCCGCCAGTGTCGGGTCAGATCTGCTGGTTGATGTCGATGTGACCAATGATGCCAGCATGGACGCCTGTTTTGCCACTCTGCGCGAGCGCTGGGGCAGGATGGATTTCCTGATCCACGCCGTCGCCTTTTCCGACAAGAGTGAACTGACGGGACGGTTCATCAACACCTCGCGCGGGAATTTCCAGAACTCGCTGACGATCTCGTGCTTTTCCTTCATCGACGTGGCGCGGCGCGCATCCGAGATGATGCCGGAGGGCGGCAGCCTGATCACACTGACCTTTCAGGGCTCGAACCGGGTTTCGCCGAATTACAATGTGATGGGCGTCGCCAAAGCGGCGCTGGAAAGTGCGACACGCTATCTTGCCAACGACCTCGGGCCGCAGAAGGTGCGGGTGAATGCGATCTCGCCCGGCCCGATGAAGACCCTCGCGGGGGCCGCCATTGGCGGAGCGCGCGCCACCTATCGCCATACCGAGGAAAACGCACCGCTGCGGGCGAATGCAACGCTGGAGGCGATCGGCGGGACGGCGGCTTGGTTGTGTTCGGATTTCGGCGCATCGACCACGGGTGAGGTGATCCATGTCGATGGCGGCTACCATGTGCTGGGCTTCCCGCAACCCACCAATATGTGAGTGCACGAATTTTCTGCGAAAATTCGGTGATCCGATTTTTCGCAGAAAAATCGTTCGTCAGACGCTGTGCAGATAAAGGTAGTAATCCACCTCTGAAACGGTTGCCGCCACCCGCGCATACTCCGCCGCTTTGACGGCGGTAAAGGTGCGGTGCATGTCTTCGCCCAGAGCGAATTTCAGAAACGCCGAACCCTTTGCCGCCTCGATCGCCTGCCGCCAGTCAGCCGGGATCGCCAGCGCATCCTGCCCGCCCGCATAACCATTGCCCACCGTTTCCGGCCCTGGGTCGATCCGGTTCCGCCAGCCATGGCGGATGCCCGCCAGAACCGTCGTCGCCACCAGATAGGGGTTGGCATCCACACCAGCCGGGCGATGCTCGATCCGCCGCGCCCGGATATCCCCGGCGGGAATCCGCAGCGCGACCGAGCGGTTGTTGACGCCCCAAGTCGGGCTGACAGGCGCATAACTCTGGCTGGCAAAGCGCCTCCACGAATTGGCATGTGGCGCGAACACCAGCATGCACTCGCCCATCGTCGCCCGCAGCCCCCCGAGCGCATGCAGCAATGTGTCGTTCCACCTGCCTTCTTCAGCCTCGACAAAGACATTGCGGCCCTGAACATCCTGCATCGAGACATGGAAATGCATGCCCGATCCGGCGTGATCCGCCATCGGCTTGGCCATGAAACAGGCGGTAACGCCATGGGCCCGGGCCTGTGCGCGCACGATCCGTTTCAGCCGGATCAGATCATCCGCCGCCTGCATCACATTCGCCCGGTAGCGCAGCGTCAGCTCATACTGGCCGGGCGCGTATTCCGAGATCAGCGTTTCCGCCATGATCCCGGCCTTCGCCGCCCCGGCATAGATGTCGGAAAACAAGGGCATCATGCCATGCAGGTGATCCACCGAATAGACATCGGTCCGCCCCGATGCGCGGCCATCGAGCACATCACGCGCGGGTTGCACCTTGCCGTCCGGGCCACGATCATGAGCCAACAGGAAGAACTCCAGCTCGAACGCTCCGGTTGGATACAGGCCCTCGGCCTCAAGCGCGTCGACCTGACGTTGCAGGGCATGGCGCGGGTCAGAGGGCATCGGCCGGCCGTCCAAATCATAGAGCGACATCAGCACCTCGCCACGCGGCGGGCTGGTGCCATGCAGTGGGGCCAGTGTTCCGGGGATCGGCCAGGCCCGCAGATCGCCGTCGCCCTGATCCCAGATCAGCCCCGTTTCATGCACGTCCTCGCCACAGATGTCGAGGCCGAGGATGGAAATCGGTAGATGCCGACCGTTGCTGTAAAAGGCCAATACCTCATGTCGTCGGATGATCTTGCCCCGCCCGATTCCGTTCGAATCGTGCAATACAATGTCAAAGGCCTCGATCTCGGGATGCGCCGCGAGAAAGCCTTCGGCCTCGGCAAGCGTTGATCCGGAAGGGCTGTTATGCGCGCTCATGGGGGGCCTCAGGCAAAAAGCTCGGACAGGATTTCGTCAAAGGCCAGGACCAGCCGGTCGATCTGGCGCGGTTTGGTTGCGGGACTGACCAACATCATGTTGTGGAACGGCGCGATCAGGCAGCCCCGGTTCAGCAGGGCGATGTGGACAGCCGCCTCGATCTGCGGCTGATGGGCGGTCGCGGCTTGCGAGCCGTTTTGCAGCGGGCCGGGGGCGCAGATGAATTCCACCCGCGCACCGACCCGCACGACATGCCAGGACGCGCCATGGCTGTCGATCGAGGCCGCCAGCCCCGAAGCCAGCCGCTCGGCACCCTTTTCCATATGGGCATAGGCGTCTTTGGTCATCACCTCGGAAAGCGTTGCCACCAGACAGGCGAATTGCATCGGGTTGGCCGACAGCGTGGTTCCCATTCCGGAATGGCCGGGCGAGCGCGTCATATCATAGGCGGCAAAGCGCTGCGCCACCTCATCGCTCATGCCCCAGACTGCCGTCGGCATGCCGCCCGCCACGCATTTGCCGACCACGAACATGTCGGGCGACAGCCCGTGCAGGCGGGTGTAGCCGCCCAGGCCCGAGGAGATGGTATGCGTCTCGTCCATGATCAGCAGCGCGCCATAGCGGCGCGAAAGCTCACGCAACCCATCATGGAATCCTGCATCGGGCAGGACCATGCAGGAGTTGGTCATCACCGGCTCGGTCAGGATGGCAGCCACGTCACCCCCGGCCAGAGCAGCCTCGACCGCGGCCAAATCGTTGAACTCGCAGGCCACCGCGCCAAGCGTCAGATCCTGCACCTGCCCCACCAGACCGGCGCGGTTGACCGTGTTGCCGTCAACCAGTTCCACCATCGTGTCGTCCAGCGTGCCATGATAGCAGCCGTGGAACACCAGCACCTTTGGCCGCCCGGTCACCGCCCGCGCGACACGCAGGGCAAAGCGGTTGGCGTCGGTGGCTGTGGTGGCGATCTGCCAGCGGAAGGCACCGAAACGCTCGGTCAGCAAGCGGCCTGCCTCCAGCGCGGCAGTCGTTGGCAGCATATAGGTCAGCCCGTGGCGCGCCTGCTTGCGTATGGCCTCTGCCATTGGCTTTGGTGAATGGCCGAACATGCTGCCGGTGTCGCCCAGGCAGAAATCATCAATGTCATAGCCGTCAATATCAGTGATCCGCGCGCCCTTGGCCGATGCCACCAGCGGCAGATGCGGCATTGGCCAGTCGCGCATCCAGTGCATCGGCACGCCGTTGAGGAAGACCCCCGCCCCTGCGGCGAGCGCTTCAGCCGACTTCGGGCGCGACCGCGCATAGCGGCTGGCCTCGCGCGCGGCGAAGGCATTCAGACGGTCGGTCTGTACTCCGGCGATCATTGGCTGTGACATGTGGCCCCCTTGGGATTGTTGCAGTATTGCCGAGAATTTGATCAAAAGAAAGGGTCTGCTGCACTGGCCGGGGGGGGGGGGGGGGGGGGGGGGGGGGGGGGGGGGGGGGGGGGGGGGGGGGGGCGGGGCGGGGGGCGGGGGGGGGGGGGGGGGGGGGGGGGCGGCGGCGGGG
>JBKBKR010000003.1:0-7688 GCA_046296515.1 Paracoccaceae bacterium | reverse complement strand
GGGCCTAGAATTTTATCAAAATAAGGGGTCGGCGGCCGGGGCGGCGGGGGGCGCTGCCCCCGGACCCCCGGAGTATTTGGAAAGCAGCAATCAGACGGGTCAGAGCCAGTCTGAGCGGCCGGTTCCTGTGGCATCGGCGACCGTGCTGAAACCGTCCTTGACGAGCAGGGCATCCAGGCCCTTGGAGATGCGGGCGGCAAGGCCGATGCCGTGATACACCATTGCGGTGTAGAGTTGCACGGCGGAGGCCCCGGCGCGGATCTTGGCATATGCTTCGTTAGCACTGGAGATACCGCCGACCCCAATCAGCGGCAGGCAGCCATCGGTGGCTTGCGACAGTTGGGCCAGCACACGGGTGGATTTTTCGAACAAGGGCGCGCCGGAAAGGCCGCCCGCTTCGCTACGGTCTGCACCTTTCAAACCCTCACGCGAGAGCGTGGTGTTTGTTGCGATAATGCCGGAGAGGCCTGCCGCCAGGGCAATCGCGCCGATTTCGGCAACCTCGTCCGGGGTGAGGTCGGGGGCGATCTTGAGGAAAACCGGGATCGGGCGGGGCAGTTCGGCTCGCACCTCCATCACCCGGGCCAGCAGAGCCGTCAGCGCCGCAGCGCCTTGCAGATCGCGCAACTTTTCGGTGTTGGGCGAGCTGACATTGACGGTGGCGAAATCCACATGCGGGCCGCAGCTCGCCAGCACATGGGCGAAATCGGCGGCGCGGTCGGGTGAGGTCTTGTTGGCGCCGAGATTGAGGCCGATGGGCAGGGTGCGGGGCCGGTTCTTCAGGCGCGCGGCGATCGCCAGCATGCCGTCATTGTTGAAGCCGAAGCGGTTGATCGCGGCTCGGTCCTCGGTCAGGCGGAACAGGCGCGGCTTGGGGTTGCCGGGCTGTGGCAGGGGCGTGGCCGCCCCCACCTCCAGAAAGCCGAAACCGGAGCGGGCCAGAGCCGCCAGCGCGGTGGCGTTCTTGTCAAAGCCGGCGGCAAGGCCGACCGGATTGGCAAGCCGCATACCCGCAAGCGTGCAGGCAAGGCGCGGCGAGGTGACCGGCCCCGGCAACGGTACCAGACCGAGATTCAATGCCCTGAGCGACAGGCCATGTGCGGTCTCGGGGTCCAGGCGGTGCAGCGCGGCAAGCCCTGCGCGTTCGATCAGGTTCACCAGACACCTTCGGGAAAAATATGGCCTGTGGCCCCCAGCGGCAGCGATTTGTCCCAGATCACATCGGCCATGCGCAAGGGGCGGTAGAGATGCGGAAACAGCGCCCCCCCGCGCGAGGCTTCCCATTTCAGCTCCGGGCCCAGTGCATCGGAGCGGAAGGCCACCAGCACCAGATCGCTTTCGGTGCCGAAATGGCGCTCGGCGGTTTCGGCGATCTGGGCGGCGGTGGAGAAATGGATGAAGCCATCGGCTAGATCGACGGGCGCTCCGGCGGTTTCGCCGGCGGCGCGGAAAGCATCCCATTCGGGGCGGCGGAAGATCTTGTAAATCAGCATGGCTTTCCATGCACATTGCGCGGGCTTTGGTCAATGGCAACCACTGTCATCGGGCTTTCGCAATGGTGACGCAAAGTCAGGTCTGCCATTGGGCAACACGCGGGTTTGACTCCGCGCCTGACGCGAGTCAGGCTTTGCCGTTCAACCACCAAGGAGCACTTTGATGAAAAACCATTTGCTGGGGTCCGCCGCCGCGATCGCGCTGTCGGCAGGTGCGGCGCAGGCCGACTATACGCTGCATGTCCTTCATATCAATGACTTCCACAGCCGGATCGAGGCGATCAACGCCTTTGACTCGACCTGTTCCGCCGAAGAGGCCGCAGAGAACAAGTGCTTTGGCGGCATCGCCCGGCTGGCGACCAAGGTGAATGGGCTGCGCGACAGTCTGACGGCGGCCGGGGAAAATGTGATCCTTGTCGATGCGGGTGACCAGTTTCAGGGCAGCCTCATGTTCACCACTTATCGCGGCGCGGTCGAGGCCGAGTTTCTGGAAAAGCTCCGCCCCGATGCCATGGCTTTGGGCAACCATGAATTCGACGACGGGCCGCAGGGGCTGGCGGATTTCCTCGACAAGGTGAGTTTTCCGGTGATTTCCGGCAACCTTGATGTCAGCCGGTCCAATGTTCTGGCAGGCCGGGTGCAGAACCATGTTGTGCTGGAGGTCGGTGGCGAGAAGATCGGCATCATCTCGGCACTGGCGGTGGATACGCCGGAAACCTCCAGCCCCGGCAATACAGTGATCTTTCAGGATGAGATCGACAGCCTGAAGGCCGATGTCGCCACGCTGGAGGCCGAGGGGGTCACCAAGATCATCGCGGTCACCCATGTCGGCTACAACCGCGACCAAGAGATTGCCGCGCAGGTGCCGGGCATCGACGCGGTGATCGGCGGGCACAGCCACACCTATCTGTCGGCAACAGATCCAAAGCGTGTGGGGCCGTATCCCACCTGGGTCAGCCAGGACTCGGGTGCGATGGTGCCGGTGGTGCAGGCCTACGCCTATTCGAAATACCTCGGCCATCTGACCCTGACCTTTGCCGATGACGGCACGCTGTTGCATGCCGGTGGCGACACCATCCTGCTGGATGCTAGCGTCACCCCCGACCCGGCGATCGAGGCGCGGGTGGCAGAACTGGCCGGGCCGATCGAGGAGCTCAAGGCCAGGGTCATCGGCGAGTCGACCGAGGCGATTGATGGCAGCCGCGAGACCTGCCGCCAGATGGAATGTCAGATGGGCAATCTGGTGACCGATGCCATGCTGGACCGCGTTCAGGGTCAGGGCGTGACCATCGCCATCACCAACGGCGGCGGTTTGCGTGCCTCGATCGACGCGGGGCCGGTCACCATGGGCGAGGTGCTGGGCGTTCTGCCGTTCCAGAACACGCTGTCCACCTTTACCGCGACCGGGGCCGAGATCGTTGCCGCGCTGGAAAACGGCGTCAGCCGGCTGGAGGATGGCGCGGGCCGGTTCGCGCAGGTTTCCGGGCTGAAGTACAGCTTTGATCCGGCGCAACCGGCGGGTGCGCGTGTATCGGATGTGATGGTGCTGGTGGGCGGCGATGCCTGGGCGCCGATCGACACGGCGGCGGAATACAATCTGGTGTCGAACAACTATGTGCGCGGCGGTGGGGATGGCTACCGCATGTTCGTCGATGCGCGCAATGCATATGACTTCGGCCCGGATCTGGCCGATGTTCTGGCGGATTTCGTGGCCAAGACCCAGCCCTATACCCCATATCTGGACGGGCGCATAACCCGCAAATAACGGCATGCAATGACTTTGGGGCCGCTGGCAGCAGCGGCCCCATTCGCTGTGACAGGGCGCGGCTTGCAGGAAGAAACTTGCAAGATTGCCTGAAAGGGCGCATAGACTCGGCCACGGGTGACCGGGCCCCTCTGGCAGGACTCTGCGGCAATCCTGCGATGTCGGCACCTGAACCGCCACATGCCGCGCGGTATACTTCTCATGTCTTCCATCAATGCAGTGCAGCGCTCGACGCTGTCCTATTTCACGTGGGCTTTTGTCGTTACGGCAATCGGCCTCGGGCTTGGCCTCTGGCTGGGCTTTGCCACCGAGCACAGCTTCGGCGGTGCGATGAAGATCTTTTTCATCGTCTGCGTTCTGGCGGTGCTGGAAATCTCGCTGTCGTTCGACAATGCCATCGTCAACGCCAACAAGCTGAAAGACATGACGCCGGTCTGGCAACAGCGTTTCCTGACCTGGGGCATCCTGATTGCCGTTTTCGGTATGCGGATCGTGTTTCCGCTGCTGATCGTGGTGATTGCCGCCAATGTCGGGCCATGGTCGGCGCTGGTGATGGCCGCCACCCAGCCCGAGGAATACAGCCGCATCATGCACGAGGCGCATCTGCCGATCGCGGCCTTTGGCGGCACCTTCCTGATGATGGTGGCGCTGTCGTTCTTTTTCGACCACGAAAAGGATGTGCACTGGGTGCGCTGGCTGGAGGAAAAGGTGACGGCCTATTCCTCGGTCAAGGGCATCGAGATTGCGTTTGTGCTGGTGGTGATGCTGGCGTTTTCCGAGGTGATCGAGAGCCAGAAGGGTGCGGCCTACGCCACCACCTTCTTCCACGCCGCGATCTGGGGCTTACTGACCTTTCTATTGGTCGAGGTGCTGGGCGGCGTGCTGGACCGCAGTCAGGAAGTGCTTTCCGGCGCGGCCAAAGGCGGTCTGGGTGCGTTCCTCTATCTGGAGGTGCTCGACGCAAGTTTCAGCTTTGACGGCGTGATCGGCGCCTTTGCGCTGTCGTCCAACCTGTTCGTGATTGCTATCGGGCTGGGCATCGGGGCGATGTATGTGCGGTCGATGACCATCATGCTGGTCGAACGCGGCACGCTGGCGCAATACCGCTATCTGGAACACGGTGCGTTCTATGCCATTCTGGTGCTGTCGGTGATCATGTATGTGCAGACCCTGACCCATATCCCCGAGGTGATCACCGGTCTGGGCGGGGCGGCACTGATCGGGATTGCGCTGTGGTCGTCGATCCGCTGGAACAAGGCACATCCTGCGGAATGACTGGAGCGGGCGGCGGGCGACATGGGTCATAATCAAACTCTGTCGTGACGCCGCTTTTTCCTTTATTCTCAACAGCTTCCGGCTCGCGTTGCTTCCGGTTGATGCTATGGTGTGTGCCTGACGTGTTGTCAGTGTGTGCCGAACATGCATGAGATAGCTGCGAAGGGCAACCCGGTACGCGGAAGCCACAGCCGCCCTTGAAGACCCTATCGGTCGATCTGGTGGTTCTGTGGGCAGGGCAGCGATGCTGGAAGAACCGCAAGCCCAGCGGGAACTTCATATTGGCTTCTTGGGATGGCCGAAGGGCGCAAACTTGACTTGCACGACACTCTATCTGATTGTTCAGCGCACGATTTATTTATCCAAGGATAATAGCATGACATCTGTAGGACGCGCCATTATTGCGGTGCTCTTCACATTTTGCGCAGACGCTGCCTTCGCCCACAGTGGGGGTCTAAACGCGAGTGGATGCCATAACAACCGAAAGACAGGCGACTATCATTGCCACCGCGCCCAACAACCACGCGTTCAAAGTCAACGGCCAAACCAGCCTAATAATTTCATCGGTGGAGGTAGAGCATTTCGGAATTGCGCCGAAGCACGGGCGGCAGGTGCAGCCCCCGTCTACCGTGGTGAAGCTGGCTACGGACGGCACCTTGATCGAGACAATGACGGCATTGGATGTGAGTGACCGTCGCAACTAGATCGGCGGGCATTGCACATGAGTGAGAGAACCCCACCCGACTGCGAACAGTTGATTGCGCATATTGCTGCCCTTGAGGCAGAACTTGCCAGATACGCTGCCAAGTATGGTCTGACAGATGAAACACGCCGCCTGCTGACAAAGCCTCAAAATATAATGCCGGAAAACCGGTAAGGGGTCTCGGCGGACACCTTGGGGAAGGCGTTCATGCGCTTCGCTTGAATGTCGGTGTGGATGATAAACGCGAAGGCGGGCGGCCTAGCCTTGTGGACCTCCACTTAACCCGTCGATGGTTTGCTACCAAGGCTTTTCAGGCGGGCATATCCACCGATCTCGTTGCTGGGGTCATCGGGCATTCCAAAAAGGAACAGCCAAACGCCATGCCATTGCGGTATATCGCGGGACTGACCGATAAGCAGCGGCGGGCCGTGGTGGAGGTCGTGAAGCTGCCGAAGGATGCCCTTGCGGCCTTGATGCCCTGACCGGGAATATTCCACCGCACAAATCCGACGACCAGAGATCATATACATGGCTTGCGGCGCACCCCCCGTGGCCCCCTCAGGTTTCCCATGACGGGCATCATGAAGTGATCTTTCCGGAGGGAATGCGGTAGCCCGTGAATTTTCCTGCCGGTGGCCCCGCTGTCTCTTTGGACCTTGGCCTATTGAGTCGTCTCATTTCCTGCCCAGCGAGTCTCACACGAATGGTATTGACAATTAAAAGACTGCCGGGGTATCACGTCTAAGACTTCAAACAGACTGACGGAGACCTGACCCATGATCATCGGATATGCCCGCACTTCCACCACGGACCAGAAGGCTGGCCTTGAGGCGCAACTTCGGGAACTCGCCAAGGTGCCCTGTGATGAAATCTTTCAGGAGGAAGTGTCATCGGTAGATCAGGCCAGCCGGGGGCAGCTTGAGAAAGCCCTGCAGTTCATCCGCAAGGGTGACGTGCTGGTGGTCACGAAGTTGGACCGTCTGGCCCGTTCGGTGAAGCATCTGCTGGAGATTACGGAACGTGTGGAGGCCAAGGGGGCCACCCTGCGCATCCTTGACGCTGCCATCGACACCGCCACGCCCAACGGTCGCCTAATGTTGAACCTACTGGGGTCCATCGCGCAGTTCGAACGGGAGATCATGTTGGAGCGCCAGCGGGAGGGCATCGCCAAGGCCAAGGCCGAAGGCAAGTACCGGGGGCGGAAGCCGACAGGCGATGACGTGGTGGCCGAGTTGAAGCGTCTGGTGGCCGATGGGGTGCCGGTAGCAGAGGCAGGCAAGCGCGTGGGCATCAGCCGTGCGACAGCGTTCAGGGTCGCCAAGGAGTGAGTGCCTGCCACCTAGGAGGAAGCCGTAACCCTTCGTTCTGTGAAGGGTCAAAGGCCGCAGCATCCGCGTGATCACCGTCCACGACGCCCCATGGTTCGCTGCGTCTGGCGATTTCCCCCCATCTTAGATTTTCCGCCACACGTCTCCCCGTTCAGGAACTGCCCCAAGTCTGCCCCGCTGGTTCGCCCCGGCGGGGTTTTCCGTTGTGCGCAGCCTCTTGGCCCATCCCAAGGAAACCTCATGTCCATCCACAAGACCATCATCCCGGTGCCCACTGAGGATGCCACCTGCTGCCCGATGTGCCTCAAGCCGTTCACCGCCGCCCGCGCCAACCAGACCTACTGCACCCGCAAGTGCCAGAAACGCTACAGCCGCAATGCCGCCAGAGGCCCCCGAACGATCACCGACAGTCCCGACGCAGCCCGCACCCATGAGGCCCGGACAGGGCGCATAAGGGGCCTGTCACATGCCCTGTACGAGACGCCCCCGGCATATCGTTCCGCCTTCCTGCAACGGCTGATCGTGGAGGGGCGGGGTAACGCCGAACTGCGCTGCCTTGTCACTGCCCACGATCTCCTGCGGTCATGGAACAGGCATGAGGGCACGGGAAGGCTGCACATCGCTCACGCCCTCGATCACTTCTGCCGGGAGGTGTACGGGCTGCGGTCCTTTGAGGTGTTGAACCCGACCAGAGACTTGCCCCCGGTGGATGAACTGGCCTTCCCGGCAGAATACTTCGGGCCGGATGCCCCGCCTGTGTATGAAGATGGGGCATTGAAGGAACGTCCCTGCCCATGGTTGAATCGGTAATCCGCCCTCCACCACTATAAAGGGGAAACTTGGGGCTGCTTCGCAGGATGGTCAGGTAATCCGCCCTCCACCACTATAAAGGGGAACCTTAACGCTGCTTCGCAGGGAGACCCGTGACGATGTCTGACGTCATGATCATCTTCAAGACCAATCCGCGCAGCGGCATCAAGGTGCCCATCAGGTGACCCAACTTTGTTGATTTTCACCCAGAACTGACCCGGGCAGGCGTATAATTTTCATTGAGATTTGACCCATGTGACCCTTCTCCCGCGCGATGAGCGACGGGGGGCAACGGAGTGATCCACATGGGACTA
>JBKBKR010000002.1:722409-786924 GCA_046296515.1 Paracoccaceae bacterium | reverse complement strand
TGGCCCACCTCCGGGCTTGGCTTACCTGGATTGTCGCCGTGATAAGGACCCCAGAAATCCCGCCAAATCCCCGCTATCTGACCGCAGATGCAGCGTGACAGCTTTGTTCAGGGTGAACGAAAAAGGGCCTCACCATCCGCCGCGAACTCACCCAACACGGCTACGCCCTGCGGTTTTCCGGGCCAGAGGCCCGGCGGGGCGGGATGATGGATGACGTGATGGATTATGTGGAGAAGTGGTTTCAGAGTGAGTGAGGGGGGGGGGAAGTAGTCACTAGGAGTTCTAAGCCCCGATGCGGCTTCTAATAGATTTCACAAAATGACAAAAGCTAGGAGATAGATTTTCACTCACATCTATTAATGGAGCGATCTCGTTCGCCCAAATGGACTTAACACGCCCCACTTCCTGCTTGCCCTTTGATTGCAACGCAGCCGATCCGCCCGGATAGACAATATCCGCCAGAACTTCCCAAGTCCCACAGATACTATCGTATTGATACGCCTCCAGCAAAGTCTTATTTGACGCAGGATAGGCAGTTAAGACCGCCTCTTTGTGGCCTAAAAGCCAAGATTCGCCTTCTTCGATCGCAATGCAAAACAATCCCTCTGGCTTTGGATTGCAGGAATCTAACACCGCTTGAAGTTCTCCAAGAAAACCGCCTAAATCTCTGCTATCCAAATCACAAACCACAATAACTGCTGCCTTGTAGTCAGCTGGGTATTTCGAAAATGCCCGACCATACCCCGCCAGGAGGCGCGGAAGCTGGTTCAATAGAACTCGTGTGCTTGCATCGAGAGTTGTTTTTAAACCCTTCGGAATGTGACCTATTCCTTTGTACGGATGTATTGAAAAAGTTGCACGACCATTCAATACGTTCGGCAACAGATGTTCAAGTGCGACCTTACCCGAAACATCTTCGACCAAGATTTCAAAATGCATATCAGTCACTGTCCAGATAGTCGCTGTACCAAAGACCTCCCAATGGGAGACCCTCTTTCACCATTTCTCGAACGAAACCATTCTCATTTGCACACTGCACTCTCGAAAAACCATCCAGGCCCTTCTTTAAAATCCAGACTTCCTGTGGTTCTAGTGCGTCCACTAAGTATGGCTGATGGGTAGTCACGAAAACCTGCGAGCCATCTTTACGACCAGTAGCGTGGGCACGAAACTCTCCAGCCAAACTCTCAAGAAGTTTGTGATAAAGACCGTTTTCAGGCTCTTCTATGCATAGAAATGGCGGTGGAGAAGGGTCGTTCAAAAGAAGCAAATAAGCAAAAACTTTAAGTGTTCCATCTGACATCTGCTGCGCATAAAATGGATCATTAAAACCCTGATCATTAAATCTCAGCAAGAGTCTTCCATCCGCGGTGCGCTCCGTATCAATTTTCTTTATTCCAGGAATTTTTCTTGAAATTTCCCTCAAAATCATTTCAAAACGCCGCGGATGCTCTCTTTCTAAAAACTGCACAACATTCCCTAAATTGTCGCCATGCATATTCAAATGGCGCTGAGGGCCAGCTAAAGGCAAGCTTCTAGCTGCATCTGGAGTAAAATAGCTTAAATACCAACCTTCAATGAACCTCCTAAAAGCAGCAATTCGCGGATGTTGCTTTAACGCGCCGAGAGTCGCAATTCCCAAATGCCGGTTACTATCAAGCTCAACAAGCTCTGTTTCCTTTGACTCTTCCCTTTCATTTTCAAGTCGAATATTCTCAATAAAGTCGAATATCTTTATATTTGCACTTCCCTCGTCGATCTGTCGCCCATGCTCTTCCCCTCGCCAAGCGACACCTCTTCCATCCTCCAAAATAAGAAAAGAAAATGGCCACCCACGGCTTTGATTCTTCCTACGCTGCCGCAACCTCTCCCTTTTAACGAAAGGGCGACCGCCAGAATCTAAATCAAATGACACCTCATAAGTTATGGGCCTTGCATTTCCATCTTCCTTGTAATATATTTCAAACTCAATTGGTTCGCTTTGGCCCTGAGACCGCAAACGTTCAAATCCACCTCGGCTGCGCGCATCACATGCATCTTCAACGCCAAGCTTCAAACAATCCGCCAAAAAGCCAAATGCATCAAAAATTGTACTCTTTCCAACCCCATTTTTCCCAATTACAGCTGTCATCGGCGTAAGTGGTTGATTGTCTCTTTGATTCCAAAGGCGTCCTAAAGTTATATCTTTCAATGATCGGAAATTTTTGATTTTGACGCCTTCAATTATTGGCATTTTGGTCCCTCGACTTGATTGGTGAAGGCTATATTTTTCAAAGTTTCAAAGCAAGCCCTTACCGTCTTTGTAGCATGCAGTTTACTTGTGAAAGGATAGTCTCCTGCCCCAAATCTTAACAACCCCTTAATTCCACACACCTAACCCATTGAAAACACAAACACCTTCCCCCTGTAACACAGGGGGAAGGTGCGGGCACAGGTCAGTCCTCCACCAATCAGTGCACCACAGCCTCCACCGGACGCACCCGGCGGCTGGCCGAGACCCGGTCGCCGATGATCAGCCCCTCCGGCCCCGCGCCGACCACCACCGTGGCCCCATCGAGCACGTCCCCCGACAGGATCATCTCCGCCAGCGGGTCCTGCAGGTGCCGCTGGATCACCCGCTTCAAGGGCCGCGCCCCGAACACCGGGTCATAGCCTTCCTCCGCCAGCCAGGCCCGCGCGGCATCGTCCAGCTCCAGCGTGATCTTGCGCGCCGCCAGCCGTTTCTCCAGCCGTTTCATCTGGATCAGCACGATCCCCGCCATATCGGCGCGGTTGAGCCGGTCAAAGATCACCTGCTCGTCCAGCCGGTTCAGAAACTCCGGCCGGAAGTGCTGCCGCACCGCCTCCATCACCTCCGCCCGCGCCAGCCCCTGATCCGCCCCTTCGGGCAGCTCCGACAAGGCCCGCGCGCCAAGGTTGGAGGTGAGGATGATCAGTGTCTGCTTGAAATCCACCGTCCGCCCCTGCCCATCGGTCAGCACCCCATCGTCGAGCACCTGCAACAGCACGTTGAACACGTCGGGGTGGGCCTTTTCCACCTCATCGAACAGCACCACCTGATAAGGCCTGCGCCGCACCGCTTCGGTCAGCACCCCACCCTCATCATAGCCGACATAACCCGGGGGCGCGCCGATCAGCCGGCTGACCGCGTGCTTCTCCATGAACTCCGACATATCAATGCGGACCATCGCCGAGTCGTCGTCAAACAGATACTCCGCCACCGCCTTGGTCAGCTCGGTCTTGCCGACACCCGTGGGGCCAAGGAACAAGAAAGACCCCAGCGGCCGCCCCTCATCATTCAACCCCGCCCGCGCACGGCGCACGGCGTTGGCCACGGCCACCAGTGCCGGTTGTTGGCCGACCACCCGCTTGCCCAGTTCTTCCTCCATCCGCAGCAGCTTTTCGCGCTCGCCTTCCAGCATCTTGGTGGTCGGAATCCCGGTCCAGCGTTCCACCACCTCGGCGATCTGCTCGGGGCGCACCGCCTCCGACACCAGCGCATCGCCCTCCCGCGCCTCGGCTTCGGCCAGCGATTTCTCCAGGCCCGGAATGGTGCCGTATTGCAGCTCGCCTGCCTTGGCAAAGTCGCCCTCGCGCTTGGCCTGTTCCAGCTCCGCCCGCGCCTTGTCGAGGTGCTCTTTCAGCTCCCGCGCGGCCTCCAGCGAGTCGCGCTCCGACTGCCATTTCGCGGTCATCGAGTCGGATTGCTCTTTCAGGTCGGCCAGCTCACGCTCCAGCTTTTCCAGACGATCGCGGCTGGCGGCGTCATCCTCTTTCTTCAGCGCTTCGGATTCGATCTGCAGTTGCAGGATCTGACGGTCCAGCTGGTCCAGCTCTTCAGGCTTGGAGTCCACCTCCATCCGCAGCCGGCTCGCGGCCTCATCCACCAGGTCGATCGCCTTGTCGGGCAGGAAGCGGTCGGTGATGTAGCGGTGCGACAGGGTCGCCGCCGCCACCAGCGCGGAGTCGGAAATCCGCACCCCGTGGTGCAGCTCATATTTCTCCTTGATCCCGCGCAGGATGCTGATTGTATCCTCGACCGTCGGCTCATTGACCATCACCGGCTGGAACCGGCGGGCAAGCGCCGCGTCTTTTTCCACATATTTGCGGTACTCATCCAGCGTGGTGGCACCGACGCAGTGCAGTTCCCCCCGCGCCAGGGCAGGTTTGATCAGGTTGGCCGCATCCATCGCGCCATCGGATTTGCCCGCGCCGACAAGGGTGTGCATCTCGTCGATGAACAGGATGATCTCACCCTCTGCCGAAGTCACCTCGTTCAGCACGGCTTTCAGCCGCTCTTCGAACTCGCCGCGATACTTGGCCCCGGCGATCAGGGCGCCCATGTCCAGTGCCATCAGCTTCTTGTTGCGCAGGGATTCGGGCACGTCGCCGTCGATGATGCGCAGGGCGAGGCCTTCGGCGATTGCGGTTTTCCCCACACCGGGTTCGCCGATCAGCACCGGGTTGTTCTTTGTGCGGCGGCTCAGCACCTGCATGGTGCGGCGGATTTCTTCATCGCGCCCGATGATCGGGTCGATCTTGCCCTCGGCAGCGGCCTCGGTCAGGTCGCGCGCGAATTTCTTCAGCGCGTCATAGCCTTGCTCGGCACTCGCCGTATCGGCGGTGCGGCCTTTGCGGATATCGTTGATCGCGGTGTTCAGCTTTTGCGGAGTGACCGCCCCGGCATCAAGGCAGGTCTTGGCAGCACCCGGCACCATGGCAAAGGCCATCAGGATGCGCTCGACCGGCACAAAGCTGTCACCGGCCTTTTTCGCCAGCTTTTCCGCCTCGTCCAACACCTTGACCAGCGACGAATCGGTAAAGGGCTGCGCATCACCGGACACCCTCGGCAGCTTTTTCAACGCGGCATCGACCGCGTCGATCACCCGCGCAGGCTCACCCCCGGCACGGCGGATCAGGTTGGCGGCCATGCCCTGATCATCATCCATGATGGCTTTCAGCAGATGTTCCGCTGTCAGTCTCTGGTGGTTTTCGCGCATCGCGATGGTTTGCGCGGCCTGCAGGAACCCGCGCGACCGTTCCGTGAACTTTTCCAGGTTCATCGGTCATACTCCTATGTTGGCACCGCCCGCCCGCGCCCAGGATCGGCACGCGGAACTCCGGCCTCGGATCAGACATGGGATGCCACAGGGCTTGATGCAAGATTGCCACAAGGGCGTGGCGCAGATTCCCCTTGCGGCCAAATGGCTCAATGCCTTCGTCAACCGCAAACCCGCCCTTGCACCGGCGCTGCCCGCTGGGGCTGGAACAAATCCGCCGACGATACCCCACCGGATCGGCGGGATCGGGTCGCGGGTTTTCGCCACGGGTTGCGACGGTGCGCAGCAGTGCAGAGACTTGCGGCAAAAGAACGGGCGGACGGTCGAGCAGCCGGAGCGCCTCTGCCGCGAAAGGGCACCTTATGTACGATCTGTTGCAACCCCTGATCCACAAGGCCGCTGTGCGCGACATCTCTGTCCACGTCGCGCGCACCGGCCTGACGATCGGCAACGAGGCCGAGTTGCACCCTTTGCCTGATGGGCGCGTCGGCGTGTTTGCGCGGCTGAGCCGTCGCTTTCTGGGGTTTATCCCGCGGCAGGTGACCGTGCTGATCGGCGTGCTTGGCCCGCAGGCCAGTGCCCTGATTGCCCCGGCGGTGGAGCGGGGCGAGTTGTTGCGGGTGCGTATCGTCGGCCTGACGCCGGAACACCTGACCGCGCCGGGCTGTGGCCCCGAAATCCATGTTTCGGTCTGGGGCGATCCTCGCCATATCGCGGTCTGGTCGAATGACGGGACGGTTTCCACCCCGCCGCCGCTGAAATCCGAAGGCCCGGTTGTTTAACCCGGCAGGGCATAGCGCACATAGGCAAAGGCACTGCCATCCGGGGCCCAGTTCGGCACGTTCATCGTGCCTTGCCCACCATTGATCTCACAAAGCTGCTGCCGGTTGCTGCCATCCGGGTCCATCCGGCAGATCGCCACGAGCAGATCGGCGGGGTGGCCAGTGGTGCCGGGCGGATAGGCAAGGTAAATCACATGCCGACCGCAGGGTGACGGGTGCGGGAACCAGTTGACGCAATCATCCGCAAACAGCTTGCGCTGATCACTGCCATCTGCTGCCATCACCCAGATCTGCGCATGACCGTCGCGATCACAATTGTAGTAGATGCGCCCGCCATCCGGGCTGTAGTCCGGCCCGTCACAATGGCCCTCACCCAGCGTCAGCCGGGTTTCCGCACCGCCCTGCACCGGCAGGGTATAGACATCAATCACCTGGCTGCCCCGCGCGGCGACATAGACAAGCGTTGCGCCATCCGGCGACCAGCCGTGCCACCAGCTTGGCGCTTCGGGCGAGATCCGGCGCGAGACGCCGCCGCCCGCGGTCACCAGATAAATCTCGGACCCGATGCCGCGATGATGGCTGGAGATCACCCAATGCCTGCCATCGGGCGAGATGCCGTGATCGTTGTTCAGCCGCCCCACGCCATCCAGATCCACAGCCTGCAAGGCGGGCGCGTCGAGTGGCACGCGGAACAACCCGCCCTCGCCATTGACCAGCAGATAGCTGCCACAGGGCGACCAGTTCGGGGCCTCGATATGCCGGTCGGTCTGCAACACCACGCGAGCCCCCCCCCGCGCCATATCCCATATCTCCAGCGATGATCTCATTCGCGTGCCTTCGGTGTCAGTAGTTTTGCCGGGCGCATCGCCTCGGCAGCCTTGAGCAGGCCAAAGGTCTGGTTGACGTAATTCACCACGCCGCCGATCTTTTCCATATAGGCGGCCAGCTCCGGCGTGCGCTCCGCTTCCACCACCTGCACCGCGCGCGACGGGTCATCGCCTTCGAACTGGCAATAGAACAGCGGCTCGCCGCGTTTCAGGATGATGTCCTTTTCCGGCTCGTGCCATTCGAACGCCCACATCAGCGGGCGCGGCCAGATGTTCAGCGGAAAGCGCCCGCCAAAGATCGTGCCGGGCAGCGGGTCCTTGCGGTAATGCGCAAAAGTGCCAAGCTGGGTGATGTAGCACATCTCGTCGGCGATGAAGCAATAGGGCAGCATCAGCTGCACCGTCGGTCGGTCGGGATAGCGCCACTCGGCTTCGTTCACCAGTGTCAGGAGGTCCCCCAGCTTGTTGCCGCGCACCGGGCTGGCGGTGCCAAGGCGGTTGACCAGCAAAGGCTTGCCCTTTTCATCGCGCCGGAAGCCGATGTGCAGGTCGAACGGGCATTTCACCATGAAATACCGGCTTTCCAGCTGGATCACTGCCGGGCAGCGGCTGGCGCTTTTGGCATGGGTCTTGTTGGTCTGGCGAAAGATGATCCGCTCGGGCGGGTCATACATCACCGCGCCCTTGTCCGATGTCAGGAACCAGCCCACGGTCAGCGGGCCGGATTTCGGCCCCTCCTCCGGGCGGTCGAAGGTGATTGTCAAATCCATGCCTGCCTCGCTAAACCAGTATACTTTCCCAAAGACTCTGTCTTTGGCGGGCTTGCGTCAAGGCGCGTGCTATCGCACTGCGGCTTCTGCCAGAGCCGCACGCAGATCGCGCAGCCGTGCCCCGTCGGTGCGCCGCCCGACCCGTGAGGCAAAGCCGAAATCCACCACCGGGCCCGAGCCGATCACCGCAGAGGAGCATGAGGCGTGGACCTCGCGCAAAGGTAATCCGCGAAATGGGGCCAGCGTTTCGGCGGAAACGCCCGACCCGGGCATGACGATGACGCGTCCCGCGGCTTGCGCCATCAGGCTGGCCAACCGCTCCGCGCCCTCTGCCGCCGTGCGTGCACCGCCGCTGGTCAGCACCCGGTGAAAGCCCAATTCGATGGCCTGTTCCAACGCATCAGAAAAATCCGGCACCAGATCAAAGCAGCGGTTCAGCGTCAGGCCCATCCGCTCTGCCCGCGCAATCAGCAGGCCCAGCACATCGGTATCCAGCTGCCCGTCGGGGCGGCTTGCCCCCAGCACCACGCCTTGCATCCCGGCGGCAAAGGCCGCCTCGATATCAGTTTCCATCAGCGCGATTTCGTCCGGTGACCAGACGAAATGCCCCGGACGCGGCCGGATCATCGCATAGATCGGCACACCCACGCCCGCCGCGCGCCGCATCATCCCGACCGAAGGCGTCAGCCCGCCCAGATCCAGCGCCGAACACAGCTCGATTCGCCCGGCTCCGCCCCGCACCGCTTCGGCCAGCCCTTCGGCGGTATCGACACAGACTTCGACCAGAATACTCATGGCGCAAAGGCCTCCATTCCTGCTTCGGCTGCCCCGATCAGCCCCGGCTCGGGGCGGCACAGCGCGGCCACCACCAATGGCGCATCGGTCTGCCGCAGGATCGCGGCGCGCAGACGCTTGTCCAGCGCGGTCAACAGCGCTGGCACGTTGGACAGCCCGCCACCCACCGGCACCACCGAGGCACCGACGACATTCATCACCAAAGCCAGCGGCGGCGTGATCAGGTCAAGCCAGAGCGCCACCGTCTGCGCAGCCAGCGCATCGCCCGCCTGCCATCCGGCCAGAACTGCGGTCGAGGCCGCTGCCTGTCCGTGCAAGCCATGGTGCAGCTTCTCCAGCCCCCGCGCGCCGCAAACCGCATCGACACAGCCGCGCAGACCGCAGCCGCATTGCAGGTTCCACGGGGCTGCGACCACCGCCCCGTGCCCCCATTCCCCGGCATAGCCACCCGCACCCTGCACCAGCCGCCCGTCGATCACCAGACCGCCGCCCACACCCGTACCCAGGATCACCCCGAACACGTTCCGGTGCCCCCGCCCCACACCCTGACGCGCCTCGGCCAAAGCAAAGCAGTCGGCATCATTCAGGACCAGAACCGGCAAGCGCAATGCGGTAGAGATCTCCTCCGCCAGCGCCCGGCCATCAGCACAGGGGATATTCGCCACCTTGATCCGCCCGGTTTCCGGCGCAACCACCCCGGCAATGGAAATCGCCACCCCGCGCAGCGCAAGTCCCTTGGCAAAGCCCGAAAGCGCCGTCAGAAACGCCGCGAAATCTGCAATCGGCGTCGTGCAATCGCCCAATGGCGTCAGCCGGTCGCCTGTCGCCAGTGCCGCCTTGATCCGCGAGCCACCGATGTCAAAGCACAGGATCATCGCAATCCCCCAAGTTCCGCCCGGCTATGGCTTGACACCTGTTGCCCGCCACCGCAAGACACTTGGAACCCAACACAAGGAGCCCGCCATGTCCGATGATCGCCTGATCGTGGCGCTTGACGTGCCCAATGTGGTGCAGGGGCTGGAGCTTGCCGCCCGCATCGGTGACGCTGCCAGCTTTTACAAAATCGGCCTCGGGATGCTGACCGGCGGTGGCTTTGCGCTGGCCAATGAACTGAAGCAGGAGCATGGCAAGCGCATCTTTCTGGATATGAAACTGTTCGACATCGGCGCCACGGTCGAAGCGGCGGTGCGCGGCATCGCACAGTATGACCTTGATTTCCTGACCGTGCATGGCGACCCGCAGGTGGTGCGCGCCGCGCAAGAGGGTAAGGGCGGCACCGGGCTCAAGATTCTTGCAGTGACCATCCTTACCTCGCTGGACCGCACTGATCTGGATGACAACTGCATCAAGCCGGGCGATATCCACGCCATCACGCTGGAACGCGCCGCCCGCGCGCTTGCCGCCGGGGCCGATGGTGTGATCGCCAGCCCGCAGGAGGCGGCGCTGATCCGCGCCCTGCCCGAGGCCGCGGGCAAGCTGATCGTCACCCCCGGCGTCCGCCCCGCAGGCAGCGACAGCGGTGACCAGAAGCGCGTCGCCACCCCGGCGCAGGCCATTGCCGATGGGGCAGATCACATCGTGGTAGGCCGTCCGGTCTGGCAGGCGAAAGACCCCGCCGAAGCAGCCCGCCGCGTGCTGGCCGAGTTGCCGGTCAGGTAGGCCCGGCGGGCGAAACCGCCTGCGCCAAACCCTTCATCAAGGCTTCACTTGCGCGACTCCCCGCGTTTCGGCTTATATGCCGGATCATTTGACGAGAGATGTTATGCAAGACGGAACCCTAACACAGACGCCAGACCTGCCCGCCGCGCAGGATTTCACCGATCCCGCCGCCGCCGTTGACCGGCTGCAAGAGTTGTATACCGCAGCCACCGCCTATCTGGCCGACCATTTCAGCGCGACCGTGACAAAGGGCAAGCCGCACAGCCGAATCCGCGCGTTTTACCCGGAAATCCGCCTGCGGGTCACCAGCCACACCAAGGCCGACTCGCGTCTTGCCTTTGGCCATGTCGCCAGCCCAGGCACCTATGCCACAACGGTCACCCGCCCCGACCTGTTCCGCAATTACCTGATCCAGCAGCTGACCCTGCTGATGGAAAACCACGGTGTGCCCGTGCAGATCGGACCATCGGAAACCCCGATGCCGGTGCATTTCGCCGTTGCCAACAATCCGACCGTTTCCGTCCCGCAAGAGGGCGTGCTGGAATTCAGCCTTCGCGACGTGTTCGACGTGCCTGATCTGGCAACCACCAATGACGACATCGTCAACGGCCAGCGCACCGAAAACCCCGATGGCTCCATGCCGCTGGCACCCTTTACCGCACAGCGGGTGGATTACTCGCTGGCCCGGCTGGCACATTACACCGCGACCGATCCTCAGCATTTCCAGAACCACGTTCTGTTCACCAACTACCAGTTCTATGTCGATGAATTCGAGGCCTATGCCCGCAAGATGCTGGCCGATCCGGCGCAGGGTTACACCGCCTTTGTCGCCACCGGAAACCAGATCATTACCACGGCGGATGGCGAGTTGCAGCCGGTCGCCAAGCTGCCGCAAATGCCGACCTATCATCTGAAACGCTCCGATGGGCAGGGCATCACGCTGGTCAACATCGGTGTCGGCCCGTCCAATGCCAAGACCGCCACCGACCACATCGCCGTGCTGCGCCCGCATGCCTGGCTGATGGTGGGGCACTGCGCCGGTCTGCGCAACAGCCAGTCGATGGGCGATTTCGTGCTGGCCCATGCCTACCTGCGCGAAGACCATGTGCTGGACGACGACCTGCCGGTCTGGGTGCCGATCCCCGCGCTGGCCGAAATCCAGATCGCGCTGCAGGAAGCCGTGGCCGAGGTGACGCAGCTGGAAGGCTATGAGCTCAAACGCATCATGCGCACCGGCACCGTGGCCACCATCGACAACCGCAACTGGGAGTTGCGCGACCAGTCCGGCCCGGTTAAGCGCCTGTCGCAGTCGCGCGCCATCGCGCTGGATATGGAAAGCGCTACGATCGCCGCCAACGGCTTCCGGTTCCGGGTGCCCTATGGCACCCTGCTCTGCGTGTCGGACAAGCCTTTGCACGGCGAGTTGAAGCTGCCCGGCATGGCCAGCGACTTCTACAAAACCCAGGTCAGCCGCCACCTGCAGATCGGTATCCGCGCGATGGAACGCCTGCGGCTGATGCCGATTGAGCGTATCCACAGCCGGAAGTTGCGCAGTTTTGAGGAAACCGCCTTCCTTTAACCGCTCATTTTCAAGCCCGACGCACGGTTTGGGCTTGATCTGCACGAGAAAAACCTGTGTAGCGGAACCCGTCGCCGGTAACGGCCAACAAACACCTCCGGCCCGTCCAGTGGCGACGGCCTGCAATAAGGAAGAAAAACATGACAACGAAACCGATGACCAAAACCCAGCTCGTGGCCGCAATTGCCGAGACGATGGGCGCTGACAAGAAAACCGCTGGTTCGGCGCTGGATGCCATCATCGACGTGGTGACCCGTGAAGTCGCCGCCGGCGGCGCGGTCACGCTGCCGGGTCTGGGCAAGGTTGCTTGCAAGGCCCGCCCCGAGCGTCAGGTCCGCAACCCCGCCACCGGCGAGACCATGACCAAGCCCGCCGACAAGCAAGTGAAATTCGCCATTGCCAAGGCGCTGAAAGACAGCGTCAACGCCTGATTTCCGCAGACCATTCTGCAGTTGGTTACAAAGGGGCGCCCGCCGGGCGCCCCTTTTGCATGGGGTGTCCGTGGGCGCGCGAATGGTGGTGTCGCGCGACAAAGCGCTTGTCGCATCACGGGTGTCGTGACACGACAGCGCTACAACAGCCGGGTTACAGTGCCGGTGACTGATCAGAACTCCGGACCCAGGGGAACAGCATGATTTCGACCGAGCTTACCGATTGGTTCAACGCCCGCTGGGTTGGTGACATGGGGGCGATTGACGGGCAGGATGTGGCCTTCATCGCCGATCTGATCGAACAGGAGCGGCCGCGCAACGTGGTTGAAATCGGCTGTGCCAGCGGCATGTCCAGCTGCATCCTGGCCTCTCTTCTGTCGTCTGCCGGGGGCGGCACGATCCACAGCTTCGACCTGATGGAGCGCTATTACGTC
This sequence comes from Paracoccaceae bacterium, assembly GCA_046296515.1. Classification (GTDB taxonomy): domain Bacteria; phylum Pseudomonadota; class Alphaproteobacteria; order Rhodobacterales; family Rhodobacteraceae; genus Pseudotabrizicola. The sequence goes on along the minus strand of JBKBKR010000002.1, from coordinate 774,587 downwards.
AACCCCGAAAAGCCGGTGGGCTACCTGCTGGACGAGGCCCCGTCCCATCCCGGCGTCGGCGTCACTGTGCACCGGGGCAAGACCTGTCTCGATGTGGTCGACCATATCGACGGACCCATCGACCTCTGTTTCATCGACGCCGCCCACAAGCATCCCTGGCCGCTGATTGATACGCTTTGCATCCTGCCCCTGATGAAGCCGGGTGGGCTCATCATCCACCACGATCTTCAGATGTTCCGGTCCACTCATGGCGACAACTACGCCAATGGTCCGAAAATGATGTTCGTCATCGCCCCGCATGCCAGCCGGATCTATCCGGACGATGCAAATCAGGCGCGCGGGCGCGCGATGATGAAATCCCGCCATGGCAGCCACAACATTTTCGCCCTGCGTGTGCCGCAATCGCACCGCGCCTATGGCTCGCAGATCTGCGAGGGGTTTTATCTGGGTTGGGACAAGCAATCCTATCGGTTGATCCCGCTGGAATTTGCCGACCGCTTCGCCGCCTTTCTGGCAGAGAACTACGGCCCCTATGTCGGTCAGGCCTGGAACGAGGGGATGCGGCGCTATTCGCCGCCTGCGGATGATCCGCTCTCATCGCCACCGCCGGTCACTGCCCCTGGCCTAGCGCGCAGGATCTGGCGCAAGCTCCGGGCGCGGTGAGGCGGGCGGCGACTGTAACAAACCTCACGCAGCCTTTCATGGCCTGTGAGACCGTATCGCGGCATCCTGTTTCCATCAACCGAGGGAGGGATGCCATGCGACTGTCAGATCTCAAGCGCCTGATCGCGCCGGTTTCGGTGCCGAAGCCGCCGAAACTGCCGCCTGCCGGGGCAACGTCCTAGCCGATGGTGCCTCGCAGACCGCCGGTCTGGGCGCGGTCCAGCAGCAGGTGGTCCAGCAGCACACAGGCCATCATCGCCTCGCCTACCGGAACGGCACGGATACCGACGCAGGGGTCGTGGCGGCCTTTGGTGATCAGCTCGATCTCTGTCCCGCTCTGGTTGATGGTGCGGCGCGGCGTCAGGATGCTGGAGGTGGGCTTGACCGCAAAGCGGCAGACCACGGGTTGCCCGGTTGAAATCCCGCCAAGGATGCCGCCCGCGTGGTTCGAAAGAAACTCCGGCCCGTGTGGCCCCATTCGGATTTCATCGGCATTGTCCACGCCGGTCAGGCTGGCGGCGGCCATGCCGTCGCCGATCTCCACCGCCTTTACCGCATTGATGCTCATCATCGCAGAGGCCAGATCGCTGTCGAGCTTGCCATAAAGCGGGGCGCCGAGGCCCGGCGGCACACCTTCCGCGATCACCTCGATCACCGCGCCGACCGAGTTGTGCGACAGGCGCAGGGCGTCGAGGTATTCGGCCCAGTCTTCGGCGGCGATCGGATCGGGGCACCAGAAGGGGTTGGCTTCGATCGTGGACAGGTCAAACCGGCTGCGGTCGATCAGGCGGCCACCCATCTGCACCATGTAGCCGGTGATTTGCAGGTCGGGCATCAGCGCGGCCAAGGCCGTGCGGGCGACGCCACTTGCGGCGACGCGGGCGGCGGTTTCGCGGGCCGAGGAGCGCCCGCCGCCGCGATAGTCGCGGTGGCCGTATTTCTGGTGGTAGGTGATGTCGGCATGGCCGGGGCGGAAGGCCTGGGCGATGTCGCCATAATCTTTCGAGCGCTGGTCGGTGTTCTCGATCATCAGCTGAATGGCGGTGCCGGTCGTCAGTCCCTCGAACACGCCGGACAGGATGCGGACCTCGTCTGCCTCCTTCCGCTGGGTGGTGAACTTGGAGGTGCCGGGCTTGCGCTTGTCCAGCCAGGGCTGGATATCGGCCTCAGACAGGAGGATGCCGGGGGGGCAGCCATCGACGGTGCAGCCGATGGCGGGGCCATGGCTTTCGCCCCATGTGGTCACGCGGAACAGGTGGCCGAAGGTGTTCAGGCTCATGGCGGTCTCCCCTTATGGCTCTGGTTTAGGGGAAAACCGGGGGGGAATGAAGGGGGGATGTCCCCCTGTGTTACAGCGCATACGACTCATATATATCAATGGCTTGACCGTGTGGCGTTAGGGAATTGTTAAGGAATGGGCGTCGCACGCCGCAGCTGATCCGGTCACTTTCGCGATGGTTCACGGGATTGTTGGCTGCAAGATCCGGTGGCTATGGCAGCAATGAGCCTGTGATAGCCGGTGCAGAGGAGCCTGACCATGATCACCCGCCGCCGCCTGATTCTGTCCGCCTTTGCCCTGCCCCTCGCCCCCGCTGCGCTGTCCGCGCAGGCGGTGTTTGCCGAGGGTGGCGTTGCCATCCGGGGCTATGATCCGGTGGCCTATTTCACCGAACTGCGCCCGCTGCGCGGCGACGCGGCCCATGCGGCAGACTGGGGCGGGGTGCGCTGGCATTTTGCCAGTGCGGAAAACCGGGCAGCATTTCTGGCCGATCCGGTGGCGTTTGCGCCGCAATATGGCGGCTTTTGCGCCTGGGCGGTGGCCGAAAACTACACCGCCCCAATCGACCCCCAGGCCTGGGCGGTGGTGGAGGGGCGGCTGTACCTGAACTATTCGCGCCGCATTCAGGCCCGGTGGGCGCGGGATGTGCCCGGCAACATCACCCGCGCCGATGCCAACTGGCCGGGATTGCGGGACTGATCGCCTAGCTGGGAAACAGCTCGACATGGGTTTCGGCGGTGCGCCCGAAATAGACCACGCGACGGCCGAGGAATGACACGAGATAGCCCGCGCAACCCGCTGCCTTCACATGCGTGCTGAACGCGGTGTAGCTGTAATCCGGTGGGTTGGCCTGTGCCCAGCGGATCAGGTTTTGCACCTGCGCGGCATCGAAGGTGGCGGCGACGCTGCCCGGTGACGCGGGCATGTCGAGCGCCACAGAGTCGCCACCCGGCAGATAGAAGGTCTGGCTGTTGCGGCGGTAATCCACCGCATAGCCCTCGAACCCCGCGCCGATCAGCTTGCCGATGATGTCGGGAAAGCCGAGGCTGCCACCATGGGCGGCGGTCAGGCAGGCCTGTGCGATCGTCTTTTGCTCCGCATCCATGGCGGTTTCCTTTGCTATAGGCTTTGCGCGCCGGCAATCCCGGCGGGGGTTTGGTCAGGCATTTGTCTTCTACACCACTTCCGATTTGGTTTTCACCCAAGGATCGCTACCGACCCGGCTTTCTTGACGGGTGATCGCGGTGCGGGTGGCGATGCGGGCCATGGCTTTGATGTAGCCGAAGGCTCTGGCTGTCAGGAGAGCCAGCGCGGCGGCGGCAAGGATCAGGGCGCTGGGGGCGTGGCTCTTGGCTGCGGGGGGCGCTATGCTGGCGGGCATGGGGAATGATCTGAAATCACGGCTGGCGGCGCGGGCGATCGATGAGGGGTTTTCGGCGATGCGGGTGACCGCGCCGGATGCTGTGCCGCTGGTGGCGGAACGGCTGGCCGAGTTTGTCGCCAAGGGGCGGCATGGGCAGATGGGCTGGATGGCCGAGCGGATGGCGTGGCGGGGTAACCCTGCGGCGCTCTGGCCCGAGGCGCGGTCGGTAATCATGCTGGCGGAAAGCTACGCGCCGGGGGCGAACCCCCTGCCGCTGCTGGAGCTGCGGGACCGGGGCGTGATCTCGGTCTATGCGCAGGGCAAGGATTACCACGATCTGGTCAAGCGGCGGCTGAAGCGGCTGGGGCGCTGGCTGATTGATCAGGCGGCTTGTGAGATCAAGGTTTTTGTCGACACCGCCCCGGTGATGGAAAAGCCGCTGGCCGAGGCGGCGGGTTTGGGCTGGCAGGGCAAGCATACCAATCTTCTGTCGCGCGATCTGGGGAACTGGTTTTTCCTTGGCGCGATTTTCACCACGCTGGAGCTGGAGACGGATGCGGCGGAGATCAGCCATTGCGGGTCTTGCCGGGCCTGTCTGGAGATCTGCCCGACCGGGGCTTTCCCCGCGCCCTATCAGCTGGATTCGCGGCGCTGCATTTCCTACCTGACGATCGAGCATGCCGGGCCGGTGGAGGAGGGCTTGCGCGGGTTGATGGGGAACCGGATTTACGGTTGCGATGATTGTCTGGCGGTCTGCCCGTGGAACAAGTTTGCGGTGGCCGCCCGCGATATCGGCTATGCGCCCCGGCATGGTGCGCCGCCGCTTGCGGAGCTGGCGGTGCTGGATGATGCGGCGTTCCGGGCGCGGTTTGCGGGCAGCCCGATCAAGCGGATCGGGCGCGGGCGGTTTGTGCGCAATGTGCTGTATGCGATCGGGAATTCCGGGGATGCCGCGTTGCTGGGCGTAGCGCAGGGCTTGTGCGATGACGCGGATGCTGCGGTGGCCGATGCGGCGCGCTGGGCTTTGGCGCGGCTTCAGCCCGCGCGCAGCTGATCGCGCAGGGTGGTGATCCGGTCGCGCAAGTCGGTCAGATCGTCAAGCGAGAGGCCGGATTTCTCCAGCACACAGGCCGGGATATGCGCGGCGCGGGCCTGCAGCGCGCGGCCTTGATCGGTCAGGGCGATGTTGACCTGCCGCTCATCTGCTTCGCTGCGGGTGCGCGTGATCAGGCCCCGATCTTCCAGCCGTTTCAGGAGCGGGGTGAGGGTGTTCGATTCGAGCTGCACCTGACGGCCCAGAGCGCCGACGGTCTGCTTATCCTGCGTCCACAGCGCGGTGAGGACAAGGTATTGCGGATAGGTCAGGCCCAGATCGTCGAGCAGGGGTTTGTAGACATGCTGCATGGCATGGGTGGCTGAATACAGCGCAAAGCAGATCATGTCGGGCAGGGTGAGTGTCATCGGAACAATATAGTCGTGTGCGATTGAATCGCAAGCGGGTTGACTGGGGCGGAGGGTTCGTTTAAATTGATCGCATACGATTAAATCGCAAACGAAGGAAAATCAGATGTCCGTTGATCCGAAATACTGGACCGAAGCACAGGCCACCGGCGGTGGCCGCAATGGTCTGGCCAAGCTGGCCGATGGCAAGCTGACGGTGACGATGACCAGCCCGAAGGAACTGGGCGGATCAGGTGCCGGACACAATCCCGAGGAGCTGTTCGCGATCGGCTATGCCGCCTGCTATCTGGGGGCGATGCGCTTTGCAGCCGGAGCGGAAAAACTGGGCACCGTGCCGGAGGATGCGACGGTGAAGGCGCATGTCGGCATCGGACCGCGCAGCGATGGCGGCTTCGGGCTGAAGGTGAAACTTGTTGTCAAGCTCCCGGGGGTTGAGCGGTCGGTGGCGGAAAAGATGGTGGAGCGCGGGCATTTCATCTGCCCCTATTCCAACGCGACCAAGGGCAATATCGAGGTGGAAACCGAACTGGCGTAAGCCGGTTTGCGCCTGACCCGCGCCCGCGCTGTTGCGCGGGCGTTTGGTTTTGCGATGATTCTACGGTAGGATGGTTGCCCGATATACATGGAGGACAGCATGCACCGTGACCCCAAGGGCCGCCATCTGGCCGACACCCGCGCGCCGAGCACCGGCAGCAAGACCGCGCATTTCCTGCGGCTGGCACGCGCCAAACGTGACGGGTTCCACACCAGCCACACGCCGGCCAGCGCCTCGCGGCTGGCGCAGTTCCTGCGCATCGCGCGGGGGCGGACGGCTTAGGCGGGCACTCATCAAGCCTGACGGCTTTCTTCGCTGGACCGGGTGCCAGCGAAGAGGCCGGTCAGGGCCGATGAGCGGTCAGGCGCGGACCAGCGCCTCATAGTCGAGCGAAACCTGTTTGCACAGCGCCCCCACCTCGAAATTATAGTCACCGATCTGGCCGACCGGTGTCACCTCGGCGGCGGTGCCGGTGAGGAAGCATTGCTGGAAGCTTTCCAGCTCTGATGCCTCGATCCGGCGTTCGATCACCGGGATGCCCATGCCCTGCAGCATGCCGATCACAGTTTGCCGGGTGATGCCGTTCAGGATCGCATCGGGGATCGGGGTATGCACTTCGCCATCCTTGACGAAAAAGATATTGGCCCCGGTCGCCTCGGCGACATAGCCGCGATAGTCGAACATCATCGCGTCAGAGCAGCCTTTGGCCTCGGCCGCGTGCTTCGACATTGTGCAGATCATATACAGGCCAGCGGCCTTGGCGGCGTGCGGGATGGTGTCGGGCGACGGACGCTTCCATTTGGCAATGTCGAGCTTCGCGCCCTTGAATTTCGCGTCGCCGTAGTAATTGCCCCATGACCAGACGGCCACGGCCATGCGGATCGGGTTGCGCTTGGCGGCCACGCCCATATCCTCGCCCGCCCCACGCCACGCAAGCGCGCGCACATAGGCATCGGTCAGGTTGTTGGCCTTCAGCACCGCCTCTTTCGCGGCCTCGATCTCATCGACCGACCATGGCAGCTCCATGTCCAGCAGCTCACCCGACTTGCGCAGGCGTTCCGAATGTTCGCGGCTCTTGAATATCTTGCCGTTGTAGCAGCGCTCGCCCTCGAACACCGCCGAGGCGTAATGCATGGCATGGGTCAGCACATGGACATTGGCATCGCGCCAGTCTACCAATTTGCCATCCATCCAGATGAACCCGTCACGATCGTCATACCCTGCCATGATGCCCCCGTTTTCTTCACAATATTGCGTGATCAATGTCCGTTTCGGACATAATCTTGCGCAAAGCCGTGAGGGGGGTAGCAGTCGGGACTTGGAAAGTCAACAAGGCTGACGTAACTTCACCGTCAGGCAGGGAGGCGACCCATGGCAGATCAGACCCCCAGCGGCGAAAGCCTGCTGTTTCTGACCGACGAGCAGCTGCGCAAAGGCATCGAGGCGATGTTCTTTGCCTACCGCGGCTTTACCGCCGACCCCGACCGGATTCTGGAAGGTATGGACTATGGCCGCGCGCATCATCGGGCGATCCATTTCATCCATCGCTCTCCCGGCACCACGGTTTCCAACCTGCTGACCACTCTGGGCGTGACCAAGCAATCGCTGAACCGGGTGTTGCGCACGCTGGTGGAGGATGGTCTGGTCGAAGCGCGGATCGGGCGACGCGACAAGCGCGAGCGGCACCTGCATCTGACGGCAAAGGGGCAGGAGCTGGAGCGGGAATTGTCGGATGCACAGCGCGCGCGGATGCGGGCGGCGTACCGCGCGGCGGGGCCGCAGGCGGTGGCCGGGTTCCGGCAAGTTCTGGAGGCGATGATGGACCCGGAATTGCGCCGACAGTATCAAGGTTTGAAGGAGAGCGGCGCATGAGCCAGGGTGACGCACATCTGCTGGTCGTCGATGATGACGAACGAATCCGGGGGCTTTTGCAGAAGTTCCTGATCCGCAATGGCTTTCTGGTCTCGGTCGCGCGCGATGCCGCACAGGCCCGGCGGTTGTTGGGTGGGCTGGAATTCGACCTGATCGTGCTGGATGTGATGATGCCGGGCGAGGATGGCATCAGCCTGACCCGCGAGCTGCGGCAAAAGATGCAGACGCCGATCCTGCTTCTGACCGCCAAGGGCGAGACCGCGAGCCGGATCGAGGGGTTCGAGGCCGGGGCGGATGATTACCTTGGCAAGCCGTTCGAGCCGAAAGAGCTGCTGCTCCGGATCAACGCGATCCTGCGCCGGGTGCCGGTGGTGCGGGCGGAAACCGCGCCAAAGGTTCTGCACCTTGGCCCTGTGCGCTATGACATGGACCGGGGCGAGCTGTGGCGTGGGCCGGACCCGGTGCGGCTGACCGCGACCGAGGCCGCGCTGATGCGGCTGTTCTCGGCACATCCCGGCCATGCGATCAGCCGCGAGAAGCTGGTGGCCGATCTGGGCCGCGACGATGCCGCACAGGAACGGGCGGTGGATGTGCAGATCACCCGGCTGCGCCGCAAGATCGAGGATGACCCGAAGCAACCGCGCTATCTGCAGACGGTGCGGGGTGAAGGCTATATGCTGCAACCCGATTGACGGGTTCTGCACGCTGCTCACGGTGGGGGGCAAATCCGATGGGTTGCAGCCGCCGACAGGCGCGCCATAGTGGTGCCTATGAAAACGCTGCTTTCCCTTGGCCATGGCTACAGCGCCGATGCCCTCGCCCGCGTGCTGATTCCGCAGGGCTGGGCCGTCATCGGCACCACCCGCAACCCCGACAAGGCCGCACGCATGCGCGCGCGCGGCATCGAGCCGTTGCGCTGGCCCGGCGACCTCGGCCCGGCTTTGGCGCGGGCGACGCATATCCTTGCCTCTGCCGCTCCGGATGCGGGGGGCGACCCGTTTCTGGCAGACTGGCCCGGTATTGCAACGGCAAAGGTGGCATGGGTGGGCTATCTGTCCACCACCGGGGTTTACGGCGACCATCAGGGGGCCTGGGTCGATGAGACCACGCCCCTGACCCCCGACAGCCCGCGCGGCACGCAGCGGGTGCTGGCCGAGACGCAGTGGCAGGCCACCGGCCTGCCGGTGCATGTTTTCCGGCTGGCCGGGATTTACGGCCCCGGTCGCGGCCCGTTCGAGAAGGTGCGCGACGGCAGCGCGCGCAGGATCATCAAGCCGGGCCAGTTCTTCAGCCGCACCCATGTCGAGGATATTGCGCAGGTGCTGGCCGCCTCGATCGCCCGCCCCAACCCGGGTGCGGCCTACAACGTCTGCGATGACGAGCCCGCCCCGCCCGAAGATGTACTGTCCCATGCCGCCACCCTGCTGGGCCTGCCGGAGCCGCCCGCCATTCCCTTTGATCAGGCCGAGATGACCCCGATGGCGCGCAGCTTCTATTCCGAATCCAAACGGGTACGGAATGACCGGATCAAGGACGAGTTGGGGGTGCGGCTGCTGTACCCGACCTATCGCGAAGGGCTCGCGGCGCTGCAGACGGCGGAGTGAGGCGCGGCTTGGCCGCGGCCGGCCTTGCATGAAATTGGCCTTGCGCCCGCCCGCAAGGGCCGTATCCTAGCCAATACCTCGGGGTGCCTGTCGGTTGATCTGACAGGCTGAGATGCGCAAGCGGACCCGTTGAACCTGAACCGGATCATACCGGCGGAGGGAAGGTGCGAAGGATGACCTCCAAGCCCGACCTGTTCCGTCGCAATTGGAGGAAGACATGAAGACTTCGATCCTTGCGACCGGCCTTTCCTGCATCGCCCTTGCGGCGAGTGCGGAAACGCCTGTCCTGACTGTTTATGCGGGCGATTACTTCACCTCGGAATGGGGCCCCGGCCCGGCCATCGAGGCGGGGTTCGAGGCGTTCTGTGGCTGCGATCTGCAATTCTCGACCGGCGATCTGCTTCCCCGGCTGATGCTGGAGGGGCAGCGCACGCAGGCCGATGTGGTGATCGGGCTGACCACGGATGTGCTGGCGCGGGCACGCGGGGCCGGGCTTTTTGGCACGCACGGACAGGATTTGTCGGCGCTGACGGTGCCGGTGGACTGGCCGGATGACACTTTCCTGCCGTTCAACTGGGGGCATACCGCGTTCATCTATGACACCACAAGGATGGACGCCCCACCCGCGACGCTGGCGGATATGCGCAACCTGGCCGACGGCGTGACAGTGGTTATCCAGGACCCGCGCACGTCGATTTCCGGGCTGGCGCTGGTGCTGTGGGTGAAGTCGGTTTACGGCGATCAGGCGGGGGCGTTCTGGTCCGATCTGGCGCCGCATATCCTGACCGTAACCAAGGACTGGTCGGAAAGCTATGGCCTGTTCACCAGCGGCGAGGCGGATATGGTGCTGAGCTACACCACCTCGCCCGCCTATCACATCATGGCCGAGAATGACCTGACCAAGAGCGCCGCTATCTTCCCCGAGGGGCATTATTTCATGGCCGAAACCGTGGGCAAAATCGCCGCCACCGATCAGCCGGAACTGGCGGATATGTTCATGGCCTGGGTGCTGACGCCGGCGTTCCAGAAGGTGATTCCGGCAGCCAACTGGTCGCTGCCTGCGGCCCTGCCGCAGGCGGACTGGCCAGAGGGCTGGTCTGATCTGCCGCTGCCGGAAAAGGTGCTGTTCCTGACGGAGACCGAAGCCGAGGCGATGCGGGTGGAGGCTGTCGAGGAATGGCGCGCCGCGCTGTCACAATAGCCGGCGCAAGCGTCGCGGCATCTGTCGCGGCGCTTGTGCTGCTGCCGCTGGCTGCTGTGATGTGGCGCGCAGGCGCATGGCCGTCGCTGGCGCCGGGCGACGGGCAGGCGCTGTGGTTCACGCTGTGGCAAGCGGTGGTTTCGGCGCTGTTGTCCTGTGGGCTGGCGGTGCCGGTCGCCCGTGCGCTGGCGCGGCGGCGCTTTGTCGGGCGCGCGGCACTGATCACCCTGATGGGCGCGCCGTTCCTGTTGCCGACCATCGTCGCGGTGATGGGGTTGATCGCGGTGTTCGGCCGGTCGGGCTGGGTCAATCAGGGGCTGGCGGCTCTGGGCGTGGCCCCGCTGTCGGTCTATGGCGCGCAAGGGGTTTTGCTGGCGCATGTGTTCCTGAACCTGCCGCTGGCGGTGCGGATGATTCTGCAGGGCTGGCAGGCCATCCCTGCCGAGCGGTTCCGGCTGGCCGAATCCCTGGGCTTTGCCCCGGCGCAGGTGGCGCGGCATCTGGAACGGCCCATGCTGCGGGCGGTGCTTCCGGGGGCGTTTGCAGTGATCTTCGTGATCTGCCTGACCAGCTTTGCCGTGGCCCTGACGCTGGGCGGCGGGCCGAAGGCAACGACGGTGGAGCTGGCGATCTATCAGGCGGTGCGGTTCGATTTCGATCTTGGCCGGGCGGCGATGCTGTCGGGCATGCAGTTTGCGCTGTGCGCGCTGGTGGCGGTGCTGGTCTGGCGGGTGGGGACCACGCCCGGTTTCGGTGCCGGGCTGGGCCGCGCGCCGGTGCTGCGGGTGCGCGGGGCGGGGCTGCTGCTGGCGGACGGGCTGGCGATCGGCGGGGCGGCGGTGTTCCTGCTGCTGCCGCTGGGCGCGATTGCATTGCGCGGATTGCCGGGGCTGCTGCACCTGCCCGATGCGGTCTGGGCGGCGGCAGGACGGTCGGTGACCGTGGCGTTGGTGTCCACCGTGGTGACGGTGGCGGCGGCTTTGACGCTGGCGTTGCGGGTGTCTGACGGGCGGCGCGGCGCGGGGGTGATCGACGGGATCGCGCTGCTGCCGCTGGCAACATCGGGGCTGGTGCTGGGCACCGGGCTGTTCCTGCTGGTGCAGCCCTTTGCGGTGCCGTCGCGGCTGGCGTTGCAGGTGACGGTCGCGGTGAACGTGGCGCTGGCGCTGCCCTTCGTGTACCGGCTGCTGCTGCCAGAGGCGCGGGTGCTGCGCGCCGATTACGGGCGGCTGTCGGAGTCGCTCGGGCTGCGTGGTGCGGCATGGCTGCGGCTGGTGGCGGTGCCGCGTCTGGCCCGGCCGCTGGGCTTTGGCGCCGGGCTGGCGGCCGCCCTTTCGATGGGCGACCTGGGGGTGATCGCGCTGTTTGCGTCCGATCAGACCGCGACCCTGCCGCTGCTGGTGCAGCGGCTGATGGCGGCTTACCGGATGGACGTCGCGGCAGGCGCGGCCTTGCTGCTGGTGGCGATCAGCTTTGGCCTGTTCTGGGTGTTTGATGCATGGGGGCGACGCCATGCTGCGGTTTGACGCGGTGGTGCTGGCGCAGGATGATTTTCGCCTGACGGTGGATTGGACGCTGCCTTCGGCGGCGCGGGTTGCGGTGATCGGGCCATCGGGGGCGGGGAAATCAACGCTGCTGTCGGCTGTGGCCGGGTTCTTTGCACCCGTTGCAGGGCGGGTGCTGTGGCAAGGCGCGGATCTGGCACCGCTGGCCCCCGGCGCGCGGCCGGTGACGATCCTGTTTCAGGACCAGAACCTGTTTCCGCATCTGACGCTGGCGCAGAACCTTGGCCTTGGGCTGCGGCCCGATCTGCGGCTTTCCGGGCCGCAGCGGGCACAGGTCGACGCTGTGCTGGAGCGGGTGGGGCTGGCCGGAATGGGCGCGCGCAAACCTGCGCAGTTGTCCGGCGGGCAGATCGGGCGGGCGTCGCTGGCGCGGGCGCTTCTGCGGGCGCGGCCGGTGCTCCTGCTGGACGAGCCATTCGCAGCACTTGGTCCGGCACTCAAGGCCGAAATGCTCGCGCTGGTCGACGAGGTGGCGGCAGAAACCGGCGCGCTGGTCATGATGGTGACGCATGACCCGGCGGACGCCCGGGCCTTCGCCGGCCTCACCGTGCTGGTGGCCGACGGGGTGGCGCATACGCCCGCACCAACCGGAGCACTGTTTGCCGACCCCCCACCTGCGCTGCGGGCCTATCTGGGATAAGAAAAGCGCTTGGCGCAAGAGTATTTGGAAAGCAGCAATGCCAAGAACGCCGGGGCCCGGCATTGCTGCTTTCCAAATACTCCCGCCGGAGGCATCCCGCAGGCACAGCCCGCGCGCCCTGTGGTGGCAAGGCACCACCCGGACCACAGACAACCATGAAAAAGCCCCGCCAGTGGCGGGGCTTTGAAGCATCACGGATGACGGGGCTCAGGCCAGTTTCTTGCCTTTGACATTGGCCCAGATCTTCTTGTTGGTCAGGTAAAGCAGGACCGACAGGATGATCAGGAACACCACGGCAGTGAACCCGGCCTGTTTGCGGGCCATCATCTTCGGCTCTGCCGCCCAGACCAGGAATGCGGTCACATCCTCGGCCATATTGGCCACCGTGGCCGGGGTGCCGTCGTTATAGGTCACCATGTCATCGCCCAGCGGGTTTGGCATGGCAATCCAGCTGCCGGGCACGGTCGAAACGCCATGCTCATCCTTGCAGCTGTCGGGCACACCGCCGTTGGGGAAGGCAGAGTTGTAGTAGAAACCATCAACACCATCGGGTGCGCAGGCCGGTTCTTCCTCGTAATGCGTCAGGATCGAATAGGTATACTCGGCCCCGCCGATGCCTTTGAAGAACTGGCTGATGCCGGTGCCGTAGGGGCCGTGGAATCCGGCGCGGGCCTTGGTGATCAGGGACAGGTCGGGTGCGCCTTCCATTCCCGACATCGGGAAATGGTCGGTCGGCACGCCGGCCCGGTCTTCGCCGGTTTCGCGGTCGGTAACGCTGAACTGTGCGGCATATGCGCGGATCTGATCCTCGGGCATGGCCGGCCCGCCCGCATCGGACAGGCTGCGGATCGGCACGAATTTCATGCCGTGGCAGGCGGCGCAAACTTCGGAATAAACCTGAAGCCCGCGTTGCAGCTGGTTCTGGTCGAATTTGCCGAACGGGCCTTCATGGGCGAAGGCGATGTCGGTCATCTCGACGTGGCCACCACCGGCGGCCAGGGCCACCCCTGCCGAAAGGGCAAGGGCGGTGGTGGCGGTGAGTGCGATGTTCCTGATCATGTCAGTCAGTTCCTTTCTCACTCGGCCGGTTGCACGGCTGCCGAAGCAGACGGCGGGGCGTAGTGGGCATTGAAGTCTTCCTCGATGGTCGCGGGCTGTGGCAGCGGTTTCTCGATCACACCCAGCAGCGGCAGGATGATCAGGAAATAGGCGAACCAATAGGCCGAAGCGATCAGCGAGATCGTGGCATAGGGCTCTTCGGCTGGCATCGCGCCGACCCACATCAGCACCATGAAATCCACGCACAGGAGCGCAAACCACCATTTGAACATCGGGCGATACCGACCCGACCGCACCGAGGAGGTGTCCAGCCAGGGGGCCAGCGCCATGACGGCAATCGCACCGAACATCGCCAGCACGCCGAAGAACTTGGCGTCAACGATGCCGAAGGTCACCCACTCGGCGATGATCACGACCCAGACCTCGCCGGTAAAGGCGCGCAGGATGGCGTAGAACGGCAGGAAATACCATTCGGGCACGATATGGGCAGGCGTCGAAAGCGGGTTTGCTTCGATGTAGTTGTCCGGGTGGCCGAGGTAGTTCGGCATGAAGCCGACGATGGCAAAGAACACCACCAGGATCACCGCAAGGGCAAACAGATCCTTGATCACGAAGTAGGGCCAGAACGGAACGGTGTCGCGCTCGGCCTCTTCCTTCGACCCGCGGCGCACCTCAACCCCGGTGGGGTTGTTGTTGCCGGTGGTGTGGAAGGCCCAGATGTGGACAGCGACCAGCGCCGCGATCACGAAGGGCAGCAGGTAATGCAGCGAGAAGAAGCGGTTCAGCGTGGCATTGTCGACCGCAGGGCCGCCCAGCAGCCAGGTCTGGATCGGCTCGCCGATGCCGGGGATCGCGCCGAACAGGCCGGTGATCACGGTGGCACCCCAGAACGACATCTGGCCCCATGGCAGAACATAGCCCATGAAGGCGGTCGCCATCATCGCCAGATAGATCAGCATACCGATGATCCAGGTCACCTCGCGCGGGGCTTTGTAGCTGCCGTAGTAGAGGCCGCGGAAGATGTGCAGGTAAACCGCGACAAAGAACAGCGATGCGCCGTTGCCGTGCAGATAGCGCAGCATATGCCCGCCATTCACGTTGCGCATGATATGCTCAACGCTCGCAAAGGCCAGATCGACATGCGGCGTGTAGTGCATCACCAGCACGATGCCGGTTACGATCTGCAACACAAGGCAGAAGGTCAGGACGATGCCCCAGATCCACATCCAGTTCAGGTTGCGGGGGGTGGGCAGCATCAGGGTGTCATAGAGCAGCCCGACGATGGGAAGGCGCCTGTGCAGCCACTTCTCTCCACCCGTCTTGGGCTCGTAATGGTCGTGCGGAATTCCGGCCATGTTTTTTGTCCTTATCCCAGCTTGATCGTGGCATCGTCGACAAAAGACGCCAACGGAATATCGAGGTTGCGCGGCGCAGGGCCTTTGCGGATACGTCCGGCCTCGTCGTAATGCGAGCCGTGGCAGGGGCAGAACCAGCCGCCGAATTCGCCCGCGCCATCACCGATCGGCACGCAGCCCAGATGGGTACAGACGCCGATCATCACCAGCCATTCGCCCGCGTCATCCAGCGTGCGGTTCTGATCCAACGCATCGGCACCCGGCTTGTTGGGGTTCTGCGCGGCCCGGTCGATGCTCAGCTGATCCAGCGTGGTCGCCCGGCCCGCCGCAATCTCGGCCTCGGAGCGGCGGCGGATGAACACCGGCTTGCCCAGAAACTTGACCGTAAGCTGGGTGCCGACAGCGACGCCCGAGACGTCGACAAAGATCGACGACAAGGCCTGAACATCGGCCGAGGGGTTCATCTGGTTCACCAGCGGCCAGACTGCGGCCCCGGTGGCAACAGCCCCGGCCCCGGCGGTTGCGTAATACAGGAAATCCCTGCGGGTGCCTGCGTGGTCTTCTGCGTGGGACACGAGATATTCTCCCTTTCAAGGCCGCCTTGGCAGCGGCCCACAAAGATTCCGGGGCGGTGGTTACCCACGACCCTGCCGATGGGTTTCTTAGCCAAGCCAGGGCGCGGCGTCCAGCGGACAATACGGCGCATGTGGCGCGGTTTGAACCGTTATTTCTTTGCCTGTGGCCGATTAGGCGCGGCACAGATGCCGGAAAGGATGCGCCCAAGATGCCGCGTTTCAAGCCCCTGCGACAAGTCGTAGCGCAAAAGGGCCACCGTTGAATGAGTATTTTTGCCAAGATGAAACGGCACTCGGGCGCCCTTTGCCTTCATCTTGGTCCGAATACTCAAAAGCAACAGAGCCGCCGCGTGACACACTGGGCCTGCCGCCAACATTCCAGCCGCCCGTGGCAACGCCGCCGAGCGGGGGCTCGATGCCCCCCGAGGTGGCTCCGGCGTCAGGATTGTCCCGTTTCGGGCTGCCCTCAGCCTTGCGGCAGCGTGGCCTGCATCGAGGGGCGGGCGGCGAAGGTGGCTTCCCAGGCGGCAAGATGCGGGCGGGCCTTGCGCCAGTGGCGCGCGGCGTGGCGGAAGTCCAGATAGCCCAGCGCGCAGGCAGTGGCGATCTGGCCGATGTCCAGCGGACCGTTCAGATGGTCGGTCCAGCGGGTTTCCAGCACATCAAGCGCGCGGTCGATCTTTTCCCACTGACCCTCGACCCACGGCGGAAAACGCTTTTCTTCCGGGCGGATGCGTGTCTCGTAGACCATCAGCAGGGCGGCATCGAGGATACCGTCGGCGGTGGCCTCGACCGTCAGGCTGTCCCACAGGCGCGGCGCGGCGGGGTAGAGATCTGCCCCGGCCCGGGCGTTCAGGTAGTGGCAGATCACCCGGCTGTCATAGAGCGTCGGGCCATCGTCGCGCTCCAGCGCGGGGATCTTGCCCAAGGGGTTGCGCGCCACCACCGTCGCATCAGGGGCGACGGGTGTTCCGGAGGCGGGGGTGAGTGTGATCCCGGTCAGCCCGGTTTCGGCGATCAGCACCAGAACCTTGCGGACGTAGGGCGAGGTGGGGGAGTGGGTGAGGTTCATTCGATTTCCCTCAGGCGCAGGCGGGCGATGGCGCCCGCGTCAAGTTCATAGGTCCTGCCGCCGATGCGGAAGCTGCGGCGCAGGCGGAATGAGGTGTTGCGCTGGCCCGCCGCGTCGCGAGGGCGGTGCGATGCCAGGCCTTCGTCCAGATCATCCAGCGCCTCTTCGGCGCGCTGATCGGTGCGTCCGGGCTGGCCGTGGCGGCGGATCAGGCGTTGGGCCATGTAGCCGGCAACGGCGATCGCGCCGAGACGGAGGGCAAGCGGCAGCAGCGGGGCAAGGGGCAGCGGCATGGAGACCTCCGGTCAGTCAAGCGAATCCTAGGCGCGGGCCGGGCCACTGTCCATCCCAAGGCTTGCGCAACGGCACGATGCCGGGCCGGCCGGAACAGTGCGGTCCATTTCATCGGCAAGGCGGGCGGCATCCGTCTGGCCTGTCCGCTGGCGCAGGGCGGCGGCAGCACGGGCGCGGGCCCTCTGTCGGTTTGTGCTGGTTCAGCTTCCATGTGCCCTGCACATCGCTGATCAGCCACCGGAACGGCAGGCACCGGAACGGCAGGATTATCCGCATCATGCGGGGTATCGCCGCGTGTTACTTTGCCAGGGGGCTGGCCCCGGCTCAGGGCACCGCTGGGCGAAGCGCGCCGGAGATATTGATCAAGAGGGCGGATCTTGCACTGGGGGCGCAGGTGCCGGGAGGCCGGGCGTATCACTCCGGCGGCTGCAACGGGGTGCCGGTCCTGGCGCGGCGGATCACGGTCAGGCCAAGGCATGCGCCAAAGGCATAGACCAGCGTGGCGATCGGTGACTGGAGCGGCAGCGACAGCGTGACCATCGGCCCCAGAACCGTGCCCGCACCGGGCAGGATCAGGGTGCCGGCGAAAAGCCCTGCAAGGGCGATGAGCGCCACCCAGAGGATCGCATCAAGCAATAGACCCCTGCCCCCGGCCACGCGGGCAAACAGTGGAAACAGCAGCCATTGCGCCAGCCCCGCACCAAACAGCATCGGCCCCAGCGTCCGCACGAATGCCCCGGTGTCAGGCGGGATGCCATTGGCCAGCGTCATTGCCAGCCCGAGGGTGGCCGCAGCGATGAGCGTAGCGAAGAGCCGGGTACGGGAAAATGTGAACATGTGCCAGATTTAGCCGCACCTGAGGCACTGGCAAGCACAAAGAAAAAGGCCGCCCGGTTGCCCGTGGCGGCCTTTTTGTTCATGTCGCTGCAAGCGAAATCAGCCCTGACGGGCCTTGTAGCGCTTTTGCGTCTTGTTGATCACATAGACGCGGCCTTTGCGGCGCACGACCTGGCAATCACGGTGACGCGTCTTCAGCGAACGGAGCGAGTTGGCGACTTTCATGGTCGTCTCTTTCCTTGGTCGCGGCGCATCACGCGCCAGTTGAAAACAATGACCCCCAGGGATGGGGGCGGTGAATGGTGGGCGGTACTGGGATCGAACCAGTGGCCACTACGATGTCAACGTAGTGCTCTACCGCTGAGCTAACCGCCCACGCTACAGCCGCCGATCTCCCAAAAGCCCCAAAGAAAAGGACGCGGGGAGAACCGCGTCGGTGTGCGGGGGTCTATAGCCAGTTGCGCCTGTGGCTGCAAGAGGCTTTCCGTCTGCGGCCTGCAGGCAATCTAGGCTTTGGGCATTTCGGTAAAGCCAGCTATAACATCGTGGAACCGGAGACAGCCGTGCAAAGCGAAGCCTTTACCCTTTACCAGCCGAAACGTCGCGAAACCCCGGTGGTTTTTTCGTCGCCGCACAGTGGCCGGGTCTATCCACCCACGTTTCTGGCCGGATCGGTGCTGGATGCGCATGTGATCAGGTCATCCGAGGATGCTTTTGTCGATGATCTGTTCCGCACGGCCACCGATTGCGGCGCGCCCTTGATCGCAGCCAATGCGCCGCGCGCCTATATCGACCTGAACCGGGCGGCGGATGAGATGGATGCCTCGGTGGTGGAAGACGTGCCGCGCAGCCCGCACAACCCGCGCGTTGCCTCGGGCCTAGGGGTGATTCCCCGTGTGGTGTCGGGCGGGCGGGCGATCTATCGCGGGAAAATACCGCTGGCCGAGGCCGAGGACCGGATCCGCAGCCATTGGCAGCCCTATCACGCGGCCTTGCGCGCGTTGACCGATGAAAGCCATACGCAATTTGGCCAGTCGGTGCTGATTGATTGCCATTCGATGCCGCATGAGGCGATCGAATCACATTCGCGACCGGGCTTTCCCCGGCCCGAGGTGGTGCTGGGCGACCGGTTTGGCGCGGCTGCCGCGCGGGATGTGATGGATCAGGTCGAGGCGGCGTTCCGGCGGGCCGGGTTGCGGGTTTCGCGCAATGCGCCCTTTGCCGGGGCATATATCGCCCAGACCTATGGCCGCCCCTCGCGCGGCTTTCATGTGGTGCAGGTCGAGATTGACCGCGCGCTTTACATGGATGAGACGCGAATCGTGCCGTCGGCCGATTTCGAGGCGTTTCAGGCGGTGATCGCGGGTGTGGTCGCCGAAATCACGCAGATCGGGCGCAGCAGGTTGCCGCTGGCGGCGGAATAGACGGTATCAGCGCAAAGCGCGGCCCTTGATGATCGCCTCTTTGCCGAAACGCGCGCGAATCGCATCTGCGGCGCGCTCGGCCGCTGCACGCCGCCCGGCATCAGGATCCAGCAGGTCGCCGGAACGGTCGGCCTGATCCTCCGGTGCGAGGTCGGAGATGCCGACGCCGATCAGGCGGAACGGGCCTTTGGTGCCGGAATGGTCGAACAGGTCGCGCGCGGTGCGGTAGATTCGGTCGGCGATCTGGGTCGGGTCTGACAGGGCATGACGGCGGGTGACGGTCTGGAAATCGCCCTTCTTCAGCTTCAGCGTCACGGTGCGGCCCGCCAGAGCCTTGGCCTTGGCCCGGTCCGACACCTGTTCGGACAGCCGCCAGAGGTGGCCATCCAGCAGGTCGGGATCGGAGGTGTCCTCAAGAAAAGTGGTTTCCTTGGAAATCGACTTCAGCTTTTCATCCCGGTTGACACGGCGGCTGTCCTGGCCGCGCGCCAGATGCCAGAGCCGGTCGCCCATCTGGCCGAAACGCGCGGCCAGATCGGTGCGGTCCCAGCGCAACAGATCGGCAATGGTGCGGATGCCGGCTTGTTCCAGCGATGCCTGCATCGCCGTACCAACGCCCCAGATGATGCGTACGGATTTCGGGCGCAGAAAGGATTCGGTCTCGCCTTCGCCGATGACGGAAAACCCGCGCGGTTTGTCGAGGTCGGAGGCGATTTTCGCGAGGAACTTGTTGTGTGACAGGCCAATGGAGCCGGTGACGCCCAACTCCTCCTCCATCCGCTTGGTCAGGCGGGCGAGCAGGACGGCGGGGGGCGCACCGTGCAGGCGTGCGGTGCCGGTGAGGTCAAGGAACGCCTCATCCAGCGACAGGGGCTCGATGGCGGGGGTCAGATCCTCCATCATGGCGCGGATCTGGCGGCTGACCTCGACATAGCGGGCGATGCGGGGTTTGACGACCACTGATTCGGGGCAAAGCTTCAGCGCCTGGAACATCGGCATCGCCGAGCGCACCCCATGGATGCGGGCGATGTAGCAGCAGGTCGAGACCACGCCGCGCGTGCCGCCGCCGACGATGAGGGGCTTGTCGGCGAGGGTGGGATCATCGCGCTTTTCCACCGAAGCGTAGAAGGCGTCACAATCCATATGGGCGATCGAGAGGGTGAAGAGGTCCGGGTGCGCCAGCAGGCGCGGGCTGCGGCAGGCCGGACAGCGGCCCCGCAGTGGGGCCGTGTCGAACGTGGTCAGGCAATCGCGGCACAGGGCGGGCATGATGGGTGATCATAGCCGGTTGTGAACGGGGCGCACAGGGGGGATGCGGGAACGCCAAGGGCATCTGGGGGATGCCTCCGGCGGGAGTATTTGGAAAGCAGCAATGCGGAAGGGATCAGCGCGCCGGGGCGGGGTGCAGGGCGGGCTGAGCGGCTTTGGCGGGTTTGCGGTAGCGGTCGAAGCCGAGGTCGCGGCTTTCGATATCAGTTGCGCGGTCCGAGACGATATCAGCCAGCAAGCGGCCGGATCCGGCGGCCATGGTCCAGCCAAGGGTGCCGTGGCCGGTGTTGAGGAACAGGTTGGCGACGGGGGAGCGGCCGACGATCGGGGTGCCATCGGGGGTCATCGGGCGCAGGCCGGCCCAGAATGTGGCTTGGGACTGGTCGGCCGCGCCTGCGAACAGGTCTTCGACCGAATGTTGCAGGGTGCGTTTGCGTTTTTCCGACAGGGACAGGTCAAAGCCCGCGATTTCCGCCATGCCGCCGACGCGGATGCGGTTGCCCAGCCGGGTGATGGCGATCTTGTGGGTTTCGTCCATCACCGTGGAGACCGGGGCGCGGCTGGCATCGGTGACCGGGACGGTGATCGAGTAGCCCTTGACCGGGTAGACCGGGAGGTTGAGGCCAAGGTCGGCGGCGAGTTTGGGGGAGTAGGAGCCAAGCGCGAGGACGAAGGCATCGGCGGTGACCTCTCCCTCGGAGGTGGTGACGCTGGTGATGCGGTCGCCCGAGCGGTTCAGCCGGGTGATGCTGACACCGTGGCGGAAGGTGACGCCGAGGGCGGCGGCGCGGGCGGCGAGGCCTTGGGTGAACTTGAAGCAGTCGCCGGTTTCATCCTTGGGCAAGCGCAGGCCACCGGCGATCTTGCCTGCGGCATCTGCGAGACCGGGTTCGACCGCGAGGCAGCCCTGCACGTCGAGCACTTCGAACGGCACACCGCCCTGACGCAGCACATCTATATCCTTGCCCGCCGCATCGACCTGTTTCTGGGTGCGGAACAGTTGCAGCGTGCCTTGCTGACGCTCATCAAAGCTGATGCCGGTTTGCGCGCGCAGGTCGGTCAGGCAATCGCGGGAATATTCGGCGAGGCGGACCATGCGGCCCTTGTTGACGGCATAGGCGGCGGAGGTGCAGTTGCCCAGCATCTGCAGCATCCAGCGGATTTTCGGCAGGTCGGGTTTCGGGTTGATGATCAGCGGGGCATGTTCCATGAACAGCCATTTCAGCGCTTTCATCGGGATGCCGGGGGCGGCCCAGGGCGCGGAATAGCCCGGGCTGATCTCACCGGCATTGGCGAAGCTGGTTTCAAGGGCTGCGGCGGGCTGACGGTCGATCACCGTCACCTCATGCCCGGCTTGCGCAAGATACCATGCGGAGGTCACACCAATGACGCCGGAACCGAGGATGACGATTTTCATGGGTGAACCTTTCGCAAACGGGGTGATCGCCAGAAGATGCATCGGATTTGCAGGGATTTTCTGGCAAAGATGACGAGGTCTTTTACATTCTTTCGAAGAATTGTGCGTGAGGCGTCGGCTTGCAGAGAGAAAGTTTGGTTTGCTTAATAATCATGCGAAGAATGAACGCCCAATCGTTGGTATGGCGCAAGATTATCCCCACTCTTGCCTCTGACCGGGGAAGCCGCCATCCTGATCTGTGGCAATATATTCAGCGGGGCTTTCTTTCATGAACTTTGACCAGTTTCTGGGCGGCAATGCGGTGTTTCTGGCCATTGCCGTGTTTATCATCCTGTGCATCTTTCTGGGGGTGCGGATCGTGCCGCAATCGGAAAAGCATGTGGTGGAGCGGTTTGGCCGGTTGCGGTCGGTGCTTGGGCCGGGGATCAACTTCGTGGTGCCGTTCCTCGACCGGGTGGCGCACAAGATCTCCATTCTGGAACGGCAGTTGCCGACCGCCAGCCAGGATGCCATCACCGCCGACAACGTGCTGGTGAAGGTGGAGACATCGGTGTTTTACCGGATCACCGAGCCGGAAAAGACCGTTTACCGCATCCGCGATGTGGATGGGGCGATCGCCACCACGGTGGCCGGGATCGTGCGGTCAGAGATCGGCAAGATCGAGCTGGATCAGGTGCAGTCAAACCGGGCGCAGCTGATCGAGCGGGTGCGCGAGCAGGTGACGGCCATGGTCGACGACTGGGGGGTGGAGGTGACACGGGCCGAAATCCTTGACGTCAATCTGGATGAGCAGACCCGCGCCGCGATGTTGCAGCAGCTGAATGCGGAACGGGCGCGCCGGGCGCAGGTGATGGAGGCCGAGGGCAAGAAACGCTCGGTCGAACTGGCGGCGGATGCGGACCTTTATGCCGCCGAACAGCAGGCCAAGGCCAAGCGGGTGACGGCGGATGCCGAGGCCTATGCCACATCGGCCATTGCCATTGCGATCAAGGAATCGGGGCTGGAGGCGGCCCAGTATCAGCTGGCACTGGCGCAGGTGGATGCGCTGGCCAAGGTGGCGCAGGGGCCGGGCAAGCAGACCATTCTGGTGCCGGCACAGGCGCTGGATGCTTTTGCCGATGCGTTCAAGATGCTGAAGGGGCGCGGGTGATGTGGACGGTCTGGTGGGTCTGGATCGTCGCGGGCTTTGCGCTTGGCGTGCTGGAGGTGCTGGCCCCGGGCTATATCTTTGTCGGCTTTGCCATTGGCGCGGTTGTGGTGGGCGCGGGGCTTGGGCTGGGGGTGCTGGGTGGCAGTCTGGCCTTGTTGCTGCTGGTGTTCGCGGTGGCCTCGCTGGTTGCATGGTATGTGTTGCGCCGGGTGCTGGGCGTGCGCAAGGGGCAGGTCCGGCTGTGGGACCGCGATATCAATGACTGAGGCCTTGCGCCAGGAAGGCAGGAGGCGCGTATGGTTCTGGTTCTGACGCATGGGGATTGTCTGTCACATGTGACCCCGCCCGGTCATCCGGAGCAGGTCGCGCGGCTGGAGTCGGTGGAGCGGGGGCTGGCCGGGTTGCCGATTGACCGGCGCGAGGCCCCGATGGGTGTGGTGGCGGATGTGCTGAGGTGCCATCCGCAGCGCTATGTCGATCGCGTGCAGGCAGCAGTGCCCGCAGAGGGTTGGGCACAGCTGGATGCCGATACCTGGCTGTCGCCGGGCTCGGTCACGGCTGCGATGCGGGCGGTGGGCGGGATCTGTCAGGCGGTGGATCATGTGATGACTGCAGGCGGCCGCGCCTTTGTCGCCACCCGCCCGCCGGGGCATCATGCCGAGCGGGAAACCGCGATGGGGTTTTGCCTGTTCGGCACTGTGGCGATCGGTGCTGCGCGGGCGCTGGAGGTGCATGGGCTTTCCCGTGTGGCGGTGCTGGATTTCGACGTGCATCACGGCAATGGCACGCAAGACCTTTTGTGGAACGAGGCGCGGGTACGCTTCGTGTCCAGCCAGCAGATGCCGCTATATCCGGGAACCGGCCATGCGGATGAGCGTGGCGCGCATGGGCAGATCACCAATCTGCCGCTGGCCGGTGGCTCGGGCGGGGCGCAGATGTGGGCGGCGTGGCAGCCGGTGCTGGCGGAGCTGCGGGACTGGCAGCCGGAGCTGATCCTGATCAGCGCTGGATTTGATGCGCATAAGGATGATCCGCTGGCGGGGCTGATGTGGACCACTCAGGATTTCGCCCGGCTGACCCGGGCGATCTGTGATCTGGCGGAGGAATGCTGCGCGGGCCGGGTGGTATCGACGCTGGAGGGCGGTTATGATCTGGACGCGCTGGCCGACTGTGTGGCCGCGCATGTGACCGAACTGGGAAGGCAAGCCGCATGACCGACACACCAGCCGAAAAACCCGCCGAAAAACCTGTGGCCGGGATGAGCTTTGAAGAGGCCATGGCCGCATTGGAACAGGTGGTGGGCCAGCTGGAGCGCGGCGATGTGGCGCTGGAAGCGTCCATCGCGCTGTATGAACGCGGCGCAGCCCTGAAGGCGCATTGCGAGGCGCGGCTCAAGGATGCCGAGGAAAAGGTGGAGCTGATCCGCGCCGCCGAAGGCCGTGCCATCGGCACCACGCCGGTGGAGGGGATGTGAGCTTTCCTGACGCTCTGGCGCGGGCGGGTGGTTTGATCCAGTCCCGGCTGGATCAGGCTTTGGCCGGTCATGCCGATGAGCCGGTGATCCACGCCATGCGCTATGCGGTGACAGGCGGCAAGCGGCTGCGCGGCTTTCTGGTGCTGGAGACGGCGGCGCTTTTCGACATTTCGCCGGCGCGGGCCATCAGCGCGGCAGCGGCGGTGGAATCTCTGCACGCCTATAGCCTTGTGCATGATGACCTTCCGTCGATGGATGACGATGACCTGCGCCGGGGCCAGCCCACGCTGCATGTGAAATGGGATGAGGCAACGGCGATTCTGGCCGGGGACGCGCTGCAAACTCTCGCCTTTGAATTGCTGTGCGATCCGGCCCTGGGCACCGGCGACACCCGCATTGCGCTGGTGCAGGGTCTTGCGCTGGCATCAGGTGCCAGAGGCATGGTGCTGGGTCAGTCACTGGACATCGCCGCCGAAACCGCAAGCACCCCGCTGACGCTGGAGAAGATCACAACGCTGCAGGCGGGCAAGACCGGCGCGCTGATCCGCTGGTCGGCCGAAGCCGGGGCGGTGATCGCCGGGGCCGATCCTGCCCCCTTGCGCGCCTTTGCCACCGCACTGGGTCTGGCCTTCCAGATCGCCGATGACATTCTGGACGAGACCGGCGACGAAGCGCAGGCTGGCAAGCGCCTGCACAAGGATGCGCAGGCCGGCAAAGCCACCTTTGTCTCGCTGCTCGGGCTGGACGGTGCCCGCGCAAGAGCGCACGATCTGGTCGCAGAGGCGGAGGGCCACCTTTCCCCCTATGGTGACAAGGCGCAAACCCTGATAGATGCCGCCCGTTTCGTGATCGAGCGCGACAGCTGAGGCCAAAGGCAGGATATGACCGACCGACCAAAGACCCCGCTTCTTGACCGCGTGACCCTGCCTTCCGAGATGAAGGCCCTGTCCGACCGCGAACTGCGGCAACTGGCCGATGAGCTGCGGGCCGAGACCATCTCGGCGGTTTCGGTCACCGGCGGCCATCTCGGCGCCGGTCTGGGCGTGGTGGAGCTTACGGTGGCTTTGCACGCGGTGTTCGACACCCCGCGCGACAAGATCATCTGGGATGTCGGCCACCAGTGCTATCCGCACAAGATCCTGACCGGGCGGCGCGACCGCATCCGCACGCTGCGGATGGAAGGCGGGCTTTCAGGCTTCACCAAACGGTCGGAATCCCCCTATGACCCGTTCGGCGCGGCCCATTCCTCCACCTCGATCTCCGCCGCGCTGGGTTTTGCGATGGCCGCCGATCTGGGCGGCGACCCCGGCGATGCGGTGGCGGTGATCGGAGACGGCTCGATGAGTGCCGGCATGGCGTTTGAAGCGATGAACAACGCGGGCCATCTGAAAAAGCGGCTGTTCGTGGTGCTGAACGACAACGAGATGTCGATCGCCCCGCCGGTGGGGGCGCTGTCGAGCTACCTTTCCCGCCTCTATGCCGAGGCCCCGCTGCAAGACCTGAAAGCCGCCGCCAAGGGGGCGCTCGGCCTGCTGCCCCCGCCGTTCCAGGACGGCGCGCGCCGGGCCAAGGAAATGCTCAAGGGCATGGCGATGGGCGGCACATTGTTCGAGGCGCTGGGGTTTTCCTACATCGGCCCGGTTGATGGGCACGATCTGGACCAGCTTCTGCCGATCCTGCGCACCGCCAAGGCGCGGGCCACCGGGCCGATCCTGCTGCATGTGCTGACCAAAAAGGGCAAGGGCTACGCCCCGGCAGAGGCGGCGCGTGATCGCGGCCACGCCACCGCCAAATTCGATGTCCTGACCGGCGTGCAGGCCAAATCGGCATCAAATGCGCCCAGCTATACCAAGGTCTTCGCGCAATCGCTGATCGCCGAGGCCGAGCGTGACGACAAGATCGTCGCCGTCACCGCCGCCATGCCCGATGGCACCGGGCTGAACCTGTTTGCCGACCGTTTCCCCCGCCGCTGCTTCGATGTCGGCATCGCCGAGCAACATGCCGTCACCTTCTCCGCAGGCCTCGCGGCGGGCGGCCTGAAACCGTTCTGCGCGATCTACTCCACCTTCCTGCAACGCGGCTATGATCAGGTGGTGCATGATGTCGCCATCCAGCGCCTGCCCGTGCGCTTTGCGATCGACCGCGCAGGCCTTGTCGGGGCCGATGGCGCCACCCATGCTGGCAGCTTCGATATCGCCTTCCTCGCCAACCTGCCCGGCATGGTGGTGATGGCCGCAAGTGACGAGGCGGAACTGGCCCAAATGGTGGCCACAGCCGTCGGCCATGATGATGGCCCGATCGCCTTCCGCTTCCCGCGTGGCGACGGTGTGGGTATCGAACTCCCTCCCCGTGGCATGCCGCTTGAAATCGGCAAGGCACGGCTGATCCAGTCCGGCAACCGCGTCGCCCTCCTCTCCTTCGGCACCCGCTTGCAAGAAACCCTAAAGGCGGCGGAAAGTCTCGGGCAAAGGGGCCTGACGCCCACCGTCGTCGACGCCCGCTTCGCCAAACCGCTCGACCGCGACATGATCCTCAATCTTGCCCGCAACCATGAGGCGCTGATCACCATCGAAGAAGGTGCCATCGGCGGCTTCGGCTCCCATGTCGCGCAATTGCTGGCCGAGGAAGGCGTCTTCGACACCGGGTTGAAATACCGCTCCATGGTCCTGCCCGACACCTTCATCGACCACGCCTCACCCGAGACGATGTACCGCTCCGCTGGGATGGACGCCGCCCAGATCGAGGCCAGGGTGCTGCACACGCTGAACATCGCATCCCTCACGAAACGCGCCTGATTTCATCTTGGCAAAAATACTCATCGGACCCAGGTGGCAACCAAAGCCACAGCGTCGGAACTGCCACCGATTTTTCGCAGAAAAATCGTGCCTCAGAAATCCAGATCGGCGTAATGCGCCGGCGGCGGAAATCCCGGCACCTGATCGGCCAGAAGCGTGCGGAAGCTGGGCCGCGACTTGATCTTGGCATACCAGTCCTTCACCGTGGCCGAACGGTTCCAGTCCACATCGCTGATGTAATCCAGGCACGACAGATGCGCGGCGGCGGTGAAATCCGCCAGCGTCATCGTATCCCCGGCCAGCCAGCGGCGCTGGTCCAGGATCCAGGCCATGTAGTCCAGATGGAACTTGATCCGCCCGGCGCCGAATTTCACATTCTTCGAATCCGGGTAGCCCAGCTTCATCACCTTCTTGTTCACCCGCTCATAGAGCAGCTTCGAGGTCACCTCGGCGTGGAACTTGTCGTCGAACCAGGCGCAGATCCGGCGCACCTCATAGCGCACTTCCGGATCGCGCGGCATCAGGGCGGGCGTGGGAAAGGTCTCGTCCAGATATTCGCAGATCGCCTGGCTCTCGCTCAGCGTCTTCTGCTCCATCTTCAGGATCGGCACCTTGCCCGCCGGGTTGCGGCGCAGGAAGTCTGGGGTCGGCTCCCAATACCGCTCTTCTACCAGTTCCACCTCCAGCTTCTTTTCCGCCAGCGTCAGACGCACCTTGCGGCAAAAGGGAGACAGCGGAAAATGGTAAAGGCGGATCATTGGGCACCCGTGAAAGGACTGGGGCGACTGTTACAGGCCCGGGCGCGGAGGATCAATGCGCAACCACGGCTGCGCTCAGGCTGGGCGCATCTGCGCCAACAGCGCAGGCAAGCCGTGAAAGTCGGCAAACACCGCATCATGCGGCAGCTCCGCCACCGGGGTCTTTCGATAGCCTTCGGTGAACAGCGCAAAGGGCACCCGCGCTGCCTGTGCCGTTGCCGCATCCACCTCGCTGTCGCCGACATAGATCGTCGGGCCACCGCCAAGGGCGGCGATACAGGCATGCAGAGGAGCCGGGTCCGGCTTGGTTACGGCCAGGCTGTCACCGCCAATCACCACGCTGAAAAACCGCTCCAGCCCCAGATCGCGCAAAATGGCACGGGCCGGGGCCTCGGGCTTGTTGGTGCAGACCGCCATCGCATGCCCTTCCCCCAGCAAAACCTCCAGCGCCGCCACCACCCCCGGATAGGGCCGGGTCAGATCACTGGAGGCGGCGTTGTAATGGTCCAGCGTGGCTTTGGTCAGACGCGGATGGTGCGCCATGTCCAGCCCGACCCGGCCCACCACCCGTTCCACCAGTTTCGGCAGACCATTGCCGACGAACGAGGTCACAGTTGCCAGATCCAGCGCCGCCCGCCCCTCCCCTTCCAGCATCCGCGCAACGGCAGCATGGATGTCGGGGGCGGAATCGATCAGTGTACCATCAAGGTCAAAGACAACGTTCATGCGGACCTCCATTTGATTGAGCACCCCATGGACGCGACCTGTTCGCGCGGCCCCTGCCCCGTCCCGGCAATCTGCACCATCGCCTCGAACAGCTCGCGCCGCGCGCCTGGCACCGACGCTTTGCCGCTGGCATCGAGCCGTCCGCGATACTGCAATTCCCCCGCCGCGTTCAGACCAAAGAAATCCGGCGTGCAGACGGCCCCCCATGCGCGGGCGACCTGCTGGCTTTCGTCATGCAGATAGGGAAAGGGCAGCGCCATGTCCTTCATCGCCTCGAAACTGTCAGCCGGATAGGCCACCGCATCATTGGCATTGATCGCCGCTACCCCGATGCCATGCGCCCGCAACTCCTGCGCATCACGCCGGACCCGGTCCAGCACCGCAAGGACATAGGGACAATGGTTGCACATGAAGATGATCAGCGCACCCTTCGGCCCGGCAATTTCCGCCAGCCCATAGGTCCGCCCATCGGTGGCAGGCAACACAAACTCCGGCGCCTTCCAGCCGAAATCGCAGACCGGCGGCTGCGCCGCCATCAGACCGCCGCCGCCTCGGCCGCCGCGCGGATCGCGCGGATGTTGTTGCCGTAGGGTGCGGGGTTGCCCACCGATCCGCCCTTGAACACCGCCGAGCCTGCCACCAGCACATCGGCCCCTGCCGCCGCCACGAGGGGCGCAGTTTCCACCGTCACCCCGCCGTCGATCTCGATATGAACCGGCCGGTCGCCGATCATCGCGCGCAAGCCCCGCACCTTTTCGACCTGGGAGTGGATGAACTTCTGCCCGCCAAAGCCGGGGTTCACCGTCATCACGCAGACCAGATCCACCATATCCAGCAGCCAGGCGACATCCCCGATCCCGGTGCCCGGATTGATCGCCAGCCCGGCCTTTGCCCCCGCCGCTCGAATGGCCTGCAGCGTGCGGTGGATATGCGGCCCGGCCTCCAGATGCGCGGTGATCACATCGGCCCCGGCCTGCGCAAAGGCGTCGATATAGGGGTCCACCGGCGCGATCATCAGGTGAACATCCATCACCCCCCGGATATGCGGGCGGATGGCGGCACAGGTGGCAGGGCCAAAGGTGATGTTGGGCACGAAATGCCCGTCCATCACATCAACATGCACCCAGTCACAGCCCTGCGCCTCGATCGCCTCACACTCCCGCCCGAAATCGGCAAAATCCGCCGACAGGATCGACGGCGCGATCTTGATGCTGCGATTGAAGGTCATGGCTGTCCCCTTTGTGCTCTGCCCCTCACTACAACCGTGAAATGCAGGCCCGCGTCAATGCCCTTGCCCCCGAAAACCCCTTCATCCTGGCCCAAATACTCACGGGGCCAATTGGGTTCGCCATTGGTTCGAGAAACCAATTGGCGGAGGGCAGTCAGCCCCTGGGGTTTGGGCCAGAACTACCGGTGCAGACCCTGCGCCACGCAGTCGCGCGTCAGTTGCACCAACAGCTCCACCCCCCGGTCCGGGGCCGAGCGCGCCCGCCGGGTCAGCCCCACCGCGCCCGACAGGAACCGGGCCGGAGTTGGCAGCAGCACCATCTCCCCCCGCTCCAGCGCGTCCTGAATCACCCCGCGTGAGATGAACCACAGCGCATCCGACCCGCTCACCAGCCCGCGCCCGATCGGCAGCGCCACGGTCTCGAACGCCGCCTGCAGCGCGCCAAGGCCAAGGCTGGCAAGGTAGTCATCCACCGCCCGCCGGATCACCGCGCCCTCGGGCGGCAGGATCAGCGGGCAGGATTGCAGCGCCACGGTCAGCGGCTGGCCGCGCAACGGGTGGCCCGCGCGGGCGCAAAGCACGATGTCCTCTTCATACAGGTGTTCAAAGGCCAGATCGGCCATTTCCGCCGCCACCGGCATCCGCCCCACCATCACGTCAATAGCGCCATCGCGCAGCAGGCGGATCAGGTATGGATGCGGCCCTGTGGCAACCGAAATCACGGTCTCGGCCAGCGCCGCGCGCAGGCGCAGGGCCACGACCGGGATCAGCCGCGCCGCCACCGTCGGCAACACGCCGATCTGTAATCGCCCCCGCCCGTTCCCGCGCAACGACCCCGCCGCCGCCTCCAGCGCCTGCACGCCAAGGCTGGCGTGGTGCCGGAACAGCGCGCCCTGTTCGGTCAGCACCAGCCGCCGCCCCTCGCGCCGGAACAGGGGCTGCGACAGCAGCGCCTCCAGTTCCGCCAGCGTGCGCGACAGGGCGGGCTGGCTGATGCCCTGTGCTGTCGCCACCGCCGTCAGGCTGCCTTCGCGCGCAATATCAAGGAAGGCGCGGATATGGCGCAGTTTGATCGCCGGATGCATAATCATTTCGATATGCTTTCTGCAGTATTTTGCATTTTACCGGGCAATCTTCGCGCGCTAGATTATGGATAGCAAGGGGGGAGCCATGCAAACATTGTCACGACCCTGGGGCGCGATGCACATCCGCATCGACGGCCCTGAAAACGGGCCCGCCGTGGTCTTTGCCAATTCGCTTGGCACCGACCTGCGGCTGTGGGATGCGGTGCTGCCGCTGCTACCCCCCGGCCTGCGCCTGATCCGGTATGACAAGCGGGGCCATGGCTTGTCGGACCTTGGCGGCAATGCCAGCCTTGATGACCTCGCCGCTGATGCCATAGCGCTGATCGAGGCGACCAATGCCGCGCCGGTGATCTTTGTCGGCCTGTCGATCGGCGGGTTGATCGCGCAGAATGTGGCCGCCCGGCGCCCCGACCTGCTCCGCGCACTGGTGCTGTCCAACACCGCCGCAAGGCTTGGCACGGCGGAAAGCTGGCAGGCCCGGATCGAGGCGGTCCGCACCCAAGGCCTGCCCGCCATCGCCGATGCGGTGATGGAGCGGTGGTTTGCCCCGGCGTTCCGCGTCACGCCTGCGGTTGCGCCCTGGCGCAACATGCTGTGCCGCACGCCTGCTGACGGCTATATCGCCGCCTGCAACGCACTTGCCGCCGCCGACCAGACCGCAGCCACCGCGCAATTGCGCCTGCCCACCCTTGTCATCGCGGGCGACGCCGATGGCGCCAGCCCGCCCGAGATCGTGCAGGCCACCGCCGCGCTGATCCCCGGTGCCGCCTTTCACATCATCGAAGGTGCGGGCCACCTGCCCTGCGTCGAGGCCCCCGATGCCTGGGCCGCCCTGCTCTCCCCTTTCCTGAAGGCACATTCATGACCGATCTTGCCACCAAGGGCATGGCCACCCGCCGCCGCGTGCTGGGCGATGCCCATGTCAACCGCGCCGAGGCCGCAAAGACCCCATTCGACCAACCCTTTCAGGCGCTGATCACCGATGCCGCCTGGGCGCATGTCTGGTCTCGTGAGACGATTCCCTTGCGGGAACGCTCGATGCTCACCATCGCCCTGCTGGCGGGTCTGGGCAATGACCACGAACTCGCCATGCACATCCGCGCCACCCGCAACACTGGCGCGTCCGAGGGCGATGTGATGGAGGCGCTCTTGCATGTCGCCATCTATGCCGGGGTGCCGCGCGCCAATCACGCGATAAAGATCGCCAAGGACACGTTTGCCGCCATGACGGAGGAGAACACATGAAACCCGCCGAATTCTACCAGCGCGATCGCCGCTGGCAGCCGCCCGCCCTGACGCCGGATTACAAAACCTCGGTCGCGCGCAGCCCCCGCCTTGCCGCCCTGTCGCTGGAACAATCGGTGAGCGAGATCACCGGGCCGACCTTTGGCCACAACGATATTGACCCGATCGACAATGACCTGATCCGCAACTACGCAAAATCCGGCGACCCGGTGGGCGAGCGGATCATCCTGCATGGTCGCGTGCTGGACGAAAACGGAAGGCCGGTGCCGAATACGCTGGTGGAGATCTGGCAGGCCAATGCCTCGGGTCGCTACCGGCACAAGAAGGACAGCTACCTTGGCGCGCTCGACCCGAATTTTGGCGGCTGTGGCCGCACGCTGACCGATGCCAACGGCTATTATTTCTTCCGTACCATCAAGCCCGGCGCCTATCCCTGGCGCAACTGGGTCAACAACTGGCGTCCCGCGCATATCCATGTCTCGGTCTTCGGCACCAGCTTTGCCCAACGCCTGATCACCCAGCTGTATTTCGAAGGTGATCCGCTGATCGCGAAATGCCCGATCATCGCCACCATCCCCGACCCCGACGCGATTCAACAGCTGATCGCGCCCCTGGACATGAACGCCGCCGTGCCGCTGGACTGCCTCGCCTACAAATTCGACATCATCCTGCGGGGCCGCCGCTCGACCCTGTTCGAGAACCGGCTGGAGGGCAACTGACATGGTGCAACCATTGGACTACCTCAAGGAAACGCCGTCACAAACCGCCGGGCCTTACGTCCACATCGGCCTTGCCCCCGGAGCCGCCGGGTTCGACATCTACCGGCAGGAACTGGGCTGGGAGATTGCAGGCCCCGATACCCCCGGCGAGCGTATCAGAATCGAAGGCATGGTCTTCGACGGCACCGGCGCTGCAGTCAAGGATGTGTTGCTGGAGGTCTGGCAGGCCGATGGGGACGGCATCCACCCCCACGCGGAGGACCCGCGCCATGGGGACTGTGCGCCAGGCTTTCGCGGCTGGGGCCGGGTGATTACCGATTTCGACACTGGACTCTGGGCGTTCGACACCATCCGGCCGGGCCCGGTTCCGGGCCGTCAGGGCCGGATGCAGGCTCCGCATATCTCGCTCTGGATTGTGGCGCGCGGCATCAACATCGGCCTGCAAACCCGGCTGTATTTCGACGATGCCGACAACAGCGCCGATCCGGTGCTGGGCCTGATCGAACAGGCGCACCGCCGCGACACGCTGATCGCGCGGCAAACGGCTCCGGGCCTGTACCGTTTCGACATCCGCCTGCAGGGCGACGGCGAAACCGTCTTTCTGGACGTCTGATCCCCTCTTCCTGGCCTTTCCCCTTCATCTTGGCTGAAATACTCTCGGGGGTAGCTTTGCGGTTTCGCGATCGGTTCAAGAAACCGCTAAGCTGGGGGGCGGAAGCCCCCCGGGTCAATACCGGCCAAAGGACAAGCCCATGCCCGCCAGCCCCGCCGATTCTGCCCTTTACCGCCGCCTGCTGGGCGATGACGAAACCGCAGCCCTGTTTACCGACAGCGCCGAGGTGCGCGCCATGATGCTGGTCGAGGGCACGCTGGCCAAGGTGCAGGGCGCGCTGGGGCTGATCCCGGAAACGGCGGCGGCCTTCCTGCACCGCGCGAGTTTCGAGGTGCAGATCGACCCTGCCGGACTGGCGCAGGAAACGGCGGCCAATGGGGTGCCGGTGCCAGCGCTGGTCAGCGCCTTCCGCAAGGCTGCCGAGGCACCTGAGCATGCGGCATGGCTGCACTGGGGGGCGACCAGTCAGGATATCATGGATACCGCGCTGGCCCTGCGGCTGCGGCGGGTGCTGGATCTGTGGGAGGGGCGGATTGCGCTGATCCTGACCCTGCTTGGGGCTCTGGCCGAGGCGCAGGCGGTGCAGCCGATGGCGGCGCGCACCTATGGCCAGAACGCCACGCCGACCAGCTTTGGCGCGGTGGTGGCAGGCTGGGGCCGCCCGCTGCTGCGACACCGCGCCCGGATGGCGGGCCTGCGCGACGATCTGCTGTGCGTGTCGCTGTCAGGCGCGGCGGGAACGCTGTCGGCGATGGGGGAGAAGGGGCCGGAGGTTCGGGCGGAACTGGCGCATGCGCTTGGTTTGCGCGATCCCGGCCACAGCTGGCACAGCGAGCGGGACGGGATGGCGGCTTTTGCCGGGTGGATGGCAGGGGTGGCGGGCACCCTGGGCAAGCTGGGCGAAGACCTGATCCTGCTGACGCAATCGGGGGTGGGCGAGGTGGCAATTGCCGGGGCCGGGGCGTCCTCGACCATGCCGCAAAAGCAGAATCCGGTGGGGCCGTCAGTGCTGGTGGCGCTGGCGCGGCAGATCGCCGGACTGTCGGCCACGATGCAGGGCGCGGCCCTGCACCGCCAGCAGCGCGATGGCGCGGCCTGGTTCACCGAATGGCTGACGCTGCCGCAGATGTGCATCTCGACCGGCTGCGCCCTGGCACTGGCGGCAGACCTGATCCCTCGGCTGTCGGTGCCGCCCGATGCCATGGCACGGGGGCTGGAGGCCGATGGCGGCTTGATCCATGCTGAGGCGCTGACCTTTGCGCTGGCGCGCCAAATGCCGCGCCCCGAGGCGGCGGCGGCGGTCAAGACGCTGAGCGCTGCGGTGCGGGCAGGTGAGGGCGCGCTGCTGGCCCTGGCGGCGCAGCGCTGGCCTGATCTGTCAACCGGCGCAATCCTGTCTGCCGGGCTGGGCACTGCCCCGGATGAGGCGCGGGCCTTTGCCCGCGCGGTACGTCAGGCCTAGCGGAAGCAAGCATCGCGGCCATCTGAGGCGATGGTCTCGGCCCCCGAGATGATCGAGCGCGTCCGGTTGCGCACAAAGTTCGATGGGTTCGACGCCGAGCGCCCCTTCGGTTCCGGCAGGATCGCCGCCAGCCGCGCCGCTTGCAGCGCGCTCAGGTTGCGGGCATCCACGTTGAAATAATGCCGCGCCGCCGCCTGCACGCCGAACACGCCCTCGTCGAATTCGGCGATGTTCAGGTACACCTCCAGTATCCGCTGTTTCGACCAGATCAGCTCCACCGCCGGGGTCAGCACGCCCTCCATGGCCTTGCGCAGCCAGGACCGGCCGTGCCAGAGGAAGACGTTTTTCACCACCTGTTGGCTGATCGTTGACGCCCCCCGGTTGCCGCCCTGCGCCACGGCGGCGCGGATGGCGTTCATGTCGAACCCCCAGTGCAGGCAGAAATTCGCATCCTCCGCCGCCACGGCAGAGCGGCCCATCACCGGCGCGATCGCCTCAAACGCCACCCATTCACGTTGCACCGCGCCAAGCCGGGCGGATTCCTGCAACTGGTAGATGTTGACGGGCGGGTTGAGGAAGGAAAACAGCACGACCAGAAGCGCAAAGAACCCGGCAACCGCGAGAAAGCCCCGCGCTGCCCAGCGTAGGATGCGCCGCCGCACGGACCGTGGGGGCATCAGCAGCGGGCTGGGATCTTTGCCCTTGCGGGGTTTCCGGGGTGTCGTGACCATGCCCTGTTAGGCCCCATGCCGCTGGCGGGGTCAAGAGTAACGCCGCAAAGCAAAGGGCCCCTTGCGGGGCCCTTTGATGTGATGTGTCCAGGGTTACTCTGCCGGAACCTTCACCGCCTCGTCGCTCAGCGGGTGGGGCAGGTGGATCAGCATTTCGCGCGGGCAGACCTGCAGGAAGTTCGCGCGCTCTGCTTCCCAGTTGGCGAGGATCTGCGATGCCTTGCGGCTGGCGGTTTCCTTGACATGCGACTCGATCAGGCTGCGCAGCTGGGCTTCCCAATGCGGGTGGCTGACGGCGCAGGTGACCAACGATTCCAGGTTCATGAAATCTTCGGCGATGCCCTTCGGGTCGTAGAGATAGGCCATGCCCCCGGTCATCCCGGCGCCAAAATTGGCACCGATCCGGCCAAGGATCACCGCTACGCCGCCGGTCATGTATTCACACCCGTTCGAACCGCAGCCCTCGACCACCACCGATGCGCCCGAATTGCGCACGGCAAACCGCTCTCCGGCGCGCCCGCTGGCATAGAGATAGCCATCGGTTGCGCCATACAGAACCGTATTGCCGATGATGGTGTTTTCCGACGCGTCCAGGGGTGAGGA
Organism: Paracoccaceae bacterium; assembly: GCA_046296515.1. Taxonomy (GTDB): domain Bacteria; phylum Pseudomonadota; class Alphaproteobacteria; order Rhodobacterales; family Rhodobacteraceae; genus Pseudotabrizicola. Next base: position 738,513 of record JBKBKR010000002.1, on the reverse strand, counting down.
CATCATCGGCCGCACCACGATCGTGCCGCCCGACAGGCCCTTGCCCACATAGTCATTGGCATCGCCCAACACCTCCAGCTTCAGCCCGCGCGTGGCAAAGGCCCCCAGCGACTGGCCGGCATTGCCGGTCAGCTTGACCGTCAGATGGTCGGGTTGCAGACTGTTGCGCATGCCGAACTTGCGCACGATATGGCTGCTGGCCCGCGTGCCGATGGTGCGGTGCGTGTTGCGCACCGCGTAAGAGAGCTGCATCTTTTCGCCCTCCTCAAAGAAGCGCGCACCGTCGCGGATGATTTCCGCGTCCAGCGTGTCGGGCACCGCATTGCGCGGTTTGGAGCGGTCATAGGTGATCCGGTTCGCGCCATCGACGGTGATCAACAGCGGGTTGAGGTCCAGATCATCCAGATGCGCCGCACCGCGCGAAACCTGCGTCAGCAGGTCCGCCCGCCCGATAATCTCGTCCAGAGACCGCGCGCCGATCCCGGCCAGCAGTTCCCGCACCTCCTGCGCGTAGAAGGTGATCAGGTTTACCACCTTGTCCGCCGTGCCGGTGAACTTCTTGCGCAGCGCTTCGTCCTGGGTGCAGACCCCGACCGGGCAGGTGTTGGATTGGCACTGGCGCACCATGATGCAGCCCATCGCGATCAGGGCGGCGGTGCCGATGCCGTATTCCTCGGCCCCCATCATCGCGGCCATCACCACATCACGGCCCGTGCGAAGGCCGCCATCGGTGCGCAAGGTTACCCGGTCGCGCAGGTTGTTCATGCTCAGCACCTGATGCGCCTCGGTCAGGCCCATTTCCCAAGGCAGGCCTGCATATTTGATGCTGGTGCCCGGAGAGGCCCCGGTGCCGCCGTTGTGGCCCGAGATCAGGATGATGTCGGCCTTGGCCTTGGCCACACCGGCGGCAATCGTGCCGACACCCGACGACGACACCAGCTTCACCGTCACCTTGGCGCGCGGGTTGATCTGCTTCAGATCATATATCAGCTGCGCCAGATCCTCGATGGAATAGATATCATGGTGCGGCGGCGGGCTGATCAGCGTCACGCCCTTGGTCGAATGGCGCAACCGCGCGATCAGCTCGGTGACCTTCATCCCCGGCAGCTGGCCGCCCTCGCCAGGCTTGGCCCCTTGCGCGACCTTGATCTCCAGCTCTTCGCAAGCGTTCAGATATTCCGCCGTCACGCCAAAGCGCCCGGACGCCACCTGCTTGATCTTGGCCGAAGGGTTGTCGCCATTGGCTTCGGGCAGGAAATGCGCCGGGTCTTCGCCACCCTCGCCGCTATCGGATTTCGCCCCGATGCGGTTCATGGCGACGTTCAGGGTTTTATGCGCCTCTGGCCCCAGCGCCCCCAGCGACATGCCCGGAGTCACGAACCGTTTGCGGATCGAGGTGATGGATTCCACCTCTTCAATCGGCACCGGCTTGCCCAGCGGCTTGATATCCAGCAGATCGCGAATGTGGATCGGCGGGTTGGCCCGCATCGCGGCGGTATACTGCTTCCAGATGTCATAGCTGGCGCGGTCGCAGGCCGCTTGCAGCATGTGCATCGTCTGCGCTTCCCAGGCGTGTTTCTCGCCCGAGCGCCGTGCCTTGTAGAAGCCGCCGATCGGCAGCACATCGGCGCCGCCCAGCCAGCCCTTGGCATGGACCTCTTCCAGCTTTTGCTCGATTCCGGTCAGGCCGATGCCGGAAATGCGACTGTGCATGCCGGGGAAATATTCGGCCACCATGGCCCGGCTCAACCCCACCGCCTCGAAATTCAACCCACCGCGATAGCTGGAAATCACCGAGATCCCCATTTTCGACATGATCTTGAGCAGGCCCCCGTTGATCGCGTCGCGATAGCGGCGCATGGCGTCGGTGAGCGAGCCGTCAATCAGGCCCCTGTCGATGCGGTCGGCAATGGAATCCTGTGCCAGATAGGCGTTGACCGTGGTGGCCCCGCAGCCGATCAGCACCGCAAAGTAATGCGGGTCGATACATTCGGCAGAGCGTACGTTGACCGAGCAAAAGGTCCGCAACCCCTTGCGCGTCAGCCAGCTGTGCACGGCTGAGGTGGCAAGGATCATCGGCATCGGCACCTTGTCCGGGCCCTGATGTTCATCGGTCAGCACCAGATGACTGGCACCGGAGCGCACGGCATCTTCGGCCTCGGCCCGGATGCGTTCCAGCCCCTGACGCAGATCATCCAACCCCGGCGTGACCGGGAAACTGCAGTCGATATAGGCGACATGTTCGCCGAACTGCCGGCACATCACCTCGAATTCGGCATTGGCGACAAAGGGGCTTTCCAGCACCAGAATCTCGGTCTGGCTGGAGTTTTCATCCAGCACGTTCTTGAGGTTGCCGAACCGGGTCTTCAGGCTCATCACCCGGCTTTCGCGCAAGCTGTCGATCGGCGGATTGGTGACCTGACTGAAGTTCTGCCGGAAGAAATGTGACAGCGGGCGGTAGACCGATGACAGCACGGCGGCAGGCGTGTCATCGCCCATGGAGGCGATCATTTCCTTGCCGTCCTCGGCCATCGGGGCCAGCACCTGTTCCAGCTCTTCCACCGTGAACCCGGCAGCGATCTGGCGTTTGCGCAGATCGGCCCCGTCGAATTGCGCCCGTTCGGGCACATCGCGCAGCAGGCTGTTCAGATCGACAACCTTTTCAATCCAGTCGCCGTAGGGGTTCGACGCGGCCAGTTTGTCCTTCATCGCGGTGTCGTGGTAAAGCTTGCCCGCCTTCATATCGACGGCGATCATCTGACCCGGCCCCAGCGCGCCCTTTTCACGCACGGTGGTTTCGTCCACCGGCACCATCCCGGCCTCGGAACCTGCGATGAGCAACCCGTCACCCGTGACCACATAGCGCATCGGGCGCAGGCCGTTGCGGTCAAGCCCGCCGCAGACCCAGCGGCCATCGGTCATCGCCAAAGCGGCAGGGCCGTCCCACGGCTCCATCACCGCGTTGCAATAGGCGTACATATCGGCCCAGGCTTTCGGCATATCGGTGGTGGTTTTAGACCACGCCTCCGGCACCAGCATGGTTTTCGCCATCGGTGCGGAGCGGCCCGAACGCACCATCACCTCGAACACCGCATCCAGCGCACCGGAATCGGAGGTGCCCGAGGGGATGATCGGCTTGATATCCTCGGCCGCGTCGCCAAAATTGTTCGACGCCATCCGGATCTCGTGCGATTTCATCCAGTTGACATTGCCCTTGAGCGTGTTGATCTCTCCGTTATGGGCCAGCATGCGGAACGGTTGCGCCAGCCACCACTGCGGGAAGGTGTTGGTGGAATAGCGCTGGTGATAGATCGCGAAGGCCGACTCAAAACGTTCGTCCATCAGGTCGGGGTAGAAGGTGGCAACCTGTTCGGCCAGCATCATCCCCTTGTAGATGATGCTGCGGCACGACAGGCTGCACAGATACAGACCCTGAATCTGTGCCGCGACCGCCGCTTTTTCGATGCGGCGGCGGATGATGTAGAGCTCGCGTTCGAACTGTTCCTGATCAATGTCCTTTTCGCAGCGGATCAGGATCTGTTCGATCTCGGGCCGGGTCGCATTGGCCTTTTCGCCCAGAACACTGGTATCCACCGGCACATGCCGCCAGCCATAGATGTAATGGCCCATGCGCAGCACTTCGGCCTCGACGATCGTGCGGCAACGCTCCTGTGCACCAAAATCGGTACGCGGCAAAAAGACCTGCCCCACGGCCACCAGCTTGTGGATATCGGGCTCGTGCCCGGTACGGCGGATCACGTCGTAAAAGAACTTGACCGGGATCTGCACGTGGATGCCGGCGCCGTCGCCGGTCTTGCCATCGGCATCCACCGCGCCCCGATGCCAGATCGCCTTCAGCGCGTCGATGCCCGATTGCACCACCTTGCGGCTTGGTTTGCCGGAAATCGCCACCACCAGGCCCACACCGCAGGAGGAATGTTCGTCATCGGATTTGTAGAGACCGTTGGCATCCAACCAGGCGCGCTTGGTTTCTTCTGCTTTTACCCAGGCTTCATCGTAAATCGTCATGGCTCACTCCTCTGGGTTCGCATCGGCACCGAACATCGCAAATGTTTCGGCACGGCTGAGTTTTCTGGTCTCGCCCGCATAGGCAAAGCAATCGGGCTTCTGGTCATAAAAGATTTCAGACTGCATTTTCAGTCCGTTGGCATCATCGAACAGGCCGATGGGCAGTTCGGCATTGCCAAAATGCGGCCCCGGCGCAGTCACCGCAAAGTAGAGCCCCGATCCACAGCGCGCGCACCAGGCGCGTTCGGCCCAGTCAGAGCTTTGGATCGTGGCGATATGGTCCGTGCCCTGCCAGTCGATACTGGCCGTTGGCACCGTGATCGCCAGCAGGGCAGAGCCGGACCAGCGGCGACAGGTTTCGCAATGGCAGGCCCCAAACACCGGCGACTCAAGCCGCGCCGTAAAGCGGACGGCACCGCAGAAACAGCCGCCGCTGCGGATGTCGGGTGCAGCGCTCATCTGAGTGCCGCCGGAATGGGGGAGGCTTCGGGCACGGCCTGGGTCATCAGAGGGTCGCAGTCAAACAGTGGTTCGGTGGCGGCAAAGCCGGGATCGTCCGGAAACAGGAATTTGACCGGACTGCCGTCCATCGGCAGGAAATCCCCGTCTGGCCCGCGCCATTCCGACGGGCCGGAGAAGAACAGCCGCATGTCGGGGTGAATGTATTCATTGCCGCGCGACTGACGCAGGATCACTCCGTTCTGGTCGGTTTCCGTGAATTCGAACTGCGTTTCCTGCAGCGTCACACCATCAATGGTAGCGCTGCGCCCGGTCAGGGTGTCAAAGCCGTTCACCCTTGTCTGCTCGCCATTGTCGCGGCTGAGGTTGAAGGCGAATGTATCGGTGCCGGTGGCCAAAAGCTCGGTGAACGAGGCCGGATCGGAGGGATCGGGGTCCAGCGTCTGGCGCACGGCGATCTGGCCCAGATCAAAGCTTTCGACCCATTCGGCCTCATGGTTGATCCGGCTGAGGAAGAATGGCCCCTGCTGGTCGAAATCGGCGCGCCACTGGTCGCCGGGGGTATCGACGCTGCACTTGTAGTGGTTCGAAACTCGGCACTGCCGCGCCTGCACGGTCATGAAGGTGTTGCAGCCTTCGGGCGGGGTGAAAGACCCGGCAAAGGCAGGAACCGGCAGCACCAGTGCAGCCACAAGAATCAGATGTCGCATTGCCACCCCTTTCCGATCTTCGGTCAGCTTTGCTGACCCTTGCCGACGCCCGGATCTCTCCGCGAGTCGACCTGTATTATGCACAGGTTGCGCGACGGGCAGGTCACTCTGCCGCGACGACTTCGGCCTGTTTCAGATAGGCGATGATCGCATCTGCCGCTTCGCGCCCGTCACGGATCGCCCAGACCACCAGAGATGCACCGCGCACGATGTCGCCCGCGGCGTATACGCCCGGCAGGCTGGTCGCGTGGGTGCGGAAATCGGCCTTGATGGTGCCCCAGCGGGTGACGGCCAGATCCGGCACGCCCCAAAGCGTCGGGATATCCTCGGGCTCGAAACCCAGCGCCTGCACCACCAGATCGGCGGCTTCCACGTAATCCGCGCCTTCGATCAGCTCGGGCGACTGACGGCCGGTGGAATCAGGCTCGCCCAGACGCATTTTCTGAACCATCACGCCTTCGACCATATCGCCGCCGGTGAAGCCTTTGGGCGCGGAAAGCCAGACGAACTCCACGCCCTCTTCCTCGGCATTCTGCACCTCACGCTGGCTGCCGGGCATGTTGGCGCGGTCGCGGCGGTACAGGCATTTGACCGAGGTGGCACCCTGACGGATAGCTGTGCGCACGCAATCCATCGCGGTATCGCCACCGCCGATGACAACCACACGCTTGCCTGCCGCGTTCAACTCACCCGAGTCGTATTCCGGCACCTCGTCGCCAAAGCTCTTGCGGTTGCTGGCGGTCAGATAGTCCAGCGCCCGGACCACACCGCGCGCGCCGACGCCCGGAGCCTCGATGTCGCGGGATTTGTAGACCCCGGTGGCGATCAGCACCGCATCATGCTGGCCCCGGATCGCATCAAAGCTGAGGTCAACGCCGACGGTGCAGTTGAGCACGAAGGCAACGCCGCCTAGCTCCAGCTGTTCGATGCGCTGCATGACCACCGGCTTTTCCAGTTTGAAACCGGGAATGCCATAGGTCAGCAACCCGCCCGCACGGTCGTAGCGGTCATAGACCGTGACCTGATAGCCGCGACGGCGCAGCACATCGGCAGCGGCAAGGCCACCCGGACCCGCGCCGATGATGGCGACGCTTTCGGCACGTTCCACCGCCGGTTTGATCGGTTTGACCCAGCCGTTTTCCCACGCCGTATCAGTGATGTATTTCTCGACCGAGCCGATGGTGACAGTGCCATGGCCCGATTGTTCGATCACGCAATTGCCTTCGCACAGACGGTCTTGCGGGCAGATGCGGCCGCAGATCTCGGGGAAGGTGTTGGTGGCCTGGCTCAGTTCATAGGCTTCCTCCAGACGGCCCTCGGCGGTGAGGCGGAGCCAGTCGGGGATGTTGTTGTGCAAGGGGCAATGCGACTGGCAATAGGGCACGCCGCATTGGCTGCATCTGGCGGCCTGCTCGGCGGCCTTCTCGGCCGCGAATTCGCGGTAGATTTCGTGGAAGTCCTGATTGCGCAAGGTGGCGGGGCGCTTTTCGGGCGTCTCTTTGGCGACGGTCACGAATTTAAGCATTTTCTGCGTGGCCAAGGCTGCGTCTCCCATCCGGATATCGGGTTCGCTTTCATACCCAAGGGCCGGATGGAATAAAAGTCAGCAACGCTGACCTTATTTGCGCTTTTTCGTGTGTTTGGTCAGTCGTTCTGCCATTTTCTTTCGAAAATGGGTCAGCAAGCGATACCTAAATGATCAGGCCCCGGCCCAAAGTCCGATCAACGCAAGCGTTCCCACGATGATTCGCCACCAGCCGAACACCGCATAGCCGTGCTTTCCAATGAACCCCAGCACCGACCGCACAACAATGATCGCGGTCAGGAAGGCCACCGCAAACCCTACCGCGATGTCGGACACCGCCGAAAAATCAAGCAGATCGCGGGATTTGAACAGATCATAGGCAACGGCTGCGCCCATGGTGGGCAGACTGAGCAAAAAGGAAAACTCTGCCGCAGCGCGCTTTTCGACGCCCAGCATCAGCGCGCCAACGATCGTCGCGCCCGAGCGGGAAACGCCTGGCACCATGGCCAGACATTGGAAAAACCCGATCCACAGCGCCTTGCGCAGCGGCAGTTCGGTTGCATCAAAATGGATGGGCGGCGGCGCGATCCGGTCAATCACCAGCAGGATGACACCGCCGACAATCAGCATCACCGCGATCAGAACCGGCGTCTGGAACAGCACCGTCTTGATGAAATCATGCGCCAGCAACCCGATGAAAACGGCCGGCAGAAAGGCGATCAGCAGCGACATCAGCGCCCGCAGCGCCGCCGGGTCGGTCCGCGCCCGCAGGGCCAACCCCAGCAGCTTTGCCGCATAAAGCGAGATCAGCGCCAGCACGGCCCCCAGCTGGATCACCACTTCAAAGGTGTTTCCGGGGCTGTCAAAGCCCAGAAAATGCCCGGCCAGCAGCAGGTGCCCGGTGGAAGAGACCGGAATGAATTCGGTCAGCCCTTCGAGAAGACCAAGAAGGGCGGCAAGCAGGAGATTGTCCAACAGATCAGGCTTTCTTCAGGTTCTTGGCCGATTGCTTGATGGCGGCATATTGGCCCGACGGGCGGTAGCGCCACAGATATTCCGGCAAGACCGAGTCGATCGAGGCGGGTTCGATGCCCAGATCGGCAAAGCCCTTTGCCCCATCGGCCACCACATTGTCACGCGCGAGGTTTCTTACCTGATCACGGGTCAGGATCTTGTTCTCGAACAACCCCAGAGTCAGCGTCTGAAGCAGATCGAAGGTGCCGCCCATCAGACGCGCCACAAAGAACGGCACATTCAGCACAAGGCGGCGGCGGTGAACCATGGTGAGCATCTTCGCCATCAGATCGCGGAAAGTGGCGACATCGGGGCCGCCCAGCTCGTAGATGCCGGGTGTGGCCTGTCCATTGGCGGAAAGCACCGCAGCCTGTGCCACGTCATCGACATGGACCGGCTGGAAACGGGTGTTTGCGCCCACCACAGGCAGGATCGGCGTCATGGTCGACATGCCGGCAAAGCGGTTGAAGAACTGGTCCTCGGTGCCAAAGATCACCGACGGGCGCAGGATGACGGCAGATGGATAGGCGGCCAGAACCGCCGCCTCGCCCTTGGCCTTGCTGCGGGCATAGTCGCTGTCGCTGTCCTTGTCGGCCCCGATGGCCGACAGCTGCACCAGATGCTGCACGCCCAGAGCGGTCGCGATCCGGGCCACACGTGCCGCACCTTCGGCCTGAACCGAGTCGAATGTGTTCTTGCCCGAACGGTTCAGGATGCCGACACAGTTGATCACCGCATCCGCACCCGTCATCACTGCCTGCACCGAGGCATCATCGCGGATGTTGCACAGCACGGGTTCCACCTGGCCGGGCACGCCATAGGGCCGAACGAACAGCGCATCATTGGGGCGGCGCACGGCTACACGCACCCGCCAGCCCTCTTTCGCCATGCGGCGGGCGATATAGCGGCCGACGAAACCCGAACCGCCGTAGATGGTGACAAGCTTGCTCATGCGGATGAACCCTTTTGGCCTGACGAAACCTGAGACTTCCATAGCTTTCACACCCCTTGCGAGCAAGATGAAAGGCCGTCGCACCCGGTTTGAGTTTTTTACGACAAACAGCTTTTCTTCCCGTTGACACCCCCGCATTGCCCGCATAGAAGCCGCCTACACCATCGCCCAGATGGCGGAATTGGTAGACGCACTGGTTTCAGGTACCAGCGCTGCAAGGCGTGGAGGTTCGAGTCCTCTTCTGGGCACCAAATTCAAAACGGCCGTCCTTCGGGACGGCCGTTTTCATTTGTGCCGCAGCCTGCTAAGGCGGCACATCATGTTCAAAGAGGCCACCGCGTGACGATTCACCTGCACAAGAACGACCTGCCCGATGGCCTTTCCCTTGGCCCGGTGGTGGCGATTGATACCGAAACCATGGGGCTGGACCCCCGGCGCGACCGGCTGTGCGTGGTGCAACTGTCGGATGGCAACGGTGACGCGCATCTGGTGCAGATCGCACTTGGCCAGACCAGCGCCCCGAATCTGGAACGCCTGCTGACCGACCCGAACACCCTGAAGCTGTTCCATTTCGGGCGGTTCGACATTGCCGCGCTGAAAAAGGCGTTTGGCGTCACGACGCAGCCTGTATGGTGCACCAAGGTCGCCTCGCGCCTGATCCGCACCTTTACCGACCGGCACGGGCTGAAATACCTGTTGCTGGAGCTGGTCGGCGTGGATGTGTCCAAGCAGCAGCAAACCAGCGACTGGGGTGCCGAAACCCTGACCGAGGCGCAGAAGGACTATGCGGCATCGGATGTGCTGTACCTGCACGCGCTGAAGGCCGAGCTGGAAAAGCGGCTGGAACGTGAGGGGCGCACCGATCTGGCCAACCGGCTGTTCGGCTTTCTGCCAACGCGGGCGGAGCTGGACCTGATGGGCTGGGATGAACCCAATGATATCTTTCATCACTAAGCGGTCTGCCGCCGAGCGCGGGCAGGCGGCGGTTGGCCTGTATCGCCGCTGCCTGTAGCCTTGGGCCAACTGAGCAGAGTCGCCATGATCAAAACGGATTTCCATTCTCGGCTGATCGGCTGGCTCAAGATTGTGCTGCCATTGCTGGCGCTTGTGATCCTGTCGACGCTGTTTTTGGTGGCGCGCACCATCAACCCCGATGATGCGCTTCCCTATGCCGAGGTGGATGTCGAAGAGCGCTTGCGCGAACCGCGCATGACCGCCCCCACCTTTGCCGGATTGACCAATGACGGCGCCGCCCTGACCGTTTCGGCGGATGAGGCCCGCCCCTCCGCCGCCGAGGGTGCCGGGGCCAGTGCAACAAGGCTGAACGGTCTGCTGGAAACACCGGATGGCGGGCGGACCGAACTTTCCGCAGGGGCGGGCCGGATCGACCCGGCGGCGCGGCAGATCCAGCTGTCGGGCGGGGTGACCGTTGCCTCGTCGACCGGGTGGCAGGTGCAGGGTGAGACATTGACCGCCGATATGGATCAGACCGACGTTTCCCTGCCCACCGCTGTCACTGCCACCGGCCCGGCAGGCACAGTGACCGCCGACAGCATGCGCCTGACCCAGGACGCGGGACGCGACGGCAGCTATCTTCTGGTTTTCAATGGTGCCGTGAAGCTGATATACCAACCGGCAAATTGATCCTACGCCCCTTTTTCACAGGCAAATCATGTCACAGTTCCTGCGCGCCCTTTGTCTTGCCGTCGTCTTCGCGGCTCCCGCTGTCGCGCAGCAGGCCGACATCCGCTTTGGCGGCCTGCAACAGGATACCTCGCTGCCGGTGGAGGTGACGTCTGACGCGCTGTCGGTCGACCAGTCCAGCGGCGCGGCGGTGTTCACCGGCAATGTGATGGCAAAGCAGGGTGAAATGCGACTGACCGCAGGAACGATCCGGGTGGAATATGCTGCCGAGGGTCAAGGCATTGACAAGCTGATCGCTACCGATGGTGTCACGCTGGTCAGCCCTACCGATGCTGCCGAAGCGTCAGAGGCAGTCTATACCATTGCCACCGGCAATGTGGTGATGACCGGCAATGTCCTACTGACCCAAGGCCGTGCCGCCATTTCGGGCGAAAAGCTGACGGTCAACCTCAAGGACGGCACCGGCACCATGACAGGCGGAGTAAAGACCATCTTTACGCCGGGCGGTGCGCCTTGACCCCCACGCCATCGCTTTCCGTCACCCAAGGCAGCGCAGGTCTGGTGATCCGTTCGCTGCGCAAAAGCTACAAGAAGCGTCCGGTCATCCGCGACGTGTCGATGCAGCTGAGCCGGGGTGAGGTTGTGGCGCTGCTCGGCCCGAACGGGTCTGGCAAGACCACCTGTTTCTATGCCATCGCCGGTCTTGTCACCCCCGAGGGCGGGCAGGTGATCATTGATGGCAAGGATGTGACCGCCCTGCCGATGTACCGCCGCGCGCGGCTCGGGATCGGCTATCTGCCGCAGGAAGTCAGCATTTTCAGGGGCCTGTCGGTCGAAGACAACATTCTGGCCGTGCTGGAAATCTCTGACCTTGACCGCCACAAGCAGCGCGAGCGGCTGGAAGAACTGCTGTCGGAATTCTCGATCACACACCTGCGCCGTGCGCCTGCGCTGGCGCTGTCGGGCGGCGAGCGGCGGCGGGTGGAGATTGCGCGCTGTCTGGCGGCAAACCCGAAATATCTGCTGCTGGATGAACCCTTTGCCGGGGTGGACCCGATCGCGGTGGGCGAAATCCGCAATCTGGTGCATGACCTGAAATCGCGCGGCATCGGCGTGCTGATCACCGACCACAACGTGCGGGAAACGCTGGAAATTGTGGACCGCGCCTATATCCTGCACGACGGCCACGTGCTGATGAGCGGCACCACCGACGAAGTGGTGCGCGATGAAACGGTGCGGCGCGTCTATCTGGGGCAGAACTTCCGCATCTCCTGATTGTCGTGATGCGACAATCCTGATCGCTTACAGATGACATTTGAGTGACGATTCGGTTGACAAGCCGGGCTTGCCTGTCGCCAAATGCCCGTGATGCGTGCAAAGACCCGCCCTGTGCCAAGCCTGCCCCGCGGCCGCCTTCCGGCCCGGTCGCCTTGCAGATGCGCCGAAGGCCCCCATGTCAGTAAGAGAAGATCTTTAGTGACGGGCACGCTGCCCGCCACCAGAGCAAGAAGCCGCGCGGAGGAGACATCATGCGCTATCAGATCAGTGGAAAACAGATCGACATCGGAGAAGCCCTGCAAACCCATGTAAAGTCGGAACTTGGCGAGGTGGTGGAGAAATACGCCCAGCGCCCGACCGAGGCGGTGATCGTCTTTTCCCGCGTGGCGCATGAATATGTCTGCGAAACCGTGATCCATCTTTCCACCGGGCTGACCGCACAGGCAAAGGGCCATGCCACTGAAATCTACGCCGCTTTCGAGTCCTGCCGCGAAAAGATGGACAAGCAGCTGCGCCGCTACAAACGCCGGATCCGCAACCATCATTCTGCCCGAACGTCACCAGTTGAATTCGGCGGGGCATCCTCGTATATCCTCGCGCCAACCGAGGACGCCGAGGATGTGGAGCCAGACAGCCTCCAGCCCATCGTGATCGCCGAGATGGAGACGAAGATTCCTTCGATCACCGTCGGCGAAGCCGTGATGCAGCTGGAGCTTGGCGGGCAACGCATGGTGGTGTTCCGCAACGAAGGGCACGGCGGGGTGAATGTGGTCTATCGCCGGGATGACGGCAATATAGGCTGGATCGACCCGCGCAACAGCAAATAAGGGCAGCGACAAGGGCTGTTCGGGAACACGACTGCTCATGGAACTAGCGAAACTACTCACGCCCGGCGCCGTTCGCGTCGTCGGGCAGATCACCAGCAAGAAGCGTCTCTTTCAGGAATTGGGAGAGATGGTCGCCGGATGCTACGGGCTGACGGCGGCAACGGCGGTGGATGGCCTGCAGGAACGCGAAAGCCTTGGCCCGACAGGCGTGGGCCATGGCATCGCCCTGCCCCATGCGCGACTGGAAGACCTTGACCGGATCGTGGGCGTGTTCATCCGGCTGGAAAAGCCGCTGGACTATGACAGCGTGGATCGTCAGCCGGTCGATCTGATCTTTGGCCTGTTCGCACCCAAGGATTCCGGCGTCGATCACCTCAAGGCCCTCGCGCTGGTCAGCCGCACCATGCGCGACCAAAGCGTGGTGACCAAGCTGCGCGCCAATACCGATCCGGCCAAGCTGCACGCGATTCTGACCGAAGCCCGCACCCCGCAAGCGGCCTGACGCAGGCATGGGCCGCGCCTGTGTCATTTTTGACTGTGACGGCGTGCTGATCGACAGCGAGATCATCAGCGCGCAGATGCTGATCGAGGCCTTGGCGGCACGCGGTGTGGTGATCGACCTGCCCTATGTGGCGCGGCATTTCCTTGGCCGCAGCTACCCGGTGGTGATGGCCCAGATCAGGGACGGGTTCGGCCTGGACCTGCCCCCCAGCTTTGAAGACGAATACCGCGACCGCCTGCTGGAGGGGTTTCGCGCCGGGCTGAAGATCATGCCGCATGTGACCGGGGTGATTGACGCACTGGCCTTGCCGTTTTGTGTGGCCACCTCCTCCAGCCCGCGCCGGGCGGAGATGTCGTTGCGGTTGGTGGGGCTGTGGGACCGGCTTGGGGAGCGGGTGTTTACCGCCAGTCAGGTGGCGCGTGGCAAACCCGCGCCGGACCTGTTCCTGTTTGCCGCCGCCCGGATGGGCTTTGCGCCAGCGGATTGTCTGGTGATCGAAGACAGCCTGACCGGCGTTGCCGCCGCACGGGCGGCGGGGATGGAGGTTTGGCGGTTCACTGGGGGCAGCCATATGGCGGGCCTTTCGCTGGAAGAACCAGACAGCGCCCGCGCCGATTTGCGCTTTGCCTCTTTCGCGGATTTCTTTCAGATGGCACCCGACGCAAAGAGGCAGCCATGAGCCGGATCAACTACAGCGACCCAACCCCGCAAGATGACGCCGCTCGCGCCGGGTGGCTGTATTATGTCGGCGGCATGACCCAGGACCAGATCGCCACCGAACTGGGTATCAGCCGCCAGCGCGCGCAGCGGCTGGTGGCAAAGGCGATGGCAGACGGGCTGATCCATGTGCGGCTGAATCACCGGATCGGGGCCTGCCTTGATCTGGAATCCGCTCTGCGCGACCGTTTCGGTCTGGGCCGCTGCCGGGTGTCGCCCTCGCTGGGCGGGGCCGATCCGGTGCTGTCGATCGCGCCCGCCGCCGCGGCGGAGCTGGAGCGGGTGCTGCGCATGCCCGATCCGCTGACCATCGCGCTGGGAACCGGGCGGGCCCTGCGTGGCATGGTCGATGCCGTGGCCCCGCTGGAGGCCGCACATCACCGGCTGGTGTCGCTGATCGGCAATATCGCGCCGGACGGCTCGGCCAGCTTTTTCGATGTGATCATGCGGGTATCCGACAAGGTGCGCGCACCGCATTACCCGATGCTGGTGCCGGTCATCTCGCCCACCAGTGCAGAACGCGATGCCTTTCGCGCGCTTGGCCCGGTCAAACGGGTGGCCGATCTTGCCCGGACGGCAGATGTGGTCTTTGTCGGCGTCGGGCAGATGTCTGACGACGCGCCCCTGCTGGCCGATGGCTTTGTCACCCGCGCCGAGCTGGATCAGATGCGCGCCGCTGGCGCTGCGGGCGAGGTGGCGGGTTGGGTGTTTGATTCGGACGGCCACTATCTGGATGTCGGGACCAATACCCGCACCGGCGGAGTGCGGGTGGAGCAGAAACTTGATCGCCCCGCAATTGGCATTGCTGCGGGTGCATCCAAGGTTCCGGCGATCTGTGGCGCGTTGAAGTCGCGCATTATCAATGGGCTGATCACTGACGAGACCACCGCAAGGATGATTCTGGGACTCTGACACCTTTGCATCTGCGGCGGATTAAGGGGCTTGACCAATCGGCTCAAGATGTGAGTAATTGCCCATCAAGCGATGATTTGCTCATTCGCTGACAGGGAGGATACAAATGACACTCACACTCCGCGCGCTTTTTGGCGCGACGGTTTCGCTGACCCTGGCGGGTGCCGCCATGAGCGAGACCACGATCACCGTGGCCACCGTGAACAACGGTGACATGATCCGCATGCAAGGTCTGATGGATGACTTTTACGCGAAACACCCCGACATCAAGGTCGAATGGGTGACGCTGGAAGAAAACGTGCTGCGCCAGCGGGTGACCACGGATATCGCAACCAAGGGCGGCCAGTTCGATGTGCTGACCATCGGCACCTATGAGGTGCCGATCTGGGGCAAGCAGGGCTGGCTGGTCAGCCTGAACGACCTGCCCGCCGAATACGATGTCGATGACCTGCTACCTGCGATCCGGGGCGGGTTGACGGTGGAGGGAGAACTGTATGCCGCGCCGTTTTACGGCGAATCCTCGATGGTGATGTATCGGCGCGACCTGATGGAGGCTGCGGGCCTGACCATGCCCGATGCGCCGACCTGGGAGGAGATCAAGACCGCCGCCGCCGCAATGACCGACAGATCCGCCGAGCAATACGGCATCTGCCTGCGCGGCAAGGCGGGCTGGGGCGAGAACATGGCCTTCCTGACCGCCATGTCGAACAGCTATGGCGCGCGCTGGTTCGATGAGAACTGGAAACCCCAGTTTGACAGCGAGGCGTGGAAAGCGACGCTGACCGATTATCTGGCGCTGCTGAACGATTACGGTCCGCCCGGTGCCGCCAACAACGGCTTCAACGAAAACCTGTCGCTGTTTCAGCAGGGCAAGTGCGGCATGTGGATTGATGCCACCGTCGCCGCCTCCTTCGTGACCAACCCGACCGATTCCACCGTCGCCGATCAGGTCGGCTTTGCTCTGGCCCCCGATACCGGCAAAGGCAAGCGCGGCAACTGGCTCTGGGCATGGTCGCTGGGCATACCGGCGGGCACACAAAAGGTGGATGCGGCCAAGGCCTTTGTCGCCTGGGCCACGTCGAAAGACTATCTGGAGGTTGTCGCCGCCAAGGAAGGCTGGGCCAATGTGCCGCCGGGAACCCGGGCATCGCTGTATGCCAACCCGGAATACCAGAAGGTGCCGTTTGCGCAGATGACGCTGGACAGCATCAACTCGGCTGACCCGAACAACCCGACGGTGGACCCGGTGCCCTATGTCGGCGTGCAGTTCGTCGCCATCCCCGAGTTTCAGGGTCTTGGCACCGCCGTGGGCCAGCAGTTCAGCGCCGCCCTTGCCGGGACGATGACGGCCGAAGCAGCGCTTGCCGCCGCACAGACGCTGGTGACAACGGAAATGACGCGGTCCGGCTACATCAAGTAGCCCGTCCTCCCCGTGGGGGGGGGGGGGGGCCGCCCCCCCCCCCCCCCCCGGGCGGCGGGGGGGGGGGGGCGCCCCCCCGCCCCCCCCCCCCCCCCCCCCCAAGCCCCCCCCCCGG